>JBAZQF010000001.1:0-356777 GCA_041645355.1 Methanoregula sp.
TTGTCTGACAAGGCAGTGCCGAGCAGCCACGCGCCAAGGGATAAAAGCTGAAAGCATCTAAGCTTGAAACCCGGCCTAAAAAGAGACTCCGTTGAGGACATGGATAAAAGATCCGTTTGATAGGCTTGGGGTGTACGCACGAAGGCAACGACGTGTTCAGCCCGCAAGTACTAACGTCCAATCGCTAGTGCTCACCACATTAAACCCAGACGAAATTCTTTGTGCAAACCTTAAATTATATCCTATCCTATTAGATAGGGTATCATCCTACACGGC
This sequence comes from Methanoregula sp., assembly GCA_041645355.1. Taxonomy (GTDB): domain Archaea; phylum Halobacteriota; class Methanomicrobia; order Methanomicrobiales; family Methanospirillaceae; genus Methanoregula. The sequence goes on from JBAZQF010000001.1 coordinate 277, forward strand.
TGCCAAGGTGGCGGAGCGGCCACGCGGTTGACTGCAGATCAACTACACTCCGGTTCAAATCCGGACCTTGGCTTCAACCGAATTGCAAATTGCAGTTCGGTGAGGAGAAGAGCTTAAACGTTCTTCGACTGCATCTAAAACAAGCAAACTCGTGGTGATAGCGGCCATAGCTTTCGGGAAACACCTGGTCTCATTCCGAACCCAGCAGTTAAGCCGGAACACGTAGTATGCTGTACTGAGGTACGCGAGTCCCCGGGAACCATACCAAGCTGCTATCACCTTTCCTTCTTACACGGTCTCAATTCTTGTAAATTTCACCCTAAGAGCGTATGCTCAAATAATTCTGTGTCATTGTCGACGATGTGCGATATGATCAGGTTCACAACCTGAGTGACAAGTCCAGTCTCAACAACTGGTGACAGCGGCCATAGCTTTCGGGAAACACCTGGTCTCATTCCGAACCCAGCAGTTAAGCCGGAACACGTAGTATGCTGTACTGAGGTACGCGAGTCCCCGGGAACCATACCAAGCTGCTGTCACTTTTCCTTCTTACACGGTCTCAATTCTTGTAATGTTTTCCCCTTGAGCGGCAGCGCTTTTCATGTCATTGTATCGTTATTGCGGATACCGGCAGGGTCGCGACCTGAAATGATCGTTTCACATTCCCCATTCCCATGTATCCATCTCTAACCTGCTCCTTGAATTCATTATCACACCCCATACGCCATATTTTTATGGAGTTCTGCCGGAAATTGATTATATAGGACGATAGTATGAACGAAGACTCGTGTGCAGATGCGGTAAAACCCATCATTATCGGTGGCATTCTCTTTGCGGTTGCCTCGCAGATCATCCTCATGGGAGAGGTGATTACAACCATGGACATCTACATGATGCCCGAATATTTTCCGGTATGGAGCAAGCTGATGATGCCGGATATGGGTCCGCCCCCGGCAATGTTTTATCTGATAAGCATCAGCGTTTCGGTAGGCCTTGCGCTGCTCTACAGCACCGTCTTTCACATCCTGCGATCTGGCATCCCGGGGACGGGGATCCGTAAGGGCTTCAATTATGGTATCCTGCTGTTCCTCCTAGTCTCCCCTCGATGCTGGGCATGTGGATGCTCATCAACCTTCCGTTGAAATTCTTCATCGCAGGTCTGGCATTCGGCCTTATCCATTACCTGATAGGAGGAGTTATTATCAGCTGGGCATCTTTGAAATTCGGGAGCAAACCATCAGCTGCCTGAGCGGGGATAGTCCTTTACGGAAATATCCTATTCTATCCTGTAAATATTTGTTTTTGATCTTACTCGTTGCAGTATACCTGCGCCGGAGCAAGAATGTCCGGGAACCTTTCCCGGACAGACTTCCGGGCGAGCCAGCAAAGGTGGCAGGCATCAGCAATGCCCGCTTCCGGCGGGGTATATCCAAGGCTCTCTGCAAGATGTGCCGGTCCGCCTTCTATCAGCGGCCCGCAGATTGGGTGATTAAGCGGGGAATACTCCCGAACCAGCTCATCAAGCGGCCGCTCCCAGACATTTCCTATGCAGATCCCCTGGCAGATCTGGAGGTTCCCGTATGCATCCACGTGAAGTCGGTCCGGGTTCCGCAGATCCTCGTAAGGGCAGGATGTGAACTGCCGCCAGTCACGGGTCTCTGCGTACTGGCTCAGTTTGGCCGCAGCCCGGCCCCGGAACATGATGCTTCCGCCTGAGATTACCCCCTTCTTCTCCTCCCGTAAGGATGCACGGGTCCCGGGACCAGATCCGCCGGGGTCCAGTGCAAGGGCCAGAACCGGAAGACCCAACTCCTGCGCCGTATCCAAAGCACGGCGGGCTGCATTGTCCTGCCGGTTCTCGTAGTGGAAAATGTCGTCGCTGATGCTGAGGTCAGAAATGCCAAGGGTACTGATCGGTTCGAGGAAGCACCGTGCATTCTCTTCGGACGTGGCAAAATACCCGTTGGTTACTATTCCCGCAGAGAGCCCTCTGCTCCGCGCCAGGCGGATGCACTCAAGAAGGACCGGATAGAAAAGGAACGGTTCTCCCCCCTCGAAATAGACCGTATCCACCGTTCCGAGCCTGCCCGCATGATCGAGAATCGCGGATACCTGGGACGGGGTGAAAGTCCCCTCGGACAAAGGGCTGCTGCAGACAAAGCAGTGTTCGCATTCAAGGGTGCACTGGTAGGTCAGGATGAAATGAACCTGGGTGATCATGGGTTCCGGACTCCGTAATATCAACGAATTTCATTGCTATGGTAATAAGATGTTGGCACAGTCAGATCCTGCCGGACTATATCATCCCCTGCCGCAGCCTGACCTCCCTTATCCGGGATAATTTTGGATCTCTCTCTGCGTTCACTTACCAAGAAATGCCAGAACCGCTCTTGTAAATTCCTCCGGGCACTGGTACTGTAGTCCGTGCCCTGCGCCCGGGAATTGTACCCGCTGAGATCCCGGGATCCTTTCCGCGAGAATAGCAGCATTTTCCGGTGGGATTACCCCATCATCAGCTCCCGTAATTACCAGCGTCGGGCACCGGATTTCCGGCAACCGTTTCCATGATCCCACCCAACTAAAAAATGCCTCTGCCTGTCGTGCAGCAATCTCCTCACGAGTGGTTTCGTGCACTTCGGGACAGTACTTCCAGGGATCATGGGCTGCCAGCCAGCTTTCAGGAAAGAGCACGGAAAACATCCGGTTGGCAAGCTCGGGCAGATCCCCGCTCTTGTCCGAGAGCCTGTTCCAGACTTCAGGTTTCATCCTTATGCCGGCATCCCCCCCGCAGGTGCCCGAAACGAGGATGAGCTTCTCTACCCGCCCCGGGCAGGTGAGCACCAGCTCCTGCGCAATCGACGCTCCCATTGAGAGCCCGAGTACGTTGGCGCGATCGATCCCGCATGCATCCATCAGGGCTTTTGTGTCTTTGGCAAAGAGCGGGATGGAGAACGGCTCGTCCGATGCGGTGGAATATCCGGTACCCCGGTTATCGAAGATGATGACACGGAAGTTTTGGGAAAGCAGCGCAAGCAATGGGGGATTCCATGTATCCATCGTAGAGGCAAACCCGTTGATCAGGAGAAGCGGATGTCCTGAACCGAATTCACGGTACGCGAGCGTGATCCCGTTTACCTCCGCATTTCTTACACACTCTTCTGACAATTCTTCCAATGAGCTCACCTTTGTAATTCCGTCCTGTCCAAGGCGTTCCGGTTTTTCTCCTGACAGAGATCCGGATTGAATAGTTCTTCTTCGTTTCGATTGCATACGTCTATCAAGACTCTTATGACAAAACCCGGCTTTTCACCAGGTTCTGCAAGTGATTCGCGAACAGACATTCCTGATTAGCGGTACTCTTCTGCCTGTGAATATATTGTCTGACAATATTCACTCCAGTTTCACCCCACACACCCCCACCTTAAACCCCGGAAAAATCCTACAATTATCCGGAACCGGACATGTTACCGAAAGTTATCCTCCATACCGCCGTCAGTCTTGATGGCCGGATAAAGAATTTTCCCGCGGATCTGGAGCTATATTACTCCCTTGCAACCCGGTGGAACCCGGATGCAGTCCTTTTCGGGAGCGAAACCGTCCTTGCAGCAGTGCGGGACAATCCCTCTCTGGAAGTGCCCCCGGAACATGAGGAGATGTTCACCCCGCCACCCGGCGAGCCCGATCCCCGCCCGCTGCTCGTCATTGCCGACAGCCGGGGGCGGGTCCGGTGCTGGGACGCCATCCGGAAGTGGCCGTATATGCGGGATGTCATAGCTCTCGTTTCGGGATCAACCCCAAAAGAGTATCTTGCGTACCTTGCAGAGCGGCAGATTATGACTATCATTGCCGGATCTGACCGTGTCGACATGCAAGAAGCCCTTGGGGAACTAAACCGCCAGTACCGTGTAAGAACCATCCGCTCGGACAGCGGCGGGACTCTCAACAGCGTTCTTCTCAAAACCGGCTGTGTCAGCGAAGTGAGCGTGCTTATACACCCGTTCCTTGCCGGTGGAAGACCGGATGCTACGATCTTCGATCCGGAGAAGGCGGGGCTGTCAGGTCTGCAGATACCTCTGCGACATCTTGCAACCGAAATGCTCCAGAACGGGATCGTCTGGATCCGGTATGCACCCGGTACCGTTCAAAAGGAAAATACGGACCCGTAATTCTGAAAGAACCCCTGGTCATCTATCGTACCTGCCGGTGCGCCAGCTATTCGGATCTTTGCCTGCAGATGATGATCGGGATCAAAAACCCTGCAGCAAGAATCACGGCTGCCAAAAACGGCCAGCCGGGATCCTTATTCATCACCGGGGTTGCGAGGACAAGCGCAATCGCGGCTCCGACCGGAACCTGATCGAGCCGGGCGGCCTGGATAGTGCCTTTTCCGGTCTCCATTTCAGTTTCCCGGGAGCGGCATGAGCCGGCTTTCCTGAAAAATGAGAGGATAACCATAGTGCGCACCCGTTGAATCTTTGAAAATACTGTTCTGGAGAAAACGTTGGTCATAATAATCGATGACCCCCCACTTACGCCACAGCGCCGGGGGCAAAGCCCCCGGGAGCGTCAGATTTTTCGAATCATTTCTCCCGGGCAGAAAATACAAAAAACCCCTGCAAATTAAACTCAGTCATTTCCCCACCCATGGGTTTTCGGCACCGCACCAGTCTTTGCCCACGAGTAAATATTCCGCACGGCTATCCCAAAAATGGTGGCAGCGATAAGGACGAGGGCCATCCATGCTGTTATGTAGAGCGCAGCAACAACCCCCCATCCCCCCTTGTAGTAGAACTCGTACCAGAACGACCCGGCTGATGTCAGGTCACTGGCATTGAAAACCGTCTGGAACCCGCCTGAGAGCGCAGTAAATATGACAAGGATGGTACCGGGGATGAGGACACAGACCAGCATCTCGACCCAGCTCTTCTTTGCAAGCCGGATTGCCTCAATGATGGAACCCGTGAGGGTTTTTTTATCCAGAGCCAGCACCGGGACAACGAGTGCGGTCAGGACCAGCAGAATAGCATTGATCACCATAAGCAGGAAAGTTGCGGCAGAGGCATGCAGGATATGGTATTCCCCGGCAATGGGGCCCTGACCGTATACTTCCGGCGTGACAATGTAGCCGAAGGGGAACCGGTAGAGAAGGGAATGCAGCGTGAGTTCAACAGCGGGCTGGACCAGGAAATAGAGGGCGGTTGCGGTAATGGCAAGGATTCCCGACCAATAGAGAAGTGCCCGCAGGTGTTTTTTTGCCTCATCAAGACCCCCCCGGATAGATCCCCGCATAACGGTTGGTCCTGATGAACCAGACAGCACCAGACCGGTGATCAGGTAACCGAGGCAGAAGATACTCACAAGCTCGATTGCACATGTCAGGACAATCCCGGCAGGATAGCTGATCACACCATAGGGATAGGATCCAAGAATCCTGATGGCATACAGGGCAAGGAACATGAACGCGGCGACAACCCCGAAAAGAACCGAAAACCAGAGCAGCCGTTTTTCGTTGACAAGTGTCCTGACACTCCCGGTAAACAACTCTATTCCCCGGCCTATCCGCCCCGATCCCCCGGCGCTCCCATCCGGTTCAAGCGGGATGTGGATAGTTGACGGCATTGTGATTGCTGCCGGAGCCAGACGGATCATCTGCCGGTTCGGGCACCAGCCCGTCCATTTCTGAATAATTTCCGATAAATATGCGACGATCATACTCATGCCTTCATCTGTTCAACCGAAACCCCTGCTCTTGTTGTCGGATCCCATAGTCCCCACCATTTGCAGAAGCATAAGTCAACATATGAATGTTGACTATATATATTTTCCGTGATTAAAACCGGGTGAACTGAATGAAAGTGAAATGCCGGCACTCCCCCCCAGGATACTGCACTCTGATCCTCCCCCTTTATTATCTCCCGTCACCCAAAACAGACATAATGATTCTGGAATCTCCCGAAGACCTCATGACCCTTATCCGGGAACATGCCCCCGATCCGGGGAAACCCCTGCCTCTCCTGCGGGAGGACTTTTCCGCATTCTATGAAGAGATGCAGGCTGATGTGGTAAATGAGGGTGCACATAAAGTCGGGAAAGTAAAGATCACGGACACGGTGTATGGCTCCTGGATTACCCTGCCGGATTCCGTCATGGACCGGGTCATCCTCTTCTTCCACGGGGGTGGGTTCACGGTTGGATCAACGGAAGATCACCTGGGACTCTGCATACGGCTTGCCCGGGCCGCAAAAGCCCCGGTCTTTTCCGTTGATTACCGTCTCAGCCCCGAACATGTCTTTCCCGCGGCTCTCGATGATGCAAAGGCTGCGTACCGTTACCTGCTCTCCAATGGCTACCCCCCGCACCGCATTCTTCCCGTAGGGATTTCAGCCGGGGGCACGCTCGTTCTCTCCCTCCTCCTGTCGATCCGCGACGAGGGCCGTCCCCTGCCGCTCGCCGGGGTCTGCATGTCCCCGGCGGTTGACCTCCTCTTCCCCGGGGAGTCAGTTACCAAAAACAGCGGGCGGGACTGGATCACCCCGGCCCGTCTCCAGTCGATCCAGAAGTCCTACCTTGCCGGCCATGATCCGCACGACCCCCTCGCATCGCCGATCAATGCCCGGATGAAGGGGCTTCCCCGCCTCTATATCCAGATGGGAACCCACGAGCTCCTGCTGTCCGATATCGGGAAGTTCGTGGACAAGGCGCGATGGTCAGGTGTCCCGGTCCAGGCAGAGATCTGGGAGGGGATGTTCCACTGCTGGCAGATCTTCGCCGGCCAGATCCCTGAAGGAAAGGAAGCCATTGACCAGGCCGGCGCCTTCATCCAGAGCATCCTTGCCCGGTAATTCGGGCTACACTTCAACCAACCGACACGTCTATTGCGTTTCAGGGAAATTATTTCTCGATATAACCATGGCCCGGCCCACGATAGTTATCCTCGTTGTGCTTGCACTGCTCTTTCTCATGAGTGCCCCTGCGGCAGCAAACGTAGTCCAGCAGACGGTATCACTCTCCCCCAACCCCCCGCTCACACCCGGGAGTCAGCAGACCGTTGTTGCCAGCTATTATATTGTCCCGGAGGGATCCACGACTTTCCCTTCAAGCAACCAGCTCCAGATGGAGACCGGACTTCTGGATGCCCAGTGGGTCATCCAGGTTGTCCTTGACGGCCGGAATGCCGCCCGCCAGACTGCCACGGGGAACGCGGCATTCCTCAACGGGGTCCTTCTTGCCTACCCGACAACCCAGACCGTGCAGTTTACCGTTACGGTGACCGGGACCGTCCCTCCGGGTGCAACTTCGCCGTTCATGCTGCTCCAGGTAGAGCAGCTTGACAACATCAGCAATATTGTCCCGGGAAGCGTCCTCACCATCACCCAGCCGGTTGCCGGCCAGGCAACTGCACCCACAACGCTATCCCTGCCAACCCTGACCCCTGTTGCATCTCCCCCGTCACAGGCAACTCCCCGTTCACCCCTCCCGGAGGTGTCTGTGATACTCGCGGCAGGGCTGGGGCTCTGCCTCTATGTGCGGCGCCAAGGCTAGTCATGCTGGTATGCCCCTCTGGTAAGATCTTTTTTTAATGCAACTCATAACCTTCATCTCGTATTGCGTCCCATGCCGGTACTATGTTTGAGAGTATCGGCCGAAGCATATCGCTTGTCAAGACCAGCTGGGCCATCCTGATGCAGGATAAGAAACTGCTGGCGTTTCCCATAATGTCGGGGATTATCTCCCTTATCGTACTTGCAACATTCCTCCTCCCCCTGTTCTTTGCAGGGAGCTTCACGGACGAGGCTTCGGTAGGATCGCTTCTCGTCCTTGCCGGGATATTCGTCTTCTATCTTGTCAGCTACTTTGTCGTGATCTTTTTCAATACCGCGCTTATCACATGCGTCCATGCCCGGCTGAACGGAAAGGATATGAGCATCGGGGAAGCCCTCTCGGCTGCCATGCGCCACCTCCCCTCGATCCTTGCCTGGGCGCTCATCTCGGCAACCGTAGGACTCCTCCTCCAGATCCTTGCGGACAAGGCAGGTTTCATTGGCGAGATTGCTGCAGCCCTCATCGGGGGTGCGTGGAGCCTTGTCACCTTCTTTGTTGTTCCGATCCTCATGCTTGAAGAGAAGGGCGTGGTGGATTCGATGAAGGGATCCTTTGCGCTCATCAAGAAGACCTGGGGCGAGAGCATTATCGGTGCGGGCTCCATCATGCTCATCTTTATGGTCATCGGGATCCTTGCCTTCCTGGGAGTGCTGGGTACCCTGTTCCTTGGGAATGGCGTGGTTTTTCTGGCTGCCCTCTCCCTCTTCATCATCCTTGTCATCGTTCTCGGGGTTGTTGCATCGGCCATGCAGGGAATCTTCCTCACTGCCCTGTACCAATATGCAAAGACCGGAACAGTCCCGTCCGCATTTGAGAAAGACCAGATCGCCAACGCTTTTGTAGCCAAGCCTGCTTCGAAGATTGGAAACATCTGATCCTGCAGATCCCCTGCAATCCTTTTTTATTTATCAGGTACTACCTATGCCATATCATGAGTACAACGCAGGATCCTGTACAGGGAAAAGGCCAAAAGAAGTGGTGGTACGGCATCGCCATGATGCTGATGTTCTGTCTCTTTTTTGTGGGTATTGATGTTATGATGAACGGCCGGATCACCTGGTCGGTCTGGCCTGTGGCTGCGGTCCTCTTCTTCGGGGTGGGATTCACCCTGCTCAACAGGTTCGGCCGGGAATAACCCCGATCCATTTCTCCCTATCCATAGGTTTACAAAAAACCAAAACCCATAATTTCTATGAATATCAAGAATGCCCCAAAAACCCTGCAGGGATCTACCCCTGAAGAGAAGCTGGGTTTCCTGGGACTTGCAATCGGAAAGCAGGTTGATATCCGTACGCTTGGTGCCCTTGCCAACACGTACGGGGTTGAGATCGTGCTCTTTTTTGAAGAGGATCTTGCCCGCACCCGTACGCTTGCATCCGTAATGGAAGAGTACCGTTCTGTATCCGAGTTCGAGCGGCCCTTTATCAATGTCGGCAGTTTCCTTGAGTTCACCCGCGAGAACGATCCATCGTTCGAGCAGACGATCCGGGAGTTCCCGCTCATGATCGAGATCGTTTCATGTGGTGACAGACCATCCGAAACGGGTAACACTACGGTCTTCTTTGTCACCGGGCTGATGCCGTTCCTTGATGAACTTGACGTGGATGCACCTCTTCCGGTGCCGGATGTGCGATGATCAGCGGTTTGTGAGGGGTTGTGTATAAATTCGTAGAAAACCTATCATTTAGGACATGAGCCTGCTTTCAAAGAAGCACTTTTACTCGGCAGTCGACACGGTGGTCCCGAGCAGATACCTTCTCAAGTTCCGGAAATTCATCTTTTTTGAACCCACGATGGGGCACGATATCGCAAACCGGGGGCGGCTCTCCCATTACGGGTGCAACGAGCGTAAGGAATTTGCCAGAGCCCTAAAAAAGATCCGGGCAGAATCCGATCTCCTTCTCGAGGACATCGAAGCCTATCACATCCACATGGCCGTGCGCCGGACCCGGAAAGTGCCCGGAGATATTGCCGAAGTGGGTGTGTACAAAGGCGGGTCAGCCAAGATCATCTGCCTCTCAAAAGGGGACAAAACCCTCCACCTCTTCGACACTTTCGAGGGCCTGCCCAAGGTTGACGATATCGACATGGTCTGGCCGTTCTACGAAGGCAAGTTCGCCGCGTCCTTTGATTCGGTGAAGGACTATCTCAAGGATAACCCCAATGTCCATTTCTACAAGGGGATCTTCCCGGCAACTTCAGAGCCGGTGAAGGACAAAAAGTTCTCCCTCGTGAATCTCGATGTTGACTGTTACGAGAGCACCAAGCAGTGCCTGGAATTTTTCTATCCCCGGATGCATCCCGGTGGCATCCTCATCTCCCACGACTACATCACGGCGCCCGGCGTCAAAAAGGCCTTCGATGATTTCTTCGAGGAAAAATCAGAGCCCGTCCTGGAAACGGCAGGTTCCCAGTGCCTTGTCGTAAAAGTGTAAAAAAGGATTTTTATTTTTTTTGTTTTTCCCGTATCAGTCCTTGATGATAAGTGCGCCAAAGACAAGCATCATCAGGCCGATGATGACCACGACGATGCCGATGAGTCCCTGGACTGCCACGATCACCTGCGGAAGGAATGTCCAGATAGCATAGACTCCCAGTGCACACAATACGATACCGACGATCAATGCAATAATCCCTGTCTTATCCATAGTAATCCTCCATTGATTCTATTCAATCCGTGAAATATAAGGATATTGGCCTCATGGCTCCCCGTGCTTTCCCTGCAACTGCCTGTGAAACGATTTCCACGGATAGGGCAGCAGGGCCATTAAGATAACTGCAACCGCAATCGGTATAGGGATGGTTCCAAGCGCTGCGGCAAGCGAGACATGATCGGCGATTATGCCATTGACGGCAACTCCGAGCCCGCCAAACCCGATGGCGAGCCCGAGCATCATTCCCGATGCAAGCCCGACGTTCTGCGGGAGGAGCTCGTGGGACATGGCAACGGCTACTGCAAAGGTGGACCAGAGGAAGAACCCGAAGAGGAGGATTGCGAGGATCGAGAGGATCCCGGTGCTAACAAAGAAGAGATAGAAGAACGGGATGGCGCAGGCAAGGCCGAAGACCATGAACTCTTTTCTCCCGATCGCATCCGAGATGCGCCCGCCCAGGACCTGCCCGGCTACCCCGGAGAGGAGCATCAGGGTCATGACGGTGCTTGCTGCGACCAGGTCATAGCCCTGCGAGACCAGGTACATCGGGAGATAGGTAATGGCGGCAAAGACTGCCCAGGCTCGCAGCACCGAGGCTGCCATAAGGATGACAAATGGCCATTTCGAGTGCGGTTCTCCAGTCACCGCTGCCGGTTTTGGCAGATGGTCCGTTGTCCCTGCAACACCCCCCGGCAGGAGGACCCGGAGGACAAACACCATGATGATCGCCGGGATTATGAGGAGCAGGAGTCCCGGCAGACCAAAGGCAAAGACAAGAACCCCGGCAAGGACCGGGCCAATGGCATACCCGAGATTTCCGCCAACCACAAAATACGAGGTGATCTTTCCCCGGTTTGCGCTGGTGCACAGCCTGCTGACCCGGCTGAGTGCCGTCGGGTGAAAGCAGGCATGTCCCAGAGCGGCGAGGATGGCAAAGGCCATGATTATGTAGTAATTGTGGGCAACGCCCATAAGAGCGACAAAGACCGCACTGAAGAGGAGACTTATGCTGACGCTGATCGTCAGACCCCGCGTATCCGAGAGCCAGCCGATGACCGGCTGGGTAAATGAGGAGGTGATATTGTATGCGGTCACCAGCAGACCGGCTGCGAGATATGAATAGCCGTTGTTGGCAATAAGCAGGGGAAGGATTGCCGGGAGTACCGGCATGTAGATGTCGGTGACCATGTGGGCCGCAGCAAGACCGGTTATGGACTGCCTGGTGCTGCAATTCCGGGTTATTGCTTCCGTATCAGCCGTAGGATCTCGACCTCGATCTCCTGCACGTCTTTTGTATGGAAGGCAAAGGTGCGTTTTATCGGGAATGCCCCTCCGATCCTCTCGGTAATCTCCGCTCTTCCTTCCGTGTAGGCTTTTACAAATGGGGTGGAACCCGCATTAAAGATACTGTAGGTAGCAGGGGCAAGAGCAAGAGCACAGTCGATGAACGGGCGATCGGCATGCACTTTCTGCGCCCCGAATGGCGGGTTCATGATCACCGTGTCGAAGGAGCCAAGACGGGACGGAAGATCCGGGTTGCGGACATCGGCTGAGACAAATGTCACATCCGCATCAAGAAGCCGGGCGTTTGCCTCTGCCGTACGGATCGCCTGCTCATCAATCTCTATCCCTGTCACCGATCGGGCACCTAAGAGGGCAGCCCCGATGGCAAGCACGCCGGTACCGCACCCGAGATCGCAGACCGCCCTGTCCTCAATATCCTGTTGCATCAGCGCATGGAAGAGAAGACGGGCTGCAAGTGGAGCGGGAGTCTGGTACTGTTCCAGGGCAGCCCGCGGCTTTTGGAAACCGCCAAGCCGCTGGAGCATCATCTCGAGATTTTTGAGTTTCATGGGATCTCGTCGATAGCATAATCGTCCCAGGTTCGTTTTCCGCAGAGGATCTCGAATTCCTGCGGTGAGAGGACCGGCACGGGAAAACGTACCTGGTCATCATACGCAAGCCGCGGGCAGGCAGTATTCACGTAACAGGCAAACCCAAGATTCAAAAGCTCGTCCGGGCTCACCTCCTTCATGGCTACGAGAACTGCACCGGGAGAGAGCAAAGCGAGCCGGCGGGCAAGGTCTATCCGCCTCTGCCCGCTCTTGGTACTGACAATGATGCCCACGGTCTTTGCACCCCGGGCTTTTTCTATCACTGCAAAGCGCCTCCGGAGCAGGGTCTCTCCGCTCACTTCCGATGCAATGCCGGAGAGGGGGTCGAGGGCAACAACCCGTTTCCCCGTTGCAAGGGCTATACCGATAGGGTGAAAGAGCCCGGTTCCGACATACAGGATCTCGCTGGCAAGAGGGATCTTTGCAGCTGTAAAAGAGCAGCCGAGTACCTGCCCTGCGTGGGGGGTTCGTCCGCTCCCGTCTGCAACCCGCACGTCAATTTCCTTTGCCCGAAGAAAAGATTCCATTGCCGGGACAAGGTGGACGTGCTGGACGGTGGTGACAAGGCCGACGGGTTGCCCATTCAGGAGGGGAACGGCCTTTTCTATGATGGGGACATCGAAGTCAACAGCAAACGGGAGAAATATGACCCGGTCCTGTTCATCTACGGGGGCATGGCCCACATGGACAAGCACGTCGGCATCTTGAAGGGTATCGAGAGCAAGGTCGCAGGCCCCGAAGCAGGGATCCCCGCTGACGCTGACGGAAAAGCCGGCGCTTTTGAGTGCCCGGGCATACTCTGCAGCCTTCCGCTTCAGCCCTTCCGGGAACTGGAGGGCAACCGTTTTTGCCTTCCGCTCCTGCAGCCTGCAGATGAGATCAGAGATATCGTTTGACAACATGGACCCGGTCATCCACCTCGATCTTCACGAGGGATTTGTAAGGCCGGCCAATGTCGGGATCGCCCCGCTGGATCGCGATACAGACATCCACGACCTCAGCCCCGGCAATCTCAAGTGCATGGAGCAGTGCCTTCATGGTTCCGCCGGTGCTCACCACGTCATCGATGATCACGACCCGGTCACCTTTGTATACGCCATTGAGGTACAGTTCTCCTTTCGAGTAGCCGGTTTTCTGGTGGACCGGGACCTCGTGCGGCAGGTTGTACACGCGCTTGCGCATAACGGTCATCGGGATGTCGGTCATGATCGAGAGGACGGAGCCGATATGGATCCCCATTGCCTCGACGACAACGATCTTGTCCACGTTGTTTAAGTCCATCACCTTGATCATGGCAGCTGCCACGTCGCGGAGGAGTGCCGGTTCGACGATTGGTACCCCGTCGGTGATCGGGTGGATGAAGTAGTTGTACTCCCCGCGTTTCACCATCGGGCAGGTTTCAAGTGATTCTACAAGTCGGTCAAGCATGGTTATCACCAATATCAGTAAGGAACGCTTCTATCCTGTCGAGATGCACATGGGGCATGCAGACGATACGGAGGTGTTTCTGGCAGGTCCACGAGACTTTCCACGGGGCCGGGATCCGCTCTTTTTCGCAGGCAAACGTTGCCACGTTCACATCGGGGGTTGCTGCCCGTATGAAGCCCCGGGTCTCCATGCCGGCAATGAGGCGCCGGGTGTTCTTCATGCACCCTGCAACGATTGCGGTCATCCCGTTCCTGCCGAGGTAGTCGAGAACGGCAAGTGCGCCGGCTACAGGGGCACCCGGGCGGGTTCCGCCAAGGGTGTACTCCTGTTTCACGGTCAGGTAGGGGGTATCAATGTTGAGGATATTGAGCAGGTCTGCTTCTCTCGTGATGAGGCATCCCGCGGGAATCGTGCTCATGCCCATCTTGTGGGGATCGACAGCGATCGTGGTCACGCCGGGCACGGCAAAGTCAAAAGGTATCGGATCCGAAAGGAACGGGATCACCATTCCCCCGAACGCTGCATCAACATGGAAGAAGAGGTCGTCCTGCACAGCGATCCTGCCGAGCGCGGGAATCGGGTCTACCATCCCGTACTCGGTGGTGCCGGCAACCCCGACAATGGCAACGGTATTCCGGTCAACCAGGTTCGCTGCTGCGTCTGCATCCATGCGGTGGTCTGCACAGAGCGGTGCCCGGCGCATCTCGAGGCCGAGGATATCGCAGGCTTTCTTGAAAGAGAAGTGGGCGGATCCCGGCACGATCACATTCGGGGATGTAATTTCATGTTTTTTTGCTTTTGCAAGCCGGAGCGCCTGGATGTTGGATTCGGTGCCCCCGCTTGTTGCATACCCCCCTGCATCCGGGCAGTGGAAGAGATCCGAGAAACGCTGTACAAGCAGTTTTTCAAGGGATGTTGTCCCGGGGAAAAGCCCGGGATCGCCAAGGTTGGTCTCCATGAACATGCAGTGCGCCCGAACCGCAACCGGGTGGGGAAGCGTGCACATGGAGCTGAGAATAAACGTATAGTCGAGGTCTTCAGCTTTTTTCCGGCAGAAAAATGAGAAGAGTTCTTCTTCTGCCCGACCCTTATTCAGCATCTTTTGATCTCGCGGCTTCCAGGATGATGCGCTTCTCCGTCCTTGCCACCGCCTCGCGGATCTTGGCTATCGCATCGATGTTAGCCGAGATGCTGGTGATGCCGTGCTCAACGAGCCAGGCAGCCATCTTCGGGTCGGACCCGGCCTGCCCGCAGATCGAGCACTCCACATTGTAGGCGCGGCACATCTGGATCGCGTTGTGGATGAGGGTGAGAACTGCCGGGTGCTGGGGGTTGTACATGTCGGCAACGTTCTCGTTGTTCCGGTCAATGGCAAGGGTGTACTGGATCAGGTCGTTTGTCCCGAACGAGGCGAACTTGATCCCGCACTTTATGAAGTCCTCTATCATGATCGCGCTCGACGGGATCTCTATCATAATGCCGAGGGTAACTTTCTCGACATTGACGCCGCAGGCCCGCATCATCTCTTTTGCGCCAAGGAACTGGTCGGGGTGCGAGACCATCGGGAACATGATGCCGAGGTTTTCATACCCTTCGTTCCAGAGGCGTTTGAAGGACTCGACCTGGAGCCGGAACTGGTCGGGGCTCTGGAGGTCCCGGCGGATGCCTCTCCAGCCCAGCATCGGGTTGTGCTCGTGCGGCTCGTTCTCGCCGCCCTGCATGTTCCTGAACTCGTCAGTGGGGGCATCGAGTGTGCGGACCCAGACCGTTTTTCCGGGGAATGCGTCGAGAACAATTTTTATACCATCGTGGAGTTCCTTGACAAACTCCTCTTCCCTGTTATTCTGGATGAACCAGCCGGGGGTCTTGTTCAGGCCAAGGATCAGGTGCTCGATCCTGAGGAGCCCGACACCGTCCGCACCGGTTGCTGCTGCCCGGGCCGCCGCCTCAGGAATGGATACATTCACCTTGACGCTGGTTGCGGTTATGATGGGTGCATGGGCAATAACTGCCTGCTGGACGGATCCCGCTGCAGGAGAGGCGGCTGTCGGCGCAACGGCACCTTCATAAATGAGGCCCAGCTCGCCATCAACCGTGACAAGCTGCCCGTTGGTGAGAACTCCTGTTGCGTTCTTTGTCCCGACAACCGCCGGTGTGCCCAGTTCCCGGCTCACGATCGCCGCGTGGCAGGTCATCCCGCCCTCGTCCGTAACAATAGCGGCAACCTTGCGCATTGCCGGGACCATGTCGGGATTGGTCATCTTCGTGACAAGGATATCGCCTTCTTTTACCGAGCCGGTGTCCTTGACATCCCGGATAACCACGACTTTCCCCGAAGCTATGCCGGGTGCAGCCCCCTGGCCCTTGATAAGAATATTCGCGCCTGCTTTCTGTCCTGACATGCCTTTTGCCTCCTTCTTGTTCCCTATTGTCGTGATCGGACGGGACTGGAGAATATAGAATGTCCCGCTGACAATGCCCCATTCAACATCCTGCGGTATTCCGTAATGGTTCTCTGCGATCTTACCGTACATTGCGAGCTTCTCTACTTCGGCATCCGAGAGAACCTGCTTGTCCTGCCGGTCTTTGGGTACATCGGCGAGTTTCGTGCCATGGTCGCCGTCTGCAATAATCTCCACTTTCTTGTTGGAGATGAGCGTGTCCACCACTTTCTCGGTCCGCTGGTCAAACACGTATTTATCGGGAGAGACCGAACCTGAGACCACGGCTTCCCCAAGCCCCCACGATCCCTCGATGATGGTGAGGGACTCACCGGTTATCGGGTGGGACGTGAACATGACCCCGGCCTTCTCGGAATGGACAAGCTGCTGGACCACGACTGCAATATTGACGGTGTGGTCATCGAATCCCTGCTTGGCCCGGTAGTAGATAGCCCGCGCACCATAGAGCGATGCCCAGCATTTCTGGACTGACAAAAGGAGGTTAGCCTCCCCCTTGATATTGAGATAGGTTTCCTGCTGGCCGGCAAAACTGGCATCAGGCAAATCCTCCGCGGTGGCACTCGACCGCACGGCAACAATGAGGTTGCCGTTGTCCATCTTCTTGTAGGCTTTCCGGATCTCGTCGCGGATAACCACGGGCATCTTTGCCCTGAGCACCAGCGTCTTTGCCTGTTCGGCCGCTTTTTCAAGTGCCTCGTTGTTCTCGACATCGAGCCGTTCGAACGATGCATAAATCTTCTTTTCAAGACCGGTCTCGACTAAAAACCTGCGGAAGGCCTGAGCGGTGACCACGAAGGCTTTCGGGACAGGAAGGCCGATTGAAGCCATCTCTCCAAGAGATGCCCCCTTGCCCCCTACCGAAATGATATCCTCCTTCCTGATCTCCTCGAGCCATAGAATATTGGGCACTTCTTTCATGCTCGCACCACTTATGATCTTATCTCCCGTCACTTTAATGATTATCATACCCTCTTTTATGCCAGGCTGAGAAATCGCACGGGAATGCAGGAAAAACCACCTGGATCGCGGGGGTGCGCCCGCGGGACCAAAAAAAGAAGAAGCCCCTTTTAATCCGCCATGGAATCCCCGTTCCTGCTTTTGGTTTGCGCCATCCCCTGCAGGATCGGGACTGTGAAAATGACGGGGGATCTGCGGGCCGGAATTCAGGCAAACCGGTACCCGCCTTTTTGCACCGCAATCTCGAACCGGGCACCTTTCCCGGGTTCACCGGTCTCACGGATCGTGATTCCGGTGATGGAAAGAATTTCCCGTGCCAGAAACAGGCCCATACCCTTTTTTTCTTCATATTGCCTCTCAAAAACCCTCTCTTTCATGGAATCGGGAATTCCCACGCCGTTATCCTCAAAGAAGAGGGTAAGTCCTTCCGGTGATTCGTGATACCGGAACGTGATTTCCGTTGCAGTCTCCCCGTGCAGGAGGACATTTTCAGCAAGCGTGAAAAAGACATTCTCGAGAAGCGGGTCAGCGTAGATCTCCAGCCCCTCGACATTGAGGGTGCGGGCCATCCTGGAAATATCCGTGTGCGAGATCCCAAGAAGGAATGAGTGCTGGACTTTCTGCCACGACGGGGCTTTCAGACCGAGGCCCTGGTAGTGATTTGCAAATTTTAAGGATTCTGTTATTGTCTGCACGATCCCGACCTGCCTGTCATGGAACCGGCGCATTTTTTCATCCATCTGAATCTTGTCCTGCAACTGAAGATAGCCGGTAAGGGAGTATATCCCATTCTGGATATCGGAAAAGGTGATGGAGTTGAGCAGGCTCAGTTTTTTTGTTGCCCGGTCCAGCGCATCCTGGGCCATCCTGCGGTCGGTGACATCCCGGATGGACTCGATTGCACCGATAATATTGCCTTCTGTATCATAGAGCGGGGAAGCAATAAACCAGAGATGAGCCCCCTTCCCCCCATAGAGGCGCTGGATATAAATCTCGGAAATAAACCTGTCATCTTTCTTCTCAACATAGGGATACTTGGATCGGATCTCGTCGTCATCTTTGAATACCAGGTCAATGAGAATGGGTCGTTTCTCCCCGTAGAATGGGATACCGTACTCGTGATCGTTCTTTCCCAGGATCTTTTCTGCAGAAACCCCGGTCATCTCCTCGATCGCCCTGTTCCATGCAATGACTTTTCCTTCCCGGTCGATAGCAAACGTTGCATCCGGCAGGAAATTGATGATATCCATTAGTCGCCGTTCGGACAACCGCAGGGCCATCTCCGCCTTCACCGTATCGGTGACATCCCGGAAGATCACATACCCGGCAGGTTCACCGTTCCAGACAATAGGAATAGAGACAACATCCGCATCGATGACACTGCCATCTCTCCTGACAAACTTTTCCCGCAGGATCCGCTGGTTATCCTTTACAGCTGCAGTTATTCGTTCCCGGACCTTGGCCCGATAATCCGGATGTACAAAATCAAGGACCGGAACACCGATTGACCGTTTTTCAGATGTGCCACCGAACAGGTGGATCGCAGCAGTGTTGACATAGACTATCAACCCTTTCTGGTGGATTACGATTCCATCAAAAGAGGATTCAACCAGTGTCCGGTACTTCTGCTCACTCTCACTGAGGGCTTCTTCGGCCTTTTTCCGGTCCGTAATATTCCGGATGGACTCGATTGCACCGATAATATTGCCTTCTGTATCGTAGAGCGGGGAAGCAATGAACCAGAGATGAGCCCCCTTCCCGCTATAGAGGCGCTGGATATAGATCTCGGAAATAAATTTGTCCTCGTCCCTCTCGACATAGGGATACTTGGATTTGATCTCGTCGTCATCTTTAAAAACCAGGTCGATGAGGATGGGTCGTTTCTCCCCATAGAATGGGATGCCATATTCGTGATCGCACTTACCCAGGATCTCCTCTGCGGAAACCCCGGTCATCTCCTCGATTGCCCTGTTCCATGCAATGACTTTTCCTTCCCGGTCTATCGCAAATGTTGCATCCGGCAGGAAATTGAAAATATCCATAAGGCGCTGTTCGGACAACCGCAGGGCGTCTTCTGCTTTCTTACGTTCGGTGATGTCCTGGAAAATTCCCTCGATACCCGCGATACCGCCATCGGTATCGTAATAGTAATGGCTGTTGGTCGATACCATCACAACCGTGCCGTCTTTTCGCTTCAGGTTGACCTCATAGTTCCGGACATAACCCTTCTCCTTCATTGCCTCAAGGAATGCCACCCGGTCACCCGGGTGTGCATACATCTGTCCGGCAATACTGATCCCCATCATTTCATCGGGGGAATCGTACGCGAGGAGTGCTGCACCGGACGGGGATATCATGATCATGGTCCCTTCCCGGTCAGTGCGGTAGAAGACATCCTGAATATTCTCTAATATTGTGCGGTACTTTTGCTCACTCTCACTGAGGGCTTCCTCAGCCTTTTTTCGGTCGGTGACATCCCGGATAGATTCGATAGCGCCGGTAATATTGCCCACAGTATCATAGAGCGGGGAAGCGATGCACCAGAGCTGTGCGCCTTTCCCCCCATAGAGGCGCTGGATAAAAATCTCTGAAATAAACTTGTCCTCTTTTCTGTCTACAAAAGGATACCTGGACCGGATTCCATCATCATCTTTGAAAACCAGGTCGATGAGGATCGGCCGTCTCTCGCCGTAGAACGGGATCCCGTATTCGTGATCGCTTTTTCCCATGATGTCCCCGGCAGGAACTCCGGTCATCTCCTCAATTGCCCGGTTCCAGGCTATGATCTTTCCCTGGCGGTCAATGGCAAACGTTGCATCCGGCAGGAAACTGATGAGGTCGGCAAGCCGCTGCTCAGACACCTTCATGGCATCTTCTGCTCGTTTACGCTCGGTGATGTCCCGGCCTTCAGGAATGAGCAGGAGAACTGCACCGGATTCGTCCATCACCGGTTTTATCGAGAAATCAATGTAATGGAGATTTCCGTCTGCCGCAAAATGCGTTGCTTCGAACCGTACGAATTCCCCTTTTGCAGCTTTTATTATCTCCACGCGCAATTTTTCCTGCAAATCTGTGGAATGTGTCCACCAGGGGGTATCCCAGAACGGTTTGCCTATGATATCAGATTCTTTTATCCTGCTGAACTTCAAAGCCGATCGGTTCGCTTCTATCACCGTGCCATCAGGTTTCAGCAGCCCGATAAACTGGAAGGTCTGGTCGAAGATAGCGCGGAATTTACGCTCACTCTCCCGCAGCTCCTGTTCTGTCTTTCTCCGTTCGGATACTTCCCTCTCAAGTTCCCGGGCTCTCTCCTGCATGCTCCTGATACGAATGTGGTAAGCAGCAAAAACCAGCGCTGCGAGCGCGAGAAGAGCAATGCCCCTGAACCACCAGGTCTCCCAGAACGGAGGAACGATGGTTGTTTTCAGAAAAACCCCCTGTTCATTCCATACCCCGTCATTGTTGGACCCTTTGATCCGGAGGGTATAGGTTCCGGCGGGCAGGCCGGAGTAGCGGCCCTTGCGCTCGGTGCCGGCATTATACCAGTCCTTATCAAGCCCTTCGAGCATGTACTGGTAGCGGTTCTTCTCGGCCTTGAGGTAGTTGAGCGCCACGAACTCGAACTCAAAGTAGTTATGCTGCCAGTCGAGGCTGATTTCGGGTGTGGTGCTCACCGTCTGGTTCAATATGAATGGCTGGCCGCCCTGGGTCAGCGCCGTCAGGTATACCTGCGGGGGAACCGTGTTCTCGGTGAGTTTATCGGGGAAAAAGTGGGAGGTGCCAAGTGAGCCGGAGACCCAAATCTCGCCGTCGCGGGTCATCCCCTTGTAGGCCGGGTAGGACATCCCCATCAGGCCGTCTTCCCCGGTATACAGTTTATACATCCCGGTGTCCGGGTTGAAGCGGACCAGGCCGACCTGGTCAAACGTTCCTATATAGATCTCATCTTTGTAGCCCAATATCGGGCCGTCGGGAATGAACCCAATCTTGTCAAAAGTAAACCGTCTGAATTTTCCGGTGGCCGGGTCGTACTGGTTCAGCCCGCCGTCCGTTGTGCCCATGTACACCCGTCCCCTGGTATCCCCGCCAACGGTTGTCACTGTCTCGTTGGAAAGACTGTCCGGGTCATGCGGGTTGTGGGTATAGCGGACAAATGTTCCATTGGCGTGGTCGTATTTGGTCACGCTGCCTTTTTGCATCAGCGACATCCAGATGTTGCCGTCGGGATCCTGGTAGAGGCAGTTGATGAGGGGGCTCTCCAGCGCCTGAGGGTTGGCGGGATTCGCCTTGAATGAAACAATCTCATGCGTGTGCTTGTCAAAGCGCACCGGGCCATAACCGTACAGGTTCACCCAGAGAACCCCCGGTGCGTGATTGTCTTCCAGGAACCCGATTGCTTTGGAAGCACCGAGCTCGTAACTCTCCCGGCGCTGGAAGGTGTGCCGGTCAAAGCGGGTAAGGGCCGTGCCCTCAATAACCCATAAGTCACCGTCGCTGTCTACAAGGATGCTCGACGTTTCGTTCGTTTTCAGCCCGTCAGCAGTGGTGTAATGGGTCACCGTATCGTGCTGGCGGTCGAATTTGTAAATGCCTCCTCCGCTGAAGGAAGCCCCCCATACATTGCCTTCCGGGTCTTCTGTCAGCTGCGCCCTTGCCAGCCCGGGATACATGCGGAACCGGGAGCTGCCCGGCTGAATGGTGTCTATCCCTGTCAGGTAACTTATCCAGATTGTGCCATCGGTGCTGCGGGAGAAGCCCATACCCGTGCCGGCATACGGACTGCCTGTGTCGTCTTTGCTGGGGAGATAATGCGTGAAGGTTCCGGATTCTTCATCGAATACCGACAGGCCGTTGCCGCTGGTATAGCCGTAGGCAACAAGCAGGCGGCCTGGCCCGGCTTCAAAGATGTGATCAACGGTGTTATACAGGGGATAGCGGGAGTCGGCGGCATTTATCTTATCTGATCCGGATAACGGCGGACGCTTGTAGGGCCGGAACACGTTTGTATCCGGGTCGAAACGGTTGAGGCCGCCGTCCTGGGTGCCAATCCACAAAATGCCCTCGGGATCTTCATGGATGGTGTAGATGGTGTCTGCGCTGATGCTGGCGGGGTTGCCTGGATCATGGCGATAATGGGTAAATGTGCCGGTGGTACGGTTGAACCGTTCCAGCCCGGCCCCAATCGTGCCCACCCACAGGTTGCCGGCCCGGTCTTCATACACGGATGAGATCTCATTGCCACTGATGCTGGCGGGGTCACCCGGGGTGTGCAGGTAGCTCGTGAATTTTCCGGTGACGGGGTTAAAGCGGTTGAGGCCGTTGTCAGTGGCAAACCAGATGAAACCGGCCCGGTCTTCCAGAATCCCCTGGTGGTAGTGCAGCATGACCAGTTTCTCGCCGCTCAGGGTATCGGGGTTGGCCGGGTCTTTATGATAGGTGACGAACTCTTCGGTCTGTGGGTCGAGGCGACTGATGCCGCTTACCGTACCCATCCACAGCTGGCCAGTGCGGTCCAGATACACCTCCGTAACCCAGTTATTGGCAATGGCGCTGTTCTTGGTGGTAAAAATTTTAACCGGCCCGTACGGCCCGTATTTCACCAGGCCGGCTTCTGTGGGAAACCACATGAATCCCTGCCGGTCCTGCACCGCCGGCCCGGTGACCGGTGCGCCAGGGTCGGGCATGTGGGTAAAGGTAACAGATCCCGGTGCTGTGAGGTTTGCCGGCATCGCAGGAGAGGGTCCGTTGACCGGCACCTGGCTCTGCTGGGCTGCGACAGGTACAATCCATAGAAGACCGATGAGAAGGCTCAGAACAATCAGAAGTGAAATACCCCGGTTGTCAAAGGTCCTGCCCAATTTTATCGCAAGCCGGCGCCGGTAAGGGTCCCTCATCCTGTCTCCACATAAATCAATTATGAAAACTCAAAGGCGCTATGCTACCATGCATGATTGAATATATGATATACTTTTGTGCCCCGATTCCTGCACAGGCCTCGAAAATAATTTACGGGCATTTGAGGGCAGAAATGTTTTTTTCATTCTTTGGGAGTCAGGTTTTTAATTATGAAACCGGAGCCGGTCTTCCCAAACCTCTTTTTTTTAGGAACATTCGGATATTTTTGTAGAACAGATATTCTTTGTACGGCCCGTCTGCGCAGGGACCTACACGGTCTTGATCTCACTGGCAGAATCCCATAACATTCCTGCGCGTTGTCTTATCGTTTTTCCATGCCTTCAGGACATGGAACACGTCCGCCCGTCACCGGGCCCTCTGGCGGTACGCCCCCTCAGGCACCAGTATCTCGAACCGGACACCCTTTCCCGGCTCTCCGTTCTCGGTAATGGTTATGCCGGTGATTGACAGGATCTCGCGGGAGAGGAACAGGCCAAGACCCGTATGTTTGCCAAACCCTTTCCGGAAGAGTTTTTTCTTATCCGCTGCCGTAATCCCGACCCCGTTATCAGAATAGGTAATGATGAGCCCGTTTCCAGATTCTTTCCGGGAAAACTCCATCCGGGTCACGTGTTCGCCATGCCGCAGGGAGTTCTCCATTAAGTTGTAGAAGACCTTCTCCATAATGGGATCAGCGAAAATCTCCACATCATCGACATCAGCTTTGATATCCACTCCCGGGGGATTCAGCTGCCGTATTGCAGTGCCTATTCCTTCTGCCAGGATCTGCCATTTCGGTGCCTGTGCCCCGATATCCTGGTAGGTGCGGGTGAAGTCGATCTGCTCCTGGATGGACTGAGTAATCTGCTCCTCTTTTGCGATATAGGATAAAATCTCGCTATCCGTTATATCTTCTTTTGAGAGTTCAAGATAGGCCCGCAATCCCATGATCTGGTTAAGGATATCGTGCCGGGTAATACTGTTCAGTAACGTAATCTTCTTGTTTGCCTGGAGCAGGGCATCTTCCGCCTGTTTCCGTTCCGTGATATCTTCAAGGGTTTCCACTGCACCGATAATGATTCCCGCTGCATCCCGGATTGGTGCAGCAGTGAAGTACAGCCATTTTCCGCATGTTCCCATCTTCGGAAAGAAATCCGTTGCTTCATAGGCCCCGTCAACAAGCCGGGATTTATTGAATTTTCCCGGGTATAATTCGGAAAGGAGCTCCGTTTTTTCATCCACCAGCAGGTCAGCAAGGACCGGCCTCTCTGTATTGTAAAAAGCCTTCCACTGGTCCCGGGTATCAACGATGTCTGCCGATTTTATTCCACTGTATTCCTCAATTGCCCGGTTCCAGGAGAAGACCCGGTGATTTTTATCGATAACAAACTGGAGCATGGGCGAGCCGTGCACAATCGAGTTCAGGCGTGCTTCACTTTCCTTTAACGCTTCTTCTACCTGTTTGCGTTCCGTAATATCCTCAAGAGTTTCCACCGCACCGATAATGGTGCCCTTTGTATTCCGGATTGGCGCAGCAGTGAAATACAGCCATTTTCCTTTCGCTCCCATCTTCGGGAAGAAATCGGTAGCTTCGTAGGCTCCATCAACGAACCGGGATTTTGTGATCGTTCCCTGATACCATTCGGGAAGGAGTTCGATCTTCTCATCTACCAGCAGGTCAGCAAGGACGGGCCGTTCTGATTCGTAAAATGCCCTCCACGTGTCCGTGGTACCCACAACCGTTTCGGCTTTTATACCGCTGTATTCTTCGATTGCCTTGTTCCAGGAGAAGACCCGGTGATTTTTATCGATGACAAACTGAAGCATGGGCGAACCATGCATAACGGAATTCAGGCGTGCCTCACTTTCCTTTAATGCCTCTTCCGCCTTTTTATGTTCCGTGATGTCGCGGATCGTTCCCTGGAAACCAATAACATTGCCCTTTTCATCATACCTGGCAACGGAAGTGATCAGTGTATGTATAACCGAGCCGTCTTTCCTGCGCATATCAACGGGAAATTCCCTGGTAAAGCCGCGTTCTGCAATAATATTGATATGGTTTACCCTCTCTTCCGGATTGGCGTAGAGATCCTCGACCTTTACCTGCCGCAGTTCCTGGTCTGAATAGCCGAATAATTTGACGAGGACCATATTGAAATCGATAAAGTGCCCGTCTTTTGATGTTATGAAGACACTATCTCTTGAAGTCCTGAAAAACCGGCGGTATTTTTCCTCGCTCTCGGTGAGTGCCTCTTCCGCCCGCTTGTGTTCAGTGATATCTTCGAGGGTTTCCACTGCACCGATAATGTTTCCCGCCGGATCCCGGATTGGTGCTGCAGTAAAGTACAGCCATTTTCCGTTCGCTCCCATCTTCGGGAAGAAATCGGTAGCTTCGTAAGCTCCGTCAACGAACCGGGATTTCGTGATCGTTCCCTGATACCATTCGGGAAGGAGCTCTATCTTCTCATCCACCAGCAGGTCGGCAAGGACGGGCCGTTCGGATTCGTAAAACGCCTTCCACAGATCCCGGGTACCAACGATATCTGCTGATTTTATACCGCTGTATTCCTCGATCGCTTTGTTCCAGGAAATAACCCGGTGATCTTTATCAATGACAAACTGCAGCATGGGTGAGCCATGTACAATGGAGTTCAATCGGGCTTCGCTCACCTTTAATGCCTCTTCTGCCCGTTTGTGCTCTGTGATATCAGCAAGAGATGCGACGGAACGTTTCGTCCCGGGTATGATATCTATTGTCAGGAAGATGTTTCGGATCTCACCGGATTTTCTGACGAACCTGAACTCATAATTCCGGAGGGCTGCTGTTGGGTTCTCCCTTTTTAAATCGTGCTGGGCAAGCATCCAGTCCATGTCCTCTTGAAAAACAAACTCTGTCCAGCTCTTTTTTCCCTCGATCTCCTCAACCGGATAACCGGAGAGGTGGACAAATTCCGCATTTGCATGAGAAATGACGGTATTCTCTTCAAGGAGGACGGTTGCGGTCCCGGTATTTTCAAAAATAGTCTGGTAGGATATCTCTGAATCACGAAAAGGATCCGTGCGCTTTTTCATCTCATCGTACTGCTGCCGCAGCTCCTCCAATAATGTAATTTTGTGACACAATGCCACTCAATTCCAACACCCGTCAGTCGGAGTGGGCAGAGAACCTAGTCAAACCTCCATTTGGTTATCGAATATATATTCCTTCTTAGGAAATGCCCCACCAATAAAGAGCGGGAGATGCTGATCCCCCGGGCCGGGAATTTTTTAGGATTTTCCTGTGAACCGGTACGTCCCGTCCGGGACCGTCATTTCGAAACGGGCACCTTTGCCCGGTACACCTGTCTCGTTGATGGTGATGTCCGTCATGGCAAGAATCTCCTTGGACAAATAGAGGCCAAGACCGGTATGTTTACCAAAACCTTTGGTAAATAACTGTGTTTTATCCTCAGCGGTGATGCCAGTCCCGTCATCTTCCACAACAAGGGTCAGCACCCCGTTTTCTATCCGGCTCCTGACATGGATCGAAGTCATCTGTTCTCCCCCATAATGGAGGGCATTATCGATTAGATTATAGAACACTTTTTCCAGCAGCGGATCGGCAAATACCTCCAGGTCAGGATATCCCTCATTAACACAGATGTTCCGCATCGGCAGCCGGGATATAACGGATTTGATAATTCTGTTCACATTCTGCCATGCGGGAGCCTTCACTCCCAGATCCTCATACTGCTTGGTGAAGCTGATCTGGTGGGCAATGGTGTTTGCGATCTTCTCCTGCTTTGCAATATATTCCGATGTGAGTGCAGGATCTCCAAGAGATCTCTTGGAGAGCTCAATGTATGCCTGCAGTGCAAAGAGCTGGTTATTGATATCATGCCTCGTGATACCGGAGAGGAGATTTAATTTCCTGTTCACCTGCTTTATTGTCTCCTCGTTGCGTTTCCTTTCGGTAATATCCCGTATCGATTCAATGGCTCCGGTAATATTTCCTTTGTAATCATAGAGTGGGCTTGCCTTCCCCCACAGGACAACACTTCTTCCCTGCAGCTGTGGCAGGGAGGTTTCAGCAATGAGAACATCCCTGGATCTCTGGATGATGTCGGAATATTTTTCATCAATCTCGATTTCGGGTTTCAGGACAAAATCCAGCAGCATCGGCCGTCGTTTCTGGTAAAACGGAAGTGCAAACTCGTAATCACCCTTTCCGAGCATATCTTCCGCCCTCTTCCCGGTCATCTCCTCGATCGCCCTGTTCCAGGTGATGATCGTCCCGTCCACGTCAATGGCCATAGTGGGATCCGGGAGGAAATTGACGATATCCATGAGCCGGCGTTCGGATAACCGGGCCTCCTCTTCTGCGTTTTTCCGGGAGATAATCTCATTCTGGAGAGTTTCGTTGGCAACCGCAAGTTCGCGGGTACGTTCTGTAATCCGGTGCTCCAGCCCGTCATGCACTTCACGCAGGGCATTCTCCGCCAGTTTCCGCTGTATGATGTCGAGCGTGAGAAGGAAAAATCCGGCGACAACCAGAATATACGCGGTAGTCCGGATGAAGAGCAGCTCGGATCGAAACGGGACTGCCAGATCGAGAAGGGTTGCGGCATGGGATATCGCGAAAAGCCCGAAGGCTGCACCGATAGACAGGGGAGTGTAACTCCCGGTTTTCCTGTACCCCCATATACTGACGATGACAATAAGGATGCAGAATATAAAATTGAAGAGTGTGACCGGATCGCTCGTCAGGTTCATACAGCCGGTCCTCCTTGAACGCTGCAAAAACGGTACGACCCCTTCGGTACCGTCATCTCAAACCTGGCGCCTGTACCGGGTTCTCCGTTCTCGGTAATGGTAATGCCGGTGATAGACAGGATCTCGCGGGAGAGGAAGAGGCCAAGACCGGTATGTTTGCCAAATCCTTTCTGGAAGAGTTTATCCTTGTCAGTTATGGTGATCCCGGCACCATTATCGCAATAGGCAATGATTAGCCCGTCTTCTGCTTCCCGCCAGGAAAAATCCATGTGGGTTACATATCCCCCGTGGCGGAGAGTGTTTTCCATCAGATTATAGAAAACTTTCTCGATAAGTGGATCTGTAAAAATCTCTACACCTGCAACCACGATATTGACTGTAATTCCGTGCGGTTTCAGCTGGCTGACTGCGGATCCAATTACCTCTGCCAGGTCTTGCCATTCCGGTGCATGTACCCCGATGTTCTGGTAATTGCGGGTGAATTCGATCTGCTTCTGGATTGTCTGTGTTATCTCATCTTTTTTGTCAATATATGCCAGAATTTCCTTATCTGTTGTCTTATCTCTGGTGAGTCCAATATAGGCACGCAATGCCATGATCTGGTTGAGAATATCGTGCCGGGTGATGCTGTTGAGAATATTGAGCTTTTCATTCACCTTCTGCAATGATCTCTCTACCATTTTACGCTCGGTGATATCCACCAGCGTCTCGACTGACCCGGTAATAGTGCCATGTGCGTCCCGGACGGGTGCAGCGGTGAAATAGAGCCAGGCTCCCGCAGCTCCCACGGATGGGAAGTAATCTATGGCTTCAAAGGCTCCTTCTACGATCAAGGATTTGTTGATCTTTTTCTCATACCACTCCGGCAGGCTCCCGACAGCATCATCCACAAGGAGATCTGCAAGACATGGCCGGGGTTCTGGATAAAAGGGTTTCCAGTGTTGGCCGGTGTTGATAACCTCTTTTGCCAGAATTCCGGTGTATTTCTCAAGAGCCCGGTTCCAGGATACTACCTTGTGATTCCGGTCAACCACAAACTGGAGGACCGGCGAACCATGGAAGATCGAATTCAGGAATGCCTCTTTCTCTTTGAGTGCCTCTTTTGCCCTCCTGCGTTCGGTGATGTCGCGGATCGTTCCCTGGAAACCGGCGACATTACCTTCCGTATCATGCCAGGCAACCGACGTGATGAGCGTGTGGATCACCGAGCTGTCTTTCCTGCGCATATCCACGGGAAATTCCCGGGAAAATCCCTGATCGATGATGAGACTGATGTGTTTTTCCCGATCTTCAGGATTGGCATAGAGATCCCGGACATTCACCCGCATCAGTTCCTGTTCCGAATACCCGAATAACTCCCCGAGGGCATCATTGAGATCTAGCAATTTCCCGTCTTTTGAGGTTATGAAGACCGGGTCCCTTGACGTCCGGAAAAACCGGCGGTATTTTTCCTCGCTCTGCCGGAGCAGCCGCTGGCTGTTTATGAGTTCCTCATAGTTCTGCCGGAGTTCCTCTTCGGCAGCGGCCAGGTGCTCGTAGGCAGAATGGAGTTCTTCGTTCTTCCGGAGAAGTGCCTCATCAGCCTGCTTTCGCCCGGTAATGTCCCGGAAGAGACCTTCAACCCCGGCAACGGCACCGGATTCACTATAGTACAGGTGGCTGTTGGTTGAGATGTATAATGGCGTTCCATCCATCTTTTTCAGTACGGCTTCATAGTCGCTGACCGATCCGTTTCTGTAGATGGCGTTGACAAAATCCACTCGTTTTTCCGGGTCCATCCAGAATGTTTCGGCAATGTTTTTCCCGATACACTCGTCCAGCGAATCACCGCCGATCATGGATGCCCAGCTCGGGCTTGCCAGAACAAGGTTTCCGTCGCGGTCAGTACGGTAAAAGACATCCTGGATGTTATTGAGGATGGAACGGTACTTCACCTCACTTTCGCGAAGCGCTTCTTCTACCTCCTTTCTCCGGGTAATGATCTCCTTCCGGCGTGTAATATCCCTGCCAACCGACTGGAATTCGGTAATCTGTCCGTACTGATCAAAGATCGCCCGGTCACTCCACCTCTGCCACCTTGTTTCCCCGTCCGGCATCCGGATACGGTGTGTGATGACCGCAACCGAGTTCTCAGGAGAGAACGCTGAAAAGTGCTGTCTCACCCGCGGCACGTCTTCCGGGGGTATACTGACCGTATGGTGGGATCCAATGCATGATTCACGGTCAAGACCAAAATACCGGCAATACGCACCGTTGACGAAGGTGAGCGTCCCATCAGGGGTAAACCGGCAGATGAATTCGGTCTGGTCTTCAACAACATTCCGGAACCGCTCTTCGCTCTGTCGCAGAAGCTGCTGGCTGTTATTGAGTTCCTCATAGTTCTGCCTGAGTTCTTCTTCAGTCGCGGTCAGCTGCTCGTATGCTGAATGGAGTTCTTCGTTCATTTTTTGCAGGTTCTCTTCTCTCTCCTTTCGCTGCGTAATATCTCTTCCAACGGACTGGAATTCAGTGATCTTCCCGTTTTGACCAAAGATCGCCCGGTCACTCCACCTCTGCCACCTTGTTTCCCCGTCCGGCATCCGGATACGGTGTTCGATCAGCGCTACCGGGCTCTCAAAGGAGAACGCTGAAAAGTGCTGCTTCACCTGCGGCACGTCTTCCGGGGGTATACTGACTGTATGGTGGGATCCAATGCATGATTCACGGTCAAGACCAAAATACCGGCAATACGCACCGTTGACGAAGGTGAGCGTCCCATCAGGGGTAAACCGGCAGATGAATTCTGTCTGGTCTTCAATAACATTCCGGAACCGCTCTTCGCTCTGTCGCAGAAGCTGCTGGCTGTTATTGAGTTCCTCATAGTTCTGCCTGAGTTCTTCTTCAGTCGCGGTCAGCTGCTCGTATGCTGAATGGAGTTCTTCGTTCATTTTTTGCAGGTTCTTCTCTGCCTGCTTTCGCTCGGTGATATCCCTGAAAAGTCCTTCGATTCCAGCTATGGCACCGGTTTGGTCATAATACAGGTGGCTGCTGGTTGAAATGTACAGCGGTGAACCATCTTTTTTCTTGAGTACTATTTCAAAATCGCTGACCGAACCGTTCATATAGAGGGCATCAAGCAAATCCTTTCGACGGTCCGGGTCCTTGTAGAATGTCACGGCAATGTTCTTTCCTATACACTCATCCAGCGATCCAAAGCCGCTTAATGTTGCCCAGCTCGAGCTCGCCATGATCAGGTTACCATCACGATCAGTCCGGTAAAAAACGTCCTGGATATTATCAAGAATAGCACGGTATTTCTGTTCACTTTCACGAAGCGCCATTTCAGCTTTCTTCCTGTCGGTGATATCACGGACGGATTCAATCGCCCCGATGATGGTGCCATGCGTATCATAAAGCGGGGATGCGATGAACCAGACAAAGGCCCCCCGTCCCCCGAATAAGAGTGGGCTGTAGATTTCCGAGATCAGGTTCCCGTCCTTCCTGAGAATATGGGAATAGTTCTTATCTATCTCTGGGTCGTACCTCAGAATAAGGTCGAGGAGTATGGGGCGTCTTATACCGTAAAACGGGAGGGCATAGGCATGGTCGCCTTTTGCCAGGATATCGTCTTTTTTTATCATCGACATCTCTTCCATTGCCCGGTTCCATGCGATGACCTTTCCTTCAAGATCGATGGCGAAGGTGGCATCCGGAAGGTGGTCGATGATGTCGGTCATTCGCTGCCGCGATTCGCTGAGCTCGTCAATGGCCTGTCTCCGTTCGATCGCCAGCCGTATTTTGTGCTTCAGTTCTGCAAACTGGGGTTTCGCGGCCCCGCCTTTCTGGAGATAGAAATCTGCGCCATTGTTGAGTGCTTCGATCACTACTTCTTCCCTGCCCCTGCCGGTAAAGAGGATGAACGGGAGATTGTTGTGGTAGGCCCGGACATATTTAAGAAAATCAATCCCACTGACTCCCGGCATCTCGTAATCGGAGATGATTGCATCATACGACCCGGACAGGATTTTATCACGGGCTTCTTCGAATGTCCTGACGGTATCAACACGGAATTCTCCCTTTAGTTCAAGGTAGGTCTTTCCAATGTCGAGAAGGGCAGGTTCATCATCAAGGTAAAGGATGCGGGTCATTTTGTTTACGCCCTCTGGCTCTATGAGTTTGTGTGTCGGTTACGGGTTTGTGACCGTGATATACCCGATCTTCTGTGTACTGTCGCTCCCGTAGGCATTGGATACCTGCAGGGTCACCGTATAGGTCCCTGCCACGGAATAGGTATGCGAAGGGCCCTGCGTCGCTGACGCGGAATCAGCGAGTTGGAGGCCCCAGACGTCATTCTTATAGGTGCCGCTATAACCGCCAAGCAGCGCAACGCTGCCGTCGGGCAATGCAACACTGTTGGAACCGGCACGGCCCGTCCACCCGGCGCCTGCGTTCACCTGCGTCCACGTCACTCCGTTATCTGTCGATCTCCACATGTCGTTTCTGTAGGTCCCATCGTAACCGCCCATGAGTACGATACTGCCGTCGGGCATTTTCACGCTGTTCTGGTACATCCGTGGGGACCACCCGGCACCTGCATTCACCTGTGTCCACGAAGCCCCGTTGTCAGTCGATCTCCACACATCGTTCTTTAAGGAACCGTCAGAACCCCCCATCATGACGATACTGCCGTCCGGCATAGCCACGCTGTTCTGATATTTCCGAGGCGACCATCCGGCGCTCGCATTCACCTGTGTCCACGAAGCCCCGTTGTCAGTCGATCTCCATACATCGTTCTTTAAGGAACCGTCAGTACCTCCCATCAGTACGATACTGCCGTCCGGCATCACTACGGTGGTGTGATAAATCCGGGGCGACCACCCGGCACCCGCGTTCACCTGTGTCCATGTTGCTCCGTTATCCGTTGACCTCCACACGTCGTTCAGATAATACCCGCTGCTATCCTGACCCCCCATCATGACGATACTGCCGTCCGGCATAGCCACGCTACTCAAAACACTTCGTGCCGACCATCCGGCACTTGCAGTCATCTGTGTCCACGTTGCTCCGTTATCCGTTGACCTCCACACGTCGTTCATCTTCCCGTTGTTACTCTGACCGCCCATGAGTACGATGCTGCCGTCCGGCATGACCACGCTGCTCAAAACACTTCGTGCCGACCATGCAGCAGCTGTCGTCTGCTGTGTCCACGGTTGGGTATACGTCTCGTCACCGAAGAACCAAGCCCAGCCGGTGGGACCCCCGGTTGAATCGTCCGTGAACTGCACGGTCAGGGGCAATACACCCGATGTCGGCGTGCCATGGAATGCCGCGACCAGAGGCGGCAGAATGGTAAAGACATTATCGCTTATATCCCGTGCGCCATTGACGCAGGCGTCATAGGCACTGACCCGGACCCGTACCTGGTTGGAAGCGGTGGCCGGTGTTGTCCAGGTATAGGACCCCGTGTTGACAATCCCCGTTACTATCGTCTGCCAGGCAGCCCCGTTATCGAGGGAATATTCAAGGTCAATTGCGGTAACGCCAATATTATCCGTTGCAGTCCAGGTTATGGCCTGCTGACCCCCTGCGGGAATGGTCTCCCCGCCATTGGGTGATTGCACCTGAACTACCGGGAAGGTGGTGTCAGATATTTTCCCCTGGTCTCCCCAGTCATTGGAAGAAAAAAATCCCCCGGAACCCCTCCCGGCCAGTAAAAACTGGGTATTTCTCGTACCAAAATAGACAACCGTTACCTGTTTCGGGACCGGTTCGAACGGCGATGCATGGTATTCAAGGGTTTCACCGGCACTCCATGAATTCCAGTTATTCCCGCCCTGTTTGGTTACCTTGTCAGTAATATCGGTTCCATCCGCAAAGATCTTAAAATTTTCACGCGGAAGGATGTCCCCGGCATAATGGGATAATGAGATTGTCCGTCCTGTTTTCTCGATCCCGATACCCGCGATCGGTAACTGATCAATAACTGACGGTGACAAGACCAGTCCCGCGGTAACTACAGCTAGTCCGGCTAACAGGACTATCAGGAGCACAACGGCAACAACCTGTGATACTGCATCGTCATGTTTCATTTTTTGTTTCTGCATAAACACAATCCCTTCTGACCTCTGGATGTCATAACCGGGCCGTCTCCCGCGGCACCACGCTCCTCTGCAGGATGTGATGAAATGTCCCGGGGAAGAGTCCCGTCAGGATCCACCGGTATCGGTACAACTCCCGCTGCATGCAACTCCGTTCTGTCCTCATCGTGAAGTTCCGGGTAGCCGTTCCACTAACTGGACGAATCCTCAATCAAAATACCCCCAAACCTGCTAAACGGAGAAAATCCGTTTATTAAAAAATGTATTTAATGGAATTAATAAAAATCGCAAAGCGATATGCTGCCCTTAATGCCTTGCATTGAAAATGCAGATCATAAAGGTTGAATATAATCATCATGTGGTATAATTGGGACTAGGCCAAAGAGCGCAATCACCATGGATGATTTATCAAGAATAAAAGAACTCTTAAAAAACGAACGAAGAGGTATGATAATCCGGGAAATCTCGCAACAATTATCCATCAACAGGAATTCTGTTGCCCGGCTGCTCGACATACTTACGGCAAAAGAAGAAGTCGAGTTCACCATGTATGGAAGATCAAAAGTCTTTTACCTGGCCCAGCAGGTACCCCTTCCGGACCTGATGAAATTCTCATCAAATTTTATCATTACTCTTGATCAGGATTTCCGGCTTGTTCAGGCGAATGATGCCTTCCTACATTATATCAAACTCCCGAAAAGCGCTGTCCTGCATACCCGGCTGATGGATATTCCAACGGATCTGTTTCTGGATCCTGAAATAATCCCCTCAGCATATACCGCAATGATGGGAAAAGAAAACCATCGGGAAATCTGTATAAAAAAAACGGATGCCCGGGACACCTGGTTCAAAATAACCATTACACCCACCCGGTTTCAGGATCTTTCCCGGGGGGTTATCCTGTTCCTTGAAAACCTGACCGAAAAAAAGGAGATCGAAAATGCACTCCGGGAAAGTGAAGAAAAATACCGCAGGCTTACCGAATATACCTATGATATCCTCTATTCGCTGAATGCGGAAGGCAATTTCACCTATATCGGACCTCAGGTTTTACGGTTTGGATATAAGCAGGAAGATTTCCTGTCCCGTCCCGTTTTTTCCCTGATTATTCCCGAAGATCGGAACGCGGTAATTCAGAATTTCCGGAAGCATTTCTCCTCAGGGGGGAAGATCACCAACGAATTCAGGGTTTCTGATCCCCACGGGAGGCATATCTGGATTGAAAGCAGCAGTATTTCCCAGCGGGATGAGACCGGAGCAGTTACCGGGATATACGGAGTTTTACGGGACATAACCGAGCGCAAACGGGCCGAAGAGGCATTGAAAGAGAGCGAGGAAAAATACAGCCGGTTTTTCCGGACGTCAAGGGATTGCGTTTTCATGACCTTAAAAGACGGGCGCCTGATCGATCTCAATGATGCCTCCATGGAATTATTCGGGTATTCGGATCTAGAAGAACTGATGCGGGTGAATGTCCGGGACCTCTACGCAAATCCGGAAGAGCGGGAAAAACACACCAGTCTCATCATCGATCAGGGTTTTTCCCGGGAGTTTCCCGTTGATATGCGCAGGAAAGATGGCTCGGTGATCCACACGCTGATCACGACAGTAGCAATGTATGATCCTGACGGAAATATTACCGGTTTCCAGGGAACGATCCGCGATATAACCGAGCGTAAAAAAGCGGAGGAAGCGCTGAAGTTGTCCGAGCGGAGACTGAGCGACCTCATCAACTTCCTGCCCGACCCGACATTTGCCATTGACAAGGACGGCAGGGTCATTACCTGGAACAAGGCAATGGAAGAGATGACGGGGATCGGAGCCGGTGATATGCTCGGAAAGGACAACCATGAGTATGCCATCCCGTTTTATGGGAAGAGAAGGCCGGTTCTCATTGATCTGATCTTTGAAAACCTTGATACTATCGAATCCCGTTACGTGAATATTCAACGAAGCGGGAACATCCTGATAGCAGAATCTGCTGTGCCGGGAACCTATCGGGGGAAGGGGGCATACCTCTGGGGAATCGCCAGTCCACTGTATGATAATTCAGGAAACATTGTCGGTGCGATTGAATCAATCCGGGATATCACTGATCGGAAAAAGGCCGAAGAAGCCCTCAGTGAGAGTGAGCAGAAGTACCGGACCCTGGTTGAATCCTCTTTTGATGGTATCGTGATCCACCAGAACGGGCTGGTAGTATATGCCAACACCGCCGCGATCCGCCTTTTCGGTGGCACATCTGAAAAACGGTCAATCGGTGTTCCGGTCCTCGATTTTGTACATCCGGATTATCGGGCCGTGGTTCAGGAACGTATGAAAGCCGCTGTAACAGAAAGCAAGGGGATTCTGCGGGAAAAGTTTGTCAGAAGAGATGGCAGTGTTATCGATGCGGATGTTGTCTCTATTCCGATTGTATGGAACGGCGAACCTGCAGGGTATGTGATTTTCCGGGATGTGACCAGCACGGTGAAGGCAGAGATGGCCCTCCGGCTGTCCGAACAGCGTCTGACTGATATCATCAGTTTCCTGCCGGATGCAACGTTTGTCATTGACCGGGCCGGGAAAGTGATTGCATGGAACAGGGCAATTGAAGAGATGACCGGGGTTCCTGCGGAAAATATGCTGGGAAAAGGGGATCACGAGTACAGCATTCCGTTCTACGGGGAAAGACGCCCGATCATGATAGACCTTGTTTTTGACGACACCCCTGAGACCCGGAACCGGTATCCGTTCGTTACCAGAAACGGTGACAGATTCATATCGGAATTATTCATCCAGAATCTCCGCGGTGGAAAAGGTGCGTATCTCTGGTTCATCACATCCCCACTGTATGATATCCACGGAAATATTACCGGCGCTATTGAATCCATCAGGGATATAACTGACAAGAAGCCGGCAGAACATGCCCTTATTCAGACAAATGCAGATCTCACTGCAGCAAATGAAAAATGCATAGTAAGTGAAAATGAACTTCGGAGTAAGAATGAATCCGCACGGTAAACTGCCAAAAAGATGGCGACTGGGAATTTCTGCTTTTCAGAAATCTCCGTTTTGTCAGGGCCTGCCAATCGGTTTACATAATTTCTGATGGTACCCCCTCTCCCCGGGTGAAGGCAACCCCGGAAGCACATTCCCTTCAACCCGGTATCTCCTTGTATCTTTTATTCAGGAAAACCCCCGGGATGATAAAGTGGAAGAATAACCCTCTTTAAGTCCGGTGCTGATAATATATGGGTTTTTATGGCAAACGCAAGAGTGCTCGTCAGCGATCCGCTGGCGGAAGAAGGGCTCGTGATCCTGCGGGCGGCCGTTGACGTAGACGTCAAAACCGACCTCAAGGAAGACGAGCTCTGTACGATTATCGGGGAGTATGATGCCCTGCTTGTCCGGAGCGGCACCGAAGTGACCGCAAAGGTGATCGAGGCCGGCAAAAAACTGAAGTTCATAGGCCGGGCCGGTGTCGGTGTGGATAATGTCGATATGGAAGCAGCGACACGGAAGGGTATCATTGTTGCAAATGCTCCTGAGGGCAACACGCTTGCGGCAACCGAACACACCATGGCCATGATGCAGTCGCTTGCCCGGAACATCCCCCAGGCGAATGCGAGCCTCAAGAAGAAGGAGTGGAAGCGCTCCAGGTTCATGGGGGTTGAGCTGAACGAGAAGACGCTCGGTATTGTCGGCTTCGGCCGTATCGGGCGCGAGGTGGCAAAGCGGGCGAGCGCCATGGACATGAAGTGCGTTGCGTACGACCCGTTCATAACCAAGGAACGGGCTGCCCAGCTGGGCGTTGAGATGATGTCAATGGCAGACCTTTTCAAAGTCGCAGATGTCATCACGGTCCACACCCCCCTTATCCCTGAGACGAAGCATGTCATCAATGCAAAAAGCATTGCCACGATGAAAGACGGCGTGCGGATCATCAACTGCGCCCGTGGTGGTATCATTGACGAGAAGGCGCTCTACGATGCGATCAAGAGCGGCAAGGTTGCAGGAGCCGCGCTCGACGTTTTCGAGGAAGAACCCCCGACCGAGTCCCCGCTCCTGACCCTTGACCAAGTCATAGTCACCCCACACCTCGGGGCAAGCACTGTCGAAGCGCAGCTGAATGTCGCAGTATCCGTGGCTAAGCAGTGCATCGAGGTCCTGAACGGCCGCTCGGCAAAATACGTGGTCAATGCACCCATGGTTCCCCCGGAGCATGCGGAAGTACTGGATCCCTATGCCCAGCTTGCCGAGAAGATGGGTCGTTTTGCTATCCAGATCGCAGGCGGCAGGCTATCCTCCGTGGAATGCATCTACGGTGGAGAACTCTCCGCATATGCAGGAAGCATGAAGTTTGTGACCCGGCTTGCGCTCAAAGGGCTTCTTGACCCGATCCTCCAGCAGCCGATCAATATCGTGAACGCGGAGTTTATTGCCAAGGAACGCGGCATCACGGTCAGCGAGACCGTCACCCAGGAGTCAGAAGGGTTCAAGAACCTTATTACGATCCGGATCAAGACTGACAAGGGCGAAACCTCGGTCAGCGGCACCGTCTTCTTCAAGGGCCGGAGCCGGATTGTCGCGGTCGACGGTTACACGATGGACATGATCCCCGAAGGCTACGTTATCGTTTCACGTCACCTGGACAAACCCGGTGTTATCGGCCGGGCATCTACGATCCTTGGTAAGAAGAACATCAACATTGCCGGCATGCAGGTCGGTCGCATCAATCCCGAGCAGGAAGCGATCATGGTCCTGAACGTGGACAGCGAAGTTCCCTCCGATGTTATGGACGAGATCCGCTCGATGCCCGGTATCTTTACCGCAACGTTTGCCAAAATAACGAGCCAGAAGATCTGAAATCATCCTTTTTTTAGCCTGACAATTTTACCGCATTTCCGGTGATGGAGCAGAGTAATGCACCTGCCAACCCCCGCGGATTGCCCCCCAACGGTAGATCAATTACCGGAATCCGATACCGGGACTCTCCCAGACTGGGCCGGAGGGGGGCAGGGCACCCTGCATCAGCGGGGAGTCCGGTTGCAAATCAACCAGACTTTGATTTTAAAATTTACACCGCGATCACGATCCCGATCGAAAACCGCTCACGGATCAATCAAACCCTGATTTTCATTTTTCAACCGGACTTTGATTTTATATTTTCAACCAGATCCCGATTGAAAAATTTTTGGCAGACTTTGATTGACAATGATGCTCTCCGATCGTGTCTCCGATGTAAATGGGATTTTCAGACTTGTGGAGGTCTGTTTAACTTTTTGCAACCACACCCTGATTGAAAAATTTTTGGCAGACTTTGATTTCATTATTTCAACCAGACTTTGATTTTAAAATTTACACCGCGATCGTGATCCCGATCGAAAACCCCTCACAGATCGATCAAACCCTGATTTTCATTTTTCAACCGGACTTCGATCAAAACCCCTATTGGGTCCGGCAGGATAATTGCGGGAAGATACCCGTAAAAAAGATAATTTTCCCGTTCATATGGTTTCAGCAGCCAATGAAATCCTCTGCCACCTTCCGGCAGAGCCGGTTGCTTCCCGCAATATACCGGGGTGTATCACGCTCGATCTTACCCTGCTGGAAGGCACTCAGGTCCTTTGACCAGTCCCGGATGATCTCTGCTGTCATTTCAAGGTGGAACTGGAGTCCGAGTGCGTTCCGGCAGGTAAATGCCTGGTTCCTGACCAAGTCCCCGTACGCGAGCAGCCGGCCCCGGTACGGGATCTCGAACGTTTCGCCATGGAGCTGGAAGACCTGGAACTGGTCCGGGTACGTGGAGAAGATACCTCCCGCATTGTCCGCACGGGAGAGCGTGTGCCAGCCGGTCTCCTGGATGTACGGGTATACTTTGGCACCGTTTGCCGATGCAATAAGCTGGGCCCCGAGGCAGATGCCCAGGACTTTCTGGCCGGTCTTTGCCGACCGCCTTATGAGCTCCTTCTCCTGGGCCAGCCAGGAGTACTCTTTCTCGTCATTGACACTCATCGGGCCGCCAAGAAAAACGAGGTGGGTGGCATCGATGGTTCGGGGTACTTCGCCGGTCTCAAAAAGCCGGATATATTCGAAAGGAACAGAATTCTCGGAGAAGACCGTTTCAAAATAGCCGGCCGGTTCTCCGAAAACATGGTGGAAGATAGCGACTTTTGGATGCATATCCGGTTTCTCTTGTTAACGGCTAATAATACATGCGCTTTTGTCAGAACCTCTTTCACCGGAGGGCTTCTTGTGACCGTGGATTATCTTTAATGCATCCGGGTTCCCATGCACAGGTATCCGGAAAAGTGTTACCGGGGTGCAACCCTGTTCTGATTCACGGGTTCCCCGGTAACGGGGATCAGCCATGAAAGTCAGAATCGACCGTTTAACCTGTGTCAGCTGCGGGTCATGCTGGGATGCATGCCCGGGTTTTTTTGAACAGAATCCCGACGACTCGTTCAGCCAGGTAAGAGAAAAATTCCGGCTCAATGGGGAGATCGGGAGTGGTGTGCCATCAGATGAAGTGATCCCCTGCGTCCGGGATGCCGCGGATCTCTGTCCCATGCAGATCATCAGTATCGAAGATGACTGACAAGGCCTCATCGGGGAACGATGGTTGTCAACAATGTTGTTAAAAATGGGAGCCGGCTGGTTTTGGGCCGGCGGTATTTTTTTCTTTTACGCTTCCTCGTAGATTCTCACGGGTACCGGGAAGATGCCGGGCCTCTGGTCGGTCATGAAGTACATGTACGGGATAACGTGAACCATGTATTCCAGGTAGCCTTTTACAAAGTTTGAGAGCCCTTCGCTGCGCCGCCCGAGGATCAGGATATGGATCCACTGTATGATGAGGCAGATAGCCGAGACCAGCCCGTAAACCCAGAGGACGATACCGATAATGATCCAGTACACGATACGGATAAACAGTTCGAGCCGGCTCGCGTCATGCTCGTACATGAAGAGTTGTCCAAGTGCAGGTGCATCTTGTGTCATAGTATACCAATTCAGCCATTTGGGCCTTCTCCTATTAAAATCACCGCATTTTTTGCCCGGATTGTAACCGGGCCGGAACGTGGCTGCCCGGACTCGCGTACACTAATTTTTAATAATACCAGAACAGATGTTATAGAGCATCAGACTTACGAGGGCTCGTGGTCTAGTTGGCTATGACGTCGCCTTGACATGGCGGAGGTCCTGAGTTCGAATCTCAGCGGGCCCATACAGAAATTTCTTGTTTTTACGATCTTTCCCAAGAGCGAACGCAACAGACCCCTCAAAGGGTTTTTTTCTGTTTGAAAAAAGGGTGTGTTATTGACGGAATAATTCCAGGCGGGCAGGCTGATCCATGATTTCCCCTGGATGAAAATGGGGCCCGGTCAGAAGAACCTCCGTCTCCACATCAATATGCCAAGCAGTACTGAGATCATCACCGAGAACCCGAAGATGATCTCGAATGCAAGAGGCTTGTCTGACAAGGGAAGATCCAGGACGTTCATTCCGTAGAAACTCGCAATCATCGTCGGGATGGCGATAATGATCGTGATGGAGGCAAGGAATTTCATCACGATGTTGAGGTTGTTCGAGATGATGGTTGCAAATGCCTGCGTCATCCCGTTAAGGATGTGGAGGTAAATCTGCGACATCTCCATGGCCTGCTTGTTCTCGATGATGACGTCTTCCAAAAACTCGGCATCATCGTCGTACATCTTCAGCGGCTTGGTGCGCAGGATCCGCTCCAGCACGGCCTCGTTTGACTTGAGCGAGGTCGAGAAGTAGATGAGGCTCTTTTCCAGTTCCATCATCTGGAAGAGCTCCTCGTTCTTCATCGAGCGGTGCAGTTCAACTTCGATGCGTGAGATCGATCGCTCGATCTGGCGCAGGTGGTGCAGGTACGAGGAGGCGTTCCGGTGGAAGATCTGGAACAGGAAGCGGGTTTTCTTGACCGTATGGAAATGCCGCACCTTCCCCGCGGAGAAATCGTCAAGGATTGGGGATACCCGGCTGCAGACCGTAACAACAATGGAATCGGTAATGATGATCCCGAGCGGGAGGGTGGAGAGCGTACGGATCCCCTCGTTCTCGGTGTTCATCGGAACATCGAGAACAACCAGAACTATGCCCTCATCGGAATCGATACGGGGACGCTCCTCCTCATCGAGCGCGGCTTTCAGGAAATCCAGGGGAAGATGACAGGTATCGGCGATATGGGAAAGTTCTGCCTCGGTGGGGCAGGTCAGACGTATCCATGAACCGTCCATGGGTGCATCCACGGTTTCGATGACGGTCGGTTCTGTATCTTTTTTTGTCCTGTAGATCTGCATCATTGCCCCTTCCCCCGCACATTCACTATCTTCACCGGCTCTCTGGATAACCAACACTGAAAACCGGCTTATAGACTTGTGTTCATTCTCTTTCTATTTATAGAAAATTTTCTTTCTGGAGCCTGCAGGGAAGAGATAGTACAGAACGTTGCGGCAGAGCCGGAATGGCATGTATTTGCAGGAATGGCAAAATGCGGCATTACTGGCGAAAATCCGAAAGGGTTTACACGTTTCAGGACAGACTAGTGAGTAATGGGCGATAATGCCACACCATCTTCTAAAATCATAAAATCCCTTGGCCTTGTTTTTGGGGATATCGGCACAAGCCCAATCTATACGGTGGGGGCTATCCTGCTCTTCCTGCTGCCTACCGCACAGAACATCTTCGGGCTCCTCTCTCTCATCACCTGGACTCTTTTTATCATCATTACGGCCCAGTACATCTGGCTCGCCATGTCGCTTTCCGACAAGGGCGAGGGAGGAACGATCGTTCTTCGGACCATCCTTGACACTCTTTTAAAACCCGGTGTTACGGCATCGGCAGTCTCGGTCCTCACGATTATCGGGGTTGCGCTCTTTATCGGGGACGGCGTTATCACCCCGGCTATCAGTATCCTCTCGGCAGTTGAGGGGCTTCTCCTGATCCCGGGATTTGAAGAAACCAGCAGTTTTGTGCTCCTTATCATTGCGGCCTTTATTGCGGTTATGCTCTTCCTGTTCCAGCGGCGGGGAACTGATCGGGTTGCCTGGGCTTTTGGTCCCGTGATGGTGATCTGGTTTTTTACCCTTGCAATCACCGGGGTGGTTGCCATTATCAGTGCACCCCAGGTGCTGTATGCCTTAAGCCCTGTTTACGCGATCGACTTCCTTCTTGAAAACAGCTGGGGATCCCTTGTTGTCATGTCCGCCGTGATACTCTGCGTTACCGGGGGAGAAGCACTCTATGCCGATATGGGGCACCTTGGCCGGGAACCTATTGTCAAGGGATGGATGTTTGTCTTCCCAGCCCTCGTGCTCAGTTATTTCGGGCAGGGCGCGTATGTCCTGATGACCGGCAATACCCACAATGTCCTTTTCTCGATGATTCACCATATCAGCCCGCTCATCTACATCCCTTTCCTCATCCTGAGCATCTGTGCAACGGTCATCGCATCGCAGGCTATGATCTCCGGCATGTTCTCGATTGTGTACCAGGCAATGACTACCCGGATCTGCCCCAAGATGAAGATCGAGTACACCTCCCCTGAGTTGCGATCCCAGATCTATATCGATTCGGTTAACTGGATGCTTCTTGTCGCAGTCCTGGTCGTCATGTTCGAGTTCGGGTCATCGGAAAACCTCTCCGCAGCGTATGGCCTGGCCGTTTCGGGTTCAATGATGATCTCGGCCATCATGATGGCCCTCATCTTCCTCCTGCAGAAAGATCCCGTCAAGATGCTTTGTGCCGGCGTTCTGATAGTGATTGACTTTTTCTTCTTTATTGCAACCCTGCTGAAGATCCCTCACGGGGCATACTTCTCGTTCATCCTTGCTGCAATCCCCCTCATTCTCATCATTGCCTACATCCGCGGGCAGGAACGGCTCCATGAGCTGATCAAACCCATCCGGCTCGATGAGTTCCTGCAGCGGTTTAAGGAGAGTTACGCAACACTTCCCAAGATCCGGGGAACCGCGCTCTACTTTATCAGCGATATCCGGAACATCTCGCCCTATGTCGGCCAGGTCTTTTTCCAGAACGAGATTATGTACGAGAATAACGTCCTGGTCTGCATTCTCACAACGGAAAAGCCATTCGGTGTGAAAACCGATCTCGACAAGAACCTCTCCGAAGGCCTGCAGCTCTTTACGGTCACTTCCGGGTATATGGAAGTTATCGATGTGGTTGCATTACTGCAGGAACGGGGGATTGATGAAAAGACGATCTTCTATGGAATCGAGACCATCGTGAGTGACCGGGCCTTCTGGAAGCTCTACAGCATCATCAAGAAGCTCTCACCGCCCTTTGTCCAGTTCTATACCCTCCCCCCGGAAAAGATGCACGGGGTTGTCATGCGGGTTATGATGTGAACCCCCTGCCCGGGTGTGTACCCGTCCCCCGAGAGGTATAAATCAGTTCTCGTATATAGTGGGATTGACATGGCAGATCCCCACACCCCTCTCCCGCTTCCGGCAGGCTTGTCCCGACGGGCAATCTGCCTTGCTGCCCCATTCCTTGTCCTCGCCATCCATATCCTGATAATGGCTGTTACGCTTCCCGGTGTCCTGTTTTTAACCATGCTCGGGCTCATGGTTGCCTATATCCTTCCCCCTGCGGGAAAAGAGACGGTCATCCCCATTGGCATTGCTCTTGGAATTCCGTGGTGGTACATGGCACTCTCTGTCGTCATGATCGATGTCGAGACCTGCCTGTTTATGGCGCTGAACTTCGATCTTGCATACCGGATCCCTGTCATTGGCCCGCTGCTCTCGGATCTCACGAAGACGACAGAACAGTTCATCGCAGATCACGAGTGGCTTGCAGGTCTCTGGTTCTTTACTATTGTCCTGATGGTGATGGTGCCGGTTCTGGGAAGCGGGGGTGTGCGGGGCTCCATTGCGGGAAAGCTGCTTGGAATGAGTACCCTCCTCGTTTTTCTCGCGATCCTTACCGGCGCTCTAATCGGGTGTTTTGGCATGGCATGGGGATCAGAAGCAATCCTGAATCATCTCTGTGCGCACGGGGCTCTTCCCGTGGAGATTGCAGCGCGGGTGTGCGGGGGTGTGTGAACCGGAATGAGTTGGGCCGAAAAAAACATGGCTGTTCTCTCTCATTCTTATTTGGCCGTATGTTTCCAGTAAAACGGTATTCAGGAGTTCTTCCGCTCGCTCCCTATCAGCCATACCGCGTATAACATCGAGAGGCACGCGATAAGGAAGATAATGGCGTGAAATTCCGATGAGATATTCAGGGA
The DNA here is from genome assembly GCA_041645355.1 of Methanoregula sp. Taxonomy (GTDB): domain Archaea; phylum Halobacteriota; class Methanomicrobia; order Methanomicrobiales; family Methanospirillaceae; genus Methanoregula. The sequence goes on from JBAZQF010000001.1 coordinate 45,259, forward strand.
AAAGATACGGTCGATATCGAAGATAACAAACAGGGCAAACGTGATCGCAATAAATCCTGCATACATTTTCTTCTTCTGCCATGCGATGAGCAGGGCAAGGATCGCGATCAGCACTTCGACAAAGGTTGCAATGAGCTGGATCGAGTCAGATAACTGCATACCTTCCACGTACTCCTGCTTCGGTATTAATACCCGCGAGCTGCCGGAAAACAGATATCAGATGTGACAATGCCCACCGTGTTTCTCAAAGTACTTCTGGTGGTAATCATCAGCCCGGTAAAAAACGGATGCCGGCTGGATGATTGTTACAATCTTACCAAACCCGAACCTTCCCGATACTTCCTGGTCCAGTTTTGATGCACGCGCTGTTTTTGCCTGCTCCGGATCATGGTAAAAGATTACTGACCGGTAATTGGCCCCGACGTCCGGCCCCTGTCGGTTGAGCTGTGTGGGATCATGGATTGACCAGAAAACTTCGAGAAGCTGCGAATAGCTGACCCGGGCCGGGTCATAGGTGACCTGAACAACCTCTGCATGCCCGGTATCCCCGGTACTTACCTGCTCGTACGTGGGATTTTTTAAAAAACCCCCCATGTAACCGGCAGCGGTGCCGACCACACCGTCCACTTTCATAAAGGCTGCTTCCACGCCCCAGAAACAACCTGCCCCGAACGTGGCGATCTCTATCTGTCCTGTTTCTGTCAAGATGTACGCTCCCGTATCATCTTTGCATTGCCTGACGAATAAGGCTCTCCTGGCCGGGCATCCCGGCAGGTCATATAATAAATGGGAAAGATCCCTAATTTATGTATGAAACAACTGACCCGGCCGGTGAACGGTCGTATCCTTGCTGGGGTATGCGCGGGAATCGGGGAGCACCTTGATGTCGACCCGACTGTTGTGCGGCTCATATGGGCAGCCCTGACCATCCTCTCCCTCGGAACCGGCATCCTCGTCTATATTATTGCATGGGTCCTCATTCCGGAAGCCCCGAAAGATCCCCCGGTGGTGCTCCCGCCCCCATGAGTCTGTAGTCCGGACTAAACAATTCATCAGTATCGACAACAAACCTGTAAGCAGGCAATCAATGAAGATCCTCTTTGTTGTCTGTGGTGAAGGGCTCGGGCATGCATCCCGGAGCTTCCATCTCGGGCACTACATGCAGCAGCAGGGCCACACCATCCATTACGCCACGTACGGCAAATCCTATGATTTCATGAAACAGCACGGGTGTGCAAACCTTCACGCCATTCACCGCGAGGTCTGCCTGGAAGGAGTAGATGGTTTTTTCAACCTGAAAAAGACCCTCTGGCGCTCCCGTACCATCCCCCTCGACCTGCTCAAATCAGCAGCAGGGGTAAGCCGGCTTCTCAAACGCCATAAATTTGACTGTATTGTCTGCGACACGATGTACGGCGGGATTTTTTCGGGATGGATCCGGAGAGTCCCGGTAGTCTTCATCACCAACCAGACCCATTTCAATGGTAATGGTCACAGGAGCAACCTGGTCTGGATGGTACTGAACCTCCTGATCCGGCGCTACCTGCGTCTCGCCAGCCATGTCACCATCCCGGACTATCCCCCGCCGGATACCGTGAGCGAGTATAACATACGGGTCTCCCGTAACGAAGAGAAACGCACCACATTTTCCGGCCCGTTCTACGACTTCGATCCTTCTCGTTTCGTGTACGACAAGAAGACCATCTTCGCCAGTTTCGGCGGCGAACCCTACAAGCTCCCGATGTATAATCTGCTTAAAACGATTGCCGACCAGCACAAGGAAGAGTTCTTCGATGTTTTTTATACCGGTCCCGTCCTCCCGGAATCCTCGGACAACTTCGCTACCCATGGGTACGTCCCCAACCTGTACGAGCACCTCGCCCAGGCAAAGATCGCGATCGTTCACGGCGGTCTTACCACGCTCCACGAAGCCCTGCTCTTCGAAAAACCTGTCCTTATCATTTTAGACCCAAACCATCCCGAGCAGCAGAATAATGCCAGGAAGATCGTGGAACTTGGAGCAGGTACCGTCATTGATGGCAGAACGATTACAAAGGATCTTTTTGAGAAGATGATTACCGAGACGATGAAGATCGCACCCCGTCCCTTCCGTTCGGCCCATACCGAATTCAATGGAAGGAAAACCGCTGCCGCAATCATAACCGCGCTCTGCGAACGCCGTCAGGCTCGTCTGCGCAGAGGGAAAAACCGGATTTGAGGAGGAACCGTATGGAAAAACCCGGGGACATTACTATGATCAAGGTGGTTGACGAGCTCCATATCTGCCCGTCGTGCGGATATGATCTCGGGTTTCATACCTCTTTTCTTAACGTGAATTCCATGAAGGACAATCCTGTCAAGTCAACAAAAGAAGTCTTCCGGGTCATCCTCATCTGCCCGGAGTGCAGGGCCCGGTATGATGTGGGATGGCGCGTCTCTTTTGTTGAACAGGAAAGCCGGTTTGTGAAAACCACGCTCATTGCTCCTGCGAGTCCATGACAAGGCAGATCCACAAAAACGTTCTCTCACTTCCGGGCCGGTACCCGCTGGTATGATGCAGTGCGCCGAATGTAAAGGCAAAGGCCGGTGCGGATTGCCCCGCTGCCCGATTGTCAGCCGGTTCCATACCCAGACGCAGATCAGGCCGGTGAGCAGCTACCAGGGAACCGCCCCGTCCGTTTTTGTCGGGAGTTTCGGGTACCCGGATGTGACCGGCGGCCCCCTGATGATCAACGATTCCGATAATCCGCCGGACTGGATCCGGAAAGACCTCGGGATCGAGGATATTGTCGCGATCCGTGCCCGCACCATCCGCGGGAACTCGCACCTGCCCATGGTTGCCGATAACCTGCAGGAGATCGCGATCTCGACAGCACCGCTGGATGTTGATGTGGCGTTCACAAAACCGGTTGCCTTCAGCCTCAGTTTCGATGGTACGGTTGCGCCGGTTGGTTTCTCCGGGTCGGTCCGGTCCATGGACGTGATAGGGAGTGCCCGGGTAGAGCGGGCGGTGGACCGGATCACGTCGGACACTGACCTGCCGGCAACCGAGGCCGCAGTCTCCCTCATGGAGTCGGATATCGACGTGTACCAGATTGCGAAGCTGATGACGGCCGGGCTTCTTGGGAAACGGCGCACGTTTGTTCCCACCCGGTGGGCGATCACCGCGGTCGATGATACTCTCTCGAAAAGTCTCAAAAAGGAGATTGCCCGGTTCCCGCCGATCAGTGAGATCTCGGTCTTTTCCGCGGAGATCTACGGGAACCGGATCGTCTGCCTTCTTGTCCCGGGGGATTATAGGTACGAGATGATCGAGATCTGGGGGAAACATACCCTCTGGGCGGGCGACGAGGAAGTTATTGTGCAGGACCGGGAAAATGCAAAGAAAAACGGGTACTCCCCGATCTCCGGGGCGTACTACTCTGCCCGGCTTGCAGTCTGCGAATATCTTGTGAAGATCCGCAAGTCAGCCCGGATCGTCGTGATCCGGAGCATTTCGAACGAATACTGGGCGCCTCTTGGAACCTGGGTGATCCGGGAGGCAACCCGGAAAGCGATGGCGGGCCTGCCCGTGACCTGTGCATCACTCGACGACGGTGTCCGGAGGGCCACGGTTGCAACCGGCTCTGACCGCTGGGTATCCCACAGCACCCTTATTCCGGAGATGAAAGCGCAGCGCACCCTTTTTCAGTTCTGAAACGCCTGTGCCGAATTTGCCTGCCGCTTGTAACGCTCACGGATGCTCTCAATAGTCTCGATATCGGCAAGATCCTTGTCATCCCGGATGCGGATGAACCTCGGGAACCGGAGGGCAAAACCCCCCTCGTAATTCTGGCTTGCCTGCAGCTCTGCATACCCAACCTCAAAAACGAGTGAGGGTTCAAATGTCACTTCTTTTCCGGATTTCCGGATTACGCTCTCTTTTAAGAGATCGTGCACCTCGGCCAGCTGCTCGTCCGAGAACCCGGTGGCAACCCTGCTTAAAGGCACGAGTTTTCCGGCATCCTGGCAGGCCACGAGGAACGATCCAAAAACATGCGCCCGTTTGCCTTCGCCCCATTCTGCCCCGATCACTGCGAGGTCGAGTGTATCAACCTGGGGCTTGATCTTGATCCAGTTCTTTCCCCGCTGCCCGGGCGTATAAGGCGATGAGGGTACCTTGATCATGATCCCCTCATGACCCGCGGCAAGGGCGTCGGAGTAGGTCTTCTCTATTACCTTTGCGTCATCGCTCCGTACCTGCGGTGCAACGAACTGCCGGACCGTGCTCTCCAGCTGTTTCCGCCGTTCGGAGAGTGGCATGTCGATGAGGGTTTCACCGTCGAGATAGAGGATATCGAAGACATTGGGGACCATCTCAATCGCAACGGTAGCTTCCGCTACATCATGCCTTCGGCGGAACCTGCGCAGCACGGACTGGAACGGCATTGGTTTTCCCTCCTTTACGGCTATGACTTCGCCGTCAAGGATCACATCGTGATCGGTAGCCATCATCAGCTGTTCTATCACGTCCGGCAGGGCTGCGGTCACATCCTCGAGCCTGCGGGAATAGAGCCGGGCCCAGTTGCCTTTCTTGTGGAACTGGAACCGGGACCCGTCATACTTGAACTCGGCGGCAATCTCCCCGTGCTCTTCTATCATATCGGGAATAGTGCCCTGCTGCGCAAGCATCATCCGCAACGGGTGGAACGGGGTGATGCGGACTTCTTTGAGGGCATCCGGCCCGGTTTTTGCAAGCCGGGCCACCTCGCCCATGTCATTGAGCGCCTGCATGGCATGCTCCACGAGCGCTGAATCCACAACAAATGCCTTTGCAACCGCCTCCCGCACGCTTCCTTCCCCGACCCCGATCCGGAGTTCCTCGAGCATGATCCGGGCAAGGTACCTGCCCTCAAGCGGGTGGGCATTGGCAAGGAGCCGGCGCACTTCGAGCAGTTTCTCCCGCTGGGACTTTTTCCCTTCCTGGCCGGCAATACTGATGAGGGCATTATAGACATGGACCAGATCAAGCTCCTCGTGGAAGAATGTCATCTGGGATTTGGCGAGAAGCAGTTCCTCGACTGCCTGGCCGACATCCCCGGTCCGGTTTATCCGCTCGATCACATCCTCTTTTCTTATTCCTGCCACGTACCCGATCGCCTCGTAGAGCAGGTTCGGGCCGATCCCGAGTTTCTGCGAACTCCAGTCAGGAAAGATCCTGCCCATGACAAAGCGGACAAAGACCGGCAGTTCTTCGTCCGAGAGCCCGGGGAGGACTTCGCTGATGATAGCAATCATGTCAAGCCGGCCGGCAGTTCCTTCGAGCCGTTCGCAGCACCGGGAAAAATCCATAAAGAGCATGGCGTAACTTGCTTGAGATGTTGCTTTGGGGCATGGATTAACGTTTTGTTTTCCGGCCTGCGGATACCGGCTGGTCACGACCATCTCTTTTTGAAAAATAGTGGTAACATTTCACTGAACTCCTGAATTATTCGAAGAACAACCATGCAATATACCTTATCAGAAATGTTTGCATTACTCCTTTCTATCCTTGGCAATTATTTCGGACACGTTTGTAACCCGTTGCCGGAGCCAATCGCGCTCGATTTTCAACTCATCAATTGTTTCCTCGTTTTGATGAAGGGTAAAGTACCAATCCAGCCCCTAATTTCTCTCTAATAATCATCCCCCCCTTTACGCCAGCCCTGCTCCCATTGGGGGCGGGGGCGATTGCGATTTCTGTATTACCTACGATCCCATTGGGGTAATACAGCACAATTGCAACCGGGGTGCCACGAGCGTTCGGGGCAACGCCACTCTGGAGCGTTCGTGTTTTCCGGTCCAAGCCGGATGACCTTTTTTACAATACTTTTTAAGCATGCATTTTTTTACCAGTTTTCACTCCGGAATCTTTCCGGAATTCAGGGGCTGAAATAGTACGTTACCCTACATTACGGTGAATGAAGCACGTTCATGACCGGTTCATCCGGCAATACGGGCAGGAACCGTGCAACGATTATGGCAACGCTGCACCCAATCGCCATTTCAAGAAGCCGCAGGCCGCTGTTCGTTATTGGCGCCAATTCAGGATTGATCGATGAAAAAATCAGTATTACTGCCAGGTTCAGGGCTGCCCCGGGAGAATAGCCTGACAATTTAGTCACCTGGCATAACGACACGACAAGTATGATCATCACCGTCATCCCCAAAATGCTAAAGGGAAAGAATGAGAGGTAGATGAAACCCGTAATCGCTCCGACAAGACCTCCGAGTACCTGGAGCCTGGCTTTTGCAACAGTACTGCTATAGGTATCAGCCAGAACTACTGTCCCGGTAATCGTTGCCCAGAGTGCACCAACCGGGGTATAATGGGGAGTACTCAGAACATGCAACGTGAGATAATGGGCAACGGAAAATGACACCAACGCGATAAGTGCATACCTGATGCCCGGACCGAGAGTCTTGAATGTATTCTTCCACCTGATGTCCAATTCTCTCTCTCCCGGGGGTTTTAGTATAGTATCAGAAATACATCTGTAACTAATTTTGGATTGTTGATGCGCCATCAGATTCAGAAAGGGCACTTCGTATCACTCCAAAATTGGTGTAACCCTGAGTTCCCGGTACCGGGCAATCTCCGGTACACTTGCGGGGCTTACGCTCAGGAATGAGTGTTGTGAATGTATCGCTGACCGCGTCGCATGCTTCGTGCACCGTTGGCTCACTCGCACCTGCTCCGCGACCGGCTTCAGAAAACGTGTATAGCTACAGTAGGATCCACTGGGGCTGTGCGTCCGAAGTGCCATCCCTGCTGGCGACAATCACCCTTCTTTCCTCGTAAAAGAGGCCAAGGCCCTGCCGGGCGCTTCCCATCGCCTTATCCGGGGTGTTGTTCATTTCGCTTAAGTGAGCGAGGATGACCTGCGGCACATCTTTCCCAAAACCCTGCAGGCAGGCTGCCGCTGCCGGGTTCGAGAGATGCCCCCGTTTTGAACGGATACGGCGCTTGAGGGATTCCGGGTAGGGGCCGTTCTCCAGCATATCGGGGCAGTGGTTGCTCTCGAGCACGATCCCGTCGCAGACCCTGAGCAGGTCATGCATCCGCTGGGTCAGGATGCCGGTGTCAGTGCAGTACCCGATCCGGCAGTCCCCCTCGGTAATAATGAACCCGCACGGTTCGGCAGCATCATGGGATGTGGCAAAGGGCTCGATCGAAAAATCCCCGATCCTGAATGGTTCATGGTACCGGCATACCCTGCTCTCCAGCGGTTTTGTGGAGGTGCGCCGGTGGTTCAGGAAATCGGCAAGCGTGCCTTCCGTTGCATAGACTGGCAGGTCCAGTTTTCGGGAAAGAACATCCAGGCCCCGGATATGGTCTCCATGCTCGTGGGTGACGAGGATTGCCATGATCTGTTCCGGGTCAACCCCCGCCCGGGCCATGCGTACAAGCGCCTCTTTTGCACTCAGGCCGGCATCGATGAGGATGCTTCCCCCTTCTCCCTCGATGACAACCGAGTTCCCTTTGCTCCCGCTTGCAAGAACAATGCAGCGCATTGTCTCATTATTCGTCGTGCTCGTATTAGAGTCTGTAACCTCCCGCGTGGGGAATAAAAAAATTTTGCAGAACGGTTTTGCAGAACGGGAATGCGTCTGGTACGATGAATAAAAAAGGGGGACTTACAACAGGCTATTTCTTTGGCCTGAGTGCCTCGTATTCGGCAAGGACCGGGGCGATAGTCTTGGTGGAAACAGATCGCCGGACAAGCGTTGTGAGCTTGCGGCAGTAATGGATATGGGCAAGCTGAAAACTGACAATAAGGCCGAAACAGAGGCAGGTTACGGAAATCAGGGTGTAACTAAGAACATCAACCATATCTTTTCCTCCTTTTAGGTCTCCCGCTGGAGTTCGTCAATAATCGGTACAACGGAGTCCGTGTCGGAACATTCCTTTGCCACGATCATGAATCTTCTGGTATAATGCATGATCAGGAGCTGGTACCCAAGGATCATACCGATGGCAAACGTAAGGATCCCGATACCGATATAAATCAGAATATCCGTGAAAACGATAGGCATAGCGAATCTCATTGACTGTTACTTTAGACAACCTGATAAATTTATTGACTGGATTCTCACTCTTCGGCCAGCACGTGGATGGAAGTGGCTTTGATCCCGGCAATAACCGGTGAACCCGTTGTAAAACCCAACTCTTCGCAGGATCGCCGGGTGATAAGGACCGGCACCCGGGGTCCGCAGTCAACGATGACCCGGATGAACGGGCCATACGGGATCATCCTGATAATCGTTCCGTTCAGGTAATTCCGCATACTGGTTTTTCCGGGGAATTCGTTGGCATGCATCAGTGTCACCTCTTCCGGGCGGATGAAGAGTGAAACCCTCCTCCCGGCCGGGATCGGCGTTACCGCCTCAATAAGTGCACTCCCGATACTGATTGTGGCATGTCCTCCGGTGTTATCCCGGACTACCCCGCTGATGGCAGTGTCGATCCCCACGAACCTGGCGATCTCGCCCCCGTTCGGGTGGTAGAAGATGTCACTTGTAGAACCGACCTGGGCAAGTTTTCCTGAAATAATGACGCCAATCCGGTCGGCAAGGCGCTGCCCCTGGATCATGTCGTGGGTTGACATGATGATTGTCGTATGCATCTCCTTGTTGATCCGGAGGATAAGGTTCTCGATGGTGTCAGATGAGACCGGGTCGAGGTTTGCTGTCGGTTCGTCAAGGATGAGCACCTCAGGTTCGGTGACCATGGCCCGGGCCAGAGCCACGCGCTGCATCTCCCCCCCTGAAAGGGTGACCGCTCTCCTGCCTGAAAGGTGGGCGAGTTCTACGAGATCCAGTGATTCTTTCACCTTGCGTTCTATCTCCGATCTCTCCGCCCCCCGGAATTTCAGCCCGAATCCAACATTCTCTGCAACCGAGACGTTCAGGACAGCCGGTTTCTGGAAGACCATCCCCATTCGCCTGCGGATTGCAAGCCTTGCCTGCTCGGAGCCCCCGGTATCGATCCCGTTGAAGAGGATCGATCCTGAGGTTTGCCGGTCCAGGAGATCGATAAGCCGGATAAGGGTTGTCTTTCCGCTTCCGCTGGGTCCGATCAGCGTGAAGATCTCGCCTTTCCGGATCTCCAGGTTGATAGTATCAAGAATCTTATGGCCTGATGCGATCCGGGAAAGCCCCTTTATCTCAACTATTGCCGTGGCGATCCCCCCAGCACTTTATCGAGATCTTCCAGTTTCCCGGATGTTACGAGATTCAGGATCAGGACAACGACCAGGGCAACGGCAAGGAGGATGATACCAAGGGCGATCGACAAGGGAAAATTGCCCATGCCGGTCTCGAGGGTAATGGCGGTTGTCAGGACCCGGGTCTCCCCGCGGATATTTCCCCCAATCATCATCGCAACACCCACCTCGGCAATAGCCCGGCCAAATCCAAGGACAACGGCACTCAGGATTGCATACCGTGCTTCCCGAACAATCTGTACGATCTTCTGGAATCCGGTTGCCCCGAGGGCAACCAGCGTATCGCTGATGTTCCGGTCAATCCCCCCAAGAGCTGTGATAACGAGTCCCGTCATGATCGGAATGATGAGGACGGTCTGCCCGAGGATCATGCCCTGGGGCGTGAAGAGCAGGCCCAGGAATCCCAAAGGACCGCTTTTGGATATGAACAGGTAAATGACGAGGCCGACCACTACCGTCGGGACTGAATAGAGGGTCTGGATGATGATGATGAGCGCCCGCTTCCCGAAAAATTCGTGAAAATGGATGAAGCCCCCGAGTGGTATCGATATGAGCGCCGCGATGATGGATGCTGTAAGGGAAATGTAGAGGGAGAGTGCTGCGATCTGCATCACTTCGGGATTCAGCGTGACGATGAGATTTATTGCCTGAATCACTCCCTGAATAATGTCATCCAATTCCGCGCCTCCTGAAAAGTTCCGGTTGCTTAAAACCGGGCCGAATCATGTCCCGGTTGCATGTCTGAAAAGGTTAATCCCTATGATTACCTTTACCTTAATTTAATAAGTATTTGCGGAAACTGCCGGGCAACAGTATATCAGAACTGATCCCGGATACGTTCCCGCGGCAGCACCTGGTACCGTGTCAGACCACACCCTCCCGAAAATCAGCTTCAGCCTCTCGGAGCTTGCGGGTTCTCTTGGGGATTTCGGGACGATCATCCCCCTCATCCTTGCTGTTGCGCTGGTTTCGGATGTCAACGCCCGCTATATCCTCCTCTTCTTTGGTATCTGGTTCATCTTCACGGGCCTGTATTACCGGCTCCCTATCCCGCTCGAACCCATGAAAGCTGTTGCCGTGATCGTCATTGCCGGCACAATCGGGAGCGGTGAAATTGCTGCCGCCGGGCTCATCCTCGGGATAATCTTTCTCGTTCTGGGATATGGCCGCTTCTTTGGCGTCATTGAAAAGTGGGTGCCGCAGAGTGTGGTCCGGGGCATCCAGCTGGGGCTTGCCCTGCTTCTCTTCAAGTCTTCGATAGGGTTTGTGGTTAAGGACCCGGCATTTTTTGTCATCGGCATCGCGATCATCGCGGCTTTCCTTCTTCTCACCCGGTACCGGCATGTCCCCGATCTCTCCGCCATCGTTGTCATCGGGGTAGGGCTCGTGGGAGGTATTGCTCTTTACGGCATCCCCCCCATCAGCCTTATCCCGCCGCCGCAGCTGGTCATCCCCCTGCCGGGAGATTTCTCATCCGCATTCTCAACGCTGGTACTCCCGCAGGTTGTCCTGACGATAACCAACGCCATCCTTGCCACTTCCCTCTTAACAAAAGACCTGTTTGCAACTGACATCCCCCCGAAAAAATTCTCGACAACCATTGGTCTCATGAACCTCACGTCGGTTCCTTTCGGAGGGTTCCCGATGTGCCACGGGGCGGGGGGGCTTGCGGGGCAGTACCGGTACGGGGCACGGACCGGGGGAGCGAACCTGTACGCCGGCCTGATCTTCATCATCCTCGCACTGTTCTTCACTTCACCCCAGGTACTCTCGATCATCGCCGTCGGCGTCCTTGGGGCGCTCCTCGTCTTTGTCGGGATCGAGATGAGCCGGCACAGCCTCAAGACCGATTCTCTTATAGTGACGGTAATAATCGGTCTGTTAGCTCTTGTCAGCTCCATGACCCTTGCGTTCATCGCGGGAATGATCATCGCATACCTTGAATCGTGGATACGCAGGAAACGGATTCCCTCAAGCTGCTGAAAAAAGCACGTATCCCGTTTCCGGAACTGTTCACCCTGCGTCTTTCCCTGTCAGGCAGGGTCAGGAATTAAAAAAAGAGGAGTGATTATTTTGCTGCAGTGGCAGTTGCGGCCGGGGCAGCGGTTGTTGCAGTCGCGGCAGCAGTGGTTGTAACAACTGCCGGCTTGAGATCCGTTGCCTGGGTGGTATGATCTCCAACCCATCCTGCCGTGGCGGTCGGGACGCTCACGCTCATCGGGATGAAGAGAGCTTTTCCATACTTGTCAACACCGTAACTGCCAATGGCGGTCTGGGTAGCCGGGTCGATTAAGAAGTTGACGAAGTTGTTGGCACTCTGGATCTTGTCTACCGGCTGCTTGTCATTGTACACCGTCATGACGCTGTAGATGTTGAGCAGGCTTGCACCGTCGGTGATGATCGGGGCCAGGTTGAGATCCTTCTTGTAGGCAAGGTACGTGCCTTCATCGGTCAGGGCGTACGCTCCCTTCTCGCTTGCCATCTGGAGGGTCTCTCCCATTCCCTTGCCAGCTTCTACGTACCAGTTGCCGGACTTCTGGATCTGGGTCGTGTAATTGTACTTGTCATTGGTCCAGATCTTCTGCTCGGCCGAGTGGGTTCCCGAGCCGTCACCGCGGGAGACGAAGGCCACTCCGGCGGTCTTGTTCATACCCTTGAGGTAGAGTGTTTTGAATGCATTCTCAGGTGTCATACCCTTGATTCCTGCCGGGTCATTTGCCGGGCCAACGATCATGAACGAGTTGGAGGCAAACGAACGCCGGTTGATACCATTGCCGCTGTTCATGAATGCCAGCTCCTGGCTGGGGGAGTGGACAAGGAGGACATCAGCATCGCCCTTCTTGGCAAGCTCGATAGCTTTTCCGGTTCCCTGCGAGGTAATCTTGAGCTTGGTGTTGTACTGCTTCTCGAACATCGGCTGGAGATAATCGAGGAGCCCGGTATCGTACAGGCTTGTCGTTGTAGCGATAACAAGAGTCGGTTGTGCGGCCTGGGTGGAGGCCGGTGCTGCAGTTGTTGCTGCTGCGGCTGCCGGGGTGGCAACCGGTGTTGTTGACGGAGCCTGGCTGGTACAGCCGGCAAAACAGGCTGCAACGAACAGGATCGCGATCATCACGGTAATAATTCCAACATGCACAGTTTTTGTCATAATGACCAGAATATTCTTATCGAGGTGAATTATTCAATGTTTCTTTTTAATGTTTGTCAAATTCAAAGACTTACCAATTGGTAATCAGATGGTTTAAATGAACTTATATTGACAATAATGGTTTGTTAAAGGGTTTGAAAAAAAGCCGGGTAAAGTCAGATCCTCTTTATCATTTCAAGAAAAACCGGTCTGCCAAGAATAGCTATGGTCTCTTCTTCATATTTTTCAGAAATGAGATCGATCATCTTCCGGGTCCCTTTTGCCGTTGTCATGATCCCGACCCGCTCGGCCCGGGTGACAAGGTCTTCCTCTTCCATGGTTGCAAAATACGGAAGGATATAGTAATGCGGCACATCAAGGAATTCCGCGAGCCTGCGCGTTGTCGGGAACTTCATCCGTATGGTGTTGTCAGCAAAAGTGATGGTGATCGACCGCTCAAGAAGCTGGATCCGGACTGCTGCATCAAAGAGGATATCAATAGAAAGGGCGGCCATGGGATACCTTCATGGAATTATTGCACATGCTCACTTAAAGAGACTTAGCCGGACCTGGCACACTTCCCCGCGTGTCTGCTTTTCCCCACTTAAAAAAAATTAGTGTTTTTTCTTGTGGTCGTCGGCAACCGGTTTCATGAACACGACTTCTGCACCAACATCTTTTGCAATCTGTTCGATCTCGAACTTCCGGAAATGGGTTGCCTGGATCTGGATCTCCCCTCCGGTTACTGCAATGATCCGGTACTTGGGTGACTCAACACCTTCGCCAACTTTCTGGCGCTCACGTACGTAAATTTTCATGGTAGTTTCCTCCACGCCACAATAAACCTGCACTGCAGGAATCCCGCAGTCAGGGTAGTTGTAGCTCTGATATACCAACTGGTTTACGTGGATTTATAACTTTCTGTAGTAAAAGCCTTACCGGTTGATAACCGATGAAAAAGCGCTTTGAACTCAGGAGCGGTCTCCAGGGTGAGACCCTTGTACGGAAAGGGTTGCAGAAGAAACTCCCCCAGACAGAACAGATCCGTATTGCCCCGGATATCAACGTCATCAAGATTGGCGGGCACGGGGCGATCGATTACGGAAGGGAAGTTATGCACCCGCTCTGCGAAGAGATTGGGGAACTCTCAAAGAAGCATAAACTGCTCGTGGTTACCGGCGGAGGCGGGAGGGTGCGCCACATCATGGATCTTGGTATGGATCTTGGTATGCCCACCGGTGTACTCGCGGAACTCTCGGGAAAGATCTCCGAGCAGAATGCGATCATGGTCTCGATCCTGCTCTCGAAATACAATGGCACCCGTATCCACACGGGTGATCTCCTTGAACTGCCCATGCTCCTGAAACTCGGGATACTACCGGTCATTCACGGAACACCTCCGTACGGCCTCTACGAACACCCGTCCCGTTCCGCCATCCCGCCCCACCGGACCGATACCGGAGCATTCCTGGTGGCCGAGGTGCTTGGTGCCAGGAGCTGCATCATAGGGAAGAATGTTGACGGTCTCTATAGGGAAAACCCTGAGGTGAACCCGGATGCTGAGCTTATCAAAGATATCACGGCGAATGAACTGCTCAGAATGGATCTTGAAGATATGGTCATTGAACCGATGGTTGTCGAGCTCCTGGAACGTGCAGCCCATATCCGGGAAGTCCGTATCATCAACTGCCATAAGCGCGGCAATATCGAAAAAGCGATCAACGGGAAAAATGTCGGTACTATCATCAGGGCGGAATAATCTGCCGCTTTTTTTAACCTGCTGAAAAATCAGAATTATGTTTTAAGAAGAAGGGGTGGTCCCGGAATATATCGTGGCAACGATAAAAACGCTGTGGAGAAACAACGTCAACCTTGAGACCAGACCCAATATGCCCACGCATGGGCATATCACTATAAGTATGAACTTAATAAAAGGATTTTGTTAACAACATCATTTTAACTGGATCAGATCCTGATTTACATCTTGTTACAATTTTTTATATTAAATTACAGATCCTTGAAAATAAGGAAACTCTCCCCGGTGATGTGGGTCGTCTGCCAAATATTGTTAGTTAGAACTGTTTAACAAAGACTTTTTAATTGAAAACAAAGTATGTTAACTGAGCGCGTATGGGTATCTGCACAGACATTATGCACGATTTTGTATTGCAGGAGATAAACCGTCTCTACTCCAGCTTTGATGGCTGGAAGATCACCCAGAAAAAGAAAGGGGCCGGTTATGATACGATCGTTGTCGCAGCACGATCGAACCAGGGACACCGGGAGATTGTCCGGATCCTGGTCACGTTCAAAAAGGAGGTTACTCTCGACATGATCGATGAGCTGATTCGCCCGGAGCCGGTCTTCGATGGGACGATCCCCCGCAATGATTATGCGGTCATCGTTCCCGGCAATGCGGATACCTCACAATTGCCAAAAGACCTGAAGATCTACATCATGAAATCATTTGCCTTTGACGGGAAGGAACTGGTCTGGGTAAAAAAACCGGTCCGGAAAACCCCCGATCACTCATAACCGGACCGGTAATTCTTCCGGTTCCTTTTTTTTGGGAGTTATCCCAAAATCCTTAGAGTTTCTCGTAATATTTCATGGAACCGCAGGCACCGCAGTGATCCCCTTCGATCAGGTAATCGGGAACGGTCTCACCGCAGCAGGGGCAGGTAACCGATGACCATTTTTTCTTTTTCTTTACCGCCACCCTGACCTTTTCATACGAGAGTATGGTTCTTCCGGCACGGAAAATCTCATCCTGCAGCAGGCCTTTCATGGTGTGTTTGTCATAGGCCGGGCTGTTGGCATACCAAATATCGATAGTGGGGAACCTTTTGAGTTTCTCCAGGTCAACATACACCCGGATGGCCTCTGCAGTTTCAGCATCGGTTGGGCCATTCAGGGTTATTGCGAATTTGCCGATTGGCACAACCTTTAGCCGGTTGTTGCCGGTTGTGGTGCGGGCCAGGATCTGCAGGGCGTCGGGGAGGCATTTGGGCGTTTCACATACACCGTAGAGTTTTTGATCCGCAGTAACCGCGAGCAGTTCCAATGCATAATCTACCATGAACGCCCCGATCAGGACCCCCGGGGCGGGATAGGTATGGAATTCAGACAACCGGAGGATCCCCTCCTGGAGCTGCGGCCGGACCCCGCCCTTCTCCATACTGGCTTTTAATGCACCGGGCGTTTCATCATGATGACCTGCTTGCATACCTATTCGTTTTCCAATCATCCGATAAACATGTTCTGAAAAGTAATTGCTTGTACTATACCGGTGTCTGAACCTATGCCGGATTATCTCCGGGCCTGGGAACCGTAACAATAAAACCTGTCTCAGTTGCCGGGAGGTAAATAACAGGCAAAAAGTACATCATCCCCCTGGGCACAACCGGCAGTTCCGGGAGATCCTGCGAGTGCTGATAAGGAAATAATTGAGAGCGGGATATCCATGCCGAAAGCAGCAACGGTTGGCGGGGGAATATAGGGTGACTGACAATACGCACGCACACTCCAGCGGTCGACTTTCACTCCCATATGAGCGAGCCGGGCAGACACCCTTCCGTAGGACATTGTCGTAGAGAGTGCCCGGCAGAGATCCACTACCGGTGATCCCGTTCGTATCCCGGGATAAAATGGCCCTTCCGGCACCAGGATGCGGCCACAGGATCGGCAGTACGCCCGGTGGATGAACACTTCAACCGTATGCTCCCTGTCGTCGTCACAAATCACTGCAAACCGTTTCGATCGTGTATCATAGCCGGACAGGACTCCGCCGCAGGATCTGCAGGCCCCCCTGGAAAAATAGTGAGTCCCGTTACATACCTGGATCGCGGAATGCACAATATTGGCGAGAATCGGTGGTATCGGGCGTAACCTCATTGTACTTTTTCTCCATTTGGATTGAGCAATGACTTATGCGATATTTTTGGGGATACCATCAGGGGTGCATGAGTTCTTCCAGGATCTGCCCGTGACCCCCAAATAATCACCAATTATATTGAATAATTCAGAATGTATAAATATTGTGTTTACCGAGATCAATAATCAAGCAAAATTGTTTAACCGATTTTGCAAAACCACTGTCAGAGGTGTGTATGCATGGGCGTTCCGGCGTTTTAGGCCGGGGCATCTGTGAGTGTTTGGTGATATAATGGTCAATAGTTCGAGTACTCTTAAGTATGTACCAACGACTTGTCCGTACTGCGGGGTAGGCTGCGGCCTGAACCTTGTGGTAAACGACGGCAAGCTTGTTGGTGTTGAACCGTATAAGCGCAGCCCGATCAATGAAGGCAAGCTCTGCCCCAAGGGTATGACCTGCTGGGAACATGTCGGCAGCCCCGACCGGCTGACCACGCCGAAGATCAAGAAGAACGGCAAGTTCGTGGACGCAACATGGGACGAAGCAATCACCCTGATTGCAAAGAAATTCAAGGAGACCTCCGACAAGTTCGGCCCGAAGGCTCTTGGTTTCCAGACCTCGTGCCGTACTGTCAACGAGGACTGCTATGCCCTGCAGAAGTTAGCGCGCGTAGGATTCCAGACCAACAATGTTGACAACTGTGCGCGTATCTGCCATGGGCCTTCTGTTGCCGGTCTCTCTCTCTCTTTCGGTTCCGGTGCAGCAACGAACCCGTTCGAGGATGTCCTGAATTCCGATCTCATCATCATGTGGGGTTCCAATGCAGTAGAAGCCCACCCGCTTGCCGGCCGCCGTGTCATGCAGGCCAAGAAGAAAGGAATCAAGGTTATTGTTGTTGACCCGCGGTTCAGTGCAACCGCACGGATTGCAGACGAATGGATCCGGTTCACCCCTTCGACCCATATCGCGCTTGCCAACTCCATGATGTACTGGATCATCAAGGAAGGCCTCCAGAACACCGCATTCATCAACGAGCGCACAAAAGGTTTCGAAGATCTCAAGAAGACCGTCGAGAAGTATGCTGATGTCGAGGAGATTCATGGTGTCCCGCTCGAGACCGTCAAGTCGCTGGCCCGTCAGTATGCCAAGGCAAAGAACGCGGTCATCATCTACTGCCTCGGTATCACCGAGTTAACCACCGGTACCGACAACGTCCGTTCAATGGGCAACCTCGCACTCTTAACCGGCAATGTCGGCCGTCCCGGCGTTGGTGTCAACCCGCTCCGTGGCCAGAACAATGTGCAGGGTGCCTGCGACATGGGTGCATACCCGAACGTCTTCTCCGGCTACCAGGCCGTTGCAGTTGCTGACAACCGTGGCAAGATGGAGAAGGCATGGGGCATGAAAGAAGGCTCCCTGCCCGACTGGTACGGCTCAACCCTGACCGAGCAGATCAACGACTGCGGCGACGTGGTCAAGGCAATGTACGTCCTTGGTCTGAACCCGGTTGTCTCTTACCCCGATTCAAACCATGTCATGAAGTCGTTTGAGAAACTCGACTTCCTTGTCATACAGGATATCTTCTGGACCGAGAGCTGCGAGTATGCAGACGTTGTCCTGCCCGGCACCTGCTTTGCCGAGAAGGACGGCACGTTCACCAGCGGTGAGCGCCGTGTCAACCGTGTCCGGAAGGCTGTCGATGGTCCCGGCGAATCAAAATACGACTGGGAGATCATCGGCATGGTTGCCAAGAAGATGGGCCTCAAGGGCTTTGACTGGAAGACGGCGAAGGATGTCTGGGACGACATGCGCTCGGTGACGCCGGGACAGTTCGGCTGCACCTACGAGAAGATGGAGAAGCCCGAGTCAGTCCACTGGCCCTGCCCGGCTGTCGACCACCCGGGAACCCCAATCCTCCACATCGGTAAGTTCTCTGCAGCGGATGGGAAGGGCACCATGTTCGGCCTTGAGTACCGTCCGCCGGCAGAAGTCGCGGATGCAGAGTACCCGTTCACGCTCATGACCGGGCGTGTGATCTTCCACTACCACACGAGAACCCAGACCGACCGTGCCAAACAACTGCACTATGAGGTCCCGGCCTCGTATATCCAGATCAACACGATTGATGCAAAGAAACTGGGTATCAAGGAGAACGAGAAGATCAAGGTCTCAAGCCGCCGTGGTGAAATCGAGACTCTTGCCCATGTATCCGATGATGTTGCACCCGGCGTTACGTACATGGCCATGCACTTCCATAAGGGTGTCAACACCTTAACCAACACTGCGCTCGACCCGCTCTCCAAGATGCCGGAGCTCAAGCACTGTGCCATAAAAATCGAAAAGATTGCGGGGGCGAAGTAAATGGCAAAGAAAGGCGATATGCTCTATGCATGGACCAATGATGCCGGTCTTGCAAAGAAGGCCGAATGCGGTGGTGCAGTCACCGAGCTCCTGAAGTATGCACTTGAGAGCAAGACGGTAGATGCAGTCCTCGCTGTACAGCGCGGCGTAGATCTCTATGATGCGATCCCGGTCATTGTCACCAAGCCCAATGAACTTGATGCGTGCGCCGGCTCTCTCCACTGCGGAACAATCCTCCTCTCAAAGCTGGTAGAAGAATATGCACCCAAGCTTTCCGGCAAGAAGATCGGGATGGTTGTCAAGGGCTGCGACATGATGGGCGTCCTTGAGCTTGCCAGGAGAAACATCGTCAACCTTGACAACATCGTTATGATCGGTGTCAACTGCGGAGGATCGGTCAGCCCGGTTGCCGCACGAAAAATGATCAAGGAGAAGTTTGGTATTGACCCGAACACGGTCACCAAGGAAGAGATCGACAAGGGACAGTTTATTGTCGAGTTCGAGGGAGGCCACAAGGGCATCTCCATGGATGAGCTCGAAGAGGCCGGCTATGGCCGCAGATCCAACTGCCGCCGCTGCAAGGTGAAGATCCCCCGCCAGGCAGACCTTGCCTGCGGGAACTGGGGTGTCCTCGGCGACAAAGCCGGAAAAGCAACCTTTGTTGAGGTCTGCTCCGAGAAGGGTGCAAAACTCCTCAAGGGAGCTGTCGATGCCAAGAAACTTGCAACCGAGGCAGCAAATCCCAAGGGTATCGAGATCCGCGGAAAGGTCGAGAGTGCAATGCTCAAGCTTGGCGACAAGTGGCGCAAGCACGACTTCGAAGCCCTTGCTCCTGTCCTCTGGGAGAGCATTACCAAGGAAACCAGCCGCTGCATGAAGTGTATGGCGTGCATCGAACACTGTCCGGTCTGCGTCACCCGTGCTGACAAGTTCCAGCAGCCCGACCTGATGGTCCGTCATGGATTCATCCCGGCCGACCCGATGTTCCACCTCCGCCGGTTTGCGCACATCTCCGACTCCTGCATCAACTGCGGGCAGTGCGAAGAATGCTGCCCCTCGGAAATCCCGCTTGCTCTCTTCTCGCATGCGATCCGCACCGAAGCAGACAAGTTCTTCGAGCCGAAGCTCGGGAAGTCAGCTTATACCAATTAAATTTTTTTTAACACTGGGGGTAGTTCCCCGATAAAAGGAAATATCATCTCTGGAGATATCAAAGGGAAGAAGGGATGCAGGGGGAGATAATATCGGATATTTCCCCTCTGACACATCCCTCCTGTAAGCGATTCCGGCCTTTCATGACCCGCCCCCGGCTTGCGGGGTCTTTTAGGAGCGTTCCATCAATGAGGGATCGCTGATCTGTTTCTGCGATACATGCCCGTCACCATTCTGTTTCCTCGATGGATATCCGCATGCAGCAAGTACTTCCTGTGCATCAATGCCCCGGATCTCATTCATTTTCATTGACAATGATGAGAGTGAGACAACTGACATGGGAATCCTGATACCGAACATGTCTACTGCAGGGATCGTTTTGGTATTTTTTTGTACATAGTTACGAACACTCCAGCGATCGACAACAACCCCCATGTCTGCAAGGCAGGAAGATACGCGGGGGAAATGCATGGTCTCCCCAAGGGTTACAGAGAGATCGACAACCGGGGAACCAATGCGTGTATCCGGGTAAAAGGGCTGATCGGCAAGACAGATCTCTTTGCAACTGCGGCAGTGGAATCGTTTCACCAGGACATGGATCACCTTCTTTTGTCCCCTGTCCATTATAATGGCAAACTGTTTCTTCTTCACATCATAGCCCGCAACTTCTCCATTACAATTCGGGCAGACTTTACACGAATCAAACATCATCCCGTCACATGAGGCAAGTGTTGCCTGAACGAGATCGGAGATCATGGGCGGTATCCGGTGTTTTTTCACGATAATTTCCCTGTTTAGGTTTTTTGTATTGTTACAGAATTCTGGATCGTATGTAACTATCTGGATCGTATATACATTCAACGATGAAAGATAATAAACCCACTTCTGTTCACCATTTTTTGTGAAAATTTCATAATGGTTAAATAATCCCGGGGCAGACAACTGATGTTCAATAACGAACTTCAGTTAACAAATTTAAAAATTCATTCATTGTTGTGAATATGGATGAACAAGTCTGGTGATCACGAATGGAAGACATTAAATCAGAAATCAAGTATACACCGACAACGTGTCCCTACTGCGGGGTTGGCTGCGGCCTGAACCTCGTGTCCAAAGGAAACACGCTCCTTGGTGTTGAACCGTACAAGCGGTCCCCGATCAATGAAGGCAAGCTCTGCCCCAAGGGTGCGACCTGCTGGGAAACCGTCCAGAAGCCCGGACGGCTGACTAAGCCCCTCATCAAGAAGGGCGACAAGTTCGAGGAAGCTTCGTGGGACGAAGCCATTGACCTGATTACAAAGAAGTTTTCGGAAGCCCACAAACAGGGTGGCCCCAAGGCCCTTGGTTTCCACACATCATGCCGTACCGTCAACGAGGACTGCTATGCCCTGCAGAAGTGGGCCCGGGTAGCATTCCAGACCAACAACGTCGACAACTGTGCCCGTATCTGCCACGGACCTTCCGTTGCCGGTCTCTCCCTGTCCTTTGGATCAGGAGCCGCAACCAACCCGTTCGAGGATGTCCTCAACTCCGACCTTATCGTCATGTGGGGCTCCAACGCCGTCGAGGCCCACCCGCTTGCCGGCCGCCGCGTCATGCAGGCCAAGAAGAAGGGAATCCCGGTTGTTGTCGTTGACCCGCGGTTCAGCCCGACTGCCCGGCTTGCCGACAAGTATATCCGGTTCAACCCGTCGACCCACATTGCGCTTGCCAACAACATGATGTACTACATCATCAAGGAAGGCCTTGAGGACAAGGAGTACATCAAGGAGCGCACGAAAGGCTTCGACGACCTGAAAAAGACGGTCGAGAAGTATGCTGACGCCACGAACATCCACGGCGTCCCGCAGGAGACCGTCCAGGAGTTTGCCCGCCAGTACGCAAATGCAAAGAATGCGGTCATCATCTACTGCCTTGGTATCACCGAACTCACCACCGGTACCGATAACGTCCGGTCCATGGGTAACCTCGCCCTCTTAACCGGCAATGTCGGTCGCCCGGGTGTCGGTGTCAACCCGCTCCGTGGTCAGAACAATGTGCAGGGTGCCTGCGACATGGGTGCATACCCGAATGTCTTCTCCGGCTACCAGGCTGTTGCCGTCCCCGAGAACCGTGCCAAGATGGAGAAGGCATGGGGCATGAAGGAAGGTTCCCTGCCCGACTGGTATGGTGTCACCTTGACCGAGCAGATCACCCAGTGCGGCGACCCGATCAAGGCGATGTACATCCTCGGCCTGAACCCCGTGGTCTCCTACCCCGACTCAAACCACGTCAGGAGATCCCTTGACAAGCTCGACTTCCTCGTCATCCAGGACATCTATTGGACCGAGAGCTGCGAATATGCAGACGTTGTCCTGCCCGGCACCTGCTTTGCCGAGAAGGACGGAACCTTCACGAGCGGCGAGCGCCGTGTCAACCGTGTAAGGAAGGCTGTCGATGCACCCGGCGAAGCAAAGTACGACTGGGAGATCATCGGCATGCTTGGCAAGAAGATGGGCCTCAAGGGCTTTGACTGGAAGACTGCCAAGGATGTCTGGGACGACATGCGTTCCGTCACCCCCGGCCAGTTCGGTGTAACCTACGAGAAGATGGAGAAGCCCGAATCTGTCCACTGGCCCTGCCCGGCCATCGAGCACCCGGGAACCCCGATCCTCCACATAGGCAAGTTCTCCGCAGCAGACGGCAAGGGAACCATGTTCGGCCTCGAGTACAAACCGCCGGCGGAAGTTGCCGATGCAGAGTACCCGTTCACGCTCATGACCGGCCGTATCATCTTCCACTACCACACCAGGACCCAGACCGGCCGGAGCCCGACCCTGCACAACGATGTGCCTGAAAACTACATGCAGATGAACACGCAGGATGCAAAGGAACTCGGCATCAAGCCGTACGAGAAAGTCAAAGTGACAAGCCGCCGTGGCGAATCCATTGCCATTGCACGCGTGACCGATGATGTGGGCCCAAAAGTGCTGTTCATGCCCATGCACTTTGCCCATGGTGCAAACGATCTCACCAACACCGCCCTCGACCCCCTCTCCAAGATGCCGGAGCTCAAGCACTGTGCTGTCAAGGTTGAGAAGATCAAGGAGGCCTGAACATGACCAAGAAAGGCGATATGCTCTATGCCTGGACCAATGATGCGGAGATCCAGAAGAAGGCCGAACTCGGCGGCGCTGTGACGGCACTGTGGAAATATGCACTGGAGTCCAAGGCCGTTGACGCGGTTTTTGCGGTCACCAAAGGTGTTGACCTGTACGATGCAGTCCCGGTCCTCATCACCGACCCCAAGGATCTTGCCAAAACCGCCGGATCGCTCCACTGCGGAACGCTCCTGATGGCCAAGCTCGTCAAGAAGTTCCTGAACGGTGCAAACGACCGGAAGATCGGTGTCACCGTCAAGGGCTGCGATGCAATGGCTTTCTACGAACTTGCCAAGCGCAAGCAGATCAACCTTGACAATATCGTCATGATCGGTGTCAACTGCGGTGGATCGGTCAGCCCGGTCACGGCACGGAAGATGATTGCCGACAAGTACGGTGTCGACCCCGAGAAAGTGCACAAGGAAGAGATCGACAAGGGCCAGTTCATCATCGAGTACGAGGGAGGCCACAAGGGTATCTCCGTTGACGAGCTCGAAGAGGCCGGCTATGGCCGCAGGTCCAACTGCCGCCGCTGCAAGATGAAGATCCCCCGCCAGGCAGACCTTGCCTGCGGGAACTGGGGTGTCATCGGCCCCAAGGCCGGGAAGGCAACCTTTGTTGAGGTCTGCTCCGAGAAAGGTGCAAACCTTATTGACGGTGCCGTCAAGAAAGGTGTTCTTTCAACCGAAGCCGCCAACCCCAAGGGTCTTGAGATCCGCGCTAAAGTCGAAGGTGCGATGTTCAAGCTTGGCGACAAGTGGCGCAAACACGACTTCGAAGCACTTGGCGAGGGCAAGGACCGGCTCAAGAAGATCATGGGCGAGACCTCCCGGTGCATCAAGTGCTACCAGTGCATTGACGTCTGCCCGATCTGCTACTGTGTGGACTGCACAACCAAGAACCCGGCGTATGTTCCGCCCGGCGAACTCCCGGTCAGCTTCATGTTCCACCTGATCCGCTACTCACATATTGCCGATTCCTGCGTGAACTGCGGCCAGTGCGAGGAAGTCTGTGCAGCAGAAATCCCCAACGCGCTCTTCATGCACGCCCAGCAGGTCGAACTCGAGAAGATGTTCGGCCATGTCCCCGGTGTCGACATGGAACTCCCGCTCATGGCATATGCCGAAGAGAAGACCGAGCGCGCCCGGCTCCATAACACCGGCAGCGACATGATCTACCAGAACGTGTTCAACCCGCTTCCCAAGAAGTGAAGGCATCTTTCAAACATCTTTTTTTAAAAATAATTTTGTGAAAAGAGAATACTCCTGCACGTGTGCAGCAGCAAGGGATCAGAAAAATTCAGATAAATCCTGCGGGGAGGCCCCCCGGTGAAAACGGGGCTAGGGTATTTTCAGCACTCAGTTCCCGGATTGTTCCGGTCAGACCCGTATCATAGCCCCCGATCTTTTGCAGCGTGTTCCTGAACCCGGGAGACTGGATGAGTGATACCAGGGTCCGTATACGCGGGTCGTCCAGCATCTCACGCCGGATCGCCAGTTCATAGTCCTCATGGGCAACCGAAAGGAAACGGAGATTGTTCGCACTTGCGATACTTGACGTGCACATTCCTGCGTCAGCAAACCCGTTCCGGATTGCTGCAGCCACTGCCGGAGGGCCATGCACTTCCTGCTGGTAACCGTTGATAGCTGACGGGTCAATACCCTCTGCAGCCAGCAGGGAATCGAACGCCATCCGCACCGGGGTATCTCTGCGCGTATTGATAAAACGGACACGGGTGAGATCATCGATACCGAGCCCGTCGCGGGAGGCAATACCCTGTTCGATGGTGGCGATATGGATAAAGACCACATCGCCCGGCGGGATGTTTTTGATGAGCGGCTGGTACGAGGGTAAAAGGGACCTGGCCGGCAGGCTGAGCGGGGCCCCGTGGCAGGAATTACGCCGGAGTGCAAGAAATGCCCCGGTATTTCCGGGATTGGTTGCGTGGAGATACAAACCCTCATCCTGTGCAAGGTGTGCAAGTTCTTCGAGCGAGGGATCCAGCGAACCGGTCAGGATAATGGTGCGCTCAACACTTCCCGGATCTGTTGTCAAGAGAACTTCAAGTTCTGTCCCGGTATCGCAGCCCTCAAGCGCGGCCGGAATATGGGTATAGCCGTTGGCTTTGACAGTTGCCATCTGGACGCCTGCCCCTTTCCTGTGCGGAATACCAAGGATGTTTGATCCAACACGACCTACGAATACCGGCACGAATTCATCAAACCCCGGATCGGAAACAAGGGCTTGTGCCAGCCGGACGGTCAGCGGGAAGCGGGGTGCCGGGGGCAGTCCCCATGACTCAAGGAGCGGTGCTGCAAATTCACGAAGTACGGTCTGGGCAGCGAGCGGGTATCCCGGCAGCCCGAGGACCGGCTTCTTATCTACACACCCGAGCATTACCGGTTTGCCCGGCCTTACAGCAACCCCGTGGAAGATCAGGTCACCGAGAGATTTGATGACTCCCTCGGTAAAATCCTTTGTGCCGGCGGATGAACCCGCTGAGATGATAACCAGATCATTATTGTTTATGGCGGATCTGATGGCTTCGCGAATGAGATCAGGATCATCCGGCACAATTGGCATGCGGGTGCAACGGGCCCCCATCTGGGAGAGGAAGACCTCTGCCATGATGGTATTGCTCTCCACTACCTGGCCGGGCCCCGGCCTGACCCCGAGCGGGACAAGTTCGCTGCCGGTGGGGATGACTGCAACATTGACCGTCTTTGCCTCAACCCGCGTAATCCCGTACGTGGCAAGCGCACCGATGTCAAAAGGCCGGATCACGTGGCCCCTTGGGAGGATAAGCCTGTTTTCCCGGATATCCTCCCCGGCCGGCCGGACATGCTGCCAGGGGATTGCCGATTTGCGGATCTGGAATTTATCTCCTGCCTCCCATGTGTCTTCAATCATCACAACGGCATCAAATTCCGGGGGAATGATATTTCCCGTGTTGACACGGGCAAATGTCGTGAGCGTTATCGGAGTATGATCCCCCGCCCCGAGGGTGTCCCGGCTCCTCACCGCAATCCCGTCCATTGCAGAGATATTGACTTCCGGTACCGAATATTTCGCAAAAACCGGGGTTGCAACAACGCGCCCGACAGATTCCGTGACCGGGACAGTCTCAGTGCGGGAAGGCGCTCTAAAGTGTCCTTTCAGGAGTGCGAGAGCCTGTTCAAGGGAACAGAGCGAAAGATATCGTTTCACCATCGGTTGCCGCACCTGGAAGAATTTGTTCTCATATCCCGGCCAATCGTGTCCATACACTCAATCCTTGTTATAGAATACTGCTGATTCATGCAGCAGGTAAAGTGAAAATAGTTATTGCTGCGCTCTTCAATAAACGATTCGTTTGGAGGCTGGAGCGCTTATATACTGCGATTCAATAAATCCTGATCGGGAGTTAATCAATTATAAAAAATGAGGGAACCAATTTAATTAATTATATTAACAATCGTTTCGTATAATATATTTGATTTAACTTATGAGTCTCAACAACATCGACACAGCCCAGGTGAAAGCCTACAAAAAGGAGATCCAGAAGGATCCCGCCCAGGCGAAATTCACGGCAAAGATCGAAGGCGACTGGCTCTTTGATGAGAGTGGCCCCCAGTTCCGTTCAACGGTGAAGGTGAAGGATGGCACCTACACGATGGAGGCAAGCCACCCGAACTTTTGCGGACCCGGCATCCGCCCGGGCCCCATGGCTTTTGGCCTCTTCTGGTTTGCTGCCTGTTACTCGAGCACGTTTGTGACCGAAGCCGCCATGAGAAATATCCGGTTCACCTCGGTGAAGACCAAAGTCGAGGCAGACCTTGATTATACCGCCCAGTTCGATCTCGGCAACAGCCCGCTCATCACCGAATACCGGGTAGTCATGGATGTGAAGGGCGAGGCAACGGAAGCACAGGTAAAGGATCTCAAAGAGTACTCCTTAAAGCGCTGCATGGGCATGTTCACCATCCAGCACGCGATTGCCCTGAAGGCAGATGTAAGACTCCGGAAATAAACCATAACCGGAAGTGGAACTGTATGCCGGAACTGCATGAGCCAGTTGATTCGATCCGGGTCCGGAAGATCGCCGAGGAGTACTACCGGTCCGGTCAGTTCTTCTGCTCGGAGGCGATTGTGAAGACCATCAATGACGAGTTCGGCCTGAATTATCCAAACAGTATCGTCAGGCTTGCATCAGGTTTCCCGATCGGCATTGGCAGTGCGGGCTGTGCCTGCGGTGCGGTAACGGGTGGCGTTATGGCGATCGGGATGGTTTTCGGGCGCGAGGAGCCGAGTGATCCGCGTATTGACCGGTGCCTTGCTCTTGCCCGGGAACTGCATACATTCTTCATCCGCCGGCACGGCTGCCTCTGCTGCCGTACCCTTACGCATGGCATGGTGCTGAAATCCCCGGAACATATGCAGCAGTGCATTGCATTCACGGGAGAAGTGGCAGAAGAGACTGCAAAGATTATCCTCCGGGAGCTTGACATCCCCGCAGGAACACAGGAAGAACAGAATAACGAGGGAAGAATACGATGAGAGCAGAAAAGATGACCTATTTCGATTCGGTGATCCCGAATGCATTGGCAGCGATAAAGAGCGTACGGGACCAGGGCAAAAAGTTTGTCGGGTTCTATTGCGTATTTGCGCCCCAGGAACTGATCGTAGCCGCAGACGCAGTGCCGGTAACGCTCTGTGCAACCAAGGAAGAACCCATTGCTGACGGGGAAAAATACCTGCCCCGGAACTTCTGCCCGCTGATCAAATCCAGTTACGGGTTTGCGATCACCGAAAAGTGTGCGTTTTTCAATAACTCCGAGTTTATCATCGGCGAGACTACCTGCGATGGCAAGAAGAAGATGTTCGAGCTCATGGAGAAGTTCAAACCCCTTGTCGTCCTCGAAGTCCCGCAGAGTGCAAAGGGTGAGACCCAGAAGAAGTACTGGCGAGCGGAAGTTGCCCGCTGCAAAACTGAGATTGAGAAGCGCCTCGGTGTTACTATCACTGATGACAAGCTGAAGGCTGCAATAAAAGATCTCAACGAGCAGCGGGCGCTCATGCGGGAGCTCGCGCTTATCAATACCGCAGTCCCGGCCCCCCTGTCCGGCCTTGACTTCCTGAAAGTGACCTGGGCCCGCAATTTTGTCTTCGACCGCCCGGCCTTCAACCAGCAGCTCCGGGACCTGATCCAAGAACTCAGAAAGATGAAAGAGAATGGCGAGGGTGCGTCGCCGAAGACTGCACAGCGCATCATCGTCACCGGAGTCCCTACGGGTGTCGGAGCCGAGAAGGTCATCAGGATCATCGAGGAGTCCGGCGCTGCAGTGGTCTACATTGAGAATTGTTCCGGGATGAAGCAGTATCTCCACGATGTTGCAACCACCGGTTCACCGCTCGATGCGATCGCCGACAAGTACCTCGAGACTCCCTGCTCCTGCATGAGCCCGAACACAGGCAGGCTCGAACTTCTTGCAAAACTTGCAAAGGAGTACCATGCAGCGGGTATTGTTGATATCACCTGGGTCGGGTGCCACACGTACAATGTCGAGTCCCGTGTACTCAAGGAATACCTTGCAGGGCATGGGAACGTGCCCCTCCTCCAGATTGAGACCGATTACTCCCAGGGAGATGTCGGCCAGGTAAAGACGCGTGTCGAGGCATTCCTCGAGATGACAAAAAAACACTAATCCTCTTTTTTCTGGAACTCCGTCCGGTGTTCCCATGCCAGGAGTGCCGCACCGATTGCACCGGCATACACGGAATCCTGCGGAATGATCACTGGATGTCCCAGTTCCTGCGAAAGACGCCTTGCAATATCGCGGTTCTGTGACACTCCTCCGGTAAAGATGATCGGGGGTTCCGGGTGCAGGGAAGCCACCATTGAGGCGGTGCGCCGGGCAATAGAGGCATGAAGGCCGGCGATGATCGCACTCCTGTCAACCCCCTGGTTGACCAGGCTGATCACCTCAGATTCGGCAAAGACCGTGCACATTGCATTGATCCGGTGCGGCTCTGCACCCGTGGCATACGAATCCATGCAGTCAACCGGGACGCCGAGTGCCTGACCGATTGTCGAGAGGAACCTGCCGGTCCCTGCAGCACATTTGTCATTCATCACAAAGTCCTCTACCCGCCCATCAGCGGAAAGCCGGATGCCTTTTGCGTCCTGTCCCCCGATATCCACAACAAACCTGCATCCCGGCACCAGGTGGAAGGCACCTTTTGCATGGGTGGCGATCTCCGTGAAAGTCAGGGCAGGGATCTTCAGGCACCGGCGACCATAGCCGGTTGTTGCCAGTACTGCCGGGGGTACAGAAAGCCCGGCGTCCCTGCTGGTTGATGCGAGCAGATCGAGAGCAACAGATTCCGGATCCCACGAGGCATCCCGCATCCCTGTGATGCAGGATGATCCATTATAGATTACCACTTTGATCCGGGTTGAACCAATATCGAGTCCGGCTACCGCTCCGAAATCAGGAATACCGGTTGTCATGACAGGTGAAGTACTGTTCAATCTTCATTGAAGAATAATTCGATCCACGGACCCTCATCCCCGAGGTGTTCCCTGAGACAGGTGAGCACGTGGTTTGCCTGTTCAACCGTGCAGTTCCATGCAATGCATTCCCCGCTGTCCAGCGCAACTCCCCCGGCAACCGACAGTCCGAGCCCGCACTCGATACAGAGGTTTTTGTCCTCCATCAGTCCCGGGAGTTTTTTTTGAAAATTACGGCCAAAGACAAGAGAGCGGAGTGGCTTTTTTGTGTGTGAAAAGAAGAGAAAATCCTTGTCGTCCCCTTCAAGCGAGAAGAGGCAGTACCGCCGGTTGTGCCGGTTAAAGTGATAGTGAACTGTCCTGATCCCGCTCCCGTGTCTCATCAGGTATGCCCCGCAGGCTCCTTTTTCTGGAGCCGGACGCGGTAGAGGTTGGTATCCACTTTCCGGATCTTCACATCATAGCCTGTGCGGGAGAACGGTACTTCGATGGTATCTCGCTGATCTCTCCGGACAATACATTCTACCGGTGAACCGGGCGAAGCGTTCTTGAGAAGCATTTTCAGCCGGATCATCAGGTTCGTACAGGTCAGGTCAGAAAAGTCAGGCACCTGGGTTTCATCGTGAGTCATGGCATCATCCGCGTCCTTTTTTTTAAAAGAAGATAATCCTCTGGTGACCTGCCTGCACTCCGGCAGGAGGGGAGAAGAGGATCCGGCCCAGCTCAGGAACCCCGATATCAAGGACCGCAGTCATCTTCCGGTTCTTCATGATGCCCCGCCGGTGAAGGGATGGCTGGAATGCATAGAACTGGAGGCTGGCACTGCCGGCAACGGCATCGATAACCTCCTGGAGATTGAAAAACTGCGTCTCCTGGTCGAGCCGGTGGGCGCCGGTCAGGGCATAGACCCCGTCCTCGATAAAGACGACCCGGGTCAGGATGCCCTGGTAGGCGCATGCCACCGCAAATGAAAGTGCGCCGAATGCAGTTTCCGTGCCGTACGGAAAACCGGTTATGAGGATCGTGACCGGGGGTGCCTTTCCTTTTTCCTGGATACTGAACGACCCTGCCTGGGTTTCCTTCCTGAACTGGACCGAGGCAACATTTTCGCCAAGGATAATGTGGTTGCGTTCGAAGCGGTCGATGATCTCATTGAGGTTCCGGATCCGGAACGGTTTGATCGTGCAGGTGGAGATGACTACTCCCTGCCCGTCATCCCAGGTGCTGTAGCCCCGGGCAGCAGCACACCGGCCGCAGGCCAGCATCTGGCAGGAGAGCCCCCGTTTCGTGCAGCGCTCGTTCAGTTCTTCGAGCCCTTTACCGATATTCTCGAACTCTGAGGGGTTCTGCCCCAGGTGGCCCAGGTGGACCCCGTCGAGATAGGTATAGAGCTCAACCGAGGCCTGCACTTCCATGGCTGCGTTCAGGCACCGGAGGGCATAGAGGGAGGAACGGTGCATGTAGGGGGAGTGGAGCTGGAGGTAGCCGATCGTGCTTGGCACCGGCTGCTCGTGCTGCCGTCCAATTTTTGCAACATCTTTCCAGAATGAGGTCTGGCCGTTGATGCTCAGGCTGTTATGGTCGAGCACCTGGTCGGGACTCTTCATCTTCAGCCGCTCTACCGAGATGCCCCGGAGATCGAGTTCCTGCCGGTCGCAGATGATCCGGATGGACGGGAGCGAGAGGATGATCTCCCAGATTGCGAGAGTTTCCGGGTCCTGGAGGCTGTAGAGAGCGTCACCGCTGATAAGGAACGTGAAGATCTCTTCCGGGGCCCTGCCGTGCTGGAGCAGGTTCTCGGGTTTCATCTTGACAAAGAAGAACTTGAGGGTCTCCTCAATCCAGGTAAGGCGTTCCTGGTTCAGCGGCTCTGAAAGAAGGAAAAAATGTGAGGTCATGACGTTGCTCTCCTAAGCGTTTCATGAACCTGATTATTTATGGGTTGTGTTAATCATATCAGGTTATTTTCTGCTCAGCCGGATCTCCCAGATACCGGATGCGGTTTTCTTTGAATCGATCTCAAAGCCTTCGTCCCGGGCAAACTGCGGGATGGTTGTGGTTGCTGCCGGCGGGTGGTCACAGGTAATGACCAGTTCATCGGAAGGCTTCATGGCCTTTGCATGTTTCTGCACAACAAGAAGGCAGTACGGGCAGACTTTTCCGGTAATATCAAGATTCTTTTTAGTCATGATCCCACCTTACGCAATACCTGCTGCTTTCAGGAGAGCAACTCCCCAGCCGGAGACCCACATCGCAAAGACCACCGATCCGACACACATGCCGATGACAAAGCAGAGCGATTTGATGTTGCCCTCCGACGTCATGACAACCTGCCGGAGCGGGCATCCGCCAAGCAGCACCCCGATGATACCGACTGCGATACCTCCGACAATGGCAAGGACGGTATACCCGACAACCGTGAGACCCGCCGGGGCGCCCGGGACCGGGGTAAACCCGCTGGTCATGAGCCAGAAGAAATGCTCGAATGCCGAGGGAGTGATCAGCCAGAAGACGAGGTAGCCGACAAACGCCCCGATGATCAGGGCGATATATCCATACAGGAGCCGGGTGTGTTTGAAGAGGAAGAAGTCACGGAAACCACCTATCGAGCAGAACCCTGACCGCTGCCCGAGCCACCCGATAATGATACCGAGGATGATGGTAACGATCGGGACAGCGATTATAGCAGCACTCTTCGGGAGCCAGCCTGCAAGCACCATTATGCCTCACGCTCCATCAGTTTTGTTGCCACTTTTATCCCGATAAGGACTCCTGCAATGATCCCGATAAGACCAATGAAGGCAACGACGTCGCCGTACCCGACCCGGAGCCCGATGCGGTACGGGCAGCCACCCATGAAGAGGGCGAAGATCATGAAGAGGAGGCCGCCGACTGCGTACCAGATGTACGAGACTGCGTTTGCGGATTTTGTCCTGAATTCCGTATAGGCTTTTGCCGAGAGGAATGCACCAATCAGGACGCCAATCACGGTCAGCACCGGCAGGATTGCGTTCTGCGAGATCGCGGCCACGGCGAGCTTGGTTCCAGCCACATCATTCACAGCAACATTCACGACATCCCTGGTGTGGCAGGCAACGCAGAAGCCGTACGCTTCCGGGCCTCCTGCACTGACCAGCAGGACCTGTACAAATGCGGCAAGGATACCGATGGCGATACCCACGTACAGCGGGTTTCTGGCCAGGGTGTCCAGGCACGATGAAGATTCATTGTTTTTTGGCGTGGTTTCAGCCATGATCATACATTTTCAACGGATGTTAATAAATCTGGTGAAAATGTTTCAAAGGTTAATCTAAAAAATTTAACACATTGTTTAGAGATTTCAGATCTGAATTAGCATGGCGTGCGAACCGGAAAAACAACGTGCCACAAAAAAGAATAATGGGGAATAAAAAGAGGATTTTTCAGGAATTCTCTGCTATCTTCTCGCGGACTTCATCAACATGGAGAACCTGGTCAAAGGCGGGGCCGGTCAGGCAGTAACCCTGCCGGTCAAGGGCATAGACCGGGAACTTGATGAATTCCTCGGGAACCGGCATGGCCGTGAGTTTCTTGAAATTGAGAAGATCGCGAATATTAAGGCCAATCTTATCAGTGATCTCCCGCAGTTCCTTGATCCAGCGCTTCAGGTCCCGCACATCCGCGCCATCCCACTTGAAGATCTGGTAGATCTTCATGTAGGCATCCCGTTCAAGAATGATGTGGGTTGAGGTCTTGTCGGATTTGAGGTAGAAATCCAGGAAAGTCCGGACATCCTTGGTCTGCTGGGCATTCTCGTAGGAGATGGCACGGCATTCCTTGATGAGTTCCTTCATGTCCTCGGGACTGAGGTTGCCTCCCAGTTTCCCGATATTATGGGAGAGGTCCTTGAGACTCTCCTCCACATCCTTGAGCTCGTTTATCATATCCTCGAATTTCGTGTTGAGCTCCACCCCGAAAAAGGCCTCCATGTATTCGGACTGTTTTGTCATATGTATGATATAGGTAAATTGATTGTATATTCTTTAGTACGGTGACAACATCTATCCGTTAACACTCCCCATAGATCGATGTAATGTCTCGCCGCGTAACGATTAACCAGGATCTCTTTACCAAGGGGGGGGTCATCACCGAACGTGACCCGAACTTCTGCATTGTCCGGCTCCGTATGCCTGCCGGCATGATCACGCCTGCCCAGATAAAGGAGGTTGGGGAGATAGCATCGCGGTACGGGATCGAGAAGATCCATCTCACCACCCGCCAGACCATGGAGTTCCCGCACGTGGACCCGTCACAGCTCACGGGTCTCCTTGCAGAGCTGGAAGCGAACGGGACTTCGCTCGGGGCTGAACGCGAGGAGGTCGTGAATGTCACGGCCTGCCTTGGGACCCGGCACTGCAAGTTCGGGATCATCGATTCCGTGGGGCTTGCCGAGGAGATCGATAAGAAGTTCTTCGGCAAGGAGCTGCCGGTCAAGGTCAGGATTGCCATATCATCCTGCCCGAACGGCTGCGAGAGCGAACGGCTCAACGAGATCGGGATCACGGGTATCCAGCGGCCAATCCGGGACCCCGGGCTCTGCACGGGCTGTGGTACCTGCACCCACTATTGCCGGGAGAAGGCGATCGAGGTGATCGACGGGATCATCGTTCTCCATGCAACCAAGTGTATGGAGTGCGGGTTCTGCATCATGCCCTGCCCGTTCCATCTTATCAGTGGAACGCCGCCGGAGTACCGGATAACTGTCGGCGGCCACCGGGGCCGCCACCCGAAGATCGGCCGTCACCTGGTCGACGTGAAGTCGCAGGAAGAAGTACTCCGTGTCGTGGACAAGATCATCTACTGGATTTACCGCCAGGCATCGACCGGGTCGATGCTGCCGGAACAGCTTGACGAGCTCGAGTTTGACAAGTTCAGGAACGAGATCGTAAAAATGATTGGCGGATAACCAGATTATCTTCAGCTTTTACTCTTTCAAATTTTTTTAATAATTATTCACCGGTTCACCGCTGTTTTCCCGGAATCTGCTCCGGAACCATAAGCGTTTGTACGCGAGAAACGGGGATTGGGTAACAAAAAGTGCAAGAGGGCACAATCCTTATACTCTCGACCGCCCCATTGCCGCGTAAGGCACTCTTTGTGCCCCGGGAGAAAAAAAATGAACATGGTATGGGACAGGCATGTATCCACCGGGATACGTGAACTCGGGTACGATATAAAAACAAATACAATGGCAGTGGTATTTGCAGACAAGACCACAAAGATGCATGCACCGGTACCGTATGCGGTGTATGCCTCAGTCTTTCATGCAACTTTCCCCGAGCGGCTTTATCGGGATGTTGTTGAGGGGAAGATCCCCCAGGTGACGGCACATTAAACGTGTCGGGAACCGGGGTGGAAAAGAAACTCCTGTTACTTGTACGTAAGAATCCGTTTCTTTTTACTGCACATGTCCACAAGTACTGAGGCATCGCGTCTGGAAATGAACGGAATAATCCCGTTCAATAAATCCTGGAATAAGAAAAAAGGAGTGGATCCTGCGGGGCAGCTCAGTAGCTGATCGTCCGCATTGCGGTGAGCGTGTCGACTTCCATCTTGCGGTAATATGACTTAGGGTGGCCGCAGGAGGGGCATTTCCAGTCGGCCGGGATCTTGGTAAAATCCGTTCCGGCCTTGATAGGCTCTGCCGCCATGACCTTGTTCTCGTACAGTGCCATCCTGTCCGTGTTGACCAGGATAGTGTTGTTGAATGCCTTGGTCTCTCCCACTGCCGGGTCATAGATATGACCGCACATCATGCACACATACTTATCCATCGTGATAACCTCGTGTATCCCCTGATATCAGGTAACGTACATCTATTATCATTCACCCCTTATTAGCGTATTGAATTTAACGACGCGTATCTCCTCCAATTCCCACCGGTCAGATTGTTCAATGGAAATGTGTTGCTAAAACCTCCCGGACATCCCTCTCTCTCGCGCCGGTCAAAAGAACCAAGACCGATTATTACCCACACTACAGCAATGGCAGCAGATCAGGGGGATCCACCACTTATCTACCTCAACAATGCCGCAACTACCTGGCCAAAACCCCGGGAAGTTTTGGACGAAGTGGCCCGGTGCCTGCATACTCCCTTCTTTGAGCATGGCCGGTCAACCGCAGGAACCGCGACAGATTACCCTGCCGCTGCACGGGAAGCCCTCACCGGTCTCTTCCATGCCGAGGATCCGGACCGGTTTATCTTCACAGCGAACGCTACCGATGCCCTCAACCTGCTCATCCATGGGTTTGTGAAAAACCAGAAACGTCCATTCCATGCCCTTACGACAGAACTTGAGCACAACTCCGTACTCCGCCCCCTGCATACCCTCGAAGGGGAAAAAAAGCTCACGCTCTCCATACTTCCAATGGAGGATGGCCGCGTCACCCTGCAGGAGATCAAAAAAAGCATACAGCCGGACACCCGGCTGGTTGTCATGACCCATGGCAGCAATGTGCTTGGTTCCCTGCAAAACCTGCGGCCTGTCGCGGAATACTGCGCAGCAAATGATATCTTCCTTATCGCTGACGGGGCACAGACCGCCGGGCAGATCCCGATCAACCTGTCAGAGATCCCGGCAGGGGCATTCGTCTTTACCGGGCACAAGGCGCTCTTCGGGCTTCCCGGTACCGGGGGATTCTACCTCACGGACCCCGAGCTTATTGCACAGATCCACCAGGGGGGTACCGGAACGGATTCCCGCACCCTTGTTCACCCGCAGGATATGCCGCAGAAATTCGAGGCCGGGACCCCGAACTATCCCGGTATTGCCTCGCTCCTTGCCGGCATCCGGTACATCGAACACGAGGGACAGGACGCGATCACCAGCAAATGTCGGGGCCTTGTCGCGCTCTTTATCAGGGAGCTCAGAAAAGAACCCGGTATAACCCTCTATACCCCCGCCCCCGATCTCCCGGTAGTCTCATTCAACATTGAGAAACTTGACAACGATGAGGCCGGCTACATCCTTGCAAAGGGGTACAACATCGTAACCCGGACCGGCCTCCACTGCGCCCCGCTCGTCCATGATCGGATCGATGGCGGGAAAGGGTGCATACGGGTGAGTTTTTCCCATCTCAATACCCCGGAAGAATGCCTCACTGCAGCTGACGCGGTTCGGGAGGTGGCAGAGAGTGCGGATCGTTAAATCCATCCAGACCAAAGTCTGCGTGGATGGTTCGCTCATGAAAGAATTTGTTCTCGATGAGCCGCTAACCGCCGGATTTCTTGAATTTCTTGGATCCTTTGGCACGGTGAAGCAGTATCCCCACCTGAAACGCCCGTACTTCTCGTTCGAACAGGATCATTTCATTTCGGTCAAGGGATTTATCGGGGATACGAGCGTAGAGGTGCGGTACAAAATGGAGTTCTCTGATCTGACTTCAGACTATTTCCACCTCCTGCTCTATTACTCCAGAAATGGCGAAGCGGGGATGAGGAAGATGAGAGAGATTGAAGGATCGATCCGGGAGAAGATGAAGATACGGCATCCTGCTGGAGAAAGGGTTGTATGAAGCCTGCGGTTGCGGCTTTCGATCAATTCTCTGCTGATTACGATCGCTGGTTTGATACCAATCAGGATATCTACAAAGGACAACTCTCTTGTCTCCGCTCACACATCCCTTCCTCGGGAACCGGGCTTGAGATCGGAGCCGGGTCCGGCCGGTTTGCCGCTCCCCTGAAAATCCGGTACTGCCTTGACCCCTCCCGGCAACTGCTCCTGATTGCGCGGCAGCGG
This sequence comes from Methanoregula sp., assembly GCA_041645355.1. GTDB lineage: Archaea > Halobacteriota > Methanomicrobia > Methanomicrobiales > Methanospirillaceae > Methanoregula. Next base: position 82,426 of record JBAZQF010000001.1, read on the forward strand.
GGGATGGAAACCGTCCAGGGAACCGGGGAAAGCCTTCCCTGGCGCTGTGGAGTTTTTGATTTTGTCCTGATGATGACCGTCATCTGTTTTATGGACTCGCCTGATGAGGCGTTTTGTGAAGCCTGCCGGGTGCTCCGGCCCGGGGGTACCCTGATTATCGGCTTTTTTGACCGGAACGGGGAGATTGCCCGGCAGGAAGAAATGCGATCTCCCCGCGGGCAGTTCCTCCGTTACGCGAAGTTCTGGTCAGCTGATGAAGTCAGAAGATCGCTTGCCCGGTCGGGATTTACCGCAGGTGAAATCAGGGAAGACCTGCATGGTATTTCGCTTGCAATTGCACAAAAAGAGTCTCACCCATAAAACGGTGAGGAGTGTGTCTTTCCTCACCGCGTGATGGCTGGCGCGTGCACACAGGCACCTGAAAAAAATTTATTGTTTCATGTAGAGCTTGCCGTAAACGGTCTCGCCTTTCTTTTTTGGGTGGCGCTCGCCAAGGTCGCCGATAAACTCGGTGAACTTTGCCTTGGTGCCGTCAACAGTCAGTTCTACTTCTCCGACCGGCTTGTACCCGGGCATCATGACATTGATCTTGCCAAAGACATAGATCTCGCCCTTGACCATCTGGCCGCCGACACGGCGGTTTGCGTTGCCCTTGAGGATGATCTTGCCGCCCTCCATGTGGGTACCGAGGTGGATATCGACATCTCCCCCGATGATCATCTCGCCGCCAATCATGAAACTGGCAACATCCGATCCGGCATTGCCCTTTACGCGGAGTACTCCCCCGGACATGCCTCTCCAGTCGCCACGGTAGGCTGCGCCGAGGTAGTTGCCGGCATTGCCGTTGATGGTGAACTCTCCGCCCGCCAGTGCAAGGCCGCAGAACGAGTGGACATCGCCGTTGACGGTGAGTTTCCCGCCCTTCATCCAGCTGCCGGTGTACATGTCGCAGGCCGAGTTGACAATCATCTCGCCTGCGGTCATCTTGGCGCCGAGGTACTTCATCTTCGTGCAGTCGCCGTTGACAACGATCTTCGTGTCTGCTGCAGTTGCTCCTGCTTCACCGGTTATGGTGAAGTAATCGCCGAGAGTAGAGATCTCCTTGCCCTGGAACGCGCCCAGTTTTGCAATCGCGTCGGCTTTCTTGCCGGCAAATGCGTCAGGGTTGACGTTCTCGCATTCAAGGTAGAGTTCCGGCTGCTTTTTTACTGTGAGTGTAACCGTGTTCATCTCTTTTCACCTCACGCCTTGGTTGCATCCACGCCGATGATGTGCTGGTGCGGTGCATAGCTCTCGGGGACCGGGTAGTTGTTCTCGTTCACGCTGTAGTAGCGGAGGAACTTCTCCCGGACATCGTGCATGACCTGCTTGTTCTCATTGACCTTTGCATCCACCCAGAATGTCTTCTTGTGGCCCATGTCAACGACCTTGCCGCCTTCGACACAGATCTTGCCGTCCTTGAAGAGGTAGGCAACGTTTGCGAATGCCTTCTCGATCTCTGCTCCACCTGAGGGGAACTTGTCGGGGTTGATGTTGTAGATGGCGATGTCGGCGTTCATGCCGGGCTTGAGGCCACCGTAGTCCTGTGAAAGGCCAAGGCATTTTGCCGGGCCGGCACGGGTCATCTGGGCAAGCTCGTAGAGCGTGATCTCGCGGTCGAGGCCTGCAAGGTTTGTTGCGGAAATGACCTTGTCGGCTTTCTTGAAGGAGTTGAGCCGCTCGTCACGGCACTTCTTGGACATCAGCCATGAGTAGACGCGGGGGTACCGGGTGAATGGTCCTGCGTTCGGGTGGTCGGTGGTGATGAAACAGCGCATCGGGTCCTTTGCATAGAGTGCAATCTCAAGGCCGACTGCCCACTGGCTGGCGAAGACCGCATTGTTCGGGTCATAGATGAAGGGAACAATACCTGCTGCAGTCTCGAGTTCCACGTCAACGTTGAACCACTTGAGGTGGTTGAGGCCGTGGAGGTGGTGCTCGAACGGGCCGTCCGCAGTCATCGTGGTGGTCTCGTCGAGAGTGACGTTACCGGTATCGATGGTGAGGTTCTTCTGCTTGTTGACATAGTCCATGACTTCCTTTGCACCGGACTCGAAGTCGCCCCAGTTGGTTCCCTTGTAGGAGTGGAACTGGAGGTGTGTGGAGTGCAGGACCTGTTCGCGGCCGAATTTGTTCGTTGCCTTGATACCCTCTGCGAGTTTCAGGGAATCGATGGTGGTCTTGTAGTTGCCGGGGTTGCCGAGGTCGTTCTGGTGGAGGTGCATCGAGTGCGGGAGACCGAGGTACTCGTTTGCCTCGATCAAGCCCTTGATGATCTCTGCCGGGGTGATCTCGAAGTACGGGACCGGGTCGTGGATGGTGAGACAGTTCAGTCCCCATGCCCAGGCTTCGGTGCCGCCGGGGTTGACGCACTTGACACCATAACCCTTGGTCTGGCGGAGGATCCACGAGATGTAGGCTGCAGTGTTCTCGACCTCATGGTTCTTGAGGTACTCGAGGATGAACCAGTTGTTGCCGAAGACCGGGAGTGCGGCTTCGTCAATGATCGGGGTGTCGTGGATCTCTTCATGGACATGCCGGGCATACAGCGGGGGCATTGCGGCTTCCATCGCAAATGTGAACCCGAGCCGGGCGTACTCGTAGCCGGTCTTGAAGACGGTCGGGATTGACTTGCCGCCTTCGATCCTGGTGATGCCGGGTTTCTTGTGGGAGTCGAAATGCTTGTCCTCGGGACGGTACCAGCGGCCGGCATTGACCTTGGGGCCTGCAACATGGGCGTGGACCTCGAGGGCACCTGCCATGACGGTCTTGTCCTTGGCATCGATGACTTTTGCAGAGGAGCCGACCTTGTCGACAATCTTGCCGTCCTTGACGGCAATATCCTTCTTGTCGCCCTTGATGCCCTGGACCGGGTCAAAGACGTGTCCGTTCTTGATGATAAATTCAGACATTTACGCGCCTCCCTTCATGAGCTCATCAACGCGGTTGTTGATCTTGGCTAAGAGCTCCTCGTCCGTCAGCATGCCTTCCGGTGGGTCAACGACCTTGCGGGTCTCGATCGGGACATTGTCCATACGATAGGCGCAGCCGCCGGTCTCGACACCGACCATTGCGACCGGGATGTGGATATCGGAGATCTCGGTCGTGCAGTTGATGTGCGGGTCCACGGTGACGGTCGGTTTTCTCGAGCTGCTGATCATTGCATCGACCGGGAAATGTGCGCCGGGATCGGTTGCAATATAGAAGCAGGCCTCGACTTCGCTGCGGTTCAGGAGGTCGACCGAGGTTGTCTCGCCGGTCTGGTGGCGTGCCTGGTCCCTGCGGGAGAGGTCGACGGCATACGGGAACCCGTACTGCCAGCCGAGCACCTGGCCGGAACCGGTAACGTTCCAGTGACCCCGCATTGCCATGATCGCGAATTTCGTGAAATCGTTCATGTCGCGGGTCAGGTTGATGGCGATATCGATATTGTGGTTCCTGCCCATGGTGTGGGTAAGGCCCATGCCGAAGAAGATGATACCGAAGCGGGCTGATTTTAAGTCTTCGACAATCTCAATGATCTTCTCTTTTGGGACGCCGCCAACGGTGTCGGGGAGTGCCTCGCCGCGGGCTGCGGTCCTGAAGGCGTTTAAGAGCTCGTAGTCGAAGCCCTGCTGGACCTGGATGAACTCGTCAGCGCACTTGGCAGTGTCCGTATACCGGCAGTCAACGCAGTAGATCTTCCGGCCCTTGTGGCCCTTGACGGTAAAGAAACCGCGGGGGAAGATCGAGTACCGGGACATGTGACGGGGGTGGGCGTGAGCCGGGTTGCATCCCCAGAAGATGACACGGTCGGCACGGTTCTTGACCTCACCGAGCGTACAGCTCGGGACGCCGACATCCTCGATTGCAATCAGGGAAGAGCCGTGGCAGACGGTAGCGCAGTTGTCGACGATGCCGCCGACCTTCTCGGCAATCTCGTGGCCGATGCTCATTGCCTGGCAGCTCGTTGATGCCCAGCCGTACATCAGGGTCTTTCTGGACTTGACAAGCATCTTTGCGGTCCAGTCAATGGCTTCATCATAGGAAACTTCCTTGAATGTGCCGTCGGCCTGTCTCATCCGCGGGCGCTTGACCCGGCCCGGGAGCCTCTGGTGGTTAAACTTCTCGGCGCCGATGGCGCAGGCGTTCTTGACACCAAGGATTGTCTTGTTGTCATCGGAAACGGTGACGATGAGGTCATCGCACAGGGTACCGCAGAACGGGCAGATAACATCAGTTACTTCTTTTGGCATTGTCCGTCACTTCCTTATGAGTCCGCAGGCGTCCTGTAAGACCTCGACTGCGCCCATGATGCGTGCATTCGCGGCGATCTCAATGTCAACCGGGAATCCCTTGAAACAGGGCTCGCCGGTTGAGAAGGTATAGGCCGGGACGATCCGGTTCGCCCAGGGTCCCATCGGGATGTGGGCAAGGCCCGGGACAAGGTCCTCGCGGGTCTCGACGGCTTTGACAATAACGCTGCCGACCGAGCTCGTTACCTTGACATTGGTGTTCTTCCATACCCCGAGTTTCTTCATATCTTCGGGGTGCATGTGAATAATCGTGCAGGCGTCGAAATACTTCTGGGAAGTCTTGCCTGCCTCCATGCCAACGCCCTGCTGGATCGTCCGGCATGTAATCATGTTGAGGGTAATTTTCTTCTCTGCCATTCGTATCTCCTCGTGTATCAGGTCAGACTTTGGCCGGTAATTCGGCTGAGCCTTTCCCGGAAAGGCTGATCACATCGTACGGGCAGGCTTCGACACACACACCGCAACCTGCACACAGCTCCGCCTTGAAATCAAGGCTTCGCGCAACGCCATCCTGCACCTGGTAGATCTTCTCCTTGGTGGCAGGATCGAGCGAAAAGAGCTCGAGGGCATTGACCGGGCAGGCAACAACACAGTTGTTGCACCCGGTACATCGTTCCATGTTTACATGTACTGCAAACGCCATGCACATCACACACAAATTTTATTCAAATTTGCTTAATTCAAGAGTTGATTCAATACAATAATTAAAGATTCTGAATTTTTCAGACAGTAAAACAGAACTGGTTAATGCAGGATTGCTTTTTTTACATCAGGTTAACACGAGGATTGGATTATTACATCATTTTAACACCGGGGTTCGGTTTTTTGCAACATCCACTTCCGGTCTTTTCATAAAACCGGAAAAATATTTCCCGGGAGAAAACCGGGTCCGGCCCTGCAGCCTGTTTGCCCCGAACGCGCAGATAGTGCCCGGGAAGATATTTTTGATTTCCTGAATATATGCCCCCCTTTTCTATTATTACAGTGGATCTTTCCGGTCCATTATTGCCTGGAGAATACAACCCAGTAACCGGAATCATCCTGTATCAGGTCATATTCGAAGATACCGGCAGCGGCAAGTGCTGATCTGACAATGTGAGGATTGCAGCTGGCATACCAGCCCCGGCGGTTCTCTTCCCAGGATGGATCCCGCTCCCGCATCCGTGAGACAATCTCATCCCGGAGGCGTGCGTTCCCAAACCCGCCTCCGATATAGGCCATTCCACCAGGCCTGAGCACCCGGTTGCATTCAGAAAATCCGCGGGACAGGTGATCCCAGAAGAAGAATGATCCGCGGCTCACGACAAGATCCATGGATGCATTGCCGAACGGGATGCTGTTCACATCGCCAAAGACCGTTCTCACCCGCCGTCCCAGCCGGTATTTCTCCACATTGCCCTTTGCAATCCTGCACATGGGCCGGGAATTGTCCAGTGCAAAAACCGTAAGATCGGACAGCGTCGCAAGCGCAATGGCAAGATGTCCCGGCCCGCTTCCCACATCAAGGCACGAGCCGGTATCCAGGTTTGCCCGCTTCAGGATCTGGTGGGCGATGACCGGGTAGATCGGGAAAAAGATGGTCCGGGCAAGGTTGTTGTACTCTTCGGCCTTCTCAGTGCTGGTCACCGATCCATGGCGGTAAACTGCGTTCATGCAGAAACCGCCTCCGGATTCGTGGAAGTCTGCCCTGTATCCTGTTCGATCCTGACCTCGGACTGGCTGATCATGATGCCGATGCATGCAGAGGTTCCGATCAGACCAAACGCGAGAAGCGTATTTTCCGGCCAGGATGCAACTGAGGAAAGGAGCAGAAATGCAGCAAGAATTGCCGCGTGCTGGATATGAAACCCGGGTATCCGGTTGTCCAGGAGATTACACGGGCGTATCGAGCCACAGACTGATGTCGTGGCAAAGGGAAAGAAGATAGCAATCCCTTTCCGGGTACAGAGATCTTCGGCAAGGTGGAAGATAAGTCCGATGAACAATCCCAAAAGGAGGGCTTTTGCAAGAGATGCGGGTATGCGGTTTCCGGACAGGATTACGATGGCTCCGGCAAACAGAGAGAGCAGAGCGAAATACAGAATGACGCCGGGAACCGAATGGGTTAACCGCTTGTCATCGGTCGGGATCCGGATCCTCAGAATTACCCGGTACAGCAGGCACATAGCGGTAACGCAGGTCTTTTTTCCGGCTTGTGCAATAATCCCGGCTGCGGTCAGGAGCCGGGTTTTTTTTGGCCGTTTCATGTGAATATCCGGCAGGATTGCACCGAGAGCGATGCCTGAAAGTATCACTATGATGAGGAATGGATCCGACCCTGCAATAACGCTGGCCGGGATGAGGCCGCAGATAAGGGCGAGTCCGAGATGCTGGCGTGTTATCATAGGAATGCCGTGGAGGTCAGGTTGCAACTGCCTGCTCCGGAAATTTTTTTACATTCTTCTTCTTTGTCATCCAGACAAGGTTTCCCTGTTCAAATGCATAGGCATTCATTGGCAGGACCTTTATGCCGGATGGGATCGCAGCAGTGTCGGCTGCCTGGGGGGTGATCAGGTACTTTTCTGCTTTCAGTTCCCCGCTGACAGGCAGGGCATCGAGTGCACTGACTACCCTTTCATCGGGAGTCCTCCTGAATGAGACTGCGACAAATGCAACCTCCCTGGTATACATTTTCTTCCGTGAAACCCGGTAAAACAGCCCGGCATCGGATCTTGTATTTACCGGGGTGATCTCCCAACTGTCATATGCGGGAAATACCCGCCGGAGATCTCGTTCTGCGAAAAGTTCCATCACATCTTTTGATGAACCCATGATTATCATCATGCTGTTGTCTGTCCAATCTTATAAGTTTTAGTAATTTAGTTTACTCTCATTAAAAGTAAATTAATTTTAATTAATAATTAACCTGAATAACCTCCTCTCTCGTGAATCCGCTCTCATTCATAAATCAGGAAATAAACCAGTGAAACTATTAAGCGATACCACACATACCAGCGTTGAGCTATGTCTCACTCTTACCCCGACCCGGTTCCTCCCTACCCCGGTTGGAAACGCCGTGAATACCGGCTCTCCCGACCATTAACAAAAGAGGATATCGCTGCCTTCCTGGGCAACGAAGAGCTCTATGTGCGCGATACGGCGGCAGGACCGGTAAATATTATCCATAAATACGGCCTCCTGGAACTCCATGGTATCCCTGGAGAGTCGATGATAGAGATCTGGTTCAATCCCGAAAAAGGGGTATACCCGGAAGAATACCTGGAAGCCCTGCTCTCAACCCGGTTTTGATTAAAAGGGAATGCCTATCCGGATTCCCTGAAAAATTGTCCGGCCCCTCTGAACGGGAAATTGAATCCCGGAAAAAACCTCTCCGGAATACTATTTGTTTTGAGTGACGTATTCAAAAAATAAGGAATATTATTTCGGGGTTGCCGCAATGATATCCATAATCTGCCGGGCGATCGCCGGGTCCGCGATCTGCGAAAGGACAAGGCCGGCTATCGTGGTGAAGATGGTCCAGAAGAATTTCTTTGTCAGCTCATTCTTCCCGACTATTCCGATTACCGCATCCACATCAGTCTTCATTGCCCGCTGGATCAGCTTTGGCAGGAAGACAAAGAGCGGCAGGAAGATTACCGCTGCCCCGATGAATGCGAGCGGGATCTCGGTTTTTCCGGCAAGCAGGATCCCGGCCGGGACAGAAAAGATCCCGGCCAGAACGGCTGCCATCCCGACCTCGCCGAACCAGAAATAGTGTTTCTTCCCTGCATAGTTCGCCTTCTCAGCGTCAGTCAGGGCAGCGGGATCGAAAGTGCCAAGCACGTTCAGCATCCCGTAAAAGACTGCGTGCGTCTCCTCCGGGTCTGCCACAATGCCGAGGAAGAGAATCGCAACCGGCACGGTGAGCAGGATAACCGGCAGGTGGGCGAAGAAAAAAATAAGGGCGAGCAGGATCCCAAAGCCGCAGATGGCGGCCCGGGTCTGCACCACATCTTCAAACATCGTTTGCATCCGCCGTGATGTTGAGCTCGAAGACCGGGCTTGTGTACCCGCCGTTTTTGGGACTGAAATCCCGGACCATTCCCGGTCTCCTCCGGGCGGTCCGGATCCTGACCGTGTGGGTGCCCGGTGATCGGGGATAGACCCGCCGGCCGTCAATGTCGCGCATCTCCCGGTAATGCGGGATCTCGAACCAGTCCGGCCAGAACCGGATGCCCCGGGGAAGGTCCGTACCCCGTTCAAGATCCTGCAGCCTCAGGGGCGAGAGGTTGTCGTAGACCAGGTCGATTACCAGATCGAAATCTCCCTGACCCGGGTTCAGATCGAGCTCGTAGAAGACCGGTCTCCGCCGGACCTCATCGAGGGTGAGCGGGGTGTCCTTTGTCAGCGGTTCGAGGCCGGAGAATGTGCCCCGGTACAGGCCGGTAACGGTTGCAACCGGTGTGGTATCAGGTTCCATGGTATGCCTCCTTTGTTCGTTCATGCTCGTCCCGGAGCCGTTTGAACTCCTCCACAATCTCGTCGTACCTGCCGATCCTCTGGTGGATGACGAACAGGACCGGGTAGAGGGGGAGGACTGCTCCGAGAACGAGACCTGATGTCTCTGTTTCCATGATGTCTGCCTCAAAAGAGTGGTGAGATATTCACCACTCCGCAGTAATCTGCTGCCTCGCACTCCTCAGGCCAGCGCCGGTACCGTGTCGGCCCAGGTCTCGATCGTTGTCAGGATCGCATCGTCCGAGTACGAGGTGATGGTCACGGTATCGCGGGCGAATGTGACAAAGTACAGCTCGCCGTTTGCACCGTGGCACTTCAGGGTAGCCGAATAGGTCTCATTGTCGGTGTCCCGGATCGGTGTGCCCCCGTGAGCGGTGGCAAGGGCGGCATCCGCGAGGAGTGCCGTTGCGCCGGCACTGAACCCGGCGATGGTACTGAACCGGGAGGAGTCGTTTCCCACGGTCTTTGCATCGGAGTCCTGGTAGAAGACCTTTGCCACGTAACTCTCCTTTGTCTTCTCCACCGGTGCGTGGCTCACGCCGGCGCTCTCATAGGCTGTGCACCCAAACGGGTTGCCGGTGATGACCGACTGGACGATTGTGTCGAACGTCGATACGTCTGCAATCGGGTTCGCAAGCGTGCGGACCGCTGTCTTTACTATGTTTTTCTGTACGAAATCTGCCATTGTTGTTTACCTCCTGTTTTTGTTGTGCTGGCGGGATCCCGGCAGGGCTCCCGGGATTTTTTCAGGGAGGACTCCGCCCTCCCCGGATTTTCCCGGGTGCCTGCCTGGAACCCCGCGTTGTGTCGCGGGGCCCTTTGACATATCCATATAGGATGCGGGAGGAGATGTGTCTGGATGAATAAATTCCGGGAAGCAAAATCGGGGACTTTTACGCAGGATTGGGGCAGAACGGGGAGCGGTGGTTGGGAATTGGCGTGCGCAAAAGTTGTATGAATCTATAGTTTACTGATACGCCAAAAGTCATATATCAAGGGTGAACTCCCCCAGATGCGAGGAAATATGAAACCTGAACAATCAATGACAATCGAACAGCTCACTGAATGGATGCACACTCTCTCTCAGGGATCCTGCTTTTCCGGATTTATGGATTGCAGGAATATCATCCAGCTTTGCTACTAATCCTTTGAGGAAAAGAGACTCTACACAGCAGAATTTAACATCACTGCGGATTCTTTCGAATGGGCAATCCGGTAATGGATACAATCCGTCATTCCAGTTTCTGCCGCTGTCTCCAGTGCGTAAGAAGGTCCCGGCATTCCTCCCATGGGGGGTGCTGGTTTTTTTTCCGGATTATCTGGTACGCCGCAATCGCTTCAGAATAGGTAATGAGACCCTCATTTGCGAGGTAGTCGATCAGCCAGCAGGTACCCCGGCAATGAACGCCATTATCTGCTGCGGCATTCCTCAGAGCATTATCGCCGGTGATAAGAACTGTGTTTTTCGTTCGTGCAAGCAGCAGGACGGTGATATCGTAATAGGATGGCAGAGGATATTTCTCCATAAAGGGGGAAATATCGGCGACCTCTTCTTCTGCGAGCGGTTCGAATACAAGGCCGAGTTCCTGAAGAACGTGAAAAGGAGGATCGAGGAATTCATCCGCCAGGGAATCGGTGACAGAAAACGTACAGGGCAGGCGGAATACTTTGTCGAGCAGACCGCCGAAATGCAGATCGATTATCGTATTGGTGTCAAGTACATAGCAGGGCAGAACACTCAATCCCCGTTTCCCCGTCTACCGAACAGAACGTACTGATGCTCTGGTTTAATAACTCAGCAGCCTTCGATGTGGAAATGATTCCCTCTGCATGGGACTGGAGCACCATCGTCTCCATCAGGGCAGGCCGCTCCCCTTTCTCTGTATCGTCACCGGGTTCTGTCCGGTTCCAGTGCCGCTTGATGAAATATTTCCGGGCCGCGAGATAGTCCTCCGGAATAATGATGCCAAGCTCCATTGCCCGGTACAGCCATGCGCCCATCGAAAACCCGTATTTCTGTTTGAGGATCATCAGTTCCTTGACAGACAACTTATGCCGGGTCTCGTCCAGTTCGAAGAACACTTTTTCCCGGGGAACAAGGAGCGCGCCGGCAAACCGGTGCATAGCTTTTTCCTCCTTGATCTCTCCACGAACGTCAAGGAGACAGTGCCCGAGTTCATGAGCGAGGGAGAATCGTTGCCGTCCCCGTGGAAGGTTTTCCTTCATGACAATGACCCGGTGACCGGCATATTCGGTGAACAACGCATCGAACTGGGTGATCCCGCGGATGATCCCGATCTTGATGCCTTTGTCTTCCAGCAGGCTGGTCAGATTGTCGATTGGATCCGTTCCGAGGTCCCAAGTGGCCCGGAGATCCCGCGCCGCCTCTTCTGCCTCGTCGAACGAGGATATGGTCCTGGGGAACCCCGCTGGCATCTCAAAGATCCGGGGGCGCCCGGCCAGTTGCTCCGCCATAAGATACCGTTCGAGCCATTCCTTTGTCTCGGCATTGATCCGCTGCTCATCCCGTTTTGGCATTTTTTTTGCGCGGAATGCAATGTGGCTTAGCTGGACCTGCTGGCTCTCAGGCCTCATCAGGGTCCCTACAGGAACCTGCAGTGCTTTGCTGATCTTGATCAGGGCTTGCGAATTCGGGACAAGTATGTTCTTCTCCCACTTGTCGACAGTCGCGTGTGAGACATCGATCTGCTTCGCAAGATCTCGCAAGGATATCTGAAGGACCTGTCGTCTCAGCCTTATGTTCTCTCCGAAGCTCATATATTCACCAGAAATAATTGGTTTACAAACCAACTACCTATCTACCTATTTGTAACCTAGATTTAATATGTTGTTGCATTTTACCATGGGGTTTGACTGGTGGAGATCCGAGAGGATTGGGAATTGGCGTGCGCAAAAGTTATATGAATATTCATGTGAGAAAAACGTGAAACCGTAAGACATAATGTTATAGCATTGATAAAAGGGTACATCTCCTATCATCAAAACGGTGTCATGTCAGAAGAGTCCGAGCGGGGAACACGAAGAACACGTGTTGATCCAAAGGTAACAGCAGCTGGCTGGAAGATCATCCGGTATACCGAAGGATTGGATCTTTCCCGCTGCAACCGATTTGCTATCGAAGAGTATCCTACTGCGAACGGCCCTGTCGACTATGCACTCTGTATTGAGGGAAAAATTTTCGCAGTTATTGAGGCCAAGAAGATCACCCGGAGTCCCGATGGAGTCCTTATCCAGGCGGTACGGTATGCTGAAGGATTGGTAAAGAATCCGTTCAATTTTAACGGGATTCATACGCCTTTTCTATACTCTACGAACGGGGAGAAGATACTCTTTCACGATGTCCGGAACCCGCAGAATCTCTCACGGGAGATTGCACAATTTCATACACCGGAAGCCCTGACCGAAAAAATGAACCAGGCGTATGATACTGCCATCTATAAACTCCGGCATTTCCCGAATGATCACGCATCTTTGAGACCTTATCAGATTGAGTCAAATACTGCGATTGAGGAGGCCATTGATGCCCGGAAACAGAATATGCTCATTGCGATGGCAACCGGTACGGGAAAGACCCGGCTGATGGTGAACGAATGCTACCGGCTTATGAAGACCAGTGTGGCAAAACGTATCCTGTTCCTTGTTGATCGCAGAGCTCTCGCTGCACAGGCAGTAAAAACATTTGCTTCCTTCGATCCGGAACCGGGACTGAAGTTTGATAAAATCTATGAGATCTTCAGCCAGCGGTTTCACCGTGAGGATTTTGACGAGGATGAGCCGTTTAACCCAAAACTGATCCCTCAGGAATATCTCGAGAAGCCCAAGCCCGGGCATGCATTTGTATATGTCTGCACGATCCAGCGCATGGCCTCGTATTTATTCGGGAGAAATACTGCAATGGGTTATGGTACTCCCGATGAACCTTATCAGGAAGACGAGGTCCGGCTGAATATCCCTATCCACACTTTTGATGCTATCATTGCCGATGAATGCCACCGGGGATATACTGCTGCGGAAGAGTCGGTATGGCGGAATACCCTCAACCATTTCGATGCCATTAAGATCGGCCTTACGGCAACACCCGCGGCACATACAACCACGTATTTCGGCGAGCCGGTGTACCGTTACGAATACGAGCGGGCCGTACGGGAAGGATATCTTGTTGATTTCGATCTCGTTGCCATTGAGTCCGATGTCCGGATGAAAGGAATCTTCCTGAAAGAGGGAGACAATGTCGAGGTCATAGATACCGACAGAGGATCAAAATTCTATGATACTCTTGAGGACGAGCGGCAGTTCGACACTACCGAGATTGAACGGAAGGTGACCGCTCCTGATTCGAACCGGAAGATCCTGCTGGAGATCAAAAAGTATGCCGAAGAACACAAGAAAACGTATGGCCGGTTCCCCAAGACGCTCATCTTTGCTGCAAATGATCTCCCGCATACTTCGCATGCAGACCAGCTCGTAGCACAGGCAAAAGAGATCTTCAATGAAGGCGAGAAGTTCGTCATGAAGATCACCGGAAAAGTTGATCGACCGCTCCAGCATATCCGCGAGTTCCGGAACCGACCGAAGCCTGCGATTGTCGTAACCGTTGACCTGCTCTCGACCGGCGTTGATATCCCTGATCTGGAGTTCATTGTCTTCCTCCGTCCGGTCCAGTCCCGTATCTTGTTTGTCCAGATGCTCGGCCGGGGAACGCGCAAAGGGGAGAAGTATACCGACAAATCCCATTTCGTGGTCTTTGATTGTTTCGGGGGATCGTTGTTCGAGTACTTCCGGAAGACCACGGATATGACTACCGAACCCCCGCGTCGCGAGGTGCGGTCCATTGTGCAGGTTATCGAAGATATCTGGCAGAACCGGGACCGGGATTATAATATCCGGGTGCTGATGAAACGGCTTCACCGGATCGACAAGGAGATGGATGGCAATTCGCGGGACAGGATGAAGGCGTTTGTTGATGGCGGGGATCTTGGGAAATATGCAATGGGCCTGCCCAGGCTGCTTGCGGAAGATTTCTCAAAAGTGATGGAGACCCTGCGAAACGAGAACTTCCAGGATCTTCTGCAACACTATACCCGACCGCCCCGGCACTTCATCAACAGTTACACGACCGAGGATTCAGTCTCCTCGAAATGGCTGATCCGCGATGGTGCAGGGCACGAGTACAAACCTGAGGATTACCTTACACTCTTTGCCCGGTTCGTGAAGGAGAACCCGGAGCATATCGAAGCGATCCGTATCCTGCTTGACCGTCCCCGGGACTGGAACACGGATGCTCTCATGGAACTGAGGACGAAACTTGCCGCAACCAAGGAGCATTTCACGGTCGAGAACCTCCAGCGGGCACACAAGATACGATACGACAAGGCACTCGTGGATATCATCTCGATGGTAAAACATGCCGCCCGTGAGGAGGAGCCGCTCTGTACCGCAGAGCAGCGGATCCGCCGGGCCTTAAACAAGATGGTGTATTCTGCATCATTCACTCCCGAGCAGCAGCGATGGCTGGACAAAATCCGTGAACATTTAATTGCAAATCTCTCAATCAGTAAGAGCGACTTTGACATCATCCCGATCTTTTCAAGTGAGGGTGGATGGGGCAAAGCAAACCGGGTATTTGGCGGGCAGCTGCCCGACCTGATCCAACAGTGGAATGAGGCGATTGCAGCGTGAGTGATATTGTTCAGAAGTTATGGGGATTCTGCCATACACTCCGGCATGACGGGATCGATTACGGGGATTATATCGAGCAGATCACCTATCTCCTCTTCATCAAGATGGCGGATGAGCGGGGCGTAAAACTTCCCGAAGGCTGCGACTGGCGGACCCTTATCGGGAAATCCGGTACCGACCTGACGGATCATTACGTGGACCTGTTACGGAAACTCGGAACGCAAAAGGGACTGCTCGGCGATATCTTTGCCGGGGCCCTCTCCCGGTTCACGAACCCGGTGAACCTGAAGCGCCTCATCGGTCTGATCGATGAAACGGAATGGACCGAGCTCAACATTGATGTGAAAGGTGAGGCATTCGAGGGCCTCCTGGAGAAGGCGGCGAGCGAAGGAAAGAAGGGCGCCGGGCAATATTTTACGCCGCGTATCCTGATCCAGTCGATTGTCCGGTGCATGAAGCCCGACCCCCGGAAGAGTTCGGACTTCACGATCTGTGATCCTGCGTGCGGGACCGGCGGGTTCCTTGTCTGCTCGTACGAGTGGCTTCTGGAGCAGACGAAGGGTGGAGCGCTTGACCGCGATGTGGCGCTTCGCGTGATGTCGGGCAAGACCTATTTCGGGCAGGAACTCGTTGCCCGCCCGCGCCGGCTTGCTCTGATGAACCTGTTCCTCCACAATGTCGAACCCTCGATCACGTTCGGCGATTCCATTTACGAGAACCCGGACAGCCGGCGTTTCGATGTGGTGCTGACCAATCCCCCGTTCGGTACGAAGGGGGCAAACCAGGCACCGGACCGGGAAGACTTCACGATCTCCACCTCCAACAAGCAGCTCAACTTTGTGCAGCACGTGATGACGATCCTCAAGCCTGGCGGCCGGGCCGCGGTCGTGGTGCCGGACAACGTGCTCTTTGCCGACCAGGCCGGCGAGGTGTTCAAGGTCCTGACCGAGGACTGCAACCTGCACACGATCCTCCGGCTCCCGAATGGCACCTTCACCCCTTATTCCCCGGGCACAAAGACGAACGTGCTCTTCTTCACGAAAGGCTATGCCACCGAAACGATCTGGGTGTACGATGACCGGACAAACGTGCCGGGCATCACCAAGAAGGACCGGCCCCTGACGCCGGAGTATTTCGCCGAGTTCGAGAAACTCTTTGGTGCTGACCCGAACGGCGGCTCGAAACGGAATTCCGCGGATTCCAAAGAAGACCGGTGGCATTCATTCCACATCTCTGAAGTCAAGGAGCGGAACTACAAGATCGATTCCCTGAAGTGGCTCAAGGACGATTCGCTCGATGATGCGGATTCCCTGCCGGAACCGGAGGAGCTTGCGGTTGAGGCGATTGAGGAACTGCGGCTGGCTGTGGATGAACTTCAGCAGGTTCTTGTGTTGCTGGAGAATGGGGATGCTGCGGCGAATGAAGGGAAGAAATGAAAAAAACGGTTGTAATTTCTCCGGAATCTAGTTGTTTTCCTGATGATGAGTTACCGGAAGGATGGAAATTTGTAACCATCAATAGTGCCTGCGAAGTAAACCCTCCGAAACCGTCCAAAGATTTTCTTCCTGCTGATGCACCGGTGACTTTCGTTCCGATGTCTGCGGTTGATGCTGATATGGGAGCGATCACGAATCCACAGATCAAACCTTATCTGGAAGTGCGAAACGGTTTCACATCATTCTGTGATGGAGACGTGATCATGGCAAAGATAACGCCATGCATGGAAAACGGGAAAGCCGCAATCGTTCATGGGATGAAAAATGGGATTGGTTTTGGGTCAACAGAATTTCATGTGATGAGATCACGCGGGGAAATCCTGCCGGAATATCTTTTCTATTACATCCGGCAGGAATCATTCAGGAATGAAGCGGAATCCCATTTTACCGGTTCAGTCGGACAAAAAAGAGTCCCTGCTGATTTTATTAAACAGAGAGTTATCCCGCGTCCTCCACTTGCCGAACAGGAACTCATCGTCGCCCGTATCGAAGCCCTTTTGACGCAAGTCAACGCCGCCCGTGATCGGCTGAACCGTGTGCCGTTGATCATGAAACGGTTCCGGCAGGCGGTGCTGGCGGCTGCGTGTTCCGGGAGATTGATGGAAGGATGTAGGGAATCAAACGCAGTTGAAGGTATTGAACAATCATTACAAAAGGATAATGTTGACTTCAACGATGAAACTAACACTCCGTTTTACATTGGTTCATTACCAAAGACCTGGGGCTGGATCTCGATTGATGATGCAATGGAAAAAGTGATTGATTACCGAGGACGAACCCCCCCAATAGAAAAAGAAGGAATTCCCCATATCACAACATCGAATATTCGAAATGGTCACATCAATTGGATTACAGAGAAATTTGTCACTCAGGAAACATATGAAAATTACATGACTCGCGGGATACCTGAAATCGGGGATGTATTTTTCACAATGGAAGGTCCGCTTGGTGAAGTTGCAATACTTCATGAGAATCGAAAATTTTCGCTAGCACAACGAATGCTTTTGTTACGTGGACAAAAAGAAATTTTCGATAGCGAATATCTTGCATTTGCATTGATGTGTTCCGGAGTTCAATCCGCAATAAATATGAAAGCAACAGGTTCTGGTGTGAAAGGTATCGCATATAAACGATTCAAACAGGTCCAAATCCCCCATCCACCCCTTTCCGAGCAACACAAAATTGTCCGTCGTGTCAGGTTGCTGTTTGAGCGTGCGGATGCCATTGATCGGGAAGTTGTGGTGGCGGGACGGCGGTGCGAGCGATTGACGCAGGCGGTGCTCGCGAAGGCGTTCAGAGGGGAACTTGTTAGGTAAGGGATGAATAAATGAAAATTGGCGAAACTCAAAATGAGTTAAGAGTATGTTTCATTGCATATGCCGATATTTTAGGATATAGTGAGAGAATACAAAATTGCAAAAACGATTATGGTCTCCTTAAAACGGAATTAGATGTTTTTAAATCAAAAATTCTTGAACATCAAACTCTATTAACAGAGTCAATTGAATCTTTACAGGGAACAGTGTCATTTTTTTCTGATTCGGTTTATGTTCATGTTCCTATTGCGTCAAGAACACCAAAATCATTTGATGATGGACGAGTCCACATTTGTATACCCATTCAAAATCTTGGAAGGTATCAATTTGATTTAGCGATACAGGATATTTTCATCAGAGGAGGGGCAACTATCAACTATGGATATGTTGATGATTCAATTGCATTTGGACCTGGTCTCATCCATGCAGTAGAATGTGAAAAAAGTGCAGAATATCCACGAATTTGTCTCACAGACGACTGGGCAATGAAACCAATTAGACATTATATCGATAATGGCTGGCCCGGTGACGAAAGGATAAATAAATTTGTTCTTCGCAGTGAAGATGGGAAATTTTTCATAAATTATCTTTATACGGTTGTCGATAACATTGAAGATAATTGTGAAATGATCCCCGATGAAATGAAAGAATATCCATTATATCTGAATGTTCCCGAAGAAATCGATTCGTTAAAAAAACATAAAGAAAACATTGAATTGAACCTTAAGGGATTAAAAGACACAAGCATTGTAAGTAAATTCGTCTGGCTAGCAAATTATCATAACTATTTCTGTAAGAAACATTTCAAAGATCTTGAATATTTGATAATTACCGGATATCAGGGAAAGTTTTATCCAATATCATCAGAGTAAAGATAAAAAAGAAAATAATCACAATTTTTCTTTACATTCGTGAGAACTATTCTTAATTAGGTTAAATAGAGCCTTCAATTGTTCTGGTTCCGATAGTGAAAACCGTTTATCAATTTTCGGAAAAAAAATTGAACCTTCTTGGCGTTCGTCAACTCCCGGAAAAATTTTCCGTAAATGTGTATTATCTGAGAACTCAGAAAAATAATCATTTGAAAAAATGAGGACATCACATTCATAATTAAAATGTACTTCAGAATGCACGCCTTCTGGAGGTGGTGAAATACCAAATGCGGGTCTTGTGAGGTTACTACTACCCACTATCGCGCATACAGGGATTGTTCCCCTTCCCTTCCCGTTATCCGGTTTAAGGATCATCGCAATTTTTGCATGCCAGTTATTTTTCGGAACTCTAATTGGAATAAATTGTGGTCTCCCTAAATTCTCCAGTTTTTTACAAAAATTTTCAAAGGATTTTTTGGAGCCTTTCGCGCCGATTATATCAATTTCCTGAATTTTTTGATTCACCCTGATTGCTTTTTTAAGATCATCCCCGCAAATCGAATATTCTTGGCCTTCATATTCGGAAAAATAGCCAGATGCTAAGATCAAACGATTTCCATTTAGATCTTTTGTCTTGGAAATCATTCCTATTAAATTATCCCGGAAAAAACTTTTCTCATTATTTTGTCTCAATGTAATCCAAAGGCCCATATCACCTTTTTATTCTCTTGAGATGATAAAATCTTCAGCGCAAGAACAGATGGTATTTAATCTTAGTTTTATCAAAGAAAGGTGATCTTATTTCTGAACCTGAAAGAATGCCCATCGAAATTGTAAACCGTATTGTAATTCTCAACGATGGTTTGAGACAATTTTGGATCAAAGCAGATGGATGGGCCCCTATTGAAGCTGCTCAATTATTAAGCAAATCTCGACTTGATTGGCAGGTTTCATTATCAAGATGTCTGAAAATCTGGATGGCGAAACCTCTTCCTGATGATGAGAGCGGTCAGTTAATTTTGGCTTGGACTCACCTTGGAAGTCTCGTTGAGGGAACGATGAAATTTTTTTTGTCTGTCTATTACACGTCCTATAAACATGATATTGAAGCAATCAAAAAGAGAGGAGATTTGATAAATCCAGATAGTTTGCAATTAGAACAAATGCGCCAATATTTTAGAAAAAGTATCTGGCGAAAAGGGGATGAAGATTGGGACTCATGGATTCTGAAAATTCAACAGCGACGAAATGCAGTTCACGCATATAAAAACAGAGACATCGGAACCTTCGATGAATTTTATAGGGATGTACAAAGATATCTGGATTTTTTGCATTACATAAATGATCGACTTCCCTACCCGGATGAAAATTATAAACCTAGGGAATTTTAAAAAAATATCTCATCCCCTTCTTGCCGGCTAATACGAGATATTACGTCGTGTCGGCATACTGTTTGAGCGTGCGGATGCCATTGATCGCGAGGTTGCAGCGGCGGGCCCGCGGTGCTCGCGAAGGCTTTTGCCGGGAAGTTATGAATATCTGGGGACTGGTCAAAGAACACAAATCGCGACAGAATAAATCCGGTTATTGAAAAGTTTACGACTGTATGTCCAATGAATTCAATCAAAAGATTGTTATATCAACATACGGATAGACTCTATTGTAATGATTTATTCATCACTTTTACCCCGCGCCTATACAACTTTAATAAGCGGTGCAGTTTCTTTTGGTAATCGTAATCATTTACAAAAAGATGGCTGGCTGATTGGTATATGGTATTAAGTCCTACAGAAGCAGCAGTAATGGTGATCGATGCCGCAGGAGGCAGGATCGCCGGACGTACTGCGATCCAGAAGATCATCTATTTCGGAACTGTCAGGAATGCAGTCAAGGCAACCTACCGCCCTCACTATTATGGCCCGTACAGTGCAGACATTTCCGGGGCCCTCCAGACGATAACCTCTTGTCATTTCGTTGACGAAGCGATGGATACTGATGA
The DNA here is from genome assembly GCA_041645355.1 of Methanoregula sp. Taxonomy (GTDB): domain Archaea; phylum Halobacteriota; class Methanomicrobia; order Methanomicrobiales; family Methanospirillaceae; genus Methanoregula. The sequence goes on from JBAZQF010000001.1 coordinate 102,640, forward strand.
CAGCAGAAAGGTAAACGAGACCTTCGAATGGAAACGGTATTCGTACACGCTCAATGATGAAGGCCGAAAAGTTACTGAGTTCCTGAAGGCAGGCTCTCCCAAAGATTATGAAGAGATAAAAAAAATCGTTGATATCTGCAAGAAAACCGCCAAGCTGGATCCCAATGTTCTCTCATGGGCGGCGAAAGTCCATTACATCATCAAACAGGAACACCGTCAGATGACCTATGAGGAGGTCAGTAAGATCGCCAAATCTCTAAATTGGCAGCTTCAGGATCCACAAATTGCAACCGGTGTAAATTTATTAAAGGAACTATCTCTCGTTACGGGGTAACCGATGCTCTCTTTTTCCAAGTGGGTCCGGGATCCACTGTACGGTTTTGTTGGACTTACTGAAACAGAAGTCAAGCTTCTCGATACTCCGCCACTCCAGAGACTTCGTCGCATCAAACAACTGGCAAATGCACATCTCGTCTATCCGAGTGCGATGCACACGCGGTTTGAGCATTCCCTTGGTGTCATGCATATTGCCGGCAGGATGGCGGAACAACTTCAGTTCGGTGATGATGATGTAAGGGCGGTCCGGTATGCCGGATTATTGCATGACGTTGGTCACGGGCCGTTTTCTCATGTCTTTGAAGCCGCACTCCATGATATCTGTGGGAAATCAATCAATCACGAAGAGATAACCCGGCTAATCATACAAAACGAGGATTCAATCTGGGACGTGTTAGGGTCTTCCAACGATGATGTGATCGAGTTATTCACGGAAAACGGGGAACGGATTCAGAATCAGGTGATATCCGGTAATCTTGATGCCGATAAGATCGATTACTTACGCCGCGATTCATATCACACCGGTGTTGTTTATGGAAATTTCGATCTCGAACGAATTCTGCACACAATTCACAATAAAGTCGATGGAACCAGATCCTATCTTACACTCTATAAAAAAGGAGTGGATGCGCTTGAAAATTTCCGGCTTGCACGATTCCTGATGCACGCCCAGGTTTATCATCATCATACCCGGGCTGCAGCTGATAGGATGTTCCAACGGGCCATGGAGATTGCGATTCGCGACAACGTCATCTCAAAAGAATTCCTGAACCCGAGAAACCCGGATTTTCTCAAAAATTATCTCTCCCTTGATGATTCAAGAATGCTTTTCATGTTGCTGAAAAATCCGGATAGTAATGCCAGCACACTAGTAACAGCCCTTGAGAACCGGCAGCTCTTCAAACGCGGCTACGAAATCGAAGTCACTCACATACCTGATCCAATCCTCCGGATGAAAATTGCACAGATGGGAAAAGAAAAGTACAGAACTTTGGAGGAAGTTCTTGCAGAAGACTGTGGTTGTGAGAAAGATTTCATTATGGCGGATATCCACAATATTGAAAATTCGCTTTACAAATCCTCGAACGAAAGCATCCTTTCAGACAAGACACCATTCCTGATCGAGGAGAATGACGGAAGTCTGCATGAGATCGAGGAGTTTTCCACATTATTACCTACGAAGGACCCTAGATTGATATTCTATGTGTTTTGTCCTAAAGAGTACCGGGCTCATATTAAAGATCGTGTCGAGGAAATAATCCGGGACAACATTTAGAGCATTTATTTCAGAATTCCCAGATCCAAACAAGCAGCCCAGTCGTTCGTTTTATTCCGCTCCTATCCAGCATGCGGTTGGAATTATAAATGAGTTGGCAGTGCGGGACGGTGGTGCGAGCGGTTTACCTATGCGGTGCTACGGAAAGCCTTCTCGGGATGGTACTAATTGACAGAATGGGCTGGAGGAGAGGCCGTCATGTTTCTTCGAAGGCGATTGCTGAGGTTTAAAAAATTACGAATTAACACAAAACGATCTCGAATCATCGATTTTTATCATTAGAAGACTTGCTAAAAACAGAAAATGAATGGCATTTTCTTTACTGGTTGTTAAATTTGCATGAGCTTTTGGATTTCTAACTCCGAGAATCGAACCAGAATAAATTTGTAAATATCCTTTTTGAATATCTTTTCCGCTTTCTGTCGAAAGGTCATCCAAAATAATTATTGGATCTCCCAAAGAAAATGCATGCTGCATCAATGATGCACCATCATATTCTTGACCTGTTTTATCCTTGACAATTTTTTTCACTCGAGTATTCACTTCTTTGAATGCCGATTCGACCGCATCCGAATAATGTTCGTCAATAAATTTCTTTTTTGACACTCTTTGCACATCTTGATGGATAAGTGACCAAAAATCATGAATTGCCGGTAAATGTTTTTTCCGTATTAAGTTTCGGATAGGGTTATCCAAGGGGGATAATTCAGTTATAAATTCATCAAGAAGTTGTTCTTTCCTCTCATTACTATACGACGATTTAGCGATTGTCATAATCCAATTATAGATTAATTGAGATCTATATGAGGTTATGTTGGCATTAGGATATTTTACAAGAGTACAATCAAATATTGCAGACGCAATTCTATTGATGTCATCAACAGTAGTAACCGTTTTTAGGCCTTCACCGGCTTTGGTTGCAATTAATTTGTAATTCATAACTACCCCTACTTAATTTTCTTTAATCTCAATGATGGTCTGAGTTTTTGTTCCTGTTTCCAAAGAAGTTACTTTGAGAATATAGTATCCTTTCACCAGAGTGCTTCCGTCAACATCGAACGACCACTTGTTTTCTGCCTCCCCCCGAATGACCCTGCACACCCCCGATAAGCCAAACGATTTTCCGCTTCGAGGATCCCCCTCGGAGGGGAAATTCTGTTTGAATTCAATGAGCAACTCGTCATCAACATTCAGATTGGTAAATCCGGTAATCGTAAAAGACTCTCCAATTACCTTCGGTTTAATTGGATCAATATTGATGTCTGGCTCCTCTATGAGAAATGCCGCTTTGGTGTAAATATCGTCGACATCTGGCAAATTCAACATTTCTAGCAATTTTTCAGCTGCATCACCCGGCGTCATTTGAGCAGGTTTAGTAATTGTTACGGCTGAGCTTGCATCTGTTGGCTGTTTAAAAAATATGTCGGTGCTTTCACCAGGTTTAGAGGTTCTGATATCCGCACGGCCATTTTTCCCGGGATGTTGGACAACCACAAAATATTGTCCAGGTTCTAATTTTTTTGTGAGGTCCCGAGTAAATTTAAATGAAAACGAAGCATCGGCATTGACGTTGATCGGATTTTGAAGCATCCGATAATTCGCACCAAATATCCATAGATATACACTATTTGGATTTCCTTCAGCAATTCCGGTAATAAAACATTCGTCTCCCCGTGCAACAATACTCCGACTCATAGTAGCAGAAATGAAAGGATTTTTAATTGTAATCAAAGTCGTTGAGTAATTCTCCGGAGATAAGTCCTCCTTGTTCTTCGGATCGGTAACTGCGAAAATAGTATAGGTTCCGGATTCACGCAAATCAATTACTTTCGATGTATCCCATTCGTAGGTCCAGGTATTATCCGGTTCAACCCTGACTTCGGTAAACGTCCCCTTATTATCAGAAATTGTATTGATTGCCAAGTTGTCCAGTTTCACTCCGAACGGATTGAGGTGCGGGCCTGTTAAAAAGAGATAAATTCTTGAACCCGGACGATATGTACCAATCAAACGGATTTTCTCACCAATGTAATATGACTGATCCCCGGCGGCAAAAACGGTCAGGTTGTCCCCTGCATGTGGCCGCGATGTTGAAACGAGTCTCAAATCACGGATAAGTAATAATCTCTTCACATCACGCTCGACTTCGATCCTCAATTCGGTTGGTGTTTTAAAAAATGAAACCGTATGACGATCCTTGATAAGATCCTTAAACTCCTTTAAACGGGCTCCCTTGTTATTATTGTCGCTGCAAATATCAACGAATTTCGGGAAGACAAGTGCTTCATCCTCATTGATCAAATAAAAAAGAATTTCGAGTGAATTTTCTTTCGCTGTTTCGTATTCAATTTCTATGAATGACTTCTCACTCGACTTATCTATTGATCCGTATTTCATCCCCAATAAACCGATAAAAATTTTACATAATCTCACTTCATTCAGACAAGTATGAAGGGGACTCTCAGTACGGGATCCAAAATTTTCCATTCCATGAACCTCAAAACCCATTGAGTTGAGTAATTTGGATACTTCATCCCGGTATGGAATGAGATCCGTATACGTGGAACTGACAAAAACCGGAATTTTTGGATTTGAGATATTATCAACCATTAAGCAAACAATTCCCTAATTTTTATTTTATTGAATATCAAATTGCTTAAACGTAATTTCCTCTTGTAAAGAATTTTCAATTATCTATCAGGATGGAGAACAATACATTTAACATCGGTATCCCGATATACCAGAACACAACTCCCCAAAAACCAATCCAGATCAGGCTGCCCATTGGGCTAATTGATTGAAGAATATTTTCCGGGAATGACAGCCCGCTCGTAAAATTGTGATAAATATTCATGATCGAGCTCAGGATATTCAGGTTTGTCCGCATCGCATCAATGGAAGCATACATCTGAAATATCGTGCCGATAATCTCGAAGGGAATTCTTACTAATATCCAGAGTTCTTTCCAGAGCAATTCTGCTATTGAGAATGCAATACGCTCAGTAACGATCATCAGGAAACCGACAATCCCTATTCCGTATCCTCTTGATGACATGTACCTCCTGAAAGCGATCTCCTTCCTTCTCCAAAAAATTAAAATTTTCTTCCCCTGCTGATCAGTTTCACATTCGGCCGGTAACGGTCACGATACTCTACAGCCGGTTGAGTGAATCCCGCTTTGCTGTCGACTTCACCAATTCCTTTTCGAGTTAATCGCTGCAATTCAGGCTTGGTCACGGGACTCTGTCGGGCCTTCACTTCCCCAAAGACATCCCCTCGCTGATAGTCGGGCATGCCGGGTCCGCCAATATGTCTGGCCCTGTGTTCTCCTGCTTTTCTCTTCTCTGCCGCGATTCCGCGGTTTACATCATTTGCTGTCATTTTCTCACGTTTCCTTTTGCATGCAGTTCACTGATGAGCTGCTTAGTCCTAAGAGATCCTGTTAATTGTATTTAAATTTTGTTACCATTTTTGCTGCAATGAATAAATGAATAAATGAATGAATAAATGAATAAATCATCATCATAATACTCACCATTATTTGAAAATTCCCCATTCCATTATTTTATATATAATTACAGAGTTTACATATATTATAGAAATTTTACATTTCGTAAACTGATTGTGCGTGGAATCATGGTGAGGCAGTATGTCGATAGGAGAACGAATTAAATCCGCCAGGATCAATGCCGGGCTATCGCAGGAAGCGCTTGGCAACAAACTGGGAATTACCAAGATGGCGATCTCAAAATATGAGACCGGTTCCGTCATCCCGAACTCGGGAGCTCTGATTGCTCTTGCCAAAGCACTCGAAGTGAGGATAGAGTTTTTTTTCCGGACCATGGATGTACGGCTCTCAAAACCCGAGTACCGGTGCAGGAAAGCACTGTCATCCAAGGATGAATCCAAGATCCTTGGAAAGACGGCCGATTGGCTGGAACGGTATCTTACCATCGAAGAGATCACCGGTTCAGAAAAACCCCTCATGTTGCCGGATCGCGGCTCCTGCCGTGTGACCACCCTGGAACAGATTGAAGAGATCGCTGTTCATGTCCGCCAGCAATGGAATCTCGGTCTCAATCCGATTGAGAACCTGATGGACGTGCTCGAACAACACGGGATCAAGGTAGGGGTTATTGCAGCCCCGGTGGAATTCGATGCACTCACCATGTGGTACAACGATGACCACCCGCTCATCATTGTCAATAAAACATTCTCCGGCGACCGCCAGCGACTGAGCCTGGCTCACGAGATGGGGCATCTGCTATTAGACCCCGATGAAGGGATCGATATAGAGGCAGCAGCATTTCGTTTCGCCGGGGCCTTTCTTGTACCGCGGGCCACCGCCGTCATGGAACTCGGCCAGAAACGGAGAATGCTGGACTTCCGGGAGCTCTATGTACTGAAACGTAAGTACGGTATGAGCATGGGAGCCTGGATCTACCGGGCAAAGGATCTGACCATCATATCGGACTCTGCCGCAAATCGTCACTGGGTTGAGATGCGTTCCCGCGGATGGCATAAAAAAGAGCCCGGCACACCAATAGGACCTGAGGTTCCGACCCATCTTGAACTCCTGCTGCTCCGTGCTTTGACCGAACATAAAATTTCCCCGTCACGGTTTGACGAATTGAGAGGAGACGAATCACCGGTATTAGCTGCCCCTTGCCAGTGAGGATCCCATGAGTAAAAGCAGAAGAATCTGTTGTATCGATGCAAATATCCTGTTCGACTTTGTAGCAGGGGATATTTTCGATCGACTGTTCCTTCTGCCTTTCGATTTTTTAACAACTGATATCGTTGCTCTTGAAATTTCTGAAACCTATTCGGAAGAACACCTGCACAACCTCGGACTGGAAATCCTGACACTCAATGAATCCGAAGTTCTTGAGATTTTCAGCATGAAACAAAAATATATCGAACTCTCTGTGGAAGATGTCTCGGTATATTTTCTGAGCAGGAAACACGGGACAACTATTCTCTCCAATGACGGTCCCCTGCGGGAACTGGCAGATAAATCCCGGATCGATTATCACGGGACCCTCTGGCTGCTTGAGATGATGATTGAGAATGATATAATTTTTCCCGAAACGGCTGCGGTAGCACTCAAATCCATGCTCAAAAAGAAACGCTGGTTGCCCATTCCAGAATGTGAACGATTGATCAGGAAATGGGAATCCGGAAACTGATTTTCCGATTCATTCGTTTAAACCGTAGATTCGTCCGGAAACCTGCCATTCAGATTTACCAGTATCGGTATATCCATTTTCAGGGTATTATTCAGAAAGGATCCATCCGTTGACAAACACCCCGGATCCAACCCCCCGCCGGTTCTTTGGCCAACCTCTCCTCAGGAAAAACACCCTTCAGATCATCAGAAAGGGTATATATTGACAGATTTTAAAGCCAGGATTACCCCTCAGATTGGCAAACGGGAGATAATGCAGGTATATTGTAAAAACCCTATCGTATAATTCGCCAAAAAGTGTGACTATCTAAAAACCGACCTTTCAAATCGGGCTCCGATTGGCAAACGGAGCGATTTGAGAGGAGATTAGTGGTAAGGGACTTGTCTGTTCCCGGGCCGCCCGTTTCCCGTCGGAGGGTATGCCCGGGCGGGGGGCAGGCTGCCACTCATCTTCCCGCCGGATATGCGATTTTTGGTATACACCCGTTTATTTCCGCTGTTTGTTTCGTGAAGGTGCCGGAGGCAAAGGAAATTCTTCACCCTCGACCAGGCGCCTCCAGTGGAACTCGCTGAACATCTTGAGCTGGAGGATAGCTCCCTTATTTTTTGTATTGAGAACCGACATACTGCCGGAGATGAATGGAGGTATCATGAGCAGTTCCTCGTCATCGATGATCAGTTCAAGGGTATTATCAAAATTCATGAATTTTTTAGCCTCCTCAAATTCCGGAGGAGCAAACGGTGGCGGGGCTAAAAATTTCTCTGAGGGGATAACATGAATCTCGGCATTTTTTCCCGGAAACAGCCCATGCAATTTCTTCTCAAGATCCTCTGAATCGGAAATTACAATAAGCCGGAACGAGACATCTCCCATCCTGCAGTTTTCAATAAAAGGCAGGTATCGCTCTCCAATCATGCAACGGATCTGGCTTTTAGCTTTACCGAACAGGTCCCGAATTTTATACTCAATGTTCGTGTCACCGTAAATTGTCCAGAGAGCATCTTCCTTATCCGTCCTGACCTTATCAGCCTCAAGTTGTTTCAACGTAGCAAGGGCCGAATCCGCGGCCCGGTTCAGTCTGTCCCTGAGCAGATCGATTGCCATTACCGGAGAGATCGCACTGTACCGTGCCGGCTTTGTAACTCGTTTTACTGCAAGTCCCCGATCGGCAAGATGGTCGAGTGCCTCGTACACGCTGGGTTTTGAGATAGAGAGGAACTCGATGAGCTCCTTTGCTTCAGCATTATCGTACAGGACAAGAGCTGCATACACGAGGGCCTCATTGTTGGATAACCCGAGATCGTTTAAGGATTTTACAAGATGGGCCGGGATATTCTCCATGAATCAGATTCACTTCTTGAAATAATAGTTCCTTGCTTGTTGTTAATAATTTTACTACTTGGATGAGAAAATATTTAACCCGGCAATGAGACCTAGATGAACAATTGTAGTAAATTTTTTTACTACTTGATTGAGGAAAGCTCAATGTTCACGAAAACACGCTCCAAAAAAATCCCGGTATATCGGGATACGGCATTAACGAAGAGACCGGATGTGTCACGAACGGGAAAAATTCCTTCTCCCCGCTTTTCCATCTCGCGGGTGGGAATATTCCTGTTTGTCATGGCTGCCACATGTCTCCTGGTTCTGCCGGTGAATGCATACGAAACCCCGGAATCGATTGTTGCTGCAAGCAAAGTCTATGTGTCGAATGTCGTTTATGACCCGGGTACGTTCTTTCCCGGCGATACCGGGACCGTTACGGTGTATGTGACCAATGCCAACACCAACCAGAGCGCAGTGGTCAATCATGTATCATTTGGCGACCAGAATATCCGGCTGACAAGCCTGCCGTACGACAGCACGACCAATATCGGCCCACTCCAGACGCGATCATTTGTTTTCTCTGTTGAAGCGGACGGCAAGGACGGGACCTATTACCCGGCATTCACCCTGAACTTCCGGGATGCTGACAGCCTCTATCAGCGGGCAACCGTTGAGATTGACCGCACTCCCCTGGTCCTGACCGTAGTTGATAAACCCGATGCCTATGCGGCAGGCCAGAAGAAGACGGTTTACCTGCAGGTTGCAAATCCCCGCGATAATGCGGTAAGCAATGCAATCCTTGAAGTGAGCGGCCCGGGGATCTCCGCAACACCGGAAAAAACCTACATAGGCAGTGTATCTGCCGGGGGAAAAATACCGGTAAACTTCACGATCACGCCAGACTATCCCACGAATGTGAATATCACCCTGAAGTACGACAATGGTGACAACCCCCACCAGGTAACCCTGGACCTTCCGGTAACCTTCGGCCTGGATAAAAAGCAGGCAAATCCCCAGATCAGCAATGTCCAGGTAAAACTGGCGGACGGGGTGTACCATGTTACCGGTGATGTCACCAATGCCGGCCTGACCAATGCAAACGGCGTTTCCGTAACCACACTCTCACCGGCCATTCCACAGGATCCTTACCGGTCTTACGTGATCGGAGCACTCAAACCGGATGATTTCGGCAGTTTTGAAGTGACCTTCAATGCCAATGGTGCGACAACCGTCCCGCTCCAGATCTCATACAAGGATACTGACGGGAATATCATCGCATCCCGTTTTGATGTCAGCCTCACAGGAGCTGCATCGGATGACAAAACAAACCCGCAGGGGAACGTCCTGCTGCCGGCAGCCGGCCTTGTGATTGTCATCGGAATTGCCGGCGTTTACCTGTATACCAAACGAAGAAAGAACCAGTGAGGCAGCCAGCCATGGAACCGGTAATACAGTTTGAGGACGTGGTAAAAATCTACCCGCTCAAGGCAGGAGACGTGACTGCACTCGACCACATTTCATTTTCCGTTGAGCGGGGCGAGTTCATCTCCATCATGGGACCTTCAGGCTCGGGAAAATCCACCCTGCTCACCCTGATGGGATGCCTCGATACCCCAACGTCCGGGAATATCTTTATGAGCGGGATTCCGATCCGCAACATGTCAGATGTGGACCTCACCAACCTGCGGAGGGACCGGATTGGTTTCATCTTCCAGTACTTCAATCTCTTCCCGCTCTTAAACATCATCGAGAATGTCAGTTTTCCCCAGATGCTCAAATCGGGCCATGGGGTGGATGAGGATAAGGCACGGGAAGTGCTCCGGGCAGTTCAGCTCGATGAACGGTTGTTCACCCATACACCGCTTGAGCTCTCGGGAGGCCAGCAGCAGCGGGTTGCCGTTGCCCGTGCACTTATCAATGATCCCGATATTCTCCTCTGCGACGAACCCACCGGGAACCTGGACTCGAAGACTGGTGCAAGCATCATGGAACTGATGACGGAACTGAACCGCAAGGGCTCGACCATCATCGTGGTGACCCATGATCCCAATGTTGCGAATTATACGAGCCGGACGATCCGGATTGTTGACGGGTGCATTGCCTCATGATCTTCTGGGAAATTGCAAAACGCAATATCCGGATCCACATGCTCAGATCAACCCTTGCTATGCTCGGCATCGTGATCGGGGTGGTTGCCATTGCCTCGATGGGAATCCTTGGCAACAGTATGGTGGCAACAGTTTCTGAAAGCCTGAGTTCTGTTGGCGACAGTGTGATTGTAACCCCCTACGCCGGGGGTGGCGGGGGTATGGGACCGGGTGGCGGGAGCAGCGGGAGCAGTTCTGCAAGCCTGAAACTTACCGACCAGAATTACCAGCAGATAAAAAGGGTCTCGGCACCGAACACGGCCATTCCCGTGTACTCGACCTCCGATCACATGAAAATAGGCGTCGGGAGCGACGATATCGTGGCATCCATTTACGGCCTGCCATCTGAAGATGTCCCGGACTTGATGAAACTCGAGGCAGGGGATTACAACAATGGGAATTCCGGTTGTCTCGTGGGGTCAACATTTGCCAAAGACCATGATCTCAAAGTCGGCTCACGGATCTCTATCGGGAACGATGGCAGCAAGGGAACCCTGCGGGTCACCGGCATCATCGAGGAACGAGGCATGAGTTTCGATATCAGCACGGATAATGCTCTCGTGGTCACCGATGAATGGTTCGAGGATACGTACAACCGCAACAAGGATTACGATGAGGTCGTCGTGAAAGTCAAAGACGGGGACACGGCAACGGTCAAGACAAACATAGAAAAACAGCTCAACAAGCACAAAGACAATAAGATTGTCAGTGTTACCGACAGCAAAGCCACATTAAACAGTATTTATGCAACCTTCGGGACGATCACCACATTCGTATCTGCAATCGGGGGAATCTCGATGATCGTTGCCGGTGTCTCGATCTTCAACATCATGATGATGTCCGTCAACGAGCGGATCAAGGAGATAGGTATTATGCGAAGTATCGGGACCCAGAAAAAAGAGGTGATGAGTATGTTCATCTACGAAGCGGCGATCATTGGCGTGATCGGCAGCATCATCGGGGGACTGTTCAGCATCCTGGCCGGGTACGTTGTCAGCGCCCTGATGCTGGGTTCAACCAAGTATCTCGTGACGGCAGCGAATGCCCTTTCAGTTACCGAAGGTATCCTGTTTGGGATCATCATCTGCCTTGCCTGCGGGATTTATCCGGCATGGCAGGCAGCAAACCTCAACCCGATCGATGCATTGAGGCATGAATGAAAACCTGTACGGGTGAAGGGGTAATGTTCACCCGGCTTGCAATAAACGGAGGTGGTTCCGGTCATGTGTCAGAAAGATGCCGGGTATATCGTAACTCATGAGGAGTTAACGCGTATCAGGAAGATCCGTATGCTTGTTGAGAACGACCGATGTGAGGAAAGCAGGAGGTGTATGGATGCAATTTCCGGCATCATCAGGGGTGTTGGGAAACGCCGGCTATGACCGGGCATTGGATCTTTTTCATATCCGTGTCCGGTAATCCGGTCAGAACAGAATGGTTTACAAAAAAAAACGAACTGATCCAGGAACGTTAAACCCGGAAGTTCAACGGGAAATGATGGTAACGCTCAGAAGGAAATTCCGGTATTGGAATTAAAAAAAGTTTGAGGATAACGGATGCAAGCCAGAAGACACGAGAAAACCCCTGTTATTTCCGCCCTCAATAGTGAGTTCCCCAATCTTTAACCAGGACCAGCGTTCATTCCAGCCATCATGACCCGCGAGAACTGCCCTCTCAATTGTCTACCGGAGCCGGGGACGAAATTCCTGGACGGCTGGGGCGTTCTTTCAGGGGGTATACGGCGGGACACTTATGATTTTTAAGAGAGTATGCTGAGATACATCACAGCGCATTCTTACCCCTGAGAATTTTTTTATCTTATCGTATCCCGCACGAATCATGAAAGATCTTTCATCAACAATCTATCTTTTTTTTGCCGGATGTTACTCCTGGATTTACTGAATGGATCCCTGATCCCCGGATCCAACCCCCCGCCGGTTCTCCCACCAACCTCTCCTCAGGAAAAACACCCTTCAGATCATCAGAAAGGGTATATATTGACAGATTTTAAAGCCCGAAATGACCCCAGATTGGCAAACGGGGGATAATGCAGGTATATTGTAAAAACCGTGCCGTATAATTCGCCAAAAAGTGCGACTATCCAAAAACCAAGCTTTCAAATCGGGCTCCGATTGGCAAACGGAGCGATTATAGAGGAGATAATAGTTCAGGGTTTTTCATGATACCCTCGCGACGGAAAAACAGGGGGATCAGGTCCCCTTCGACGTGGTCATGAACGGGCAGACGAACCCGCTGATGGCAGCCGGCATGCCCCCGGGAAGCATTGACCGGTCCGGTCCCGGGGCAGCTTCGCGGAGCTGCCTTATCCCGGCATGGTTTCCCGGCAGCAGGTACGGCGGGATCTCGACAAGGAGATCGTCAAGGACCAGGAAGAACTGCCACGTCCCGATGGGAGACCGCACCCAGAGTTCCCGGACAAAGACGGAACTGGCCGGGATCCTGCGGAGCCGGGTGATCTCATTTTTGCAGCTTGCCAGGATCTGGGCATGATCGCTCACCACAACCCTCGTCCGCTTGACACTGACCGCGATTGTCACGAGCATGAAATGGATCGTGAAGTCGTACAGTATGCCCCGGCTTTTCGTGTTCTCACAGATTTTTCCCTGCCGGAGCGCGATGGCCTTTGCCTCCTTCAGTGCCTGGCCCGGTGGTCGTCCGCGATTCATCAGAAACATCCTCCATCTGCCCCGCCCGCTACACCGCGCCTGCCGGGCATTGGCCGGATCTCCGGTTCACAGGCGATGGTACGGCCCGGGACAAGTTCTTTGGGCAGTGTCTTTGTCCGGACCGAGACATTGTAATGGTGATAATGCGTCCGTTTCACGCTGATCCGGTAGATCCGGTCGCCGGTCTTTCTGATCTGCCGTGCAATCGCGTGCGGGAGCAGGAAGAGCGGGACCTCCTTCTCATCGTTTGACCGGCTGCGGGCCATCACGACCACCTCCGCTGCCGGAACCCGGCAATGGTCTGCTCGAACCGGGCGATCTTTTTCCTGATCCGGCCTGACAGGTGTTCCTGCCGGTTCACGATTGCCGCAGGAACCGTCCAGGCATAATACCTACCTGCAAGGGTGGTGCTCATCGCGGGCCCTCTTTATGTGCAGGATGGTCTCTTTCCTTCAGAACGGAATAATCCATTTCGAGATCATCCACCCGGTACTGGAGATCGACAATTCTTTTGAAGAGTTCCTCGTTCATCCGGTCCTGCCGCTCCATCAAGGAGCAGACAAGATCGCGAAATGCTGCCTCGGCCTTCACGTACGGGATCTCGGGATCGCGTTCGTTCAGATCATCCTCGGTCAGTTTACGGACCCCCCGGACCGGCACACGGGCGGCATCAAGGGAAAGGCCGCGGAGCCCGGACCGGCGCTGCACGAGTCGTGGGCCGGTCTTCTTTGTCGTATTCTGTTCCTGGTTTAGACTGGGTTCTATACTACCACCTCCAGGGATAGTTTCTTGTTCTTTTTGTCTCTACGCCTGAATTGCGCAAGCCCCGGAGATGATAGTACAGGAACCCGGTCCGCATACATGGCTGCAGCCGGTCTCTCATCCGGAATCCTGAGATTACCCGGGATTCCGGATCATGGACAATATCATCGGAAGGGCTGGTGCATTTCGTGTCACATCCTTCATTTTAAACCCCTCCCACAGGACATGCACTCCCGCCATTTTGGATCCGATGCCGGATGATCCGGAAACGGGAACACCCCCAGTTTGAAAGGGGATCGTGATTCGCGTGACCGGGACCCCGGTAGCGATCGTGTCCATTGCTGGCCGTAACCGCAGTCCCTGTGATTAAAAAAGAAAGGAAATCTGTAATTAAATATTCATCAGATATATATGGGTATTACATTTATCCTACTGGTTATATGGTCTCCCTGAAGCAGCAACCATTCCCTGGTGTATTCAGAGAAGAACGATCCGGCCAAAAAAAAGATAATTAATCGGTTCCTACCATCACTTCGGATGCCTTCATGATGGCATAGACGGCCATTCCTTCCCGCAGGTTCATCTTCTCTGCGGAGTGGGTTGTTATGGACGAGACAATCTCGTTGCCTCCGGCAACCGCGATCACGACTTCGGTGCTTACCGGGCCTTTCTTCATTGTCTTGATGGTGCCCTTGATCTGGTTTCGTGCACTGATCTTCATGGTTCTCACCAAAATATACCTGTTACCGGTTTTATTTAAAATGATCCTCAGTCCCTGTGACAGGGATAGATCTGATTCACAAAAAATTTCAAACCGGTTATGATAATGATAAATTCTTTTAAAAATAAATCTTTTTAATTTAACTTTTCAGGAAAATTAAACAAATTTTTTAAATTACTAAAACCACCTTTTAATAGCAGGAGTTTCTTATGTCACACGTAAAATCAAACCAGATCATCCTCATCGGTATCGTCACCGGCCTGCTCCTTGTTGCAACCCTCTTTGCCGGCTGCACGGGAACCGCTCCACAGGCACAGGCCCCGGCGGTCACACCGGCAACAACCATTGCGGTAACTCCGGCTGCCACGCCCCTGCCGGTAACAACCACTGCCGCCCCGGTATCAACCCCGGCAACAGTGGCAACCACCAGCACACCGGCACCGGTATACACGGCCTCCTCAGGCAATGTTATCGCCTATACCGCGGCCTCCCTCAAGGGAGTCTCGCCAAAACTTGCAGCTGATTTTGCGAAGATGTACCCGGGGCACACGGTTGTCTTCAACCTTGACGGGACCCAGGCCTTGAAGACCCAGGTGCAGAACGGCGCCTATTGTGATGTGTTCATCTCGGCAAGTAATGCCTACACGACCGAGCTGACCAAGGGCGGGTATTTCGTTGATGGCACCGTCAAGCCGCTGACTTCCAATTATGTCATCGTCATCCTGCCCGCAGGCAACCCCGCGAATATCAAATCCCTTGCCGACCTTTCAAAATCCGGCATAAAGATTGCCCGGGGAGACAAGAGCGTGCCGGTTGGTACCGCCACGAATGCTGCCCTTGCAAACCTTGCAAAATCCACGTACGGGCAGGACTGGAATAAATCCGTGTACAAGAACACGGTAACTTACGAGACTTCAGAACCCGCCGTTGCAACCAAGGTGGCACTCGGTGAAGTGGATGCCGGTTTCGTGTACGAGTCAACGTATACCGCAGCCCCGGCAGGAACGTATTCAGTTCTTACCATCCCGAAAGCAGACAACTACCTCCAGACCTACACCATCGGGGTCATGAAACAGTCCACGAGCAAGGGTGCAGCTGCTGATTTTGAGACGTTCATGCTCTCGACTGTCGGCCAGCAGGACCTCAAGGATTACGGGTTCAGGCCGGTCTGAACCCCCTGAATTTATTTTCTCCTTCTTCCAATTCTTTGCAGCAACCGGGTGGGGATCTCTCGATACATGAATTCGCCTCAGGCACAACAAAAGATCCGAAGAATGCTCACACTCATAGGTGCCGCGTTCCTTATCGCTTCTGTCACGCTCTATCTTGCCCTCCCGATCGTGGCACTCTTCTTCCGGACAACCCCCGAACTCTTCTTCTCCTCGCTCAATGATCCCGAAGTGATTGCGGCACTTACCTTAAGTCTTGTAACGTCCGTGATCTCGCTTGCTGTTGTTATTGTAATCGGGACACCGTTTGCGTACGTCCATTGCCGGAGCCAGTACCCGGGGAAAGTGGTCGTAGATACCTTAATCGATCTCCCGCTGGTCCTTCCCCCGGCGGTTGCCGGGGTTGCGCTTCTCGTCCTCTACGGGAGGGCCGGCCTTGTCGGGAAATATGCAAGCCTGCTTGGAGTACCGATTGCATTTACCACCCTTGCCGTCATCATGGCCCAGATATTTGTGGCCTCCCCGTTCTATCTCCGCCAGGCAAAATCGATCTTTGACCAGCTGGATCCGGCCTATGAACAGACTGCCCGGACACTCGGGGCAGGACCGGTCCGGGTCTTTCTCCGGGTGGTGGTCCCGATGACCGCCGGTGGCCTTGTCTCGGGAGCAGTCATGACATTTGGGCGGGCACTTGGCGAATTCGGGGCCACAATCATGTTTGCCGGAAACCTTCCCGGGGTTACCCAGACCATGCCGCTCGCGGTGTACGTTAATATGTCGGGCAACTTTAACGTGGGTCTCACCATCTCCATCCTTCTCGTCCTGATATCGTTTGCAATCATGATTGCGGTCCGGCTGCTTGCCATAAAGGAGGTCAGCCATGCTTGATGTTCATATTGTCAGGAAGCTTCGGGATTTCACGCTCGATATCACCCTTCACGTGGATGATGGGAAGATCCTCGTACTCATGGGAGAGAACGGTGCAGGAAAGTCCACGACCCTGAATAGTATTGCCGGGCTTCTCTCTCCTGATACCGGTTCTATCCGGCTCAATGGCTCCGTGCTCTTCGATGCTGAATCCGGAATCGATATCCCTGTCGAAGAGCGCCGTATCGGGTACGTTTTCCAGAAATCGGCGGTCTTTCCCCATATGACGGTGAGGGAGAACATCGCATTCGGGCTTGTGGCGCAGCATATTGATGAACGGAACCGTGAGAAGCGGGTTGCCCGGTGGCTGGACTGCCTGGATATCCGGAATCTTTCCGGTGTCCGGGCAGCCCAGTTATCGGGAGGGCAGAAGCAGCGGGTTGCGCTTGCCCGGGCGCTTGCAACAGAACCGGCGCTCCTGATGCTTGATGAACCGTTCTCTGGTCTGGATGCCGGGAGCAGAGTCTCTGTGAAAGATGCGATCCGGAAGTGCACCTCGGACCTCAACATACCCTGTATTATGGTAACCCACCGGGCTGAAGATGCCCGCGATATCGGAGACGGTTCATGCACTCTTTGCAGGGGAAACATCACGGGGGCCGGCAGTGCATCCGGATTTTCCGGATGCGGGTGCCGGAACTAATTGACTCACTCCGTCCTGCAGCAGTTCTGTTTTTCATCAACGGCCTTGTGGGGGAATGAGCGAAAATTCTACACCAGCGCTCATAAGCACGATACCTCTCCCTTTTTGCACTCTTCTCTGTTCCCGGGTTTAGGTCCTTGTCATAAGTTTAATTATTTAAATTAACATTTCTACAATGTTAAACAAAAAATATTATATTCCGGAACGCCCAACAGAAACGTGTCCCTTTGGTACGAACCTATCAGAGGACATATACACACACCAAAAACACATGCACACAAATGCCAAGAGTACGAATCTCTTTATACCCGGGGAATCTCCTGACCAGTGAATTCCCCGCTGATTTTCCTGTTTGAGAATGGTGTCAGGACAAGCCCTTGTTATTCCGGTTATGAAAAGTAACCCCGGAATGAAGCGATAATTCGCGGGAAACTTGCCGGAATTGATTGTCCTCCCCCGTAGTGTGCATTTTTGCCCGTATTATATCAGAGCTTTTCCGTTCCTCTCACGTATGTCAATGCCGCAGCCTGAAAATTTTCGGCCTTTTTCAGAAATACATCGGCCTGCTTTGGGTAGTCGGGGTTCCCACAGCCTTTGTGGGGGTCATACCCGCTATCGTTCCAGTCCTTACATCGATAAGCAGGTTGAGCGATCCTGCCGGGGTACTGACGCTCCGCGTGTAGATCATCTTTCCCCTGTTGTACACTTCAACCGTGAGAGTATCGCCTGAGTTATCCTGTTTCTGGATAAATGCCTGGACAAGCCCGTCGTTTCTCTTGACCGGGAAGAAAAGATCTCCAGTACCGGAAACGATCTTCATCTCACCCGGGTTGCCGACTTCCCCTGCAAAGTCCCCGGGATAGATCACCCGGAACCCTGCACCATCGGCCGGGATAACGAGACCCGCCGGGGCTGGTGTTGTCTGGTTTGTTACGGGAGCGGCGGTTGCCGGGCCTGGCGATGTCCCACCGGTCCATGGGAACATATTGAAGGCAAGTATCACTGACACGGCAAGGGCAATCAGTAGTACGAGAGCAAGAACCGCAAGGGCGATTTTCGGCCGGCTGCCCGGCAGGGAAAAACCGGGTTTTGGGGGCTCTTTCTCTTTCGGGTCTTTCTGCATACCTGTTAAGGCAGGGGAGCCACTGGTGACCCGGGTGACGCTGCTTTCCGTTGCAGAGGTTTTCCGGCTTTTCTTTCTGCTTTTTGCCTTTTTTGCGGGCTCAGCACCTGCCTTTGTGGTATCACGTGCCATGGGGCTCTCTTCGCCCCCTGGCTTTTCGGTGGTGCTCTTTTTGGTTTGCAGATCAGCATCCGGTTCTGAGACCGGCAATCCGGCCCCGTCTGCTAAAATGTCGGATCCGGCCTGCTGCTCTTTTTTTGTATTTTTGCTCATACTCTGACCCGGTTCTTCTGGTAATTTCTGGCTGGCGGTTTCTTTCTTTTCCTGAATAATGGGATCGGTGCCTCTCCCCTCTTTTGAAACCGCATCCGGTTCTTCTCCTGTCAGACTATCCGGAATAAGTGACTGTGCCCCTGCAAGGATCGTCTCTTTTGATATCTCCTCTTTCCTGTCAGGTTCCGCATCCCTGGGCAGGGCTGCGGGGATAAATGGTACCACAATTGTCTGGAATTTCTCAAGCCCGACCTTTTCCGGCTGCGGTGGGGGGATGAACCCGTCTATGCTCTCCGGGTACTCTACCCCGTAATCGTATCGCGCGGTTTTCCGGTCTTCACTTTCCGGTTCCGGTAATGTCTGGGACGTGTTCTCAACCGGGCGGTTCCCGGCAACCGTTCCCTGCAATCCTTCCCCTCGGATATCTTCCGGTTCTTCGTTTCGGGTATCTTGGTTTGTAAGATCCTTTTCATCATCGGGAATTATGGTGACTTCCGGCTGATCAGGTTCTTCTCCGGCAAAGGGGGTATGGGGCGTTATTCCTTCCGGGGCAACCCAGCGCCGCACGGATGGCTGCATCCCATCCGGCCCGGAAACGGGCTCCTCCACGGTATCAGCCGGCCCCTGCCGCCCGGCAATGATCGACTCCATGAGTTTCTTGACCCATATATCCCGTTCGTGTTTCCGGTGCTCACCCGGCTGCTGCAGGAAGATGAGGTTCATCTCCCGGGGTATGTCATCGGCGCCCGCATAGTTCAGGATGATCACGGGCTCACCGTTGGAAGCAGTCCCGCTCTTCACCGTGAGAATATCCTCAAACGCGATCATCAGCGGCTCGAACCGGGCATACCTGCTGTCGATAAGGGTAAGGCGCTGCGTTGTGAGCATCATGTCATACGGAATCGTATCGAAACCCACCCGGTGGGTTGTGAGCGTTATGGATTCTCCGCTGCTCAAATAGGGACTGCTCATGGTATCACGGTTCTTTTGTGTAGTTTTGCTCTTGGACGAGATATGCTTTATAGATAGATCCGGGACTTTTCCGGTATATGATTTCATTGGATTCTTCAGGTTAGCTCAACCGTGTGGCAAATTCAAACCCCGGGAGGATCCGGCAACACCGGACGGTTCAAGGAGTAATACGCCGGTATTATGGCGTATTCTTTAAAATATGGATTTCTTCCCTTGTGAATGGTCAGTGCACCAGATCTTCCTGCAAAACAGGGAATCATCTGGGGCAGAATACAAAACCCTGCCAGGGAATAATAAAAAATGATTGCGAAATCGATCTATTTCTTTTGTTTTCTTGGCACCGGTTCCTGTCCGACCAGGAGGTTGATGACCGTTTCCGAGATATCCCCGGCATATTCCCCGGATCTCCTGATGCTCTCTGCCACGTAACCGATATGGATGGCGATGAGGGTCTCCTGTTTCAAGACCATGTTGTTGATCTCACCGCAGATATTCTCAAGCGCCGTGATCGATTCGATGTTCCGGTGCGCTTCCTTCATATCGGTATTGAAAAACGAGATCACGCTCCGGTCAAAGATCTCAAGCGACATCGTGCTCGCCTTCCTGATCGCGTCCATGGTCTTTTTGTCGAGCCCTGCATCAATGATCGGCTGGGAATTCTCTGCGATCCTTACCGCATGATCCCCGACCCGTTCGATGATCCGGCTGAGAATGTAATAGTTCATTGCCATATCCGGGGCGATCCCCATCCTGCGGGAGAGGGCATTGTTCTGCATGAGCATATTGGTCTGCCGGGCTATCAGCCAGTTGAGCCGGTCAACATCCATGTCGCGGGCAATGACATCGTCTGCAAGGGTCCGGTTCTGTGATGCGATTGCCGCAATTGCATCCTCGTGCATGGTCTTGACAATGACAAACATGCGCCGGATGGTATTGTCAAACGGCATCTCGGCGGGATTGAGCAGGTCTTTTATGGCAATAACTCCCTCGGTCTCCTCAACCACTTCCTGGCCAATGGTCATCTGGGTGAAATCCCGTACAACGGTCCTGACAAATGGCGGGAACCGCTGTTTTGTGGTGATCCGGATCAGGGAAAAACCGGTAATGTAGGTCCCGATAAGGAGCCGGAACAGGAAGGCCGGGTCCGAGACGGTGGCAATATCTATCTCTTTGGTGCGCTGGAGCGGCTCCTCGGTCACTTTCTTGGTGACAAGCAGCGTCCCGTCCGGCTGGATCACGAGTCCCACCGGGTCGTTCTTCTTAATATTCTGTTCATCTGCCCAGGTTTTGGGCAGGGTTACAACAAGAGATGACCCGCCGGTCATCTGCACTCTTCGTATCTCCATCATTACCCCGCATATCAATAGGAATCAGGGTAATTAATATTTCTCTATCTGACTCTATGGTTACTATATATGCCTATATTCTATGTCGAATAACTGTATATGAGTTCCTGCAAAACTGGTGATAGAACACCATGAAACAACCCAGGAATTCGTATCTCTTCGTGACTCTTGGCCTGGTCATCCTGCTCATTGCATCGATGGCAGTGGCCGGCTGTACTGACAATGGAACAAAATCAGCGCCTGCCACGGTTGCAGCAACACCTGTGGCTTCCCAGGCAGCAGTTGCGCCGGCAGATGCCCCGGCTGCCGTATCCGCCCCGGTAGTTGCAGCAACTGCTGCGGCACCGGCAGCATCCGGAAAGAAACAGACGATTACCATCAGCGGTTCGACAACGGTTCTCCCGATTGTCCAGAAAGCTGCCGACCAGTACATGGCAACCCACCCGAATGCTGACATCCAGGTATCCGGCGGCGGAAGCGGCGTTGGTATCCAGGCAATCGGCGCAAAGACGGTTGATATCGGCATGACGTCCCGTGAAGTGACCAAAGCTGAAATGGCAAAGTATCCGGGTTTTGTCGTTACTCCGGTTGCGCAGGATGGAATTGCAGTTATTGTGAACCCGGCAAACACGATCCCGTACATAACCCTGGACCAGATCAAGAATATCTACCTTGGCAAGATCACCAAGTGGACTGAGATCAGTGGCGCTGGTGTGCCCGGCACGAACAACCAGATTGTGGTTATCGGCCGTGACAGCGCATCCGGGACCCGGGCATATTTTGATGAGACGCTTCTTTCAAAAGCAACCCCGACAAGCAGGATGCTCGACAAGAACTCCAACGGTGCCGTAGCCCAGACCGTAGCCCAGACCCCCGGAGCAATCGGGTACGTCTCGATTGGGTTTGTCTCGGGCGATGTCAAGCCGGTTCCCGTCTGGTACAATGCCCAGAAGATTGTTGCGCCAACCCTTGACAATGTCAAGACAAAAACCTACCCGGTTTCCCGTGACCTGTACGTGATCACGAACGGCAAGCCTTCGGGTCTTGCCGGCGACTTCATCCAGTATATCCTCAGCCCCGACGGCCAGAAGATTGTTGCAGATGAAGGGTACGTGACCGTCAGCTGAACCATTAGCGGAAACGAAATCACCATTTTTTTACGAGTGGAGGAGGTAAATCATCATGAAATCCGGTAATAATGCAGAACAGGACAGCGTCGACTCATTCTGCACAGCCCGGGCCTCCCTCCTTAAGGAGCAGGTAATAAAAACCGTATTCTTCTGCACAGCCTTTTTAGCCGTAATTGTCGTCATATTCATTCTCCTCTTCCTCTTACGGGACGGGTACCCGATCTTCGGGGAAGTGGGGGTCATCCCGTTTTTATTCGGGATGACCTGGGCCCCGACTGCAATGGAACCCCTGTTCGGCATCTTCCCGCTGATAGTCGGGACGCTGCTCGTCACGCTCGGGGCCATGGTCTTTGCCGTCCCGCTTTCCATCGGCTGTGCAATCTACATCTCGGAACTCGCCTCTCCCCGGGTTAAACAGGCACTCAAACCCGCCATCGAACTGCTGGCCGGCATCCCGTCGGTCGTGTACGGGTTTTTCGGACTCATCGTTCTGACGAACTTCATCCGGGTCACGTTCGATGTTTCCAGCGGGGAAACCTGGCTGGCGGCGTCACTCCTCCTCGGGGTCATGGCCCTTCCCACGATCATCAGTGTCTCTGAGGATGCCATCAGTTCGGTGCCGCACGAGTACAAGGAAGGATCGCTCGCCATCGGGGCAACGCGGTGGCAGACCATCAGCCGGGTGCTGGTGCCGGCAGCGCTCTCGGGCATTGCCGCGGCAGTTATTCTCGGTATCGGCAGGGTGGTCGGCGAGACCATGGCAGTCCTGATGGTGGCCGGGAACGCAGGAATCATCCCTGAACCGCTCTGGAACATCCTCTCGCCGGTCCGGACCCTGACGGCAACGCTCGGGATCGAGATGGGCGAGGTCTCGATCGGGAGCGAACATT
Organism: Methanoregula sp.; assembly: GCA_041645355.1. Lineage (GTDB taxonomy): Archaea > Halobacteriota > Methanomicrobia > Methanomicrobiales > Methanospirillaceae > Methanoregula. Next base: position 125,557 of record JBAZQF010000001.1, read on the forward strand.
ACAGTGCCCTGTTCGGCATTGCGGTTGTGCTGCTGGTAATCACGCTTGTCATCAACCTGTCGGCAGTAGCCATCCTCCGCCACCTCAAGCAGGGAAGAACCTCGGCATCGGCCCGGAAGCCACTCATCCCGCAGACGATGATCGAATCCCTCATCCCGTTTGCAAAGGCTGCCGGTCTCGTTCTCGTCCTCCTCTTCCTGCTGATAGCAGCCCCGTGGTGGCTTACCGCTCTCGCACTGCTCGCAGGTGGCATCTGGTATTATGCAAAAGACCGGGTCTCGGAGAAACATATCCAGACCATAGCCTTCTGCCTCGTAGGTCTGGCCGCGCTCATTGTTCTTGCCATCCTGGTCATCATCCTGCAGGATATCGTGATCAACGGTCTGCCTGCCATCTCGTGGGAATTCCTGACCCAGCCGCCAAAAGATCTTGGCCGTGCCGGCGGGATCTTCCCGGCAATTGTCGGCACGCTCTATCTCGTGCTTGGCGCGATCGCCATTGCACTTCCGCTCGGTGTCGGGGCAGCAATCTATCTCGTTGAGTACACCCGGGAAGGACGGATTACCAAAGTGATCCGGAGCGGCGTTGACCTGCTCAACGGCACGCCATCGATTGTCTTTGGTCTCTTCGGGTTTGCGTTCATCGTGCTGTACCTCAATGTCGGCGTCTCTTTGCTGGCCGGGCAGATAACGCTCGCCCTGATGGTGCTCCCGACCGTTATCCGCACAACCGAGGAATCGTTAAAGAACATCCCGCAGTCCCTGCGGGAAGGCAGCCTTGCGCTCGGAGCCACCCGCTGGCAGACCATCAGCCGGGTTGTCATCCCGCCGGCCGTTCCGGGTATCGTTACGGGGGCCATCCTCTCGATCGGCCGGGCTGCGGGAGAGACGGCACCCATCATGTTCACGGCAGTGGTCTTCTCGTCCCGGTTCCTGCCCGATTCGATCTTTGAACCCGTCATGGCGCTGCCGTACCACCTCTTCATCCTGGCAACCAATGTGCCCGGGTCATCGACCAACAAATACGGGACCGCGCTCGTCCTGCTGCTGCTCGTCATCGGGTTCTACGCGGTTGCAATCGTAATACGAACTCATTTCCGGAACAAGACCCGGGGATAACAAAATGTCCGAACCTGCAATTATCTCAACACAGAACCTCAACCTCTGGTATCATGAGAAGCATGCGCTCCAGTCGGTCTCGATAAAGGTCCCGAAGAACCGGGTAACCGCTCTTATCGGACCGTCGGGCTGCGGAAAGTCGACCCTGCTGCGCTGTTTCAACCGGTTGAACGATCTCATCGACCACGTGAAGATCACAGGCGAGATCACGCTCGACGATGAAAACATCCATGCACCATCGACCGATGTGGTGACACTCAGAAAAAAAGTCGGCATGGTCTTCCAGAAACCCAACCCGTTCCCGAAATCCATCTGGGAAAATGTTGCCTATGGTCCCCAGGTGCATGGCATCCGGAACAAAGCAGAACTTGACCGGATTGTTGAAGAGAGCCTGCGCCACGCGGCTCTCTGGGACGAAGTCAAAGACCGACTTCACGACTCCGCACTCGGTCTCTCGGGCGGCCAGCAGCAGCGGCTCTGTATTGCCCGGACCCTTGCCGTTAACCCGGAAGTTATCCTGATGGATGAACCCTGTTCAGCCCTTGACCCGATCGCTACTGCCAAGATCGAGAACCTCATCGAGCTCCTCAAGAAGGAGTATACGGTCATCATCGTCACCCATAATATGCAGCAGGCAGCGCGAGTGAGCGATTATACGGGGTTCATGTATCTCGGGAAGCTCATCGAGTGCGGTAAAACTGCCCAGATCTTTGAACACCCAAAGGAAGAACTGACCGAGAATTACATAACCGGGCGGTTCGGATAAGGGGGAGACCATGGCAGAGAAATTTCATACTGAATTAAAAACCCTCAAAAAAGATACCCTCGGGATGGCAGAGCTTGGGAGAAGCATGCTGAGGGATGCGATGGATGCCCTGATACGACAGGACAGGGATCTGGCAGCCTCGGTTGTTGGCAGGAAAGAGGAACTCCATGCAATGGAAGTGAGGCTGGAAGAGCACTGTTACCAGATCATTGCCCTCAACCAGCCCATGGCAAAGGATATGCGGATCATTGCCTGCACGCTCAAGGTGATCACATCTTCCATGCGGATCGGGCGGTACGGCAAGGTCATCGCCAACATCGTTAAGGAGATCTCCGACAAGCCCCATATCGCCAACCTCATGAGCATCCCGCACATGGCAGATCTTGTGCTCGATATGGTTGATGACGCTATCCGGGCATATGAGTCCGACAACCTCCGGTTCATTGAAGAGTTCTCGGCCCGGGATGATACCATCGATGCCCTGCGGCATTCCATCTTCCGCGAAGGGATCACCTACATGATGGAGAACCCCAAGAACATCTCCCGCTGCACCCATTACATCATGGTGGCCCGGTATCTCGAACGGTGCGCTGATCATGCCTGCAAGATTGCCGAGAATGTCCATTACATGGAGACCGGGGAACGCATCGAGATCCACTGATGGGCTCCGGGTGCCGGAATCCTGATAAAAAACCATGGATCATCTGGCTCACCGCAACCGGCCTCCTCCTGCTCCTCACCATTCTAATGTATTGTATCAGCAACAGGTTTGAGGACACTAAATATAGTGTAGTTCTAAAAAATAAATAGTCAATACACAAAAATATATAGTTTTAGCTAACAGTATAGAGATGTGTATTCTGATCCAGCATCAGGACACAGGACCCGAGAGATGATGCCTGAAAACACCAACAAACCCGCCGTGGAATCAAAGTTCTCGTTCAGGAACCTGGATTCCGACACCTGTCCGGCACGGTCACCCGATCTCCTGGAGGATGGGCGGGGATTTACGTACAGGTCGGTAAGAATCTGTGATCTGGAACGGTTCAGTATCCGGTAACGGAGCAGACGATGAGAGACACAACCTGCCCCCGGGGTATTTCGGATTATGCAGAAAGAACATATCATCTTCCCCGGCTATCGCGAGAATCTCTTCCCATGCATCCCGATGATCGTGCCGCTCTGGGAGAATGGGTTGCAGCAAAGGCTAACCGGGAAAACCGGAATAAGGACGCATCTTTGGACAATGAAAAATCAGGAAGCCGGCTCGTACGGTGCCATGAATCGCGAACTCATCGCGTACCGGAAACAGGAACCGGAAATGAACTGTACCATCTGTAACAGAGGCCCCGTATGTTCACAACCTCGATAAAAAATGCCATTGGTCAGGTATCCGGTGTATTCAGAAGCGGTTATCCTGCATTGTCAGACAGGGATGCTATCGGTACCAGCGAAACATCTGTCGTTTCTTTACCCTCATCATCATCTGCCCCGGCTATGCATATCTCCGTTCTGCTGGTGGACGATGAACCTCTGCTGCTGGATGTGGGAAAACTCTCCCTGGAACATGTGAAAGGAATAAGCGTTACCACTGCTGGTTCAGCTGCCGAGGCTCTTGAACTGTCCGCCAGCGGCACCTTTGATGTTATTGTTTCTGATTACCAGATGCCGGAGATGGATGGTATTGCACTTCTTCGAAAAATCCGTACCCGTTCCCCTGTTCAGCCATTTATTATCTTTACCGGCAGGGGCAGGGAGGATGTGGTTATTGAGGCTCTCAATAATGGTGCAGACTATTATGTCCAGAAAGGCGGAGATCCAAAAGCCCAGTTTGCGGAACTTCTGCATAAGATCCGCCGGGCTGTACGGCAACGCCGATCCGAGGTAGCACTCATAAAAAAACACGAGATCCTCCGTGCCCTCCTTATGAGCTCCCCAAACGGGATTGCATTTGTCCGTAACCGCACGCTCCAGTGGGTGAACGAATCGATGGCAATGATGCTCGGGTACTCGCGGGCAGAGTTGAAAGAGATGCATCTCTCACAATTGTATGAAAACGAGGACACCTATAACCGGATAGGCAGCCAGATTCAGACTGATCTCAAATCTGCCGGGAAGTCAAAGGTGATCACCCGGTTCCGGCACAAAGCGGGTTTCTCCATAGATACCGAGATTCATATTGCCCCGCTCGACCGGGGAAATCTCCATTACGGCCACATGATCACGATGATGGACATCACTGAAAAAGTCGCGATTGCGGGAAATAATAAAAAACCCGCCCCGTTCCCGCACCTCGAACTCTCGCCGGTTATCGAGCTGAACCGGAAGGGCGAGATCATCTATTACAATGATGCTGCGATAGATGCAATGAGCCGGTTCGGAAGCCGGGGAACGCTCGAAGAGTTTTTCCCGCAGGATATACAAGAGATTCTTGTCAGCCTGGATGAGAAGAATGTCGGGTCGGTTTACCGGAATATTGTCATCGGCCCTGCAGTGTTCCGGGTGCATATCACGCTGAGTGCACAGTTCCAGGTTTTACGGCTCTCCGCGCTGAACATTTCCGGCCAACCGGTGGCACCTCAGCAATAACCAGGAGTCTCTTCTGCGGTCCTGAAAGGCATGAAAAAACGATTGAAACTGGTACCATCATATTTCCCCAAAATCCTATGACATCAAAAAAACTCTTTGTATCGTTCTATGCGACACTGGGGATTGTTTTTCTCCTGATGCTCGTCCTGATGTTCATCTACGAGCTTGCTAAACAATATGTCAATCCCTCGTTAACGCTCTGGGAATCTCATTTCATTACCATCATTTTCACCAGTATCCTTGCCGTTATCCTCCTCTATTACCCACTCAGGACCGCCTACCGCGAACAGCAGAATGCGCATTTTGCCCTCATGCACCAGAAGGCAGCTGAAGAGAAGCTGCGCCAGTCCGAGATGCAGTACCGCTCGTTTGTCGAATCCGCGGAAGATTCCCTGTATGCGGTTGATCTGGATCTCCAGTACCTCCTGATGAATACCCGGCACCTTGCACGGCGGGGGCTCTCCCCGGAAATCTATTCCGGTAAGAAATACGGAGATTTTCATTCAGGGGAAGAGACCCTGGCATTCAGAGCCTTTGTCGATGAGGTCGTGCGGACAAAAACGTACGTTCAGGATGAGTACGAGCAGAACGGACGGTTTTTTCTTCGCAGGTTCAACCCGGTCATCGATACGATGGCCAATGAGGTCACGGCAGTCACGGTAATATCATCGGACATTACCGATCGCAGGCGGATCGAGAAGAACCTGGTGGATACAAACCGGAAACTCAGCCTGATGAACGATATTACCCGGCATGATATCCTTAACCAGCTCTCCGTTCTCAACTCGTTTCTTTCTCTTGCCGGTGAGAGGACAAGGGACCTTGAAGTGAAGAAGTACCTGTTCCGGTCTGAACAGGTTGCAGACACGATCCATAATCAGATCCTGTTTGCCCGCGATTACCAGACCATCGGCGTTGAATCGCCCCAGTGGCAGAATGTTCTCTTAACCCTCATCCATGCCCGCCAGTCTTTGAAGATACCCACTCTTGATATTCATCCGTCATGTGCCGGTTTTGATATTTTTGCCGATCCCCTGCTTGAAAAGGTGTTCTATAATCTCCTGGAGAACTGCCTGAAATATGGCAATCCCGCAACGGTAATCCGGGTTTCGTGTTCTGAAAGCAGCCAAACACTCATCATCGTATGTGAAGATAACGGGCCGGGAATTTCTCCCGAAGAAAAAGAGAAGATCTTTTTACGGGGGTACGGAAAGAATACCGGTCTTGGTCTTTTTCTGATCCGGGAGATCCTTGCCATGACCGGAATCAGTATTCACGAAAACGGGGAGCCGAAAAAAGGAGCACGTTTCGAAATTGTTGTTCCAAAAAGTGGTTTCCGGTCTGCTCCTGCATTCTGATCCTGCATTCTTTGTATTCGGATTTTTTTTAAGACTGTTGTAATGGTGCCGGCAGCCCGCAGAAAAGTGTTGGGACCAGGTTATATGTCTGTCCCGATGGCATCCGTCTTTCGTTGTTACCTTTATCCGGAACCGATCACCCGGCTGTGGTGCTCCTGATAATAATTGGAGCAGCGGGAAGGGTAACCTGGGCATCAACGGTTCCCTTCGGAGCTTTTGTTGTGCTGGTCTGGAGAAGGGTCCCGTCCTTATAGAATTCTACCGAGAGCAGATTACCGGAGTTATCCAGTTTCTGGACGGTTGCAAGAAGCATGCCCTGGCTGACCGGGATCTGGTAAAGCCCCTCCGCGGAACCCGCAATATCCCTAAGGCCGCCGGAAGTCCCGACCGTCCCGGTAAATTTTCCATCGTACAGTACCCGTATCCAGACACCGGTCTGGGGGATCAGCGTTTGCGGTGTTGCGGCAGGGACAATGGTAACCGTTACCGGGATCGTCTCAACCGGAGTTGCAGGAGTGACAGGAACCATGGTTTCTACCGGCTCGGTTGTCGGAATAGTCGTGGGAACCGTTGTGGGAACGGTCGTACTGACCGGTGCCGGGCCGGGCAGGGATGCACCGGTGGCTTTTTGCCAGAATGATGGGGCAAGGAACCAGGATCCCAAGACAAGAGCGAGAACAAGGATAACAATTGCTGCAACCGCAATCTGCGCCCGGGATTTTCCCGATCCTGCAGAGGACCGGCCACGCTGACGGGCCGGCTTCAGCGGGCGGTACACGTTCTCAGACTGGCCTGGTTTCTCCTCTCCTTTTTTGGCGACTGCCGGGATCTCCCCCGGTACCCATGGCGGGACAAGATCGGCCGGTTTCCTGCCATCCTGTTGTGCGGCAAGGCTCATCTCCTTGAGTTGGGTAGCCCACGTGTCCCGCTCCCCGCCCCGTTTTGTTTTCGGGGACTGAGTAAAGACTATCCCGAGGGTATGCCGGGCCTCATCCGGCGCAATAACCGAGAGGGAGAGGACCGGCTCCTTTGCAGAATTCTCCCCGATAGTTACCGTCTCGATTGCCCCAAACGGGATATCCTGCGGTGGGAGATCCGCATGGCCAAAATCGAGAAGCATGAGCCGGTTGCTGGTGAGGATAGCTTCCGCAGGGATGGTATTAATGACAATGTTGTGCGTTGACAAGAGGATGGTTTCATTGTTGCTCAGGTAGGGACTGCCCATAGTACCACGTTCCTAGTTGTATTTTGCGCTGTTTAGGGCAATATGCTTTTATGGAGCATGAACCCGGATGGGAAACAAAAACCGGAGTCATCAGGTGCTCTGATGTACGTTTCAAAAAAACCGCTGCCATTCACGTGGACGTACGAAAAACAAAAAAAACGGGAATCAAAAAAATAGGTCCCCGCTCAGATCTTGAGCCGCTGGAGGAAGTATACCCCGATACAGATTGCTGCAATGGAGGCTGCCATGAAGAGCATGTCCATGGAACTGGTAAATTTCATGGCAAGAACCCGCTGGAAGAAGCTGACGATGAGCACCATGATGATGACCTTGATGATCTTGTTCTTGAGATCGTCAAGGTTGGTGATCTCAAGGAGCGTGTGATAAGATTCCGAGCTTCGGGCGATATCGATCTTGGAGATGGAGAGCTCATAAATCCCGAAACTGAAGATGAGGAGGACCATCCCGATCAGGTACAGATCAACGCCCCCGATGATCGCGCTGAGCACGTCAACGTAATCGATCTCAAGGGGTGATGCCGATACTGCGTGGATGAGGCTTACGACGATCTCGATCGATCCCGTGATGAAGAGGACGATCGCGCTCAGGGTGCCAAAGAAGACCGCGAGGAGAACAATCAGCCGGGAATTCCAGAGGGCTTTTTCAAAGATCCGTTCAAAGGCGGACTGTTCCTCAACGGTCTTGAGTTTTTCATGAGTGTGTGGTGAATCCATCGCATATCATCTTGCTGTCTGAAAATAAAAAACCCGGGCCACCCCCCGCCGTCTGGCTGTATCGTTCTGCCGGGCAGACTGAGCCCCTGGCTTTTTTATGCATTCGCCTGCAATTCCACCCGGCGAAACCTTAACAACCTTTCCTGCCGAAAATATTGGCACTATGTGGAAGGAAGTCGGGATCGATGCGTGGCTTGCGGCCCGGAAGACGAGCCTTGAAGATGCACGCACTACCGTCACCGGTATCATCGGGCGGGTGCAGAACGAGGGTGATGCTGCACTCAGGGACCTTGCAAAAAAATACTGCGAACTTGACGATATCGCGGTCTCCGAGGAAGAGCGCGAGGCGGCATATGACCAGGTCGATGCAAAGGTTGTCGAGAGCCTGATCGAAGCGCATGCCCGGATCGAACGCTTCCATGAGCTCCAGAAACCAAAGGACCTCTGGTTCCAGGAGATGGAGCCGGGGATCGTTCTCGGGGTCAAGACAACGGCCCTCAACCGCGTGGGTATCTATGTTCCCGGTGGGCGTGCAGCCTATCCTTCGTCTGCCCTGATGTGTGCGGTACCCGCATGGGTTGCCGGCGTAAAAGAAGTCTGTGCCTGCTCCCCCCCGAAGATAAAACCCCTGACCCTTGTCGCCCTTGACATTGCGGGTGTTACCGAGATCTACCAGGCCGGAGGCGCCCAGGCTATAGCCGCAATGGCGCTCGGTACCGAATCCATCCGCCCGGTCCAGAAGATTGTCGGGCCCGGGAACGTCTACGTTACTCTCGCGAAGATGATGCTTCGCGAACATGCAGAAATCGATTTCCCGGCAGGCCCGAGTGAGATCGGGATTATCGCCGACAGCAGCGCGAACCCCCGGATTATTGCTGCCGACGTTCTCGCCCAAGCAGAGCACGACCCGAATGCTGCCTGTATCCTCATCACCACCGACAAATCGCTGCCCGCAAAAGTAGGAAAAGAGATCGCCACCCAGCTTGTCGCTGCTCCACGGAAAGAGATCATTGAGCAGGCCCTCAAAAACTCCGGTTACGCAATCGTCAGCGGTATCGATGAAGCGATTGCCGCGTCCGATGTCGTTGCTCCCGAACACCTCTCGATCCAGGTTGCCGACCCGCTCTCGGTAGTAACGAAAGTCAGGAACGCCGGTGCCATCTTTGTCGGCAAATACTCGGCAGTTGCCTGCGGGGACTATGCAGTTGGCACCAACCACTGCCTCCCTACGGCCGGATACTCAAAGATGTACTCGGGCCTTGACGTGCAGCACTTCTGCAAGACTGCCTCGGTCGAGATCATTGACCGCGACGGCCTCGAGGCCATCGGCGACATTGTCGAGACCATTGCCGATGCCGAGGGATTGTATGCCCATGCCAATTCCGTGAGAATAAGAAGAGATCTCTGATACTTCTTTTTTGCCCTGTAGAAACGCACATGAACGGGCGTTCACACCCAGAGTGTGAAAATGAATAGGTAATTTTAGGAGGGCTCATGAGCCTCAGGGCCTCGGTACGGCGGGACAATTACCTTCAGATATTAGCAGGTAATTGAAGCGCCGCGGAGGCGTCCCTTCGGGGGCGGCGCAAGCCATCATAATGTCGGGATTGACTCGTCCCTGTCTTACTTGATTCGCAAATTTTCAATTGGAAATGATTTGAAAAAATTCGACGCTTTCGGGGGCTTTGCCCCCGCCGCTGTGGCGCCCCCACTTGGGATAACGACGTATTACCGGTAACTTAACGAGAAGCCATCACACTGCGCCCCATCCCCCAACTGGGGACTCATTCGCGCAAGAGGGGGGTCATCGAGCTATGTGACCAACGTTTTCTACAGAGTATTTTTTTATCCCCCTTGAGTCCTCACCTGCCAGAGTTCTCTTTTTCGCGGTCGGCTCCCGGTTCACCCCCCCGTATGCGATGACGACGTTTTACCGGTCTTGCCAAATGAAATAACCCGCCGGATCATCCCGTCCGGTAAAAATAGCCGCTGCGGGGCCCTCTTTTTGGTTGGCGGCTCCACACGTTATAGGAGGAATGGGGAACATCAGCCCCCATGGTAATGAATGAGGAATCTGACCGATCAGCAATTTTTTCCATTGCTCACATTTATTAACAGGATGGCCCTGATGAATCTGTCACCAGAAAAATTATTTCCGGTTCAGCCTGGTTGCACAGAAGACAAGCCCGGCGATTCCCAGTGCCGCTGCCGGCAGAACCGGTGATAACGGTGTTTCAGCAGCCGGAGCCACGGGTGGCTGGAACGCAATGGTTGTTGAGGCGTACTCCCCTTTCGTGAAGTGCATGCCGTCAATCGGGCGGATGACCACGTGGACGGTATAATTGCCGGGCCGGAGCGTGCCGAGGATTACCGAAGTATCCCAGTTATAGGACCAGGTGCCATTGTTCATGTGCACCGGGGCGGTGGTGAAGAGTCCCCTACCGGTGGGAATATTGAGATTGTCCAGGGTTGTTCCCCGCGGGTCCAGGCCGGGGCCGGTCAGGAAAAGATACACCGCGATCGTGTTGAGACCGGTGACGGTGCCATTGAGCGTGACCATATCGCCAATATGCGGGCCTGACGGCGAGGCAGCAATGCTCAGGTTCACGGCTCCTGATACCGGAAGACAGATGCAGAGCATGGCAATTGCAAGGATAGCTAAGCACACCCGTCTCATATAACCTAAGTTTGTGTATTATGGGCTAAAATAGTATCACGCTGCGGTCAGAACCTGACCACCATCACGGCCTCTTCCTCTTTTGTGAGTTCACCCTTGAGGTGATCGGCATCGAAATCATACGCTCCCGCGGGATTGTAATCATCGTAGAGCTCGCATTTATCGAGAATATCCACAAATTCTTTCAAGAAAATCCTGGGTATTATATCCACCCGCCCCCCGAACCGGGTGGTGATCTTCCGGATCATGGCCCGGATAAACCGGTGGGAGATACGCTCCCGGTCCGGCTCGGTATATGCCTGAGCATAGACGTCCATCACTTTGAGGGCCACAAGTTCCAGTTTTCCGACATCGAACTTTGATAACACAATCTGGGGCTGGCGCGGGTTCCGGAACGTATCGTCCTGGACCACGCTTATCCTGTCGTACAGCGGGGGAACCGACCGGATTCCCCGTGACCCGTCATACAGGGCCGGAGTGCCCGTGAAGAGGAAGTAGCAGCGCGGCATCCCTCCCTGGTCCAGGGCATCGATGATCTGGACAAGGGTATGGTAGCCCCTCTCCCTCTGGGCACGCTGGAGCCCCTGGGTGGTTTCCATCTCGTCTACGGCAATGGCGAGCCCGCGGTATCCGGCGGCATGGATGATCGAGACCAGTCCCCGGAGGAAAATGAACGCGATGGTGTCATCGATATCCCCCCGGATCCCCGCCTTCTGCTTGAAGTCCCTGCCTATATTGGGCTCGGCAGAGAGCCACCCGAGCGCTGCCTGTGCCATATGGAAGTCCCCGGCATTGTTGCACCGGTAATAGGTGCGCAGGGCTGCAGCAAGCGCGGAGTTCATCTCGGATATGGCGGAAAGTGCTGTCTCGATCTCCTTCTCGGTTGCAGCCTCGAGCGCATCATCAGACGGGTCATTGCGGGCAACCGAGAGGATCTTCTCCTCGACAGAGAAGAGCCAGTTGTCGATGATAGTCTTGAGCGCATGTTCCTCTTCGCCCGTCCTGAGGCTGGCGCAGACCTGCTGGTAAATCCCCCTGACCCGGTAGAGGGGTGTTGAGGACGAGATCACCACATGGGAGGTGACAAATCCCCGTGTTCGTGCAATCTCAAGGGCCCGTGCAACAAGAAACGTCTTCCCGCTCCCGTATTCGCCCCGGATAAACTTGGTGTCGCCCCCGCCCTCTGCCACGTAATCGAGCTGTTTTGCAATAACGCCTTCTTCGACATCAAGCCCGACCGCGATCCGCTCAAGACCACCGGCAGGCACGGTCCCGCGCCGGAGTGCATTGATGATGTTGATGCTCTCGAGCCGGCGCCGGTCTATCCGTTCAGGTTCCGGTATATTCATAGATCTCCCCGTCCTCCCCAACACCCTTCTTCTCAATAACTGACAGGCCTTCAGCTGCTGCCTTCTGGATGATCCTGTTGACCATGCCGACCACCCTCCTTGTTCCAAGCAGGGTTCGCAGGTCCATCTCGCTTGCTTTCCGGTGAGAACGGAGGAAAGCAACGATCTTCTGTTCCTGTTCGGAAAGTCCCAGCTGTTCTGTAATCACCTGTGCAACCGATACCTTTTGCACCCGCTCCTTTGCCTCTGCGGTATGCATAACCGGGCGGTCGGCAACCGACTGCTCCTTACACTCCCGGATCAGCCGCAGGTAATCCTCGAGCCGGATCGTGCGGGAATGGTGGGGGATAACATCCATTCCGCACAGGCAGGCGTACTTGCAGCCGGCATAATCCCCCTCTTCCAGAGCATTGGTTGCCATGATAAAAAATGCAATGGATAAGAGTTCCAATCCTTCCGAGTCGAGCGTGGTGCGCCGTTCAGACAGCTTCTTTATCAGCTGCTCCATGAGCCGCCGGAAGCGGTACATCCTGTGCGTGTCATCCAGTATCGCTGCCGCGGTATGGATCAGATCGGATCCTTTCCTCACATTGGAGAGGATATAGAGCATCACTTTCTCGCATTCGCGGTCATCCCCGTGTTCTGAGAGAAAACGGGCATAGGGCGGCCCACCGGCAAGAAAATCAGCACGGTATGCCCGGTAATACCATGATCGGGCTTCGCTAACGTTTCCCAGGTCGGCAAAAAAACGGGCGGTCTCGAGAAGGCATGCAACATTGATCTCTTTTGCAACCAGGCTGCAGAACCGTTCTGCAGCCTCATCCGCCGGACAGGTATTCACAAGAAACCTGCGGTACCGCGAGATGACGCGGCTGAGCACTTCAGGATCGCTCCTTGCCGCCAGTTCATCCCTGATAACGGCTTCGAAAGCGGCACGTGCAGCATCTTTCTCGCCCAGTTCTGCCAGGAGTTCGCATTCGAGCAGGCGTCCGGCTGGCCCGCGATTGCACGAGAGCAGGTTCCTTGTAAGGTCTAATGCTTCGCGGTAACGTTTTTTTGCTTTCAGAAGCAGGATGTAATCGCATAATATGCCCGTGTGAGGACCTCCTGCGGCATCTGCAACATAACTCCGGTAAGCCTCAAGTGCCCCGGGCAGGTCATACCGGGCAAGTGCATCAAGGCAGGTTCTCCAGATTTCAGTATCCCCGCAATCGCGATACAAACGGAGACCTGACTCGAATGCCTCCCGGAAGTTGCCGTCCCGGACCAGCGCATCGAGATATTCATGCGACAGTTCCGGATCGTTATGGGCTGCATGGATGGCAAGAGCCTCTCCCGACTCGCCGGCTTCGATGAGCGCCCGCATCAGGTTTTTCCTGTCGCTGTGGCTGAAGTCTGACTGCAGGAGCCGTCGCAGGACCGGCAGGGCGCCCCGGTAATCCCGGCGCGCAAGCAGGTACCCGGCATAACTCCGCAAAGCATCCTGATTGCTGCAATCGAGATGGACTGCGGTTGCGTACTCCGCAATGGCCCCTTCATCCCCACGGCCTTCGAGAACCTTGGCCAGGTAACTGTGAACATACGAGGAGTCGGGCATCTTCCGGGCAAGATCGCGGAAAAAGACCTCCGCATCCTCGAGCTTTCCGGTATTGTAAAGATTCGTTGCAGCAAGGATCTCAAGAGAAGAATCCTTTTCGGATTCAAGCAGCTCCATGCAGAGAAGCAGAGATTCCTGGTACTTTGCGTCCTCGAAAAGCCTGAACGCTTCTCTTTTTTTATCCTGGGACAGATCCGTCATTGTCGGTGCGGGCTCAAGCGGATGGTAAACAGGCCAACGAGCATGCGGATCATATCCATCGCCTGGACCCGGGAGTCTCCCTTGTTCTGCCATTCGATCGGGACTTCGGCAATCGTGCACCCGGCCTCCCTGAGCCTCCAGAGGAGTTCGACATCGAATTCGAATCCCCGGGATACCATCCGGGGCAGCAGGGGCAGAAGTGCTTCCTGCCTGAAGACCTTTGCACCGCACTGGGTGTCGTGGAACGAGAGCCCGAAGAGGAGCCGGATCAGGAGGTTGAAGACCCGGCTCTCGAGACGCCGGAGGAATCCCTGACGGACCACGAGGTTCGATCCCGGCACCCAGCGCGAACCAATCGCTGCATCGGCAGAATCAAGCCTGGCAAAGAGGGTCTGCATCTCCCTGATACTGGTAGATCCATCGGCGTCGAAATACCCCACCCGCGGGGCCCCTGCTGCGGTAAGACCTGCAAGAACGCCCCCGCCCTTACCCAGCCGGTGATCGAAGCTGAGGCAGCGGATGTTCAGGTCCGGTCTCCTTGCAGCAATGGTCCCAACCACGTCCGCGGTCCGGTCCGTACCGTCACAGACAATGATGAGCTCCCCGTCAAACTGCTGTATGGAATCGAAGAGCTGGGAGATCCTTTTCTCCTCGTTATATGCGGGAATAACAATGCTGTATGGTATCTCGGGTGAAGTGGTCATGGCGGAAACGTATCTCTCTTTTGAATGGTATGCCTGCAGGTCATGGTACGGCAGATACTATCCAGCACCCGTGATCATTCCCCGGGTGATGCATACTGGCAGCACTGTCTCCAGTACATTTCACCCGGATTCCACAATAACGTTACTGGTGCTGCCCGAGATGTCTGGCCAGAACACTGCCCGGGCGGTACTTCTCTGCCATGGCAAGGGCAGTCTTCCGGAGCTCGTGGTGTTCGGCAAGACACCCTGCCGGTGGTGCAGATTTCCGGAGAATGGAGGAGGTGTTCTCGGTTATCTGGATGAGTTCGGTTGCGATGACGGCATTGAGCCAGACAAGGTCGGCAAGCATCTCTTTTGTTTCCTGGTCCTGCATGAGGATAGGTCGCTTGTTTTGGGATATTAAGTCTGGGGAGGAATGGTGGTGAGAGTGGTTGCGGGATAGGAAGGGTTAATCTGGGATCATTCCAAGCTACTGGCATGAAATGTGTCCTGTTTATTGCAGTTCTTTTAGCTGCCTGTATCCTGGTATGTGGCTGCACAACCGGTCCTGCAAAGGAAGCGCCTCTCCAGCCCGGAACTCAGGCTACCCTGACTCCGGTACAAATATCTGTCCCTGCAAAGGTGCACCCGGCAACCCCCGGGCCCGTGCAGACCGTTCCTGCATATGAATCCGTAAGCGTGAGCGTGGACCGGAATGTTGTGTCTACTGACCCGACCATTACGGTAACCTACAATGGCGGCAAAGGCCTGGGGATGACTACCCGGATGGATGCCACGGTCATCCGGTCTGACGGGGCAGAGGAGACCGGGTCAAGGGTGAACCCGCAGATGGGGACAAGCATCACGCTTATGGGCACAACCGGAAACGATCGCGTCATTGTTTCTGTTACCATGACCTCGGGAAACCAGTACACTATCATTGACCGGTACTACCCGTTCCCTGGCAGCATGGTGCCCTCGTAAGGGAATGCAGCAGTTTTAATCTGCTCCTCCCGGTTCTCTTTTTTAAAGAAAAACAACAATCTTAATCCCCTCCGTCCCGAAACCACATCTTGGTACTATGAGTTATCTGGACAATATCAGAAACAAGGGAAGATCTGCCAATCCTTTTTTTTGTCTCATGGGAATTGAACTCGTGGAAACCGGGCCAGGAGAAGTAATACTGAAAATGCAGGTCCGGCCAGACATGCTCAACGGGGTTGGCTGGCTCCAGGGAGGGATCCTTGTTGCCCTTGCCGACGAAGCCATGGTCCTTGCCCTCTACCCAAAGTTCTCTTCAGGAGAGGGAATTGCTACCATCTCGGAGTCCACGAGTTTTATCAAGGGAACAAGGGAAGGCGTTATCTTTGCAAAGGGAACGGTTCTCAGGAAAGGGCGCCGCGTAGCCTTCATGGAAGGGGAAGTCTGGACCGAGGAGAAGAAAAAACGAGTCCTGCTCTCCCGTACAACCGCAGCATTTGCGGTCACTTCCCCCCTTTAAAAAAAGTTATTCTTTCTTTGATTTTGCATCTTTTTTACCTGACGCGGGCTTACTGTCGGCAGGTTTCCGGAACTTGACATACCAGATTACCAGTCCGAGTGCAATGATGACTATCACGGCAAAGATGATGTTCATTCTCATTGCAGCGCTCTCTGCCTGGGCAAGCCCGGCAGTTGCATCCGTGTTGCCCGGGTCAAGCTGGAGGGCGGTATTGAATGCATTCATAGCATCATACGGGTTTCCTGCAGCGTTCAGGGCATTACCTTTGTTGATATACCCTTTGGGATAGCTCACATTCGCAGCAGCAGCCGTGCTGATTGCCATGTTATAGGCACTGACTGCATCGTTGTATTTACCCTGCTTATACAGAGCATACCCTCTGTTGTTCCATAGACCGGGGTATTTATTGTACAGGGCCAGACCCTGGTCTGCAGTTGTTACCGCATCATCAAAGCGCCCGAGATCGGTGAGAGCTGCTGCCTTGTCGTTGTAGATGTACATAAGCGTATTCGATTTGGCAACCGCTGACGTATTCGAGGCAAGGGCCTGGTCAAATAATTCAACCGCCGCATCATAACGCCCAGAAGATGCTGCCAGAGATCCCCGGTTGTAATAGGTGGAAGCCATGCTCCCGTTATCAAACTCTGTCTCAGCCAGTACCGGCTGCACGACGCAGGCAATTATGACAAGAATTGCCAGGACGGAAAGTATACGTCCGATTTTCATACGATACAGATCTGGTGTTGTCCCAGATTAAGGTTACTTTGTACCCGGTACAACCGGATAACGGGCTTTGGTATCTTTCACGCCGGTAAGATAACACTATTAGGGATTGTGAGCAAAATATACAGCAATCGGGGAGATCTCACGTGAAGTACATCATAATTACCGGCGGTGTGATGAGCGGACTGGGGAAAGGGATAACGGCTGCATCCGTGGGCCGGATCCTGAAAAACAGGGGCTACCGGGTAACCGCTGTCAAGATCGACCCCTACCTCAATATCGATGCAGGGACCATGAACCCGGCCCAGCACGGGGAAGTATTCGTTTTAAAGGACGGGAGTGAAGTGGACCTCGACCTCGGGAACTATGAGCGCTTCCTCGACATCGAACTCACGGCATCCCACAACATCACCACCGGGAAAGTGTACCGCACGGTTATTGAAAAGGAACGCCGCGGGGATTTCCTCGGGGAGACCGTCCAGATCATCCCCCACATCACCGACCAGATCAAGAAATGCATCCAGCAGGCAGCAGAAGAAGAGTTCCCGGACGGGACCAAAGCCGATATCTGCCTGGTTGAAGTTGGCGGGACGGTGGGCGACATTGAGAGTATGCCCTTCCTTGAGGCGGTCCGGCAGATGCACGGGGACCTCCCCCCTCACGACTTTGTCCTGATCCATGTTACCCTGATCCCTGAAGACACGATGGGGGACTTCAAGACCAAACCCACCCAGCACTCGGTCAAGGCCCTGCGGGAACTGGGTCTCCATGCCGATATCATCGTGGGCAGGAGCGAGAGCCCGATCGGGGCCAACACCAAGCGCAAAATATCAGCCTTCTGCGATCTCCCCCAGAGCGCGGTTATCTCAGCCGCAACCGCCCCGGATACCTATGCAGTCCCGATGGAGATGGAAAAAGAGGGTATTGCCGATGTGCTCTCTGCCCACCTCGGGCTTGACAAAAAAGAGGTTGACACCTCGTGGTACCGGATTGTCAACAAGGAATACACAAACCGGGTAACTGTTGCTATCGTGAGCAAGTATGGCATCGAGGATGTCTATATCAGCATCAAGGAGTCGCTCAAGCATGCCGGGCGGGCACTTTCCACTGAAGTAAAAATTGCCTGGCTTGATGCCGAACGGTACGAGCGGTGCCATCTGAAAGATTATGACGGCATCCTGATCCCGGGCGGTTTTGGCAAGCGGGGTATCGAAGGAAAGATCGAGGCCATCCGCTTTGCCCGCGAGAACATGGTCCCGTTCCTCGGCCTCTGCCTCGGGTTCCAGCTGGCAACGGTCGAGTATGCCCGGAACAAGGCAGGCCTCCCGGATGCAACAAGCGAGGAATTCGGCGAGGGGACGCACGTGATTGCAATCCTCCCCGAGCAGGAAGGGGTCAATGAACTGGGCGGGACCATGCGCCTTGGCAATTACACGGCGGACATGCGCCCGGGATCGCTTGCGCACAAACTGTACGGTGAGAACCAGGTAACCGAACGCCACCGCCACCGGTACGAAGTGAACCCGGAGTACATAAAAACCCTTGAGAACGCCGGGCTGGTCTTCTCGGCAACGAACCGGAACCGGATGGAGTGTCTCGAACTCCCCGGTCACCCGTTCTTCTTTGCTACCCAGTTCCACCCGGAGTTCAAGTCCCGGCCAACCCGCCCATCCCCGCCCTACCTGGGATTTGTCGAGGCATGCCGGGCAAATAAGCGGACGAAATAACACGGAGTATCAACATGGTCAATTGCGAGAAATTCATCCCAAAATCAATAGCTGAGATCAAAGCAGCAGCCGGAAACGAGAAAGTCGTGATGGCTCTCTCTGGCGGGGTTGACAGTTCTGTCTGTGCAGCCCTTGCCGCCCGCGCCATCGGCGACAACCTGATCCCGATTTACATCGATACCGGCCTGATGCGGAAAGGCGAGACCGAACGCATCCGGACAATATTTGGGAACATCCACCTCCAAATCGTCGATGCCGGGGACGAGTTCCTCGATGCACTTATTGGAATCACGGATCCCGAAGCCAAGCGCAAGGCGATTGGCGAGCGTTTCATCCGCGTATTCGAACGGGAGGCAAAGAAGCAGGGGGCAAAATGCCTTCTCCAGGGGACCATCTACCCGGACCGGATCGAGAGCGAGGGCGGGATAAAAAGCCACCACAATGTCGGCGGCATGCCGCTTCACATGGAGTTCACAAAGGTCATCGAGCCTATCCGCGATCTGTACAAGGATGAAGTCCGCGAGGTTGCCGGCGCGCTCGGGCTCCCAAAGGAGATCCAGCACCGGATGCCGTTCCCGGGACCCGGGCTTGCGGTGCGGGTGCTCGGTGAAGTCACCCGGGAGAAGGTTGCCGTCATCCGCGAAGCGAACTGGATTGTTGAAGACGAACTGGTTGAGAAGTACGGGCCCTGGCAGTGCTTTGCAGCGCTTCTCGGTCTTGGAACGGGGGTCAAGGGCGACAACCGTATCCACGGCTGGATCGTGGCGGTCAGAGCGGTGAACTCGCGGGATGGGATGACTGCCGACCCGATCAACATCCCCTTTGAGCACCTGACCCGGATCGGGTCAAGGATAACTGCCGACATCCCGAGTGTTGCCCGGGTTGTGTACGATATCACGGCAAAACCTCCGGCAACCATCGAATACGAATAATAAAGGACAAACAACCCCAAATCAATGAAACGACATCGTGATTGGAATGGAAACCACCAGCCAGATGAAAGCGCTCGATGAGCGCTATTACATGCCCGCTTTCTCCCGGGAGATTGCGATCGTAAAGGGCGAGGGATCGAAAGTCTGGGACGCAGACGGGAAAGAGTACATCGACTGCGTTGCAGGTATCGCTGTCTGCAGCACCGGCCACTGCCACCCGGCTGTGGTAAAGGCGATCTGCGACCAGGCACACCAGCTCATCCACTGCTCGAACCTGTATTACGTGCCCCACCAGGGAGATCTTGCCAGGAAGCTCGTGGAAGTGACCGGCATGCACAAGGCCTTCTTCTCGAACTCCGGCGCCGAGGCAACGGACGGGGCGCTCAAGCTTGCCCGGGTCAGGACCGGCAAAAAGAAGTTTGTTGCGTTCACGCACGGGTTCCACGGGCGCACGGTAGGCTCGCTAGCCGTAACCCACAAGCCGGCGATCCGCGAGCCTTTCGAACCGCTGGGGATGATCAAGACCTTTGTCGAGTACGGGGATGTTGAGGGCTTAAAAAAAGTGGTTGACAACGATACCGCAGGCATCATCGTTGAACCGATCCAGGGAGAAGCCGGGGTCATCATCCCCCCGGACAGTTTCCTTGAAGGGATCCGCGAGGTCTGCGACAGGAGTGGTGCGGTCATGATCGTTGACGAAGTCCAGACCGGCATGGGACGGACCGGCACATGGCTTGCCATGCAGCACACGAAAGTGCAGCCCGATATCGTGACCCTTGCAAAAGGGATAGCAAGCGGGTTTCCAATGGGAGCGCTTGTTGCCTGCGAAGGGATGGAGTTCAAAAAGAGCGAGCACGGCAGCACGTTTGCCGGAGGCCCGCTTGCCTGTGCTGCAGCTCTTGCCACAACCGGGGTGATCGAGAAGATCCTCCCGGAGGTATCTGTCAAGGGGGAACGGATTGCCCGGGGCCTCGCAAAATACCACCCCCGTGTACGGGGACTGATGATCGGGATCACGGTTGGGGACAAATGCCCGGATATCCAGAAGAAGTGCGCGGAGCAGGGAATCCTTGTCAACTGCGCAGCGGATGGCAACCTCCGGCTCGTCCCGCCGCTGACAATAACCAATGCAGAAATTGACCGCGTGGTCAGGGTAATTGATGGAGCACTTGGTCAGGTCATGTTATAAGAAGAAGAGCGGCTATGTCTTTGCCAAAAAGGCAGAGGATATTGCCCGCGAGTACGGTATCGGCCGGATCGCACGCCTGGCAAGCAACGAGAACCCCGAACCGCTCTCCCCGGCTGCGCTCGAAGCGGCCGAAATCGCCCTGAAGACCGTGAACCGCTACCCTGACGAGCGCGCAAACGTGCTCATGAACGCTCTGCGCTCACACTACGGGGACTACCATTTCGTGACCGGTGTCGGGATGGATGGCGTGATCGAGACGATCATCCGGACTCTCGTGGAACCCGGAGAGCAGGTTGCCATATCCACACCCACCTTCTCGTTCTATGCGCTTTGTGCAATGGGGCAGGGTGCAGAGGTAATAACGGTTCCCCGGGAGCCGGACTTCTCGGTTGATACAAGGAAGTTTGTGAGGGCCGCAAAGACTGCCAAAGTCTCGGTGCTCTGCTCGCCGAACAATCCCACGGGGAATGCAACAGCCATTGACCACGTTGTGGAGATCCTCGAAGGGATTGAAGGTCTCCTCTTCCTAGACAATGCGTATGTGGAGTTCTCCGGCATCGATTACCTCCCGCTCATGAAGAAGCACGAGAACCTGGTCCTCGGGAGGACGTTTTCGAAGGTTCACTCCCTTGCCGGCCTCAGGATCGGGTACGCCTTCACTCCCCGCTGGCTGCCCCCGTGGTACCAGCGGGCAGGAACCCCTTTTACGGTGAATGCGGTCTCGATGGCAGCCGCAGCCGCAGCACTCTCCGATACGGGACATGAAGAGCGGTACCAGGCCCAGGTCAGGCGGTGGCGTGGACGTTTTATCCGGGAAGTAAAATATCCCGTCCTTCCCTCTGACGCAAACTTTGTAATGGTTGATGTCTCGCCCCGTGCAAGCGACGAGATGGTTGAGGAACTTGCCCGCCACGGGGTTGTCGTCCGCTCCTGCCGGAGTTTCTCGGGTCTTGAGGATCATTATATCAGGGTCAGCATTGGTGAGGACTGGGAGAACGAGCTCTTCGTAAAGGTGATAAACACCGTATGATGTGCGGCATCACCGGCACACCCGGCACCGGAAAATCCATGATCGGCGATGAGCTCGCCCGCCGGGGACACCGGGTTGTCCACATCACCGACACGGTCGGCCCGTATGTTGTCGGAGACGATGAAGAGCGCAACGCCCAGGTAATCGACGTGGATAAGTGGGCAGAAGAGTTCAGACCCGTGGATGGTTTTGTCGAGGGGCACTTTGCCCACCTGCTCCCCTGCGATCTCGTCGTGGTTCTCCGCTGCCGCCCGGACGAGCTGAAGGCCCGGCTTGCCCAGCGCAAGTACCCAAGGGCCAAGATCCGGGAGAACGCCGATGCAGAGGCTCTTGACTCCTGCCTTATCGAAACGGTGGAGGAACACGACCCTTCGCATATCTTCGAACTGGACACCACCGGCCGCGATGCCCCGTATTGCGCTGACCGGATTGAACAATTCACAAAAGGGGAGATACCGTCTGACTTTGGCCATATTGACTGGTCAGAGTACCTGGAGATACAGCCATGACCCTCGACCAGTACCGATCCCATGCCAAAGTCTATTTCGACCCGCTCGTGAAGATCGCGATCCGCTACCGGCTTACCCCGAATTTCTTCACCCTTGCAGCGTTTGCCGCTTCTGCAGCTGCCGGGGTCCTCTTCTTTCTCCGGCTGGAACTGTGGGGTGTCCTTGCCGTTGCCGTCAACGCCTTCTGCGATGCCATGGACGGTGCTGTTGCCCGCGAGATGAAATGCCAGAGCAGGCGCGGGGATTTCCTGGACCATGCCGTTGACCGGTACGCGGACATCTTCATCATCTGCGGTCTCTTTGCCGGGGGGCTTGTCCCGTGGCCGATCGGCGTCTTTGCCCTGACCGGTGTCCTGATGGCCTCCTACCTGGGAACGCAGGCACAGGCTGTCGGCGTAGGGCGGTATTACGGCGGGCTGCTCGGGCGGGCTGATCGCCTGGTCCTGATCATGGTGATTGGGCTCATTGATGTGCTGGTCCCCCTGAGCTTTTACGGCCTCTCGCTCCTTGGCTGGATGCTCGTCCTCTTCGGGGTTCTTGGCCATATCACTGCACTCCAGCGCTTCGCCTATGTATGGGCCAAGGTGGAATAACCTCCCCGTTCTCTTTCTTTTTGTGTGGTCATGGCAACGATAGAAGACTATGGTTCCGGCAGGATCCTCCGGTCGATCCGGCTTGCCCACCTGGCACTCCGTTTTACTGCGCTGCCTCTGGCCGGGAAGTATATCAGGAGGAATCTGGAAGAGCGGATGGAGCCTTTTGGTATACGGCCGATCACTTTCGCAGAGGCCGGACGTATTATTCATCAGTCAGGGCACTGTGCCGTTGGACCACGGACCTGCCGGTCCCTTTTTTTGGAATCCGGAAATACTGAATCGGTATTCCTCGATGAGCTGGCCGACAGGATGGTGGATGCGGGAAAGGCTGTTGTGGTAACCGCTGATTTGGCGATAGAGGCCATAAAAAAGTATCCGGACAACCCGCTGGTCCTCTCAAAGGTCTCCGGACGGTATCTTGAGATCTGCCGTTCCGTGCCAGAGGTCTGCATTTACTGGAAGATGAAAAGAGCCGGCCTGGACGTATGATTCCTGACATATATCTTCCGGGTTCTGGCTCTTTTGTCTTTTCAGGAGCCTGAAAACCGTGTCAGGATATACCGGGTCAGGGTTTTTCCGAGGATGGCGCGGGTGGATGCATCAATCCTGATAAAAAAGATCTCTTCGGTACCCGAGTCCACGAAGATCGGTTTGTCTGCAGGAGTGATATGGATATGGCAGATCGTTTTTCCCGATACTACCGGGAAGGTGATGTGGATGAAGCGGCTTGCCGTGTCAAAGATCTCCGGGAGGTATTTCCGGATCACCGCATCGACGAGCATCCGCCGGTACCCGTCAGGGTTCCTGTCCTCCTCGTGCATCCGGGGATAGTCGTTCTCAATCCCTTCAACCGTGATGGTGTTATGGATCCGGTCCTCCCGGATGCCGATGATAAGATCCCCCCCGTCAGTATTCAGGAACCCGGCAATGGAACGGGCAAGGATGAATTTTGAGGCATTGGTCCGGTACTTTCTCACCTCAGCGGATTCATGGGAGTTTACTTCCTCTTTTGTAAGACCGGCACTCCAGAGGGACTGGAGCTTGAACTCCAGATGATCGTTCTCACCCGTTTTGATCATTGCCTGGATGGTATCTGACTCTTCTCCTGGAAGGGAAAAGGCCGGAAATTCCCGCGACCTGATGACATAACCCGAGCCTGCTGCGATGACTATGAAGAGCAGGGCCTGGAAGACGATTCCCCCGATGATAACCGGGTCCGGCGGGATAAACAACATTGCAATGAAAAGATACGCCGCTGCGCAGATACCGGCGAAATACATCCCCTTTTCCGGGTAAAAATACGTGGCATACAGGATGGGAAAATAGAAGAGCTGGGGAACAATCGTCCCGTACCCTGCCGCCATGGAGATATACGTGATGCCGATGATCGAGACTGTGATGGATGCAATTACCCAGAACCTGACCAGATCCGTATGGGGAACCCGGATGGACGGGTTTTTGGAGAATGCCGGCAGGCCGGGTGACTGCGTCATGAATGATGAGGGCTTAGTCCGGAATCGTAATAAACTATTGCCGGGAATACAGTCAGGCCACGAACACTACTGCCATATCCATGGGGCTTCTCTCCCTGTTACAACGAATGGAGAATATTCATCCTGCCGGCGTTGCATCCTGGCCATAATCCATTGCCCGGTATGAACGTGTTTTGCGTGATAATTGGATACCCTTTTATTCTCCCGTTCAGATAATTCTTATCTTATGTTCCGCTGCCCACGCTGCAAAACAAATATGCATGATGGCGAAACCCAGTGCCCGCACTGTCTTACGAAGTTTCCAGGGTGGAAAGAACCCGGGGAAAAGGAAAATAAAGATCCCGGGACCCCTTCCCCTGCTGAAACATCCCCCGGGAGGATATCGTATGCCGGCTTCTGGCGGAGACTTGCTGCCACCATTCCCGATCTGGCCATAGCAGGGATTATTGCCCTTGTCATCAACTATTTTCTTGAACCAGCAAAGGTACCTTTTCCCCTCCTTGTCACGCTCTTTCTGACCGGGGCGATATACCTCATCCTTTACTCACCTCTCTTTATCTCCTCCCAGTTCCGGGCCACACCGGGCAAGATGCTGCTTGGCCTCATCGTAGTGTACGATAATGGCAGGCAGCTCCCGTTCTCCCGGGCGGTTATCCGGGAAGTGGGGAAATATGTCTCTCTTCTTACGCTTGGCCTGGGTTTTTTCATCATCGGGTTTACCAAAAAGAAGCAGGGGCTTCATGATCTCCTCGCACTGACGGTGGTGGTCAGGCGCTCTGACAGCCTCATCTACCAGCGTTCCAATATTGCAAATCCTGCAGTTGTCAGAAAACGGCTCCGGCTGGCCTCAATTGCTATCTGCCTCTGCCTCATCTGCACTCTTCTCCCGCTCCTGTATCTTGGCACCATGCCCGAGAAGACCATGAACCCCCGGTTTGTTGCTGCACAGGGCCTGAGCTCGGCTGCCGATACTATCGCCAGCTCAAAATATCCTGAATACTCCCTTGAAGTCTATGATACGGCCATTGAATTCCAGCCCAATGATACCGCGATCATGATGAAAAAGATGTATGTGCTCAACAATGTCGGGCGCCTCGAGGAAGCGCGGCAGGCCCTTGACCGGATGGTTGAGATATACCCCAATGAGACCACCCCGGTGATCTTCAAAGGGGATCTCTACCTCCAGGAAGGGAAATTCCAGGATGCGCTTGCCTGTTACAATAAGGCAATAGCAGCAGATCCCAAAAATCCCAAGATCTGGATAAAAGCCGGCGATGCGAACCTTCTCATGGCGGTTACCGGCATGAAAGAGATCCGGGGCATGTACCGGAATCTCACCGCCCATTCCGGGAAATACGAGCCGGTACAGAATGTTGCCCCGGTTGATGCTTACCAGACTGCCCAGCCCTACCAGGAAGCCATGAAATGCTATAACAAGGCGATCGAACTCGATCCCATGACCAGTGTCGCAATCTCCGGCAGGGTCTTATCCTCTACCGGGAATCTTGTGGAAACCTACCAGGGTATCCTGGATGATATGTAGGATTCCCGCCCCTCTCTTTTTCATCAGCTGGAGAATTATCTGCCATCGGGATTGTACGGGACTTCAGGATACCCCGCAATCTCCCGGATATACCTGAGTGCAGCCACCGCATCTTTCTGTTTCTGGTCGCAGGCATGGGTCTCCACCCATGCGAGGAAACTATCCTGAGTATCAGCACTGACGGTATCGCCGGCCCGGGAAGCAATCGACCGGTACGTCCGCTGCGGGTAGAAGATAGCCCGGGCTGCGGTGAGCAGGGCGGTGTGTTCATCTTTATCAATGATCCCGCTTTCCTCTGCAGATCTCAGCGTGAACCGGATATTGATGAGGGGCTCGGAGAGCGACATGCCACAAACCGGGTCAAAGACCAGTGCCACTTCATCGTCCGAGATGAGCTCGCCGCTCTTGTACATCCGGTAAATCTCGCCAACCCCAACCATCCCCAGCGTGTCCATCTCGGCTGCCCGGAGCGCCCCCATGCTGGATGACCCGACAACGCGGACGCCTTTTTTTACCGCGGCAAGGATCTCCCGGTGGGCAACTGCGCTCTCCTGGTGGAAGACCCCGTCGATGAGCCCGATGATCTCTGCACCTTCGTCCGCTGCGGCCAGAAGGTCGCCCCGTTTTGCCGGGGGACGGTAGTCTGCCGGAAGGATCTCTTCAGCGCAAGCCCGGTCAAGACTTGGCCCGAGAAAGACGATGATCTTTGGCATTGTTAACCCGCTCTCCCCTCCGTTCGGGATCCATGGCAAAGGCCTCAAGCCCGGGAACGATTACCCTCACGACAGGAATACCGATCTCTTCCCGTGTCAGGTCAACGACAATGACCCGGTCCAGTCCCTGTTCTGCAAGCCGGTCGATGATGAGCTCGATGTCTTTTAAGAAATCATCGCTGTCAGAGGAAGGGACATCCTTGTATGGGATCGTCCCGTTATCCCGGTACCAGTACCCGTTGATCCTTTTCGTCCTCTCGTAGCCCATCTTCTTGCGGAGATCGGCGATCGTTGTATCTTCCCGTGCGCCATGGATCTGGGTGAGCCTGCTCTGCGCCACCTCGGTGAGCGCGCGCATGACCGCAATTCTTGCATTGGTATGCGTCCCGATCCCGATCGTGAGAAGAGAGGGATCTTTTAAGAGCACATCGTCAGAGACTGCCGCGATGGTCGGGATCCCTATGTCGCTTGTGATATCCCGTACTTTCACTTCCACCTGGGCATCGGAAAACTTTTTGAGCATCTCTGCAAGCGCCGGGTCATCGATATCCGTCAGGCAGGGGCCGGTGTCCCGGCACGCCTCGACAAGCGACCAGGCGTCCCGCTCGATCACTTCCGAGAGCGCGTGGAAGATCGCTTCCTCGATAGTGTTGCCGGAGGCAAGGCCGTTGGTGTTGGTCCTGAAAAGCCCCCGGTAGTTGTGGGGGAGCGGGTGGAAGACCGCGAAGGCTGGCACGAAGACCGGGTGGTTGTTTGCGATATCGTACCCCTCGATCCAGGCAATGAGCCGGTCGGTATCGGCCCCTTCGGGAAGGATGAGATCGGTGGGACCCAGCACCCTCCCGTGGGCATGCATCTGCTGGAACGGGGCAAGGATTGTTCTCCGGTCATGCAGTTCGGACGAGTACCGTTCGATCCCCTCCATGATGGCTGAAATCCGTGACTCTTCAACCGTTGCCCCTTTCCCGTTATACACCGTGATGGCCCCGGACTCTGCAGTCGGGCGGATGCAGGAGAAGACCGGGATGCCGATGCGGTCGAGGCTGGTGATGTCAGCTACCCGCGTTATTCCTGCGGCCGGCACCAGGGGTTCGATACGGGCAAGCGTCTCGTCAAGCGGAACTGCACGCTGCGTTTCATTGTAATAGGTCTTTTTACAGGATTTGAGCTGCATGGACTCACCGGTGTCTTATTGGATCTGTGGGAACGGATGAAAGGACGGTATCTGTATATATCAGGTGCTCGCTTCCGGGGTTTATACATGCCCATAACGGTTCCGGGCCCGGTCTTTGCGCCATCATCGGAATAACTGCGGGAATGTTCGCATTCAAATAAACCCATAAATAGCACCGGGACAGAAAAATTCCAGAAGATGTGTTTTGTATGAAAATGATCTCTTTTGCATCCGGCTCGGTCATTGTCCTGATCATGATCTCTCTTGCTGCTGCAGGTTGTACTACCCAATCGCCCGGCAGCACCCCGGTCACACCGGCCCCGACAACTCTTCCGGTAGTTACGCCCGGGGGATCCACCTGTGGGTTTACGACCTGTCACGGCCTCGATCCTGCCTGCGGTACAAATGCCCCTCAGGCCTGCACGATGATGTACCAGCTTGGCGACAAGTGCCGGCAGTACGCCCGGTGCGATTCATCCGGCGGGGCCTGCACGCTTGTTACGGATCCGAAATTCTCGTCCTGCAAAGCCTGTGTTGAACAGTGTGCAATACAAGCGGGCAGCAACGGGCAGGCTGCTTTCGAATGTGAAGCAACGTGCTGATAGCAAGAATCCCCCGGCTATCCTGCATACATGCACCGAAATACATTTCCGGAAGATTCAGAAAAATAAAAAAAACCGGTATCGATCCCCGGATCCACCCGTCACCAGTTCGCAGGCACCCCCTGTAGCCCGGCTGCAGGGGACTTTCTCTGCCCAATTGATGCTAATTAAGGATTTTAAAACATTCGTCGTGAGAATATGAATCCGGGCCGTTTACTGGCAGGAATCCGGGCTCATTGTACCGTTTTTCCCCCAATTCGATCTGTTTTCGGGAGCCCGAAAAGGGGGGCCCGGATAAAGTCCAATATACGGGCTCCGTTTGCCAATCCGGGCATTTTACGAAGGGTCGATCCTTCCCTGCCCGGACCCTTTTTTTTGGATCCTTTCTGACGGAGGAGTCCGGAGGGGGTGCCCGGGTATGCGGGATAATCCCTGCAGCACACCGGTTTCCTAAAACCAGCTCTCGAGCGTCTTCTGGCCGGCCTTGACCGTGAATCCTTCCATTGCCTTGTTGACGCGCTCTAAGGAAAAGTCGTACCCGTCGCAGAGCAGTTTCCGGATCCCCTCCGGGTCCGTATGGCCGGCTGCAAGCGAGTAATCGTCCGTGACCGGGGGATGGAGGAACATCTCAATAACGGGAGCCGGATCAAAGTCCGGGATCTTCTCTTTGAGTTTTGTTTCAAACTCACCCTTCTGCACAATCTTCAGGCCGGTCTTTGCACCTACGCCGTCAACGCCCGGGTTGAAGTCGGTGCCAATCAGGATACCGATCTGGATGAGCTGCTCCCGGGTGAGCTTCAGGCCGGCAAGAGTGTCGGCAAGAACGATCCGCTCCGGGCTCACCGTGATCTGCCGGCCCCGGATCTTCCTTTTTCCCGAGACGGTCAGGTTGCGGACGAGCGTGGGGGCGCCAAAGAGCAGGTTGTCGTAGTCCTGCGAGACCACGTACCGGGCATCCCCTTTTGTCACCATGTAGGACGCCTGCGCCTCGCCCTCACCCGGCGCCTGCACAACCGGAATGCCCATGAGCCGGAGCAGTTCCTTTGAAGTTTCGACTATGGTGTTGTCGACCCGTGTTGCAGACCGGGCCTGCTTGTACGCCTCCTCATCGTCACCCCGCTCTTGGGCCTCCTTCCACTTCTCGCCGGCCGTGTCGCGGAGCTTCCGGCGCTCGTCAATGGTTGCCTGCTTCAGCGCCGCAGGTTTCCCGTCAAAGACAAAGACCGGCTTGATCCCTTTCTCCATGAAGCTCGCCATCCGGAAGAGAATGCCCGAGAGGTGGGAGGTGACCCGGCCCCTGCTGTCCATCAGCGGCGTCCCGTCCGGCTGCCGGATGATGGTTAAGAACTGGTACAGCGCATTGTTTGCATCAATAGCAGCTATCCCCGGCAGGGCTTCCCAGGTGACCGGTGTCTTGTAGTCCGCGATAATGTCCCGTAGTGCAACGCCCATGCTTTTACCTTCCTGATCTGCCGTTATTTGTAGGCACGCCTGCTCATCTCGGCCACGAGCTCGTCGAGATGGGATATTGCCATGTCGTACTTGTCGACCATCCGGGTGGATATCTCCTCAAGGTTTGTCCGGAGCATCCGCTCGCGGGTGACCACACTCTGTTCCAGCTTCCGCATCTTGACCTGGAGCGAGAGGAAGAGCCCGCCGATCGAGAGCATCATCAAGCATGCTGCAACAGCTATCGTGAGATCCTGCCAGAACCGGAGGATGAGAACAAGGGTCGAGATGACCATGATTATGGTAAGCAGGATATCGAAAGCGTACTCACGTATGTCCATGCTTTTAGATGATGAGAGCACACTAATTAAGCTAACTAATTCACCGGAGATACAAGCGTGGAAATAAAAAATAGTATCCCTCTCATTGCAATGCCCCTCCTCCTCCTTGCCGTGGAGATCGGCGCCCTTCTCCTCTCCCTCCCGGTCCAGGCATCGGGGATCACGGCATTTGAGGATCCCACTTCGATGGCAAACCCGCTCATCTTTCTTGCCATCCTGCTGGCATTCACCGCGTTTCTCCTGATCCTGATCAGGTATGACATGAAGAGAGTGATCGCGGCGATCATCGGCCTCTCCATTCTCTTTACGTTTGCCTACATCTATGCCGCCATCATCTATGCTGCGATCGGTGCAACTGCTGCGGGAGCACAGGGCTGGTGGGATGCCGTGGTACCGGGCGTTGTGGTCTATTCGATGACTCCCACGACCCTCATCGCATCGGTTCTTATCATTGTGCTGGCAGTCATCTCCACGCTCATCCTCTACAAGTACCCGGAATGGTATGTGATCGATGCCCTCGGGATCCTGATAGGTGCCGGCGTTGCCTCCATCTTCGGGGTCTCGCTCGATATCCTGCCGGTGGTAATCCTCCTTGCCCTCCTTGCGGTCTATGATGCGATCTCGGTGTACAAGACAAAACATATGATCACCCTTGCCGAGGGGGTCATCGATCTCAAGACGCCGATCCTGTTCGTCATCCCCAAACGGCGCGATTATTCTTTCCGGAAAGAAGGAATCGGTAAGCTCCAGGAGGGGGGCGAGCGGGCCGCGTTCATCATCGGGATGGGCGACATGATCATGCCCTCGATCCTGGTTGTGTCGGCCAACGTATTCATCAAAGGCCAGAAGCTTGGCGGGATCATCAACCTGCCGGCGTTTGGGGCAATCATTGGATCGCTTGCCGGCCTCCTTGTGCTGATGCACTTTGTTATGTCCGGCCGACCCCAGGCCGGCCTTCCCCCGCTGAATGGCGGGACGATCCTTGGGTTCCTGGCGGGCTGGGCTGCGATGACGCTGGTAGGGTAAGATCCCCTTTTTTGGGATTCGGGTTTTTTTTTTTTGAACCGGTCAGAAGCGTGTGGATTTGCACCTGGAGAGGGACAATGAAATCAGCACAACAACTCCCCGCTTCAGGGTCTTGGTATGGTGGCACGCCAGGACAGTGACGTGCTTTTTGATATCAAAGGGTAATTGAAGCGCCGGCTCCTGCCACTCGGTCTTCCGAACCGGGGATAGTCACTGATAAGGCAGAAGTACACACTCTAAAAAAAAATTCTGATTCATTAAAACGTATAAAAACCGGGAGTCAAGGGGGTGCTCCCCTTGCATTGCCTCCCCCTCTGGGGGAGAGAGGGGGTCACACTCATTATCTATGAAGATTTTAACCGTATTTCAGGAAGCACAGGATCTCAACAAAACAGCGATTTCCTTTTCAATCCCCTGACGGGAAATAGAGGATTCTGATTTTTCTGGGAAGAACTTCAACCTCATCCCGGCTCTTACTGAACCGTCCGGGGTTTTCTTGGTTTCCGGACCCGCGGGCGCTTTTCGCCCTGGGGATTGAAGGCGTCCTCATCCAATCCCGCGTCTGCATCTTCAAGAACTATCGGGGACCGTATATCCACAACCCGTTCCCGTTTCTTCTCCACATATTCCGGCTTGTGGGTGAGAATGGTTGCAAGAACCTCATCAACCCCATCGCCGGTCTGCGTGGACATGGTGAGGTAACCCTCTGCTGCCGTGATATCGGATTTGTTGGCAACGACAAGGACCGGTACCTGCACCATGCCTTGTACTTCCTCAAGGAGACGGAGCTGGACATCCATGGGATAGCCGCAGTGCTCGGATGGGTCGAGGATGAAGAGCACCACGTTTGCGACATTCATCATCGCGGAGAGCGCCTGCCGCTCGATCTGGTTGCGCTCCTCTGCCGGCCGGTCAAGGATACCGGGGGTATCGACAAACTGGATCCGCTCCCTTCCCATCTGTCGGTGGCCGACAATGATGCCCTTGGTCGTGAACGGGTACGCGGCAACCTGGGGATCCGCGGACGAGACCCTGCGGATGAACGAGGATTTTCCCACGTTCGGGTACCCTGCGATAACGATGGTGAAGGCTTCCTCAACATTGGGGAGCTTGCGCAGGACGTTTCTGACCTCGTTGAGGAAGTGCAGGTCCTTGTCGATCTGGTGGACCATGGATGCAAGCCGTGCCACCGCCCGCTTGCGCACTACCTGGGTATCTTCCGCTCTCCGGGACTGCAGTACGAGCTGGTTTCCCACCATCTTGGTATGCTTTGCTGCCCAACCAACCGCGCCAAGGGATTGCTTGATCCGGTCAATCCCGTACAGGATGTCGGCAAGTTCACGGTAAAACGGGGGGAGGGAATCGAATTCCGGGAATCCGCGGATGATGTACACCAGCCGGTCATGGATTGCGGCGCCAACCGCTCCAACGAACTCGGTATTGGCGCGCTCCTTGTTGTTCTTCTCTGACATCTTTTTTGCCGCACGGCGGAAACTCCGGTCAAGGATCTCGTCCGCTGTTGGCACCGTCGGCATTTTTTCGAATTCCACAAATCGCCTACCTATATATTTATGGAACGTCATACGGTTTATCGTTATGGACCTGTCCCTGATCCAGCGCGATATTCTCATCACCTTAATCACCCTTTACCACCAGCACTCGCACACCATCAAAGGAGAAGAGATCGCAGAACGGATACAGCGCAACCCGGGAACGGTGCGGAACCAGATGCAGGCTCTCAAGGCAATCGGACTGGTTGACGGGGTGCCGGGGCCAAAGGGCGGATATATCCCCAGTGCCCTTGCCTACACGGAGCTGAACCTGAACTTCTCTGAAGGGGATACGGATGTTCCCATCAGCAGGAACGGCGAAACGGTGCAGGGGGCAAATGTCCAGGAGATCGATTTCACCACGCTCTGCCATCCCGACATCTGCCATGCCGTGATCAAGCTCGTGGGCAGTGCCAAACTCTTCGAGATCGGGGACAAGATTACAATCGGCCCGACTCCGGTGAACAAGCTCCTGATCCGGGGGGAAGTGTATGGCAAAGATGAGGGCAAACAGTCGCTCCTGATTGCAACCTCTGAGATGATCTCCCTTCCCAAACAACCGATCAAGAACTACATGTCCAGTCCTCTCAAAACTCTTCGTTCCCTTGACACGATCCGGGATGCCCTCCTCCTCTTCAACCATGAACATATCCATGGTGCCCCGGTTATGGAAGGCACGATCCTTGAAGGAATCGTCACCATGAGCGATGTTGCCTTTGCGGTTGAGAATGGTCTTCCCCTATCCACACCGGTAACGGAAATTATGACTGCCAAGGTGGAAGAGATCCCCTCCGATGTCAGACTCTTTGAGGTCATCCGCAGGTTCAAGGAACGGGAGATTGGCCGGCTGATCGTTATTGAGGATGGAAAACCCGTTGGTATCCTGACCCAGTCTGATGTTATCCGGGTTTTTCCCTCGCTCTGAATACTTTTTTCTTTTTTTAAAAATTGCCCGCCATGTGAAAATTTTCCTGTTTTTACGACGCAATCTTAGGACAAACGAATAGAATACCTTTAGATATTCCAAGTCATATTCTATGGGAGGAATTACGTTTTATGACCGAACTTTCCCAGGCTGCTGTTGAGCGTATAATCAAGAAGGCCGGTGCCGACCGTGTGAGTGCCGAAGCAACGTTAACCCTCGCAGAGATGATGGAAGAATACGGGACTTTCCTTGCAAAGGAAGCAAAAAAGATGTCGGACCATGCCGGAAGGAAGACCCTGCGGGGATCTGACCTCCGGATGGCTGCAGAGATGTTCAAATAATCCTGATCCGCCAAGCGATCGGAAAAATCTCTTTTTCTTTCGAATTTAGAACAGTTTAAATATTTGTACATCGTCCATTTTTTATGACTCGTGTATTTGCCCGCAGCCTTTCCAGAAAAAAGATCATGAGCAATGATGGCAAGCTCATCGGTACCCTCAAGAATATCAGGGTCGATTTCGATTCAGGTCAGGTTATTGAGATGATCATCCACCCGGACCAGGCCTTCTCCACCGATGGCTACAATCTGGAAGATGACAAGCTCTTAATTATCCCCTTCGAATCCGTCAAGGACATCAAGGATTACATTGTCGTTGACCGCTACCTTGCAAGAAAATAAGGATAATACTTTTTTACAATTTCAACAAAGCCTTTCCCATACTCTTTTTCTGCGGTATATTGTGCGACCGCCATGGTATCCGGGTGAGCATTTGCAACAGCTGCCCCGATACCGGCAGAGGCAAGCATCTGGATGTCATTGAGCGAGTCGCCTACCGCAAGGAAATCTTCGGGAGTGAATCCCAGTTCCGGGGCAAGAGCCATGAGGGCCGTTCCCTTATTGACCCCGGGTGACTGGAGGTGGATTGCATACCCGGTATCCATGACCTGGACCGGATGATCCTTAAGGATGGCT
The DNA here is from genome assembly GCA_041645355.1 of Methanoregula sp. Classification (GTDB taxonomy): domain Archaea; phylum Halobacteriota; class Methanomicrobia; order Methanomicrobiales; family Methanospirillaceae; genus Methanoregula. The sequence goes on from JBAZQF010000001.1 coordinate 159,850, forward strand.
CTCACTTCCTCAACAGGAACGGTACGGGCAAAAGCAAGGTCCACAAACCGGTACGTGGGACTGTAGAGCTCGAGCTCGGTTCCCCGCTTCCGGTAATACACCTGAAGCGTTTCAAGCGCCCGGTGGCACTCTTCCTGGCTGCCCTGTAGGCGGGGTTTTCCGGTATATCCGGCCCGGTAAACCCCGCCGTTCTCCGCGATAAAGCTCCCCTGCGTTCCAATCAGCTTGCAGGCGGTCTCCATAAAGCAGGAGGTATTCCCGCTTGCAAGCACGACCTCGATGCCCTGGTCCACGAGCAAACGGATCAGTTCGATCGCTTCGGTATCTATCCTGCGGGTACTGCTGGTGATCGTGCCGTCAATATCCGTCAGGAGCGCTTTCAACACGACTTGAGACCTGCCTCTTCGACCATGAACGGTGCTTCGCCTTCGGGAAGGTTGGGACTGTCCACGAGACGTGCGATACGTTTCCCGCCTTTGCTCTTCCGGAGATAAAGCCGGAAAGTTGCGGTATGCCCGACAATGTTGCCCCCGATGGGCTTGGTGGGATCACCGAAGAAGACTGCCGGGTTGGACATGACCTGGTTGGTCACAAGGCCAACTGCATTGTGTTCATCAATGAGCTTGAAGAGCTCGTGCATGTGCCGGTTGAGTTTCTGCTGCCGGGCTGCAAGGGTTCCCCTGCCCGCGTATTCGGCCCGGAAATGGGCGGTGAGCGAGTCGATGATGAAGAGCTTGACCGGCTTGTCGCTCCCTTTGAGTTCGTTTGCCAGCTCGCGGGAATTATCAATGAGGAGCATCTGGTGGTCCGAGGTATGTGCCCGGGCAATATGGATATTGTTCAAAAATTCCTCGGTATCCGGGATATTATCGAGCCCGAGCCCGTTGACCATCTGCTCGATACGCTCGGGCCGGAAGGTATTCTCGGTATCGATGTAGATGGCACTGCCATCCAGGCCGCCAAGATCCACGGGAAGCTGGACATTGACTGCCATCTGGTGGACGATCTGGCTTTTACCTGACCCGAACTCGCCGTACATCTCGGTGATGGCCTGGGTTTCCATGCCACCCCCAAGAAGGGTATCCAGTTCGGGGACCCGGAACGAGAGCTTCCGGACATCCTTCCTTGCCTCAAAGATGTCCTTGCCGGTCTTGAACCCGCCAACATCCGCTGCCTCGCGGGCAGCCTTGATGATCTTCTTTGCAACCGATTCCGAGATCTCGGAAACTTCGGAGAGTTCAGCCGGGGATGCGGTTGCAATGCTCTCAACCGAGAGGTAGCCGGCTTCCCGAAGCTTGTCTGCAGTGCTCGGGCCTACGCCCGGTAAATCTTCAATCTCTAATGGTCCTTCAGCCATTTCTTACACACTCCTATGGCACAACAAGATGTTAAAGACTGGGATATAAACCCCCGGACTGCGCAGGGTGAAAGTAATTATTACGGCCTGAGTTCCTGGCGGAATGCCTGGATCCGGGCAAGCAGATCTGCAGCTGTGATAACAACCGGCTCAACAGACTCCGGCACGATCCTGCTGCCGGAGAGGACGCCTTTTACGGTAACTTCGGCCCCGTGGGAAAACGATCCCTCGATAAGGTAACGCTCCCTGCCATTATCGATAAAGAGGCAGCCCGAACCGGCAAGAATCGTGCCGGTGAACGTGACCGGCCGGGCTTCCCGCTCCGGCACCCGGAATGCACTCCCCCTGCCCACCCCGAGTTCTATGCCACTGAACCGTCCCGGTTTCGCGGTCGCATGGTACACCTCGACCGGGTCTCCCGGGTTTAAGGGAACAAGGGCATTCTCCCCCCAGAGAACGATCTTCAGCTCATCTTTCCCGTCACTGATAAGCACATTCCTGACCCAGGAGGTCGTGCCGGTCTTTGTGGTAAACGATCGTGGCTGCTGCAGTTGCTTCACTTCACCCTTAACAGAATAGATGCCCTGTTCGCTGACGGAAGAGAGCGGGGCAAAGGGGACGGTGACCGTCAGGCTGGTGACCGTCACTGAGCTCTTCTCATCCAGGCTGTAATTCCTTCCTTCCGCCCGGTTGTTGGGCTTCGCATTCGTGATATGGATCGTTGTCCCCGGGGGCAGTTCGGCCAGCAGTTCAGGAACCCATGCAACGAGACGTGCCGTTCCCTCCGCGTCTCCGATAACTGCCTCCACCATCTCTCCGGTGCTACCGTCCCGTTTCGTGAATGTCCGCGCCGGTTCCCTTGCGAGGAGGAGAACATCCAGTTCAACCGGCTCGTCGGTAAGGTTTACCTTCCCGGTCGGGACGGTGCAGGAGATCTCGCAGCCTGCTTTTCTCAGGGCAAGGGCATAGATCTCTTTTGTGCTCTTTCCCGGGTGACGACCGATAACTTCCAGCACTTCCCCGATTTCAGTATCAATGGCAGCACCCGCCTTTTCATCCCAGAGTACAACTCTTGTCGTCCCGGTTTCATCGCCGAGAAGCAGAGTGGCAACCCAGCCTTTCTCCCCGTCGGCCCGGTCAAACTCCTTGGGATCCGTCTTGCCAATAACTTTCCCGAAAAAAGAGAAGAGGCTGGATTTGGCACTCAGCCCTTTGATCTTGACATGCTCGCGGCCGAGCTCCCCGACTACCATCATTGCGGCAGTTGGCTCGTCTACGAGGTCGCCGCAGTCATCGATCTTCGCTTCCACGCGCTGTTCGAACTCCTCTTTTGATATGAGATCGTCAACGAGCGCGTAGTGGAAGAGCATCTATGGAATCTCCGCCTATTGCTGCCAGGGCGGGCGTTCCATGGCAGCCTTCAGGTCACTGAGGGTCTCGCCCCGGCGCATCAGCCCCACCTGGCTGCCTTTGATAAGCACTTCGGGACACCGCGGGCGGCTGTTATACTGGGAGGCCATGGCATAGCCATAGGCGCCGGCATCGAGCACGGCAATGATATCGCCTGCCGCAAGCTCCGGGAGCTTCCGGTCCGGTGCAAGGATGTCGCCGGTCTCGCAGATCGGGCCGGTGACGGTATATTCCGCGGTCAGGGGTGCATCGGCCTTGTTGGCAACGATAACTTCGTGGTAGGAGTCATACATTGCGGGCCGGATGAGGAGGTTGAAACCTGCATCCACGTTGGCGAACTGCTTGTGGGCTTTCTTGGTGGAATTGACCCGGGTGAGGAGAATGGTCGAGTCGGCGACAAGCGAGCGACCCGGCTCCACCCAGAGTTCGGGGGAGATGCCGCAGGCTTCGACGCCGGCTTTGAAGACCGGTACAACTTTTGCTGCATAGTCCTCGGCAGTCGGAGCCGGGTCTGTGTCGTGGTGGTACGGGATACCAAGACCCCCGCCGAGATCGATGAACTCGAGTTTTACGCCCATATTAGTGAGCTCCTTTGCGATCCGGACCATCACTTCAGCGGCCCTGACAAAGGGTTCGACGTCGAGGATCTGGGAGCCGATGTGGCAGTGGATGCCGACCGGCTGTATGTGTTTACAGGCAAGGGCTTCCCGGTATGCAGCGGGAATCTCCTGGTGAGGGATGCCAAACTTGCTTGTTGCAAGCCCGGTTGCGATCTTCGGGTGGGTTGGCACTTCGAGCGCCGGGTTGACCCGGAACGAGACTTTGACCGTTTTTCCGGCTGCTGCTGCCACGGCCTCGAGCTGGTGGAGTTCGTCGAGGGAGTCGAGCGAGACTTTCACGCCTTTTTCAACGGCCAGTTTCAGGTCAGCAGGGGTTTTGGAGCTGCCGTTGAAGAGGAGTTTTTCCGGGGCCATGCCGGCTTCAAGTGCAAGATGAAGTTCTCCGGACGAGAAGACATCGGCACCGGCTCCTTTTGCTGCCAGTGCCCGCATCAGGGCAAGGTTGCCATTGGCTTTTGCCGCAAAGAGCACCTGCACTTTCGGGTACCGGGCACCGAGGGCTTTTTGGTAACTCAAAAACTGCTCCACTACCCGGTCCTCGCTCGTTACATAGAGAGGAGTCCCGTATTTCTCTGCAAGGAGAGCCGCGTCCTGCCCGTTGATATGGAGATGGCCGTTCTTGATTGCAAGGTGGTGGGCGAGTTTCACAGGTTCATCCTCCGCATCCGCTCGATCGCCTCGTTGATCCGGGCAACCGGGCGCGTGATCGCGAACCGCACATAGCCTTCGCCGCTTGCACCAAAGCCGACGCCCGGGGTAGCGACGATACCCGCCTCGGTCAGGAGCCGCCCGGCAAAGGCCATGCAGTCCTTTACCGGCATCCAGACATAGAATGTTGCCTTGGGGAGCGGCACATCAAAGCCGAGCCCCTGGAGGCCTTTGACAAGCACATCGCGGCGCTCCTGGTAGATCCTGCAGGCATCCTTCACGCAGTCCTGCGGGCCGGAAAGGGCCGTGATGGCCGCGTGCTGCACGGCGTCAAAAACCCCGGAGTCCACGTTGGTCTTGACCCGCCCGAGCCCTGCGATAACCTCTGCTTTCCCGACTGCCATGCCGATCCGCCAGCCGGTCATGTTATAGGTTTTCGAGAGCGAGTGCATCTCGATACCCACTTCCATGGCGCCTTTGGTCTGGAGGAACGAAGGGGCGCGGTACCCGTCATACGATATCTCGGAATAGGCATTGTCCGAGACAACAACAATATCGTTCTCTGAGGCAAAGTCCACGACCTCCCCATAGAACCCGTCCGGGGCAACTGCGGCTGTCGGGTTGTTCGGGTAGTTGATGTAGATTATCTTTGCTGCCTTTGCAACTTTCTTTGGGATATCCGCAAGCACGGGAACAAAATTATTCTCCCGCAAAAGCGGCATCTCATGGACCCGGCCCTCGGCAAAGAGGGTGCCCGTGCGGTACACGGGATAGCCCGGGCTCGGGGCAAGGACATAATCACCGGGGTTCACGAAGGCTTCGGCAATGTGGGCAATGCCGTCTTTTGAGCCCATCAGGGCAACAACTTCTTTTGCCGGATCCAGGGTGACGCCAAACCGCTTTTTGTACCAGCCGGCTACTGCGCTCCGGTATGCCGGGAGACCGGCATAGTCCGGGTAGTGGTGGTTCTTGGGGTCCTTTGCGGCCGTGATGAGAGCCTCTACAATATGCGGGGGCGTTGCAAGATCGGGGTCCCCTACCCCGAGGTCGATGAGATCGGCACCTAATTTCCGCTGTTCGGCTTTCATCTCGTCGATCCGTGCAAAAAGATACGGAGGGAGATTGCTCATTCGATCTGCGTACATAAGTACTTACCATTGGCGCTGGCGTCTATAGAAATTAACTCATGCCTGCCGGCTGTCGTTTTTCGTCCCCCTCCCGGTTTTTTGGGAATTAGAAGGGAGCTTTCTCTGTCATATCATCCTGCGCAGGTCCAAAAAGACCGGCACGGGCAAAAAGGGCCGGGGCCCCAAGAACGATCCAGATCCCGGCCAGGGTTGAACGGCAGTAAATCATCAGGTACCCCGGGATGCCCGGAAGTGCGGCCGGACCCGACAGGGCGGCCCATATCAGAAGGACAATCACGATCCCGATCAGGTACCGGGCTGCGATCCTGCCATAAGATCCCCCGCTGGCAGAAGCGATCCGGCCCGGGCAGACTATGGCTCCGGCAAGTGCACCGAAGAGCAATCCTGCGGTTGTCACGGTGTCTTTGGGCATAAATGGATCAACAGGAACCCCGGTCTGTGCCAAAGCAAGGGTTGCCCAGGATGACGGCATCTGCCAGGAGCCGGTGACAAACAGGAAGAGTCCTGTTATTCCGATCAGGGCAAGCGAGAGGCAGAAAGCCAGCAGTATCCGGAGGGAGGTGGACTGCCTGTTCGTCCAGATCCGGGCAGGCTTCTCCAGGTACAGGAAGCATACGAGGAGGACGATCCCGATACCCCAGCCGGCCAGGATATCTGTCGGGAAATGCACCCCCTGGTATACCCGGGCAAGGCCAATGAGGATCATGAGCAGGATGCAGGTGATCCATACCCACCATTTCCGGACTGTCGCCGCAATCGTCCCGAAGAAGACTACTGCATTCTGGGCATGAGATGATGGAAAACCGAACGATCCCATGCTGGCATGGGCCGTAACCCCGCTGCTGATCCAGTACGGCCGGGGAGCATGAAAGAGGATTTTGAGTGCGTCACCGGTCGCGCTGCTTATGGAGAGAAAGGCGATCAGGCGTAACCCGAGAGCCCTGTCGTAACACCAGAGGACGAGGGGAATAAAAATGAGGTAGAACTCGGGCATACCAAGAAATGCGATCGCAGAAAAGAATCCGCCCAAACCTGGCAGTTCTGCCTGGAATGCCTGGATGAACGCGATCTGGTGATCCATAGTACAATAAAATTATCTCATTTCTCAAAAACTCTTCTTAAATGAGCGGAAGTTATATCCTTATCATCCTTGAAAAGCAACACCTCTCGTATGGAGACAAACGCACCCCCGGCAGGACCGGAAATATGCGTCATATACTCAACCGCACCCCCGAACTGCTCGGCTGAACTTGCCCGCAGCCTTATTGAAAAAAACCTGGCCGCCTGTGTGAATATTACCCCGGTACGGTCCCTGTACCGCTGGAAAGGGGAGTTCTGCGATGATGAGGAGCACCTGCTCATCATAAAGACCCGCAGGGAACTATCAGAGCGGGTTATCCGGGCAATACAAGAGCAGCATCCCTACGAACTCCCGGAGATCATCGCCCTGCCGGTGATTGCCGGCCATGCTCCCTACCTTGCATGGGTGTACGGGGAGACGGATCGATCATGATATACACCCATCGCAGCATCCGGGTGGACACTGGTGTGGCACAGGAAACCGACGATGCCGTTGTAATCGAGGACCGGTTCGAGCTTTTCCTCAACGATAAACCGGTAACCGTGATGGTGGCAAGCCGCGACCAGCTCCTTGAACTGGGTGCGGGCTACCTTATCAGCGAGGGAATTGTCCGGTGCGTGGACAAGGTGAAGCTCGACGGGGATCGTATCCTTGCCTATTCCGACACCGGCTGCGACCTGAAATGGGTGAGACGCGAGGTTGGATCCTCCGGGGGAATCAGTTTCCTATCAGAACTCCCCTGTCTCGTCTCGGATATCCGTCTCTCCCCGGATGAGGTGAGTGCCGTGACACGGGAGATCGAGACCGAACTCTGGAGAAAGACCGGCGGGGTGCACTGCTCGGTCCTGTTCCAGGATAAAAAACTCCTTGCAAAAAGCAGCGATGTGGGCAGGCACAATACTGTTGACAAGCTGATCGGGTACGCGGTCCTGAACGGGATCGATCTCTCCCGCTGCGTTCTCGGCTGCACCGGGCGCCAGCCGGAAGGGATGGTCCGGAAATCTGCAAGGGCCGGCATTCCGGTGGTGATCTCCCGGGCAGCATCGACCGACAAGGGGATAGCAGCAGCAGAGGCAGCGGGGATCACGCTTGTCGGGTTCTCCCGCGGGGACCGGTTCACGGTCTATACGCATCCCGAGAGGATTAGCGGGATCCTGCCGCAGGCCTGCTGAAGCAGGCCACAAGGCGAAGATTATTCCGATACCCCGGATAATGAGAGTATACCAGTAACCAAACAGGGTGTGATTTGAGAGTGACAGGTGAACCTCCGGCCAGTGCAGAAACCGCGCTCCTCGTACTTGGGTGCCCGCAGGTGCCGGTGCAGACCAGTATTGCACTGTACCTGATAAACCGCTTGAAACAGGCAGGTCTTAAACCGGTTGTGGCAGGAAACAAGGCTGCCAACACGCTGCTCGTGGTGGCAGACCCGGACCGGCATTACCTTATGGAAGTCATGGATCTTGACCGGGCAGTGGCGCAGATCTCTGACAAGAAACGGGACTTTGACCGCTGCTTTGTCTTTATCCACAACGATGCCGGGGTCAGCTATGCGGCAACCATGGGTGCGATCTCGAATGCAAAACTGTACGTGATCATCTATGGCGAGCATTACGAAGAACAGGTAAAGAAGATCGAGTTCCCCTGCACGATCATTGCCGCCAAAGCCGTCCACAACCCCCTGCCGTTAAAGAAAGCGATCGACGAGGTGAAACCATGGGCTGTGTAGAATCAATGAATTACGAGATTGTCCTGCGGGACGCAACCTTCAAGGAATCCCGGGATTATATCAAAAGCAATTTCAAGGAATTTATTGATGTCCAGCCCGGGTTCAAGGTGTTTGACGTCCATGTCATCGGACTGCCCCCGATTGCTATCGGGCTTGACGGCGATTTTGTGGTCTTTCCCTACACTAAGCCCTGTCACGGGACATTCCTGCTCCGGGTCGAGGATGGGGAAGAAGCCGCCCGGTTGCGCTCGCTGAAGAAGTGATGCGAAACAATACGTATTGACCTCCCGGGAAGTACAGATTCGAAACTATACCGTGCAGTATATGTGGCATGAAATTGTAAATACCAAAAAAGGTTGTGTATGACAGGTAAAGGAAAAGTCCTCCTGATGGATGACGAGCAGATTATCCTTGATGTGACCCAGGAAGTGCTCAGGTTTCTCGGGTACGATGTGATGTTTGCACAGGATGGCGAGACAGCGTACAACCTCTACGTCCGGGAAAAAAATGCCGGCGCCCCGTTTGATATTGTCATCCTCGATCTCTCGGTACCGGAGGGTATGGGGGGCAAAGAAGCGATTGAGAAGATCCGTTCATTCGATCCTGAGGTAAAAGCCATTGTCTCGAGTGGCTATTCAAATGATCCTGTTGTGCAGGATTTTACCCGGTACGGGTTTTCCGGCAAATTGTCAAAACCCTACAAGATTAATGATATGAAGATGATCCTCGAACAGCTGATGGTATAAAAAACCTGATACCCTCATAAGGCCTGATGAACTACGTGCTCTGATTTGCCTTTTTCTGGATCTTTGCAACTGCTTCTTCTGCCGCCCGCCTCACGTATTCATCCTTGTCATCTTCCAGTTTCTTTAAGGGCTCCAGTGCCCGAATGTCCCCGATATTTCCAAGAGCGTCAGCTGCCCCCCAGCGGACATACCAGTCGGAACTTATCAGGGACTGGGTAAGGATTTCAACCGGAGTGCTGCTCCCGATCTTGCCAAGGGCCCAGGTTGCCGGAACCTGCACGAACGAGTCGGGCTCCTTGAGCGCTTTCCCGAGACATACGACCGCCCGCTGGTCGCCAATCTTGCCCAGGGCATCCGCGGCACTCCAGCGCACGTACCAGTCCATGTCATTGACGGACTGGATGAGAGGTTCAACTGCACGCCGGTCACCGATCTCACCCAGTGCCCATGCAGCCCTGACCCGCACCCACCATACGGTGTCCTTGAGGATGAGGATAAGCGGTTCCACGGCAGGTTCCCCGATAAGGGAGAGGGCAAAAGCACTCCTCCACTGGATGTCGCTGTTCTCGTTGCGGAGCGAGGTGATGAGCGGCTGGATGGCCGGCTCCCCTATCCCGGCAAGTACCCGGGTCGCATGCCAGCGAACATCGTGATCCTGATCGGCGAGTGCCTGGACGAGAGGAGGGATTGCTGCACTCCCGATCCTCCCGAGGGCAAGACCAGCAAGCCAGCGTATGTCATGGTCATTCTCCATGAGTGCCCGGATCAGGGGCCTGACTGCCGGTTCGCCAATGTCGCCTAGGGCAAGAGCAGCTCTCCAGCGGATCCCGAGGTTCTTGTGCCGGATAGCTTTAATGAGGCCGTCCATGTCCATACCGCTTGTCGTATGGATAACATAATCTGTTGTATCCGTTTTCAGACCATTCGTGTCCACAGGTTCACATCCTTTTTTCCTGTCCTGCACAGAAAGGTAAATTATCGCCGATATTCTGGTATTTTGTGAATGATTTTTTCCGTCGGTGAGGGATAAATCTCTACAATCATGATGATTGGTTTTGGCCTATTTGAATATACCTGTCAGGCTGTCTGAAAAGAAAAACCCCTTTGTTTCTTTGGTCTCAGAAAGAGAGCCCGTATACCAACTTTTATACCCCTGTCTGCAGGATCAGAACATAGGGGCATGAGGCATGAATGAAGTATCAGTTCTTATCGGGGGAAAAGCGGGTGACGGGATCAACAGTGCCGGCGCACTGGTTGCCCAGCTGCTCAACCATTCCGGCTACCGGGTATACCTGTATTTTGATTATCCTTCATTGATCCGCGGAGGCCATAATTTTGCGATCATACGGGGTGCTGAGCAGGGGATCGGGACCTGCAGGGAAAAAGTGGATTTCGTCCTTGCACTTACCCGGGAGACGGTTGAACGGCACCGGGGTATGTGGCACGAGGGCACGGCAGTTGTGTATAATTCAGGTCTGGTGAAAGGACCGGGACAGGGGATCCCGGTAAAGGAGATACTCTCGCAGGAGGGTGCACCGGATATCATGGGAAATTCGGTGATTATCGGTGCGTTTGCAAAAGCAGCGGGCATTCCCTGGGAGACCGTGACTTCCGTGTTCATGTCCCATATCCCAAAAGGCGTTGAACTCAACCTGAAGCTGGCCCGGAAGGGGTATGATCTGCTGGAACCGATTCATCCGGTCAGCCGGCTCTCATCTCCTGCCCTGCCCCTCGTTACTGGGAATGAGGCCATCGGCCTCGGGATGGTACAGGGGGGTCTTGAGGCCTATGTATCGTACCCCATGACCCCGTCCTCCAGCCTTCTCCATTTCCTTGCCGAGCAGAAAGACCGGTTCGGGATTCAGGTTGTGCATCCCGAGAACGAGATTGCGGTTATCCTTATGGGCATCGGGTTTGCCTGTGCGGGAAAAAGGGCGGCTGTCGGGACATCCGGCGGGGGATTCTGCCTTATGACGGAAGGGCTCTCCTTTGCCGGGATGGCGGAGATCCCACTCGTCCTCGTGGTATCCCAGCGAACCGGGCCATCCACGGGCCTCCCTACCTATACCGGGCAGTCCGACCTGCGGTTGGTCCTCCATGCCGGCCAGGGAGAGTTCCCCCGGTTTATTGTTGCCCCGGGCGATGTCGCGGAGGCAGTGTACTGGTCTGCGGTTGCCATGAACCTTGCCTGGAAATACCAGGTGCCCGCTTTCATTCTTACCGATAAGACCCTTTCCGAAGGAACGTACAGCCTCGACCTGCCCTCGCCTGCCGGTATTCCCCCGGGAGAATTTCCCCGGTGGGATGGCAGCAACGCCTACCGCCGGTATGCATACTCACCTTCCGGTGTTTCACCGCTCGCGTTTCCTGGTACAAAAGATGCGGTTGTCAAGGTGAACAGTTATGCCCATGATGAATCCGGGATAACTACCGAAGAAGGGGAGGTGGTTGCACTGATGACCGAAAAAAGGCTCAAAAAAGAGCAGGGCCTTGCTGCAGAGATGGACCGGTACCTTCCGGTAACGGTGAGCGGGGTTGCCGGTTCATTTTCAGTCCTTCTCTGCTGGGGCTCAACAAAAGGTGTCTGCACGGAAGTGGGATCAGCTCTAGGTCTCCGGGTGATACAACCGGTTGTCCTCTCGCCGTTCCCAAAAGAGCAGCTGAAAAAAGCGCTGGAAGGATCAAAACGGATCATCTGCGTGGAAGAGAATGCAACAGGGCAGCTGGAAGAACTGGCCCGGCAGCATGGCATCAATGCAGATACCATGATCCTCAAATATGACGGGCGACCGTTCACCCGGGAAGAACTGGAACGAAAGGTGCGGGAGGTTCTTCCATGACCCTCCGGAACCTGATCACCGAAGCACAGAACACCTGGTGTCCCGGCTGCGGCAACTTCATGATCCAGCACTCACTCAAGAACATCCTTGCCGGCATGGAAAACGAAGGGAAGTCCCTGGATAATGTTGTGCTCGTCTCGGGTATCGGGTGTCACGCCAAGATAGCAGACTACCTCAATATCAACAGCGTCTACGCCCTTCACGGGCGCGCGATACCGGTTGCAACCGGCCTGAAACTGGCAAACCCGCACCTCACCGTCATCTGCTGTTCCGGCGACGGGGACTGCTATGCCGAGGGACTGGATCACCTCATCTTTGCCGCAAAACGGAATATCGATATCACGGTCATAGTCCACAACAACCGGGTGTACGGCCTCACCACCGGGCAGTACACCCCCACATCCCCGCTGGGGTTCCGGGGAAAGTCCACTCCCTCCGGCACTGCCGAGTACCCGTTCAATCCCCTCGAGCTGATGCTTGCATCCGGGGCAACGTATATTGCGCGGGGATATACCCGGAAGCAGGAGCAGCTGAAAGCCCTCTTTTTACAGGGTATAGCCCATCGCGGTTTCTCGTTTATCGACGTGTTGCAGATCTGCGCCACATTCTTCCCGGTGGCTGATTATTACGGTTCGCGGGTGTACGATCCTGCAGGACACGATACCGGGGATTTCGAGGCAGCCTGCCACCTGGCACGGGAATGGGATTACAATACCGATGCACGGATCGCCCTTGGGTTTTTCTACCAGCGGCAGGCCCCGGTATTTGAAGAAAAGATGCAGCCGGCGGCTGTTACTCAGGAAGAGAGAGACCATGCCATCGCCGCCCTGCTCGGGTCAAGAACCTGATCGGGCTCCCTTTTTAAAACAAACGAGCCGGGATTATACATTCAAATAGGCCAAAGAATCACGCTTACATGGAATACGAACAGAGTCCGGTGATGAGATGAGTGGACGAGAAACGGGAAAAATCCCCCAACCGAAATTCCCCATCCTCAAAAATGAGGGCTGGTTGCGGCTCTTTCTGATCCCCCTCCTCATCTATATTGCCTGGCTGGTCGAGACATTTCTTCTCGTGGGGCAGGCCCGCTTCTTCCAGCAACCGGATGCGGCAGGAATCTATCTGTATACGGCTGTGGCATGCATCCTGATCGGTCTTGTTGTCCCGGTCATGTACCTCCGCAGGTCGTTTCTCTCGGGAGCGGTGAACATGCACCAGGTCGGTTTCCGGCCTGCCTGGAGGACCGGGCCGATCGTTCTTGTCACCCTCGTGGTGCTGCTGCCGGTCTCGATCCTGTTCAACCCGTTTGGGACAGACCGGATAGCATTTCTTCTTGCCTTCCTTCTCGTCCTCCCGACCGCGGCAGCTTCCGTGATGATCTGTTTTGTTCTTCTTGGGACTCATATCCAGGCATTTATGCGCAACGGGGGAATCCTTGCTGCGGTAAGTTCGGGCGTGATTGTAACTTCCGTCCTCTTTTGGTTCACCACCCTTGTCCGCGCACCCGGGCTACCGGCCCAGGACACCCTTCTCTTCTCCCTTGGTACCGGGGTTATCATTGCGGTCTTCTTCTTCTCGGTGCGGGATGTTTATGCAACGGTCCTCCTTGCTGCAGTATGCCTTGTCTTTGGTCTTGCAGGCCAGCTCAGCCCGCCGGCACTGGAAAGCGCTCTTTTTCCGATCTCTGCCGCTGCCGTGCTCATCATCGTACTCCTTCTTGGGATTCACGCGTATTTTTACCGGAAGTACACCACAATTCTTGTCCGGGCTTCGTAATCTGTGTTGAAAAAACTCAAAAGATACTGCGGAGATCCCCTGAAGTTTTTATTGTACGTCCGGTTCATACCGGCGTCTGAAGAACCCTTATACGGCTCTGCGTTGAACAATATCTGTATGGAAGACACGTTCTGGTGCAGTGTCGCTCTTATCTGCCTCCTCATATCCGGAGTCTTTTTTTCCGGTTGTTCCAGCGAAGAACCGGCAGGGGTAACCACTCCCGTCCCGACAACGGCTCCTGCTGTGAAATACCTTGCCGGGGATATCATTGCACGGTCGGGCACGGCTGCCGGTTCCGAGTATTACCTTGTTCTTGGCTATGACCGGATCTCGGATCAGTACGAACGTGCCTGGGTTTCCAGAAACCCTGACGGATCATTTGGCTACCGCACGGATAACCGGACCGACAGGATCCTGCGGGCTTCGCTCGAAAAAGTGTACCCGGTCAAAATTTCCCACGTGGCAGTGACATCTGTGCCTGTTGTCACACCCACGGTTGTGGCTGCAGCAACAAAGACTTCGGGCATTGCGCCATCCGTTCTTGCGATCTCCCCCGATACTGCGTCGAAAGATACGATTGTCAGTGTTACAATCACCGGCTATAATTTCCAGGATGGTGCAACCGTAATGCTTCTCCAGCCGGGGTATACCCCTGTTAAGGCAACGGCAGTATCCGTTTCTTCTGAAAAGAGCATTGACTGCACGTTCAATCTTGCCGGCATTGACAAGGGTTCCATGAACCTGATCGTGACAAACCCTGATGGCCAGTCCGATACCATGCTGAATGCCTTTACCGTCAGTGTTGCAGGACCGATCATCAGCAGTGTCTACCCTGGCAGCCTCAGGGCAGGTGAGACCCGGCAGATCGTGATCTACGGGCAGAATTTCCGGGATCTTTTCAAGGTGACGCTGACGCAGGGATCGGCAGTTCTTGATTGTACAAATCCCGTATTCCTGGATACAACAAAGCTCTATTGTGATCTTGCGATCCCTGCCGACGCAAAGACCGGCTTCTGGAACCTGATGGTCATAAATGTGGCCGATCAGAGGACGGGCCTCTATTTCAGGCCCTTTACCATCTCAAGCCCAACCTGATTTTTTGTTTGCCGTAACCTTATAATCCCCGGGTACCAGATGGTACAGAAGAGATGCTGGAATCCGTCATTGCCCCCGGTGTTTTTGCCTTTGTCATCGTCCCGCTGATGATATTCTGCGCCCGTGTCTGTGACATGAGCCTGGATACGATCCGTGTCATATTCGTTTCCAAGGGGATCAAGTACCTTCCCCCGATCATTGGTTTTTTTGAGGTGATCATATGGCTGGTTGCCATCGGGCAGGTGATGAACAACCTGACCAATGTTGTCTGTTATATTGCCTATGGTGCAGGTTTTGCCACCGGTACCTTTGTCGGGATGGCAATCGAAGAGAAGCTCTCGCTTGGCCTCACCAGCGTACGGATCATCACCAAAGACGACCCCGCTGACCTGATGCGGTACCTCCGCGAGCACAATTACGGGGTTACCAGCATTGATGCCGAGGGGGGTACCGGCAAGGTGAAGATGGTCTTTACCATCATCAAGCGCCAGGATCTGGGCCATGTGGTGGGTATCATCAAGCAGTTCCACCCGAATGCATTCTATTCCATTGAGGAAGTAAAATCAGTTGCCGAGGGAGTATTCCCAAAGCAGCACTCGCATTTCCTGTACCGCTGGCTCGATTCCCTGAGCTTCAATGCCAGGGGAAAATAGGAAATTCCCCTTTTTATTCGGGCCTGTGACAAGATCTATATCCTGCTACCAAACATGCATAAAATATGAAAACTCCCAATAAGAGTACGGTTTCCACCCTGATCCTTCTGGTAGTCTCGATTGGGATCTGCCTTCTGGCAGGGCTTCTCGGCTCGTTTTTTACCGCCCCGGGAATTCCCGTCTGGTATGCCGGTCTTATCAAACCTGCCCTGACGCCCCCCGCATGGGTATTTGCCCCGGTTTGGACCACGCTCTACATCCTGATGGGGATCTCGCTCTTCCTGGTCCTGCAGTCGGATGGAAAAAAGCAGGATGTAAGGGTGTGTCTGTTCCTGTTTGGTCTCCAGCTGGTCCTGAATGTGCTGTGGTCGTTTTTCTTCTTTGGCCTCCACTCCGCCCTTCTCGGGCTGATCTGTCTCATTGCGCTGTTTATCCTCGTTCTTGGAACCGCAATCCAGTTCTTTCGGATCTCACGGAATGCAAGCCTGCTTCTCATCCCCTATCTCATCTGGCTCTGTATTGCCGGGTATCTCAACACGGCGATTTTTATTTTGAATCCTGTCTGAACGGGTGCATCTCAAACCGCCGTACCGGAACCTGACCAATATCTTCTTTTTCTTGGAAAGTAACGATGAGTAAAGGGAGCGGTATGCCAATCCAGCATCTTCACGTTGAAAATTTCAAGAGTTTTTCCGAGATCGATATTGACCTCTCCGGGTTCAATGTCGTGATTGGCTCCAATGCTGCAGGGAAATCCAATTTCATCTCGGTTTTCCGGTTTTTACGGGATATTGCAAGGCACGGTGTTGCCAATGCCATCGCCATGCAGGGAGGACTGGAATACCTCCGGAACGCCAAGATCGGGTGTGAAAAGGATCTCAGTATCCGGGTGGATTATATTCCCGACCAGGTGCTCGAGATCGTGGAACGACCGGGCCAGGAACCCCCCCTGCTGGGCCTGAGATCCTGTACTTCATCCTACGAGTTCTCCCTGCGGTTCCAGGAACCGGGGGATGACTTTTCCATCACCCGGGACCGGCTCGTGATCGGCTGTAACGTCTCCACCTGTGAACGTGCCGGAAAGACGATCCGGGAACTGTCCCCGATCGGGAATGGCGAACTGGTGGTGTCCAGCGAGAACGGAAAAGTGCAGTACACCTCCCGTATCCCGGAGGGCTGTTCCCTGACCGAGAACGATATTATCCCGGCCATGTTCCGGGGCAGGCACCTCCCGAAAAAGACCCTGCTGCTTGAGACCATCTATGGCTACCCGTTCCCTCACACCGAGAAATTCTTTGACCGGATTGCAGTGTACGATATCGACCCGAAACTCCCAAAACGCGGGGTTGCCATCACCGGGAAGCGCGATCTTGATGAAGACGCGGGCAACCTCGCGCTCGTGATAAGGAATATTATCGAAGATCCTGAGAAGAAGAGGAAGTTATCCAACCTGCTCCGCGATGTACTGCCATTTGTCGAGGACTTCTCGGTCCAGAAGTTCATGGACGTCTCTCTCATCCTCACCCTGCGGGAGCGGTATGCAAAATCAAAAGATCTTCCTGCATCCTCTCTTTCCGACGGGACCATAGCCATCTTTGCCATGATCATCGCCCTCTATTTCGAAGAAAAGCCCTTCATCATCATCGAAGAACCGGTCAGCCATATCCACCCGTTCCTTGTCGGCCGGCTGATGACGATGATGAAGGAAGCCTCTCTAAAGAAGCAGGTCATGATAACCACGCATAGTACCGAAGTTGTCAAGCATGCCGATATCTCTGACATCCTGCTCATCTCGCGGGACAATGCAGGCTTCTCGGTCATCTCCCGCCCCGGGGACAAGGCAGAGGTGAAGGCGTTTCTTGCAAACGAGATCGGGATCGAAGAGCTGTATGTCCAGAACCTGCTGGGACTCTGATGAAGAAACGCCTGTTCATTCTTGTCGAGGGTGAAGATGATGTCCGCTTCTTTGGCAGGATCGTAAAACCCCTCTTTGTGCACCGCTACGATTCGGTAGAGATCATCCCGTATGCCTGCATCAAACGCGAAAAGGTGAGCAGGTTCTTAAAAAGCGTTATCCAGATGGGCAACGATTATATATTCGTTGCCGATATCGATACCGAGCGGTCCGTCCGGGACAAAAAGCAGATCCTCTATTACCGGTTCAGCGATATCAATGGCCGGAATATCGTTATCGTGATAGCGGAGATCGAGAGCTGGTATTATGCCGGGATCTCTCCTGAATCTGCCCAGGTGTTCGGGGTAACCGATCTCGAATCAACCGAATCCCTGACAAAAGAGGATTTCAACCGGATCATGCCGCGGACATTCGATTCCCGGATCGACTTCATGTTCGAGATTCTCAAGTCATTCTCGATAGATACTGCCATAAAGAAGAACCGGTCATTCAGATTTTTTGTAGATCACTATCATCTCCGGGATGAGGAATGAATGCCGGATTTTTTCCGTTCCTCCGGTAGTCACAATAGAAATAATTAATTGACTCCCCTGCATTATCTCTTTACTACCCTGCACGAGCGGGAGGTTTTTGTAAAATGGACAAATACGTCTGCCAGATCTGCGGCCACAAATATGATCCCGAAAAAGGAGAGCCCCTCCAGAACATTGCCCCCGGCATCGAATTTACTACTCTTACCCCAGCCTGGCAATGCCCGGTCTGCGGTGCAGAGAAAACCCTGTTTGCAAAGGAGTGAGAACTGATCCCGTATGGTTTCACGTCTCATCTCACCGGGCATCTTCTGGGTCGGCGCACTGGACTTTGACCGGAGAATCTTCGACGAGCTGATCCCCCTTCCCGAAGGAACGAGCTACAACTCGTACCTCATCCGGGGCAGCGAAAAGACTGCCCTCATCGACACTGTCGACCCTTCAAAAGAGTTCGAACTGATCTCGAACCTTGTCAAGCTGGGCATTGAACGGATCGATTATATTGTCATCAACCATGCCGAGCAGGACCATTCCGGTTCCCTGCCCATGGTCCTTGAGTTCTTCCCGGATGCGGTCATTGTCACCAATGAAAAATGCCGGGACCTCCTCATTGCCCTGCTGCATATACTCCCCGACCGGTTCCGGATTATCAAAGACGGGGAATCCCTCTCCCTTGGTGACCGGACGCTCGAGTTCCTCATCACGCCCTGGACACACTGGCCCGAGACCCAGCTGACGTACCTGCGCGAGGACAAGATCCTCTTCCCGTGCGATCTCTTCGGCTTCCACCAGGCATCAAGCGATCTCTTCGTGACCGATACTGCCCAGGCATACCGGTCCGCGAAACGGTACTATGCAGAGATCATGATGCCGTTCCGCGGCAGTATCAAAGGGTACATCGAGCGTGTCAGGGCACTTCCCCTGGAGATGATAGCCCCCAGCCACGGCCCCATCCACAGTTCTCCCCAATTTATTCTCGATGCCTACGCGGACTGGGTTTCTGATGAAGTGAAAAATGAAGTGGTGATCCCGTATGTCTCCATGCACGGGAGCACCCAGAAGATGGTGGAATATTTGACCGAGGCGCTCATTGCCCGGGGCATCAGTGTCCGCCCCTTCAACCTGACGCGTACCGATATCGGGGAACTTGCCCTCGCGCTGGTCGATACCGCGACCGTGGTTGTTGCTACGCCCACCGTCCTCTTTGGCCCGCACCCGCAGGTGGTATATGCCACGTATCTTGCCAACCTGCTCAAGCCTAAGATGCGGTTTGCCTCGGTTATAGGGTCGTTTGGCTGGGGCGGCAAATCTGCAGATGTGATCGTGAAAATGCTCGACCATGTCAGGGTTGAAGTCCTCACGCCCGTTGTCATCAAAGGGCTGCCTGATGAATCCGCCCTCCAGGCTCTCGATCATCTGGCAGACGAAATATTGAAGAAGCATAAAGAGATCAACATTGTTCAGGAACGGAGTGGCTGATCATGACAAAACTGTTTGAAGTGTACAAGTGCGAAGAATGCGGGAACATCACAAAAGTGGTCCACGCCTCCGGGGGGACCCTGGTCTGCTGCGGCAAGCCCATGATCCTCCAGGTTGAGAAGACTGCGGATGCCGGAAAAGAGAAACATGTCCCGGTTGTTGAGAAGTCGGCAAACGGCATCTTGGTAAAAATCGGATCCATTCCCCACCCGATGGAAGAGAAGCACTACATAGAATGGGTCGAAGTCCGGCACGGGGAGAATGTTTTTATCCGGGGCTTCAAGCCCGGCGAAAAACCCGAAGCCGAGTTCTGTATTCCCGACATGAATGTCAAGGCCCGGGAATACTGCAGTGTCCACGGGCTCTGGACCAACAAACTGTAACCCCCCGGCAACCCCCGGTACTTTTTTCGCCGTATTTCTGGTAAATACTAATAGATCTGCCGTGTAACCCATATGTGATGCAGCGGTTTTCGCATCTGACAACGATTGTTGCGGATCTCGGGGATATTTTTGTATTTATTGCCCCGATCACCACAATTCCCCTGATCGTTGCAGTGCTCTTTGCTGAATGGGGGATGCTCATCCCCATGGCTTTGGTTCCTGCCATCTTTTTTGGTGCCGGGCTCGTCCTCCGCAAGGTTCCCCGTCATGAACGGGGTGTGCGGCTCTCGACTGCGCTTTGTTCTGTTGCTCTCTCCTGGTTCTTCTGCGCTCTCATCAGCGGCCTTCCATTTGTCCTCGGGCTCCACATGGGGTTTCTGGATGCTCTCTTCGAAGGAATGGCAGGCTGGACCGGGACCGCATACACGATGCTTGCATCGCCGGACACGGCCCCGAATACCCTCATTTTCTGGCGCTCCTACATGCAGTGGATCAGTGGGATTGGGATCATCGCTTTCTCGATTGCCCTTGCCAGCAACTCCGGTCTCTTCCGTTCCAGGATCTTCCGGAGCGAGAGCCGTGATGAGCCCCTCATGCCCGGTATCATGCATGCCGGGCGGGCGATCTGGAAAATCTATGGTGTGCTTACGTTTTTTGCGATAGGCCTTATCCTGTTTGCCGGGCTCTCGCTCTGGGATTCGGTCAATCTTGCACTGTCCGCCATCTCCACGGGAGGTTTTACCCCCCATTCCGAGGGGATCCTCTATTATCACAGCCCCCTGCTTGAGCTTATCCTTATACCGATCATGATAGCGGGCGCCCTGCCGTTCAAGCTGTATTACCTGATCGCCGAAAACCGGCGCCTGAGCCTTTTTGGGGACGAGCAGGTCAAGCTCTTCTTCCTTTTTCTTGCGGCTGGAGTGGTTGTCCTCACGTATGATCTCATCTTTTTTGGGAATCTCGATCTGCTTCCTGCACTCCAGCAGGGCCTCTTTATGACGGTATCTTCCATCACGACAACCGGCTTTGCGGTGGCAAATATCCATACCTGGGCAAGCGTAACCCTGCTCTTCCTTGCCATGATCACGTTCATCGGCGGAGCAGCCGGCAGCACGGCAGGAGGTATCAAGCTCGATCGCATTGCGTTTGCCTACCGGGCTCTTACCTGGTGGTTCCAGCGCCTCTATGTCAGCGGCAAGGTTCTCATTCCATTCAGGATCGAAGGACGGGTCATCCCGAGGACTACGGCGGAACTTCTTGCAGCAAAGAACATGCTTGTCATCATCCTCTCGGTTGTTATCATCTTCATTACAACCCTGGTTATCATTCAGTTCCACCTGACGACATACACCGTGATGGAGATTGTCTATAGTGTCGTATCAGCGTTCTCGACGTGCGGGATAAATACCGGGTATGTCACGCCCGATATGCCGGTCATCTCGAAATGGACCATGATCTTTGTGATGTGGATCGGGAGACTGGAAGTTATCCCGGTGGTGATGCTCTTCCTTGCCCTGTTCCGGGGATCTGAGTCCTGAATGGGGGAGACGGGGCCGGTTTTACGCAACTTTACTTTTCTTAACTTCAGGAAATCTCATATAAGCAGCCGCCCCATAGTAGGACAATGAAGCAGATCGCCCTCTATGGCAAGGGTGGGATAGGAAAATCCACCACATCAGCCAACCTGTCGGCAGCCCTCTCCTTGATGGATCTTGATATCCTGCAGATAGGATGTGATCCCAAGCGGGACAGCACACGGATGCTGATGCACGGGAGTTTCATCCCCACGGTTATGGATCTTGTCCGGACCCGGGGTGATGCTGCAATCTCTCTATCAGATATTGTATTCACCGGTTTCAACGGCGTGAGATGCGTGGAAGCTGGAGGGCCTGAACCCGGGGTGGGGTGTGCAGGAAGGGGGATCATCGCCACGTTTCAGCTCCTTGAGAAATTCGGGGATCTCAAGGGAGACGTGATTGTCTATGATGTGCTCGGTGACGTTGTCTGCGGGGGGTTTGCCATGCCCATGAGGGAGGGATACGCACAGGAGATCTACTTGGTAACCTCGGGTGAACTGATGTCGTTGTATGCTGCAAACAATATCTGCAAAGCGATAAAACGGCTTGCTTCCCGGGCAAAGAGCAAGTGCCGTCTGGCGGGAGTTATCTGCAATGCCAAGGGCGAACCCCGCGAGGAGGAGCTGGTCCGTGAATTTGCAGAACGGGTGAACAGTTCGCTCGTCGAATACATCCCCCGCGACCGGGTAGTCCAGCTTGCCGAACTCAACAAGAAGACCGTGATTGAATACGACCCGGCTTCCGCCCAGGCTGCCCGCTACCGTTCGCTTGCTGCACGGGTCATGGAAAACACCCGCATGACGATCCCCACCCCCCTTGAGATTGATGACCTCGAACACCTCGCCTACCGATATATCTAGGTTCCGGGGCTGCACCCTCACGGGAGCCCTCTCGGTAACTACGCACGTCCGTGATGCTGTGAGCGTGATTCACGGGCCCCGGGGGTGCAGCCACCACAATCTCTCTCTTCTGCATGCAACGGGACTGGAAAATGACCGGGTTTCCATTCCCGAACTGATCTCGACAGGCCTCTCTGAAACCGATATTATCTTCGGCGGGGAGGAAACGCTGCGAAGAACCCTCGAATCGGCTGCCGGGCGGGATGTGCGGGCTGTCTATGTCCTCTCCACCTGCATTATCGATACTATCGGGGATGATGTGTGCGGGGTCTGTGCAGGAGACTATGGGATTCCGGTGATACCGGTCCCGACTGCCGGTTTTCTCGGGGGAAGTTTCCAGGACGGGGTCAATAATGCGCTCACCGCGATAGCGGGCACCGCCCCCCTGTCCAGGAAAGAGGCCGGGATCAATATCATCGGCGAGCGGAACCTCGAGTATGAAGTAGAAGAGAATTACCGGGAGATCCACCGGATTCTCACGAATCTCGGTCTTGCCATCAACATCCGGTTTCTGCATACTTCTTCGCTGGACCAGATCTCGCTTCTTGGCGCCGGCCGCCTCAATATCCTCCGGGAGCCCGGTCTCGTTCCCGTGGGGGAGTATCTCAGGCAGCGTTTTGGCACCCCGTATATTGCCTCGTTCCCTCTCGGTCTCTCCGGAACCCTCACCTTTATAAAAACCGTTTCCCGCGCCTGCGGGGTTGACGGGAAACGCGTGGCGGAGGAAGAACAGTCCCTGCAGGAAGAGATCCTGAATGAGTTCTCCGATATACGCGGTACCCCTGTTGTCTTCGATCAGACGCCTGATGACCCTGAGAGTATCCATGCAGCTGAGGAAGCGGCGGGGATGCTCCGGTTGAAGTTCGGCAACATCGCAAACCTCCAGGCAATCCCGGCAGCACCTTCTGTCGGCACCCATGGGATCCGGAGGATGCTCCACCGCTGGAGGCGGGCAATCCATGCCTGAATGCTCAAACCCGCTCTGGCCGTGTGCAATGACCGGTGCCGCAGCCTGCCTTGCCGGGTTTGAGGGTATCAGCGTGGTCATTCACGGTTCAAGCGGCTGTTACTATTATCCTGCAACCCTCCTCCATGCCCCCCTCCATGGCACCTTCATTCTCGAGCACGAAGTAATATTCGGATCGGAGGAGCGGCTTCTCGATGTGGTTGGCGGGCTTTCCCGCGAAGGCAAGAAGATTGCTGTCATCACCACCTGCGTCCCGGCAGTTCTCGGGGAAGATATCCGGTCAATGCTGGAGAAGTTCGATCTTATTTTCGTAGACAGCCCGGGTTTTGCCGGGGATGTGGAACTGGGATACCGGAAGGCTCTTGATGCGATCCCCATCCGGATCGATCCGGATATTCCCGGTGTCAATATAGACGGCGCCTGTCTCTTTGACCCTTACGCAGCGGGCAATGTCCAGGAACTGCGCCGTCTTCTCGGGCAGGCCTCGATTTCGGTGGCTACAGTGTTCTGCCAGGACCGGTTCGACCGGATCGGATCCTCTGCAGCATATACGGTTGGGACCAACAACGATTTTCTGAGCGGGATCGGGAAATACGGTGGCGGGACGCTGGGTATTGACATGGTCAGGGAAACGTTTTGCAAACTCGCGGACCGGTTCAGTGATGCGGACGTATCCGGAGTGCTTGGTGAGGCCGATAGCCAGGAAGAGCGGATTATCCGGGTATGCGACAAATACCTGCAACGCTTTGATCCCCCGTCGGTTCTGATCGCAGCCGGGTATTCGTATGCCTCTTTTGCGGCCCGGACGCTCAGCCGGTATCTTGATGCAGATATCCGCTGTATCTGCTCGCGCAACCACCCGCAGGAGAGCCGGTTTGTCACCGAACATGTCACCGGAATGGGGCGGGTGCGGGAACTTATACAATCCCATGACCCGGATCTCGTCATCGGGTCTTCCTTTGAACGGTCACTTGCCCCCGCCCGGGCATTCGCCCTGATTACTCCCCCGATGCGGGGAGAGATCCGGCTTGCGCCCCGCCCCCTTGCAGGTATCAATGGCACCCTCTCATTTGTCGAACAGGTGCTCAACGCGGTGCTGGACACCCGGTCTGACTGAGCGGGTTCCTTTTTTGTATCAGTGGTCCGGGGACTTTCTCTCCCTATAAATCACTTTCACCCCGCGCACGCTGACAGGTTATATACCCCCCTGACCAACGCCATGGTACGACAGAAGGTGGTCGTGTATGATGGAAAAAGCAGGATATCTCCAGCGGACCGGATACAGCGCACTTGACAGTGAAGGGAATATGCATGAAGTCATTGAACTCCATATTCTCGGTACCCGCTATGCCATCCGCCGCTCGGATCTCATCCGGGCTGTCTCAGGCCGGGTAGTAGTGCAGGTGGAAGAACTCACCCGCAACTGGAACTACTACCTTGGGATGACCCGGGGACTTGCCAGGGTATCAGCGTCCGGCAAAGCCCTGAATGTGGAACTCTTTGAGACTGGCAGTTTTACCCTCTCCCTTGCCAGTCTCCGGGCCGTGATATATGGCAAAGAGCGCCTCGCCGCAGTTGTGAAGATCCCGGAAGTCTCATCCCAGAGATTCCACCGCGTGGTCGAAGGACAGCAGAGACTAGGCGCTGCAGTATGAGCATCATATACGGGACCTCCCGTCCCCTCTTTTAAACTTCATTAATAAAACCGGGTTACCCCGTAAATGGTGGACGGGGCGGTCCGGAGGATCTGCATCGAAGCCCCCCCTGAAGGTGTCACTTCGATCGAAAACTCGGTATCTTTCACAATGCCGTTTGTCGGGTGGACACTGATCGAGAACTGTTCGCCTTTTTCAAGCACGTTATTGGAACCCCCCCTCTCATTCTGCCGCTCTGTAATTGCCCAGGTTCCGGGTGTTGTGGAAGAACTGAAATATCCCGGTACCGGGGAAAGTTTCTCCAGCTGGTTTTTGTCGCTGTAGGTTATCACCACTTTTTCCATGTCAATGGGTGATCCTCCCGCAGCTATGCTGATGCTGAAATTGATCATGTCGATGGTGGCTCCTGGTGTTCCGACACCATGCACGCTCCCTGCCAGCATCATGGCTGAACTGGCCTGCTGGAGACCGGAATGGATAACTTCCTCGCTTTTCTGGGTAGCGAAGAATCCTGCGCCGATCACTACGTACGCAAAGACCGCTGCAACGGTGACAAATGCGATCAGGACGATTGCGGCTTCAAGGCCGGTAAATGCCTGTTCAGGTCTGTTGTCCGTAGTAATCCCTTTCCTGTTGTAACCAGACCTTGCATCGTCAGTTCTTATAAGTATCCACCTCAGTTTGCGGGCTGGTTATCCCCTTGTACCCTGCGTATCGTGCAACATTAATAGTTCTGCAACAGATGATCTAGAGAGAGAACATCCTCTCTTTTTATCCGGTAAATATGAAGTGAGCCGGCACAGGGACAGGTGGTCAGGATGATGGAGGATCGCGAGAATCACTACAGGGACCTTGTCGAGTGCCAGCAGGATTTTTTAGTCAAATTCAGCCTGGAAGGGCGTCTCCTTTTCGTCAACTCTGCGTACTGCAATGCCCTTGGCAAGTCCCACGAGGAACTGGTGGGGAGCGTATTTATGCCGGTGAACGATGAGCGGTACGCCGATGTCGTGGCCACCCAGATGACGAAGCTCTTCCGTCCACCGTTTGCCTGTGTTGTCGAGCAGTGGATCCAGACCCCAAAAGGCATGCGGTGCATCAGCTGGTCGGCAAGATCGGTACTGGATACCGGCAAAAACGTCTGTTCGATCGTTGCGGCAGGGCGTGACATAACCTCCGGTAAGAACGAGCAGAAAGCCATACGGAAGCGGGACGAGGAACTGATGCTTGTCCTGGAGAGCGGGAGCCCGATGTATTACACCCATGCTCCCGACCATACCCTGGTATTTGTAAGCCCCCGGATCCGGGCCCTGCTCGGGTGCCGGCCCGGGGAGGGAAAGCGGGCCTGGACGGATTATCTCTCCGATAATCCGGCAAACTCGGCGGGCCTTGAACGAACGCTGCGGGCAATCGCGTCCGGGCGGCGTGAGCCCCCGTACCGGCTCGAGATGGAGACCCGCGGGGGCAAGCGTGTCTGGGTGGAAGTCAATGAGATCCCGGTTGTCCGGAATGGCCGGACGGTGGCAATCGCCGGAAGCCTTGAAGATGTTACCGAGAAGATGTATATTGAGGAAGGGACTGCCGAGGCCGAGGTCCTGTTTAAGGGGATTCGCGAAAAAGAGCCCGAAACAACAAACCGGTCTCCGCTCAACGCGATCCGTTCGATCTTCTCCCACAACAAAGTTCCTGCGGGAGAGGAGAGCGATCTATTGGATGACCCCGCAAAATCCCGGTGACCTGCTCCAGCGAATCCAAAACACAATATTCAACACCTTTCTTTCCTGAATGGTTTAACCATGCTAACCGGATCAATACTCCGCCTGTTCTTTCTTATCGGGCTCATATCCTGTGTTATCCTTCCGGTGCCTGCGCTTGCCATGGATAACCCGATTACCTACTCGATCGTCCATCTCTCGGATACCCAGAACCTTGCAACGTATTACCCGGATACTTATAACCTGACGTTCTCCGGTCTTGAATCCCGCAGGGTGCAGGATAATATTTCAGCGGTGATCATCACCGGCGATCTCGTCAATGTATGGAACAAGAAAAATGAATGGAATGCCTATCTGCGGGCACGGAACCAGACTTCAATTCCCGTGTTTGCTATCGCCGGCAACCATGATACGGACTCCGGGAAAAATTACCAGTATTATACCCTGTATACGGGAGAACCAAAGAATAGTTACGTGACCTCTGTCGGGGATTGTGATCTGGTGGGAATCAATTATGAGAAAAAAACACTCCCTGCTAGTGAATTCTCCCGAATCCGGTCAATTCTTGCAAACTCCACCCGTTCCTGTGCCATCATTGCAACGCACTGGTACATGAACAAGGACAAGACCCTCTCCCCGCTCGGGAAGGACATTGACAAGGACCTGATCGTGAAGCCGACGGTCATTCTCATGGGTCATATTCATACGGATTTTGTACAACAGCGAAATATCAGCGGGTTTCCGGTTGTTGAGGATATGACCAACTACCAGAACGGCATACCGGGCGGGAACCGCGACAAGAACTATTCTGCAGGTACGATATACACCGTGACATCTGCGAGCGGGCAGGTGACAAAGATAACGGCGCGGGTCATCCATATCTTCCCCAGCCTGTCCTTTGATCCGGAAAAAATTGTGTTTGAACGGGATCTGCCTGTCCCGGTATCCAATTCAACATTCAGTGTGCTGCCCATTCAGGAAGAATGCAGCGCACTGGATTTGTCCTGCGGGCTGCAGGCTCTCGCAGAACAGAACTGGTCATTCATCTCGTCTTTGATACCGGGCTAGACAAAAGGGAGTTCTCGTGCAGGTAGTCTGCCCTGTATCCTTAAAAAAGAACGTGGATTGTCCGTTCCCCTCAAAACGGAGAAAGGATATTGAACCCCATGGCATGGTATCCGGCCCGCACTTTCAGGAGCAGGCTACACAAGACCTTTTTCATAACAGGGGGCTTTCCCCCGCCTTCTCGTACATCCTGACCAGATGCAGGGTGGCAAGGATGATGAATATCCCGATTGCGATGATGGCATAGCCCTGGGGCTCGTCATTCACCGGTGGAAAAGCAACAACGTAAATCCCGTTTGCGATCACAAAAAGACCGATAACCCCTCCTTCTATCATGAGTGCGCTCGCCATATGCCGGACACCTTACGGACTGAAATGTGGGAGGTGCCGGGATAAAAGGTGTTTCAATCACCGCTATGGGAAAAGAATGGTGAAAGATCAGGAGTTCACAATGCCCGTGCCTTTTGCTGCAAGCGCTGCTATCTGGGAGGTGATGGAAGCCATTATCTGTTTCTCATTATTGTACGTCACGGTCAGCGAATCGAGTTCAGCTTTTGTCTGAACCAGTTTGAGCATTTCAGCCTCAAGGGTGCTTCTCACCTGCACCGCTTCCTGGTATTCAGCTGCAGTCAGGTTCTGGCCAACGTATTTTGCATTATATGATTTTTCCATGGCACGGTAAGCTTCCACTGCAGTATTGTATTCACTGGCTTTTGCATTGTACTTGCTCACAATCGCTGCAGACCGTTCGATCTCGCTGTTATAGTCACGCCGGAGGTCCATGTTGGTCTTCAGGTCTTTGGGATTCTCGAAGAACATGCCGCGATAATAATTGGGGTTATCATTCCTGAATACGAGGTTGCCTCCCGTTGTTTCCAGGGCAACCCATTGCCGGGGGGCAGCTTCCACGAGCACCCAGGCATGATCGTATTCCTTCCAGTCTGCGTTTGGGTTCTTGATGTTTCCCGTTGCAAGCACTGCCCGCATTCCCTGCGTATCCACAATGTTCCAGACATCCAGCGCCATATCTGCACAGACAAAATAATCATCCAGGCTGTAGGTGTGGATCTTATGGTAATCTTCCACAATCTGCCGCAGGATGCGGATATTGGTATCTTCCTGGTTCTCGATGGTAAAAACCGCTGCTGCCTGTTCTCCGGAGGGAAGCGATGCGACAAGGCGGTAATTTCCTGCCGGTAACGTGCTGCCGTCAAAGGTAAGGTTATAGGAATTGTCAGGAAGAATGGTGACTGGCTGCGTCCTGATGGGAGATGTTGCACCATTTGCATAGACCGAAACCGTTACCGCCGGGTTCTCTTTTGGACGAGGTCTTACGGCACTACCCGAGATCGTTACTGCCCCGCCTTTCTTATAGATACATTTCGTTGCCCCGGTGCTGTATTGTTGTGTTTCATCGGAGAAACATGCAACCTTTACCTCAGGAATGAGATTGTCGGACAAGTCGGCACTGATACTTTCGGCCCTGCCCAGTGCAACGGTGATATTCTTATGCCAGGGAGGATACCCGGTGTAGCGGAACTCCAGCTGATACTCCCCCGGCAGGAGAGAGTGGATCACGCACGGGGTAATTCCCCGGAATTCCGAATCCAGGTACACCCCCGCTCCCACGGGATCGGACTGGAAGGAAAGGGAGGTTTGTGAGAAGAGATAACCAACGCCGGCTGCAAGGACGATTATGCATACCGCGATAATGATCAGGTACAGCCATTTCCGGTCCCCTTTTTGTGAAGGTTCCGGTGGTACCGGCACGGCCGGGTTTTCCTTCTGTGCCAGGTTGTCGTTCAGTGCCGCTCCGCAGTCTTTACAGAAACGCATCTGTTCCTGTACCGCTGATCCGCACCGGGGACAAAATTTCGGCATTACCAAAAACTATCAATTTAAGCGCAAAATAAGTTTCTCTATTGTATGACGGGGCTTCTTCTGCATCAGGTCCTTTCAAAATGTAAGACAAAACCCTCCACCCGGCGTTTTCCCATGGCCCTGACCGGAGGACACTTTCCGGTATAAGGGATTTAAAAATCCAAAAACCCAGATCA
The DNA here is from genome assembly GCA_041645355.1 of Methanoregula sp. GTDB lineage: Archaea > Halobacteriota > Methanomicrobia > Methanomicrobiales > Methanospirillaceae > Methanoregula. Next base: position 189,189 of record JBAZQF010000001.1, read on the forward strand.
GATCAGCATATCATGGAAGAAAAGGATGAAACAGGGGGGGGTATGCACCTCACCAAGGGAAGGCTGGAAGGGCTATCAGACTGTATTTTTGCATTTGCGATGACGCTCCTTGTCATTGGCATGAACCTCCCCGACAAGGCAACTCTCGTGCAGTCAAACGCATTTGCACTCCGGTTCCTCCTCTCCCTCTGGTCGGATTTCTTCCATTATATCCTTGCATTCCTGATTCTCGGGGCATTCTGGTTCAGCCAGCACCTGCAGTTCCATTCAGTGAGGGTTCCTGACAAGATATTTATCTGGATCAATCTTGTGACGCTCATGTTTGTTGCGCTTCTCCCGTTTTCCACCTCGTTTTCAGGGGATTTTTCAGGAGCATCCCTGGGTGCAATGGTATTTGAGGCAAACCTCTTTTTGATCGGCATGGGAATGACCGCCCAGTGGTGGTATGCAACAACCAGCTGCCGGCTGACCGAGCCTGATATTAAGCCGGAATATGTCCGGAGAGTTCTTGCGGGAAATCTTGTCGTGCCCGCGGTCTCGGTCATCTGTATTCTTGTTGCGCTCACAGGATCCTTATGGAGCAGTGCCCTATACATGATCCTGCCCTTTGTCGATTACGCGGTTGCCCGGCATTTCAGGGATCAATCAATGAAGACGGCATCGGTTCCTGAGGTTCCGAAAGAAAAATGAGGAAAATCTGATAGGTTTATCGTCCCTTACGGACGCATTCGGCAATATATGAGCCGGCCTTTGCCGTCCCCGCGGTTCCGCCAAGGTCTTTAGTTACCACTCCGTCTTTGATACTCTTCTCAATGGCCTTCACCACGGCTGCCGCAGCCTTGTGCTCGCCAAGGTGATCGAGCAGGAGCGAGCCGGCCCAGATGGTGGCAATGGGGTTTGCAACATCCATGCCCTTATATTTCGGGGCTGACCCGTGGATGGGTTCGAACATGGAGGTGCCCTTGGGGTTGATGTTCCCGCCGGGAGCAAGCCCGAGACCACCCTGGATCATGGCGCCGAGGTCGGTGATGATGTCGCCGAACATGTTGGGCGTGACCACGACATCGAACCATTCAGGGTTCTTGACAAACCACATGGTGATGGCATCCACGAAGTTGAACTCGGTGGTGACATCGGGGTATTTCTTTGCGGTATCGAGGAATACGTCGCGCCAGAGGCCGTATACATCCGAAAGGACATTGGCCTTGTCCACCGAGGTGAGTTTCTTCTTCCTCTGCATGGCAAGGTCAAAGGCATAGGTCTGGACCCTGCGGGATCCTTCGCGGGTGATGACGCCTATCTGGTACGCTATCTCTTCGGCATCGCTTGTGACATCGAGGCCGAACTTCACGTTGTAGATGTCGCGGACCACATCGAGCTCGATCTTCTGGTGTTTTTTGAACCGGGAGCCGATACCAACATAGAAGTCCTCGGTGTTCTCGCGAACCACCACGAAGTCGATGTCCTTTGGCCCTTTTCCGGCAAGGGGGGTCTCGACCCCATGGAGGAGTTTGATTGGCCTGAGATTGACATACAGGTCGAAGTGGAATCGGAGGGCAAGGAGGATCCCCTTCTCGAGGATCCCCGGTTTCACCCGCTCGTCGCCGATGGCGCCAAAGTAGATCGCCTTGAACTTCCTGAGCTCCTTGAGGTCATCTTCGGTAAGGAGCTTTTTGGTTGCAAGGTAGCGGTCGGCCCCGATATCGAAATCCGTCCACTCGATGTCGAAGTTATACTTCTCCCCGGCTGCTTCGAGCACCTTCTTTCCCTCGGAGACGATCTCCGGGCCGATCCCGTCCCCGCCAATCGACGCTATTTTGTACATACCGGTATCTCCTTTAAGTTCTTTGCATATTCCACGAGCCCGCCTGCATCAATGATTCCCTGCATGAAGACCGGCACCGGCTCGATTGCAAGCTTTTTTCCGCCCGCTTCGATATAACCGTCCCTGATATTCAGGGAAATCTTCTCCCCCTCGGGGATCTGGTCTGCATCCGGGCAGACCACGGGAAGAACCCCCACGTTCACCGAGTTCCGGAAGAAAATGCGGGCAAAGGATCGTGCCACAACGATCTTCACTCCCGCCCCGATAAGGGCGAGCGGGGCGTGTTCGCGGGAAGAGCCGCAGCCAAAGTTCCGTCCCCCTACGATCACATCGCCCTCTTTCACCTGCTTTGCAAACTCGTCCCGGGTGCCTTCAAAAGCGTGTTTTGCAAGCTCGTCCGGGTTGTTGATGGTGAGGAACCGGCCAGGGATGATGGCATCGGTATCGATGTCGTCGCCGAACTTCCAGGCCCGCATATTCTTTGTCTTTGGAGAGATATCTACGATCACTTTCTTCACGGGTACGGTTTTCTTTGCAGCCATTTTACACCTCTCTTGGATCGGTTATCTCGCCTGTTATTGCGCTCGCCGCTGCCGTTGCCGGGGAGCATAGGTAGACCCTGCCATCGGTGCTTCCCTGCCGCCCCTTGAAGTTCCGGTTCGAGGTGGAGAGCGAGACTTCGCCCGGGGCAATAAGGCCGAAAGCCCCGCCCATGCACGGCCCGCAGCACGGGGCTTCTACGAGTGCCCCGGCCTTCACAAACTTCTCGATGAGGCCGGCTTTGAGGGTTTTGAGGTACTCGTCGCGGGATGCCGGGATGATGATGACCCGGATCTTCGGGCTGAACTTCTTCTTCCCGAGCACCTCGGCTGCTTCCTCAAGGTCCTCGAACCGCCCGTTGGTGCACGAACCAATGAACACCTGGTCCACGTGAGTCCCGGCAACCTTGCTGACCGGGACACCGGTATCAACATTATGGGGAACGGCCACCGTAGGTTCGAGATCCGCGACATTGTACGTGCGTACCTCTGCATACTTTGCATCGGGATCGCTGTCAAGATCGAACGGCTTCATCTTCCGCCGCCCTTTCATGTACTCCCAAGTCACCTTGTCGGGTGCAACAATTCCCGCCTTCCCTCCCATCTCGATGGCCATGTTGCAGAGGGTCATGCGTCCTGCCATATCCATCTTCGAGATGGTCTTGCCGGCAAACTGGATCGCCTTGTAGGTTGCCCCGTCCGCCCCGATATCAGCGGCGATCGAGAGGATAAGGTCTTTGGCCCCTACACGCTTCTGGAACTTTCCCGACACTTCGGCCCTGATGGTATCAGGCACCTTGAAGTAGAGAGCACCAAATTTCAGGGCAAATCCCATGTCGGTTGACCCGATACCGGTGGCAAATGCTCCGGCTGCTCCATACATACAGGTATGCGAGTCCGCCCCCACCACGATCTCTCCTGGTGCTGCCCGGCCTTTCTCTATAGTCACCTGGTGGCAGACACCTTCGTTGATATCATAGTTGAAAATCCCCTGCTCCTCGGCAAATTTCCGCATGTAGACATGGTTGTTTGCTGCCTCGATGGAATCTGCGGGGATCTGGTGGTCAAAGAGCATGATGATGCGCTTTGGGTCATAGACTTTCTTCCCGCCCATCTCGTAGAACTTCTGGATGGCAAGCGGGCCGGTGATATCATGGATCATGGTCCCGTCAAGGGGGGCCATGACCATTTCGCCTGCCCGTATATCCCTGCCACATTTCCGTGAGAATATCTTCTCTACGATTGTCGCTCCCATGCTCAATCGCGTATACTATTAGAGTTATGTGATATTGTTGTTTGGGGGATGGTGTTCCCCCCTTTATATTCTGGTGCACTCCGGTAATGGGACCCGGCAGAATCCCGGGCAACGGGTTTTGGCCATGTATTGCCGTATTATCGGCATGACTGCAAGTATTTTCGCAGTTAAAGCAATCTTTAACCCCCTTTCCATGCAAGATCGTACGACAACCATGATACGAAGACTCTTTCTCTGTATGGTTGCTGTCGCGGTTATCGCGATGGCCCTTGTCGGCTGTGCTGCAGCCGCAGACGATACCGCAAACGACCATGTGATCCATGCCACCGGGAGCGGCAATATCATCGGCACTCCTGACCGGGCACAGATCACGTTCTCGGTCCAGACCGAGAATGCTGATGTGAAACTTGCACAGGCTGATAATGCCCTGAAGATGAACAATGTGGTCAATGCCCTGGTCAATGCCGGCATCCCCCGGGACGCGCTCAAGACCACCGGCTACAACATTTACCCGGTGTACGAAGATGTAAGAACCCCGCTTGGCCAGAAAATCAGAACGTATCGCGTGACCAATACCTTAACCGTTACCCTCCATGATGTGAGCCGGACCGGGGAGGTTATCGATATCGCGGTATCCAATGGTATCAACCAGGCAGATTCGATCCAGTTCATGCTCTCGGACGAGCAGTCCCAGGTACTTCGGACCCAGGCCCTCCAGAAAGCGGTTCTCCGCGCAAGGGCCGATGCCGACACGGTAGCTGCAGCAATGGGAACGAACATCACCGGCGTGAAAAATGCCGATGTCAACGGCGGGTATTCCCCGGTATTGTACCAGAACTACCAGTATGACAGCGGTGCGGCAATGAAAGCGACAGCAGTACCCACTCCCATCCAGCCGGGCGATGTAACGGTGACGGCAACCGTAACCATCACCTACACCATCCGATAACTTTCCCGTTATCCTTTCACAACTTTTTTACCTATGCAGCGTGTGATAGTTTCTTCAATCACAGCTTGTGTATTCCAGATAACTGGATTTTAATATCGTATCAAATTTCGAATATCACAAAACAGCGGATACAATAGGATTGATTTTCACAATGGAACGAAATATCGGCTTCAAAGAGCGAAGGTACATCGAAGAGTTGCGGATCCTGACCAAATCAACCGCCCTCGACTGCGTTATCGATGACCGGTTCGACCGGGTAATCTATGTTATCCGGCCGGGTGACATGGGTCTTGCTATCGGGAAAAAAGGCGAGAATATCAAACGTCTCCAGAATGTCCTTGGCAAACGGATCGAGATGGTGGAATTTGCAGAGTCCCCCGATGCTTTTATTGCCAATATCTTCAAACCTGCCGAAGTCGTGAGTGTTGATCGCATGGCCGGGGAGGGGCCGGTAAATGTCCTTGTCCGGCAGCGGAGCGATCTTGGTATCGCCATCGGGAAAGCCGGCTGCAACATCGAGAAAGCGCGCATCCTCTGCAGGAGATTTTTCGGTCTTGAAGTGGGCGAAGTCCTTCTCCCGCAGGTAGTATCATGACCAACCCGGTTGATCCAAAGGTGATCGCTGAGATCTGGGAAGTCATCTGCGAGCGGGCGGCTCACCCCTCTGAAGAGTCCTATACCTCGCGACTCCTGAATGACAAAAAGGGCATTGACAAAGTGCTTGAAAAAGTCGGGGAGGAATCGACCGAGTTCATTCTCGCGGTTAAAAACGGTGTGGATGAACGCACGGTAGAGGAAGCATCGGATCTCCTCTTTCACCTGCTCGTCGCCCTCCGGGCGGCAGATGTGGATCTCGCCGATGTCATGCGGGAACTTGCAAACCGGCGCAAATGATTTTCTTCTCCCTCATTTTTGCAGGAATGTCGTGAGATCCACCATTGCTGGAAGATTCTCTGTTTCCTGCCTTGTTGCAGCGAAGACCGATTCGTCGACAAAAACCGGTACATCCCCGCGAAGGGCAAGCGCAATTCCATCGCTTGGTCTGCAGTCCAGGTACTCTTCATGATTATTACGGACAAAAACCAGCTTGGCATAAAACACCCCGTCTTCCAGCGAATCAATCTGCAGGGACCGGAGAGTAATTGAAAATTTCCCGCAGAGATCCAGGAAGAGATCATGGGTGAAAGGTCTCGGGAGTACCTCCCGGTTTTTTGCACTGTTGATGGAGACGGCCTCCCAGATGCCGATAAAAATGGGCAATGAACGGTTGTTGCCGTCACAGAGTATGACAAGGGGCACGGCTGTGGCCGTCCCCATTGCAACAAATACCCCCTTAACCTCGCACCTCACCTGGGTCATACCGTGCACAGTGATTGCCGTTCTTCCTGATAAGAGTTCAGGTGCGGAAAAACCGCAGCACCAACAACGGGCAGCTCATTTTGCCGATCTGGCTTCCCGGCGGACAATGATGATGCTTGAGAGGATGCCAAGCGCGATATTAAAGTAATACAGGACGATCCGCCAGATCACCACAAAGATGCCGACGATCGATGCCGGGATGAAGAGGGCATACATTGTAGTAGCCCCGACCTCCGCAATACCCGAGCTGCCGGGCGTGAGCGGGATCATCATCAGGATCGCGAGGATCAACTGGATAACAAAGGATTCAAGGAAGAGGGGGGGCTGGCCGAGCCCGACGAGGATGAGCGATGCCGTAAGGATCTCCGAGACCCAGTAGAGCAGGGTAAAGAGCATGCCCCAGGCAAGGCCCCCCTTGGCGCTTTTCACGAACTTGACTACTGCCCGCTGGAAGTTGTCGATCTCATCATCTGCCCTGACGAGCAGTTCCCTGATCCGGGCTTCATCCCACTTCTTGGTGAAGAAACGTGAACACCATTTTACCACGCGTTTAATAACATCGGGTCTCCGGATTGCAAGGTAGAATAAAAAGAGGCACCCGGCAACGAAGATCCAAGTAACAAAGACCATGATCTCCGAGATCGAACCCAGGCTTTTCCACTGTTCGGTCAGGACGATCATCGCGAATGCGGCAAGGGCTGCAAGGGCGATACCGTCAAGTACCCGCTCCATGATGACGACTGCCGTTGCATCCCCTATTGGCACGTTCGCTTTGTAGAGCTCATGGATCCGGACCGGTTCACCTCCCGTCTGGGCAGGGGTAACTGCAGCAGCGAGAAGGTTGGCAAAGACAAGGTTGAGGCTGTAGAAGAACCCGATCCGGTAACCGAGGGATCCTGTCATCTTCTGCACTCTCCATGCCCAGAAGCACATGGTGAGGATGTGGGTGAGAAACGCCAGAAGAAGGAACCAGGGATTGACTGCCTGGAGATATGAGAGGGTATTTTCATTGATGGTGAAGTAGAGGATGATCACCAGCACGGCAATGGAGAATCCGACAGAAATATAGAGCCATTTGACTTGCGACTTCTCCATCTGTACCCTTCCTGAAAATGAACTATAACGCTCTTGTGAATATTACCTGTACAGATTACTGTGCATAGTATAAACAATTTTATTCCCTGAAAACCCGGGTTTCGCGGGAGCTGCAACGCGGTGACGCTGCCTAAACCGTGAAGATATCCCGGTTGGCCGTGATCGAGAAGAGCCCTGCCACAACTCCGGCATCCATCCACCCGTGACCATAGCTGTAGCAGGCAAGTGCCTGTTCTGCTCTCTTTTTGTTTCTCTCCTGGTTCCCGAATCCCGCGTACACGGCTGAAATGCACCGGACCCTCTCTGCAAATGCATATCCCGGAGTGGACACATCCGGGGCGCACAGGACTGATGAACAGGCAGTGTCGAGCAGCCGGGCATAACGTTCGGTCTTTTCGTTCAGTTTATCCTGAAGATCCTCAGGAAGCGGATCAACCGGTCCGTCAAACGGGCAGGGGATGGTTTTCCCCCCAAAGGTAAGAAGGCCGTACGCGATACCGAAATGCAGCCACCCCATGGCGTACCAGTAACTTGCAAGCGCATTGACCAGATCCCCGAGGAGATAGAATCTCCGGCCGTCGCTCTCGTAAGACCGGACCATCAGGAGAATGGATGCACCTGTATGGCCAAGCGGGGTTTCAGGAGGCGGGGAAATCGTGCATTGCGGGATTGCCCCGGCAAGGGCCTCCTGGCATTGTGCGATCTTCATAGGCCTGCAAACATCTCCAGGTACTCCCGCTCCATATCATGCAGCACCGCAGGAACGATCAGGATTTGGAGCGGCGGGCCGAAATCAAAGCGGGAGAGCGTATCTCCGGTCCCGGCCCTGACCCGTGGATTATCAGATCCGGCCTGTGCAATCCCTACATAGAGCGGGATGCAGGTCCCCTTTTTTCCTGCCATCTGGTCGAGCAGGAACACGGCCTCCGGAACCGTCATGTACCTCCCCTCGTGAATATCGAGGTAGACAAGAGTGTGCAGGTTCTGGGCCAGGTTCTTCTCAATAACCTCAAACGGGGTGGTCGGAAACCAGTTCTTCTGCGGGAACGGGAGGGAGCAGGACTTGCCGAACCGGTAATTCTGGAGCCCGGAAAGCCCGCAGACTGCACTTGAGATGGAAGCCCCGTGGATAATTGCAGTCCTGATGCCGCGTGCACCTGCCCGCATACGGAGGTCTGCATGGGTGGTGGAGACCATCGGGTCCCCGGCGCAGAGGAAGGCCACATTGCTCGTCTCTGCAAGCCCGAGCAGGGTGTCGGGATGCTGCTCCACATCATCCCGATAGAGCGGCGAGACGGGTTTCTGGTAATATTCTTCGAGCTCTTCCCGGGTTGAGCCCATGAGGAGGGAGGTGTAGCATTCCAAAAAAACATGATCAGCTTCCCGTATGCAACGAAGCCCTTTTTCAGAGATGTCCGTCCTTTCAAAAAGGCCGAGGCCTACAAAGGTCAGCATGGGGGCACCCGGGTTACGGCTTTATCAGGACATGCCTGCAATCCCTCCGGTATCATCAGGAGTAGATCCGGGTGATATAATCAACCAGCGATTCGAGGACCCCGTGAACATCATCCCGGTCAGTTGCAGAGATGAACTGGAGCGGGATCTCCCGGGGAAGCGCAAGAGACGAACGTATCTCCTTTTCAGTCATGACGTGCGGCGTTTTCTTCCGGTTGGCAGCAATAATAAACGGAATCCGCTGTTTTGCAACGAGCCCGGCAAGATAATGTGCCCGCGGGAGCATGCCAGGATCATCCGCATCGATCACGATCACGACTCCCATGGCATGGCGGAGTGTGGGCAGGATGCTTGTGTCGAATTCAGCCCGGCCGGGAATCCCGTACAGCATGATATCAAAGTCTTTCCACCTCATCCGCCCGAAGTCTAAGCTTGCCGAAGCACTCTCTTCCTCCGGGCATCCCGCTATAACCGGGGGGTGTCCTAATGCCGACGCATGGGATATGAAGGTTGATTTTCCGGCCTTCTCAGGGCCAATCACGACAATCTTTGGGATATACGGGATGATCTGTCCTTCCTGGACCGAGAAGGGGATCGATCGGATCGGGATGGGTGCCCAGGAGGTATGGAGGAGCGTGAAGTAACTGAACGGGGGAAGGGGGTGTGATGAAGACCTGATGGTCAGGACAAGATCGAACGAATGCTCACTGATAAACCGGTCAACAAGCGGAGCTCCTTCAAGATTGAGGTGCTCAAGGATGAGCGTAGTTCTCCGTTCCTCCCGGGCAGATTCCAGGATACAGAGCCCATTCTCAAGGCCGAACTCCTCGTACAGGAGATCGAAATAGACGAATATCACGTCGATATGGCGATCCCTGCAGATCTTCTGGATCCGGGCTTTCCAGTCACGGGCTTTTGCCTCCTTTGAGGAAGCTCCTTTCTGGATTCTCTCGGCGTCGATGGCATCTATGTACACGAGTTTATTTGAGCAGAGTGTTCTTTTATCAACCCGCATGGTGATGGCATCATGGCGGAATGCATCCACGGTGGTATTGGGCATGATGACGAGGCAGGTCAGCCCTTTTTTGAGCGCCGCAGAGAGGGTGGAGATCATGAAGAACTGGCCATTGACACCCGGCTCCATGCTGTAGAGCACCTTGTCGCCCCCGGGGATTCCTCCCCCCATCATCTGGTCCAGTGCATTTATCCCGGTCGAGATCATGGCAGTATGACCACCTGCCCTTTTGTGACCGTGAACTTGAGCCACTCCCCGGTTACTCCCCGGATACCCATAATCCGGCAATAGGTGATGTTGTTCTCCATCTTCACTTCGATAACGCAGTTCATCAGCTGCTTGATTAAGGAGAGGGTTTTTTCATCAAACGACTCGCTGTTGAGGAGATAGATGCCAACCCCTTCGATCTTCTTGAGTTTTGCCGTCAGAACATGGAGGAACTGGTACAGGACTTCAAGCCTCCGGTACATGAGAAGCGTAGAGATTGAGTTCACACAGAACCGTATTGGCGGGGGGAAAAGACCGGCTTCTCCATCCGAGAAGTCCCCTTCGAAAATGGTCTCTATCATATTGGAGAACTTGATCCCGATACCGGTAAGATCGGTGGGGCTTGAGACAAACATCAGGCGGGTTGTATCGGCAATACTCGGGGTTGAGCTCTTGGTAATGGCGTCGATCACCCCGATGAACCTCTTGTCTGCCCCCGCGACCTTGAAATTGTCTACAACTTCGGCAGCACGCTCGTTTGTGGAAAGGACAATGGAATATTCGCCCTGCAGCGGTTTTATGAGTGCATAGGCGAGCTGATCCGCGTAGCTCATCGGGGGTGCGAGGATGAGGATGTTGGTCCCGGCCTCAAATCCACCGCTTACGCTGTCGATCTGTGCGATTCCAGTCTTATAAGAATACATTTATTGCTTGATATTTTCATGAGAATGTTTATAATCTCTCCTATCGGTAAACGCCGGAATTCTCTCATTGCCTTTCCAGCTTTGGAATACCTGTTCATCTTTGTGTCACCTTCCCGGCTCACAGGTGGATCCGGGCCTATGCAGATTTAGGGTCTCCGAAATGCATTTATTTAGGGAGTCCTAAATCATATTCCATGACTTCGGAACAGCTGGAAGAGTACCTTGAAAGTATCCTGGATATTGAGGCAAAGGATGGGATTGCCAAGACCTCCGCAATAGCCAGGTGCCTGAAAGTTGCCCCGGCGAGTGTTACCGAAGCGCTCCAGGTCCTGTCTGAAAAAGGATTTGTGCATTACGAACCCTACAAGGGGGCAACCCTGACTGAACTTGGGCGGGAGATGGCGCAGAAAGTGAAACGCCGTCACCGTCTTCTCGAGGTCTTCCTGACCGATGTTCTCCATATCAGCCGGGAAAATGTCCATGATGAGGCCTGCAGGATGGAGCATACCCTGTCGGATGAGACTGAGTGTGCGCTCTGCAAGCTCCTCAAAGCCCCGGCCCGGTGCCCTCACGGGAGCCTGATCGAGGCCTGCAACCTGCCCGTGGAGAGCTGTTCGGCCTGTCTTGCGGGAAAAGAGACTGATATTGCCAGCACCCGTGATAAGCCCCTGATCCCTGTCACCTCCCTTGAGCCGGGCCAGAAAGGTACCATAGCATTCATACGGGGTGACAACAGCGTGGTGCAGCGCCTGACCGATCTCGGTCTCACCCTGAAAACCGAGATCCAGCTGATAAGGAAATCCCCCATGCTCGGGCCCGTGGAAATCGGGGTCCGCAAGACCCGACTCGCTATCGATCACGCCATTGCCGATCACATATTTGTTACCGCCTTATTGGAGAAAGCAGGATGATGGGTTGCAAAGACTGCGGGGACTGCACCGGGTGTTCACTTCCGGTTCCGCTTCCAGATGGAAAAGCAGAATATGTTGTTGCCCTGGCCGGGAACGCAAATGTTGGTAAAAGCGCCACCTTCAACCAGCTGACCGGCGTTGACACGGACATTGGTAACTGGCCGGGCAAGACCGTTGAGCGGGTTGAAGGCCTGCTCCAGCACCGCGGCCAGCGGATCCGGGTCATCGACCTGCCGGGTATCTATTCCATCACCGCGCTCTCCACGGAAGAGCAGATCTCCCGCGAGTTCATTGCCCACGACCATCCGGATGTGGTGGTGAACGTGGTCGATGCCTCCGCGCTCGAGCGGAACCTGTTCTTTACCCTGCAGCTCACGGAACTTGAGAGCCCCATGATCCTTGCCGTCAACCAGATGGATCTTGCCACAAAAAAAGGAATTGCCCTCGATATCCGGAAACTCTCCGCCCTCCTGGGTATCCCCGTGATACCCACGATTGCAATCCAGGGGAAAGGCATCTCTGATCTCTCTGATGCAATCGTCCTCGCCCTTTCTGCCCGTCCAAAGCCCCATATGCTCCCGTACGGGAAGGAAGTGGAAGAGCGGATCCGGAAGATCATGGAGATCCTCCCGGCCGGGGCCGGGGGATATCCTCCCCGCTGGACCGCGATCAAGCTGCTGGAGGCGGACTCGGATACGATCTGGGAGGCAAAGAGATCTGCCCCGGATGCCGCAGCAGCAGCAGAGATCTTCAGAAACGAGCTGGAACGGATGCATGGTGAAGCGGCTGCAACGGTACTCAGCAGCGAGCGGTACCATGTGGCAGAGAAGATCGTTTCTGAAGTGATGGAAATCCGTACCCCCGGGGATCATGAAATTTCTTTAACAGAGAGGATCGATCGGCTGGCACTCCACCCGGTTATCGGGTATCTCCTCCTGATCCTCACGATAGGGGGACTCCTCATCTGGACCTTCATTGTCGGGGCCTGGATTTCAGAGATACTCACGGTGTTCCTTTCGGGAATTGCCCCGGTCCAGCCGCTCGTAAAAGGCTCGGTGACCGATGTCATATTCAACGGGGCCTGGACCGGGTTTGTGGCGGCTATAACGCTGATCCTCCCCTACGTGATCCCGTTCTACCTCTTCCTTGCGCTCATTGAGGATTCGGGTTTTCTCACCCGTTTCTCCCTGATGCTTGACCGGGGCATGCACAAGATGGGCCTCCACGGCAAGGCGATCATCCCCCTGGTACTTGGCTTTGGCTGCACGGTCCCTGCCTGCCTCTCCTGCCGCATCATCGAGTCTCCCAAACAAAAGTTCCTAGCTGCATTTCTTGTCACGCTGGTTCCCTGCTCGGCCCGGACCATCGTCATACTCGGGGTTGTTGCCCTGTTCGTGAACATCTGGTGGGCGCTGGCCCTGTACCTGATCGATTTTGTCCTCATCATTGTTCTCGGCCGGCTTGCTTTCCGCCTCCTTCCCGGGGAATCCGTTGGTATGATCATGGAGATGCCGGAATACCATGTGCCCTCGGTTCCCGTTGTGCTTGGCCAGACCTGGCAGCGGACCAAATCGCTCATCTGGATCGTTCTTCCTGCCTATATCATTGGAAGCATCGCGATAACGGCTGCATTTGCTGCAGGATTGCTTGAGCCGATCAATACCCTCCTCTCCCCGATCACGGTCATTCTTCTTGGCCTTCCTGCACTGACTGGGGCTGTCTTTGTTTTCGGGATCATCAGGAAGGAGATGACCATCCTTGCCCTTGCAGCACTCTTCGGCACAACGATCTTCTCCACCGTTCTCTCCCCGGTCCAGCTCATCGTCTTTGGTCTGGTGGCCATGCTGTATGCACCCTGCATCTCCACGATTCTTGCTCTTGCGCGGGAATTTGGCTGGAAACAGGCCCTTTCCATTGCCGTTCTTGAGACCGCTCTTGCGATAGCTCTTGGAGCGGTGGCGTTCCGGCTGCTTGGACTTGTTATGTAAAATAGACCCGATACCGGTGATATCCTCATTTACCCCCAAGAATTTTTACTTTGACCAGACAATAATGGAAGAGCGATGATCTACTGGCTTTACGGGCAGATGCTCATGCGGCAGCTCCATGAGCTGCCGGGGCACGTCTGTTTCATGATAAACGGGGAGGATATGGCTGATGCCCCCGAAAAACTCTACCTCATTACCCGGTGGTGCACCGAGATCTCCCAGATCGTTGCAAAACAGAATCCGGCGGTAAAGCCCGGTCTTCTGGGTATTACGTTCCATATCGCCACCGACTCCCCTGCATCCCTTGAGCCGTTCCTTTCCGAGATCCGGAAGATCTCCACAATCGCCCGTCTGAACCTCCATGTAGGGGAACACGAGGAGATACTTGGTTCCGGAATGGATGTCGTTGTTGCCATCGGGAAAAGCGGGAGAGAAGAGATCACTGCATGTATCCGGAGGATGGCAGAAGATCACCTGCCCCCTGAAAAGATTGATGAAAAACTTCTTGAATCCTACCTCACGTTCAAGTATACTCCCGATGTGGTCATCAAGAGCGGCGGGGATCATCTCACCGACTTCCTGATCTGGCAGTCGGTGTACTCGGAACTTTTCTTCTCCGATGTGAACTGGAAATTCTTCCGGAAGGTGGATTTCCTCCGCGTCCTGCGGGATTACCAGTCACGGATACGCCGGTTCGGCAGGTAAATTAGATTATTTTATCCGGACATTCATCCAGCAGGGTACCCCGTTCTCGATCTTCTCCGTGAGGGCAAAATGGTTCTTCAGGGTAAGGGTGAAGCGTCTCCGTTCGGGAACCGGTGATACCCGCATGGCATTGCACCACCGGGTAAACAGGGAGTACATCTCATCCTTGGGAATGGTTGCATTATCCGGCTCCCCCCGGACTATTTTTTCCCCAATGAATTTTTTTATCGCATCATCCTTACCCCGTTTCCCTGCGGAGGGTTTCTGAGATTTTGCCGTGACTTCAGGTACCGGCACTGCTTTCTTTTCCGGTACTGGTTTTACCACAGGGTCTTTTTTTTGGGGTTCCACGGGAGGCGCTTTTGAGGCAGGGACCGGTTTTTTCTTCTTTGACTGCAGCATGTTCCTGACTGCCGCGGGATCATTGGCATTGATCACCGGGTGCAGGACGGTTTCGGTATCCTGGGCCAGCGTAACCGGTAGTACGGGTACATTTTCAGGTGCAACCATGACCGGCACCGTATCGGGAAGCGTCCCAAGCGGCTGCTGGCGGAGATCCACATGAAGGAGATCGGCGAGTGCCCTGTTACAGGTGTCGTTGATATCAATGCCCCCTGCACGGGCTTTGTCGAGGATATCTGCCCGCACGAGGATGGTTGTCCGGTGCCACACGGTGCTGTTGTCTGGTATTCCTGCCATAACCCATCAGGAGTTGATCTGTACGTTGACAGAAATATAGTACCCGATTGGATCCTGCCGGGTTATTGACCGGATCGGGCTGCCCGTGCCGAGACCCGCTGGTCGTAGATCCGTATGGCCCGGAGAAGATCGATCTTCCTGAACATGGGCCAGTAGGGGGCGCAGAAGTAGACAGCGCATTCATGTCCGTTTGCAAGCCATGGAAGGAAATTGGAGGTGCGGCAGTCGTTCCCGGTCCGGATGATAAGATCCACCGGGGGAATGCCCCTGCCCCCGTGGAGGTGCTCCTCAACCATATGGACATCGATAGTTTTAGGATCTGCATGGGTTGCCTGGATCTCGCTTATGATCTCCCGTGCTGCAAGCAGGATCTCGTTCCTGCCTCCGTATGCAAGCGCGATGTTGAGGGTAAAACCGGTATAGTCTTTTGTTGCTTCTTCCGCATCTTCAACAGCTTTTTTCAGGTCGTCCGGGAGAAGAGTGCGGTCTCCCACCATCTGGACGCGGATCCTGAATTTTTTTACCCGCTCATCCGCAAGAACGCTTACAAACTTCTCCTTGAAAAGGGCAAAGAGATGGGCGACTTCCTCCCTGTCCCGGGAGAAATTTTCTGTTGAGAACGTGTAGAGGGTGATGTGCCGGATCCCGATCTCGTGAGCCCAGTCCAGCATCTCCTCGGTCCTGTCCGCGCCTGCCCGGTGGCCGCTCGCCGTGTCGAGCCCGGTCTTCTTCGCATATCGCCGGTTCCCGTCCTGGATTATGGCGATATGGTTTGGCACATGGGAACACTGCATGCGGAGGACCCGCTCATAGAGGGGATCGATAAGGGAGCGCAGGATCATACCGGTGTCATCTCCACGATCATCCCGCCATTCGGGTAACGTTCGATAACATACCTGTTCCCTTTCATATCTTCAGGATATTCGGTAAGGACCCACCAGGGAAGCTCAATACGATCGCTGAAGACCTCGAAATTCCCGGTCCCGAGTTCCCGCTCAAGGAACTCTGCCGTGCTGCCATCGGTATCTTCCGGCTCAAGAACCCCGTATACGATGGTCCCGTCGTCCGTGATCTCATCGAAGGATCGGGCAGTATTCCCTGCGATCCGTTTGAGCCGTTCGCGGAGCTGGACCGAGTCTTTGAACGCTGATGAGCACCAGTGCACTTTCTCATGCCGGCAGAGCTCCTCTGCCCAGCTCCTCGCACCGTCGATAGCATTATGCAGGGCATCGGCAAGCTCGTATCCCCGCTCGCGCATGGCATAGGCATTGGTATCCCCCCATTCCAGCTCGTTGATGTTGAGGAAATCCAGGTACGGCAACGCGGGTACCAGGTATTCGAGCCCGGGCAGGGCCGGCACTTCAATCCCGATATCAAAACCCATTTCTTTTGCATGCCGGGCCGAGACGATATACTCTGTTCCGGTAATGGTCTTCCAGCACTCGTGCGGGGGATGGAGCCGGATCTCATCCACGAGACCCTGCATTGCTGCCAGTTCCTCATCGGTGGGGGCTTTTGCCGTGTACAGATGAATCTGGTGTTCCGGCCCGAAATGGTTTTTGAGCAGCCGGCAATATTCAGTTACCTTGTCAAGGCAGAGGAGAGGTTCTCCTCCCGTTATTCCGGTACCGAGCGCGCTCATGTTCTTTGCTTCCTCGATTATCTGGGAAGGAATGTCGACCGGGCGGTCGTTGGCATACACGGTATCGGTCCCTTTCCGCTCGCTCGAGAGGGGGCAGTACCAGCAGGTGCGGTGGCATCGTCCCGTAACGAAAAGGACCAGTTTTGCGCCCTGGTGGCAGAGAATACAACCGCGGGAAAGTGTCATTTTTGTCTCCCCGGCCACCGGATGAACCGGGCCGGATTCAAAAGCATGATTACTTATTTGTCCCGTGGCTTCAAAACCCTTCTGAGAATGTGTCCCCAGTCAGGCTTCTGCAAAAAAAGACCTGACGTATCCCGCCTGCCTTACCGTTTTGACCGGAAGAAGAGCCGCATAATTGCTGCAATTATCCGCGCAAAGATGCCCGGTGAAGGAGAGGTTTTGTCCATCTGCGCGTTCTTAGCCGTTTTCGGAACCGTGGAATGGGCGGGTGTTGCCCCGGCCCGGGGGCTTTTCGAAGTTTCCGGCGCTCCGGCTGCTTTTTGGGATCTCCTGACCTGTCCCGGACCCGGCCCCTGGAACAGCTGTTCCGGCTCCCGCGGAGCCGGTGCTTCCCGGGCCCGGGACTGGTGTTGCCCTCCTGTATCATCCCCGGGCTCAGATTTATCCCTGTTCGCGGATGCTGGTCGGGAGAGGGCCGGGAAATGTTCCGGATCTGCGGGTTTTTCCTCATCCTCAAACAGGCTCTCTGATATGGTTGCGGCAGGCATTTCAGCGGAAGGTGTTGTATCCTGATCGGGGGCAGGGGTCCCCGGTCCGGAACCCGCAATCGGTGAGGCACTCTCCGCTTTTCCCACATCCCATTCTGGATCCTGATGAACCGGTTCAGCCGTGGCGGTGCCGGCACACCCGGGGACCTGCGGGAGAGTATCAGGTTCAGCCGGCTGACTGGCGGCAGGTGGAGGTACACCGGAGTCCGGAGCAACGGATGGTGCCCGTGGAGTATCCGGCAGGACCGGTGCCGCTGGACTGCTGGCATCCGCGTGCAGGTTCCCGGACAGGCGCAGTCTCACCCTCTCCCGCTGTTCTCCTCCTTCCGGTTCAGAAATCACCGGATCATGGATTATGCCGCTTTCCCTGCCGGCTGCAACTAGGGAATCTCCCTTCAGGGCAATCTCTTCTGCACGGCGGGTATTCTCCCTTATGCGGGATCCGATAAGCCCGATGGTTCTTTGGATATCCCCGAGGGTCCCGTCCCCCCGTTCGGATTCGAGCTGCTGCTGCATGTTGGAACAGAGGCCACGGTCCACCTCGATGCTGGTTAAGAGCCGGGCATACTCTTCGAGATCTTCTGTTGGCAGGCCTGCCGTTTTCCAGAGTTCAAACGTTGTCTGGCCGGCCTCTTTCCGGAAAAGGACATTTGCTATGGTATTCATCAGGTTTCTCGGGCTCACCGGCTTGGTGATATATTCATCGATGTACAAGTGATGGGTTTCTGCTTCAAAGGGGCTGATCTTTTTTGCCGAGAACATGATGACCGGGATATGCCGGGTTGCGGGGTTCCCGCGGATATGCATGAGGGTCTCCCAGCCGTCCATGGGCTCCATGAGAATGTCAAGGATGATAATATCCGGTTTCTCCGTCTTTAAGATCTCAAGGCACATCTCCCCCCCGGAAGAGACGAGAGTCCGGTATCTCTTTTTTAAAATTGAGCTGAGACCCTCGGTGATGAAACTGCTGTCATCCACAATAAGAACAGTCTGCGTCAATCGGATCTTCCCTGAATATTCTGGTTTGTCGTCATTCCCGGACCATTGCAGCGCGGGATGTACGAAGATATCATCCGGGGCATCACCCTGTATCGGGAAACAGCTCCCTTCCCGAATGGGCAGATAATCCTGGTATACTGACAGGGCATGCCGGCAGCGGATTTGACATATTCCGGAAAGGATGGCAGTATCATCAGCGTTGGTTATACTCTATTCCCATAACAAGAAAATATTGTTGGATACGTCCGGACTCCCCGATTCCGGCAACCGTTGAGTGCTTTGTATCAACATGCTCGATAAACCGATGTATCCAACCCGCCACAGCGCCGCCCTCTTCCCGTAACCCGCACTTTGCCCGGTGGGTATTTGTACCAGAAACTGTACTACTATCTTTATTAGCCAAGCCAGTAACGGATTATTGGAATATGGGGGATACTGCTGTACAGGTAAATAATACCCTGGTCTTTTCTGAAATGACCGGGTTTATACCAGTAATTACCTGGCAGGTTTCCTCATTTCGGGCAGAAAAGGGCGCCGGGGGGTTCGCTCCGTGACCGGATTTTGGGAATCGGGAGTATCCGAAGCCATCGGTGCCGTTATTCTCGTCGCGATTGTCGGGGTGGCGATCGGCATCATCGGGATCTCCACCCTCTCGCAGCCGCCTCCCCAGAAGATCCCGTCGGTATCTGCCGATATCTCTCTTTCCGGCAATACGATCCAGATACGCCATAACGGGGGCGATCCCATTGAGAAACGCGATCTGAAAATCCTGGTTGACGGGACAGATCTTTCCAGTTCTTTTGCCATTGGAGGTACGACCGACTGGGCAGACTGGTCTATCGGGGACACTCTAACGTATACCGGCAGCGGTGTTCCGGATAGTATCCAGGTAGTCTACCTGGGAATACCCTCCGGACAACTGCTCCATTCATGGGGTGTGCAACCATCGGGGACTACCACCGGCCCCACGGTAACCACAACGGTTACTACTACGGTTACTACGACCACGACCCCGGTCTCCCCGCCGGTTGCCGGCTTCACCGGGACACCCACCCTCGGAACTGCACCCCTGACGGTCATCTTTACGGATACGTCAACCAATACCCCTACCTCGTGGGCCTGGGTCTTTGGTGACGGTGACACCACCAACAATACCGCACAGAACCCTGTACATACGTATTCCACTGCCGGAACATATTCGGTGACGCTGACGGCGACCAATGGCGCCGGGAGCAGTGCCCCGTATACCCGGACGGATTATATCACGGTCAACCCGGGTCCGCCGGTTGCCGGTTTCACCGGGGCGCCGACATCAGGATCCGCACCCATGACGGTCATCTTTGCGGATACGTCAACCAATACCCCGACTTCGTGGGCATGGGTCTTTGGCGATGGCAGCACCACCAACAATACTGCACAGAATCCTGTGCACACCTATGCCGGTGCAGGTACCTATAATGTCACGCTGACGGCGACCAATGCCGGTGGGAGCAGCGCCCCGTATACCCGGACAAATTATATCACGGTCACCACTCTCCCGACGGTCACCAGCGTTTCACCGCCAACAGGCCCGACTGGGGGCGGCCGGACGGTAACGATCATCGGCACGAACCTGCTTGGGGCGAGTGCAGCCCTCTTTGACACTTCATCGGCTACCGGAGTCTCGGTTATCAATGCAACCGCAGTCAGCGCGATCACACCTGCCCATGCAACCGGAACCGTTTCCGTTTCCGTCACTACCCCGAATGGTACTGCAGTCGGGACGAATGTCTACACCTACGTGTCTGGCCCGGCTATCACCCTCATCTCACCGCAATATGGAATACGTGCCAGTGGTACGCGGGTAAACATCACCGGTACAAACCTGGTCGGTGCGAATGCAGGCGGGGCGAACGGGGTTACGTTTGGCAGCAGCGCGGCAACCATCAACGCGAATACTGCTACATCCATCAATATGACCGCCCCGGCAGGTACCGGTACGGTTACCGTCACCGTCACAACACCCAATGGCACAGCTACGACTACCTATAATTATTTCATCATCAGAAAATTCACGGCATCAACTTCCTGGACTCCTCCCACGGGCATTGTTGGAATTGACTACCTTGTCGTCGCAGGAGGTGGCGGTGGCGGAGGACTGGGCGGTGGCGGAGGTGCCGGCGGAGTCCTGACGGGCACGCTGACAACCGGTTTGACCGGTGCCAAAACGGTAACGATTGGCGCAGGCGGGGCGGGCGGAACAACCGCCCGGGCTTCAAAAGGAGGCAACTCGGTATTTGCAACTATTACCGCAACCGGCGGTGGAGGCGGAGGTACCAGCAGTGGCACTTCAACGGTAGCAACCGGCGCTGCAGGCGGTTCCGGTGGTGGCGGCGCCAGAAACCGGGCCGGCGGAGCAGCCTCGCCGGCCGGCCAGGGGAATGCCGGTGGAGCGGGAGGCGGTTCTACAACACCCTATGAAGGCGGTGGCGGTGGCGGCAGATCCGCAGCCGGTGCCAACGCTGTCAATCTTGTCGGGGGAGCGGGCGGCGCAGGAACGTCCTATTCCGCAACCTTCGGGACTGATTTCGGGGTGGGCGGAGTGGTTGCCGGAGGCGGCGGTGGCGGTGTAGCCCAGGGAACCGCGGGTGCCGGCGGTGCAGGCGGCGGTGGAGCCGGTGGAGTCGGGAATGCTGTGGGCACTGCCGGTACGCCCAACACCGGCGGCGGTGGCGGTGGCAGCGGTGCGGCATCAGCGTCTTATCGCGGGGGCACCGGCGGCTCCGGGGTTGTCGTTATCCGGTATTATTAACCGGCTATCAGAGCGTAAAAATGGTAAAAGGGCAGTCCTTGCCTCTCCTGCAGGAATTGCCATAACCTCATTATCTTTAAATAAAGTCTCCCACAACACTCTCCTACAGAATATGAACAGTATCCGCGGTGAACCGGCAGTATCCGAAGTTATCGGCTTTATTTTACTCCTCGGGATCCTGGTTGCCGCACTCGTGCTGTACAATACCACGGTCATTCCCGCAAGCGGGAGAGAATCAGAGATCGCCCAGATGACAAGTGTCGGAGAGCAGTTTGCGGATTACAAACTCATGCAGGACGGAGTCTGGATGTCCCGTCTTATCAATATCAACAGTCCGACTCCTGCAGTGGATATCGATCCTGTGCTCACCACAACTACCCTGAAACTCGGCTCCGGGGGCACCACACAATCGGGGTATCTCTCCTTCCCGCTCCTCTATCCTATCCCGTCAGACGGGACCCTGCTCTTCAACACCTCGGGAGATACCCTCAATATAGACAGCAGCAGTTATCACAGTTCTCCGGATAACAAGGGAGAATTCCCCGTTAATATCACATCGCTTGAGTACAGCTCGAATAATTATTACTGGATCCAGCAGCGGTATTCCTACCAGCTCGGGGGTGTTTTCCTGACCCAGAATGAAGGTACCATCAACCGGGTCTCGCCCCTTATCTCAATGGTGAACAGCGACAACCGGTCCGTTGTTATCAATATTGTTCCAGTCCAGATCTACGGCAACGGGAGCCTGAGCAGCAATGGTCTGGCAAAGCTGGATACCCGCCAGAAGAGCACAGCCCCGTACAATATCTCGGCTAGTTCGTATCATGCCAACACCTGGGTCAACATCTCGGTCAGCAGTGCCGATCCTGCAACCGCTGCAATGTGGCTGCAGGTTTTCCGGGGTATTGCGGCCAGTGAACAGCTGAGTGCATCGGCATATACTGCCGGCACTACCTATAACCCGGGCACGAACCGTTATATCTCACTGATCTCAGTCACTGGTACCAACCCGGATCCAAACATAAAAGATGTGACCCTGTATGTCAGCCGGGTTGAGTTTGAAGCGGTTATCTCCAGTACTGCTCCATCATCATCCTGACCGCGTGTCAGGAAGGAGATTATCGGGTGTTTCCAGGACAGATCCTCCTGCAGCAAAGGGTTTTCTCCTCCTTTTCGATGTCGCGCTTCAACTCAATATCTATTTATACAATGTACCTTACAACCTGCTGTAGAATATGACCAGCACCAGCAGCGAAGTTGCATTATCAGAAGTGGTAGGCTTTGTTCTGTTAATCGGACTCGTTGTTGTCGCCCTCTCCCTCTACATGACCTATGTTGTTCCCGCAGACGGGAGGGAAGCCGAGATCGCCCAGATGAATGTGATAAGTGAACAGTTCACCGACTACAAGTTCACGCTTGACAATATCCGGACCTCCCTTCTTGTCAACAACTTAAGCCCGGTCATGACCTCCACCTCGTTCAACCTGGGTACCGGCGGGGGCAACACCGAGTCAGGTGGCCTGTACCTTACCATGCTCAGCCCGGTATCATCCTATGCAACAATAACCGTCAATAATACCATGGATACCTTCGATATCGACAGCAGCAGTTATCATCCGGTCCGGTCAACCCTCGTGGATTTTCCCATGAATATTACCACCTTTGAGTACACTTCGCATAACAATTACTGGATAGAGCAGAAGTATTCGTACCAGCTGGGCGGGGTTTTCCTCACCCAGCCCGATGGCATCGCCAACCGGATCTCGCCCCTCATCTCGGTTGCCAATATCGCCAACAACTCGGTGGTTGTCAATGTTGCCCCGGTCCAGCTCGTCGGGGGCGGGAGCCTGAGCGGGAACGGCCCGGCCCGGGTGGATACCCGGGAGAGGACCCGTCCAAAATTCAATATCTCAACCGACCCGTATATCTCCAACACCTGGGTCAATCTCTCGGTCACCAGTTCCGATCCTGCAATCGCCGGCGTATGGCTGAATGTCTTCAATGATATCAAGATCCGCGAGCAGCTCGGCTCATCGGCAACAACCGGGACTATCTATAGTCCGGCCACGCAGAAAACCACGGCATATATGTATATCACCGGATCAAACCCCGACCCCAACTGGAAAGATGTGTCATTATATGTCCAGCGTGCCGAATTTTATGTTGCACTCAATAATATTGCATCCGGGTGACGATCTCACAACGGGGAGAAATGAGGTTCATTATGCAGACTGACCATGGAAGGAAACAAATACCGGATCCCTGCTCCGGCGCATCGGAAGTGATCGGGGCTATCCTTCTCATCTCGCTCGTGATCGCGGCAGTAAGCATCATCGCGGTGGTGGTCTTCTCCCAGCCGCTTCCTTCGCAGGTCCCGAGCGTGAAATTCATGACCGGGGTCAACAGTACAAAGACCACGCTGTACATTTACCATAATGGGGGGGATACCATGAATGCAGGGGACTTCGATGTGCTGCTTGACGGGGTAAATGCGTCCTACAGCATTGCCGGTGGCGGCAGCCAGTGGTCGCTTGGCAAGAACCTTATAGTGCCCATATCAGCAGTACCAACCACTGTCGAGATTGTGTACCGCCGAACCGGTACCGGCTCGGGCGGGGGTGTCCTGCTCGACCAGGCCTCAGCAGACATTGTGAGTTCCCGCAACATCTCCCCGGACCAGCTCCCGTACCTCGATTGCTCGGCGGTGAGGAACTGGGACTGTGCCGAGCAGATCCCGCCCGAGATAGTATCCGCCATGTATCTGAGGAATGTTTCAACAAAGCGTGTCACGTTGATGAAATTCGGCCAGTCGGACTCTATCATACCGAACTCAGGAGGATCTCTTGCCTACCATCTGAATTTCACCGTTTTAAAAGAGCCGGCATCGATGAGTTTTGGGGGTTCCACCTGTTCTGCAATCTCGCTTACGAAAGTGAACTTTACCCCGGGTACCAAGATCTCTCTCTATTTCACCAGCTACCCCAACGCCTTTACTATCTATGGGGCGGCCCCCTCCATCTGGGAGATGACGGGCGGGCTTGCGGCCGAGACCTATGTCATGATGACGTTTCCCAACGGGACGACCATATCAAGTCATTCGTTACCCAGCTATGCACTCTGTGATACCTTCATCGAGGAATATACTGATTTCGATTCCACCCTCGCGGTAACCACGGACAATACCAACAAGATAACCTCGCTGACCGTGAATAAGACGGCATATCTGATCGGTACGGCGAATACATCCGTCATCCGGCTGAACGGTTTCAAGCCTACCGATAACGGCCTGTTTATGATAAGTTTCATGGCCTCTACCGGAAATGCGTTCTATGTTATCGGATGGGCAGATTCGATCCAGATAAATGGCGGAACTCCCCCGCTGGGTCTCTGACGCATCGTTCTTTTTTGGGGAAGTACCCATCTCCTTTTTTCTCGCAATGCAGTATGAAAAGGAAAAATTTCTGTTTTTTTGGATGTCACCCGAGTGAGAATGTCCCGTATTTCCCGCCCCCGCCCGGGTGCAGGGTTACCGTGCCGTTCCGCAGGGCGGCAATTGCATCAGCCACATTGGGATGAACCGCCCGGATCTCCGGCACCGGTACATCGATGAGCACGGCAATCTCGTTTCCGAATGTTTCGATAAACGTGGAATAGATCGCCTTGCACTTTTTGGTGTTCGGCGAAGAAGCCCTTTCCATGGTCTGGATGATCTGGGCGAGCGGGAGGATGTGGACATACGGGGGGCGGGGACGGGGCTCACCTCCGCGGGCAAGCTCTTTTGCCCGGTCAGACACCCCCTTCTTGATGATCCCCCCGTCCGAAGGGCACCGCCACCCGTGCTGCACTGCGTCTTCAAGAGTGTACTGGGTATAGCACCGGGTGCAGGCGGTCCGGTTGTACTTCCCCTCTTCCGGGAAGAACCCGGCATTCATTGCCACCGCTCCCTGCCGGATTGCCGCAATCACTCCCTTTGCTGTGGGCTCATTGATCCGGATACGGTTGAACTCCCTGCCGAGCTTGTCGGGGTACGGGCTGTGGGCATCCGAGTTGGTCAAAAACGGGATATCGTAGAGGTCGGGAATCGCTGCCCCGTAGGAGCTGTCCGCTGAGAGACCGAGCTCAACGAAATCGATCTTTGCATCCCCGTAGCAGGCGGGAACGCTGTCGAAGTAAGCGTACATTGCGGTCCACGGGGTAAACGCATGGGCCGGCCCGATAAGAGCCCCGACTTCATGGGCGGCGTTGGCAATCTCCTCCCCGCTGAGATAGACATGCGGCCGGCCGCTGGTGACAAAACTCTTGCAGGTGCCTTCCAGCAGATCGCGGAGCTGGGAGAACTGGGCCGGGTCCTCTGCCAGGATCACGTGGTGCACCCGTTTCTTGTCCTCGATCTCGCCCTGCGGGACAACAATTATCCCGGCTTCGTTCTCAAAATACTCCCCCCAGCCTTTCATCCAGTCCGGCTGGAGAGCATCGCCTGTACCGATCACCCGGATCCCCTTCGTATTGCAGCCCCTGAGCAGCTCCTCCGGCTGCATGAAGCGCGAGACGGCAATCGAGTACGGGGAGTGGATGTGCAGGTCAGCAGTGGCGAGCATAGACAGGTACCTTGTTGCATTTTTCAGGATAAAACCTGACCGCTGACATCCGGCTGCTTGGAAAACCTCGCGTACGCGAACCATCTCCCGGCCTGCTGTTCATCCCGGCGCCCGGGCCGGTAAGGCAGGAAAATTTCACCCCCGCAGAATAGAAACGAATAAATCGGATGCTCTTTTTAGGGAAAGTAAGAAAGACCGGTGGGATCTGTCATGGGGAAAGAGAGTTCAGATTTTTGCAGACGGGTGTTGAACTTCACGGTTTTTATCATCCTTTTTACCGCTGTTTTTGGTATCGTTACCGCCGAACAGGCACAAAACCATGCAAAGACCCAGGTCCTTGCCTATATCGTGGGCAGCGATCTCGAGACCAACGATGCAATGGCTACCGAGGACCTCAAGGAGATTGCAAACGCGATAGAAAGTGCCGACCCGGCAAAACTTGATATTGTCGTGGCATTCGGGGGTGCAAAGAAGGACGGGTGGCGCGGGATGCGGGTAGCTACCGGGGAGCAGCTGAAGCAGGATGCAAAAGACGGGGTCTTTGGCAACCACCAGTACCTGTATTCTGATACCAGTGCAGATATGGGCCTTGGATCAACCCTCCTGCGCTTCCTCCAGGAGACCAAGTCCTCACGCACGTCTGATCGGACTATTCTCATCATCGCGGACCATGGCAATTCCTATGACGGTATCGGGAATGATGATAACACCGGCAACCAGCTGAAGATGGGTGATATCGACAGTGCCCTGAAGGGATCGGGAATCCGGTACGAACCGATCATGTTTGACGCGTGTCTCATGGCCTCAGTCGAGGTAGGAAAGACGGTCCAGCCCTACACCGGCGTGATGCTCGGATCCGAGGAGATCCAGCGGGGAAGTTACGAATATACCGCCATCATCGAACCCCTTCTTCTGGACCCCGGGACCGATGCCCAGACTATCATGAAGAAGGTTGCCGACGTTTATATCGATAAAAAAGGGAATGCAAAGAGCGCCGGGAAAGTCAAGACCATGGCAGTCATTGACGTGAGTAAGATACCGGCAATAGAGGAGAGTCTTGACGAGCTGGGTGCAAAACTGGTCCCCCTCGCCGAAACCGATCAGGGTATCCATGACCTGAAGAGTGCCTATAACGATGCAGTCCGCCTGGGGGTGACCGGCGGGGGAAAACCAACATCCGTGGATCTCGTCACCCTCCTGCAGAACATCGAGGCAAAGAGGCCTGAACTGGCTCCCGATGTGCAAAAGACGATCGGGGTTGTCAGAAGCGCGGTGCTGTACGAACGACACAACGAGTACAGCCCGGTTGTATACGGCATCTCGATAGCAACACCGGATGCCATGGATATGGCGAAGTACAACTCGTACGGGGACGCGGTCAGGGTTGGCTCCCACTGGGATGCGTTTTTCAAAAAGATGATTGAAGTATCGCAAAGCGGCGGGTCCGGTTCTTCAGATCCAGCAAAAGCGGTGGTCCCGGAACAGACGGCAGTATCCGGCTCCGGCGATAATGAAGAGTCCTCCTCCGACAAGATCAAAAAGAATATTGACAAGAAAACGGGATCGCTTGGGACGCTCCGGTTCACCGGGAACGGAAACGGCAGTTATCAGCTCAACGACCCCTACCATGATGCAAATGTATATGCCGTGTATTATCTCATCAACGGCACCCATGCCCTTGAGATAGGTGCTGTTCCGGTAAATCCGGGTCCTGACAAACTGTACCATATCCCCGTTTGGGACGGGCAGTGGTATTACTTCCCGGGCGCTCCTGCTGCATCCCCATCGTTCCTGGACCAGATCCTGATCCTCTTTACCGGCTCCCAGAATAATGCCCTGCCCATCTTCGTTGACATGGTATACGATGATAAAACCTCAGGAGGTTTTGACGAGTATAATTCATGGATTCGTATGCAGGCGAACGGGGACAGCACTGATGCAATACTAATCACCTACATTAATACCAGCAAGGGCAGCCCCGAGGTAACGGTTATTCCCTACACGACAACGGCTGATGGCAGCGATCTCTTTGGCAGTGGCCCTGACCATTTCGGGAACGGGACACAGGTCACGAGTTATACCTCCGGTTTTGACATAAAAACTAAGACTTCCGGGGATTTTGTGCTCTCAAGGGCCACCGTTACGCCGTCCACGACCATGAAATACACCCTGCTCCCTGACGGCACCTATGCAGCAGGTCTCCTGGCATACTATGACGATGACACTGAATCTCTTGCTGACCAGTTCAGGATTATCACTATCAAAGACGGGGCTGTCGTATCATCAGTCACCGGCAGCCTTTCCCCCGGTTGAACGGGCAGGGCATCCATCCGGGGAATTCCCCCGGACCTGCTTATCTTTTCGTTTTTTTAAGGCGAAAAAGGGGAATTTGTTAGTGGCCTTTCAATCCAAAAAAGATTGACCTCAGGGCACTGCCAGCCGTACTGCCTATGTGCGTGGATCAGTCATACTCCCGGAACAATGCAGGGTTCTGTCTCCGGATCCACCAGCGCCGGAGAAGCAGGATAACGCCAGCCAGGATTCCGATGCCTGCGATTGTGGCAATAATCACGACGAACGGGATCTGAGGCGCAGATTGCGGGGGGACGGGAACGGGAGTTGCGGTGGTGACGACAGCTGCCGTCGTGTGAATCACCGCAACCGGGGTGGGGGTCTCCCAGGAATAGGTAGCCCGTTGGTGGGCAGATGCACCCGCGCCGGTTTTGACCAGTACCGCAAAAAGGGTGAAATGGGTTGTTGTGGCGGTTACATGGTGGGTGTAAAGATCGGCTGTTGTCGGGAGGGAAACCCATGTTTTTGTGGTGGTATCGTAATACCGGACGGTGATATCCTCTGCCCTGCCACCTGCCTGGAGAAGCGCTGCATCCCACTGGGATTCTGTCATGCCAAACGTGATCGTGACCGGGTGATCGAAGGTTGCACCCGAAGGGGAGCACTCGACGCCAAGACCCCCTGCCGCAAAGACCGTTCCTTCAGGGGGTGCGGTGCCAGCAGTAATACCGGCAACCGCTTCCTGGGATACCGGTGTCACCGTTACCACACTCAAAGGGGTCCCTGATGCGGTGAGCGACTTTGTTGACTGGGGGATAGAGACTGCTGCATCGATCGGTGATGCAGTTGTTGTCTCGACCGTATACGGGGCAAGCGTCTGGCCAAGGGAATTGGTCTTGATGGATATGCTTGCCTGCCCGGCCGGGCCGGTAATGGCTGCTGCTTTTCCCGTGCCGGCGGTCTTTGAGGTATCTCCCCCATCGGGTGGCGGAGTGGGAGTTGGTGGCGGCGGGACGGCGGTAATCGTAAAGCCGTTGTCAAGGGAGCTGAACCGTCCGTTGCTGTTGGTTGCAACAACACTCCAGCTTCCGGCCGGGGCACCCGTCAGGTCAAAGGTACCGGTGATCTTGTTTGCCGAGACCACCGTTATGTCCGTTGCAGGGATGGCATCCAGTGCAACAACTTCAAGGGCATTGCTGCCTCGGGAGGTAACATATGCAAGGGAACGTGAGAGTGCGACACTGCTTGGCAATTTCAGGAGTGCCCCGCCGGCCCCGTTCGAAAGCCCGGTCTTGTACACCGGTGCAGAAGGGGTGGATATCTCGATTACATCAAGCGTTCCCCCCTGGCAGCTGGTGACATAGGCATACATCCAGTCGGATGAGATTGCCACATCAACAGGGCCGTTCAGGTACGTGCCGCCGGCATTCTTCGTAATGCTGCCCCGGTGAACCGGTACGGACTTGTTGCTGATATCGATGATCTCAAGGGCATTGCTGGTATTGCTGGCAATGTAGGCATAGTATCCCGCAACTTTGACCCGCACAGGCTCCTTGAGCTGGGCTCCGCCGGTACCGTCGGTTATGCTCGCATAATGCTCAGGAGCCGACGGATTGGAGATGTTTACGATCTCAAGCGCATTGCTGCCCGGACTTGCAACATAGGCATACGGGAAATTCTCAACAATATCAACGCTGACCGGGCAATTCAGGAGCGCTCCCCCTTCACCGTCCGATATGTTCGCTTTATGGACCGGTGCAGCCGGGTTTGAGATATCCACGATCTCAAGAGCATGATTGCCCGAACTGGCAATATACGCGTAATTCCCGACAACCTTAACGCTCCTGGGATCGGCGAGCTGCGCTCCACCGGTGCCGTTGACGATCTTACCTTTGTGAGACGGTGCAGCCGGGTTTGAGATATCCACGATCTCAAGAGCATTATCACCATAACTGGCAACATAGGCATAATTTCCGGATACCGCCACATCGATGGGACTGTTCAGAAGGGCACCCCCGTCTCCGTTCAGGATCCGGCCCTCATGCACCGGTGACATCGGGTTCGTCAGGTTCACGATTTCGAGAGCACTGTTGTTGTAACTGGCAATATAGGCATAATTATTCTGGATGGTCACTTTGTACGGGTTCTCCAGGTTTGCACCGTCTGTACCGTTTACCAGGCTTCCGGCATGCCTCGGGTTCAGGCTCGATGACTTCAGGATCAGCTCTGCCCCGCTTGCGAAACTGGTTCCTGCAAGGCTGGTGATCTCCACGCTGCCGGTATTCTGCCCGGTTGAAGGGGTGATGCTGCTCACCGTGGGATCATTTTTCCAGGATACATTGAAGACCCAGAACTCCTGCGTCGTCCATTCGGTATTATTGAACGTTGCATTGTAATCCATCCACATTTTGAGTTTGTACTGTCCTTTGGGCCTTCCGGAAGTGGAATTCCCCCAGCTGTTCTGTACGATCCAGTATTGGTTTGCCTTGTCCGAATCGGTCTTATTGTACCCTATCAGGATCATGGCATGACCCGATCCTTCTCCTGAGGACTCGTTGTAAAAGGTCTGGTTGAAAACATCCATGTCCCAGATATCATCCGGCTGATAATTCCAGAAGCTGCTGAATTGTGTCAACCCAGTTGCATTCGGCCAGTTCATGGTATAAAATACAACCTTTCCGTCGGTCAGTGCAAGCGTGAGATTTTCCACAGCGGCTGTCTGGTTCGAGGGAGGGTTTACGAGCACCCGCTGTGCCTCTACCCGGTCGAACCCGCGGTTTGGTGTGACGGTCATGAGATTTTTCGGGAGTGCTGTCTGGACATACCCGTTATCCGGCACAGCAGCATCCTTGTACGAGGCATTGTAATTGCTCCAGGGAACAACAAACGGCCCCCCTGCATAGGACTGGTTCAGGCCGGTTGTATAAATATCGGCAAACGTGTAGGCAAACCCCCCGGTGCAGGCCCAGTCGTGGGGTTTGGTCATGATAATGTTTCCATCCATATAATTCGAATTGAAAAACTGGACCGATACCGGCGTGGAAGTGCCGGTGAACCTGTACAGGGACTGGGCGAGCGTGCCGGTTCCGGCCCACACCCAGCAGTTCCCGCAATCGCCCTGGTTCCAGTCGGCATAGGAGGTTTTGGGGAACTCGTTGGCGAGAGATGGGGGTGCATCCGCGATAGCTGATACTGCATCATAAACCGTTGCATTATCATAGATGAGATGCTCTTCCTGCATCTCTTCATATGAGAGGTTCATATGCCCTTCCGGCGCAGCTGCGGTTGTTATCTGGAGGAAGATGCT
The DNA here is from genome assembly GCA_041645355.1 of Methanoregula sp. Lineage (GTDB taxonomy): Archaea > Halobacteriota > Methanomicrobia > Methanomicrobiales > Methanospirillaceae > Methanoregula. The sequence continues at coordinate 220,255 of JBAZQF010000001.1, forward strand.
CACTAACACAAGACAGAAAAGGATGGCGATTCGGTATTTTTTCAACAAAGTGTGCTGCACAGGCTTCCTCCCGTGTAAGAGAATAGCAGTCCTATTCCTCCAATGCGGGATAACGGTTTCTAAATTATATATACCCCGATTTACACCAGCTGGTGCTGCCCGGGTACGAAAACGAAACGGTCTGCAGGATAGCGGGTTCGATCTGATAAAAAATAATTCGGATGAACCAGGGGTAAACAATCAGCAAAGGAAGAGGACCCTGTTCTGACCCCGGGCATTCCCCCGGCTGTGATTTCCTGTCAGGAATGAGTTGTGACCTTCTCATGCAATCATTGAATATTGGTAAGCCGTCCTTTGAGCTCCCCGGCACCCTCTTTTCGCGCAACCATCAGCGCAGAGATGACCGCGTCGGAAAAGACAAGAGCGAGTGTCTCAAAAAGCGTACCCAGCGGGGCGAACGCGGATGCAACCGACCGGTACTGCCCGGTCATCTGCCGTTCCTCGAAGGTGGCGGTATTTTTACGGTAATACCCGGTGAGATCGCCCAGGTTCACTACAACGTCTGCCATGCGGCTCATTGTCGAATCCGCAGTAGCAGTGACCAGGCAGACCTTACCCCCCAGGTCTTTTACCGTGCTGCAGAACGTTGCCATGGTATGCGTCTCGCCCGATCCTGAGAATACCACCAGCGTATCGCCGGGAAGCATCGCAGGGGTGATCGTCTCCCCGACCACGTACACATCAAGTCCCAGGTGAAGCAGCCGGAGGGCAAAGGCCCGGGCAATGATCCCGGACCGGCCCGCCCCGGCTACATAGATCCTTTTTGCCGAGAGCATCTGCTGAAAAAATGCCGTGGTTTCTGCCCTGTCCAGCAGCAGTGCGGTCTTCCGTATTGACTCTGCCATATCCTCCATGAATACCGGAATATCGGAAAATTCGTCAGTCATGGTCCTACTGGATCTTCAGCACTATTCCTCATGAGGTTGTTGGTGATGGGTTTTCTCACCCAGATACCGGGATCTCTCTGTATGGAGAATGATCCTTTACTTCGATCAGGATGTACCCCTTTTGCCCCCCGGGTTCTCGGCAGTGACATACAGCCCTCCATATTTTGTATCCAGCGCCTGCCACGCTGCATAATCGGTGTTTGAAAGAGTCAGTCCCTTGGCCTTAAGAGCCGCCCATGCCTTTGCATCGGCAGCATCGCTTGTCACGGACTGCAAAGCCTGGCCAGTCCCGACCGGTGTGATCTCCATGGTGCTCGTGAATTTATTCGTGGCAAGAGGATCGGTTACTGAATCCGTGATGATAAACGGCTCCGTTGCCTCGATGAATGCATACCCGGAATTCCTGAAATCATACGGGGAATCTGCCCGGATACCGGTTACCATATGATCCTCAGGGAGGAAGTAGAAAACGGCTGATCCAAACCCGAGATCTTTGAGGAGGAGGGCAAGAAGGATTGACTTCTCCCCGCAGACACCCTGGTTTTTGTAAATCACCTCATACGGGTAACGGTACTGGCTGCCACCTTCCTTGTAGGGAATGTGCTGCACGAGACTGACCGCAATCCGGGCCTGGTCATCCTTTATTGGAGTTTGTGCCTGAATTGCCTGTGCAAGAGCCGAGATGTACGGCTGCTGTTCTGCATCATTGACATACTGCAGGAAATAGGTGCTGTTGTCCCGGGCATCCGCACCTTTATCCACGGGATCAGGTCTCCTGGCGTAATCGGCAAAGACCTGATCGGAGAGGGGAACAGAGATCGTACCTTTCCTGCCATTCAGGGCATACGCGAAACTGTGCAGGGTCATACCTGCAGGAAGAGGAGTTATGGATTTCAGGGTATTGGCAGAAACCCCAGTTGCATAACCTGCTTGTGTAAAAGAAGGTTGTCCCGGTGTTCCCGTACGGGATTGTCCAGACGTCTGATCAACCCCGGATGGGGAAGTGCATCCGGAAAATGCTGCACATACCATGATCATGACTATAAGACAAGGGAAGACCGCGTGTTGCTCCATGGATCAGTATCAAAACGGCTCCCTATATAATGACAAAGGAAACCGATCCTGCCGCATGGGGGGTAAGCATATTTGAGGGCACCGGCCGATATTTCCTGACCGGACAATAAAAAATGCGGGAATATCCGGTTTGCGCCAGCTTACCCGATATACGAGAGCTCTTCATCTTTGAGCTTCTCGCCTTCGACAAGCCCTTCGATAACCCTCTCCATCTCGGATGCACGCTCGTTGAGCCGGGTCGGGTCTACCGGTACATCGATAAGTTTCGAGAGGATCGCAAGAACTGATGCTGCAGCCATTGGATCTACCAGGTACCCGCTTGTCTCGCCCATCAGGCAGACGGCATCGATCCCGCGCCCTGCCGAGAGGCCGAGTATCAGGCCGGCAGCCCCGATGATCCCGCCCCCCGGCTCCTCGCGGTCGAACCGGACACCGCAAGCTTCCAGCTCGGGCCTGAGTTCCGAACGGTTCATGGCACCCAGTACCCGGGGCTCGTTCACCAGGTGGCCCACGCCAAACCCTCCCAGCGTGTAAATGCGCTTTACTTTCAGCTCCTCAGCAATCTCGCAATAGGCATCTGCCAGCAGGTAGTGCCCCTCGTTCGAGGTGCTCTGGTGGTCCCCGACAAGGAAGACAAGGTCCTTTCCCCCGCCCTGGTACAGGTAGATCTCGTTTCTTGCCAGCCGTACAAGGCCGGACTCGTCCAGGATAACCTGCGGGGGAAGGTAGATCGAATGGATCTCGCCAATCTTTTCGGCCCCGAGCATGTGGATCATGTACTCGGCCACGAGTTTGCCTACCTGGCCGATGCCGGGAAGCCCCTCGATAAAAACAGGATCGGCAAGTGTCTTATCTTTGAAACTGTCGAGATACCGGATTGTTATGTCCTCAATCATGCTTTGCCATCCTCCGGTATTTCCCGTACTTGTCTTCAGGAGAGAAGCGTGCCGGGTGGGCGACTGCAGTCGGTCTGCCACAGACCGGGCAGGTGGGAGAAAGAGTATAGGTATGATCTGCTGTGCAGTGACGGATTCGCCCGCTCATCAGCTCTTCCCGGACTTTGGCTTCTTGACGAGCTTGCCCTCACCGCCGGCCTTCTCGACAACGGCGATGGCGGCATTTGCAGCCTTTTCGATAGCCTTCTCGGCCTTCTTGTAATCAGGGGCAACAACCTTGATGCGGTAGGTTGGTGCGCCGAGGTACAGGAGCTCAACCCCTACCCCGCCGATCTTCTGGTCAGCACCTGCTTTCTTGAGGGCGTTTTTTATGACCGTGATACCGTCGGGTTCCGTGCAGGTCAGGTGCAGGTGCCCGGTTACTTCCACCTGGGGCACTTTCACGCTCTCCTGCGCGACTTTCAGGAGTATTTCCGTGATCTTCTTTGAAAACCCGAGCTTCTTGAGCGTGGTCTCGGGCTCGATCACGATATCTTCAAAGACCGGGTAGAACGCCCCGTACTTCTTGAAAATAACGTCCTCGATCTCAGCCGCGGACTCGCCGGTCTGTTCTGCAACGAACCCAAGCCACTTCTGGGCTTTACTCTCATTCTTCCACTCGCGTATCTTCTCGCGGCGCTGGTGTTCGTTGACGTCCTTTAAGGAAAGATCAATGTGGCCACGGCTCCGGTCAACATTGAGGACCTTGCAGACAATCTTCTGGCCCTCCCGGATGTGGTCGCGGATATACTTGATCCAGCCTGTTGCAATCTCAGAGATGGGGATGAGCCCCTGGCGGCCACCATACTCATCCAGCGAAACGAACGCTACGAAATCCTTGACGTTCTCTACTGTGCAGACGACAAGTTCTGATTCCTGTGGCCACTCTCTGTCCTGCATGGGCGGTCTCACTTGAGCTCTGAGACGATCTCAGCCTTGAAGTTAGCCTTGCCGCCGGTAGGTGTTGCAAGGTCGTGCCCGCAGACTACGCACTTGACAACGGTGCTTGCTTTCTCAAAGACTGTCTGTTCATTCTCACAGTCCGGACACTTTACCTTGTAGAATTTGCTCCGGTTTTCCCGAATCTGGCTTACCATATTCTCACTCCGTCAGCTCGAATTTTGCGACACGGTAACCCTTGCGCAGGTGCGCTTTCTTGCAGGTGACACAGCGGTACCGGACATTGATCTTCTTCGTCGGCTTGTCGCCGCCGGGCACCTTGGAGAATTTACCCATGTTGCCTACTCTGCCTCTCCGTGCCTTCTGGCGGTCTATCCAGTGGAGGCCCGTTGTTTTGCCTTTCTTTACCTTCTCGACCTCGTGTACCTGGTGGGTCCGGCAGAAAGGACAATAGGTTGTGAATTTCGCTGGCATTTTCATAAAATTTTCACCGATAATGTGGATATCGAATACCAATATTATTTGCAAAGATTGATATTTAAGACTATGTTGCGCTCGGATAGGACCGCAGCATTCCGCTCAGGAAGCGTCACTATATCTCCCTTTGAGAGGGTATAAATCCTCCCATCAACTCCCATGAACGATTCCATGTCTGAAAGAACCCGGACAAGGGCGCAGGGGTGGGAGATTGGTGCATCTGCCCGCAGGGGTTCAGGAGAAAGCCCGCCCTCTTCCGCATCCGCAAACAGCGCAGGCTCCCCGGCATCATCGTCCACGGTTTCAGGCGCTGCGGCCGGATGCGCGTGCACCGGGTGCGGGAGTGCGGGAGCATTACGCAGGAGGACGTTCTGGCACTGTTCAATGCTTGCGGTAATCTCGTCAAACATCGCCCTCTCGGCCGGGATCATCCGTTTCACTTCCTCGCGGTCATAATAATTCCCTTCCGCATGCATGATGGTGAGGGCGATGATCTTACGGGATCTGATGGCAAAAAGATCCTGGAGAGTCTGCCGGATTGAAAGGGTCTCATCGATGTGGGCGCGGGCATCATCCGAGAACGGATCCTCGAATTCGTACACCTTTTTTGTGATTGCGGACAACTCCGCGTGACCTTTCTCGAAGATATCCGGGGCTACTGAGGTGAGTCTCCCGGTCTCCCGCTCGGAGAGCAGGATGCTTCGCAGGTCGTCAAGTTGCATGGTCTTTTCCCTTATGCGATCTCCGCAATGCCGCGGCAGCAGAGGAACACGGCAACTGCTTCCGGTACTGTAGTGATGCCTTTTTGGAGCTCATAAGTACTTCCGAGCATCGGCATCTTCATGGCAAATTTCAGGTCCACCCTGACATCGCGGGTGCCAAAGACCACCGCGTCCGTGAGGGGATCAAAATCAGCCAGATCGCGGAGTTCGAGCGGCTGGACCCGCATCCCGCTGCCTCCATGGAGGGATGTGGGCATGCGGATCAGCCTTTTTGTATCGGTCGTGACCGGTTCATCGGCGAGGGCGGCGCGGGCGAGCAGGCGTTTTTTAAATTCGCCGTCCTGCTGGCTTACGAGGGCCAGGAGAACGCGGTTTTTTAGGATCATCCCGGTCGGCCGCTTCTCGATATCGCCTGCGATCTCCCCGAGTTTTTTTAAGAAGGTTCCCGCCGAATCTTTCCCGATCCCTTCAAGGGAGGTCAGGAACACAAGAGCCTCATCTTCCGGCATGCTCCCGAGCCACCGGAGGGTCTCAAGGAGCGCCTCGCGGTAGCGTTTCGGCCATCCGGGTGACGGCGGGATCTTACCCGAGAGCATGGTGGCAGGATCGATCCCGATCCCGCAGACATAATCGATCAGCTCCCGGCGCTCGGCACTGCCCCAGCCCCGGAATGCGATATCCTTCACGTGGACGTGATACCCGCGCCCCCCGGAGAAGACGAGTTCGATCACTTTTTTGTTTATCCCGAATTCGTCGGTCAGCATGGAGAGGAGTTTTCCGGTCTCTTCCTTGACCCGGGCCAGCATCTGGTCATAGGGACCGCGGACGATATGATCGGCATCGAGGTCGAAGATCAGGTCGGCCCCGAGCCAGTGCTTCTCTGCCATCGTCCCGGCATCCGGCTTCTCGTAATAGGCTGTGGAGTAGTAGGTGTGACGAGGGATGAGGTTCCGGATGTAATCCCCGAGCTCATCCCGGCTGGAGAAGCCCACGTGGCGCCGCATGCGCATCTCGGCTGAGCCGGCATTGAAGAGAACAAAACCCCATTCGCGCTGCTCAAGGGATGAGGGCGCGGGGAGGACCGCCTTCCGGTAATACTCAGAAAAACGCTGGCGGAGGAATTCGGTTGTTGCCGGGTTCATACAAGTTCCCTGATCATATAGGGACCCCTGCGTTCATAACCCATCTTACGGTAATACGGGCGCACGCCGATACCGCTCATGATTGCAAGCCGGATAAACCCCGCTCCCCTGGCGGTTTCCTCGGCCTTTGCAAGAAGCACCCTCCCGAAATTCCGGTGCTGCCATTCCTCGGATTCCGCATCCTTTCCAACCGAGACAAGGCTCCCGTACACATGGAGTTCCCGCAGGAGTGCTGCTCCTTCCAGTTCCGGCCGGAACACTGAAGAAGGGAACCGGAGGCGGGCAAACCCGATAAGCGAGTCTCCTGAAACCGCCGAGATGAAATGCTCGGTCCCCCCGCAGGCCTCGTACTGGAGGATCCGGAGTTCCGATTCAACCCCCGACGGGAGCCGCCCTATCTCACGGCAGCGGATGCAGCGGCAGTGCCGGCCGGTTGCCTTGAGCCGGTTCTGGGCCAGCTGCCGGAAATTGGAGTGCTTTGAACCGGCAACGATCAGCTTTGCCGGGATATCCCGCTGGATCCGCTGGAGCCGGGTGAACTCCGGGATCAGGGACTTGCCATACGCGATGAGATCCACGAGCTCGTCCTCCTTATAAGGCGAATAGATCCCCCGCTGCCAGTGGTCTTCGATCTCGGAGCCGGGGGTGACGAGGGTCGGGTAGATCTTGAGGAAGTCCGGCTTGAACCGGGGATCCGAGAAGATAATCTCGAACATGTGCCGGTCGGACTCAATATCTGAGTGCGGGAGGTTGGGCATCATGTGGAACCCGACTTTAAGCCCCGCATCGCGGAGGAGGGTATTTGCCTCGACCGTGTCTGCGACGGTGCAGCCCCGCCGGTTGTAGGCAAGGATCTCATCGTCAACGTGCTGGACACCGAGTTCAACCTTGGTCACCCCGAGGTCAAGCATCTGTTCGATATGCTCACGCCGGCACCAGTCCGGCCGGGTCTCAAACGTAATTGCCACACAGCGGATGGCCGAGGTCTCGTTCCCTGCCCCGACTTCAGGGACCGGGAGCGGGCTTTGCGAGGGAGCGCCACCCGGATACGTATTCATCGCCTCGATGCAGCGCGAGACAAACTCTTCCTGGTACTCTTTTGGCCGGGCAGTCATGGTCCCGCCCATGACGATCAGTTCCACCTTGTCCACGCGGTGGCCGAGGATCTCGAACTGTTCGAGCCGTGCATGCACCTGCCGGAACGGGTCGAAATCATGCTCCCGCGCCCTTTTTGCTGCCGGTTCCTCCCCGGTGTAGCTCTGGGGGGAGTGGAACGGGTGATCGGGACCTCCGGGGCAGGGCAGGCACTTGCCATGCGGGCAGGGATACGGCGAGGTCATCACGGCTACCGGTGCAACTCCCGATAATGTCCGGGTAGGCTTCACGAGCAGTATCTTCCGCAGGATCTCCCGCTCATCCGGTGCTGCAGCTGCCAGGATGGCAGAGTTCTTCGGTACCGCAGACAACCCGTACTTCCGGCAGATATCTATCTTGACAGCAACTACCGCTGCGTCACCGGGCGGAAGGCTGAGGATGCGGGAGATGATCTCCCGGAATGCCAGCGCTTCATCCATAAGAGATTAATGTTCGGCTGCAACTTTGGGGGATGCAGGTTCAGAAGAGTAGTTCACCACAGGCATGGAATGTCCGTGGATATGGGTTACGATCTCGCCCCCGAGAGTGAGGAGAGCGTCTTTGTGGGCTTTCTTGTCCTTGTGGATATGGACAGGTGAAATTTCAAGGGAATTGTACCGTTCAGTTCCGACTTCTTCGTTGGTGATGCCTTCGTAATACTTTTTGATGTGGATCATCAGCATATGTAAATGCAGTAGCTCTTCCTTTTGCACACTATCACCTTCTCTAAACTGATCCTTTTTTTTGTGGTGCAGATATACCTTATTGGTGAGATTTATAACAGGTAAACTGCGGCACGTGGGATCCCTTGTTGCGCTCGCAATTGGCGACGCTTTGGGTGCGCCTTTGGAAGGATCTCCCCAAATAGGCCCCTGGGTGACTGAAATGCGTCCCGGTGGGCGCCATTTGCGGAAAAAGGGGGAGGTGACCGATGACACCCTCCAGGCCATTGCGGTTGCAGAATCGCTTGGTGCATGCAGGGGCTTTGACCAAAAAGACCTTATATTGCGTCTTGTTTCCGGGTACGAAAAACGCCCGGAATGGTACGGCCCGACATCCTCTCTTTTCTTTATGCTCCTGCAGTCCGGGACCGTGCCGCACCTGGCAGCATGGCAGGTCCACAAACGCCGTGGCAGCAGCCGGTCCAACGGGAGCGTTATGCGGGGATTTCCCCTTGGGATCTTCTATCCCGCCCCCAGGGTTTACGAGATGAGTCTTGCCTGTTCCCGGGTCACCCACTTTGACCCGGTTGCGGGGCATTGCTCGGCATTCCTCAATACCATGGTAAGCGACCTGTGCCGCGGCATCCCCCGGAAGACCGCGTTCCGGCATGCCCGGTCGCTTTGTACCGACAATGAGGTACATGCTGTGCTGGGCAGTTATGAGAATTATCCGGTAATCCCCGGCCTGGATGCGGTGGAGTGTTCGCATGCGGCCCTCAGCTGTTTCATGAACGCAAAGACCTTAGAGAATGCTCTTCTCTCCGCCATCAACCTTGGAGGGGATGCCGACACGATCGGGGCCTGCACCGGCGCACTGGCCGGGGCATACTGGGGACTGGATGCGATACCAGGGCGATGGCGGCGGGATCTTGAGGGGTACGGGGAGCTGGTCGGCCTGGCGGAACGGGTATGGGAGCTTGCGGATCGCTGATTCCGGAATTTTTTCCCCGCCTCCCCTGCCATATCTCATGAGGACATTGATCCCTCCTTTTCGGGTCCTCAAATCCCCGGGTATCATTTATCACTGGAATGCCGGAACCCGCTGGTTTTCTATTGTTGTGAGAACCCGGCTGTTGGGTATCAGGGATCTGCCCCGTCCGTGCAGGTCAGGAGGGAAATGGAATATTTAAACAAAAGGTTTATGAAATCTGCTAGGAAGAATCTTCTCTTATAAGTATGCGTTGCCGGCCATATCCTTCTGGAAGGGTGGAGAGAAATGGTGTATAACCAATCTGAAGAATCTGTATCCCATATCACCGGCGTAATCTTGGTGATAACTGCCTTAATTATTCTTGCCGGTGTCGTCATCTATGTGGTCTTTGCCATGGGCGGAACCCATGGTTTGTCGAAGGCAGTTGCGATCACGGGCCAGAAAAGTACTTCCGGTATCGTCTTTTCCGTTCAGGGAGGTGCGGATCTCGGATCGGTGACAACGATTGACCTAGTCTCGGGGAGCACGATCACAAACTGCACGGGCCGTGCTCCCAAGGTTGGCCAAGGTTGCACGGTTGGTACTGACAGTAACGGCCGGACCGTCCTGGTGGCCACGTTTGCGGATGGGTCAAAGCAGGTGGTATTTGACAAGAACTGGGGATCCGTTGTAAGCAGCGGTTCGACTGCAAGCGATTATTATACGATAGTCTTGACCCGGACCGGCGGTCCATTGCCAGCTGACTATACGATTACGTTAACATCAGCAACACCCGGACCAAAAAGTGCCGATGCAGTATATGACTGGTATGAAAATGGCAGTTTACTTGGTACCTTAACTGCGGCTCAGACAGATGCATATGTTGGTCAATTTTGGTTTTCATCAAACGAACCTGCACAGGTTACGGTCTATGCACGCCACCCGGACACTTCAACCTTACTCATCTACGATCATACGTTTACTGCCGTATAGGCAAGGCGAGGCGCGAAGGGCAGCAGCATCCGGGTTGTCTCCCGAATTCCTTTTTTGCCGGGTTTGATTGTTCCTGGGAGTGTTCAGTTTTGCAGAACGGGTATGGGCAGTCAGGGCTGAATGCAGGTTCATTCCCCTGTCTTCACCCCCTGACCCTTCTGATCTCGCGGGAATGCCGATCGTATTCACCCACGTCTGCAGTTCATGGGTTCTCCCGGGATCACCCGGACGGGTGGTTTTCAGGGTAAATTCCCGGCCATGAATACCGGATCTTCTCTTGTTGTGCAGTATGGTGCATGATAAAAATTAAAACGAAATGCTTATGTTGCCGGTCAGAGAGGAACTACATTATACGAATACGTTGCCGGTTAAGGAATCCTACCGGCAGGTGGAGAAGAATGGTATATCCTAGGTCCGAAGAAGCAATATCTCATATCGCCGGTGTAATTCTGGTTATTGTAGCAGTATTAATCCTTGCTGCAGTTGTTACCGTTGTTGCGTTTAGCGTCGGTGGAACGAGCGGCGGGTCAAAAGCAGTGGCAATCACGGCAAACAAAGGCACAACAGGGATAGTCTTCACGGTCCAGGGAGGTGCGGATCTCAAGTCGGTAACCTCGATTGACCTTGTCTCGGGGAGCAGCATTACCAACTGTACGGGCAGTGCTCCCAAGGTTGGCCAAAGTTGCACGGTGGGTACCGATAGCGATGGCCGGACAGTCATGGTAGCCTCGTTTGCGGACGGGTCGAAACAGGTGGTCTTTGACAAGAATTGGGGATCGGTTATTCAGGGCACAACTTCTTCGTCCGCGAATGATTATGAATCCATCACCATGAGCGTTACCTTTGACGGAACGAATTATGTCTATACATGGGTTTTTGGACCCTACGGACCCAAATATTACGATGCAGTGTATTATTATTATATAAATGGGGCTCACATAGGGGACATGAATCCGGGTGATGTCCCCCCCGATACGTACACTGAAACTAATGATATACCTACTTACACATCGTATAAAATCGTGGCAGTAGTCGGTGGCGAGCCGGTTGCAACGCTGCTCGACTGGAATGCTGTCTGACAAGATATCACTGCGAATCACCTTTTTTCGGATATATCTGGAATTAGCATTACCATCTACAGGTGCGGCGCACTAGATATCGGGGCCTGCAGCCCGGTTGATACGGGGAGGTACGGTCGGAGGATTTTGGTTGCCCGGTTTGTGGAATACTCTATAAGCAGGTGTTTTTCAACAGAACGAAATGTTCAGAACCGGGGAACCGATTATGAAACAGGGAGCATGACATTGGCAAGTAGCACTATATATCACGGTACATATACCGTGGAGCCCAATCTGATCAGATTGAATCACGTAATAGGATTCATATCACCATTGGTGAGGACATTTCAACCCCTCAACAGCCGGAGTTCCTCCCGATAATTGTGATGACATCTGTTTTGGTGAAATTTTGAACGTTTCCGGCCAGTGTTCAACATCCATGACGGATTGAGATTTACAATTATCGAGCAGATCCACGTCTTACGGAGTATTCGAAATTTTTCCTTAGAATCCAAAAAAAATGCTGACCTTGGAAGTGGGAGCTTCTTTGCTGGATTTCATTAATCTGGATTGTGGTTGTAAGTTTTGAATCAAAGTCTGATTGATCCGGATCCGTTTTTCAATCACGATCCTGATCGTCATGAAAATTTGGAAATCAAGGTACGGTTGAAAAAAGAAAATCAAAGTCTGCCAAAAAATTTTCAATCAGGGTCTGGTTATGAAAAGTCAACCACATCTGCATACATGCAATCCGGCATTCCACGACGGAGGATGGCCCGGGGATCTCATTTTTTAATCAAAGTCTGGCAAAAATTTTACCATCAGGGTCTGGTTGTACATAAAAAATCAAAGTCCGGTTGAATTTTTGAAATCAAGGTTTGATTGATCCCTGAGCGGTTTTCAATCGGGATCATGATCGCGATGAAATTTATTCAATTAAACTCCGGTTAAAATATCAGAAATGTGTGACCCGTTTAAAACCGGGTTCTTTCACACCGGCCGGATCTCGACCAGTTTGAGCGAGCGGCCTTTCTCGCAGATGTCCGGGGCATTCCCAAGCACATCGGTGACCACGTACTTCTCGCCATCCACCACTCCCTCGGGGCGGCAGAGGGCATAACTCCTGCAGTTGCTCTTGTTGCAGGTTATCTCGGGCTTGATCTTGGAGTTGACGATTGCCATATCCGAATTAATAAGGATCGTGATCGGTGCATCCATCACTTCGACAGCGGTAGCGCCGTTGAGGTGGACCGGGCACTCGTGGTGGGTAGTACGGACGGTCACGATCCGGTACTTCCTGCCTTTCTGGAGATTATTGCAGGCCTTCTTGACCTTGCAGGTCTCGCACCCCGAAATCTCACCCTCGTAAATGAACTCAACTCCCTGCCTTGCAAGAACGGTCCCGACAAGTGTTACTTTCGTCTTGGTCTCTGTCATGCCGGTTCACCTCACTCCCTATACAGCATCTGCACGAGATTCTCAGCCGATTCCCGGGTAATCCCCATATCAAATATGGTGAAGCGCTCCGGACGGATAGTCTTTGCCATCAGGAGAGCCTCGACGGCAACGGAATCCCCGATCCCGATCTCCGCAGGAGTTGTCGGGGCCCCGATACTCTTGAGCGAGGTCCGAATCCCCCTCCAGTCGCCACCGTGGAGGTACATGGAGATGATGGTGCCAATCCCGCAGCTCTCGCCGTGCAGCGCTTTACCGGGGGCCAGCCGGTCAAGGGCATGGGAGAACTTGTGCTCCCCGCCGCTTGCCGGCCGGGACGATCCGGCAATACTCATCGCAACACCGCTTGATACGAGTGCTTTTATCACCAGCCACGCGGACTGCTCCTGGTTGGGCTTGATCAGGTGCGCATCCTTGACCAGGATCTCGGCAGTCATCTTTGAGAGGGCAATGGCGTATTCGCTCACCGGCTCGCCTTTGATCCGGTGGGCAAGTTCCCAGTCAAGGATAGCCGTGTAATTCGAGATCACATCGGCACAGCCTGCCGCAAGGAGCCGGTGGGGGGCAGTGGCGATGATGCCGGTATCGGCTACGATCGCGATCGGGGGCTCAGCTTCCAGTGACGAGTGTCCCTCGGCCATGGGCACTGAAGCCCGGGCAGAAGCTATGCCATCATGGGATGCAGCAGTAGGGACAGAGATGAACGGGAGATCGAGATTGTAGCTGACGATCTTCGCGGTATCGATTACCCGGCCCCCGCCAACCCCGATCAGGAAATCCACGCCTTTTGCCGCCTTCTCCCCCTCTTTAATCACCGGGATGCTGATCTCTTCTGCAAGGAACGGTTTCACGGTGCAGGTGCCCGAAAGAACGGACATCACCTTCTCTCCGGCAAGACCCATGGTACCTTTACCGGAAACAAGCAGCGCAGATGATCCGAGCTTGAGGTCTTTGCAGACAGCAGGAATCTGGGTGAGGACATCGTGCCCGATAACAACATCACGGGGCAGCTGCATCCACTTGGACTTGTCAAAGACTTTGGGTTTGAGTAATTTTATTGCATCTGCGCTCATTCTTATCATGGATGATTAGTGATTTCATATACAAATACTACATCGATCCCATCACCCAGGGCCAGCCTTATAACGTAGTCGATACCCTCACCTACGCGATAATTCTCGTTGCCGGCGTTTATTTACTCTACCGCTGGCTCTCGCAGTCCACCTGGCTTGCTGATATTGGTTTCAAGATCGATGCCACCTTTGTCCTTGCCACCCTTCCCTATGTTATCCTCGGGGGCATTGTCCGGGTTATCGAAGATACCGGCATGATCACCGGCGATTTCAAGTACCTCCTCATCACGCCGCTCATCTACTTTGTTCTCTTTTTCTATACGATCGCGATCCTCTTCCTCTCCCGGTACCTGACGCTCCAGGGATTCACCAAAAATATCCTCACCTTCTACTTCTGGATGGGAGTATTCTCGGTCTTTGTCTCCTCGCTCATTCTCGTTGCATGGAGCACAACCCACCAGGGCATCGATCTCTATGTCCTCACCATCATCCCCCTGATAGCCATCGTTGCAACGGCCCTTGTCTGGGCGTTCATGCGGTATGTCTGTCGCTGGGAGTATGTCCGTGACCCGCTTTATATCGCCCTGCTCTTCGGCCAGCTTTTCGATGCCAGCGCCACCAGTTTCGGCATCGACCTTCACCCCGCTGTCCAGTACACTGAGGTCCATGTCGTAGGTTCATCCTTAATCAACCTCACCGGCACGGCATTTGTTATGTTCCCCTTAAAGCTCGTGGTCCTGTTCCCGGCAATCTATATCATGCAGTTGTACCGCAAAGAGGCAAATACTGCATTCTGGCACCTCGTTATGCTTGCGATGATCGTTGTCGGTTTTGCGCCGGGGGTCCGGGACATGGTCCGGATGGTCCTGTATGTCTGATCCGCGCCTGACCAATGCCCTCATCATCGTTCTCCTCCTTTTCTGTACAACGCTCACGGTAGGCTGGGTGGGGTCTGCCCAGAACCCGGAGGTTGGCCAGAATCTCATAAAACTGTTCCAGAAAGAAGTCGGGAGCCAGATGTCTCCTGATAATGCTCCTGATCTCTGCGCCAAGCTCTTCTTCAACAATCTTGAGGCCTGCATATTTCTCTTCCTTGGGGGGGCATCGTTTGGCATCCTCACCATCTTCATCATGAGCCTGAACGGGATTGTGATAGGAGCTATAATGGAGGTTATCCACAAGGACCACAGTATCCTGTTTGTTGCTGCCGCCATTGTCCCGCACGGAATCTTCGAGATCCCGGCGTTCATCATTTCAGGAGCCCTTGGGATCCTCCTTGCCCAGGCCCTCATTGCGGAGTGGTACGGCGGGCCGGATACTGAAGGTGAGGTAAGGAATCTCTCCCGGCTCTTTCTTCTCTGGGTGCTTCCGCTTGTTGCCGTTGCCGCGTGCGTCGAGGCTTTTATTACGCCGGTTGTCATACATTTAGTAGCTTAGAGGGTTTTTTCACATGGATGACGACGCGGGGACCCTGCCCCAGAAACAGGACTTTTCTGCATGGTTCAATGATCTCCTCTGGCGGGCAGAGATTATGGATGTCCGCTACCCGGTCAAGGGCCTCTATGTCTGGTACCCCTACGGGTTTGCGATCCGCAAGTTCGTGTACAACCGGCTCCGGGATCTCCTTGACCGGGACCACCAGGAAACGCTCTTTCCGCTCCTCATCCCCGAACAGGAGTTCATGAAGGAGGCCGAGCACATCAAGGGTTTTGAGGACGAGGTGTACTGGGTGACCCATGGCGGCACAACGCCCCTCGATGTCAAGTTAGCCCTCCGGCCCACGAGCGAGACTGCCATCTACCCGATGTACGCGCTCTGGCTCCGCTCCCATGCAGACCTGCCGATGAAGTACTACCAGATCGTCAACACCTTCCGGTACGAGACCAAGCAGACCCGCCCGCTCATCCGCCTTCGGGAGATCACCTCGTTCATGGAATCCCACACGGTCCATGCAACCTGGGACGAGGCCGAGGCCCAGGTAGAGTACGAGATCGCACTCACCCGCGAGTTCTACGACGGGTTCTCTATCCCGATTATCATCTCAAAGCGCCCGGACTGGGACAAGTTCCCCGGTGCTGACTATACCATAGCCGTGGACGCGATCATGCCCAATGGCAAGACCCTCCAGATCGGAACCGTCCACCACCTCGGCACCCACTTCTCAAAGACCTTCTCCATCACGTACGAGGACAAGGACGGCGCCCAGCAGCTCGCAAACCAGACCTGTTACGGGATCTCGGAGCGGTGTATTGCTGCGCTCATCAGCCTGCACGGCGATGACAAGGGCCTCATCCTCCCCCCGGCTGCTGCTCCGGTCCAGGCAGTTATTGTCCCGATCACCATCGGCAAGCGGCACGAGGACGTGCTTGCAGCCGCACAGAAACTGGAATCGGATCTCAAAGCTGCCGGGTTCCGTGTGAAGATGGATACCCGCGACATGCGCCCCGGTGCCAAATATTACTGGTGGGAGCTCCGCGGTGTCCCGCTCCGGCTTGAATTGGGGCCGAGGGATCTGGATGCAGGAAAGGTCATGGCAGTCAAGCGGACCGGCGAGAAGACCTCACTGGACCTCCCGACGATCACGGAAGGTGTTGCCCGCGTGCTCGGAGAGATTGCCGAAGCAATCCGTACAAAGGCCGAGGAACACACGAAATCCCATCTCGTCAGTGTCGATTCCATGAATGGTCTCGATGCAGCTCTCAATGACGGGAAAGTTGCGGTTGTCCACTGGTGCAAGGAGCGCAGCTGCGGCGATGCCATCGAGGAGAAGACGAACGCGAGTGTCCTTGGGACTGATGTCCGTTCCCAGTATGTTAAGGCAACGGAAGGCAAATGCATTGTCTGCGGGAAACCCGGCAAGGCAACGCTTGTCGGAAGAACGTACTAACCTTTTGCATGATATCTCCTTTTTTTCGATATTACCCGTTTTCAATAACAGAATCAATATCGGGAGGTCACCCCGTTTCAGGACCTCGGTACGGCCCGGCGGGGCAAGGAGGTTGTTGGAAAATCGGTACAGATCCGCTGCCGGAGCATCCCCTGAAAATAACCGCCCTTCGGGAAGGGTGATAAAAAACAACGGTATTAAGCGGGGAAAATAACCCCCATCATCATATCCATATGGTGCAGTGATTTCAGGGGAAATCCTGATTTTCGGTGGGACGGAAAAATTGTACATTTTCCGGACTTGGTTGATTTCGGTGCAATCGTATCCTGAATACGCAGCCATTGCCTCCATAAATGACGGAAATACTCCGGCATTATTCTGAACCGTGCAACCAGTATGCGCCCTTCGGTACCATGATCCCGAACCGGGCTCCTTTCGCCCGTGTGTCTGCCTTGCAGTCGTGATTCCGGATATTAAGAGGATATCGCGGGAAAGGAAGCGCCCGAAGCCGGTAGATTTCCCAAATCCCTGTTCGAACAGGCGCCCCTATTCCATAAGGAGTTGTTTTGATGCGGGAGTCAGATCCCCGAAATGATCAATAATTCTCTGGTTCATGGCAAGGATATTCTGCCGGATCTGGGCAAGATTTTTTTCCTGGAGATGGAGTTCGAGGAGGAGATTTTTCCTGTCGGTATCCCCATCTTCTATTTCTGTTATCATGGCTGCGATATTTTCGTGGACAACTTCGACCGGGATTTTCAACCGAAGGGCGGTTTCCCGGATATAGGAAAAAAACCGTTCATTGCTCTCTTTTAATGCTGCTTCAGCTTGTTTTTGTGCCGAAATGTCGCGGATCGCTGCCTGAAGCAGGCGCCTGTTTCCCCGGGTGAATGATGATACAACCACGTCGGCTGTAAACCGGTCCCCGTTGCGCCGGAGAAAATCCCCTTCGAAACGGGTGAATCCGTTCTGGTATTCAGTCCCGATATGATCGCAAAGGGTGGCCCGAAAGCCCGGAGCACCGGGTTTGACCCGGGGGGAGAGCCCGGCAGGGGTGCTTTTTCTCAGCTCCCCAACATCAGGTATCCCGAACATCTGCAACGCCTGCCGGTTGCAGTCAAGGAGCGTATTTTCGTCAAGAAGCAGGATGGCATCATGGGAATCTTCGTAAATCGCTTTGAACTTTGTTTCGGTATCCCGCAATGCCCGCAATGGGAAGAATGCAATGAATACTGCACAGGCACTGGCAACGATGATAGTAATAAACCTGGATCCCCACGGGGTCAATGCCGGTTCGAGCACCTGTTGCACAAGTTCGAATACTGATATCAGGGCAAACATTCCCATAAAAATGAGTGTGAGCGTGAGTGTGGGCATCTCACTGAGGTTTTTTTCCGAAATTTTTTTACTCATGGTTCGACCCATCCCGACCTGTCCTGTACGGAGACTCCGGCCACTTGTGGATACTCCCGAAGGTCCGGATCAGAAACCTGCTGTTGTTGCAGTTTTTCTGTTCTTGCTGGAAGTGCTGTTCATTATTAATATATATCTATCTGTTTTTCGGATGACCGGCAGGAAATATTCATTTTTGTATCCGGTGGACAATCATGATCTTTTCAGGAGCTATACCAGGAAAAACAGGAGGTTATTTCCGGGAGCATCCGTTGTATCCAGGCAGAACCGGGTACTGATCGTAACCTTGACCGGTTTTTCCCGTGTTGTTCCAGCGGCGGGATGAAATGTATATATATCGGCTCTCCCCATGAAGCATTGTTATGACCCTGTCCGGATCGGGCCTGATGGCAGAATCCTGCCGGCTCTGAACGCTGGAAGACAGGTCATCCTGAATCCCGGTTGCATTCCATTGCTAACCGGGAATCCTGCCGGAACGGGGGATATGATGCCGAACATTGGAGATTTTACCCTTAAGGATATGGTTGAGTTCTCGGCCGCATTGCGATCCATGGGATCCGGGGCGGCCAGCATGGAAGAGGCGTCCGATAAAATTGTCCATTACCTCTACGAAAACCTGGCTGACCAGAAGACGGGAGAAAAAAACTGTCCCCTGGTTCGTCTTTTCAAGACTCATCCGTATGATAAACTTGACGGTGAGTTGCAGGAGTTTGCCCGGGAGGTCCTGAAGGGATCTCCCGAATCACCTGCAATGAAATGCCTGGTCATGCTTGCAACTGCCGGTGCCGAACCGGATTGGCACTCACGAAAGACTTCCCGGGGACACAAGGCGATCCCCCTGCCAAGCGAGCATTTCATCGAGGCGTTTCCCATGGTCAGGCAGCTCATACAGCAGATGGGGCTCGAGGTCAACACGATACTGCGACCGGATCCGGAGGTTGTTATTGATATGGCCCAGACTACTTACAATGTATTCTGCATCCCGGAAGCTGTTGGCAGCCGGTATGTTCCGGCCCAGACGGATTTTGTTATACCGTACGGGGTCAGGTCGGTCATTGGTTTTGGCGGGATACTGCCTTCGGGAAACCTTTTTGCCATCATCATATTCAGCAAAGTAGCCGTTTCCCGGCATACTGCCGACCTGTTCAGATCGCTTGCACTGAGCGTGAAAGTTGCGATTTTACCCTTTGACGGTAAGACCATTTTCAGATGATTTGTGTGAAAAATCGGGCATATGTTGGAGGAATAAACCAATGGATAACAATGCAATGACGGAGAAACTCAACAATCTGGAAGCAATGGCAGCTTCATTAAACGAGCTTCTGACCGTTCAGGAAACGGTTGTGGCTGAACAGTCCGAACGGATCAGGAAAGATGAGATCGCATTAAAGGAGAGTAACGAACGGTTCATTGCGTTTATCAAGGAAGCGGCAATGAGACTCAAGAACCCGATGGAGGTGGTAGAACAAAATATTTCCCTTGTTATTGACGATGTTGAGCGGGGCCAGTTTGATAACCGCGATATTTTACTTCAGCTCAAAATCCAGATCAGGAACCTTGAACAGATACGGAAGAACATTATCGAGCTCAACAAAGCGATTGTAGATCGTTCTGGTGATTTTTCCGAATCTTCGAGAAAATTCCTCACGGAATAGGTGTATTCATGGAATTCCCCCTTCAGGAAATCAAGGATGAGGAAATTTATCTCGTCATGGCATCAGCTGTAGAGATCAGGAACAAGAATATCGAACTTATCAAAGTGCTCCTGGCCAAAGAATATAATGTTCTGGTGATCACGACAAACCAGCCCTACGATATCCTCAAAAAGAATTATGAGAAGAACGGGATCGCGATGGAAAAGATCTCTGTTGTTGACACGGTCACAAAATATGCCATGGGGCATGACCATGAGCCGGTAAAAAACTGCAGGTTCGTTGTCAATCCCGGCGATATGACTGCCATCGGGATTGCGGTTACGGAATCACTTGGCGGGCTTAAGGGTAAGAAAGTGTCCCTTCTCTTTGATTCGGTCAACTCGATGCTGATCTATATCTCCTCCCAGAATATCACCAAGTTTGTTCATTTTGTTACCAACAAACTCCGGCTGCTGGGTTTTTCCGGCATGTTCCTTGCCGTGGAAAAAGGGCTGGACCCGGATGTACTCACCCAGCTGACTACGTTTGTCGATGAAGTAATCGATGTTGACAAGAACCACGGTAACAACCAGTAATTTTTCTGGAAACCCGGCAAGGCAATGCTTGTCGGAAGGACATACAAATCGGGGACCCCCCCCTCATTTTTAATTGAGTAATTCAGCAGTATTACAGAACTGGTCTCAAAACTATCCGGAAGGTTATGGTACCTTTGCCCCGGGACTCTTGTGGCAATCCCCTTCCATCGTCCTTTCCGATGGCCTGCGCCGCACCTCAAAGGGACGCCCCCGCGGCGCTTCGATTACCTGGTTTCTTAACCTGGATAGTAACGGGGGGTCGAGGGAGATGCTCCCCCCGGGATGCCTCCCCCTCTGGGGGAGAGAGGGGGTCACCCTCACAAATTTAAAAATGATTGTTAAGATTGGACAAGACAGTGCCTCTTACAGAAAAAATTTCATCAGAGAATCCCCGGCCCAATCGGTTTTCAATTGCCTTGAAAACCTTCCCCCCGCTCTTATTCAACCCAGCCGTTCAGGACAATTTTCCCCACGAAAGGGTTATCGGACTGGTTACTCATGATGCCCCGGATCGAGCAGATGCCCCGGTCATTCATCTCGAACTTCAGCCGCACGGGTTTTGCCATGCCAGGATGGATGAGGACTTCTGAGAAGACCTGTTTTGCCTGCTGCCAGTCGCTCATGCTTAAGTAATCGAAGAAACTCTTGGTTAATTCCTGATCCGGCCGGTACCCGAGTGCCGCCTTGAAAGACGGGCTCTGCTGGGCGAAGGTACCGTTCGGGTTGAGCAGGACAACCACTTCCGAAGCCTCCTCGATGATGGCACGGAAATACTCTGCATTGCTCCGCACCTGGTCTTCTGCCTGCTTCCTTGCGGTGATATTCCGGACACTTACCGCATATTTCTCTGCAGCGCCGCTCTTATTGTACACCGGGTAGATTGTCACATCATACCAGCCCCGGTTCAGCTGCTCCTCGAAAACGAGCCGCTTCTCCCCCATGGTGTTGAGCTGCCAGCAGGCCATCTTCGGGGTAAGGATATTTTTTCCAACCATGTCGTAGGCACTGGTTCCCTGCAGTTCTTCCGGACTTATCCCTGCCATCACGGCAAGTGCCTCGTTTGCCAGGAGGAATCTGCCGTCAGCGCTGATCAGGTACAGCAGGTCATGCGTGGCATTCACCATCACCCGGGTAGTCTCCTGGGTTTCCACGAGCCGGCGCTCCATCTGGTGTTTGTACACTGCCATCTCGATGGCAGACTGGAGCCCCCGTTCATCGTAGGGTTTGATGATGTACCCATAGGGTTCTGCCTTTTTTGCCCGGTCGAGAAGAGCCTTGTCAGCAAATGCGGTCAGGAAGATAACGGGGATACTGTTCTCTCTGTGGATCCGTTCTGCCGCTTCAATACCATCCATGGATCCGGCAAGGTTGATGTCCATGAGCACCAGATCGGGATGTCGCACATTCACCTTCTCAACGGCGGTTTCGCCGGTTTTTGCCGTACCCTCTACCGTGTACCCAAGGCTTTGCAGCGTCTCTTTTATATCGCTTGCAACAATCGCTTCGTCTTCAACAATGAATATCCGGATCGAAGCATTCATGGGATTACCGGTACCCCATTGCTGCACCCAGCAGGTTTGCGGTAATGCGCAGCGCTTCTATCTCATCCGGAGACCGTGTCCGTTCCGTGAGATCGAAGAATGCGATAAATCCCCAGAAAGCTTCCCGGATAAAGATGGGAAGGATAACCCCGGACTTCACCCCGAGGATGTTGAACAGCGGGCGCTCTTCTTCTTTCAGGGCGGAAATGGTTGCCTTGATGACCTCGCCTTTCATCAGCTCTTCTTCCCAGTGTGCAAGCCCAAGCGCCGCGAGGCTGAACTCTTTGAGTTCCGGTTTATAGAGACATGACCGGTATTCGGGACATCCCCACTCATAGACCAGGCTGGCAGTTCTCTTTCCCGCGGGGTCAGATCCTGTCCTGAATATGCCGATGGAGCCGGCATTCAGTGCAAGCCCGAGAGGTTCAAGAATATCCCGGATATCGGATGTATTGAAATTCCGGAGTTCAGGTGATATCTTGGATTCATCCCTTGAGATCCGGAGCAGCAGTTCAACGGCAGAACTGACCGCAAAAAGGATGGAATCGCGTTTCTTTATCTCGCGCTCTATCTTGTGCTTATAGAGGGCCATCTCGATGACCGAATGCAGTTCGCGCTCATCGTACGGCTTGATGACGTATCCATAGGGTTCGGTTACCTTCGCCCGGTCAAGGAGGGTCTTATCGGCATATGCCGTGAGATAGATGACCGGGATATCATAGAGGACATTTATCTTTCCTGCAGCCTCGATCCCGTCCATCTTGCCGGCAAGATGGATATCCATCAGGATAAGATCCGGCATTATCCCTGGAACCTTCTCAAGGGCAAGCTCCCCGGATTTGGCGATTCCCGGGACCGTGTATCCAAGACTTTTCAGTGTTTCCTTGATGTCATTTGCAACGATTGCCTCATCTTCTACGATAAAAATTGCTACCGGTGTTTCCATGGATGCACCTCCTCAGTAATCTTTCGTTTGAGAATCCAGATAACAGTTCCTGTCATTTTTCCCCGCATGCCGGATCAGACCGGTGATTTCTCACGTTTCGGCTTGAGCGTGATGATGAACGTTGTCCCCTCTCCTTCACCCAGTTCAATCGTGCCGCTCAGCTGATCGACCAGGTTGTTTACCAGGCGGAGACCAAGGGATTCGGTATTCTTCCAGTCAAAACCGCGTGGGAGCCCGGCACCGTCATCATGGTACACAAACCGGAGCAGATCGGTTCCTTCACGGGCACATTCAATCGAGATCGTTCCTTTTTTCCCGTCGGGAAATGCATGTTTGAGTGAGTTGGATACCAGCTCGTTGAGGATAAGCCCGGTTGGTATCACCGTGTCGATATCTGCCATGATATCCTCCATGATCACCTTTGTTTTGATCTGGTTTGGCCGGATGTTGTAGAACTGGAGGATCTGCTTTGTCAGGTAGTCCAGGTATTCCCTCAGATTGATCTCGGCAATGCTGGAGGAACGGTAAATTCTCTCGTGGACAAGGGCCATTGCCCGGACACGGCTCTGGCTGTCCTTGATAGCTTCGAGAACGTTTTTATCGACAATGTACCGTGACTGGAGGTTTAAGAGGCTTGCAATGATCTGGAGGTTGTTCTTGACCCGGTGGTGGATCTCGCGGAGCAGGATTACTTTTTCCTCAAGCGAGCGGGTGGTCTCCAGTTCGGCACGCGTACGCGCGGCCACTTCCGCAGTCAGCTGTTCATTTGCCAGCATCAGGGCATCTGTGCGCTCCGTGACCCGTTTTTCCAGTTCCTCGTTTGCATTCCGGATCTTCTCTTCAGCTTCCTTGAGGATGGTGATATCTGTCAGTACATTCAGGCTGGCAGTTTTACCCTCGTAGCTGATAACAGAACCATTGACAAGAACCGTGCGATAGGATCCGTCATTTGCGATAATTTTCATCTCGTAAGGAGATATTTCCTCCCCAGCCATCCTCCGTAATACTGTCTGCCGGACGATATCATGGTAATCCGGGGCTATAAACTCGAGGATTGGTTTTCCGATGAGGGTTTCCACATTGTAACCAAGATGCAAAGCTGCTGCCGGGTTGACATAGCGAAGGGTCCCGTCACGGTGCACAAGAACATAATCCGGAATCTGGTCCACGAGTGTCCGGTACCGCTCTTCGCTGTCCCTGAGTGACATCTGGACTTTGATGAGAGCGGTGATATCTTCAAGTGTTTCAACTGCGCCGATAATATCTCCATTGGTATCGATGATGGGAGATGCAATGAAATGAAGCCATTTTCCGCTCTTTCCAAGGTGTGGGAAAAAATCGGTTACTTCATACGCACCTTCGGTAATCTCAGATTTCTGATACTTCCCTGCATAAAACAGCGGGATCCTTTCATGTGCACCATCAACCAGCAGATCTGAAAGACAGGGACGATCATGATCGTAAAATGCGTTCCATTGCTGTTTTGTCCCGATCATATCCCGTGCCCGTATCCCGCTCGTCTCTTCCAGCGCCTTGTTCCAGGATATCACGCGGTGATTGCGATCAATGACAAATTTCGGTATCGGGGAGCTCTCAAGAATGACATTCAAGGTCTTCTCATTCTGCCTGAGTGCTTCTTCGGCCTGTTTCCGTTCCGTGATATCATGAATGATGGAGTAAAATTGTGGTTTTCCGTGCACGGTTATCGGGCCGGAATAGATCTCTACAAAACGCTTCTCTCCATTGGCACGGTAATGGGTTGAGAAGAAATGCTTCTCTTTTTCCGCTTTTGCCCGGATGAGATTTTTAATAACGGTCTTTTTCTGCAGCCGGTTGAGATCATAGATCCCCATTGACTGTAACCGGTCCCGGGTATACCCGTAATATTTTACTGCTGCATCGTTTGCAGCTACGATCCTGCCTGTATCCGGGTCAATGAGAAGAGAGACCGAGTAATTATTGGTAAACAGGGAACTGTACCGGGACTCACTCTCCCTGAGGGCTTCCTCTGCCTTTATCTGCTCGGTGATGTTGCGTGCAGCTGCAAAGACCCCTTTGATCTCCCCCCTGGTATCGTAATACACGGATGCATTGTAAAGGACAGGTACGATGTGGCCGTCACGGTGCCGTATTTTCAGCGGGAAATCGAGTATCTTTCCCTCGGAAAAGACCCGGCGGTACCCCGCCCGTGCCATTGCCGGCTCCGTAAAGTACTCTGAGAAATCGGTTCCGATAAGTTCATCTCTCGGCCTGCCGGTCACTCTCTCTGTTGCGGTGTTCACGTCCTGGATCTTCCCGTCATGGCTGATCGTTACCAGCGGATCGATGCTGGCCTCTATCAGGCTGCGATTATAGGTACCAAGCTCGCGGAGTGCTTCCTCTGCCCGTTTGCGATCGGTGATATCCTGGATGATCCCGAGAACCCTGACTGGATGTCCGGCACCATCCTTTTCCAGCCGTGCAACAGAGATGATCACTTTCTGAGGGGTTCCGTCTGCGGGATTGATGGCAAATTCCAGGTTGTACTCCCTGTCCTCATGGATCAGGTCAACGAGCGCCTGGTGGACCCGCTCCCATTCCGGGATGCAGGCTTCTATCCGTTCGAGGGGGAAATCCCCGGAAACCGGCGGAAGTCCGTAAATCCTGGCTCCTTCAGCAGACCCCCAGATTATGTTGGTCTGCAGGTTATACTCCCATGCACCGATGTGACCGATCTCCTGAGCCATGAGGAGCCGCGTCTCGCTCTCACTGAGTGCCTGTTCCGCACGTTTTCGTTCGGTTATATCATGGATTATCGAATAGAAAAGCGGCTTTCCCCTGACAGGGATCGGGCCGGAATACACTTCCACATTGCGTTTTTCTCCATTGGCACGGTAATGGGTTGAGAAGAAATGCTTCTCTTTCTCCGCTTTTGCCCGGATGAGATTATTAATAACAGTCTTTTTTTGCAGCCGGTTGAGATCATAGATCCCCATTGACTGCAACTCGTCCCGGCTATACCCGTAGTAATGTACTGCTGCATCGTTTGCATCAACGATCCTGCCGGTATCCGGGTCAATGAGGAGAGAAACCGAGTAATTGTTGGAAAACAGGGCGCTGTACCGGGATTCACTCTCCCTGAGGGCATTCTCGACTTTCCTGCGTTCGATTGCCTCGATGATTGATACGATTTGGTCTGAAACTGCAGCTGCAAAATCCTGCTCGATGATATCCCATACCCGCAGGGTACCCCGGTGCTCATGGCACAGGATGCCGATAAGAACCCCGCTTCTCCGGATCGGGATATCCAGCATTGCGGTTATTCCCTTCGGGATGAGGTAGGAAGCAGTAAACTCAGCAGTCCGCTCATCGGCCCGGGCATCCGTTGCAGCAAGAATCCGGTTTTCATCCAGTGTCCTGAAATACCGTGGATAATCCGATCGCTTCAGCCTGTCCCCGGAATCATGGCTGCCGGAGATGCTCTCATAGGCATCTGCACACACGAATTCAGACCCGTCTTCTGACCGCAGCCAGATGCTCACCCTCCCGATATCCAGTGTTTTTGCTTCGATCTCAGTTATTGTATACAGGTAATCCGTGAATTTGCCGGACGGAAGCCGGGTGATCTCCAGGAGCGCTTTCTGGGTTTTTTGTAAAAGATCCGTCTTGTGTTTCTGCACTTCCCCGGCGCGCTTCTTCTCCGAGATATCCGTTCCTGTGGCAATCAGTACTTCTTTTCCGAAATAGGTGCCTTTGCAGAGTTTGATCTCTTCTGGAAAAACCGTACCATCTTTTCGTTTTCCCCAGAATTCCAGTTCCTGCGGCTCTCCTGAGAATGCCTTCTGCATCTTCCCGATTATTGCAGTTAAATCGTTCATCCCGGGAGCTGACAAAAATTCCGGGGTCTTTCCTATGAACTCTTCGCGGCTGTACCTGAACATTGCACAGGCCGCGGTATTCACTTCCGCAAATGTCCCGTCGGGGTTCTGAATATAAATTGCCTGTTGAATAGTATTGAAAAGGTCCTGATAGCTATCCTCGCTCTGGCGGAGTGTCTGCTGGGTTGTCGGCTTCTTTTGCAGGGATGCCTTTTTTAAAATCTTATCCGGAGATTTTCCCTTTTTCTGGGTCATATCATCATCCCCCCGGGAATGCCAGGAACTATACGGTGAGAAACCCGTTCCCCAAAAAGAACCGCGTTTCGTACTGATGATCTCTGGTTCCTGCCATACCTGCCTGCCCGGGAATCGCCCGGAAAAGCACTGGTGTACACCATGTCCTTCATGCGTTTTCCTCTGGTGCTGCATCCCTATCGAGGGTGATTATAAACATCGTTCCCCCGTCCCGTTTCAGTTCAAGAGTCCCGGAAACCTGATCCACCAGGCTGTTGATCAGCCGCAGGCCAAGCGTTCCTGCATTTTTCCAGTCAAGATCAGCAGGGATCCCTATCCCGTCGTCACTGACAACGAGCGTAATGAAGTCCCCCTCGATCTTCCCGCTGATATGGATGGTACCCTGTCGGTTATCCGGGAACCCGTGCTTGAGAGCATTGGATACCAGTTCGTTCATGATCAGTCCCAGCGGGACTGCGGTGTTGATATCGATCATGATCCTGTCCATGGCAAGATCCAGTCTCACCCGCCGTGTATCGACCGCATAAAACGAGGTGAGCTGGGTTGCCAGGAACCGGGTATAATCGGCAAAATCGATCCGTGAGAGGCTCTCGGAGCGGTACAGTTTTTCATGGACAAGGGACATGGCCCGGACCCGGTTCTGGGTCTCGGCCATGATCTGTTTTGCCACGGGATCCTCGGTCTGGCGCATCTGGAGATTTGTTAAGCTGATGATGATCTGGAGGTTGTTCTTCACCCGGTGATGGATCTCCCGCAGGAGCAGGACTTTCTCATCCAGCGATGCCCGGATTGCGTCTTCGTCTTGTTTCTGGCGGGTGATGTCGTGGGCAGCTACAATGATCCGGGTATCGGTTGCTTCCTTGCCTCGGAAGAGTGTGGCATTGACCGAGAGCGGCGTGATGTGACCGTCCCCCCGTATGAGCCGGACCGTGTACTCGATTCGCCCCTCATCAGGGAGCCGGCTCAGGATATCCCTCGGGGTTGAGTCATCCACAAGGTAATGAGAGTACGAAGTCCCGATCAGCTGCTCCCGGGGGATACCTGTCAGTGTTTCGGTTGCCGTATTCACGTCCAGTACCATACCCTTCCGGTCAAGAACCACCATAATGTCCGGGTTGGCTTCAATAACCGAACGCGTATAACTGAGCGCGTCCTGCACTTCCTGCTCGGCATATTTCCGCTGGACGATCTCGTCGTGGAGTGCCTGAGTCCGCTCCTTTATGATCCTCTCGAGGTTGGCATTGAACCGGGCCAGGTTCGCTTCTGCCTCCTTGAGTACAGAGATGTCCCGCATGGACTCGATGGCGCCGGTCACCAGTCCCTGCAGGTCGATCAGCGGGGATGCAACCAGCGAGAGGGGGACCGTGTGTCCGTTCCGGGTAATCTCAGCCTGGGCAGTTACGGTTCTACCCTCCCAGCGGATACCGGAATAATTCATCCTTCCGGCATCCTGGTCCGGGTGGAGGACGAGATCGATGAGGGCCGGGCGGCGTTTCCCGTACATCCAGATGCTGTATTCGTAGTCGGCTTTCCCGATGATGTCCTGGCTTTTCACCCCGCTGAGCTGCTCGAGGGCCCGGTTCCACGCGAGAACGGTACCCTCATTGTCGATAACGAACGTGGGATCGGGAAGGAAGCTGATAATATCCGCAAAGAGCTGCCTTGATTCATCAAGCGCATCTTCAGCCCGTTTGCGCCCGGTAATGTCCTCGAATACCGCAACGAAATAATCTTTTTCCGGGCTGAAAACGGATACTTTCAGCCAGGTGTTTAATGGTTTGAAATCGATCTCAAATGTCTCTGATATCCCTGTTGATGCAACACGACCGTACATCTCGAAGAGTTCAGGAGTCAGTGTTCTGATATCCGGAATGGTTTCAAGAACCCGTTTCCCGATGATATCGTGAAGGCCGGTCAGCCGTTCGAACGCCGCGTTCACGTCAAGGTATACCCAGTCAGATGGTTTTCCCGTCTCATCGTACACCATCCGGCAATAGGCAAACCCTTCCAGCATATTCTCAAACAGGGTCCGGTATTTGTTCTCGCTCTCGCGCAATGCCTTGTCAGCAGTATCTTTCTGGACGGCGAGGGAGATGGCCCGGCTCAGGCCCTCTAGGATCGAATCCATATCCGGAGATATCGAAAAATCGGAAAACAGGGCAAAAACCCCGAGCACATCCCCATCCGGAGGTTTCAGCTGGTAACCTGCAAACGCCACAAGCCCGAGGCTTTTTGCCCATTCATGATCATGAACGCGGGGGTCATGCTCCACGTCGTTTGTGAGGAATTTTGTTTCCTCCCCAGAAGCAATACGCCCGATTTTGTAGGCGCCGAACGGGACCCGGCGATGCCCTTTCCCGTTAATATGGGTATACCTTCCGGAACTCGCCTTCAGGTGCAGACACTTGTCGCGGTACCGGCAAACATGCGGCCCTTCAGTCACCCCGGCGTGCATACAGTCCGTGGTGCACAGGTCTCCTTTCTCTATCAGCCAGATCCGGCAGAAATCTGCACCGAACGTCTCTACAACCCCGTCAGTGATGATCTTCAGTTTCTGATCGAGCGGGGCGGGAGCAAGGACGGACTCCAGGATCCTGTTCACTCCCGACTGCCAGAGGCGGATCCTCTCCCTCTCGTCTTCAGCCTTTTTACGCTGGATCAGCGTCCAGGCATTCTTTGCAAGCAGGGTGAGTACACTGATATCCTTCTCATCATAATCCACCGGCTTGTTCCCGACACCGATAATTGCAACAATCTTTTTTTCATTGAATATGGGAACAACCATCTCACGGTTCACCACCACATGACCTTCCGGGAGACCCTTTTTATAGGGAAGGCTGGCGTAATCATTATGGATGACCGGCCGGCGTTCACGGATGCAGTCCGCCCAGACCCCGGCCTTCTCAACCGGGTAATGCCGTTCGGGCTCTTTTGGGATAAAACAGTGTTTCCGGGTCTCCGTTGACCACGCGATCAGGTTGATAGTCTGTTCGTCAGGATTGATGAAATGGAAGAACCCGATCTTACTGGTAGTAATCCGTTCTGCTTCATCGAGCGTGTAACTCATGCATTCGGCGACTGACATCGTGTCGATCTGCTGGTTTATCCTGACTGCAGCCTGAACCGCGTCTTCTGCCCGTTTACGCCCGGTGATGTCAAGGATGACCCCTTCGTAATGGGTAATAATCCCCTCTGAATTACGACGGATGTGCGTGAAGTCCGCTACCCAGAAAACTTCCTGATTTTTCCCGAGGATCCGGTACTCCTGCGAGTTGTCATCGATATGGTGGCTGCTGTTGTATTCCACTTCCTGGCTGACCCGTGCGAGATCCTCAGGATGGATGATGGTGCTGTACTGGATCCGGCCCGACAGGAAATCCTCGCGGGTATACCCGAACTGCGAGATGTTCTCGCTCACCATCTCGACAGGCCAGTTCTCCTCGGCTTTCCAGAGGAAGGCAACGGCAGGGCTGGTGTTGATGATCCTTACCTGTTCTTCCTGCGTTTTCAGCAACTCTGCGATGCGTTCCTGGGCTGCTTTTCTCTCGGTAATATCCCGGATGGAACCCTGGAACCCGGTGATGGCTCCGGAAACATTTTTCCGGGCAACCGTGGTGATGAGAGTGTGGATGATGGTTCCGTCTTTCTTTCTTAAATCAACCGGATATTCAAACGAATACCCGTTCTCCCTGATGTACCTGATATGTGCTTCCCTGTCATGCGGGTTTGCATAGATCTGTGGAATCTTCGTTTTGAAGAGGTCTTCCCGGTTTTCATACCCGAATAATTCCACCGCGGCATTGTTGAAGTCCACCCAGCTGCCCTCCATGGTGGTGATAAACACGCAGTCCTGCGACGTAGAAAAGAATGCCCGGTAGCGCTCCTCGCTCTCCCTCAGGGCGGTTTCTGCCCGCTTTCGTTCTGTGATATCAAAGAGAAGAAGGAGTATGGCGGGATTGTTCCGGTACTGGATAGGGGTTGCCTTCACGATAACCGAGCGCCGGGTATCCTCTTTTGAAATGAGTTCGATCTCATAACCCGATGTGTCCCCTGCAAGCCTGGCCGCCATCTTCGATTTTACGGTATCGACGTACTCTTTTGCCACGTAGTCAAAGACCGGTGTCCCGACAAGCGATTCGGCGTTGTATCCCAGCGCCCTCGCTGAGGCCGGGTTCACATACAGAATATTCCCATCCATGCCGTAAACAGCGAGATATTCGGGAAGATTCTCAATAAGGCCGCGGTTGAATGACTCGCTCTCCCTGAGTGCATCTTCGATCTTTTTGCGTTCCGTGATGTCGAGAAAAGCCCCGATCAGGCCCCCCAGCGAGCCGTCCTGCTGGAAGAACGGGGCTTTGTAAAAGATAACATCATGACGTGAGCCATCGGCATACTGTACCCGCGTCTCGTAGCGCTGGGGAGCAGGATGGTCAAACATCTGCTGGTCGGCGGCAGCATAGGTATCAGCCAGATCTTTTGGCGATAGGTCGTATACGCCTTTTCCCACGATTTGGTCCCGCCGGATTCCCAGGTATTCCTCAAACGGGGGATTGCAGCCAAGATACTTCCCGTGGGAATCCTTGAAAAAGATTGGTATCGGGAGTGTATCGATCATGGCGCCAAGGAACCGTGAACTTTCCGTGGCACGGAGCTCGGCGGCTTTTTGCGCCGTGATGTCGCGCCCGATGGAAATATACCGGCTTATGATACCCGAATTATCCCGGAGCCCCCGGGTATTCCAGACTATGGTTTTTATTGAACCGTCTGCACACCGGATTTCAGTCTCAAAATTCTCAAGGAGTGTATCTTTGCTGAGGATCCGCTGGATATCCGCTGTCACTTTTTTCCGGTATTCAGGATCCGGGTAGAGCTGTTTCCAGATGGTTCTTCTCCCAAGCACATCCTCTTTTTTATATCCGCTGATGCTCTCGGCAGCCTCGTTCCATATTTCCGGAGTTCCTTCAGGAGTCAGGACCGAGATCCAGACATTGGCATTGGCAATAACGCTCTCCTGGAACTGCTGCTGCCGGGCGATCCTTTCCGTGCTCTGCTTTTCCGATAACCCTATCTGTTGCAGTTGTTCGGACAGGTATGCAATAACTGCCGCAATTCCGATGAAAACGGCACAGCGGTAGACTGCACCCAGAATGACCTCCCCATTCCCGAGATCAAAACCCGTGACAAGCCCAACATACGCAAGACTCAGAAGAACACAGAATACGAACCCTTTCCACCGGTAGCGGTAAGCGAGGAGAATGATCGGGAAATAATAGAGGTGCATGAAGATTATCGTGATGCCGTGAGCAAGGCACCAGACGGTGAGTGCCAGGACCCCGACAGAAAGCGCGAGAATAAGGCTTCTCCAGGAGTTCTCGCCCATTATGAACCCGGCAGGCGTCTTCATGGCGGATTACCTGTCCCGTATCCTGGAATACAATCCATCATGGTTACCATCATCATTCCTTCTCGTGCAGCACTATCGTGAACAGTGTCCCGGCACTCCGGTCAAGCTCGATCGTTCCGCTGAGCTGGTCAACGAGCGAATTGACCAGGCGGAGTCCCAGCGAGGGGGTATTGCGCCAGTCAAAATCAGCGGGAATCCCGATCCCGTCATCCCTGAAAATCACCGTAACTTCCTGCCCGGTATTCTGCACGCTGATAAAGACTTCACCGGTTCTTCCTGCCGGGAAAGCGTACTTGAGCGAGTTTGAGATCAGTTCGTTGATGATGAGCCCGAGAGGGATGGCGGTGTTGATATCAACCCCGACACCAGAGATATCCAGACTGAAGCGGATGCCCCGGCTCTTGGCATCGTAAAACTGGAAGAGCCCGGTTCCCAGGAACTTAATATAATCATTCAGGTCGATATGAGCGATATCTTCTGCCCGGTACAGTTTTTCATGGACAAGGGCCATGGCCTTGACCCGGTTCTGGCTCTCCCGAATTGCCGCCAGCGTGGGCTCATCCTTGATGTAACGGGACTGCAGGTTGAGGAGGCTCACAATGATCTGGAGGTTGTTCTTTACCCGGTGATGAACCTCTTTGAGGAGTATGGTCTTCTCTTCAAGGGCTGAACGGATCTTTGCTTCGGCATCAAGCCTCTGGACATTCTCTTGTGCAAGCGCGGTATTGGCAAGGGAGAGCGCTTCAGTCCGGTCTTTCACCCGCTGTTCAAGAACGGCATTCAGGGATCGGATCTCGGATTCCATCATCCTGCGGTTCGTGATATCGATATTGACCCCGGTCATGCGGATGGGCTCTCCCTTATCGTCAGTTTCAACAATTTTTCCCCTGCCAAGGACCCAGATCCAGTTCTCCTCTTTTGACCGGATGCGGTACTCGATCTCGATCTGCGATTGTCTTTCCTGGATCTTCCTGAGGAGGACCGGAATTACGCGATCGCGGTCATCCGGGTGCATCAGGCTGATCCATCCTTCAAACGTTGGAGGGAATCCGCCGGGTTCATAACCGAGCATGGTATAGAACCGGTCGCTGAATACTGCCTGGCCGGTGGGGAGGTGCCAGTCCCAGAAGCCGGCATCCGCACCTTCGAGCGATAACCGGAGCCGCTCCTCGCTCTGCCGGAGAGCCTGTTCGGCCTCCTTGCGCTGCTGGATCGGGCGCGTTGTTATGACAATGCCCTCAATGCCAGGTACATCCAGGAGGTTGGTTGCAATGGAATCCACCCAGATATACTCTCCATCCGCTTTCCGGAGCCGGAACTCGGTTGGCGTACCGGTATTTTTTGCGTCAATTACGTTCCTGAGATCCTGTCTTACCCGTTCAATATCCTCAGGGTGGATGAAATCCATGGGATCTTTGCCGGTCATGAAATCCGGGGGATATCCCAGTATCCTCGCAGACGAGGGTGAATCATAGATGATCCTCCCGCTCCGGTCAAGTATGCGAATCAGATCCGAGGAGTTCTGGATCATGGCCCGGAACCGGATCTCGCTGTCCCGGAGTGCGTCTTGTGCCATCCTGCGCGTGGTGATGTCCCGGTTGCTTCCCCTCCGGCCTATCCCCTCACCCAGACTGTTGAAAAGCGGATGGCAGATATGACCGATCCAGACAATATTCCCGTTCTTTGCCGTGATACGGAATTCGATTCCTCCCTCCGGATCCGCTTCGGTATATCCGGGTTCAGTATGGGGGATGAAAATCTGCAGGTCGTCCGGGTGGATGATTCTCTTGAAAAGGTCAGGGTCTTTATAAAATTCTTCTGGAGAATAGCCGGTGATCCGCTCGCATGACGGGGTAATATACTCGAACTTCCCATCCGGAAGGATCCAGTACTCCCAGTCGTAGGTGTAATCGGCAACGGTCCGGAATTTTTGTTCGCTCTCCATGAGCGAGTATTCCATCTGTTTCCTTTCGGTGATGTCCTGGTTTGCCCCGAAGGTTTTGACCGTCCGCCCCTCTGCATCCTTAATGATCCCGAAACGCACGATAATTGTCCGGATTCCGCCGTCCCTGCGAATGATCCGGTGCTCCACCCGGGATTCAAACTGCGGGTCTGTGGTTTCAACAGCCTTTCTTACCTCCTCGGCAACCAGGTGCTGGTCCTCAGGGTAAACGAACTCCCGCGCATACACGTCTGCGGGCATCATGTAGCCACCCTCCCGCTCGGCGGTGGTGCCGTACAGTGTGTAAAACCGGTCATTGAAGGTGAAGAGACCGGTCAGTGCATCGAACTCCCAGTTCACGAGTTGTGCGAGATCCATTACCTCCCGGAGCTGGATCTCGTTCTGTTTTAAGGCAAATTCTGCCTGTTTACGCCCGGTGATATCCATCGACAGGACCTGAATCCCTGCCGGGGTCCCGTCGGGAGCGGAGATGCGGGAGTAGATACTCAGGTACCAGCCATTTCCCTCGGGCAGGGAGACATAGTCCTCGTACTCCAGAGGATCCGGAGACAATTCAGCCTTGCGCATCCGGCTCACGTAGAGCTCAGATCGTTCCCCGAAGAGTTCATGAATATTTTTCCCAATCAGATCAGCCTCCCTCCCTTTGAGATGATCCAGGCTGATCTGATTGAGATAGAGCAGCGTCCCGTCTATGCTCCAGTAGCCGACTCCGATCCCGGCACCGTTCAGGAGAGCACGGTACCGCTCCTCACTCACCGCCAGGGCTTCCTGCACTTGTTTCTGCAGGGTTATGTCGAATGCAACAACAGAGAGCCGTTTGACGTCCCCTCGGGAGTCCAGCAGGGGCATGATCACGATATCATGATAACGGCCCTCATTCTCGTCCTCGTGCCGCACCATCTCTTTTGTCCGGATGGCCTCCTCCACCCATTCTTTCCGGCGTTGTGCAACCGCCGGGGGGAACAGGTCCCATACCGGTTTACCAAGGATATGTTCGGTGGTTGTACGGTATCCATTCAGGATGGTTTCATTGACATCAAGGAGAATTCCTTCGCGGTCGATGATGAAAGCCCCGATGGTGGGTGCGTTCATCAGGGTCCGGGCTTTCTCCTCGCTCTCCCGCAGTCTCTCTTCTGCTTTCTTCTTTTCCGTCACATCCTCATAGAGTGCTACAACTTCCCCGGACGGGAGCCGGTACACATAATTATCCCGCCACCCGGAGATCCGGTTGTCCTGGTAAAACGAGACCGGAAATGATTCAGCTGTCCCGGTCTTTGCCACCCGCTGGAGAACTTCCAGCAGGCCGAACTCACGGACCCCGGGGAATATCTCGAGGATCCTTTTGCCGGTTATCTCATCTTTCCTGACATTCTCTATCGTTTCAACGGCATGGTTTACATCCTGGATAACGAAATCCGCGCCATCCGGGGTTGGTTTATATACAGCCACCCCGGCACTCATGTTGCTGAAAAGGTCCCGGAACCGTGCTTCGCTCTCCTGCAGGGCGAGTCCGGCCTTTTTCATGTCGGTGATGTCCCGGGAGAAGATAGCTACCGAATCGAAATTCTCATGATCCGGATTTTGAACCGGGTACACCTCGTTATGGAAGTATATCCCGTTCCGCTCGTCATCAAATCGTGCCGGTTCACCCGTTGCAAAAACGCGATCGATAATCTCCTTTCTTTCCCTGGCGACATACTGCGGCAGCAGGTCATAGGCACAATGTCCGAGTACCTCCTGCACGGACTTCCCGAATCGTCGGGCACCGGCTTCGTTGATATTGATGACTGATCCATTCCGGTCAAGGAGAACAATGGTATCATTGGGTGCATTCAGGAGGATTTCCAGGGTGACTTCCCGTTTCTTTAAGATCTCTTCAGCCTGCTTGCGTTCCGTGATGTCCCGGATCACTTCTATGGCACCAATGCGGTTGCCACCGGAACCATAGAGGGAGGTTGCGGTAGCCCAGAGATATGCCCCCCTCCCTCCGTGAAGTCCCGGGCTGAAAATTTCCGAGGTTATCCTCCCTTCAGACCTCTCGATAAAATCATATTTTTTTTCGGTTTCTGGGTCTTCAAAAAGGACAAGGTCGATAAGGATAGGCCGTCGTTCTCCATAGAACGGGATACTGTATTCATAATCGCCTTTCCCCAGCATATCGGCTTCAAAAACCCCGGTCAGTCGCTCGATCGCCTTGTTCCACGCAATGACCCGGCCCTCTGTATCCACTGCAAGCACGGCATCGGGGAGAAAACCAATGATGTCCAGGAGACGCTTATCAGAATCCCGTTTCTCCTCTTCAGCCCGCTTCCTTTGCCGGATATTCTCCCAGAAACGGAGTGCCTTCCTGGCAATACCCGGCATGTCCTCAAATACCGTTGCCGACTTGACAATGTAATCAACGGCCCCGGACTTCATGATCTCCACGGCAAGATGCTCATCGCCAAAGCCTGTCATGACCACGAGCGGGGTTGTGACCACCCCGTTGATCCGGGTCAGGATATCGATGCCCGTGCCATCCGGAAGATTCCAGTCCGAGATGATCAGGTCGGGGGGATCGCGCCCGGAGATCTCCCGTGCCTGGCGGATAGTTGCTGCTACAGAGATCCGGAACTGCTCCGGATCCA
This sequence comes from Methanoregula sp., assembly GCA_041645355.1. Lineage (GTDB taxonomy): Archaea > Halobacteriota > Methanomicrobia > Methanomicrobiales > Methanospirillaceae > Methanoregula. The sequence continues at coordinate 256,920 of JBAZQF010000001.1, forward strand.
GTTTAAATGCCCGTAAAATAAGATCCAGGTGATTCCTGTCATCTTCGATGAGCAGGATATGGAGGATTTTTTCCTGTTTTTCTGCCATGTCTGGAGGTGCCGTAACTGCATGCCCCCGGGAGTTATTCTTTTATTGGTTTTGCATTCCAGCCAAGCCAGTAGAACCCAAGGTCTTTCATCAGCCGGGTAAATGTCTTGAAATCCAGGGGTTTGACAACATAGCTGTTTGCATGATGATCAAAGGACTGGACAATATCGCTCTCCGCCTCAGAGCTGGTGAGGATGACAACCGGGATACGGAGAAGCTCCGGCGTTGACTTGATTATTTTTAAGACTTCGAGCCCGTCAACCCGGGGGAGCCGGAGGTCGAGGAGCACGAGGTTTGGCCGGGGATTCTGTTTCAGATCAGCATATGCCCCCCTGCTGAAAAGGTAGTCAAGGGCCTTCTCGCCATCCGATACATGGTGGATCAGATTCGCCACCTGCTGGTCCCGCATACCCCGGATAACCAGTTCGGCATGATCCTCGTTGTCCTCCACAAGCAGGATATGCAGAGGCTCCCCGTTCAAATCAGTCATAAGTTTTTCTCTTATATTTAAGGGTTATTATTGTTATCGGTAGAACCTGTCAGAGCACCATGCAGCGTGAACCGGATGGTGGTCCCTTTCATAGGACCTTCCGACTCTGCCCAGATCTTACCCCCGTGCACTTCGATGATCCTCCGGGCAATGGGCAGGCCGATTCCTGTACCATGGGTTGACACATCGAGCCGTTCGAACAGTTTGAAGATCCGTTCAAGATAACGGGGGTCGATGCCGATCCCGTTGTCCTGCACAAAGAAGACCGGTTCTGCCCCGGATGTATCCACGCCAATCCTGATCACCGGATCCGGCTGTCCTGCGGAGAACTTGATGGAATTTTCAAGGAGGTTGACCAGAACCTCGCGGATACGGGCATGATCGACACTGACTTCGGGCAGACCGTCGGCAATCTCAACTTCAATACTCCGTTCGGCCAGGGAACCGGCAAGGAGATCCACCGCTTCGTGGGCTATAGTGCCAAATGAAACTTTCTCCGGGGGTGATACCACGCGCCCGATCCGTGAGAGCTCCAGGAGATCGGAGAGAAGTTCCTGCATGGTATCCGCAGCAGTCATGATACGGTGGAGATCCTTTTTCAGCCGTGCCTGGTCCCCCTTCCGGATATCGTCCTCAAGGAGCCCGGTAAATCCCTTGATCGTGATGAGCGGGCTCTTGAGATCGTGGGAAACCGTGTAGGTGAAGCGTTCGAGTTCCGCGTTCTTCTGTTCAAGCTCCCGGATCAGCTGCTCCTGCAACACTTCTGCCCGCTTGCGGGAGGTGATATCCTCAAACATCGTGGCAAACCGTCCTTTTCTCGTTGAATATACTGAAATTGTAAAGTATTTTTTCATAGGTTCAAAATAGACCTCGAACTTTTCCGGCACTCTGGTCTCTGCCACCCTCGAATAAACCTCGAAATACGGGGGAGTATCGACCCCGTACGCCTCGCGGCTGGTTTTCCCGATAACCTCATCTCTCCTGATCCCGAGGATGGATTCAAAGGCCGGGTTCACATCAAGGATCCGGTAATCAGCGGGATTTCCAGCTGCATCATACACCATCTCGTGGAGTGCACTGCCCTCTGTCATCCGGTTGAAGAGAACCCGGTATTTCTCCTCGTTCTGACGCAGCGCATCCTCTGCCATTTTGCGGTCAGTGATGTCATATCCCTGTGCAATCGTTGAGATGATGGTTCCCTGAGGATTGACAATATTTGCCGAGTTCCAGAGCGCGATCCGGATTTCCCCGGATACATGGAGTATCGGGATCTCTACAATCTCCCATCGTTCCCCTGCCAGGGTTTTTTGGATCAGGTTAAGTGATGCATCCCGGCTGGTTTCCGGAAAGAGTATCTCGAGGTGCTGGCCGATAACATCCTGTTCAAACCTTCCCGTGAGGTGCTCGAATGCATGATTGAACCTTGTAATCCGGAACGTCGGGTCCCATACAATCATCGGGGCATTGGCATAATCCAGCAGGTTGCTGAGGTATTCATTGGTTTCACGGCGTGCTTCTTCCGCGTTCTTGCGGTCGGTGATGTCCCGGTTGGAAACCCGTATCCCGGACCATGTGCCGTCTTTTATGTAGATCGACCGGCAGATATGGCCGATCCAGCGCAGGCTGCCATCCTTTCTGATAATGCGGAATTCGATTTGGTTATGGCTATCAGAACCCTCGGCTTTTCCATGTTCTGCGCGGTGCTCCTCCCACAGAGTTCTGTCATCAGGGTGGACGATCCGGTCTATCAGTGTCCTGTCAACGGTAAATTCATCAGGAGAGTGCCCGGTGATGCGAAGGACAGATGGGGACATATAGATTATTTCACTGTCCGGGCTGATCCAGTACTCCCAGTCATAGGTCCAGTCAATCATGGTGCGGAAGCGCTCCTCACCCTTCCGCAGTGCTTCATCAGCCTGTTTTTTGTCGGTGATGTCATCAATGAAACCCAGCAGGTTCGTGAGCTTGCCGGCCTTGTCTCTCAGTGTCGAGATAGTGATCGATGCCCAGAAGACCGTCCCGTCTTTCCGTATATACCGCTTCTCTGTTTTGTATACTGCAATGTCACCGGTTTTCAGGCGGTTTACCTGGGCAATATCTGTTGCAATATGATCCGGATGAGTGATCTCGGCAAAGGTTTTTGTCTTCAGTTCCTCTTCGTTATACCCGAGCATCGCGCAGAACATTGCATTGGCTGCCTGGAACCTGAAGTCCGGCCGGACAAGGACCATGCCCACCATGCTGTTCTCAAAAACACTCCGGAACCGGATCTCGCTCTCCTCGCGTGCCTCCTCCGCCTGCTTCCGTTCAGTGATATCGATTCCCTGTGCTATCGTGGCAATAAGAACTCCGTCCGGACTGGTGACATTTGCCGAGTTCCAGAGAACGGTCCTTGTGGTTCCCCCGATCTGCCGGATCGGGATCTCGACAATTTTCCACTGCTCCCCTGAGGAGGTTGAACGGATGCGCTCCATGGAGGATTTGCAGGTCTCTTCCGGGAAGAGGATATGCAGGAACTGCCCGATCACGTCTTTCCTGGACAATCCTGTCAGTGTTTCAAAAGCGTGATTGAACTCGGTTATCCGATACTCCGGGTTCCATGTGATGATCGGGGCATTGGCATAATGGATCAGGTTCTCAAGGTATTCCCGAGTCTCTCTCTCATCTTTCTCCGCCTGCAAGCGTCCTTCCTGTTCATTTTCAAGCTGCCTGCTGAAAATGCCGGACATCTTGGCAATGAGATATGAAGCGATGATCGTAAATCCGACAAGGAGCAGGCTCACCAGTATCGTGTTTTGCGCTCCATAAATCTCAGGAACCAGCAAACTGATGAAATCCTGAACAAAGATGACAAGAATAACAAGCGGCAGGAATATCCGGAGCAGACGTGCCCGGATTGAAGGACCGGTTATATAGGAAATGGGAATGGATCCCTGTCCTGCCGTGATAACAAGGCCGGCGCCCATGATCAACCCTGCAAGCGCCGAGGTAACTGCTATGGGGATCAGGACTGTTCCATAGAGAAATGGCTTGCCGTGTACATAACTAAGCAGGATGGTGAAACTGGAAAGGGCAACGACCGTCCCGAGGATACCGGCCACATTCCTGAGCTGAACTTTTTGCTCCTGATAGCGGGAGGATACCAGAATTACGAAAAGGCCGAGCGCGGAGATGAATAGAAGAATTGCTGCCAGGGGGGAAATTGGCGTAAGGGAAGTGGCAAATACCGCATCTCCGGACCTGATAAGAAGTGTCTCAACAAAGATATGTCCCCCCATGATATTCATCGGAATTTCCATTGCAGACAGGACGATGATGAGGAGGACAAGCGCCGAAACTGCCAGCCAGATCCTGCCTTCAGGGAGGCGGTACGCACAGATGGCAAGTACCAGGCCAAGAACAATCCAGGCAAGACAGGCGCTGATGGCGATCGGTTTGAGCCCCGGAAGAACGCTCGTGAGGAGGGGTATGCCGAACCACAACCCGGCCAGCCCGAGGAGCCCGATGAGCGCCACGGCAAGACCGCAGGTAACCCCTGTATCTCTGAACGGCGAATTACGGTCCCGCGGGATGTCCGAAATGGAATCCTGCCCTGCATCAGGAATGGACATCAGGACCCCGGATTTCTGTCGGCATTCTTCTGCACAATCCTCTCGTAGTTGTCGAAATCGATTTTCATGTTCATATAGTTTTCTTTTATTGGCCTTGCAGGAGATGGAGAACAAAGGGGAAATACCGGTCATTGTTACTCCGTAAAAACCCGCTCCCTTTTGCTGAAATGGATGAAAAAGACCCGGGACCGGAGATTATTATCATGGTTTGAACCTTCTGCTCAACCACAAACCTGTTGAATGATTCATTCGAACCCGTACATGACTGAAATGAACGGAATTTTCATATCCCCGGCAGGAACCAGAGCACGGCTGCTCATGACACTCTTCCTTGCCAGTTTCATGATCCCCGCAGCTCCTGCAGCAGGTCCATTGTCCTCTTATCCGATAACCCCGCTGGCGGAGGTACCGGATATCAGCATGACCGGCGTGTCGCTTGCAAATATGACCATCCCCCCGGAGTACCAGAGCACACCCGTTCCCGTCACCATCTTTAAGGCTGAGGTGACTGCCACTTCCCTGCCGGGCCCGAGATACATGGCTTTTGGTCCAAGCGTGATTGGTCTCTCCATCGATCCCCGGTGGCTTATCATCCTCATTCCCGCGATCGCGGTTGCTGCCTTTTGCGGATACTGGTATTTTGGAAAACGAAAACGGGAGAACTAACGCCGCAATCAATCCGGCACGATTTTTTTAGAGATCTCCTTCCAGAACGGCAAAACCCATAACGCGATTTAAATTTTAGGCTCTGTTGAAATCCTAATCCGGTAAATAAAATCTCGTTTGATGAGATCAAATCTCTATTGGAATACGAATCAATGTTTCAAAAGACTATTCTGATAATATGAACATTCCCACCCCCTACGGGGGTCGCTCGGGCACCTATCCGGGCCCTCGCTGGGCGAAAAGGTTGATCAAAACCATATATGCTGGAATGGGGTCAAGGGGTGCTCCCCTTGGGGAGCCTCCCCCTTTGGGGGAGTGAGGGGGTCACGCTCCTTAGAGTGTGAAGAGAATAAAAAAGGAAACGAGAATTTCATCAGAGCAATGTTCTTTCCTTCATTTTTAAACCTTATTTATTGCCAGGTATGGTCTGTTTTTAAATCCCTGCAGGAAATATGGTAGTGAAGGATCATGGATAAGGGCAGGAACCGGGATCGTGATGATGACACCGCACCTTACCTTCCCGAACGATACCGCCGTCATGTGAATGCTAAAAAACAACAAAAACTTATTAAAAAGATTCTCATTACCTCTGGAATTGTTGTCCTCCTGTTCGTTTCCGCGCTCGTGGTTTTTGGGGGGTTGCCGGGTATACAACTCCCCGCCCTGCCGGCACCTCCCGCCATTTTAGAACCTCTCAATCCCCCAAAGATGACTCCCCCCGTCGGGCCTGCAGCAAACCTGACGGCACCGGCTCTTCTTGCTATTACGTACGGGCCGGGCATGCAGCAGGTAACAGCAGGTTCGGGTCTCCTGCCTCCTGAAATTGCAATTGATCTCATCCGTCTTGAATACCCGGCACCAGAGTACACCCTTGTCAGCGTGAACCTGACCGGGCATGCCGGCAAAAAAATCTACGAGTTCATGATCCGGCCACGCGCGGGAGCAGAAAACCCTGCCATGATAACTGTCGGTATCGATGCGATAAGCGGAGAACCTTATACTCCCGGGCAGGAAACTGCCAAGACCGTTGCAGAACAGGCCCGGCGCATTGCAGGCAATGCCTTTTTGTACCTGAAACCAGACCAGATCCGGGTCAGGTACCATACCCTTTCAGACAATTCCCGGTCATGGGATTTTGTGCTGGTGAAAGAGAATGTAAGTATCCTTTCGGGTTCGCTGGACCCGGAGACCGGAAAGATCTCCTCATTCCTGCTGCAGGTATCCCCGGATGGCCGGCCGGCACGCCCGATCCTTACCATGGCGGATGCCCGGACGGTTGCCGACCGGACGATTGCCGGGTGGAACGGGCAGATCCCGGTTGTGATGAACAGCGGGTTGTACGAACCCATTGGAGATGCCAGCAGTCCGGTGGCGGGCCGGTATGTATTTGAATATAACCGGATCGCCCAGGACCAGCCCTGCGATGTAGACGGGTTTACTGTGGCAGTCGATTCTGTGAGCGGTGAAGTTATGGAATATGAACGGAGGTGGAGCGATCCTGACAATGCGTTTTCGTTTGCCTCTGACCCTGTCGTAACGAAACGTGATGCAACCTTTGTTGTCCTCCAAAATGCAAGCGAGATCGCGCCTCAGTCGGTCCAGAGCATCCAGATCCTGACCGTCCGGCTCCTCTGGAAAGACCGGCACTCCCCGGGACTGACCCCCCGCCCGGGAACCATTCCCCTTGCCTGGAAAGTCACGTTCGATGACGCCCCCCTTCGTGCAAGATCCCCTCCGGAAGTGGCCACGGGCTGGGTTGATGTAAAGACCGGGGCAATCCTTGAGATGGATTACCGCCACTGACCGGTTCTTCGTATCGCAGGATTCATCGGCTGAAAAGCACAAATATCCCCGCAATTGTTGATCTATTCATGAGAATAGTGACCCGTTACCTGCAAAAAAAAATAAAACAGAAAATTCCCTTCATGTTCCGGATTGATGCCGGTGCAGTGCAGGATACCGGGTGTTCAGCACTGTTCGCAGTTATATTCCACTTTGAGAGCGGTCTTGCGCATGTCGCCCCGGATCTGCTTTTTCCCACCGGCAATAAACCATTTCTGGCATTTTGTACACCGCTTTGGCAGGATTTTGTCCCAGACCTTCATCGGGATCTCGAGGACAAATTCTGTTTTGTTCCATTCTTCAGGTGGTTTCTCTGCATTCGCTTCGTACAGGGCGACGAACTCCATAATCTGGTGGGGGGGAACGCCGAGGTCAACAAATTTCTTGAACACGAAATAGTTGAAGATGAGCCAGGACAGGTCCGAGCGATCGAGGATCCCTTCGTATTCCCCGAAGGCCTCGTCGAATTCCTCGAGCGAGCAGCCGCAGAGCGGGCATTTGCCGCCAACGAGCTCATCGAGAAATACTTCTTCCTGGCACCCCGGACAGGTCGTGTGCGGGGATTGCATGCGTGATGTCATTGTTGCTCCGGTTTATTGATGGTTATCTGGTATTCATATCCTTGAATGGTAAAACGGTTTCTGGTATTGGATTGATGTTTCTAGTATTGATCGGGCAGGCTGATAAGCGTATCACCAGTGCACATGCCCGACGATAAAAAGGTTATGGGCAGGAATTTTAATCTGCCGAAGGCTCGCCCTGCTCCATCACAACCGACCCGAAGATCACTTTCTCGAGAACCTGTGAAACGTACTTGATATGCATAGCTTTCTCGAGATCCTCGTTCCTGTGGACATCTGCCCAGAGCTGGAGGCGCATTAAGGAGAACCGGAACCTGTCCAGGGTCTCGTCGTCGAGGCTCATCGCTTCCCGGTAAATGGGTTCAAGCATGTCCGGGAAGGCAAGCGGATTCTCGAGCGCCACAATAACTCCCTTGTAAATGGGGAGCGGTTGTTCCCTGCCTGTCAGAATCCGCAGATAGTCCATTTTTTAACCCTCGGTTACTTTGATGAGTTCCTGCATGACGGCGTCCACGCTCTTCCACGTGGGGCTGTCACCAGTACGCCGGATGATGAACGGCCTGCCTTCGTCGCCTGCCTTGCGCATTTCGATATCCAGCGGGATTGCACCAAGGAACGGGACCTTGAGTTCTTCGGCAATCTTTTTACCGCCGCCCTTGCCGAAGAGCTCGATCTGCTCACCGCAGTGAGGGCAGACCATTCCGCTCATATTCTCGATGATACCGATGACCGGGAGGCCGAGTTTCTCGATGAACTTTGCTGATTTCCGGGCATCCATGGTGGCAACATCCTGGGGTGTCGTGACCACGACCGCCCCGCGGACATTGGGAGCGAGCTGGGCGATGGTGAGGGCCTCGTCACCGGTGCCCGGCGGGAGGTCCACGACAAGATAGTCGAGTGAGCCCCAGTTCACTTCAGTGAGGAACTGCTGGATTGCAGCCATCTTCATCGGGCCACGCCAGATGATGGGCGTGCTGGTGTCGGGCAGCAGGAACGCCATGGAGATGACCGAGAGATTGCCGGTTACGTGGACTGGTTCAATCCGGTCGTCCATCATAGCAAGCTTGTGGTCTTCGATCCCCAGCATCTTGGGAACATTGGGGCCGTGCATATCAAGGTCAAGAAGCCCGATCTTCTTGCCGCTGGCTGCGAGTGCATATGCGAGGTTGACCGAGACGGTGGATTTCCCGACCCCCCCCTTGCCGGAAAGGACCATGATAACGTGCTTAACGTCAATATCTGCCTTGGGCGGCAGCCCGGCCGGACCGGTCTTTGCCGATGCACAGGTTGTTGCGGTCGGACAACTCGAGCACTCCTTCTTGCACTCCTCATCCGCCTGCGGTTTCTTGGTATTGTTCTTTTTCATATTCTGCCTCCAGTAAAAACAACTGTGTACTCTCACCAGTTGTCTGCACAAGACAATAAAGATGTGGAGATCAGGGCAGGGACACAATTCCCCTTCTGTTCACCCCCATGCCATATGTTCCGGCTCACCTCCGGCTTCGTCACCATTAAGTGGTTCCGGCAGAGATGTCTTCTGATATGCAGAGTCCTGCCTCTTTCCATGTCCCGGATCCGGTCCTGGATCGGGAAATACGGATGCAGACCGAACGGCGCGAATCACTCCTCTCTCCCCTTGCCGCGCGAAGTTCCGGTGCTGTCCGCAGGCATGCAAGGAAACCCGAGGATATCCGGACCCCGTATTCCCGGGATGCGGACCGGATTATCCATACGCGTGCTTATACCCGTTATATCGATAAAACCCAGGTCTTTTACCTTGTGGAAAACGATCATATCACCCACCGCGTCATCCATGTCCAGCTGGTTTCCAAGGTTGCCCGGACCATCGGACGATGCCTGCGGCTCAACGAGGACCTTATCGAGGCGATTGCCCTTGGCCATGATATCGGTCACATCCCGTATGGCCATTTTGGTGAAACCTGCCTCTCTGAACTCTGCGAAAAAAACGGTATCGGGAAATTCTCTCATAATGTCCAGAGCGTCCGGTTCCTCGACCGGATCGAGGACTGCGACCTGACCCTTCAGGTTCTTGACGGGGTTCTCTGTCATAATGGCGAGGCGGACGATGTCAGGATCCGGCCCGAGCCCTGTGATAGTTTTGATGCATTTGACCGGAAAGTGGCGGAGTCAGCAAACAAAGAGCGTATCCGCTCTCCTGCCACCCTGGAAGGATGCGCAGTCAAGTTCGCAGATACCATTGCCTACATAGGCCGGGATCTCCAGGATGCCCGCGAGATCGGTCTAATCGGCGATGACACACCTGTTCCGGACTCCTGTGGGGAGGTACTGGGCCGGGACAATGGCCGGATCATTGATACCCTCATCCACGATCTGCTGGAGAACAGCGATGCCGAAGAGGCCGGGTATATCTCGTACAGCCCCGAAGTTGAAAAAGCGCTCATCGACCTGCGGGCATTCTCCCGCCGGCATATCTATGATAATCCGGCCCTCACGACAGAACGGGACAAGATCCGGAAGATGTTTGCCACTCTTTTCTCTGCATATCTGGACGATCTGGAGAAGGACCGACGGACTGCAAAAATCTTTACCGATTTTATTGACAGCGGGCCGGTAAGCAGGACGTACCTTGACTCAGCAAAACCGCAAGAGCTGGTCCGGGATTTCATTGCGGGAATGACGGACCGCTACTTTGCAAAGCGTTTCGAGGAGTGCGTGATACCCCGGAGAATTGATGGAAAATTTAATTTTCCTGGTGCCCGGGATTAATCATACTTTCCTTTTGGGGCGGTCCAGCCGGTGAATCCGCAGTAGATGCAGCCGACTCCTTCACAGTGATGGCACTGATGTTTGGGCGCAGTGACAAGTACGGTTCCTGTTTTATTGCAGTACGTGCAGCCAAGGCCTCCACAATGCCCGCACTCTGCCGGTTCATAGGTTTTTTCATTCATTGTTATTCATCTCACTTCAAAAACCGGCCAGTGTTCTGTTCTGCTTCCGGCTCAATCGTCATCTTCGTCAAGGTATCCCCGGAGTGCAGCCATGAGATCTGCCGCTGACTGGTAGCGGTCCTGCGGGTTCTTTGCAAGGCATTTTAGGATGATCTTCTCAACTGCTTCTGCCTCGGGATTATATTCTGACGGGGGAATGGGAGTCTCCCGCAGGATCGCGTTGCCCACTTCGACAATACTCTCTCCCCCGAACGGGATCGAACCGGTAACCAGTTCATAGAAGACAACGCCCAGCTGGTAGATATCGGTCCGCTCATCGGTCCTGCCGAACTCCGTGGGAGAAACCTGCTCCGGCGCGGCATAGGAGAGAGAGAACCCGGCAATGCTCGATTTCTTGACCTCCGCTGCAAGCACCTTGCTCATCCCCCAGTCGGTAATCTTGGGCACCAGTTCTTCGGTGAGGAGGATGTTGTGCGGTTTGATGTCCCTGTGGATGAACCCGTGCTCGTGGGCGTACCGGAGGCCGTCGACAATGCCGGTGATGAGGTGAACGGCTTTCCATACCGGCAGGGGTTTCTCGATCGCCTCAAGCGAGCTTGGAACAAATTCCATCTCCACATAAGGGACAGGAAGGATATTGACTGCGGTTACCTCGACAATATTCGGGTGGCGCAGTGTCTCCCAGGCCGCTATCTCGTTTAAGAAACATTTCCCGGTCACTTCGTCGAAACTGATCGGTATCTTGACGGCTACCCGTATCCCGTCCGTTTTGCGCAGTGCAGAGAAGACCCACGCTATTCCCCCCCTCCCGACAAACATAATCTCGGTGTACTTGTTCTCCAGTTCACGGGGGAAGTAATTCTTCTGGTCTGAGGCCGAGTGTGGCGGGCTGGTCTGGGTATTTTCCACCCTGACGGTTTCTGTTGCAGGAGTTGTGAGGGGAGACGGGACCCGGTCAATAGCGGTTTTCAGGATCGATTTTGCCCGTTCAACTACCGGGGTAATACCTGAAGTTCCTTCAGGTTTTGTTTTATTCCTGCGGAAATACAGGATCCCGGCGGTAATGATCACGATGACCAGCAGGAATGAGAGCGCAAGGGTGATGATGGGAACATTTGGCAGGATGCGGGGGAGGGAGAAGGGAACCGCGGGTGCGGGATTCTCAACGCTCTGGGTAGTCCTTGTGGGAACCGGCGCAGATACCACGGGTGCGGTGGGCGCCGCTGATACAACCGTTGGTTTCAGCCCCGGGCTGGTTCCGGCAAGGATGGCCCCGATATAATACTCCCGTGGATCCATCAGGGGAAATTCATCAAGGATTTCCTGCCTGCTCCCGGGAACATTCTTACTGGCCGTCCCGACGCTCACAACATACGGGGTATCACCGATCCCGTCCCCGTTCTTGTCCCGCCCCTGGTAATCTTTCCAGTAATTCCCCATCCGGCTCTCCGCTTTCTGGCCAAGATAGGTATAGGAATAAGGAAGGAGCGAACTCCAGGTGGAGGTCGGGCTCAATGAAAGAACATTCTGGTTGTTCTGGAAATTATTCCGGATAATGAGGTTTGCAAGTGATTTCTCATCGAGAGTGATCCCAATGGTGTTTTTCTGGAACGTGTTCTGCTCGATCCGGTTGTCTGAAGAAGATTCGAGTGAGACCCCGACTCTGTTGTTCTGGGCAATTTCGTTACCCGACAGCGTGTTTTTCCTGGCAGATACCAGCGATATTCCTGCCCCATTGTTCCGGAGAATATTCCTGCGTATGGTATTGCTGTCAGATACGATCCGGATCGCACTTGACATCCCGGCGTTCTGGATAGTGAAACCCTCAACAGAACAGCCCTCGGCAAGGATGTTTATTCCATCTCCCTTGCTGCCAGGCTCGATGACGGGTATTCCGTTACCGCTGTCAACGCCGATAAGTGTGATCTTCTTATCAAGCCGGATACTCTCCGCATATGTCCCGCTCTCAACTCTGATGGTGTCGCCGGGGCTTGACCAGTCCGCTGCTTCCTGGATGCTCGTGAATTCGGCACCGGACAGGGCAACAATATGATCAGCAGCCATGACCGGAATAAAAACAAAGCCAAGCGTAATGGCAGTAAGAATGAGAGCGCAGAAGATTCGGTGCAGCGGGATCATGAATATTCCGGGGAGAGTATCTGTTTTTACAAGGATTGTTCCAATGTGTTCTTTCCTGATAGTCCCTTGGCGTTGATCTGGCTTATAGTATCATGTTTTTTCAGGGAGGATGACAAGCATCCTTACCCCGGATGAGCCTTTTGCAAGCTCAATAAGATCCCCGTCGCGCAGCTGCTCTTTTGCATTCTTCTCAAGTTTCCGGTTATTCAGCTGGGTTCCGCCCGTGCTCCCGCAGTCCTCGATATGCCAGATCCCCTTTTCCTGCAGGAACCTGCCATGGGGCTTCGATACGCGCGTGACCGCCGTGTAGCCTTCGGAGAGGATAATGTCATCGGGACCGGTGGCTGCGTTCTCTGAATCGCTCCTCCCGAAATTGACATTCTCGCTTTTAAGAAGGAACAGTTTTCCGTCATCCGGGCCCCCGAGAACAATTGCTGCAGGCATATTGCCAAGCACTTCCTTTGAGAGGGTTCCTTTGACCTCGTCAAGTCTCCGCGAGATCTCGCTTCCTACTATCTGGACACGTGTGTTGGAGAAGAAACCGAGGTTTCGTATGATTGCCTCAAGCCCCCCCGGGACAAGAGTATACTGCCATACCGGGTGAATCCCTTTGGAGGTTGGCGCCCCAAGGCCTGCTTCCTTTTTAATAACGCCTATACTCAGCAGTTTATCGAGATGTTTCTTGGTATTCTCGTAACTTGTTTCGATCTCTTTTGAGATTGCCCGGGCATCCCGGGGTTTTTTCTCGATGAATTTTAGTATCCTGAGCCGGGCACTGCTCGAGAGGACATCAAGGTACTCTGACAGTTCCTCAAGCGAGTCCGACTCCTCGTGAATAATAAGTGTGGGTGACTTGTCTGCAGGATTCAAGAGCGCTCCCCCCGGGTCATTCTTTGCCCTTTTATGCATAACCTGTTGGTTACCGGAAGAGTTAGCCATAACGGTTTATATTACCTCCCCATAGGCGTACCCTGCTGGTTTATTGTTATAACCCGAAGGTTATACACTCCAACCCGGGGGATTTTGGGTATTTATCTGCCTTGTAAAAAAGAGGATATAAGCAGGTGATGCACGAACACGGCGCACTCACCGACCCATACACAACTTCACGGGGGAACGAACCATGGACACAGGAAAGATTCTGATCGGGTTTGCATTTATCATCCTGGCAGCGGCCCTGGTGGTATCGCCTTCTCAGGCAGAAATGCAGGGTCCGTACTGCGAAGCCGGTTCCGGTTTTGTATGTAATCACGGGCAGCCCGCTGCAATGTCATTCATCCATTACGAACCAACCGAATCAGCAGATCCAGGATATGATCCCATCAGCCCGGCAAACCCGGTTCATCTGCCATGAAGCCTCATCAGGTGTCCCTTTCGGCCCCCGTTATCATGAACCCCGTGTTGCATGATTGACTTAACTGGAAATGATTCCGGTGGCTCCAGATATGTTACCGGATTCATTTCTGCAGGAACCGCTCCTTTGGATCCGAATCGGGAAACCGAAGGACTGGTTCTCCCTCCAGAGACCATAAGGAACTGCAAGTTCTTATGGATCATACCAAAAGCCAATCAATCCTTTTTGTCCATTGATTCGTTCTTTTCAGGGACTGGAAAATCCGGTCCGGTCAATGCATCCAGAACATGAAGATCTGATATTTCCTTTCCCGGCAGATTGTGACAGAATGGCAGGATGCACCTCTGCCCGATGGCTTGCCCGGCCATAGAATGCGGAATACCGGCACGGACAACTCTTCCGGCCCTGATCCATATGGCAGTATTTATTGCTGATATCATTAAACACAAAACCGGAATACGAGTACCTGCGCGGGGGAAACTTCATGGGAACCGATCTTAAGGAAAAGGTGTATGAAATCCTTGAAAGCCGGAGCCGGGAGTTACCGTCAGGCGTTTTCATATCCCGTGCCCTTCTCTTCCTCATCCTGGTAAATGTCATCGCTGCCGTGTTGGAGACGGACAATCTGATTTTTCACACGTATGGCAGCACTCTTGACATCATTGCCCTGTTCTCGGTATTGGTTTTTACCGTAGAATATATCCTGCGGGTCTGGTGCTGCACGCAGAATCCGCTGTACCAATCACCGGTCAGTGGAAGACTCAGGTACATGGTTACCCCGGTTGCGCTCATCGACCTCTTTGTCATCCTGCCGTTCTTCTGCCTGCCGTTTGTGGTCCACAGGGGGGTAACCTCCGTCATCCGTTTCCTGCGTATCTTCTGGATCCTGAAGATCGGGCATTACACCCAGACGCTTGGCACGTTTTCACGGGTTTTCAGGGCAAAGCGGGAAGAGATTTTTGTTGCTTTCTTTGTGATGCTGCTCCTGCTGGTGATCGGATCAACCCTGATCTTCTTTGCAGAAAACGAGGCCCAGCCCACAAAATTCTCAAGCGTGCTTGCCTCCATGTGGTGGGGCATTGAGACCATGGCAACTATCGGGTACGGTGATATGGTGCCGGTTACCCCCATTGGAAAAGTCATTGCCGGTTTTGTTGCCCTTGTCGGGATTGCGCTTTTTGCCCTTCCCGCCGGTATCCTTGCATCCGGATTCATCGATGAATACAGCAAAAACCGCAAACAGGCAGAGGTCTCCCAAAAAGTCTGCCCCCACTGTGGGAAAGAGATCGAAGGGATGCAGGAGAAAAAGGAGCCATAATCCTGCCAGATTCCCATAAAAAAATTGAGTTTCCTCATCATTGGGAGGAAGAGCAATTTGCCGGGTTTAGACGGGAATTGCGGCATACTATCTTCATTAGATTTATGCCCTCAGCATGACATGGTGTAGTTGTGCAGTCCCGTTCACGGGACAAGGAGACCAGAGATCATGTCATCAGCAATGAAAATTCCTGTGAATTATGCCGAAGCAGCCGAGACCTTAAAGAAATTCTTAAAGCTGCGCGGCTCACCGGTTGCGTTCCGGTTTGCGACAAAGAAAGAGGAGATCCCTGCCGGCATGGAAAAGCTCGACAAGACCATCAGGCACTGTTCCATGGTAGGGCTTGCAAGGAACGAGGGTAAAATATTCTATGCACTCCCTGACAACCACGAATGCAATGGCGGGGCATGGTCCCTTGGTCTCAAGGAGATCACGGAAACTCTTAAAAATGGCGATTTTTACTTTAAACTGGGAAAATTCGAGAGCTCTGCATCCTGCAAGAGAACGATCGACCGTGTTGCCCACCTCACTACCGGGGATACCTATGCAACACTCTATGCCCCCCTTGAGAAGACCCCGTTCGATCCGCAGGTAGTGATTATTGTTGCCAGCCCGTGGGCCATGCTGAAGCTTTCCCAGAGCTCACTCTTCCGTACCGGGGGCAGGATCCAGGCGGAATTCGCCGGTATCCAGTCGGTGTGCGCTGATGTATGTGCCCAGACATATCTCAACGGGAAGGTCAATTTCTCGCTCGGGTGCGACGGGTCCAGGAAATTTTCCGGTATCGAAGACGGGGAGATGGTAATGGGAATTCCCGCCGAGATCCTCCCTGAGCTGACCGAAGCGCTTAGGATCGTTGCTGCTGCCCCGGGATCGAAATAATCCTTTTTTTACACCTCACTGCGGAAAAAGAAACAAAAAAGATCAGAGGAGTTTTGATCCGGCAGTAGGGCCGGGCTTGCATTCGAAAACTTCCGTGATCCTGACAATGACAAGTGACCGGGCCGGAAGCGCCGGGTTCTTTTTGTTGATCTTCTCTTTCATCTCTTCGTACTCTTTCCCGCTGTTCTTGATGGAAGTGACGCCCTTGATCTGGAAACAGCCCTTTATTTCCGGCCCCCAGATGTAGATGGCGATCTTCGGGTTCACCCGCAGGTTCGACAGAGTCTTGTTCATGAAATTGTCCGTGATCCAGATCGTTTCGTCATCAACCAGTTCCACGATGCCAAGGGGGATAACATTCGGTGTACCATCCTTCGATGCAGTTGCCACCGGGAACACCTTCATCTTCGAGAACGCCTCTTTCATGTCTGCTGTAAGTCTGGCCATGGGTCTTTCACCACCTTTCCGTCAGGATTGTGCTCCCATATACTTTACGGTCAGGAGTACTCCGCTGCCGGATTGAGAAAGACACCTGCAAAGCCTGCATGCCCGCGATCGCTTCTCTTATCTCCCTGTGCGCCCCATCAGATTGTGTGATGCGAGAACCGCCGGTGAAAAAGATCCTCTACTGGTGCGAACACTGCAATATCCCGCTTATAGCAAAGAGCTGTGCATGTGGTAACGACGGGAAAAAGATCGATCTCCTCCAGCCCTATGATCTCCGTCCGGCCCTGTCAGCGGATGCAGACCTCATCAGGACCCTCATCCATGAGAGTTTTGGCCCGGTCCCGCTTGCAAAGATCCTCCTCCTGAACAAGACCGGCGGGGTTGACCGTGCAGACCTCGTGATCATGAACGGCGAACGCCTTGGCTGGCTCACGTTCGACCCGGTTGTGCGGAGATTCAGCCTCGATATCGCGCCCGAGGCGCTCCCGTTTCTTGTTTCCCATGCAACAAAAGGTATCGTTGATCTTGACATCCATACCGATGCCCGCAGGGAGCAGGGCCGGATTGGCGGGAAACGCATCCCCCTCAAAACTGCCATCCCGAACGGGACCGTGATTGTCAGGTACAAAGGGAAGTACGGGACCGGCATGGTAAAAGACGGGTCGATCAAGGTGAAGGAACTGATCCCGGTTGTTCCGGCAACCCCCAAAAATCCCGGGTGGGACTCGGTCATCGAGAAGAACCGGTATCACCTGAAAAACCTTGAACGCAACGCGATCCGCGCAATAAAACAACACATCCATGACCGCCCCACGGCAAATGTCTCTTTCTCCGGTGGAAAGGACAGCACGGCAGTCCTCCATATTGCCCGCAAGGCCGGGGTAACAAAAGCCTTCTTTATCAACACAAACCTTGAATTTCCCGAGACCCTGGAGTTTGTCAGGTCACAGGGAGTCGGGATCATTGACAAAGCCGGGGATTTCTGGCAGGCGGTGGAGAAAGCCGGGCCTCCCGGGAAGGATAACCGCTGGTGCTGCAAGTTCCAGAAACTGCGCCCTCTGAAACTGTACCTGGCAGAGACCGGTCCCTGCGTGACGATCCAGGGCAACCGCTGGTATGAATCCTGGAACCGGGCAAGCCTCGAGGAGACCAGCCAGAACCCGGACAACCCCCTGCAGCTCAATGTATCCCCGATCCGGAACTGGCGGGCGCTTGAAGTCTTCCTCTACCTCTGGTGGCAGAAAGCTGACATGAACCCGCTCTACGAGCAGGGCATCGAGCGGATCGGGTGTTACCTCTGCCCGGCCATGCTCGAGAGCGAGTACGAGATGATCCGGCGTACCCACCCGGAGTACGCGAGCCGGTGGGATGCATTTGTGGAGTCATGGGCAGAGAAAAAAGGGTTGCCGGATGCGTACTGCCGCTTTGGTCTCTGGCGCTGGCGGGAACTTCCCCCCAAGATGCGGGAACTCTGCAAGGCAAAAGGCATCCCCGTAAATGCAGATTTCACCCTGCATGCAGAGCCGGGACAGCAGAAAAAAGAGAGAAAACCGGAAACGACGAATATCGTGGAAAGGAAGGTGACGGAAGTGAAGGATGTGAAGGAAGAGTTGTTCGATGTCGATGCAATGCGCAGGGACTTTCCCCTGCTCTCGGATATTATCTACCTTGACAGTGCCGCAACGAGTCTTTCGCCGGAACCGGTCATCCAGTCCATGGTGGAGTTCGAACGGAATTACCGGGCGAATGTGGGAAGGGGTGTCCATCGCCTCACCCAGATTGCGTCCCAGCGCTACTGGCATGCCCACGAGAAAGTGTCCGAATTTATCGGGGGAAAAGCGGGCCTTGTGGTATTTACGAAAAATACCACCGAGTCCATCAACATGGTGGCACAGGGTTTGTCCTGGAAAGCCGGGGATCGCATTGTTTCGACGATCCTTGAACATCATTCCAACCTCCTGCCCTGGTATCGCCTCGGGCGACAGGGAGTCCTCACCGATATCGTGGGAATACAGGATAATTATTCCCTTGACCCCGCAGCCATCGAAGCTGCCATTACTGAGAAAACCCGGCTGGTTGCCGTCACGCACGCCTCGAACGTGCTCGGCGTAATAACTCCCGTGAAGGAGATCGCTGAGATCTGTCGCGATCACGGGGTCCTCCTCCTCGTGGATATGGCCCAGACCGTTCCGCATATTCCCGTTGATGTATCAGCTATCGGCTGCGACTTCTGTGCCTTCTCCGGCCACAAGATGCTCGGGCCGACCGGGACCGGGGTGCTCTGGATGAAAGAACCGGTCATCGAACCCCTGCTCCTCGGGGGCGGTGTGGTAGAGTCGGTAACCGGAAAAGAGTACGTCCTGTCAGACGGGTACCAGCGGTACGAAGCAGGGACCGGCAATATTGCCGGGGGGATCGGTCTTGGGGTTGCGGTCGATTACTTAAAAAAAGCAGGCATGGATCGTATTCGCAGACACGAACAGATGCTGACCGCCCGTATTATTGACGGCCTGAAAAGGTTTGACCGGGTGCACCTGTATGTGGCGGATAACCCTGATGACCGGGTGGGTGTGGTATCGTTCACCATCGATGGCCTCCACCCCCATGAGATAGCCCAGCGGGTCGACGAGATGGCCGATATCATGATCCGTTCCGGCCACCACTGCTGTATCCCGCTCATGCAGCGGCTCGGCCTTGAGGACGGGACGGCACGGGTCAGCCTTGGGCCTTACAATACCCCGGGGGACGCGGACCTCTTCCTTGCAACTATCGAGGAGATTGTGCGGTAATCGTTCTGTTGGAACTCACATGAACGGGTGTTAACACCTGAAGTATGAAAATTTAAAAGGTAATTTTTTAGGAGGGTTCATGAGCATCAGGGCCTCGGTACGGCATGGTGGGGCAATTACCTGTTTTTTGACATTAGCAGGTAATTGAAGCGCCGCGGGGGCGTCCCTTCGGGGGCGGCGCAAGCCATCATAATGCCGGGATTGACTCGTCCTTGTCTTACTTAATTCGCAAATTTTCATTGGAAATCCTCGTTTCTTCTTTCTCTTCTCAATGCAGGAGCGCGACCCCCTCACTCCCCCAAAGGGAGAAGCCACCCAAGGGGAGATCCTCTTGACCCCCCACCAATTTAAATTCCCTCGTTTTTATTCAACCATATGAGTGCTGATCACCGCGGGGAAATACCTCTTGCGTGCGGGGCAAAGGGCATAATATCCCGGATGGAGCCATGAGTAACTGCCAGATAGTCTTGAGGATTTCCATTGAGCCACCGTAACCCACGAACCCCCAGGGTTTCCGCTCATCTTTTTTCTCACGGTTTTTTATTTGCAGGCCTCCCATAGTACTCCGGATATACAATATTCCCGTGACCAGAAAAAGTCCGGTTCAGGTGATTTTATGAAGGCAAAACAGTTGTCAGACCTCTTCATGCTTGTGCGCGAAAAACACCCGCTTGTCCATCATATCACGAATTATGTAACGGTGAATGACTGCGCCAATATCACCATGTGTGCCGGTGGTGCGCCGGTGATGGCAGATGCTCCCGAGGAAGTTGTAGAGATGGCCGGTGTTGCGGGGGCCCTTGTCCTCAACATAGGGACGCTTAACCGGGCGCAGGTGGAATCCATGATCCTTGCCGGCGGGATGGCAAACGACCGGAAGATCCCGGTTATTCTTGATCCCGTCGGAGCTGGAGCAACCCGGTTCCGGACCGAGACTGTCCGCCGTCTCATGAGTGAACTGAAGATCTCGATCCTCAAGGGAAACGCAGGGGAGATTGGCGTGCTTGCCGGGGCCGGCGGGAAAGTACGGGGTGTGGATTCGCATGGCATGTCGGGGGACCCCGTTGCGGTTGCCCGGGATTTTGCCCGTTCCGAAAAACTGACGATTACAGCGAGCGGCCCGACCGATATCGTGACCGACGGGAAGCGGGTGTTCCTGGTCAGTAACGGCCACCCCATGATGGGCAGCATCTCCGGTACCGGCTGCATGGCCGCGTCCGTGACCGGCGTCTTTGCTGCTGAATCCTCCGATCCGGTTCTCGCATCGGCTGCTGCGCTTGCCGCTTTCGGTATCGCCGGTGAGCGGGCGGCTGCCTGTGCAAAGGGCCCGTTCTCGTTCAAGACCGCCCTGTTCGATGAACTTGCCCGGCTGACGCCTGCAGATCTTGCATCCGGGTCCCGGATCACTTCTCCGGAATAAGTGCATCCTGCCCATGAGATACGACCTGTACGTCATCACCGATGAACAGATTTCTGGTGGCCGCTCGCATGCCATGATAGCGCAGATGGCCGTTCTTGGGGGTGCTGATGTGATCCAGCTCCGGGACAAGAGCCGGGGATGCCTGGAACTTATCCGGGTAGGCCGGGAAATCCGCCGGATTACCCGGGATGCCAAGGCTGGTTTTATCGTGAATGACCGGCTGGATGTTGCCCTTGCCTGCGGGGCCGATGGAGTCCATCTCGGCCAGGGTGATCTCACTCCTGCAGTAGCACGGCAGCTTGCCCCACCGGGTTTCATCATCGGGGTATCGGTAGGCAGCAGGGACGAAGCAGCCCTTGCGGAAAAGGAGGGAGCGGACTATGTAGCGCTCAGCCCCACCTTCTCCACCGGTTCCAAGGCAGACGCGGGACCGGGGCACGGGTGCGCGAGACTTGCAGAAATTGCAGCATGCGTCTCCATACCGGTCATTGCCATCGGTGGGATCAGCAACGGGAATATTCCCGAAGTGATGCGGGCAGGTGCCGCCGGGATTGCAGTCATCTCCGCGGTTGTCGCACAACCGGATATTACTGCGGCTGCCCGGCAACTTTTTGCCATTGTGGCAGCGGAGAAGAGGAAACGTACCGTATGAATGGCCCGGGTAAGAGCAGGTTTGTCCTGCACGAGCATTTCGCAAAACACCATCATTTCGATCTCCGGCTGGAACAAAAAGGCGTTCTTGTGAGCTGGGCGGTGCCCAAAGGTCTGCCGGAGCAGCCGGGCGAGCGGCGGCTGGCGATACAGGTAGAAGATCACCCGCTGGATTACTTTTCATTTGAGGGGACCATACCTGAGGGGGAGTACAGGGCCGGTGAAGTGAAAATTGCCGATTCCGGAACCTGTGAGATACTCCTCTGGAACCCGGACCGGATTGAAGTTATATTCCATGGCAGATGGCTGTCAGGGAAATATACCCTTATCCGGTTCAAAAAAGCTGGTGAACAGGACTGGCTTATCCTGAAAGCAAAACCGGGAGCCTGATACTGCATTTCCGGATCCCCGAATTGAAACCCCTGGACATGAACCGGTAGTATGTATTATCCGGGCCATGCAATTATCCCGGACCGGGAATTTGCATTTAAATAAGGAGATACATAATAAGGTATAATACTCTTCAGATCGATTCTGCATTCACACGATCCTGGTACAGAGCTGATATGCACATGAAGACAATCTCCCCTCAAAAGACCCTCGGACTCTCAGTTACTGCACTCCTCACGATCGGCATTGTCCTTCTCTCGATCTTCTCGTTAAAGAACGGTTATTTTAACATATTCCCGTATTTCTACATCCTGCCCATCCTGATCCTTGCCTATTTCCATCCCCGGTACGCCGTTTACTTCACGGTAATTCTCGGGTGGATCTTCCTCGGGCTGGTGTGGCTGTACGGGCCGTCGGATATCCAGCTCTATGCCTCCAGCATCGCGTTCTTCTACATTTTTGTTTCTATTGGAGTTATGCTGTCCGCGTTCTCAAGTCAGCTCCTCCAGGAGAGAAAATACCGGGAGATCTTTGAGGGTTCCCAGGCGGGGATACTTACCTTTGATATAGAAACCCAGAAAGTTAAGGAGATCAACCTGCAGGCAGCAGCTATCCTCGGGTCAACTCCGGACGAGCTGAAACAACACCCGTTCTTTGACCTCATGCTGGATGTTGAACAGGAATCGCGGTTCATGAAACGGCTCCGTCAGGACGAGAGGATTGCCAACCTGGAAATTGCTCTCCGCAGGAAGGACCGGATCGTTATCTGGGCGATGGTGACTGCCTCCATGGCAAAAGATGGCATGGTCATCTGTTCCCTTGTGGATATCACCGAGAGCAGGCGCACCAAGGATGAGCTCATCGAATCCGAACTCCGTTACCGGACACTCTTTGACGGTGCAAGCGATGCGATCATCCTGCATGACATCGATGGCAGGATCTACGAGTCAAATATTATTGCAACCCGGTATCTCGGGTATACGAAAAAGGAACTCATGCAGATGCGCCTCCATGATCTCGATGTGGATCCGGGACACCTGTTCACTCCTGACATAACCGAGAGTTTCCTTGCCCGGGGCCACATGCTCTTTGAAACCGTTATGAAAAAGAAGGATGGATCCACCCTTCCGGTTGAGATCAGCAGCAGGATAACCGAGTATTTCGGGATGTCTGCAGTCATGAGTACTGTGCGGGACATCTCGGAGCGGAAGGAAACGTAATCCGGCTTGTTGGTTTTTTCCCTGGAATTTTTGTTTTCCCGTTTTGGATCCCCCCCGCCAGAGGATAGCGGTATCTGGTGCCTGTTCGTGCCATTTCAGCAGGTATAATGCCATTTACAACGTACCCGGAAGTATGGAATGTGCGAGCCTGAAAAGATCGCTTGTCAGGGAATGTAAAGGGATTTTTATCCTGCTTTTGGCGTTCATCATCCTTATGGGCGTGCTGATGCTCCTGCTTGCAGCAATGCTCTCCCTCGGCACCTGGGTTCCTGCCCTGATTCCCCTTGTATCCCCGGGGCAGACGTTCGTAACCGGAAGTTTTCTTGCTATACTGCATTATCCCCTGGTGTTTCTCATCATTGTCGTCCTGGGGGGATACATTATCCAGCGGTTCGGATGGGATACGTGGTTGTAGGTGTGCGGATATTCCCGCAGGCCGGCACCATTTTTCCCTGTTGATTTTTAGGCCGGATCCCCTCATGAACCTGGCCCCGCAGACGGGCCCCTGCAAAGATAACGCCAATAAAAAAAGAAGATTAAATGTCCGGACAATGACGTTCGGGCCCGGCATGTCCTGCCTGCGTGATTCAGCCGGGCAGGAACAGAATCCTGCCATATTATAATACCTGATCACTAATCAGAGAAGTAAAGAACCTGAAACCCGGAGTCACACCATGAACCCTGCAAATCCTCCCGGAGAGAAAAAACCCCTGTTCGCCCGGCCGGGGAAAAAGATGCTGATCGCAATCGTCATTATCCTCGCTTTTGTTATAATCGGCAGTATTGCTCTTGTTGTCCTGCCCGGACAGCCTGCCTCCAGGGGAACAACCCCGGCCTTTAACTCCGCTGTTCCCCAGCCGGTCCAGCAGACCGTCCAAAAATCCACGGTGAACGCACTGCCCAGCCAGGTGGATTTCGTTATCGATGCAGGGCCCCAGGAGAAATGCGGGCTCACCTGCCGGAAGCTGACTCCCACCCTCTACAATACGGGAACCCAGACAGCGCATAATGTCTGCATCAACGTGGTACTGTACAACAGCGGGGGCGAGCTTATCGCATTGAACGGGGCTTCCTCCCTCCGGAAATGTATTGGCGATCTTCGCGCCGATGAATCAAAGAGCGAACAAATTACCATTGACGCAGACTGCGGGTTCCTTGCAACCAAGTGTATCCGGCAGACGCTGATATTGAAGACCGAGGCAACGAGCGACGAGACAACGGTCCGGTTCCCTGACAGTACGATCGCAACGTAAGTCAGCTGGCCACGGGGCGTTTATGCGCCTGAAAATGCCCGCTCTATCCTTTTTTAAAATATCCGTTTTAAAAAATCTGAAAAAACAAAAACAAACGTGAACACGTTCAAAAGAGCCGCCGGGGGGAATTGAACCCCCGACCTGCTGATTACGAATCAGCCGCTATGCCGCTAAGCCACGGCGGCCCAATACCTCACAATATCGACCTTTGCGCTAATAAAATATGTGTCCGGGACTCTCACGAGTACCCGCTGAGGGCGGTTATATTCTCCTTGGCGGCAGTATCCTTGGGTGCAATGGTACCGAACTTGGATTCATAATCCGCAATCGTCTTGTTGAGGACGGCAAGGAGGTTCTTGGCATGTGCAGGGGTGATCGAGACAATTGCCTTTGCCCGCGCCTGGTTGACCTGCGGGAGCTGGTGCAGGAACATGAAGGTGAATTCGTCATCCTTGTATGCGATCTGGATCATGTTGCTGTACACCGGATCAAGCGTTGGCGGGATATTGACCGAGATTTCCTGGTTTGACATAGGTACCGGTTGGCGGTACAGGTATGAAAAGATGGCTGTCAGCAACCCTGCACGGGATACAATGCAATAAGTATAATCCTGTCAGTTTCCCACGTTTAATAGAGGAATCATCCTGGCGGAACCAAGAGAGTATGTTGCGATCTCTGACCTGGTACGGCTGCATGCCTGCCCGGTCCGGTTTTACTATGAGCAGAACGATACCGTTACAGAATCCGACCGGTACGCTGTCTGCAAGCAGCTCTCGTACCATCTCGGCACCCCGCTGGATGGCGACACCGTCTGGAACGAGATCTGCACGGTCCGCCCGGGTATTGACCCGGCGCTCCGGGATTTTCTTGATCTTTGTATAGCCGCGTGCAGGAAGAGCGAGTGGAAGCCTGCAAAAGAGACCGATGTGCGGGTCTTCTCGGAGAAACACCGGCTTGCAGGAATGATTGACCGCATTACCGGCGAGGGGACTTTCTCGATCATGCGGGCAGCCGGGGCCATGCCGCTTGGCACCTATGCTGCTGACCGGCTCAGGATTGCGGCTATTGCGTTGTGCCTTGAGGAGATGACCGGAAAGGATGTGGCCGGGGGAAACGTGGAGTATATTCCGGACGGTGTTGCACGGTATCATGAAGTCCAGCCCCGGGACCGCCGGCAGGTCATTGCAGCGCTCCATAAGTATGCCTCTATCCGCGAAGGCCATATGCCCGAGCACCCGCTCAATGCTCCCTGCAACCGGTGCAAATACCAGGAGAAATGCAAAAGCAGTATCGGCCGGCGGCTAAGCGAACTGCTGTGAACCGGGGGATCTTTTTTTAGATATTTGCCTGATACAGGAGTATCCTTCAAGCGGCCCCCCGGTGGATACCCACTGAGCGGGGAACCCCCCCTCCTTTATTTTTCAAAACCATTCGAACCCCCCCGGCCGGGTATGGGGGGGTCCCCGGCCTACCCCCCTGCCTGCAAACCCCATGTACACACTCCCACTCATTTTCGGCAAGCCCTGCGTTTGCCAATCCCCGTCAGTGACACTCATGGTATTCCTGGAACAGGATGGCAATAACCCGAGTGTTACTCATGTATGGGGAGGGGGGTCCTGCTCTAACCCCCCCACCCTGAATTTTCAAAACCGGTCGGACCCCCCCTGCAGGGGGGTGGGGGGGTAGGCAGTGATCCCCCACCGGCATGGGGGATAGGCGGGATGTGATAGTAAGCGATGACCGGAATAACCAGAAGGGCTACCCGATCTTAAAAATTCAGGTATGGAAGACGGAGAATGCAAGATTACGACGGGAACCTGCATCCCTCAGTACCATTGCAGGTGAAAACCTGACACCGTATCCTGCAAAAAAAAGGATCCGGTCACGTAAATATGACCAGCCTGGCAAGACCGTCTTTGAGATCCCCGCGGCAGTACTCGATTCCCCCGACAAGTGATGTGACCAGCCGCGGGTCAAATTTTCCCCGGGTATACATACAAGTCATATTCTTTCCTTCCAGCACGTTTCTGATCTGCCGGCTTTCCGAAGCGTTCAGGCTGACGAGCGTCTTGGTAAAAATACAGGCCCCGGAGGATGAATAGGTAAATGTCCCGGTATCCTCGCTGATAGTAACATTCAGGTCCCTGCAGTCATTGGCAGCTGCAATGAAACATGCCTTGTCCATGCAGGGCCCGCTTTGTGTTGGCACGGGGGTAATATTTGCCGGGTTTTTCCCTGCCGGGGAGGATGATGAACAGCCCGCGATGAGTACAAGGAGAATTATCCCGATCAGCATGACGAAAGCCTGAAATTTTTTATTTCCGATGGGTAATTGTTCTCTCATAACAACCTCGTCATTTTGGAAGTCCTACAACATTCACAGCATCATATGGCTGGTTCCAGAACGCAAATATCCTCAGTTTTTCCGTGTCCGGCTCCCCCTTTCCGGCATCGATCCCGTATACGCTCTGGATGGCATCTGCATCGGTACTCATACGCTTTATGAAATAGCTGTTCTGCGTTGTCGGGAAATCCGAGATCCCGAGTCCACCGGCAATGTTTTTGCGAACTTCCTCTGCCTTTTCCCTTGCAATGTTCTTATTTGCAAGGGCTTTCTCGGTGTACCTGAAGTATTCCGGGTAGTTTCTCTGGGCCTTTTTCAGTTCCGCCATGTCCCAGTTTGCCCAGAAATTGTTCGGATCTGTGCTGAGTATAGCATTGTACTTGTCTTCAATCGGGGGTTCCCGCTGCTGGATATCATTTGTTATATCGGTGAGCAGCTGTTTTGTATCAGCAATCTCCCCGGCAGAGGCACCACTTCCCGGTCGATCGATTAAGGTGGCATAATTGCCCACCTGCTCGTGTAAATCCCGCAGGATCAGGTCGCTGTTGAGATCTTTTCGGGCACTGGCGATCTGGGTAGCAACAGACGGTGTCACGCCCGGTGCCACGGAAGGAATTTCCTTTACCCCCGGGCACCCCTTGCTGTTGACCCCGCTGAGCGCAGTTGAGCCGCGGCACGTATAGCCCCCCTCTCCATGGTATACCCAGGAATATTTCCCGGCAAATGCCGAACAATCCGTGGTAAAATAAATATCATATGCTGATAATGTGGAAGAGCCCGTCGTCTCGCTGACAGGCCTGCTCGGCATGTGCAGAATATTATTGGAGATAAATGTTCCCGGGGCTTCCCCGTGGCCGACATTCCCCATCTTGGCATTGGAAAAATCATGGTTGATGGAGAGAGAAACCCTGTTAGTTGTGATCCCTCCCCCGCAATAGGACTCATCTTCCGTGATTGTTACGTCCCACTGGCTTGTCCCCGCGTACTTATTCCAGCTCCAGGGCGAAGCAGAGGCGTCGGCAGCAACAGGGACTATGAAAAAAGCCAGGATGATGAGAAAACCCCGTGCACTTCTGAGCATATACGAGTCTTTTGAGCGCGGGGAAGTATATATTGGTTATTATTATCGCGGATTTTTCTGTTGCACTCAACCTGATGTTGTCGAATTCCGAAATAATTTCCCGGGAGTTTCCAATTGAAAATTTGCGAATCAAATAAGACAGGGATGAGTCAATCCCGGCATTATGATGGCTTGCGCCGCCCCTACATGGACGCCCCCGCGGCGCTTCAATTACCTGCTAATATCAAACAAAACAGGTAATTGCCCCGCTGTGCCGTACCAAGGCCCTGAGGCTTATGAGCTCTCCTGAAATTCCCTTTTTTAATTTTCATACTTCGGGTGTGAACGCCCGTTCATGTGCGTTTCAACACCATAGCTTAGCCCTCTACGGGGTTTGCCCGGCCGCAGTACCGAAGTCTCGCTTTGCAGGAGAGTTGTCAAAAACCATTCATTTGAATGGGGGTCAAGGGGTGCACCCCTTGGGATGCTTCCCCCTCCGGGGGAGTGAGGGGGTCACCCTCAAAATGGTGAAATAATGCAGGGCATCCGATGAAGCTTAATCAGGTAACAATGGAGTGAAATGAATTCAGGACATCACACATTCAACCTGATGTTCTGCCCATTTTGTGAAAAAAAGGTGGATCAGATTTTCCGGTATTCACCGGCAGGCACATGGATCTCAAAACGTGCCCCTTTCCCGGGTATCCCGGCTTCCCTGACCATGATCCCGGTTGCAGCAAGGATCTGCTTGACAAAGAAGAGTCCGTATCCTGCGTGTTTGCCATACTCTTCCGGAAACAGGGTGCCCTTCTTGGTGGGAGGAATACCGGCACCATCGTCCTCGCAGACGATCATGAGCGAACTCTCCAGTACCTGGCTTGTGAACCGGATCCGGGTGAGGTGTTCCCCGCCATGTTTTAAGGAATTGTCAATCATGTAGAAGAACGCTTTTTCAAGGAGCCTGTCAGCATAGATCTCGATATTCTGGATCTCGACATCGATGGTGACCTTACCGAGGCTTGCACCTACCCTTGCCCTCATGATGGTATCTGCTACATTCTGCCATTCGGGAGGACTCACCCCGATGTCCTGGTATTCCTTGATGAACTTCACCTGCCGGTGGATCCGCCCGATTGCCATTCGGATCTTCTGGATATCGGCACTCTGGGTTGTGTGTTCCATATCGAGCGAGAGTTCAGTGAGCTGGTTGAGAATGTCCTGCCGGGTGATGGTATTGAGAAAGGTAAGACGTGTCTCGGCCTTATGAAGGCGGGTTTCAAGCTCATCCCGCTCGCGGATCTCCTGCATCATCATGTGATGAAGTTTCACGATCAGCAGGATGAGTGCGACAACAAGGAATAAACCGGTAATGAGGATCTCATCCAACTCCAGCATCTCGTAATTTTTAAGAACCAATCCCAGTGATTCTGCCAGATCAAGACGTGCAGAGATGAAAAAGATGATGCCGGACAGAATGAGTATCACAGCAAGATATGCAATGATGGTGATATTGGGCGATTTGCGTTTTTTTACCGAATCGTCGCTCATAACTTTGTTCCTATATCATCCTTACTCTGAGAACTCTTGAACATTGTGGTACTCATCCGGCAGGTGTTACCGGTTCAATGAATACGGAGAAACCATCCCACTCATTTTGGACTTCCAGCGTTATTTCCTGCAGGTATCCGGCAGTGAATGTCGTACGGTTCGTTTTCCCGTTGCCGGAACGGGATGATCATCACTTTCACTGTGCCCATCCCTGTCCCTTTTATCATACCCTCCCGAACGATCCGGATCGACCATACGAGGTTTATTCCTATGAATGCAACGCGGATCGAGACGGGGACCCCGGAAGGGGAAGCGCTGGGATTTACTGAAGAGCTGTTTTCCGGATGGCTTGAGCTGCAGGGCAACCGGTGCCTGTACCTTCATTATATCATATCCCGACATAAAAACGAAGGAAATACCCAGGCCCTGATCGGGAAATGGCTTTCTCTGGGTTATGAGGTTCGCGTGGTGATGCCACGGCCGGTCATGCAGCATATCCTTGAGAAATTCCGGTTTGTCCCGTCAATGGAATATTTCCCGGGCCAGTACGAGGACAAGGTGGAAGTCTGGTACCGCCCCGCGGACTGGTACCAAAAAGGTGTACCCGGTCTGCCGGCAGATTCATGTACCGGCGCATCGCTCATCTGAAAGGATCCGTTGTATAGTTTATTGCCCGAGCAGGGTCCGGGATACGATATATTCGCCCCGGGCTTCCCGGGTTGTTCCTACGATAAGCCACTTTTCATCGCCATGCTGCTCGCAGACCCCGCAGGCCTCGATTGTCTCACCGGCAAGCGCCTGACCGCTGTAGGTATGGGTGAACGAGAGAACCCTGCTGACGGATTCGTGCTCAATCCGGTACACGGCCGGATTGTCAAATGAGAGCGAGGCATCAGTGACTTTCGCCTCGATCGTCATCTTCCCGAGAACCGCTCCCTTCCGGGCCGGTTCCGGCCGGATATCCTCATAGGACCTCGTGTACAGGATATCGAAATACGTGCCCTCCACCTGCCCCCGGTTATACTTCCGCTGCTCGTGCAGGATGAAGACGTCATAGGGTATCTCGGGCTTGCGCTTCTCGTACACCTTGCGCCACATCTCTTCGGAGAGCCCTTCGATCTTCCCGTCACGGATTCCCTGTTTTACAAGCGCCTGGGCAGCAAACCAGTGCCTGCCGTAGACTACCATATCGATATCAGAGCTCTCGTTCTCGAGTCCGCAGAGAAGGGAACCCGTGCAGCCGACCGTTCCTTCCGGGAGCCCGAAGAGATCAACCAGTTTTTTTACCCGCGGGTGAGCCGATGCAATGCGCCCGATCTCACCATCGGGCTTGAATATTGCCTTCACATCCGGGTAAGGAACCCGGTGAAGGAGCCCGGCATACTCCGGTTTTTTGCGGGAAATGAGAGCATACGCCTCATCGAAATCGTATTTCCGGTAGCGCTGTCCGGATGGATGGATACGTTCTCCCGTGTCATCAGGAACATAGCGGAGCACACAGCCAACGGATTCCTTGTTATCGTACGTTGACACGGCATACAGCCAGCCGTCAGGGTCGGAAATAAAATCACGCAGACGTACCGGCACCATACACGACCTCACAGGGCTGACAGCAGCTGTTCGATTTTGTCGGCCTCAGCACCCCTGCGAAGAATGAGGCGTCCGACAAGGTCAACGACAGTACTGGGTGTACCAGGCAGCCGGCCCCCGTCAATGAGTAATTCCCGGGGAACCGTGCATTCCTCGGGTGTCTGCGGGTCTTTCAGTCCATGGATATTGGCACTGGTTGCCGTGATGGGGGCATCGAAAGCCTCGATGAGCCGGAGGGCCCGTTCATGGGACGGGATCCGGATGCCGATAAGGCCGGTGCCCCCGGTCAGGATATCCGGGACACTTTTTCGTGCCTCCAGGATAACGGTGACCGGGCCGGGAAGAACCGCCTGGATGAAATTCTGCATTCCGGGCCGGACATGGGCGACAGCACAGAGCATATCATAGTCCGAGACGGCAATCGAGATGGGCATCGAGATCGGCCGCTTCTTGGCCTCGTACACCTTCATGATCGCCTCCTCGGAAAAAGCATCGGCTCCCAGGCCATAGACCGTTTCCGTGGGATAGACCACGAGCCCGTCGTGCATCAGTATGGAGACCGCTTTTTCTATGAGGTCCATCAGAACTCACGCCCGCGGACCCGGTTGATATCGAAGACCGCTTTACTGCTGACGTGCATAACGGCAAAGACCCCGGCCTGGATGGGATCGGTCACCACAAGATCCGCGTGTTCGGGAACGGTTCCTGCCATCTTCAGGGCAATGACCGGGATCCCCGCCTCGCGGACACGATCCACCGCCTTTGAGATGTCGCCACCCATGATGGATCCTGCAAGTACAAGAATCGAGGCCCGGGGAAGGCGGGCAACCGCATCCACCGCGAGAGCCAGCGTGCGTTCGCCCACGAGAGGGATGGTATCCACCGAGATCCGCTCCCCCCGTATATTATGGCGGTCCGCTTCATTCACGGCACCGAGAGCAACCTGCGCAACCTGGGCTCCTCCCCCGATTATGATGACCCGCGACCCGAATATATGCCCGAACGGCTGGTAAGCCCGGACATCCTTTACGGAGGGGATATCATTGAGGTCCCGTATGAGGCGGTCGTGATCGCTTGCCTCCCCACAGTCGTATTCAAAATAGAGTTCGGCCATGCCGCAATAAGGGCCTGAATCAAAAACCTCCTGGTTGATCATGACAATATTGGCGTCATGGTTGGCAACCACGGTGGCGATGTCGCGCAGGGCACCCCGGCAGTTCTCCGCTATGATACGTATTGCCGAGCGTTCCGGTACAGAATCCATAATTCCGATGCGATAACCGGGAATCGAACCCGGGCTAGAAGCTTGGGAAGCTCCTGTCCTACCGCTAGACTATTATCGCGTATATGCTTTCCTGCTCTCTAATATTGGGCGATTTTAAGATAAATATAGTGCCTATAAACCGGTTGCAGGTGAACCTGAATGTGGGTAGATCCGTTTCCCTTGAACTCCTGCAAGAGATCCTGCTGGTGCGAATTCTCTATCCGATTCGATATTTTTATGACTGGTTGAAATCATTACTTATAAGCTAGTACTTAACCGTCTTTTCCTTATATCAGGCGGACCATAGTTGCGGCCATCGCGCAGCATTGACAAGAAATCTGCTTGTGATGCCCGAAAATGTATCAGCGGGAGTATTTCCATGACCCTGAAAAACAAAGCCCTTTGGATCCTGACGGCTCTCTGCCTCATCATCCTCGTAATGCCGGTACTGGCAGACACTACTGATGACCAGAACGTGAATGTCATCTACCAGACTTCGTTTGCAAGTGATCCTCGCTTTATCACCAACAGTCCTTCCAGCGATTACTGGGAACCCGGTAACGGGAGATATCACTTCTCCATTGAACCCAGTTCCGGCGGGTATGCATATGTCCCGATCGATTACAAGGACACATCCTTTACTCTCGATTACGACCTTACCCTGACCCGGATAGATGACGGTGCCACCTTCCGACTGGCATTTTCCAGCAATGAGATGAACCCTGAGAAGGGGCCGGTAGTCATGACCGAATTTACCAATGCCAAATTCGGGAAGATCATGTGGCTCCAGGTGGTTACACCGGGCAACAAGCTCATGGAAGTGAACAGCCAGACAGGGCAGACTGCCTACTCGGGATCAACCGTGAAATATGAATTGAATAAGACATACCATGTCTCTGTCAGCTATAACAAGGATTTGGGAATGGTCACGATGAAAGTGAGTGACAAGCAGTCCGGGCAGGAACTCTGGAGTTATTTCGTGAAAACAACGGACCAGCTGAACGGAATGGCCCGGCTCTGGATTGGCTCAATTGGGGATTATGGCCCGCAGAACATCTATGCCCAGGGATACCTTGACAATGTGCGGATCACCTCTCCCGGGGCAGTAACTGCGGCTCCCACCGACGCACCCGTGATCTCCAACACCGCTGTACCGGTCACCCCCACGAAAAAAGTCTCTCCAAAAACAACTGTCCCGACACCGTATCCGACAACCACCCCCCAGTCCCCGCCATCGCTCCTGATACCCCTTGCTGCGCTGGGGATCATCGGCGGATGTTTCATCCTGTTGAATAAAAAAGAATAATCGCTTTTTTTTAATTCTGTAGAACACCTGATTTTATTCGGGTCTTGCCTCCTGAAACGAACGTG
The DNA here is from genome assembly GCA_041645355.1 of Methanoregula sp. Classification (GTDB taxonomy): domain Archaea; phylum Halobacteriota; class Methanomicrobia; order Methanomicrobiales; family Methanospirillaceae; genus Methanoregula. The sequence continues at coordinate 290,168 of JBAZQF010000001.1, forward strand.
AGTGTGACCCTCTCTCTCCCCCAGAGGGGGAGGCAATGTAAGGGGCGCCCCCCCTTAACCCCCCGGGTAATACGGTCTCAAGTGCCCCTCTTTATGCGGGGGATGCCTCTGGCGTGCGGGGGCGGATGCATTCATAAACCCCATCCGCCCGTCTGGATAATTGCCGCCGACTGTAAAATGGCGCTCCGCGGCGGTCTCATTGAGCGGTATTCCATGAACCGGCAATTGCCCCGCCGTGCCCCGCGAGGGGCCCTGAGGTGGGGATCGCTCATACCAATTACCGGTGATTGATTTTCATGGTTCGGGTGTGAACTCCGTTCCTGTGTGTTTCTACAGAGTACTTTTTTTAAAAAATAGTGAATTCCCTGTTTTCCAGAAGCGGGTATATCCCGGTACCTGCGAAAAAGAATAAGCGTTTAAGGTGAGCCTTTCTTTAACCTGCAGGCGAGCCGCAGCGAACTGTTCACCATATCCACGAGGTCTTCCTGAGTGTACGGGTTCTTCCGGATAAGATCCCAGTCTTTTGTGGTATCTTCATCATTCTCCCCAACCCAGGAGGCGATCGAGACTTCGGGGCTGTGGAACCCGAGCCAGGCAAAGAAATTGAGCAGGTTTCCGGCAACATGCTGCATGCCGTCAACATGGCCGATGATGATAAGTCCCACCACCTTATTTGAGATCATCCGCTTGCCAAACCACGAAGACTGGTTCTCGATGCAGTTCATCCGCTCAACGAATTTCTGGACAAGCGCCGAGTGGTTGTTCCACCGGATCGGCGTTGCAAGAAAGAGGACGTCGCAGTCAAGCACGGCGTTGTACACGATCTCCATCTGGTCATCCTCATATTTCATGGTGGACTGGCAGGGGTAGGTACAGTAATCCGGGTTCTCCGAATAGTTGCCTTCGCACTCGTAGATCCTGAGATCCTTGAGCCGGATAAATTTTGTTTCGCAGCCAAGATCTTTGCACCGGTCAAGGGCTGAGATCAGGAGCCGCTCAGACTTGGACATCCCCGGTTCCTGCCGGCTCGATCCGGATATCCCGACCACCCGAGTTCCCGCAACCTGCGCCGGGTCCGGTGCCGCTATTGTATCAACCCCGAGTTTCCGTCCAACCATGGGAGATGGCATATGATACCGTTGTGCTGTCCGGCATATGGATTTGTCTCTTCATGGATGCAGGACAAAAACGAAGGCTCATACCGCTATCCGCAGGTGGTTTGGCAAACCTCCCTATACTGGTAGTTTTCGCGGAAGGATCCGACCGCAGAAAAACGGATGGAGCCGGCAAAACTATCCCGGGAGGGGCATTTTTGTTGCTTCCAGTTTTGCCTCGATCTCCCGGATCGTTTCGAGTTTGGCCTTGGTGGATGGTCCGGCCGGCACGGCTTTACACCCGGATGCCTTTGATGTGGACTCGGGAAAGGTCCCGATCTCCCGGGCTATCTTCATGGTCTCCTCTTTATCAAAGCCAATGAGCGGCCGGTGGATTGGAACATCCGAGGCTGCATCGGTCAGGACGAGAAGGTTGTCGAGCGTCTGGCTTGCCACCTGGCCTAAGGATTCCCCGGTCACAATACCTTTTGCCCCGTTCGCTTTTGCAAACTCCGTCACCACCCGGTACATCCGGCGCTTGCAGAAGAGGCAGGTATATTTTTCAAGACCTCTCTTTTCCAGCTCCTTTTTTGCTGCAGCAAGGTACCCGTCATGGATAACGGTTAGTGTGATTCCCGGCTGGTATTGAGCAAGAACCTCAGTAACCCTCTTTGCCCGGGCAGCCGTGGTCTCGTCCAGGAAGGTATCGAGTGCAATGAATACCGGGAGGATCCGGCAGCCCCGCTTCATCATCATCCATGCGGCCACCGGGGAATCGATCCCCCCGGAGACGAGCGCAACGAGCGTCCCTTCAACCCCGAGGGGCAGCCCGCCAACAGCTTTGGTTACGTTGTCGTACAGGTAGACTTCATCTGACCGGATCTCGATATGGATCTCCTTGTCCGGGTATGCCAGGTTTACCCTGAGGTGCGGGAACGTGTTCCTGACCAGGTTCCCGTATTCGATCGCTTTGTCATTGGAGGAGAACTCGTGTTTTCCCACCCTCTTGATCTTTATTGCAAACGTCCTGGCATTCTCAATACCGTGACGCTGGCAATAACCGGGAAGGTACGCTTCAATCTCGTCCAGTTTTATGTGTTCAACTTCCGAGAAAGATACGATCCCGAAGATTTTTTTCAACAGTTCCGGTCTGACCTCACCATCCAGCCAGATCCTCCCCCGCTCATTCCGGACATGGATACCGGGCATGACCTGGCGGATATTTGAAATCAGGGTATTCTCCCACTGCCGCCGGACCGGGTCTGATTTGAGAAAAATCTCAGAATACCGGATAAGCCATTGTTTTTTCATGTCTCCGTTTCACCATATATTCACTTTTTCTTTCGTGCGGTCTTCCGGACACGCTCTGCTTCATCGGCATCCTCTATCCCGAGCAGGTACGTTCCGTGGCAGGGTTTTGTATAGGGAAAGACGATCTTCGCCCCGTCTATCCCAAGGGCGATCGGAGGCAGCCCGATGATGTATTCGTCAAAGAGTTTGTAGCCGGGATCCACGTACCAGAACTCAGTAAAATTCTTCTCCACGTACTCGCGGCATTCTTTAAACGATGCGCCAAGGGGCAGGATCATCTCGTACTTCAGGTTCTCTATGCAGCCCATCCAAACACCCCGTTCATCTTTCTCTTCAGCTGCATCGGGTTGTGCACCGCTTTTTCCACGATCTTCTCGCAGGGGAAATCAGCGAGGGCTGCCAGCGGTTCCGGGTCCTTCCCGAAGATGATCACGACAAGACGTGCTGCCGGCAGGAGGTGGCGCATGGTTGCAGCATAGGTGATCCCGGCGTCGCTGTGGGCAAAGACGATGCAGAGATCACAGTCACGTTTCTTCTCGATTATCTCCTCAATGCATTTCTCCAGCACGCTCATCTCCGGCAGGTACCGTTTTTCCGGATCTGACACTTTGAGCAGGTTCAGGACCGCAGGGTTACCGGCGGCATGCGTCGCGGTTCCCTGCTTCCGGAGCTGGAATGCAATGTGGAGTGCGAGCGCCTGCTGTACCGGGATCTCCGGGCAGCCGAGGATGAGCAGGGCGCTGGCCGGAACGGGATTTTCAGGAGGGGGTGTCATGGGTTCCCCCTCCCGACGAGAACGCTGATCGCATCTGCCGTGATGAGCCCGATCACGTGCTGGTCCGCGTCGATAACCGGGAGTGCCGAGATAGCATGCTCCTCCATCTTCCGTGCCGCGTCCTCGATGGGCTCATCCGGCGTGGTTGTGACCACGTTCCGGGACATGATCTCGTCGAGCCAGAGAAAGTTTGAGGCAACCGCCTTTGCAATATCCCATGACGTGACGATCCCCACGAGCTGGCCCCCTCCGGAGAGGACGGGCAGATGGTTCAGGTTCTGGCTCACCATCCGCCGGGCCGTGACGGCAATCGTTGTTCCTTCCTCGATGGTCTGGACATCAGTTATCATGACATCCCGTACTATCGTGTGGGAGAGGAACCTGCCCACGATGTAGTTGAGCTGGCCGGACTCGAGGAGGAAGGCGTCATGGCCGTAGTTCGATCGGATCTCGCAGTAGTGGACCTCCGCTTCGTTTGCTGTCAGGGCCGAGACAATCTCCTGCGACTGGTAGGGGGGATAGAGCCAGTCTGATGAGACCGAGATGACGAGGAACGCGGCTTTCACCCCGGCAAACCCGGTGGTGAGAGAGCCGTTTCTTGTCAGGTCGAAGTAGTCGATGGCTTTTGTTATGTAAAGGTACGAGTTGGCGTCAAACCTCTTCGTGAACGTATCGCCCTGGTGATGGAGGTAGCTCTCGATCTTGAAATCGGTGGAGAAGTCAAAGCCGATCCGGTCCTTACCCTGCAATGCCCTGCCGAACTTCTCGTGCATGGACTCGTTCGAGAGGTAGGTGATGTGGCCGACCATCCGTGCAAGTGCAAGGCCGTGGCTCGGGAGAGCCTTACCGTAGTAATCGCCATTGTTCCAGTGGGGATCGGAGATGATCGCTTTCCTGCCCACTTCATTGAAGGCGATCTGCTGGGGGGTCGAGTACCCGGTTGCTGCAATGACAACCGCCTTTTTCAGGTAGTCGGGGTGATCGACTGCCCACTGGAGTACCTGCATGCCCCCCATGGAACCGCCAACAACGGCGTAGAGCTGGCTGATTTTGAGGTATTCGACCAGGATCTTCTGGGCGTTTACCATGTCCCGGATCGTGATGACCGGGAACTTCGCACCATAGGGCCTGCCGGTTGCCGGGTTGGTTGACGCCGGGCCGGTCGAGCCCTTGCATCCCCCGATAACGTTCGAGCAGATCACGAAGTAGCGGTCGGTGTCCAGCGCTTTACCAGGGCCGATGACGGCATCCCACCAGCCGGGTCGTGAGTCTCCCTCATGGAACCCGGCTACGTGCGCATCTCCTGAAAGGGCGTGGCACACGAGAATGGCGTTGCTCTTCTCGCGGTTGAGTTTTCCGTACGTCTCGTACGCAAGCGTAAGAGAAGAAAGAGTCTCCCCGCTCTCCAGACGGAGGGGGGAAGGATGGTGGTATATCTGGGTTGTAACAATTCCTGCGGATCCTTTGATCATCAACACACTCCGTGCCAGATCTGGGTGAGCTCTGCGATAATGTCCCGGATATCCTCAAAGTGGGAGATCCGGGAGGGGAAATTCAGGCTCACGGTGTCGCATCCAGTGCCTGCTTTAAGTCAGCAAGGATGTCTTCGATATCCTCGGTCCCGATGGAGAGCCGGACTGCGTCCGGTGTCACACCGGTCTTCTTCTGTTCTTCCACGGTGAGCTGCTGGTGGGTTGTCGAGGCCGGGTGGATGACAAGGCTCTTGGAGTCACCGATGTTTGCAAGGTTGCTGAAGAGCTTAAGGTTGTCAATAAATGTCGTGCTGGCCTTCTCGCCGCCCTTGACACCAAACCCGACGATCGGCCCGAACCCGCCACGGAGGTACTTCTGTGCAAGCTTGTGACTCACGTGTTCGGGAAGCCCGGTATAGTTGACCCAGGCAACCTTCGGGTGACTCTTGAGGAACTGCGCAACGGCAAGGGCATTCTCCGAGTGGCGGGGGACCCGGAGGTGGAGGGTCTCAAGGCCGATCAGGAAGAGCCAGGCATTGAACGGGCTGAGCACGGCGCCGGTATCTCTCATGAGCGAGATGCGGATCTTGAAGGTGAAGGCAACATTTCCGAGGCCCGGGAAGTTTCCGAATGCGTCCCAGTATTTCAGACCATGGTAACTCGGGTCCGGCTCGGTAAACTCGGGGAACTTTCCGTTGTTCCAGGCAAACTTCCCGGAATCGACAATAACGCCGCCGATCGAGTTGCCGTGTCCGCCTATGTACTTGGTGGCGGAGAGAACGGAGATATCAGCCCCGTGCTCGATCGGGCGGACAAGCCCGACACCGGTTGTATTATCGACAACGAGCGGGATCTTTGCCTCGTGGGCGATCTTTGCGATGGCCTCAAAGTCCGGAACATCCAGTTTGGGGTTGCCGATAGTCTCGGCATAGATGGCCTTGGTCTTTGGCGTGATCGCTTTTTTGAATGCCTCGGGGTTCGTTGAGTCCACGAAGATAACGTGCCGCCCGAGTTTCGGGAACGTGTAGTGAAAGAGCTCGTACGTGCCGCCGTACAGGTTGTCGGCAGAGACGATCTCATCGCCAGGGCTCGTGATGTTTAAGAGCGCGTAGGTGATGGCAGCCTGGCCGGATGCGGTTGCAATAGCGCTGGTCCCGCCCTCAATGGCTGCAACGCGCTTCTCGAAGACATCCGTTGTCGGGTTCATGAGCCGGGTATAGATGTTCCCCAGCTCGCGGAGCCCGAAGAGGTTTGCTGCATGTTCAGCACTCTTGAAGACGTATGAGGTTGTCTGGTAAAGCGGTACTGTCCTTGACCCGGTGGTGGGGTCAGGCACCTGCCCTGCATGGAGGGAGAGGGTTCCAAGGTTGAATTTCTTTGTTGTCATTGCTGCTTCCTCGTTTTGTTTTTGTATCGTTTTTTTGTATTATCGGATTATTTCTCCACGGCAAGGCCGTGTTTTTCTGCAACTTCAGAGAAGGCGTCGGCAAGGTACCGGACTTTCTTTTCAGAGAGGCCGTACGTGTTCAGCTTCCAGGTCCGGGTTGCGCCGGCAAACTCGCCAACGATCCCTCGGGACGAGAGTTCGTCGCTCAGGTAAAACCCGCGACGCTTGTGCGTCTGGGCAACCGTGTCGAAGCTTCCCGTTGTATCGACTTTGGTGAGCGTGTGTTTTCTCGGGTACTCGGAGAGCACTCGGCTGCCCGCGATCTTCAGCAGCCGGCCGATGAAGTAGTTGGAGCGTTTTACCTCCTCCTCCCACTTCAGGGTCCGCGCTTTTACCGTGGGGAACGATGCCATCATGGACAGCAGCGTCCCTCCCATCAGCGTGCAGCCGAGCATCTCGACTTCCTTGATACCGAATTTGCGTTTCGTGAGGTCCCCGACCATCGCGGTGGTGCGGAGGGCTTTTGGTAACCATTCATCGGTCATTGCAAGTACCCCGGACGGTGCTACCGATGCCATACTCTTGTGTCCGGAGCCGACAACAAAATCAGCCCCGATTGCCTTGCCGTCAACCGGCATCACGCCGACTGTATAGGCCCCGTTGTAGAGGAACGGGATGTCGTACTGGTGGGCAACTTTCCCGATCTCTTTTATCTCATGCTCGTTTGCGAACTGGTAGTCGAAGTGGTCGATCATGACAAGCACGGGGAGTTTTCCGGTCTCCGCTTTGACCTCCTCGATCTTCTGCGCTGTTGCTTCTCCGGTAACGATGTTCTTCCCGTTCAGCGGCACTTCCCTGACAACTCCTCCTGCGTTCTCCACTGAGAGAAACTCGGTGTAGTGGGCGAGGGCCGAGACGATTACGGTATCTCCCTTGCCAACCAGCGTTCCCGTCACTGCCTGGAACCCGCGGCGTGCCCCGGGGACAACCCGGGCATGGTCCATGCCAACGAACTTTGCCAGATCTGCATGGAACTCAGCAATACCGGGTTTTGAGATCTTGTCCAGCCGGAACGGTTTCCGGCAGGCGTCACAGGTTGAGTAACCGTCCCCGTAAGAGATGAGAGCTTTCCTCGCCTCTGTTGTCAGCCGTCCTGCTGCCTGGATGGGCTGGATGTTGATGGCCTCCTCCTCCCGTGTGCGCAGGTCGATGGAACCGGCAATCTTCGTCACTTTGGGCTTGCCGGTGCCTGCCTTCAGGTCTTCAAGGATGGCCTCCACTTCAGCAACTTTCTGCTGGAATGCGGCTTCCTCGGCCGGGTCGAACCCGGTCGGAAGAGACTCGCGGAAGAGCCCCCGGACCTCTTCGAGCGCGAAGAGAGCTTCGAATGTCTTCTGGATCCTGATACTCATACTGTGTCACCATATTTTTTTGATAAAGCCAGCGCCCGGAATTGAACCGGGGTGTAGTTGATCTGCAGTCAACCGCGTAACCACTCCGCCACACTGGCATGGGGCTTGAATTCACGATTGTGAATCTTACCATACTAAATAACAATTGTGAATATTTATAGGTTCGGGCCCCGGCAGGATCTTCCTGATCCCAAGTCTCCGGCGTGTATTGTATTTTTTCCTGAAAACCATATGATTCAAAAAGATATTTCGCGCAGAACAAAAATTCGTGATGGTAATATTTGGTCCATGTTGCCCGGAATAATTGTATCCTGTGTCTGGAGCAGGCGGACGCAGAACGCTTCAGACCAGAGATCATGCCCCAAATCGGGTGCCTCCATGATCGAACCATGATTGCGTCACGAAAAAAAATATTCCGTTCACGAGAAAAAATTTCTCTCCCGGGAATTGTATGTTTTCAGGGAGATAACGCCCGGAGTAAAACCCTTGTGTAGTTGATCTGCAGCCAGCCGTGTGGCGACTCCGCTGTCTTTGTATAGGGATTTACCTCTCGCAAATTGCCCTGCCATACTGCCACGGGTATCGTTTTACTGGTTGATCTTTCAGCAGTTTTTGCCCCCAAACGAACGGGATTTTTTCGGAACTTTCTGCACGTTCACCCGTGCTGCGAAAGACTTAACAATTGTGAAGTCACATTCTGTTATGGTGATCCACTATGAGGGATCGTTTTTGTTGTAAATACAAACGGAACTAATACCACAATCGCACGGATCGGGCACCTGCCACCATCGGCAAAGCTCGTGTACAAAGTACTGGAATCCGGCGGGCAGCTGACCCAGAAAGATCTCATCCGCGAGACCTCGCTCCCTTCAAGGACCGTCCGGTATGCTCTGAACCGGCTCAAGGAAGAAAAATTCTTAATTGAACGTCTCTATTTCGTAGACGCACGCCAGAGCCTGTACGGCCTGAACCGGCCCCCGGCAGAGGTGATTGCTGCATGATGCCGGATACCATTTCCCGATTCATAATTTTCAAAATTTATCACGTACCACGAGGTTAATCACCGTTTCATCGTATCTTTTTTTTCGTTTTGAACCGAATCCCTTTCCCGGCAGGGTCCTCTCGCAGGTTATGGTAAATAATTCGTTGTCCTGGATGACCGGGGAAGCCGGACACTACTTACCGGAAGGATCATGCTTCCCGAGGGGATCAGAATGCCCTATCCTGTTCAGAGCGGCTTATCGGTGATGGTGATCCCGGCATCGACCATCTTCTTCCGTATCAGATCGGCTACCTCGAACTGCTTCTTTGCCCTCAGTTCTTCGCGGATCTCGTGGAGCACACTCAGGGGCGCACTCGTCTCCCGGAGGAAGTTGATCCCGAGGATCTCTCCATATTCCCGCAGGGCTTCGATATCCCCGCTCGCTGCAAGGCTCTGGATAGCGGCAAGCGCCATTGGCGTGTTGAGATCGGCTTCCATAGCATCGGTGAAGGTTTTCCTCCCTGCCGTGTTTACCCCGTTGTCCTTCCGTGCCACGGCACGGATATGTTCGAGCCCTTTTGCCGCATTCGCGAGTCCTTCGTCGGTTGCCTGGAGCGGCGAACGGTAATGGGAGAGGAGGATGAAATACCGCAGCACGTCCCGGTTCCACGTCTTCAGGGCATCCCGTATGGTGACAAAGTTCCCAAGCGACTTGGACATCTTCTCACCTTTCACGGTCAAAAAACCCGTGTGCATCCAGTACCGGACCATAGGGTGCTTTCCTTCCAGGGACTCCATCTGTGCGATCTCGGCCTCGTGGTGGGGGAAGATCAGGTCCAGGCCGCCGCCGTGGATATCGTACTGCTGGCCGAAGTACTTCTCGGAGATCGCGGTGTCCTCGATGTGCCAGCCGGGCCTCCCCCGGCCCCACGGGGAGTCCCACGTGTACTCGCCGTACTCCCCGAGTTTCCAGAGCGCAAAGTCGTTTGGGTTATGTTTTGAATCATCCGTCACGCGGCTGATGCGTTTTGCCCGTTCCTGGCCCGAGAGCTCCCCATTGCCGTCGAATGTGTCGAGATCGAAATACACCCCGTTCTCCGTGGTATAGGCAACGCCGCGTTCAACGAGCCGGCGTATCTGGTCAATGATCTCGGGGATGTGGGTGGTGGCCCGGGCATAATAGCTGACCGCGTTGATCCCGAGGGCCTGCATATCTTGGAGATACTCACGCTCGAACTTCCGGGCAAGTTCGCTCTGGGATACGCCCTCCTCCCGTGCCCGGTTGATGATCTTATCGTCAACGTCCGTGATATTCTGGAGATAGAAGACTTCCCTGCCAGTCCACCGGAGGTACTTAGCCAGTACGTCAAAGACCGTATAGGTCCGGGCATGTCCGATATGCGAGTAGTCATACACCGTAGGACCGCAGACAAAAAGGTAAACCCTGTCCGGGTGAAGGGTCACAAGCGGTTCAATGGTTCGTGTGAGCGTACTGTACAGGTCCATTTTTCCATTCTCCATTTTATTTTGACGCCGGCGGAGGGAGTCGAACCCCCAGACATTCGCTTTGCAGGCGAAGGCATTTAACCGCTCTGCCACACCGGCTTTTTTGGCTTGCTGTTCTGATTTCCTAATGCGGGAACTGATTTAAAATACCTGTGTCTGTCGGCAAGAATGTCCGCAAAACCCTGGTGAAATACCCGGAAAATTTCTTAAAACGTCAGGCTGCCCGTATCGATATTTTCACCGGGAAAGCAGTAAAAAAGTATTCAGGGAAAAGAGATGGTTTTCCCTTTGATCACAGCGGGTGCGGGCTGCAATGCATGAGGCGACTGGTGCCGGCAGACGGTATTTTTTGGTGGCAGAGGGTGCGTGGATGCATGGTGCTGCCGGCATCGGGTGAGGACGTGAAATCAGGATGCAGTTTTCACGAACACATACCATGGACAGCCATCATTCCGTGGATCGTGCGGGGGGCTGTCATGGTCGGTTCTGTCCCTTTTGGCACCGGGCTGCAACAATACTGCCCGGCGCTTCGGATACCGCTGGATGTCTGGCCCGGCACATGACGGTATTGACCGGCATATGCAGGGGCAGCAGCTCCGGGTATGACCGGATCTGCCGGTGTCCCAGCGATCATCATCGAGTATGTGTTCATGGTTTCTTTCCTGTTCACCAATGTGAACACACAGTATGGGCAGGGCCGCGATATATATCCTGATTTGGCGTCAGGTTTTGCCGCTATTATTTGTTAACGGAATCAGGGATACAGGAACCGGGCAGAGGAAAATATTGCCGAGACCAAGGTATTTATTATACAATGATAATTAACAATTGTGAAGTCCGGAACGATTCCGCCCGCTGCGGCTGTTCCAGATATACGGTGAATCCAGATGACAAAAATATACGATACCATCCTTTCAACCATCGGGAATACCCCGCTCGTGCGCCTGAACCGGGTTACGGGCGGAACCGGTGCAACCGTCCTTGCCAAGCTCGAGTCCTTCAACCCGGGCAGCAGCGTCAAGGACCGGATCGCAGCTTCGATGATCGATGCTGCCGAGAAGGCCGGCCTGATCAAACCCTCAACCATCATCCTTGAACCAACGAGCGGGAATACCGGAATAGGCCTTGCCATGGTAGCCGCGGCCCGCGGGTACAGAATAACGCTCGTGATGCCCGAGACCATGAGTATCGAGCGCCGCAAACTTCTCAAGGCATTCGGGGCCGACCTCGTCCTCACTCCCGGTACGGAAGGGATGAAAGGTGCGATCGCGAAAGCCGATGCTCTTCTGGCAGAAGACCCGCGCTTCTTCTATATCCCCCAGCAGTTCCGGAACCCGGCAAACCCGGAGATCCACCGGAAGACCACGGCCGAGGAGATCTGGCGGGATACGGGCGGGAAGGTCGATGCCGTTGTTGCCGGTGTAGGGACAGGTGGCACGATCACCGGGATTGCCAGTATCATCAAGGCCCGCAGGCCGGGCTTTCAGGCAATCGCGGTGGAGCCCGATGCATCCCCGGTCCTCTCGGGAGGCCAGGCCGGGCCCCACAAGATCCAGGGGATAGGTGCCGGTTTTGTTCCCGATGTACTCCAGAAAGATCTCCTGGATGAGATCATCCGCGTCTCGTACGAGGACGCCGTTGCAACCGCCCGCAGGCTCGCCCGCGAGGAAGGTATCCTTGCCGGGATCTCCGGCGGGGCCGCAGCCTGGGCCGCGCTCCAGCTGGCATTGCGCAAAGAATTTGCCGGAAAGACTATTGTTGTCATCCTTCCGGATACCGGGGAACGCTACCTGAGCACGGAGCTCTTCGAGGCATAACGGGGGAAGATCTATGGTGTTTGACCGGATCCGGGAAGATATTTCGGCAATATACGGCAAGGACCCTGCAGCCCGCTCCACGCTGGAGATCCTCTGCTGCTACCCGGGCCTTCATGCTCTCTGGTTCCACCGGAGATCGCACTGGCTCTGGATGCACAACCTGAAGTTCTTTGCCAGGTTCGTCTCGCACATCGGCCGGTTCCTGACCGGAATCGAGATCCACCCCGGTGCCACTTTAGGCCGGCGTGTTGTTATCGATCACGGTATGGGTATCGTGATCGGGGAGACGGCCGAAGTCGGCAACGATGTTCTCATCTACATGGGAGTCGTGCTGGGCGGGACAGCGCTTGAGAATGTCAAGCGCCACCCGACTATCGAGGACAGCGTGACGCTCGGCTCCGGTGCCATCGTGCTCGGGCCGATCCGGATCGGGAAAGGTGCCAAAGTCGGGGCAGGGTCCGTGGTGGTCCGGCCAGTCCCGCCGGGTGCGACGGTTGTCGGTGTGCCGGGCAGGATCGCCGGGCCCGAGCACGGGCCCACCCTCGAAGATCCCACCGAAGAGGTCATGCCCGACCCGATGCTGCGGGTCATCAGCCGGCTTCTTGACCGGCAGAACCAGCTCGAGGACCGGCTCCGCACGCTTGAACAGGTCCGGCCCGTCCCGGTCTCTGCCGTGATATCCGAGGAGAATGTCTGCGAGAACCAGATCCGGGATGCGCTTAAAAATGTCATTGATCCGGAAGTGGGCATCGATATCGTGGACCTCGGGCTCATCAAGCAGATCCGTGTCATGGGCTCCCGCGTGGAGATCGACATGGTCCTCACCTGCAAAGCCTGCCCGCTCTCCGATCATCTCACGGATCAGGTAAAACGCACGGTACTTGGTGTCTGTGGCATCGATCAGGTGGAAGTGCATATGCTTGACGAGCCATGGAACTGGGACCGGTTCGTGAAGCAGCGGGGCAGTCTCCGGCAGATCTGACAGAATTTGCCGGATTCTCTACAGTTTTTATTGGATTTACAAATATTCTGGAGTATCAGATGGACTTAACAGAATTGCGGCAAAAATGCCCGTTTTCTTTTCGTATATACTTCCGGAAGATAACCTGATAAAGACAAGAAAATGTTCAGAAACCTGAACTCCGGAGGAATACCTGTGTGTAGTCATATGCGTCCCTGTTCCCTGTCCGCGTATCGATTATGACTGCCATGCACACCGGGCTGCACCTTTGCCCGGAAGGATATTCCTATGACTTCAATACTATCAGAACCGGCTGGAGTCCCTGCCTCATCAGATCCCGTTCCCCGAGAATGGAAAATCACCCCTCTTCATCGGGGTTTCCCGGACCCGGGCCGAGATCGAGCGGGACGAATGGCGGGATAAATAAGAAAAAGAGCATTGTGTATAAGGGCCAGATAATCCCCGTCATGGCATCCGGGCCCGCCATATTTTTTCTCACGAAGCCCGTCCGCGATCTTCACGAGCCTGAATCAGCATACGGTGATCAATACAATGCACCTGACATTATGTGTTACCATGAACCGTGCTCTCCTCCGGAAACAATAAGGAACTCATTTTCCACCAGATACCTTATCTCGCCCCAGTGCACATATCCCGCTTGAGAAATGAGCTGCAGCGTGCGAAGGGCAGACCCCTCTTACTGTCAATTCCGGACCTGGAAAAGCGTACCGGGCATGGTACATGACGCCCTGTCACTGCCGGGGGAGGAGAATACTCGTGCCAGTGCTTGACATAGAATCCGTCAGCGGTCTTTCCAGCACAGAAGCAGCCGAAAAGATCCGGACTGAAGGATACAACGAACTCCCGGAGCCCGGGAAGCATGGCATCTTTGGCATCATTGCCGAAGTTGTCCGGGAACCGATGTTCATCCTGCTCGTTGCCGGCGGCCTTGTCTATTTTTTCCTCGGGGACCTGACCGAGGCCCTCCTGCTGATGAGTTTTGTCATTGTCATAATCGGCATTACCGTGTACCAGGAGCAGAAGACCGAGAGGGCGCTTGAAGCGCTCAGGACCCTTGCAAGCCCCCGCGCACTGGTCATCCGCGATGGCGAACAGAAACGGATTGGGGGCCGTGAGGTGGTGACCGGTGACATGCTCATCCTTATTGAAGGCGACCGTGTCCCGGCCGATGGTGTTCTTCTCGTCTCGAATAATGTCTCGGTGGATGAATCGCTCTTAACCGGAGAGTCGGTCCCGGTCCGGAAACGTGCCGGCACTCATGACCTCATGGCCGGACGACCGGGTGGCGACGACCAGCCATTCGTTTATTCCGGGACGCTGGTTGTGCAGGGCCAGGCCCTCTCGGAAGTCAGGGCAACGGGTGCCCGGACCGAGATGGGAAAGATCGGCACCGTTCTGCAGACCGTGAAGCGGGACGAGACACGGCTTAAGGGCGAGATATCCCGGATTGTGCGGACCATCGCCCTTGCCGGCCTTTCCCTGTGTCTCATAATTGTGATCATCTATGGCATGAGCCGGGGGAGCTGGCTTGAAGGGCTCCTTGCCGGGATCACCCTTGCGATGGCGATCCTGCCCGAAGAGTTCCCTGTTGTCCTTACCGTCTTTCTTGCGCTTGGTGCATGGCGGATCTCCCAAAAAAACGTCCTGACCCGGCAGGTTCCCGCGATAGAGACTCTTGGGTCGGCGACCGTCCTGTGCGTTGACAAGACCGGCACGCTCACCGAGAACCGGATGACCGTACGGTCCTTTTTTGCCGGGGGAGTGGTCTGCACGTTCGATGCCCTTTTGAGCAATTCGGTTCCGGAGGTCTGCCACGAGCTTGCCGAATTTGCCATCCTTGCCTGCAAGAAGGATCCGTTTGACCCTATGGAGAAAGCGCTCCTCCGGCTCAGTGAGGGGGATTTCGGGAAGACCGAACACATCCATACCGGCTGGGAGCTTGTCACGGAATACCCGCTCTCTTCCGATCTCCTTGCCATGTCAAACGTCTGGCGCTCCCGTAACGGGAATGACTACATTATTGCGGCAAAAGGCGCTCCCGAGGCAATTGCAGACCTGTGCCATTTCGATGAGACACAACAGCAGGTGCTGGCTGCTGAAATCAACACGATGGCTGCGCAGGGCCTCCGTGTCCTTGGCGTGGCAAAGTCATCGTTCACCCGGCCCGAGCTTCCCGGCGGCCAGCATGATTTTGTGTTCGGGTTCCTCGGCTTAGTTGGATTTGCCGACCCGGTCCGCCCGCAGGTGCAGGATGCCATTGCCGAATGCCGTTCTGCAGGGATCCGGGTGGTCATGATCACCGGGGATTACCCAGTGACGGCAGAAGAGATTGCCCGGCAGATCGGCCTTGACGGTGCCGACACCTGCATCACGGGTACCGAGCTGGATACAATGAGCGAGGTATTGCTCAGGGAACGGATCCGTTCGGTCAGTATCTTTGCAAGGGTCGTACCGGAACAGAAGCTCCGGATAGTAAATGCCCTTAAAGCCGCTGGCGAGGTGGTTGCAATGACCGGCGATGGCGTGAACGATGCACCGGCCCTGAAATCAGCAGATATCGGCATTGCCATGGGCGGGAGGGGTACGGACGTTGCCCGGGAAGCTTCGTCGCTTGTGCTCCTCGATGACAATTTCACCTCGATCGTAGCAGCGGTGCGGCTCGGCCGGAGAATCTTTGATAACTTAAAAAAAAGCAATGGCCTACATCTTCTCGGTCCATGTTCCGATTGCGGGAATGTCGCTCATTCCCGTCCTCTTCAACCTGCCCCTCATCCTGCTGCCGGTGCATATCGTCTTTCTGGAACTGATCATAGACCCGGCCTGCTCGATCGTCTTTGAATCGGAAAAAGAAGAGAAGAACGTGATGAACCGACCGCCCCGGCACAGGGACGAGGGACTTTTCACGAAAAAGATCCTTGCGCTGAGCCTTCTCCAGGGCTTTGTGGTACTGCTTGTTGTCCTGGCAATTTACCTTGGTGCACTGGAGCGGGGCGTTGATGAAGCCGGGGTACGGACCCTGACATTTACCACCATCGTGATCGCCAACCTCTGCCTTATCCTGACGAACCGGTCATGGTCAGGGACCCTTCTTGCCACATTGCGCACTCCCAACCGGGCAATGACTTGGGTATTTGCAGGTACTCTGGTCTGCCTGGCTCTTATCCTGACGATCCCGGTATTACAGGATCTCTTCCTGTTCGGTACAGTCCCTCCACTTGACCTCCTGGTATGCACGGTTGCCGGTGCCGGGAGCGTTGTCTGGTTTGAATGTTACAAATACCTGATCGGGAGGGATGGCAGGCGGGAGTAAATCTATTGGAAATATGGGTGGAGCTCATCACTCATACTGGCTGACCAGGAATTCATAATTCGTGGTCCGGAGAGGTACCTGACCATTTTTCCGGCCCGGTACTTCCCCCGTCCCCTTACGACCCCCGGGTCTGCTCCTGCCTCTTCTTCAGCAGTTCGATCCGCTCAAGTGCCCTCTTCTTCGCTGCCCGCTCCCTGTCATCGCCCGGCTCTGCCCACGGCTGGGTAACGTTCCATGTCAGTTTCCCGCTGAACGGGGGCTCCGGAAATGCTCCTGGATCATAGAGTGATTGTCCCCGGAACTCTACTGGTTCTTCCTGGAAGCAGGACCAGACCGCTTTTTGGATCACTGATTCATCCTGGAACTGGCAGTCGACGAGTGTCAGCTGCTCCCGGAACCGGGTTATGAACTCCATCGGCACATTGTAAAGGTAAGCAGAGAGACCAATGGTCCCGATGATCCGTTTCTTCTCATCAACGCCGTTCTTGAATAACGCCCTGACGGCGTCGCCGGTCTTATGCCCCTCGGACTCCGGGCCCCCGAGGATAAGGTAGCGGATATTCGGGTTTGCCACGATATTGCAGATGATCTTCTCGATCCCGATGTTTGCAGTCTGCAGGGTCCCGGAGAGTGCAGCCCCGCTCTCCACGCCGGCCCGCACAAGTCTTTCGATTTCAGGCGGGATGGCTTCAGCATCTGTGGTAAGGATGATGACAACTGCAGCCGGGGAATAATCGTTCCCTCTCAGGTACCTGCCCTCTTCAGGAGGATATTCCGGGTGCGGCGGGACTTTGAACACAGGGAAGACCTTCACCATTCATTCAGCGTCGCAACGTGCTGAACGTCCCGTCATTCCTGCCCCCGTACCATCTCGCCCTGAGCCAGAGCGAGACATTCACGAGTGCGATAAGCACCGGCACTTCCACCAGCGGGCCGATCACCGTTGCAAATGCTGCGGGAGACGCGATCCCGAAGACCGCGATCGCAACGGCGATTGCCAGCTCGAAGTTATTGGACGCAGCAGTGAACGAGAGCGAGGCCGACTTTGCGTAATCAACACCAAGGCGCCAGGACATCCAGAAGCTGGCAAAGAACATGATAACAAAGTAGCAGAGCAGCGGGATTGCAACCCTGACCACGTCAAACGGCACGTTCACGATATACTCGCCCTTGAGGGAGAACATCACGATGATCGTAAAGAGCAGGGCAACGAGCGTAATCGGGGAGATCTTCGGGATAAAGACCTGCTCGTACCACTCCTTCGACTTCACCCGGAGCAGGGCGTACCGGGTGACCAGTCCTGCAATAAACGGGATGCCAAGATAGACAAAGACGCTTATGGCTATCTGGAGGATCGTGATCGATACCTCGGAACCGGCCCCGATACCCAGCAGGGGCGGCAGGTACGTGATGAAGAACCAGGCATAGACCGAGTAGAAGAAGACCTGGAAGAGCGAGTTGAGGCCCACAATGGCGGCGCAGTACTCAGAGTCCCCTTCGGCAAGATCGTTCCAGACGATCACCATCGCGATGCACCGGGCAATGCCTACCAGGATCAGGCCGTACATGAAGAGCGGCTGGTCGCGGAGGAAGACAACTGCAAGGACGAACATCAGGACCGGGCCGACAATCCAGTTCTGGACAATGGAGAGGCCGAGAACTTTTGTATTCCGTAGGACTTTTCCCAGTTCCTCGTACTTCACCTTTGCGAGTGGCGGGTACATCATCAGGATGAGCCCGACTGCTATCGGGATGGAGGTTGTCCCGATCGAGAGGCCGGTGATCAGCGCTGGTACTGATGGCAGGAAGTACCCGATGGCGATTCCGGCTGCCATTGCAAGGAAGATCCAGAGGGTCAGGTACCGGTCGAGAAAGGAGAGGTGTTTTTTCGTTTCCATGTTATCTTCCGTCCTTGAATTATATTATCCCAGTATTGCATTAAACAAATACCCTGTCAGCGTGAATGCCACGAACAGGATTCCGGCAAATACGGCCAGCAGCTTGATCCTGATCACTTTCTTAAGGATGATCATCTCCGGGAGCGAGAGCCCGATCACGGCCATCATGAACGCGAGCGCGGTTCCCATAGCCATCCCTTTTGAGGTGAGCACTTCCATGATCGGGATCATGCCGGCAGCGTTCGAGTAGAGCGGGATACCGATCAGCACCGCGATGGGGACGGCGAGCGGGTTATCCGGTCCTGCAATATTCACGAGGAAATCTGCCGGGGCGTAGCCGTGGATGACGGCGCCGATGGCAATGCCGAGCACGATGAAGGGCAGGACTTTGAGGGTGATGGCTTTTGACTCGCTAATACCAAAATCGATCCGGTCCTTCCCGGTCATTGCTTTGTCCGGCTGGTCGTGCATCTTACACTTCCAGACAAACTCCTCAACTTGGCCCTCCATGTGCAGGCGCCCGATGATGATACCGGCAACAATCGCGATGACGAGCCCGGAGACAATGTAGATGAGCGCGATCTGCCAGCCGAACATGGCAAAGAGCATGGCAGCAGCAACCTCGTTGATAAGCGGCGAAGCGATCAAAAACGAGAAAGTGATTCCCAGAGGCACGCCAGATTCGACAAACCCGATGAAGAGCGGGACCGCAGAGCAGGAGCAAAAAGGCGTGGGGATGCCAAGAAGGGCAGCAAGCACATTGCCCAGTCCTTCCGTTCGTCCTGCCACCCACTTTTTGACTTTCTGCGGAGTGATGAACGAGCGGACAATGGCAACGGCAAAGACGATGACTGCAAGCAGCAGGGTGACCTTGATCGTGTCGTAGATGAAGAAATCCACGGAAGATCCGAGCGGGCTGGCTGGTGCAATGCCAAGGACCTGGTATGTTACCCAGTCGGCGAAGAGTTGTAAGTAATCCTGCATATCCTACTCGTCCCGGGTTTGTTCAGTGATAGCTCGTACGAGTGTCTCAATTTCATCATACTGGACTTCAGCCATCCCATTCTTCCTGATCCCGAGTTCGGTTGCGATGATATGGGCATGAGGAACAAGACCGGCAACAGTAATTTTCTTTGTGGCACAGCAGTCCGTGCACCCGTCAAGCACGATAAGATGTTCTGCGCCTCCGGCATCCAGCCGGAGAGACTCCGCGGACTGCTTGCAGTTTATGCACAGGAACCTCCCGGGCTTCCTCTGCATCAGGAGCATTCCAGCCTGTGTCGTGAGTTTTCCGGTGTTCGAGACACCGGAACAGGTGACGAGTGCGATGGTCATGGCATCCTACCCGGCTTTCTCTTCCTGCTTTTTGATGAACTGGTTGTACTCTTCCATGAGCGCATCTGTATAGGCCTCTTCGGTTGCCGGCGGGATGTAATTGCAGGCCCGGATCCTCTTCATGAGCGCGGCGCGGACAGCGGTATCGCCGGCAGGCTTCTCATCAAGAACGGCTGCAATGCTCTCGTTTAGCATGGTGATTCCTGTCATCATCCCGTTTATTCTGATCTTCCGGATCCTCCAGAGGGCGTCGGCAGCGCAGCAGGGGATTTTATCACCGGGCATTCTCTTCACCTCTTTAAGAACTGGCAGCGGAACCTGGTACCGGAAAGAATGTCCCGGTCACCGGCACCTGACCGCATCGACAACCGTTTTCACATCGCTCTCGGAATATGAAGGGCCGGGCGTCTTTGTGATTCCCAGATCCGTGATCAGGACATAGCGGTCTATGGCAAGACCTTTGTCGTCAAGGATCTTTTTTGCACACGCAACCGGGCAGCCGTCAATCACGATCCGTTCGTCCGCAGATCTTCCCACGCTTACGAGTTTCTCGATACCGCCGCCAACTCCGGCAAGGCAGGAGCCCCCGCCATATCCTTCGCGGGCAAGCTGGCAGGCTGCCGCATTGGCAAGCTGGCCGACATTCGATCCAATACCGGAGCAGGAGTAGATGATCCGGTTTTTCCCCTCCGACCCGCAACTGCAGGATGATCTCTGTGCTTCCATGATTCACCTAATTCAATTTTTGTTGAATTACAATAAACATGGGAAGATTATATATCTTTTGATTTCAGATTATTTTGAAGTGAAACGCGTTACCCTTTCCTGCTGCGGGACAAAAAAAGAGAAAGATTCCGGGGAATCCGGCAGGGAGCTCCCGGAACAGATCGAGAAGGAGCTCGAAGCGATCGGGGGATTCGAGGCACTTGCCGGGCGGATACCCGATAAGGAGATTCTCGGGGAGCAGAGCCGGATCCACCACGCCCTCTCCGACCCGCTCCGTCTTACCATCCTGCATCTCATCCGCGACCAGCCGCTCTGCGTCTGCGTCATCAACCGCTTCATGCGCCTTGCGGGCTCCAAGCTCTCCTACCACCTCAATATCTTAAAAGAGAGCGGCCTTATCGAGGGGGAGTACTGCGGGAACTGGATCATCTACTCAATCACGGA
The DNA here is from genome assembly GCA_041645355.1 of Methanoregula sp. Taxonomy (GTDB): domain Archaea; phylum Halobacteriota; class Methanomicrobia; order Methanomicrobiales; family Methanospirillaceae; genus Methanoregula. The sequence continues at coordinate 310,619 of JBAZQF010000001.1, forward strand.
TCGCGGGCACCGGCTGCTGCAGTGCACGGAATATGCCGGAAGGTCATAGCCGGGAAGGAATCCCCGGCAGGTTCGTTGAGTTCTTTTCTCCCATGAAAAATTATTGTTTCCAGACCTCAACCATCGACTGAACCCCGTGGTATCCGATAAACCGTGGAAGATCGGCCAGACCCGTTTTTCTCTTCTTAAGCCTTGCATCCGAGGGATTGTTGAAGTGCAGGAATTTGTCATCGATTCCGGTCACTGCAATCCAGTGGGGGATGTCTTCCTTTGTTAAGAATTCGGAATTTGTTATGATCAGTGGTACGTGATTTGAAAACAGGGATTCGCGAAGGGTTTTTGCCGTGATGGTCTGCTGCCTTGTGCGGACCCCCAGTTTTTTACACCGGGCTGCCCGTTCGTAAAACTGTTCTTCCACTAACTGCCTCTCCAGATCGTTCAGTGGCGGAACAAGCTGGTCAACAAAATCAGGCCCGCCCGAGTTGCTGGTGACCCGTGCAGAAAAACCCCGGGCCGCTGCTGCATATGCCAGGCCATACCTGCTGGTCCCCGGGACGATTCCAAGATTCGCCTCCCTCCAGAGCTCGATCTCCAGCCCTTTTTTGAACCGAAGATCCGGATCAAGGTATTTCATGGCCATCATCAGTGATGCCGGGCCGCAGGTGTAACCATAATGCTGCCGGAAGAAAGGAATATTCAGATGGATCGATGCCCCGTGCTTTGCCTGCATGTCCTGTCACCTTTTTTTGTATGAACCGGATTCCTACAATCAGAAAAGGAGATGGTATGATAAAATGCTATCCCGGAAAGATCCGCACGCGTTATGGTTTTGAGGACCGAACCCCCGGCGTGTCCCGCATGCATTTCAGATCATACATCCCCTTTCCAAGCAGGGCAAGTCCAATGGCAACAAAAATCCCGGAATGGATGCCATACACCCATGTATCTGAAGGAGAATTTCCATAGAACAGGCTTATCCAGAAGAGCGTGCAGAGCAGGCCGAAGGCAGCGAGTCCTCCGCCGATTTTCATTAAGCTTTTGATCTGTTGTTCGTTCTTTGTCATGGGTATTTTGTTCTATGCGGTGATGTGTTCATCCAATGCATTGAAGATCCCGGTTCCCTTTCACCGGAAATGATCAGCTCCTTTCGTGGAGGATAACAACCGGGCCAGCGATCATCCCGTTAAGATCCCCCAATTTACCGGAATACCAGGTACTCGAGGGCAATGGCAACAACAAAGATCCCGATTCCCGCGAGTGCAACGGGCAGAGTGTATTTTTTTACCACGGTCCCGATATTATCACCGGTTGTCCGCTGGACCAGCCAGAAGTACGGGTCGGTCACGAACGATACAAGGCAGGACCCGGCACTTATCAAGAGGATGAACGGGATGGGGTGGATTGCACTGGTCACTGCTGATCCGGCCAGTACCTCAGCCGTGATAACTGCAGTAACGACCCGGGATCCCTGTGCTGTCTCGATCAGCGCCGCAAGGATGAATGGGATCAGGATGACCGGGATAATGGGTGCCATCTGCTGGAGCGCGCCTTCGGTAAAGCCGGTGTGCACGATCACGTACCCGAGCGCCCCTGCACCGCAGATATCGAAGATGATCATGCCGGCATGCTTCGCACCCTTTGTCATCCCCGGTGTCCGGGCAACCGGGGCTGCAAGGACAATAGCGGTCACCGCCCCGGCAAGCATGATGAAGTTTATGATACCCACGTGCGAGAGGCCGAGGAGGAAGGAGACGGGGATGGCAACCAGAATCGAGATGAACGGGGCCCATGCCCTCCAGTGAATCCCGCCATGCCCGGCCGGCCTGATGGGGGTGAGAGTGCCGGCAGGGCAGGGCTGCAGGGAACTGCCGGCTCCCCGGGCCTCCGGGCAGGTGAAGCGGTAGAAGAGGATCGCACCGCCGAGCACGGCAAGGGAGAGCGGGATGGCGACCGCATCGTACACAAGAGGACTTGTACCCGCGGAGAAGGCTTCGAAGAGCGGAATTACCACCGGCGTGGGGAAGATGAGGGCATAGGAGATGATGCTCCCAACCGCTGCGAGGTAGAGGAGAATGTTGCGCTTTGCGGTATCCTTCTCGATGCAGTCCAGGATCGGGTTCAGCATCACGTATGCCGTGACACAGCAGGTGATCGGCACCGCGAGGAGGTAGCCTGAGAACCCGGCAAGCGCAGGAGGGTTTTTTACAACCCGCTGGACGTCCGATACGATCTCCTCGGTCTGGTGCTGTTCCTGCAGGAGAGCGGCTATCACCGCACCGCAGAAGATAATGATGCCAAATGCCGAAAAGACCCTGCCGAGGCCGGATACAATATCTTTGAGCGTCGCGTCAAGGGTCATCCCCGCCATGAGCCCGAACAGGATCGCCCCGCCAACGAGTGTAAAGAACGGGGTGATCTTGAATTTCAGGCTCACGATGGTGATGAGGGCGATGGTGATGATGAACGCGACGATAAGGTCCATGGTACAGTATACTGGCGGGTGGCTGAAAAAGGCTCTGAAACGTTGCCGGAATGAACCAACGGCAGGACGGCAAATCCAGTTTTACGGATCCCGGGCGGGAATCAGAGCGGCGCCGAGAAGTTTTTTGAGGAAAGATTCCCGGCCGGGGGAGATACGGTAGATCTTGTGGTTCGAACGGTAATACGATTCGATGAGCCCGCCGCTCTTGAGTTTCTTCAGGTTATACGAGATCAGGTTCTGCGGCTCTTCAAACACATAGAAAAACTCGCAGACGCAGTGATCGCGGGCGAGGAGCATCAGGATTATCTTCAGCCGGAGCGGGTGGCTGAGGAGTTTCATATAATCCAGAAGGATGGTAACGGAGTCCCCGTCCAGCATCTCTTTCTCCTGCCTGAGTTCATCCTCCCAGTCGCTCCGGAGGGCGCAGTCGGCCGGACAGCAGCGGGCAGTTGTCATGGTACATGGTAGGCACATCGTCTTAAAAATGGCTTGGTCATTCTCGTGATAATAACTGCTGTTTCAAAAAAATTTGAAATCCGGTTCCGGGATATATATCGGACCCGCACCCACGCATTGAACAGCGTGAGAATCATGGATTATGAAACGATACGGATTGCAAAAGTGACCGGCAAATGCCCGGCCTGCGAGGACTATGCAGCAAAGAACTCCACGACCCCGCCAAAGATTGCGGTGATGGCCTGCGAAGGGGCATGCTCCCGGGGCGAGGTTGCCCGCAGGGCTGCCAACATGGTTGCACATCGGCTTGCCCGCGATGAGACGGTGCGGATCTGCCTTGGCGGTGCGTTCACGAAAGATACCGGCCAGCGGAACCTGGTGCGGAGGGCAGAGAAGGTGATTGCCATCGAGGGCTGCTTCATCAACTGCAGTTCACGGATGATGGAAGGAGTGCTCCCGGACCTTAAGCCGGAGATTGTCCGGGCAGACCTGATCTATAACATCGACCTGCCGTTCGGGATCGATGAGGTGCCGGACGAGATGTTCACGGTATATGCCCACCAGGTTGCAGAACAGGTTGTGCGGGATTATACCGGGGGTATCCCGGCTGCAGCAGCCAGCCAGCCTCCCGCGTGCGGCAGTGGCGAGGCCAGAGGCGGCTGCAGCTGCAGTGCCGGATCGGCTGATACCGGAAAAAATTCAAAAACCCCACAATACCTGCCGGCAGATGAGGTGAATGTCCGGTGGGAAGGTGCAAAAAAATTCCGGGTGAATAATTCCCGGTCCGGCACCCTGACCCTTGAAGAGGGATCCGGGCAGTGCTCTCCGTGCGATGCCTTCATGGCAGCACTTGGAGGGTGTGCGAACCTTGCCCTCCTTGGCCGGTTGCAATGGCACAATATCGTTACCGATACGCTTGATGTGAAGGTATCCGGGATCCGTGGGGCTGGGACCCCGGCAGCATACGAGAAGGTCCATGTGACGTTCTCCATTGGGTGCAATGCCGCTGACGGAGTGCTGGACAGAGCGATCCGGCAGGCAATGACCGAGTTCTGTCCGGTTGCAGTAACACTCGGGCGGGCGGCAGAGGTGACATGGGATTACCAGCGCCTGAAACAGGGATAATCCCCATAAATCCTCTTTTCTGGATCAGATTGCGGTATACCCGGCACGCTCCCGGCAAAAACCGGGCCTTCCGGGGGAACTACGAAAAGAATAGCCCTCCGGGCAAAGCGTCAGTGCATTATTCCCGCGGTTCTATCTCGATTGGCATATCCCGGAGCAGGGTGAGAACCTGGGTATCTCTCCGTATCGGGATTGGCTCCAGGAGGAGTGTTTCAGCCGGGTACGTTAAGGATACCCAGCCGATGATCGTCAGCCCCTGGTTTAAGGAATTCCCAAGCCAGTCCGGGATCGAACCAAAGGTACCATTCCCAAAGAGCGATCCGATAAAGAGACAGATCGCAAGAAAGACAAAGCTGGTGGGTAATGTCCGGAGTCCGCTCCAGAGCACATTCTGCAGATGGATCTTGTTATCGTCGATTTTTGTCTGGCAGAACCGGAAGACCGCCTCCTTCACCTGTTTCGCAGTTTCCGGCGTGATCTGGTCCGGGGGCAGGCGTATCGTCAGTGCCAGGTGCCGGGCGCGGATTGTCCAGCCGGGCTGGAGCTGCCGGCTCAGCCGGTCCATGGCCGATTGCCCCATGTACTCCGTCTCTTTCTTTGAGAAGGGATCGAAATCCGGCGCTATGAACAACTCACGGGTAGTGTCGAGGTCAAGGAGGAGATGGTCCCTGTCATCATCCCTGTCTGGGTTCCGGCGTCGTTTTTTCAATGGCATGACTGGCTTCCCGGTTTCTGGTGATGGTATGTTATCTCTTCAGCTGCATTGTCTTTTCGCCCGGGAACGGGCGGCACTCTTCCCGGCCTTTGTCTTCATCGAAGGACCCGTCTCCCCCTGGCAGGAAGCCTGGCACCGGTGTCCTGTTGCACTGTCCCGCATCTCCGCCCATGCGATCAGGGGGATCACGGCTTCGCAGAGCTGCCTGCCATCCTCTGTCAGGGAATATTCGACCCGTGGCGGGATCTCGGCAAATGATTCCCGGTGGATCAGGTTCTCTTTCCCGAGATCCCTCAGCACATCGGTCAGGGTCTTCGGGCTGATCCCGTCAAGCCGCTGCATGATATCACTGAACCGGATCTTCCCGTGGTGGCCGATGATACTGATGACCAGGATGGCCCATTTCTTCCCGATGATATTGATGATACCTTCGAGAGGGCAGAGGCAGATATGATGGTGATTACTTTCCTTTTCCATAGTCACTTCAAAACTATAAACTTGACAGCATTAATACTATCCAATGGATAGTAATTAAAAAATGAGAAGAGGCGAACAGATTATGTGCCATGTATCACCAGGAAATCCGGTATCGCAGATGAACCCCCGCTGCGGCTGTGAATGCAGCTGCCCCGTCACGCTCCCCGTTGAGGATGAGATCCTGATCCTGGAAGATCATAAAATAATCCTCAATGCCCGGCTTCGAGCAATTGATAAGAAAATAAGTGCTTTAAAATCCATCAGGGAATCATGAATGCGATCCAGGCTGACCATCTCATCAAACGGTTCGGGACCGTAACTGCAGTGAACGATGTCAGCCTTGCCGTACGCGAGGGGGAGATCTTCGGTTTCCTCGGTCCCAATGGTGCGGGAAAGACCACGACGATGCGGATGCTCACCGGGGTTCTCACCCCAGGTTCAGGTTCGGTCCTCATCAGCGGTATCGACATCCACCGTCATCCGCTGTCCGCCAAGATGCAGATGGGCGTTATACCGGAGAGCAGCACGGTATACGGCGATCTTTCCGCGGAACAGAACCTGCAGCTGAGCGGGAAGATGTACGGCATGCCCCGCAAGGAGCGTGAGGAGCGGGTAGATGAGCTCCTGACAAGGATGGGACTTTCCGAGAAACGGAAGATACCGGTCCGGACCTTCTCGAAAGGGATGAAGCAGCGGGTGAGCATTGCCTGCGCCATCATCCACCGGCCAAAAGTCCTGCTCCTGGACGAGCCCACGAGCGGCCTCGACGTGCAGAGCCGCCGGCTCGTGATCGAGACGATCCGCGGGATGAACGAAGCGGGCAGCACGATCTTTCTCACCACCCACAACATCGAGGAGGCAAACACACTCTGCCACACGGTCTGCATCATCAACAAGGGACAGATCGTTGCCCAAGAGAGCCCCGAGCGGCTCAAAAAGATGTTCGATACAACGCAGTCGGTCGAGATCTCCTTCGACCGCCAGGTGACTAAGGAACTATTCCTGGACCCGGTCATCCTCCGGGCCGAACCCTGCGGCGACAAGTGGCGGCTCTACACCGACAACCCGGATCTTGTGGTGAAATATATCGTTGGCCGTGCTGAGCGCGAATCGATTGGGATCACATCGCTTGTAACTTCCGGCCCGAGCCTTGAAGAGGCTTTTGTCCAGCTGACGGAGTGCGCATAATGGAAATCCCGCTTGCCCTCCGTGGCATCCTGGTCATCACCGGCAAGAACATGCGGCTGTACTACACCAAGCCCCCGGTCCTTATGTTCGGGCTCCTCTTTCCGCTTTTTATGTTCCTCGCGTTCTTCGTAGGCCGGAACCTTGACCTGACCACGTTCTTCCCGGCCTTTCTCGGGATGATGCTCTTTTTCACCGCCTCATCGGTCGGCCCGCTCATCACCCCGTGGGAAAAACGGGAGAAGACCTACGAGCGGCTCCTCTCCTACCCGGTAACCCAGGACAGCATCATCCTCGGCGACATCACGGCAGGGGCGGTCTTCGGCATCGGCATCTCCCTGCTGGTCTGGCTCGCAAGCACGCTCTTTGTGCCGGTCACGATCACGAACCCGGGGCTGTTCATCCTCGCGTTTGTCCTTGGCACGATCTCCTGCGCAGCGCTCGGCGCCCTGCTCGCGTCACCGGCATCCGACAGCCCGCCGAACGTGATGATCTTCTCGAACCTGATACGGTTCCCGCTCATCTTCATCTCCGGGATCTTCGTCCCGCTTGCACAGATGCAGGGCTCCGCGTATATTCTTGCCTGCTGTTCGCCGCTCACGTACCTGGTCGATCTCTTCAATGCGGCGATGACCGGGAAGTCTGCCTTCTCACCGCTCCTCGATGCCTTCGTGCTTCTCGGCGTCTCGCTTGTGTTTATTGTCGTTGCCCGGGTCATCCAGAAGCGGAACCTGGTGAAGGGGCTCTAGAGAAAAGATGTGGCAGGGGATCGAGTTCTCTGCCATAATAGAGATCGTTTTTCCGGGTAGACTGGTGCTGACGCCCTCTCGAAAAACCGGCGCGTTATCGCGTGACCTGTCGGTCACTTTTTCCCGTGTAACGATCTTTTCTATCGGGATTTCTGCGATCCCGATGGTCGTGAGGATGCACGCACCGGCCCCGATCAGGGTCCGGCCGGGCAGACCCTCCGGGCCCGATCCGCCCTCCACCCATTCATATTCAACCCACTCTGGCGATTGTAACGTTGCTACAGATTGCCTCAATGATTCCCGCCTGGAAACCTCTCATTGTTCCGGGAGAATTACCGTGATTTTCCGAATTATTGCCTCTGCAATAATGGGGGGTGAGGCAAAAGTGGTACAACCGGGCTTTATACGGGCCCGGAATTGTTACCCCTCAAAGACCGTGAAAAAGGGGAGTTACGGGGCGGGGGATTCCTGCCCCTCACGGGCAGCGACCCCGGCAAGATATGCAACCGTCCCTCCCGTTTCTATCCGTTTCCCCTCGCGGTCAATCTCCACGATGGTTGACGGCATGACCTGGAAGAAACGCCACGTACCGTGCCGGGAGCGGATCCAGAGCTCGATCGTGATCGCGGCGTCGCGGGGGATGAGCCGGAGACGTGCAATTTCCGATTGGTAATACTCCACAAGTTCCGGGATCGGTGCGAGAATGTGTGGAGCGAACATGATACTTGCGAACGTGACCGGGACCTTCGAGACGATCGCGATGTCGAAGATCCGTTCCGGTCCGCCCGTTGCCATCTGGATCAGGCCCCGGGTCTTTGCGATCGGGATCGCTTCTGCAAGTGCCCGGTGCGGGCGGGGGCCGCACCTCATGATCTCCCTCCACCGGTTTTTTGGTTACAGAATTCCGGCAAAGTCGGATTATGGTGCTCCGCATCCGTTCTCCACGGGTCTTTTGTGTCAGGTAATCCGGACGGTTCTTCTCCTTTCGTGCGAATGCCGGTAGTGATTTCCCCGGCAGTTCCGGGAATCGCGGTGAATGTGTACATGGTATCATGGGTCTCTCTCTCCGATTACGGGTGTACACGTTCCTGCGTATGCAGCCGTGTATGCCGTCACATCCACCGGTTCCGCGCTCGGGATTGTCTGTTTATGCGGTTCAAACCACAATGCAGTCACTATGAACCCGTTCGTGAAGCATTGTGTTCATTCTAAAAAAGAATCATATGCAGATTTAAATATATATGATGGGTTGGGTTAGGCAGTTGTGGATATCCGCCACAACCTTTGGGATAATCGTCATCCTGTTCCCCGCAGGAACGCCCGCTTCGGTTCACACCCGCACCGGCTGTTTCCCCGCAGGGATAATATCCGAAAATTAATGTACATTCCCTCTCAATGGATAGTATTCCGGTTTTTGCTGTGCAGAAACCGATTACGAGAATCAACCATGAACAAGAACCTGACATTAACCCTGGCAATTGCCATCACCCTCTGCCTCATTCTCGCAGCAGGATGCACCGGTACAAGCAGTAATTCCGGTACCTGCCCGGTACCGTCCCCGCAGGCCGGCCTGAAGAGCTACACACCGGTAAACATCAACGCAACTCCCATCCAGTACAAAGAGGTCAATGGCGTGAAGCTCGCCTACCGTGAATTCGGATCCGGTGAGCCCCTGCTGATGATTACGGGATTTGGCAACACCATGAATAGCTGGAACGAGACCTTCATCGGCATCCTTGCATCAAAATACCATGTTTACATCTACGACCCACGGGGAATGGGGTACAGCAGCGACACGAATGCGACTCCCGTCTTCTCCCAGTTCTCCGACGATGCCGCAGCAATGATACAAGCTCTGGGGTATGACAGCATGCACGTGTACGGGGTCTCCATGGGATCCTCCACCGCCCAGCAGCTGGTGATCGATCACCCGGAGCGCGTACGGAAACTGGTCCTGGATTCCGTGACCTACAGCATGAGGATTCCCGAGACAAAACTTTTGCTTGCGCTCAATGAAAATATCAGTACCAACCCCTCCCAGCCTGTCGGTACACGGAGGGAGGCACAGGCAAACCTTGAATGGAACGGCAGCTGGGACAAGTTGTCCGGCATCAAAAAGGATGTCATGCTCGTTGAGGGAACTGCAGATATCCTGACCCCCGATGCGATCTCGGTTAAGATGGCCGGGCAGATCAACGGCTCGTGGGTTGTCCGGTTCAAAGGCCTTCCCCATTTCGGATCCAAGTACGCCCCGGTCCAGTACGGGGAGAACGCCCTGGATTTCCTCGGGATGAACGAGTCCCCTCTCGGCAATTAACTTTTTTTTAAAAATAAGATCGTGGACAATTGACCGGCACCCCCCGGGTCCATTCCGGCAAAATCCTCCAATGTGACCTGATAGCTTATTTTCCCGTACACCAACCGGTATTCATGAAACATGCCAGGTCCGGCATAGGAAGATCCCAGAAGACTTGTGCAACGGAGGGGCTCTTTTTTAACCATCCCTCCCGGGCAGACACCTTCACCGAATCGGTGATACGGGAGATGACACGCCTTGCGCTTGCCCATAACGCCATCAACCTTGCCCAGGGTTTCCCGGATTTCCCCTGCCCGGAAGAGCTCAAGCTTGCGGCGTCCGTTGCAGTCCGGGACGACCACAACCAGTACGCGATCACCTGGGGTGCAAAGAACCTCCGGGACGCCCTTGCCGCACAGGTAAAGACCTTCAACGGGATATCTTTCGATCCCGAGACGGAGATCACGGTCACCTGCGGGTCAACCGAAGCCATGATGGCATCCATGCTCGCAGTCATCCGGCCGGGTGACGAAGTGATCGTGCCCGAACCCTTTTACGAGAATTACGGCCCGGATGCCGAGATCTCGGGTGCTGTCCCGAAATATGTCCCGGTGGCAGACGATTTCTCGATCAACGAGGAGGCCTGGAAAAAAGCAATTTCAAGGAAGACCCGGGCGCTTATCCTCAACACCCCCAACAACCCGACCGGCAAGATCTTTTCAAAGAGCGAACTCTCCTTCATCCGCGACCTCTGCGTTGATCACAACCTGGTTGCGCTGACCGACGAGATCTACGAGCACATCGTCTATGACGGGAAGAAGCACATCTCGCTCGGGTCGCTCGATGGCATGGAAGACCGGACCGTGACCATCGGCAGCTTCTCCAAGACCTACAGCGTTACCGGCTGGCGGGTTGGCTACGCGCTCGCTGACGCTGACCTGACGTCACGGATACGCAAGATCCATGATTTCCTGACAGTCGGGGCACCTGCTCCCCTCCAGCAGGCAGCTGTTGCTGCGCTCTCGCTTCCCGAATCCTACTACCGCGGGCTTGCAGTGGAGTACGACCGCAAGCGCCACATTCTCTATAACGGGCTCAAAAAAGCCGGGTTCTCCTGTGAGCTTCCCGAAGGGGCTTACTATATCTTCACCGATATTGCCGGGTTTGGGAAAAACGATGTAGAGTTTGCCCGTTACCTGGTGGAGAAGATCGGCGTTGCAGCAGTCCCTGGCAGTTCGTTCTACCACACGGGCGGCGAGACAAAACTCCGGTTCACGTTCTCGAAGAAGGACGAGACCCTGCATGAAGCGTGCAGCAGGCTGGAGAATCTGGGAGTGGGGTAATCGCGTTTATCGTTATTTTCAAAAAAGAATTTCTTTAAAAAAACCATACTTCATACAATCCCGGCCGGGAACTGTCTATTATTGCGATGACCTGCGCCGCCCCGAAGGGCGCCCCGCGGCGCTTCAATTACCGGTTCATATATGTGTAACGGTAATTGCCCCGCCGTACCCCGGAGGGGCCATGAGGTGGGGAGAGGTTATGCCGGAATCATCTTCGTTGTTCACGATCGAATCCAAAGGTTACAACCCGTTTCTAGGGGTGCCTCATGCGGCGCTTAATGAAAGATAAGATCCCCGGCCTACTTCATCGCTGCCATGAACCGGTCCCGGATCTGGTGAGGTGAGAGCGGGATATTTTTCACATCCGAGTTCCCGGGTTTCAGCATCACGTGGACAAAATTCGGGCCGCGTCCCAGACCGGTAATAACCTGCTCCAGTTCTTCACCGGTGTTTGCCTTCCACGTATTTTTGAACCCCGCAGCAATGGCGAGAAGCTCGATATCCGTCCCCGTATATGCCGGTGTAAGCTGGTTACCCGTACTCCCGAATGCCCCGTTGTCGAGGCAGAAGATAGTGAGGTTTTCCGGCTGTGCTGAACCGATGACGGGAAGGATGCCGGTCCCAAGAACACTCCCGTCCCCGTCGATCACCCAGACATCCCTTGACGTGCCGGCTGCGAGCCCGAGACCGATGGGCGAGGCCTGCGTGTAGCTCCCGATCATGTAGAAGTTCAGGGAGCGGTCGTTTGCCGCATGGAGTTCCTTGCTGGGTACTCCGATATTGGAGACGACTGCCTGCCGGTCAAGGTGGCGTGCAATAACGCGGATGGCATCGTACCGGACCATGACCGGCTCGGTTACCGTCCTGCGGTATGACACTGCTATCTCCCGCTTCCGTGAAGGCAGCGGGGTTTGTGTCCGGCAGGATTCCGGCCCATCCCAGGCGCCCGGCAGCACGAGCGCTACATGGGGTCGCGAATGCGCAAATGCATCGGCAATAACTTCCCCAATCCTGTCAAATTCCCGGCTGTCATGGATAATGGTATACGGGATTGCGATGGCATCGAGAATGCCGGGAATAGCGGAATTGAACGGCACCTGGGCTGGGATGGTCTCGTTCTCGACCCCGCGCCAGCTGGCAAGGATGGGGAGCGGCAGGTCGTAGGTCTTTGAGAGCGACATGATGGCGTTGAGCATGTTGCCAAGACCCGAGCTCTGGATGACCATCATGGGCCGTCCCCCGGCAAGGTATGCCCCGGCACAGACACCGGTCCCGTCCTCTTCCCGGGTAAGGCAGATATGGGGGAAATGCTCCGGCAGGAGGAAGCAGAGGTCCTTTGCCTTGTCGCAGGGAATCGAGGCAACAAGACTGATCTTCTGGTCTTTCAATATCCCGATAACGCGGTCTTCATACACAGGTCGTCACCTTCTCCAGTAATTCCTTTTTGATACTCTCAACCGATGCACCGGCCGGCACAATAAACGATGGCGTTACTGCGATGAGCGGGTGGTCTTCCCTGATCCGCTCGTACCCGCCTCCGGTAATATTCAAAAGCACCGTCTTCCTTCTGTCGATTTTGCCGGTCCCGCAGGCCTGGACCAGCGATGCCGTGCAGACTGCGGCAGCAGGATCGAGATCAATCTCCTCAAGGTCAGAGAAGAGTTTTGCGGCAGCCCGTGCCTCATCGTTCGATACTGCATACATGCTGCCGTCCGATGCAGACATCGTGTCAAAGACCCCGCCGGCAATCGCATACGGGGGCTCCCGGTTGGTCAGGACATCGGAATATACCTGGTCAATGGCTGCAGTGGCATCCGGCATGTCGGTTTGCGGTACAAGGTTCCGCCGCCGCTCATTCCATGCCGAGACCATCGGGATGAACGGGAGGTTCTGGCTGAGGTGCAGTGAGGGAAGGGACGTCCTGAACCTGCCGTCCTTTATCAGCCTGATCGCCGCTTCATAGGCAGCAATGCCTCCCGTGCCGCTGCCGATTGCCTGGAAATAATAATCCGGCAGGCGCCCGATCGTGACAGCACCGTCCAGCATGACCGTCCCCATCCCGTCCCGGCGTGCAACGTTCCTGGCGCCGCCCTCTTCCAGGAACTGCGGAAGCGAGCAGATCTCCCTGCTGAACCGGATGGCATCGGTGTAATCCCCTTTCACGGCTATCACGCAGGCATGATCGGCGGGTGTGGTTGTCCAGAGCCGGGGGATCGCCTTCTCCGGTACTACTACCACGACGGGAATTCCGGTCAGGGCCGATACCTGGAGGAAGGCCCGGCCGGTGTTCCCTGCCGATGCGATAACGAGCGTTGCAGGCTTCTGCTCCTGCATCCGGATCACGGTCGGGATGGCCTCGAGTTCCTTGAACGAGCAGGTGGTGATAGTCCCGCCACGTTCAGGCCAGTAGCCGTTGAATCCGATATACAGATCCGGGATGTCCAGCTCGCGGGCGAGCGCCGTGCTTTTGAAACAGACCGGGCCCGCCTCGATGGGGATGGTGCGATGGATGGGGAGCCAGTCGCAGAAGCGGAAGATGCCGGGCAGGTTTTTGACCTCAAGCTGCCTCTTCCGGTACTCCGTTCTGAGAAGCGAGGCATGGCCATGGGGGCAGGCGGTTGTGTAGTGCTCTTCCACCTCTTCGCCGCACTGGATGCAGCGGAGGGTATACTTGTCGTTCACAGGAGATCCTCCGTCTTTACGGTGAGATTAAATTTCCGGTTCAGGATACGTGTTTTGAGATCTTCGCACAGCCGCAGTGCCCGGGCCCGGTCCGACTGCCGGAGGGTTACCGGGATCTTCCGGTTGTCAAACGAGAGTGCGCCAAGCCTGCCGGCAAATGCCCCGCCGGGACATTCCTGCACGCAGGTGCCGCAATTCACGCAGACTGCTGCGTCGATCCCCGTCTCCGGCGTGATTGCACCCGCAGGGCAGGCTGCCGCAGCCCCGCAGGGTTCACACCGGCTGCAGGATTCCGGGGAGAACCTGATGACGGCATCGGTTCCGTTCCAGACATCGGCATAGCTTGCTGTCGCAAACGCTACCCGGTCACGGACATCGGCTACCGGCAGGGGGATCTCCCTGTTGGTGACAAGGAGGTTTTTTAAGATACTGTCATCGAGAACCGGGATGGGGATGGCAACCGAGGTGTTGCATTCCGGGCCCAGCGATGTCCGGACACCCCCCATCATCTCCGCAACCATGGTCTTCATGTCGGCAAATGCCGCGATGTTGGGCTTTTCGGGGCTGCTGCGGGTCCCCCGTCCCATGATGTACCCCGGTCCCCCGTTCAGCAGGATCCGTGTCCCGATACCGATCACGTTCAGGTCCGGATCGTTCTGGAGGGGGTTGATGTCCCCGCACCCGCTGACGGATGCCTCGCGGTACGGCCCGGCCAGCCCCCGGACCGAGAAGATTGTCTGCACGGTATCAGGCCCGGTATTGAGAACGGCAAGGTAATTTTTGAAAGCGCTCCGTGTGGTGATCATCCGGGCAAGGCCCATCTCGGCAATGGTCACGGTGCGGGAGTACTGCCTGCCTTCGGATTCGACATCGATAGTCACCCCGTTTCCTGCCACGATATCGCGGAAGAGATGACCGCCACCGTAGAAGCGGTCTCTTTTTGCCGTCCCGTACACCACAAGGTCCACGGATCCGAGCCCTTCGTTCGGGCATGGCCCGGGAATCGCGGGAACGCCATTAAGCCATACCTTCTCTGCCTGGCGGAACGTTCCCGGGGCTGCAACCGGGACGTGCAGGACTGCAAGGGTGCCGGACATGATGCCAAACGTGCCCGTGGTCACGACATCCACATCGGCAGCAGTGATCTTCTCCCCTCCAGCAACCGCTTTTTTCAGCTCCGCCGCGGTATACACGACTGCATTCCCGTCTGCAATTTTTTTATTTATCCCGTCAATGGTCTTCACACCTGGTTCCCCCTACAGGATCCTGATATCCTCGACCCTGACATGCAGGCCGGAGGACTTTTCAAGCACCATGTTCACTACCCCGGTGTGGGCGAGCTGCATCATGCAGAACGAAGGCAGGAAAGACTGCCTGAACCCGAATTCCGGCGGCCGTTTTATCACGGTTGCGATCCCTTCAAACCCCACGACATGGTACGCCTGCACGTCCTTTGCCCCGCCGTCCCGGGCTGTCCGTGGTCCGACCGTGTGGCAGGTGAGAACGCCGGTTACCTGGTTTGCCTCAATAACCCGGAGGACATGCTGGACCGGGCATCCCTGCCCCATGGGCCGGCCAAGCACGATATCCCCTTTTGCAATATTCCAGCGCTCGACAAGATCGGGACGGAACGGGAGTACAATCTTCCGGGCCGAAGGTTCACCGGGAAGTGGCCCGATCACAAAATCATAGGCCTTCCCGCAGACATCGGTGCCGGAAAAACCCGTTTCCGGAAGAAATGCATTCCCGCCGGGGATGCTGTAAAAAGGGCATTCATCCGGTGTTTTCTCCCCGCGTTCCATGAGCCCGCTGAACTCAGCGCAGCTCTTTGCACCGCACGCACCGCAGTCTTTCCCGGGAGGCTGCCAGTCTGCCATACTCGTCAGTCCCCCCGGAAGAGGTCGTCCGCATGGTCGAGTTTCCGGATCACCCCGAAATGGTTCTGCCAGCCAATCTCGCGTTTTCCCACGCAGATGGTGCAGACCCCGAGCGGGGGCACCCCTCGGAGCATGATGGATTTCCGGTCTGCAATATCGGGGAGCGCCTCGATCGACCGCATGAGGTAACGCAAACCGGTTCCCTGGATGGCATTGGTCTCGATGATATCGATCGAGGGCGCCACCTCTTTTGTCTTCTCGCGGAAGACTTCCTTCTCTGACTGGGAGACAAGGTCGGTCTTGGTAATCACCGCAACATCGGCAAGGGCAATCATGGGCCCCATCTTGAGGGGGGAGTTCATACCGCTGACTGCTGAGAGGACGACGATCCCGAGGGACTGGGTTACATACGGGGAGCACCGGAGGCAGAGCCCGGCACTTTCCACGATAAAGATATCAGATCCAAGGCTTTCGGCCCAGTCAATTGCGTCCTGCAGGACCATGATCCCGGTGTGGTCCGGGCAGAGATCCCCGGAATAGATCTTCTTTGCCGGGATACCAAACTCCTGCCGGAGTTCCTCGTCTTCAAATGCCCGGACAACATCGATCTTCAGGAATGCAATCTTCTTTGTTCCGGTAAAATGCCGGATGATCTGGCGGGTCACGGCGGTTTTGCCGGCGCTCGGGGGACCGGCAATGATGAGGAGTTTCATACCGGAAAACCCTGTTCAGTTAAGAGTTCGCCGGCACGGATCCGCTCCCGGAAGCGGCAGAGGGTGAGATCGAGACGGGTAACCATATCCCGGATATGGACCTCCCGGCCCTCGGGCATAAGGATCTTCTCAACGCCTCCCTGCTTCATGACAATCCGCCGTTCCGAGAGGAGGGATACCAGGGGGTCGTGCGTTACGAAGATCACCGACTTGCAGTGCTCTTTTAAGACCTCGATGACCCTTTCCCGGAAGATCCCCGCATTTTCCACTTCGTCGAGAAGGATAAGGGGGGCGTTGCTGATGAGGATGGCGTCTGCAACCATCAGCGACCGGGTCTGCCCGCCCGAGAGCGATGTTATCCTGCAGTTTTTATGGATCTGTTCTCCGGTGAACTGGTTGGCAAGCTCGATCGTTTCAGGAACAATATCCGGCTCAGTGATCCTACGTGCCCTGACATGCATGGCAAGGAACGCCTCAACCGTCATGTCGGCAAGGCACTTGGTGTTCTGGGTGATGAGGGCTATGGGCTTTTTCGACGGGTCCCGGATAAATTCCTCTGCCGGGATCTCGCCATTGACAAGGATGGTCCTGCCGGTTGCGGTATCGTTCTGGGCAAATACTTCGATATCGTTGATGAATGCGGTCTTGCCGGAGCCGGTGGGACCCACGATCGATATCGTGTCCCCGGGCCGGATCACGATCCGGTCGAACTGCTCCGGGTTCCCGTGCTTGTCATGACCGGGAAGGATGGTGATCTCGTGGATACTGCAGGCGCTCATGGATACATGGTGGCTGTTCAGGGAAAAATAAGTTCGCATTATTATGAAAGAAAATTACCTTAAAAGGAAATATTTTTTAAATAAATGATACTACTATATCATAATGTTCTCAAAAAGGATATTTGAGATCGATTTCCGTACTGCACTGGATGAAGAGCTGCGGCGCAGGAACATGACCGTCAGGGAGCTTGCCGAACGGTCCGGAATCCCGCTTGCAACCCTGTACAAGATCAGCTCGGGAGAAGTGGATGTCCGGCTCTCCACCATGAAAAAGATCGTTTCTGTGCTTGAGCCTTACCGTCCCCCGTTTGTTGCTGTCATTGCCGCAAAGTTCCTGCTCGACGAGATGGAAGGCCACGAGATTACCATTAAGGATACCCTGTACCGCACCAGGGGATATGCTGCCAATTCCATTGAGGAGTGCATTATTGCTGCTGTCATGGCCGAGAAGGAAGGCGCTGCGGGGATCATCTGCGCACCGGTCCTTGCCTCGATCGTTGAGAAGATCGTTGATGTGCCGGTTGCCATCATCAAGCCAAAGGCAGCAACCGTGCTCGATGCACTGGACGTGGTTGCAAGGAGAATCGGGGCATGATTCCGGGAATTTTCCCATGTACTGTTCTGATACATCCGGATAAGACTGGTGACCGGCAGCCGGAGAACAAAAAGCCAAGGATTTAAACCATGAAATCCACCTCACCATAGTATGGAGCGGATCACCGCAGTGGCTCGGGGGAAGGTTCAGGGGGTCGGGTACCGGCAGTACGTTTCCGAGTGTGCCAGGCGGATAGGGTTACAGGGCGAGGTCATGAATATGCCGGATGGATCGGTCCGGATTGTTGTCGAGGGCCCCCCTCCGGTTCTTGAGGATTTTATCTGTTTTATCCATGCTGAGGACGATCCGCTTATCCGCGTTGAGAGTCTCAATGTCCGCAGGGAACCGGCAGCCGGCGGGTTCAAAGGATTCTTTGTCCACTGGTAACCTCCCGCGGACCCCGGCAGGTCATCATGGTTTTTTCTGGTCAGATGGTATCTGCCGGTACCTGGCCGGTCCCGCCATGTATCCCGGGATGAAACCGGCTGTCTGTTATCCGACAAAACACAGAAGGACTCGTCAGTTGTACTTCCTGAAGAGGGCCGGGTTCTGCCTTCGTATCCACCAGCGCCGGATAAGCCAGATCGCGATGATGAGAAGAACGATCACGATCGCCCATGCAGCAATTGTCACGAGCGGGAGTCCGGATTGGGGGAAGAAAACCCCGATGAGTGTTGGTCGTGCCGGAGGTGCTGCCGTGGATGTGACCGGTACTACTGTGGTTATACCGGGAGCTCCGGTTGCCGGGATACCTGTGATGGTGTTCTGAGCTGATACATTACCTGCGGGTAGTGGAAGAAAAACCGTACTGTTCATACCCGCTGCAACCGGTGTGCCGGCTTTTGCGGCGATTGCA
The DNA here is from genome assembly GCA_041645355.1 of Methanoregula sp. Lineage (GTDB taxonomy): Archaea > Halobacteriota > Methanomicrobia > Methanomicrobiales > Methanospirillaceae > Methanoregula. The sequence goes on from JBAZQF010000001.1 coordinate 328,949, forward strand.
AAATACGAGAAACTCCCGGTGACTGCACTATATTCGTATACCGTATCGCGGTTATTTACAAGACTCGTTGGCAGTTCAACCCACCGGCCGCCCGTAAAGTGAAGCATGACCACCTGCTCCGGGGCAACATGGTGCGAGGCCAGCCAGGACTTGTCAACTGAAAATGCAATATCCGCATGATCGATGGCATCCGGGTTTATCCAGTTCACCGTGATGCTCTGGTAGCCGGCAACCTCCCGGTCCGTAATCTGTATGGAGTTTCCCGGTACCGCTGAGCGGACAATACATTCCACCTGGCCGACTGTGCGGGAGGGGGTGAGCGTGACTGATTCCACTGCCGTAGTCCCTGAGGACTGGCCTGGAGCAAAGACAAAGGTCACCGGCTGACCTGCCGGTGCACCCGGGCTCACCGCAACCTGGGATGCGCCCGATCGTCCGCCCCTGTCGTCCTGGCCCTCCGGTGTCGGGACTGGGATGGGGTTGACCGTTACGGTGAATCCGGTTGCTGCTCCGGAGATGATGGTTCCCGATGCATCTTTGCCGGTGAGATTGACCGTATAGGTATCCGGTGCGGTAAGTCCGCTCACATCAATCCCGAACTCCCAGAACGAGTTATACCGTGTTGCGCTGCCTCTGTAGTACAACCGTGACAGGTTTACGTCATGCGATCCACTCATGACCACCGAGCCGGCGGAATTGTTGATCGTGCAGTCAATCGTGGTAATGCGGTTATCAATGGTATACCGGTACGGTGTCGTAGTTGCGGTGACCGATGAAGCAATGGGTTTTGTCACCCCGTAGATAATGAATTCTTTTCCCGATGTAATGGTAAATCCTGAGGAAGGATCCAGATTCAGGCTTTTTTGGGTTGTTACATCATTACAGTCGTACAGGTTCTCATAATTCGTTCCGGTCGGAGTTAAAATCTCGGCACGATACAGTTTGATACGACTTCCCGAAGGGAAAGGAAGCGGGTTTCCGTTGATCGTTGTCACCCCGGAAGAGAGATCGTTATAGGTCAGGTTCGGCTCGCCGATGTCATAGTACAGGAATGTGGTGTTTACTCCGTCCTGCAGGTTGTAACGGAGAAGCGCGGCCAGCTCGACACGATAGGTTGCACTGCCGCTGTTGATGTTATAGATAAACATCGTGTTGTTGGCAACAACGGTGTTGTCGAGGAGGGTCCCGGGCCGGTCATTGACCACCTCGATCCCGTTATTCGGCGTCCAGCGCTGGTCGGCGGTATACCATATGCTGCTGTTGTCAGGATCCGTGAAGTAGCCCGGGAACCAGTCGAAATAGGATCTGCGGCTGTGGCGTATCCCGTACTGGATGAGGGCAGCCTTGGTTGAATCCGGGCGGAAGGTCCCGAGGATAGCGTTCGTGAGCCCGAGCGTGATGGTCTTGTTCACCTTCTCCCCGGCACACGTGCCCGAGAGCCCGGTTACTTCTATGGTATAATTACCTGCGGTCAGATCTGTGAGGAGTGTGCCGGTACTGTCCTTGTAGCTGGTATCAAAATTCTTGGTAACCCCTCCCGGGATGAGGCCCATGTAATACCGGTTCGTCACGACAACCTTGTTGGAGGTGTCAAGGATACTGCCCGGCAATTTTACCAGATCCGGCACCATCGCCCCATTCTTGCGGGTACCATTGGCATAGCCCGTATCGATTACCGTCTCGTTCGTGATGCCGGTCACCGGGTCGACCTGGCTCTGGATTACCCGTACCGGTGTCCCGGCCACCGCATCTCCTGAATAGACTTCAATCCGGACATCCCCGGGGTTTGATACCGTTCCCGAGAAGATACCGTACACGTAAAAATCCCGCATCTCGGCAAGAAGGGTTTCGTTGGCGCTTGGTTGGGTGATGACAAGATGCGCAGCTGCACCGGCTGACGGTATAAAAAGAAGAAGAGCAACCAGTACGAGTACAGCGCCCCCTCCCCTCATAACAGGAAATCGTCGATGAGATATGATAATCATTGTCATTCATACAAGGCGGAACAGACCTGGTTCAGCCCCCCGAGTATTCTGTTACCGGAAGCAGCGGCAGGACCGCTCAATGCCCGGTGTATCCCGATAAAAAAGAAAATTACCCGTGTTTTCCGGACCCGTGCCCGTGTTCGCCCGGCACCCACCGCCCGCCATCTTTGGTGAGCTCTTTTTTCCAGATGGGGACGCTCTTTTTGATCTCCTCGATGATGTACCGTGAACCGGCATAGGCATCGGGGCGGTGGCCGGCGCTCACAACGATGATGAGGATATTCTCGCCAACCGCGAGGCGCCCGATGCGGTGGATGATATCCACGTGCAGGAGCCGGAACTGCTCTGTTGCAGCCCGGGCTATCTTCTCCATCTCGGGAACCGCAACATCCTCGTAGGCTTCCAGCTCCATCTCGGTGATCCCGTCGTCCCTGACGATCCCGTCAAAGACCACGACAGCACCCGTCCCGGGTTTTTTTGCCGCAGTTATGAGCGAGCCGATATCCACATCCTCTTTCTGGATCCGGATCATGATCTCTCCCCGCGTTATCCCCCGGCAACCGGGGGGAAAACCGCAATCTCGTCCCCGTCAGCCACGATTACCGTTGCTGCATCCACAAGCTCCACCCGCTTCCCGTTCCGCATCAGGATCACAAACTCGCGGAAGCTGCCGTTTTCGTCAAAGATGGCATCGTAACCTTCCCTGTTCTTTCCTGCAATCTCCTTAATGAGTCCAAGAAGGGCTGTTTTAGCCCCGGGCTCGGTGACGATATCGGTCCCGAGCAGTTCCCGGAACCGGGCAAAAAACCGTATCTTTATTGTCATGATTTCCTCGTTTTTTCTGGGGATCCTTTTCCAGTACCGCATACCGGGCATGCCGGGTCTCTCTCGATTACGAGTTCTTCTGCCCGCGACTCGTTGCCATCCCAGATAAAGAGCCGGCCCGTCAGGAGTTTTCCTTCTCCGAGAAGGTACTTGATCACCTCGTTTGCCTGGACGGTGCCGATGACCCCGGGGGTTACGCCAACAACCGGAAAGACCTCTTTTGGCGGGGCTTTTGGGAAGATACACTGGAGGCAGGGCGTTTTGCCGGGAATGATGGTTGTTGCCTGGCCGTGGAGGCCACGGATAGCCCCGTGAAAGAGGGGTATCTTCTTCTCAAGAGCAGTCCGGTTCAGCAGGTAGCGGGTGGGATAGTTGTCCATGGCATCGACGATCCCGTCAGCACTGCCGATGAGGTGCCCGACATTGGTCTCATCGATGGTTGCATCGATGACGTTGACGTTGATATCCGGGTTGATCTCGCGGAGGGTTTCACCGGCAGACACAATCTTCTTCTTCCCGATGTCCCGGTCGCCATGCAGGATCTGCCGGTTGAGGTTGGACAGGTCGACAACGTCCTTGTCCACCACCGTCAGGGTACCGACTCCTGCCACCGCAAGGTACAGCGAGACGGGTGAGCCAAGGCCACCGGCTCCGGCGATGAATATGTGGGCTGTTTTCAGTTTTTTCTGGCCATCTTCACCAAAGAGCAGGATCTGCCGCTTGTACCGTTCTCGTTCGCGTTCTGATAACATGGTTTACCTTGTTTTCTTTCCTACCGGCGCCGGACAGGGTCAGTGCTGGCAGGTCAGACCTTCATCATGTTCATCGTGGGAATGGGGATTTTTCTCTTCCCATTCGGGCAGGCCCTGTTTCCTGCGGTAATCGTTGATGGCCTTGTGGATGCCTTCCTCCGCAAGCACCGAGCAGTGCATCTTTATCGGGGGAAGGCCTTCGAGTGCTTCTGCCACCGCCTTGTTCGACACGTCCCAGGCCTCTTCCAGGGTCTTTCCCCTCACAAGCTCCGTTGCCATGCTGCTCGATGCGATCGCAGCCCCGCAGCCGAATGTCTTGAATTTCGCATCGGTGATTGTATTGTCCTGAATCTTCAGGAAGATCTTCATGATATCGCCGCAGACCGGGTTTCCGACCTCGCCGACACCATCAGCATCCTCCATCTCGCCCACATTGCGCGGGTTCTTGAAATGGTCCATGACCTTGTCACTGTACATTACATCCTCCGTTCTTCCTGTCTTTGGTATACAGGGGAGACATCTCCCTTAAGCGCAATACAATCTTTGGCAGTGCTTCAAGCACAGCATCCACGTCAGCATCAGTGTTACTGTCGCCAAGGGTCAGCCGGAGCGAACCATGGGAGATCTCGACCGCGAGGCCGGTTGCGAGCAGGACATGGGACGGTTCGAGCGACCCGGATGTGCAGGCACTCCCGGTCGAGGCGCAGATACCCTCGTCATCCAGCCAGAGGAGCATGGACTCGCCCTCGATGAACTCGAAGCTGATATTGATGTTGCCGGGCAGCCGCTTCTCCGGGTGACCGTTCAGGTACGCATGGGGGATCTTTTTTAAGATACCGTCCCGGAGCCGGTCCCGAAGTGCCCGGATCTTCCGGTTGTGCCCTTCGATATCAGCGGTTGCCATCCCGATGGCTTTCCCGAGCCCGACAATACCGGCAATATTCTCGGTTCCTGCCCGCCGTCTCCGCTCCTGTCCCCCGCCATGGATCAGGTTGTCGATCTTTGTGCCTTTCCGGATATAGAGCGCACCAACCCCCTTTGGCCCATAGAACTTGTGGGCCGAGAGGGAGAGGAGATCGATTGCTTCTGCCTTCACATCAATCGGGATATTTCCGATAGCCTGGACCGCATCGGTGTGGAAATACACCTTGTGTTTCCCTGCCACCAAAGCGAGCTCCCGTATGGGTTCAATGGTGCCTATCTCGTTGTTGGCGTACATTATGGAAACGAGTATGGTCCTGTCGGTGATGGCTTTCTCCAGTTCAGCCGGGTCCACGAGGCCGTACTTGTCGACCGGGAGATAGGTGACGACAAATCCTTCCTTTTCCAGGTACTCGCAGGTGTGAAGCACGGCATGGTGTTCAATCTTTGAGGTGATGATATGGTTTCCCTTCTTCCGGTTGGCAAAGGCAACCCCCTTGATTGCCCAGTTATCTGACTCGCTGCCTCCTGACGTGAAATAGATCTCGTCCGGTTCAGCCCCGATGGCTTTTGCCACCTGTGCCCGGGCAGCGTCAATGGCCTTTTTTGAGTCCCGGGCAATGCTGTAGATGGACGAAGGGTTCCCAAAGTACCGGGTATAATAGGGGACCATTGCGTCCACGACCTCCGCCCGTGCAGGGGTGGTTGCGGAGTGATCCATGTAAATGAACTGCTTCTCTCCCATGCTTCACCGTGTACCTGAATATGTGCTCTGGCCGTCTGATTATTCTTTCCTTCCTGCCGGGGGCGGCCCTGACTGATCCGCTTCCTGTTTTTTTGAAAGGAAACTATAAGAGCTGATACGCCCAATTCACAATTGTGAATACGATCTATTATGTCACGATTGTGACAACATAAAGGTTGTGATGTGATGGAAGCTCCGTGCCAGAAGATAGTATGGGATGTCCTGCCCGCGATCCGGGCTGCGATTGCAGTGGAACTGGTCAGGTGCGGCGTCTCCCAGGTGGAGGCGTCCCGTATGCTGGAGATTGCCCCCTCCGCAGTCTCCCAGTACCTTTCGGGGAAACGCGGGTACCGGATAGAGTTCGAGAGCGATGTGAAACATTCCATTGAACTGCTTGCAAAGGACTTAAAAGACAAAAAAAGTATCAACCTGGTCCAGCGCACCTGCGAGATCTGCCGCCAGCTGCGCGAAGGCGATGAGAACCAGTGTCCCGGGCCTGAGGCATCTCCTGCCGGGGAGCGGTGCGGTTCCTGATCCTGACAGATCGGCTCACTCTTCCATACTTTTTTCCTGCGGGATGTATCATGACTCTGTCCGACAAACAGAAACAACTCAAAGCAACAATCGCCGGCAAGGGCTCCATGCTTGTTGCATACTCCGGAGGCGTTGACAGCACGCTGCTTGCCGATATTGCCCATGAAATGTTACAGGAGAAGATGCGGTGCGTGCTTCTCGACAGCGAAGTGGTGCCGCGTGCCGCGGTTTCTGATGCAAAAAAGCTTGCAGGCGATCTCGGACTGCCGCTTGAGGTGATCAGCCTTCCCCTTCTCGAGGACGGGATCTTCTGCAGCAACCCGGACAACCGCTGCTACCACTGCAAGAAGATCTCCTCGCAGGCTCTCAAGAAACGTGCCGGGGAACTGGGTTTTGCCTGTATTGCCGACGGAATGAATGTCTCGGACCTTGGCGAGCACCGGCCCGGGCTCCAGGCATCCACAGAAGAGGGCATCATCCACCCGTTCATCGAGGCCGCAATCACCAAGCTGGATATCCGGGCCATTGCCCAGGACCGGGGCCTTCCGGTCTGGCAGAAACCTTCGGCTGCCTGCCTCTCGTCCCGTATCCCCTACGGCAATCCGATCACCCGGGAAAACCTGGGCATGATCGAGGTGGCAGAGGCATACCTCTCGGATCTGGGGATTGGCCAGTTGCGGGTCCGGCTCCATGGCACGGTTGCCCGGATCGAAGTGCATAATGAGGACCGCGACAAAATACTTGGCAACACTGCAGCAATAGTGCAGGAATTCAGGGAGATTGGGTTTCATTACGTGACCCTGGATCTCGAAGGATACCGCACCGGCAGCATGGACGAAGTGCTCGAGCCTGCGGATGAGAAGGGCCGTCAGCAGTAACCTGCCGGTCATGTGGAGAAGATACATGTACAAACAGCTGCCCTGCAAACGGGTTGACGGGGAAAAGTGCGAAGACCATCTGCACGAAGTGATCGAGGAAGTCCCGCTCGCCCTTTTTGTCAACGGGCGTCATGCCATGACCGCGATGATGAGCCCGGTGATGCTCGAGGAGTTTGTGACGGGCTACCTCTTCACCGAGCAGATCATCAAAGGGATCGACGAGATCGAGTCCATCAAGATCGAGAAGAACCGCATGAGCGTGATCACGACCAACCTTTTCAAGGTGCTTGGCCCAAAAAAGACGATCCTCTCCGGCTGCGGGGGCAGCACCTCCTTCATTGATACGGAGAAACTCCCGAAGATCCAGTCGGATTACCGGGTAACTGCGCAGGAGATCTGGAATGCCGGAAAAGCCGTCCTCAACTCAGAACTCCACCGGATCACCGGAGGGATCCATATCGTTGCCCTCCTTGACGGGGAGAAGATCCTTGCCGTTTCCGAAGATATCGGTCGGCACAATGCCCTTGACCGGGTGATAGGCTTTGGCCTCCGCAATAAAATTGACCTCTCAAAGACCTACGTCCTTGTCTCGGGACGGATCTCCTCCGAGATGGTGAGGAAGTGCCTTGTCGCAAACATCCCGATCATTGTCTCGCGGGGTGCGACCACGACTCTGGCTGTTGATATTGCGGCTAAGACCGGCCTCACGGTTGTTGGATTCTCCCGGGGCGGGAAGATGAATATCTACACGTCCCCCGAACGGGTTATCTGCAACAAGTAATGTTCCAGGTATCAGCGTACCAGGGATGACCTGAGCTGGCAGAGCTGGCAGAGTTCCCCGCTTGAGGGATCCCCGCACACCCTGCAGCGCCGGATCGGCTCACGGGTGTACGTGCTGGCACAATACTTCTCTATCTTCTTCTTGCTCTCCATGAGGTGCTGCATGGTCCCGGGATGGCGGTATTCGAGCCCGGAGAGCATGGAGCGCACCTCCCGCCTCAGGGCATACCCCGAGTACGGGCATTCGGGGAGATCCGTCCAGGCATTGTTCAGCAGCAGGAAGGTTGCGATCTCCTTCTCGGAGATACCTTTGAGGGGCTTGATCCGCGGGATGAACCGGCCGGAAGAGTCAGCCCCGCTGTTCCGGACCAGCCGTGAAAAATCCCCGCGGAAAATGTTCATCAGGACCGACTGCGCCTCGTCATCGAGGTTGTGACCGGTTGCAAGTTTTGTTGCCCCCGCCCGCTCTGATCCGGTGATAAGGGCTTTTTTCCGCAGGATCCCGCAGACCGTGCAGGCTTCCTTCTCCCTGCCTTTGAGGAACTGGTCAAGGGTATTGCCAAACAGGTCCGGAAACGAGAGGCTGATGTGTTCCACCCCAAGGGAACTGACAAGGTTCCCGGCTGAACGGACCGTCTCGTCCCGGTACCCCGCAATGCCTTCATCGATGGTGATGGCAACGAGGCTTACCCCTTTTAACGATGGCAGGAGCCGGTTCAGGATCATCAGGAGCGCGGTGCTGTCCTTTCCCCCGCTCAAGGCAACTGCCACCCGGTCCCCGGGAACAATCATCTCCTCTTCCCGGATGGTTGCAGAAACCCGGTCGCAGATATCCGAGATGGCATGCGTGCCGCACAGGTGCCGCCCGTTCCCGCGCTGGAACAGGACCGCGGGGTCCGTGCAGATCGAACAGCGTGGAACTTCCGGCCCCGGGACCATTTATCAGCCCCCGTGGGCTATCCGGAGCAGCCGGATCTCGTCGTCCAGACCTATCACCGTATCTTCGGTGACCAGGATCCCGTTCCGCGATGCAATGACCTCCAGCGGGTTGATCCCCAGAGAGAGCAGGATGGCTTCAAGAGTTGACGGGGATATGTCGAGAACCCGCACCGAACGGTCGGGGAGGATGAGTTTCATGAGGTACTAATACCTGTGCCGGCAGGTTTCATAAACATCCGGGTGGTCCCGGATACCACCATCGGTTTGATAAAACGGAATGCAAAATAGGATACAGGAGTTTTGAATTGCAGGACAACGCCAGCATCAGGCAGGAGATCCTCCGGCTGAAAAAAGAGCAGAACGCCATCCTGCTGGTGCACAACTACCAGCCCGCGGAGATCCAGGACATTGCCGACCTGACCGGGGATTCCCTGGAACTCTCGCGCGCTGCCGCCTCCATGGAAGGGGACGTTATCGTATTCTGCGGCGTGGACTTCATGGCCGAGACCGCCGCGATCCTCTCCCCGGAAAAGACCGTCCTGCTCCCGGCTGAGGACGCCTGCTGCCCGATGGCGCAGATGATCACGGCTGATGAGCTGAAACTGGTAAAGTCCCGGCATAAGGATGCCGCGGTTGTCTGTTATGTCAACACCACTGCCGACGTGAAAGCGGAGAGTGATATCTGCTGCACCTCGTCAAATGCCGTCAGGGTAGTCAACTCGGTTGAGCAGGACGAGATAATTTTCGTGCCCGACCGGAACCTGGGACGGTACGCCCAGCGGTTCACCAAAAAGACGATCCTGCCCTGGGAAGGGTTCTGCATTGTGCATGACCGGATAACACCTGCGATGGTGCAGGAAGCAAAGCATGCCCACCCGGGTGCAGAGGTTCTCGTGCATCCCGAATGCCGTCCCGAGGTTATCGATCTCGCCGATACGGTGGCAAGCACCTCGGGGATCATCAAGCAGGTCTCTGCCTCCCCCGCACGGGAGTTCATCATCGGCACTGAAGTGGGGATCCTGCACCGGCTCAAAAAAGAATGCCCGGGCAAAGCGTGTTACCCCTTATCGGAGGGAGCCGTCTGCCGGAACATGAAAAAGACGAGCCTTGCGCTGGTCCGAAATTCCCTTGTAACCCTCAGGCCGAGAATTATCGTGCCGGAAGATATAGCAGAGCGGGCACGCGGTGCGATCGAGCGGATGCTTCTGCTCCCGTAACCCTCACTTTTTCTGCACGGGCTCCCGCTTCATCGACATGATCTTGTTGTACATCTCCTCGCCCACGCACTCCTTTGCATGTTTGCACCACTGGACGCAGGACTCGATGTCATTGTACACCACAAAACCGCAGTTGCTGCATTTCACCGAGATATCGTTTGAGAAGAGTTCGACTTCCTCACCGCACTGCGGGCATTTCTTTATCGAGAGGGTGGGCGTGCGCAGGTTTGCTGCGCCCGGGCAATGATCGAGCATGAGGTTACTCCTCCAACAGAGTCTGCTTCCCGGCAGAAGAATTCAGCGGTTGTACCAGGCGCTCATCGTCAGTTCCGGGAGAGTTGACGAGCGGGCTGACAGGACAGGCCGCCATCTGCTCCGCGGGGAACGGCGACAGCATCGATTCCATGATCTCCGCCGTCAGGGATTCCTGTGAGATCCAGTGTTTCTCATCGCTTTTCCGGAGTATTACCGGCATCCGGTCGTGGATCCCTGCAATGAGCGGGTTAGGTCTGCAGGTGATGATGGTATAGGTTGCAAGGGATGACCCGTCCGGGGTTTTCCAGGTGTCATACAGGCCGGCAAAGGCAAAGAGCGGGCTTTCTGGCAGGTGGAAGTAGAACGGGACCTTTCGTTTTCCTTCGTTTTTCCATTCGTAAAACCCCGATGCAGGAACCAGGCAGCGCCGGTCCCGTACAAGATGCCGGAAGACCGGGTTCTCCCGGATGGTCTCTGCCCGCGCATTGATCGGGTGCCGTGCAGATACAAGGTCGCAGGTAAACCGGGGTACAAGCCCCCACTGCATCAGGACCAGTTCGCGGGCATCTCCCCCCACAATAACCGGCATCTCGTTTCCCGGCGCTATGTTGAACCGGGAACGGGCGCCCATCATCGGGTTGAAGACCCGGAAGCGGTTGCCGAGATCATCGATACAGACAAGGGAGTACCTGCCACACATTACACTTCTCATCGGATCCCCCCGGTCATCAATGTTGCGATGGCACTTTCACCCCCCGCCAGCCTGAGCCTTATCCCCCGCAGTGCAGCAGGGATCCGGTGCCATGCAAATCGAACTCTCGAAAGGGATCACCCTCCACCCGGGCACATTCACTGCCGTTATTGCACCGGAAAAGAAGATCCTTGCGGCACTCAACAAAAACACGGATCTCCAGAGGTTCCTCTTCCTGTACATCTGCGGCAACTACTCCCGCATCCTGACCAGTATCAGCCGCACATCTGCCAATTTCGAGGTCCGGAGGCCGTTTACCGCAGACCAGTTCCTGACCGTGATCCACGAAGCTGCCCATACGATTGTCTTTATCGAGCATGATCCCACCCTGTTCGACGGGGCCGGGCGGCTCCTTGACCCGGTGGCATCGGCCCTGCGGCAGGCCGGGCGGGAAGCGCTGGTGATCCTCTGGGCCCCGGCCACTGACCGGTCGTTTGCCGCCCTGGCACGGCAGGCCGACCGTGTCATCGAGATCGTTTCCGAAGAGCCGGCTTTGGCCCTGCAGGGTGCACGCGCCCGGCGCCTGGGCAGCGTTGCGTCCGGGTGCCAGAAGACCCTGGAGGTCTCCTGATGGGCAGGAGCGTGGAGAGCGTCCGGCAGGGGGTGAACACCATTGCCGCCCGCTGGGCACGGTCAGCACGGACATCCCCCGGAGGAGTGCGGCAGGCCTGCGGGGAGAAACTTACTGAGCTTGCAAAAAGCCATGCAAGCGAGGCCTTCTATGTCTGTGATGACGCGCTTGAAGCAGCGCTCTTCTCGGCATTTGCCGAGGTGGTACGGCACCAGGCCGGGCGGGACCGTGAGGCGGGTGAGCCGGATGTGGATCCTTGATTCTGTACCCCGGGATGGCATAGACCTGTGGTGCAAAGAGGGAACGGCCCGGATGATCCATCACGAATATGATCCGCCGTTCTACCTGTACCTGCCGGACCCGGATGCCCATTACGGGATGCTCGCGGCGCTGGAAGAGCAGTTCCGCGCAGAGCCCTGCACCTTCCTTACCCTCTTTGGGGAACATGATGGCTACCGGGTCTTTGCCGGCCGCGAGGTGGCAGAAGCGATCGAGCGGCAGACACAGTATGCTGCGCAGCTCTTCAACGTGGATGTCAGGAAAGACCAGCGCTTCCTGGCAGAGAACGGGCTCATTCCCTGCTCTTCTGGCATGGATGCCCGCTTCTCCCCGGAGATCGCCCATGACCTGAGCCAGGTGGAGATCCGGATCTGCGGCGACCCGGACCGGGAATGTGCCTTTACGGAGATCGAGTTCGTCCATGAACGCACCGAATGCCTTGCCGGGTCCGGGCGGGAGGTGCTCGGGGATCTCTTTTCCCTTATTGATGCGTGCGACCCGGATGTGATCCTCATGCCCCATGCCGATCGCCGGATGCTGCACCTGCGGGCACAGGCCCGGGAACTGGGCCTTGAAATGAACATCAGCAGGAGCGGGAAGTACCGCACCATCGGCTCGCGCTCCTACTGGAGTTATGGCAGGATGGAGCACAAGGATGCGGCGCTCATCCCCGATGGAAGGATCCTGATCGATACCGAACAGTCGTTCGTGTACCGCGAGAGCGGCCTTTTTGGGGTACTCCTCGCGGCCCGGCTCTCGGGCATCTCCCCCAACCTTGCGTCCCGTCTCACCCCGGGCACGCTCATCTCCGGCTATGAGACGTACGAAGCCATACGGCGGGGAATTGCTGTGCCGTTCCGCAAGAGCGATGCAGAAGTTGTACGGAAATTTGGCCTGCTTAAGGGCGCGGACCGGGGCGGGATGATGTTCCAGCCACACCCCGGCATTTTCGGGAATGTGGACGAGATAGATTTCACTTCGATGTATCCCACCATCATCGTTCAGGAGAATCTGTCTCCAGAAACCATCGGCCACCCGGAAAGAACGGGGTTCCTACCCGCTGCCCTTGCGCCTCTCCTTGCCCTGCGGAGGGAGACAAAAGCCCGGAAACGGTCCGACCCGGATATAGCCGGCCTTGATGCGATCCTCAAGTGGATGCTGGTCACCTGCTTTGGCTACACCGGGTACAAGAATGCCAAATTCGGCAGGATCGAGGTCCACGAGGCCATCACCGGGCGATCCCGTGAGATCCTCCTCCAGACCAAGGAGATTGCCGAGGAGATGGGTTTTTTTGTCCTGCACGGGATCGTGGACTGCCTCTGGGTGCAGGGCCCTTCTGCCGTGGCATTGCAGGAGCGCGTTGGCAGAGAAACCGGGCTGCCTGCCGAGATCGAGCATTTTGACTGGCTGGTATTCCTCCCCCAGAGTGACGGTTCCGGGGCGTACAACCGCTATTACGGCAGGCAGCCGGACGGGAGCGTGAAAGTGCGGGGAATTGCCGCACGACGGCATGACACCCCCGGGTATATCCGGCGGATGCAGGGCGACATGCTTGCCGTCATGGGCAGGGCCGGGACCATTGCGGAGCTGGATGACCGGTGGGAGGAAGTGCGCAGTATCTACCGGGCTGCGGTTGCACGCCTCCCCGCGGCTCCCGTGCACGAGATGGCCATCAGCCGGAGGATCAGTCGGCTCAGTTATGCGCACCGCTGTATCGAAGGGGCTGCGGTGGCTGCATACCGGAAGAGCGGGGCTGAGGTTGCGCCCGGCATGAAGATCCGGTACATTGTGCGGGATGCACGCGCGTACCATGTGGAGCCCGCCTGGTGTGCCGGAAGCTTTGATATCCCGTACTACCGGGATCTGCTGGAGCGGGCATGGGCCGAGATTGCATATGCATTCCGTAACGGACGGGCGGAAACGGGCGGGTATGAATCGCGATCTTTTCCCCGGGCAGGCAAAGATGTAATATCCCCTGCCGCCTAGTATCCGGCAGATAATGGCAGATAAAGAGATCCTCTCCACGATCAGGTACGTTGCCGGGACAAAACCGGTCTTCCGTTTATCGGAGATCACCGCGTATCTGAACGAGCCCCTGTCTGTGGAAGATCTCTTCACACGGGTATCCGCGAGCCTGGCTGGTCTCGGGCTGACTGCACAGAAAAAAGGTAGGGACTATGAAATTTCCCGCATCTCACCCCCTCAGGCCTATCTCCTGAACCCGGAGGAATCAGCCCGGCTCGATGCCTTCTTCGAACAACGGACCGTTCCCGCACTGCTTCAGGAGAGCATCGAGCAGTACCTTGCAAAGAAAGTGGGCAAAGACTGGACCGATCCGGTAATACTGGAAAGGCTCCGCCGGGCGATTGTTGCCCAGAAGGATGACTACTGGAAACCGCAGCACAAACGGTCCCTGCAGTATACCAAAGGCTACAGCGTGCTCGGGTATCTTGCCTATCACTTCCCGGTCTACTTCATGCAGACCGAATACCTTCTTGCCCTGCTCGCGCAGAACGGCCTGCTGAAAAAGCGCATGACCATTCTCGATGCCGGGACCGGGCCCGGGGTTGTCCCGCTTGCCGTTGCGGACTTCTATTCCCGGCTCGATTCTGCAACGGCAGATGTCTACTCCATAGAGCGGTCAGAAGAGCATGTCGAGGCGTTCTTATCCCTGCGGGAGAGTTGCGTCCCCCGGGGGGGAAAGGTCAGCATCAAGCCCCCGATCCGGGCAGATCTCCGGACACTGGACCCCGGGACCCTGCCGGCACAGATCGACCTGGCGGTCTTCTCCAATGTTCTCAATGAACTGCCGGATGCCACCCTGGATACACGGGCGGAGATTGTAGCGCGCATTGCAGGACGCCTGGCACCCGGGGGCATTATCCTTATTGTTGAACCTGCAGACGAGGAGAATGCAACCCGGATGCGCTCCCTGACCGTAGCCCTCCGGGATAAGGGACTCTTTGTCACAAGCCCGTGTGCGTTCATCTGGGGCACTCCCTGCACGGCCCCGCGCTGCTGGAGTTTCAGGGCCGAACCTGCCATTAAGATGCCGCGCCTCATGGAGATCCTGGCCCGGTGCGAGGAGTCGTACCGGTTCGTGAATACCGATATCAAGTACAGCTATGCGATCCTTGAAAAAGAGCAAAAAAAGGAGCAGTACCGCCTCTCTGCCGGATCAAAATTCCTCCGGTTGTCCAAACTGCAGCAGCACGTGGGAAAACGGGTCAATGCAGCCGGCCTGAAGATGAGCCAGGAGCTCGGGAGTGCCCGCAACCATGTCTATAAGATCTGTGACGGGACTGCAAAGACTCCGGTCTATGCCGTTCTGCCATCCTACCACATCACCCCGGAAAATGATGCGGTCACCACCGCGCCCTATGGTTCTGTCCTCGAGATGAAGGGGGTGCTTGTCCGGTATAACAAGGAACATAATGCCTACAACCTGCTCATCAGCAGGAATACGCTGGTATGCCGGAAAGATGCCGATTGCCGGTAACATTGACTGATTAAAATTCTGACGCCGGCAATCCGGCTTTCCATCTTTTGGTTCTCCTCCTGCAGTCCGTTATACGAGAACCCGTTCCATGTGCGTCTCCGGGTTGAATAAATCGGAGAATCATTTCTCCCGTATTAATATTTATTGAAGAAAAATACAGTTAGTGTGGTGCAATGGACAACCTGAATCTGGGCAGTAATGAGTCCATCTTAAGAAAAATGCCCCGGATCATTATCGATGGCGTCCGGCATGAAGCTATCCTTACCAGCCGGCGTATAATTCTCAGGGAGCGTGAAACCGGCCGGATCACCCGGGAGTTCCCGTATTCCGGTATCGCGCTTGTCGTTTCACGGGTAAATCCAATGCACGAACCCGTCCTGGATATCACCCCGGTCACCCCGGGAGAAACTGGTCAACCGGTTGAACTTGTTTTTGTCTTCCAGCCGGCTGGCCAGAATATCTTCGACCTTGAACGATGTGTAAACGTCCTTCGGGACCAAAGAGTACCTGTAGAAAATAAAGGGATTGTAAAGGCAACAACCCCGAGGAGCCGTGTTGCGGCCCTGAGCCCCAGCATCCTGGCTCAGGATGACGAGCCCGGTCATAATCCTGCCTCGGACCGGACCGTTGCCGGGAGACCCTGGCAATCCTGGCAACCCCCTCCGGAAGAGGAACGGGAGAAGACCTATATCGGGGCGGTTGCGGTCATTTTTGTGATCTTTGCAGTTTTGATCGGGGGGATTTTCTTTGCAGCACCGCTGCTGAAAGCAACGCAGACCCCGGTTCAGTCAAATGCCCCGGGACAGAGTGCGGCCGGCACTGCCCAGGTAACCCCCGTTGAAACTCCCGTTGAGACGCTCCCCCCCACACCTGCAGAAACCCCCAAACCCGCGGCCACTCCTTCGGAGCCGGTGATAACGAGTGTTCCCGACCAGGGGTTCTGGGCAAAGATCTCGTACCCGGGAAGTTATTCCGGGTTTGTTGGTGGAGACGGGCGGAAAATTGCAGTGAAAGGTAACGGAGTCCAGTATGTCCGGCTGCCTTTCCAGAATACAACGATAGACGGGTCCATTGAGAAAGCGGATGGCTCGGCGGATCTGCTGGAACTTGGGATCTATAACGGGGGATCCCTTGTAGAGGGGAGCGAGACAAGGGTACCTTTCGGAGTGGCTGAGATCCATGTCCCCGTAGGTCTTGCAAAGGGGTACAGTGTAATCGTCACACCCACCCCCCGCCCGACTGTCCCTGAACCGACTCCGGATAAATCCCTTACGCTGCACACCGTACCTCCCGTAGGCGTCTGGGTGCGTGTCTCCTACCCGGGGACCTTTTCCGGATCGATTGGCTCGAACGGGGACTGGAAGGATATCAAAGGTTCCGGGGACCAGTTCTACCAGCTGGCAATGACAAGCGGAATAATTGAGGGCTGGGTACAAAAGAGTGATTACTCTTCGAAGAATATGGTAGTCGGTGTGTACAAGGACGGTATAAAAGTGTTTGTCCGGAACACGGATCAGCCGCTTGGGAAAGTAGAGATATACACCACGGTGTAAGAAGGAGTTCTCCTTTTTTGTTATCAGCGGGATACGGATTCTGACCGGGGGTCTGAACCCTGGATGAGTGGCATAGGATTCATCCCCCAAAATGCCCCGGAACCTGATTTTCATCATAACAATTAATGAAGAAAAAAACCAATATGATCTCTCAATGCTCAAAGTACATCGGGATATCTGTGGATATTGCGGATGCTGCGTATCGGTCTGCCCGGAAGGAGCCCTTGAACTGATCGATGCGTACCTGTCCGTTGAGAAGAACTGCACCAGCTGCGGAGTCTGCGCAAAAGTCTGCCCCCTTGGCGCCCTGGAGGTTGTCAATGAAAAATAAGTACGACGTCCTTGTTATCGGAGGCGGCCCGGCTGGTGCCCTCGCTGCAAAGACTGCGGTGGAGAAAGGTCTCTCTGCCTGCATTGTCGAGAAACGCCCGGCGATTGGCGCCCCGGTCCGGTGTGCGGAAGGGATCGGCCAGGATGCCCTCCATGAATTCATTGATCCTGACCCCCGCTGGATCTCTGCCGAGATGACCGGTGCAACGATTGTGGCTCCCGATGGTTTCGTCATGAAACTCGAGTCCGAATTTGCCGGCAGTAAAGTAGGGTACGTCCTTGACCGCAAGTTCTTTGACCGTGAGCTGGTCTGGAAAGCGGCTGAGGCCGGAGCAGATGTGGCGGTCAAGTCCCGTGCAGCAGCCCCCATCATGGAGAACGGTGTGGTCAAAGGCGCGAAGATCGAGTACTGTGGCAAGGTATCGAGCGTTCACGCTGACGTGGTCATTGCTGCCGATGGTGTTGAATCCAAGTTCTCGAAATGGTGCGGAGTCGATACTACCGTCCCGGTTCGCGAGATCATGAGCTCGGTCCAGTACGTGATGGCCGATATCGATATCGATGAACACTCAACCGTCTTTTATCTTGGGAACGAAGTGGCCCCTGAGGGATATCTCTGGATCTTCCCGAAAGGCAAACGGACCGCAAACGTGGGTATCGGTATCTCCGGTAAGAAGAGTGGCGACGGGCACCGGGCAAAAGACTATCTTGACCGGTTTGTCAAGAAGACCTTCCCGCATGGCAAGACCATCGAGTACATCCCCGGCGGTGTCTCGGTCTGCCGCCCGCTCGAATGCACGGTTGCAGACGGCCTGATAATTGCCGGCGATGCAGCCCGGGTTGTCGATCCCCTGACCGGCGGCGGTATCTACAATGCAATGTTCACCGGCAGGCTTGCAGCACAGGTTGCGGCGGACTGTATCGGCAAGGGCGATGTGTCCAAAAAAGCGCTGATGCCCTATGACAAACAATGGCGTGCATCCAAGATGGGAAAAGCCATAGAGCGTAACTACCACATCAAGGAATATCTCATCAAGCTTCCCGATCCCAAGCTCAACGAGATCATCCACTCCGTTGCGAAACTCAATCTGAAGGAATTTACCACTATATCCCTCGTAAAAGAGATAATCCGGGTTAACCCGAAACTGGTGCTCGAGCTTGGGGCGCTCGCAGCATCACTCCGCTGATTTTTTGAGCTGTTTGTTGAGCAGCCGGAGGCAGTCGTCCTCGGCCTCTTTTTTGGTAAAAACGGTAAAGATATCGCCAGGCTGGATCTTCACGTTCCCGCTCGGGATTATCAGTTCGCCGCCGGTCCGTCGGATTGCAATGAAGACGAAATCCTTGACCTTGAGCTCGCGGATCTCATGCCCCACGATCGGCGCATTATTCTCGGCAACGATCTCGAAGATCGAGCCGCCCGGGATCGAGGCCAGCTGCTGGAGCTGCGGGTTCTGGGTCCAGTAATACAGGCGCGATGCCACGAGTTCATCCGGGTTCTCGCTGATGCGCACGCCCACCTCCTTGAAAAAGTCGGAATGGGATGGCTGGTTGACGATGGCGACCACGTTTGGCACCCGGAATTTCTTTGCGAGCCAGCAGGTCATCAGGTTGACCGAGTCATCGCTCGTGGTGGCGATGAGGGCATCGGCCCGGTCGATGCCAGCTTCTTCGAGGATGGTCCTGTCAGTGGCATTGCCGGTTACGGCCAGTACATCATAGTGTTCCAGAACTTCGCTGCACCGGCTCTCGTCCTGGTCGATGACTACAGCATTATGTGCATGCTCGACTGCAAGTTTTGCAAGATTCCTTCCAATGCCCCCAAGCCCAACAATGATGATGTACATGCCTACCGGTTCCATCATCGGCATTGAAATAATTTGCGCATCAACCTCTGTTTGTGATATGCGGCGTTGATGAAGCGGGGAAGGGATCCGTATTAGGCCCGATGGTGATAGCTGCTGTTGGCGTGACTTCAGAATCAGTCCTCGTGGGTCTTGGCGTGAAAGATTCAAAAGCGCTCTCCCCTGCAGAACGCGAACGGCTCTATAAGCTTATCCGGAAAAAGTGCGCTGTTGCAACCGTACAGCTTGATGCGCAGGACATCGATGCAGTGCGGGCCGAGATGACCCTGAACGCAGCGGTTGCCCGTGCCCACGCAGAAGCCATCAGCAAGCTCTCCCCTTCGTGTGCCTACGTAGATGCCTGCGATGTCAATACCTTCCGCTACGCCGAGATGGTGAGAGGGAACATGGCCGTTCCCTGTGAGATCATATCAGAACACCATGCCGACCAGAAGTTTGCCGTTGTCTCGGCAGCCAGTATTGTTGCAAAGGTTGTCCGTGACCGGGCTGTTGCAACCCTGGGAAAAAAATACGGGGAGATCGGCAGCGGTTACCCGTCCGACCCGGTCACCATCCGGTATCTCACGGCATATATCGGTGAGCATAAAACCCCCCCGGAAATCGCCCGGAAGAGCTGGAAGACGGTCAGTAACCTGATTGCACAGCGTACCCAGAGCAGCCTTGGGGATTTCTGAGACCGCAGGAGAATTCCTTTATCCTACCGGGGCCGATACTAGTGGTGATGGACTGGATCCTTCTCATCGTATTTCTTGTAACGGTATACGCACTGGTTGCGTACTATATCTATACAAAAAAACTCTGGCAGGACCGGATC
The DNA here is from genome assembly GCA_041645355.1 of Methanoregula sp. Classification (GTDB taxonomy): domain Archaea; phylum Halobacteriota; class Methanomicrobia; order Methanomicrobiales; family Methanospirillaceae; genus Methanoregula. Next base: position 348,439 of record JBAZQF010000001.1, read on the forward strand.
ACGTTTTACGGTCCGCTGATGGCAATAAAAACCGAGAGGGTCGGGTTTTTCGACCGGTTCCTCCCGTTCAGCGCATTCCTGCGGATTTATGGCACCCTTGGCGTACTGATGGTGATCGTGGTCTCTGTCCTTATGACGGTCATGCTCATCATCTCGGTCCAGCATATCGTTGTCCAGCGGCCGGCGCTGACCATGGCAAACGATCCCAAGAACGTGCTTGCCATCCCCGGAGTGAACGATTTCATTCCCTTCACGTTTGCGGTCTGGTTCGGTCTCATTGTCACGATGATCGTCCACGAGTTCGGCCATGCCGTTCTGTGCCGGGTGGAAGGGATCCGGGTAAAAACCATGGGTGTCCTGCTCGCCGTTATCCCCATCGGGGCATTTGTCGAACCGGATGAGACCGACCAGGAGAAGACCAGAGGTCTTGCCAAGGTCAGGATGTTTGGCGCCGGTATCACCAACAACATCCTCATGGGGGTACTCTGCTTTGCTGCCATTGCACTGCTCCTCACGATGGTGGTGCCGCTCAACGCCCCCCTGGTCCACGGCGTATACGTGGATTCCCCTGCGTACAAAGCAGGCATTCCCCCCAACTCGGTGATCCACGAAGTGAACGGGATAAGCGTGAATTCACGGGACAATGTTGCCACGATCCTGAACAGCACAAAGCCCGGGGACCAGGTTACCCTGGTCATCGATAATAAAGGAAAAACCGAGTCACATACCCTGACGCTCACTTCATGGCCAGCGGAGCTGAGCACACGGACGAGCGGATTTATGGGAGTCACGTATTATGATGCCCCCGCAGTCAAGGAGCAGTTCGGCATCCTGCTCCAGCTACTCGGGATCATCATCCTGCTTGCTGTCCCGCTCTATACCATCATGGACCCGGCCACCTGGGGCCAGTTCAGTATACTCACGGTAGAGACCGTGGATGCCATGATGTGGCAGACGCCGTTTCCCCACTTCTGGTTTTTGATCCAGCTCCTCTTCTGGTGCGGGTGGTTCAACCTCGTAGTCGGGACCTTCAATGCCCTTCCCCTCCTCCCGCTCGATGGCGGTCTCATCCTCAAGGAGTCAGTTGACCGGCTCCTGGACCGGCGAGGCCTCATCCGGTATTCAGGGTACGTGGTCGGAGCTATCAGCTACCTGATGCTTGCGGTTCTGCTCTCGGTTATGATACTCCCGTACATGCTGAACAACCTGAAATGAATCCCCGTCAGGTAATGTTTTCCATGGCAGGGAGACGGCCCGGCTCCCGGTTTTTGTAACCCGCACGGCCTTAAGTCTCACTATCACCTGTCTACCCTGAACCCCGGGCAATGCCACGGGTTGTGTCCGGATACCCCCCACCCACTTCGATCATGGCAGGAGGGGTGACTCCCTCAATTACATCATCGCTTGACGCAACGGAGTCATAGTGAATACAGCTTCTCGATTATACGAATAGGTAGTATTAACCGGTCTGACCGTAATCACGTACCGGCCTACGGCAAATTGCGAAGAGTCCTGGGTTACTGACCACAGATTGCTATCATCCCCTGTAACTACCATCGCGATCCTGCTGAATGAAGCCGTAGAGTTCATGGGATCTTCCAGAGGTCTGCCTTGAACCAGCAGAAGGAAATTGGGTAGAAAATTTGTGGTACCTTTTATCGTGATACTTTCCCCAGGGGAGTGTTTACGAATGGGATATATCGTAATGAATGGATTGGTAACATTCAGGGAGTATACAAAGACCTTATCGCCGACACCCTGAGACCGGAATTCCTTAAGAAGGGCCTTCTGGAGATCCGAAGCATTCATCGCCCGGGCTTCATCAAGGGTGAAAATGACCGGAGTATCCCTATTATTTGTGAGGTTGCCAGCCTTTTTACTGTTCCGTATTTTTTCCGAACGGCTATCAAGCGCAATATCATACCCGGATTCTGGATCAGGAATTTGAATCAGAATATAATACTGCCCTGATTGAAACCTGGCAGTGTCGAAGGCGAGGTTAACATTGCTGTTATTGGCTTTGGGAAGGGGATCGATTGTCAGGTATTGGTCGCCCAGCACCCATATCCGGGCTTCCGGAACGGTCTCGGCCGGGATACTAGTTGTGAACGAGTACTGGTCCCCCCGTATCGCCGGGGGCAAAATAAATATCGATGTATTGTTATGTCTTTCTGATCCAGTGCAGTTATAATTCCCCCGTTCACAGCCGCCAACACTATGGGATCCGATTCTGTCATAGAAAATTGAATAATATTGCCCATGGTATTCGAAGAGTGGGGAATTGGGATAACATTCGTCCCATGTCTTGTTCTTACAGACCGCGAGGAAAAACCCGTGAAGGTCGCTCTCATTGCCAGTGAACCATTTCACAACCCGGTGACCGTACCGCCATGTTACGGGATCGTTGGTTACGCCATGCATGGCTTTCTCAAGATCCGGAAAGACGGATAATTCATCATACGTTACGGGGATTATTGTCATGTTATGGACAATGCTGATATTATATTCCTCCACTTCAAGACTGATATCGGTTATTTTATTGTCATGTGAATGACGTTCATCTCCACCGGGGAGGATCCTAGAGAATGTATCTATTGGTGGAAACACAATAACGTTAATGAGGATACCCCCAGCTATTCCCAGAATCATAGAAAAAATGATAATTGTAATAATTTTTTGTTTTGATACTACTGGTTTCATCGTTCCCATACTCTTTCTGTCATTTTAATAACTCTGTACGTTCGCTAGTATGTTTTCGACCATCTCAACACTTGACAATATCTTCTGCATATGCCGATGAATATTGCTCTGAAAAAGTAAGTGTGTTAATTCTCATGGATACACCGCATAAGTGTTAGTTTGATACCGTCCGTAATTAGTATCCGCAGGACTGACGCTCACATATAGGGCAGTTTCAGGGGTTACTCGGGACCAGACATTTGATGCATATTGGAAATATGCATCATTAACCACACGAGCCCATTCATCCCTTTCAATTGTCGTTGATTCAAACGAATTCGTAGTTGGGGTCGATCTTTTCCGGTATTCACTCGAACCTGATAAATGAGTAAATGACGATGTACCTGGCGCCGAAGTAATCCGGAATTGCCCGATCCAATCCAGGGTTTCCATATCTTGGAAATTTATCGTATAATAGCCAGAAGAAAACCCTACGTGATATCCATATGAATGAGGCAGGTTATTCTTATCGATAGGAAGATATCCTGGAAATTCTGTCCATTCTGATGGGGGGGCTTGAACCTGTGCATTACTTCTCCATGCTGTAGGGAATAATTTTATGTCCCCGTTCCCATTCCGGTCTAAATGTTTTACTACGATTTCAATTTCTTCATTGGAGTTAAATTTATATTCTCTTTCCTGGAAGAGATCAAAATTCTCAAGTCCTGAACCAAGGAGTGTCCAACTGACCGGTTTAATCTGCCCAATACAATAATCGTAATTTGTATTGGGGTGTGTCCGATCAGCATGATCTCTGGCTGCATACAATTCATTTACAGATTCATCCAGTAATTGGATATTTTCCGAATTTATCAGGGTTTTCGCTGTTTTATTCTGTACTAGGGATGCTGCAGATCCCATCGTTGTCTCAGAGGTATCAAGATCATTTTTTAATGTGTATTTTTCACTCGGAAATATTTTGAGAGTATTCCCGTCATATACAATATGAGTGTAAAGGTCATCGAGGTTTTCGTAATATCTGTAGAAATAATTTGCAGGCAGGGAAATTCTCCCGTCATGTGAATTGGAAATAAACTGCTCAAACATCGTTTGTGGCATTCGTATAAGGAGAATTTTCTCGCCTTTTGCCAGTGTCTTCTCCATTAAAAGTGTCGGAGCCGATTTTGTCTTTGAAAATGCAGAGTTTGAACGCAGGAACTCAACAGGAAGACTGATGAGATTTTCCTTTTTATTCTGATTCAGTTTTCCAACTGTTTTTTCTGAAATAACGAATGTGATCATTTCTGATTCCGGCAGCCACTTTGCAGGTTTTACGTCATTAAGGTAATCAGAAGATACTGTCAGATGTTGTATTGTGGATATTTCTGGAGCAGTTGAAGAGCTTAGTGTACTCCCTGGGTCATTCGCACTCACCATCGGTACCATCGCCATCGCCGCCAGCAGCAGTGCCAGCAGGATGATGCTTACATCGCGTAGTTGCATTTTTTTAACACCTCTTATGGTTTTTCCACACGCTACGCTCGCGGGGCACGGGAAAACCTTCATAGGAACAGAAGATTAAGATCTCATGCCCTACGGGCAGGATCGGGTTCAACTCACTTGTCAGGGTAGAGAACCCGTCCTTTTTCCTCGGCAGTCCTTCCCGGATTTCCGGCAGGTTGGCTTGCAGCAGAAATTTCAGGAAATCCTGCTATGTAGAAATATTCCTTTTATATTAATAACAAAATCGCAAAGCGATATGCCACGCATTGAAAGTCAAAATCAGAAACTTTAAGAAGAATTTTCACGGATCCGTCGTGATTTTGTATTCTTAACCTATGTCTGTGAATTGCCGGGATAAGGTAACTCTCCAGCTTATTCCGGTCATCGCTTACTATCACACTCCGGCCGGTCCGGTGCCGGAGGGTGTCCCCGGTCTACCCCCCCGCCCCCCTGCAGGGGGGGTCTGACTTGTTTTGAAAAATAAAGGAGGGGGGGTATTCGTGGGACCCCCCCTCACCAGAAGTGAGCAGATCACGGTTTGATGCTATCCTGTTCCGGTGGTACCGGGAGTTTACCCGACGGTGACCGGCAAACTCAGGAGTTGCCGGAAATGAGTAGAGGTGTCGGTTTTGGCTTTGAAAGCGGGGGTGGGCCGGTGACCCCCCCACCCCCCTGCAGGAGGGGTCCGGCCGGTTTTGAAAAATAAGGGTGGGGTGGTATGCCTGGGACCCCCCTCACCACAAGTGAGTATCTCACGGTATATTGCCATCCTGCTCCGGTGGTACCGGGAGTTTACCCGACAGTGACCGGCAAACGCAGGGTTTGCCGGAAATGAGTGGAGGTATCGGTTTGGGCTTTGAACGCGGGGGTGGGCCGGTAACCCCCCCACCCCTCTGCAGGGGGGTCCGACTGGTTTTGAAAAATAAAGGAGGGGGGGTATGCCTGGGACCCCCCTCACCACAAGTGAGTAGATCACGGTATGTTGCCATCCTGTTCCGGTGGTACCGGGAGTTTCCCGGACGGTGACCGGCAAACTCATGAGTTGCCGGAAATGAGTAGAGGTGTCGGTTTTGACTTTGAAAGCGGGGGGTAGGCCGGTGACCCCCCCACCCCCCTGCAGGGGGGGTCCGACTGGTTTTGAAAAATAAAGGTGGGGGGGTATTCGTGGGACCCCCCCTTCTGTTTGGGATTGTGTCTGGAGGCATCAGCCCCCGTCATCGAATTTTCCGTGAAATGTACTTTTCATCGGAAATCACTGTTGATCTTATAAGTGGTACGGCATCCGATGCCCACCGCTCCCGTTACCGGGGCATCCTTCGACTGCGATGGTATGATATTTCCGTTCTTTGCAATTATCAAAAAGAGCCCCGTCGCTCCCTGGGGACTGGCGGCGTTAAAAGAGGATGATTATATCTCCTGAAAGGGTTTTAACAAAACAAAAAAAATTACTCTTCCTTTCCGTCAACCGGCAGCGGGACTTTGCGCTTGCTTGTATCCTTGAGCTCGTCCTCGGATACTTTCGGTACCGCGTCCTGTATATCCCTGAGGATCGCATCGATAGTGTCCTGCTTTGGAATAACCCCAAGGATGCCGTCATCCATGACCGGCCTTCCTGCCACCTCTTCAGCAGTCTCATCCTTTGCACCCAGGAATTTTGCTCCCTGGCGGATCAGCTCGGATATCTCGAACGGGAATATGATCTTGGTTGCCTGGCCATTTGCCATCGTTTTAAGGGCATCGAGCGAGAGGACGGTAATCGCTTTCCTGTCAAGCGGGGCCGCTCCAACGGAGAGAATCCGAAGTCCCTGGGCCTCACCCTGTGCCTGGAGGATCTTTGAGAGCCGTTCACCCTCAGCACGGAGCACCTTGCTCTGCCGCTCGCCCTCTGCTTCCAGGATCATGCTCTGCCGGAGACCCTCGGCTTTCAGGATTGCCGAACGCTTCTCGCCGTCAGCCCGCAGGATTGCGGCACGCCGTGCCCGCTCTGCTGCCGTCTGCTCGGTCATGGCATTCTTGACTGCCTCAACCGGGTCCACTTCCTTGATCTCGACCCGCTCGACCTTGACTCCCCACTGGTCGGTCTCGCGGTCAAGGATATCGCGGAGTTTGGTGTTGATGACGTCACGGTTATAGAGCACTTCGTCGAGTTCCATATCGCCGATGATGCCACGCAGGCTCGTCTGGGCGAGAGCGAGTGTTGCGAACCGGTAATTCGAGACCTCGAAATATGCCTTCTCGGGATCGATCACCCTGACATACACGATAGCATCCACGTTGGTCGGCGAATTGTCCTTGGTGATCACTTCCTGGCTTGGGACTTCCATGACCTGTGTCCGGAGATCGAGCTTGGTGACATCGCTGACAAACGGCACGATCCAGCGGAACCCGGGGTTCATCCGGCCCACGTACTGGCCGAGACGGATCTGGAGCCCCTGCTCGTACGGCTGGATGATGACAACACCTTTTGCAAAGATCGCGACAATGACCAGGATCAGGAATATGATGATGAGCGTTTCTACAAGTGCCATGTTATTCTACCTCTTCCACAACAATATGGACCCCTTCGGAGTCAATGACCTTCACGGTTTTATCAACGGGGATAACCGGCCCTTTCGAGTGAGCGCTCCATTCGGTTGAGCCGATGACCACCTTGCCGGACAGGCTCGTTGCATCTACAGCAACTTTCACCTGCCCGGTCTTGCCGATGAGCGAATCGCGGCTGATCGTTGTCGGACTTTTATTGGGGGTGATCTTCCCGTACATCCAGACCGTGAAGCCGGCAGCACACAGGGCTGTGACTATCCCGATTATTCCGCCCATCCACGGGTTGGAGATGTCCACTCCTGCAAGCTGCAGGATGCCGAGAATGATCATGACCGTGGCAGGTACCGTTGCAAAGAATCCCGGGCTGTGCACCTCTACCAGCAGCAGCAGGGCCCCGCCAACGATAAGCAGCCATCCAAAGGATATTCCAATATCCGGAAGTACCATAATGAATTGTTCAAGTGTCCGCTCTTAAACTCTGCGGGATTTTTTCATTCCGGATAACACAAGGCGGTGCCTTTTTCCCGTTTAGCGCACCGGCATGCCCGCATGTGGTTGAAAGAATTTAATACATGTACAAAATCATCAGGAAGAGTGAAATTCCCGTTACTTCCGTAGCAGGGCAATCTTGGATCCCCGGGCAATCCCGGTGTCCTCGGCGATGACCTCGCATTTGACGCACATGAGGTAGGCGACCGGGGGGAGATTTTCGTATTCGCTCAACGATTCGTAGTTCGCCATGCCCTTGGACAGGATGATTGTGCAGCTATCGATTGCCTCTGCAAGCTCAGGTGGGATCTTGTCGAGATCGATCCCGATCTCGGCCCCGGCCCCGGTTGTTGTGAGGATATCCGCAAAGCGGTCTAACCCGAGCGCGAGGGCATCCTCCATCGTGGCATCGTTGAGGATCGGTGCCTCCCGGACGGCAACGGTGACATGGGACCCATGGGCCTTGAGGTATTCCACGAGGAGCCGGTCAAAGACGATCTCCCCGCAGTTGTCGGTAAGATAGACCACCCGTCTGCAGAGCGGGAGGATACTGTCCATGTCGTCATGCTCGAGCCCCTTTTTAAACTCCACTGCGAAAAACCGGGAAAAATCGGTCGTAACCTCATGATCCCTGACCGCGTAATCGAACGTGTTCCCGATCACGCTTGCGAGAACCAGATCATGAAATGTATTGAGGGTACCCCGCACATCCCGACAGACCTCACGTGCCTGCCTGTTCCCGATTTTTTTGAGTTCCCGGAAAGGATCCGGGTTCCCCGCCATCTCGCAGGCTTTCCGGTGCACTGCACTGGCAATCTGCGGGTGTGTCAGGGTGGATCCTCTCATGGAATCCAGAAGTTCGCGACAAGTCTGAAGTGTCCTTTCCGTGCAGTCCTTGCCGGCAGAAGCGAGCTGGCATTCGAAAACAACCCGGGACAACAAACAGTCAATACAGGTGTCCGTGAGCTTCATGATACTATCATCATGGGGATGATCAGAATAAATGATGGGGCCACTGAGATTTGAACTCAGGTCAGAAGACCCCCAGTCTCCTAGGATGGCCAGGCTACCCTATGGCCCCGCTCTCTTACTATTAGCCGATATCATTTATGTATCTTATTGTC
>JBAZQF010000002.1:0-323302 GCA_041645355.1 Methanoregula sp.
GGCAGGCTGGTCGTCGGAAGAGTTACCGTGTTCCCCGGAATGTAGAGATCGGTTGAACTCAGTCGGTACGTGAGTTTATCACTGGTAGTCAGACCCGTGATGTTGATCTTGATCACCGTTCCCGGATACACCGTCGAGCCGTCGGACGGAGAGATCAGCGTTGCGGTAAACGCTGACACTGCCGGCACGAGAGCCAGGCAGAGGCAGGCCAGCACGACAAGGCTTAAAAGCAAGCTACTTGGTTTTCTCATAGTCATATAACCCCAATGAATAATGAGCATTCTATCAATTTTATATAAGATAAATCTTCGGGTTTAAATGGGGGGGGAACTGACGGATCTCTGATGCCGTTTGTGAATTTTTTTATGCTTTTCTATTCAAACCGGACCCTGAATCAAGAGAAATGCGCTTCGGATACCGTGAATTCCGGGAATAATTGCTCATCGCAAGATCCCTGTTTTACAAAAAAGCAGGAACTTTTCCACCCGGGATTCATCTTCAGCAGTTTCCCCGGTTCAATATATGGGGGGCAGTTTTTTGGGTTGTAATAATAATCGGGAATATCCGGCAATGCACAATCCGTGCCCTGGAGAAAACGTTGGTCACAATAATCGATGACCCCCTTCTTGCGCCCCCAATCCCCCATTGGGGGACAAAGGCGCAGGGTGATAACTTCCCATTAAGTTACCGGTAATATGTCGTCATCCCAGGTGGGGGCGCCTCAAGCGTGCGGGGGCGAAGCCCCAAAAGAGCGTCAGACTTTTCGAATCATTTCTACCGGGCAAAAATCCGCGTTCTATTAAGAGAATAGTATCCTTCAGGGTACGGATGACATTCTCATTCTGAAAAGATCCCACTCAATTATTTCTTCCTGATTTTTTGGGAATCGATGAAGATTCACTTCCCGTCCCTGTCACCGGGTTGAACGATGATAAAAAGGTTCATTTTGTGAAAATTATAAGAGCCCCCTATCTTCATTCTGCGGGCAGATCGTTGCAATCCCAGAGAAAGCCCTGCGGTAAAAACCGCCCCGGATAAACACCAGGAAAGAGCAAATTTTTTCCCGCGATAACGGGATATTTTTTTATTTCACCGGTTTTTGCGGGTTTTTATTTTTACGGTGGACAAAATGCAGGAAATATCCTGTCCACCGCCCCCCATCCCGGTAAAACGGAGCCCGTACAGGGAAGATTTGAGATGAGTTCCCGGCACCGGTCCTTCCCCAAAAAGACTAATCCCAGGAGTAATATATAAATAAGGGGGACGGTCTATTTTCTAGACAATTAATTTATTAATATCATTATCAATATAAAAACAATATACCTTCATAAATCTCATAAGCGGGAACTTATCTGATGACGGAAACGGGCACATACGCGTATGAAAAATCTTCGGAGGTTACGGCAGGTGCCGTTCCATCAAATACGATCGCATCACCGGACACTTCCAGGTGCGACGACCCTGCCCGGCTGAAAGGCCTTATCGCCGTGATACCGGCCTACAACGAGCAGATCGCACTCGGGTCGGTTGTCCTTCTCGTGAAACAGTATGTTGACCGGGTGATTGTGGTGGATGACGGTTCGAACGACAGGACCGCGGAAATTGCAACTGCGGCAGGCGCCGAAGTTATCCGGCTCGATCATAATATGGGAAAAGCTTATGCACTTCTCGTTGGACTCAAGCGGGCAAGGGATCTGGATTGCCGGGCTGCAGTCATGCTGGACGCTGACGGCCAGCATTATTCCAGGGATATCCCCCGACTGGCAGCTCCCGCATTGAGCGGTGAGGCGGATCTTGTCATCGGATCCCGGTTCATTGCCAAAAATGGGAATGGGAATATTCCCTTTTACCGGAAAGCCGGCCAGAAGACCCTTACCATGTTTACCCGGGTCGGGACGCAGCAGGATGTCAGCGATTCCCAATCTGGATACCGTGTCCTGAGCAGGAAAGCTTTGAACTTCCTGGATTTCAAATCCGAAGGTTACAATGTCGAATCGGACATGATTGCCCATTTCGGGGCGAATGGGCTTGTTATCAAGGAAATACCAATCGATGTGCGGTATAATGTTCCCCACAAGCACAAGAAGAATGCAGTAAGGCATGGCATGGGAGTTCTTGCCCAGCTTATTAACCTGATCAGTTATCGTAGGCCGTTGCTAGCGTTTGGGATACCTGGGTTTGTTTTAACTGTGGGGGGTTTGATCGCCGAGATGTGGGTCTTCACGGAACTACGTTTAAACAATACATTTCATGATGTCCTTGCTGTTGGAAGTGCATTTGTTCTGGTTCTCGGGATGCTTCTTGTGATCACCGCCTTAATCCTGAATACTTTAGTGAGAATTATGAATGAACGCAAATAAAATATTGCATCTTGGATTCTTTCTTTAACTTGAATCGAAAGAATTTTTATTAAAGCTTTATCCCACCAAGATTTTTGAAAAGCATCAATTGTTACCGGTTTGAATGAATAAAAAACAATTCTTTAAATTATTCCCTACCACATAATTATTTTAATAATAAGATAGTGTGATCCAATGACTACCCATTCCATACTTGTCACCGGGGGTGCCGGTTTTATTGGCACCAATCTTGTCAATGAACTGCGAAAGCGCGGTCATGAGGTCACTGCGGTCGATCTTCTCAATAACGAACGTGAGTGCTACCAAAGGTGCGATGTACGAAATTACCGGCAGCTGGAGCGCATCTTTGATATCCATCACTTTGATTATGTCTACCATCTTGCTGCTGAATATGGTCGCTGGAATGGTGAGGACTATTACGAGAATCTCTGGCAGACCAACTGCATAGGAACCAAAAACATAATCCGGCTCCAGGAAAAACACAAATTCCGGATGATTTTTTACTCAAGCGCTGAGGTATACGGCGATTTTGAAGGAAAGATGGCCGAGGATGTGATGGTCAGCAATCCGATAAAAGATACGTACCAGATGAATGATTATGCCATCACCAAATGGGCCGGCGAGCTCATGTGTATGAATTCTGCCAAGATGTTCGGAACGGAAACGGTCAGGGTGCGTCCGGTTAACTGTTACGGCCCCCATGAACACTATACCCCTTACCGCGGATTTATTCCGAAGTTTATCTACCACGCACTTTTCAACAAACCCTACACGGTCTTCAAAGGACATATGCGGATAATCGACTATGTTGAGGACTCATGCCGGACATGGGCAAATATTGTGGATAATTTTATTCCGGGAGAAGTCTATAATGTCGGGGGACGGCCGGAGTGGGAGATGGATATCAAGGAGTATTCAGATCTTATCCTCAAAGCTGCAGGCAGGGATGATTCGCTTGTGCATTATGAAGAGGCTGAACCATTCACCACCAAGGTCAAGCACATGGATTTCTCAAGAGCGGTTCGGGATCTGAAGCATGATCCGAAGGTCAAGCCCGAAGAAGGCATCAGAAGAACGGTTGCATGGATGAAAAAAATTTACCATATCGGTGAATGATCATGGACGACTACTCATCAGTTTATCAGGACTCAACAATACTTGTTACGGGGGGAGCCGGGGCGATAGGAGGAAATCTTTGCAGGACACTTGCTTCGATGGGTGCAAAAAAAGTCATTATCCTTGATAACCTCTCATCTTCCTATGAATGGAATATCCAGCAAACCCCGAACACAATGTTTGTCCAGGGAGACATTCTCGATGATGCAATCCTGAAACGGGTCTTCAAGGAGAAGCCGGATTATGTATTCCACCTTGCGGCGCATTTCGCCAACCAGAATTCAGTGGACAACCCGGAAAAAGACCTCCTTATAAATGGCCTTGGGATCCTGAAAGTGCTGCAGTATGCACAATTATCCGGCATAAAGCGATTCGTTTATTCCTCATCCGGCTGCGGGGTTTATGGTCTCGAGTCCAAAATGCCGTTTGAGGAGCATGATATTTCCATCCATCTTCACACACCCTACCAGGTTACGAAGCTTTTGGGGGAACTGTACACGAATTATTTCTACAATATGTACAACCTGCCAATCGTGAATGCAAGGTTTTTCAATTCCTATGGACCCGGTGAAGTCCCAGGGAAATACCGGAATGTTATTCCCAACTTTTTCTTCTGGGCGATGAAGGGGCTGCCCCTGCCAATAACCGGCGATGGTACCGAGACACGGGACTGGACCTATGTCGGCGATATTGTCAACGGGTTGCTTGCAATGGGTGTTCGCGAAGAGGCTATCGGGGAGGCATTCAATCTTGGGGCGGGGATTGAGCAGCGGGTTATCGACATGGCAAATACGGTCAATAAATTGACGGGAAATTCTGCCGGGATTAAGTTCACCCAGCGCAGAGACTGGGATGTAAAAACACGGTTATTATCCTGTGTGTCAAAAGCGGAGATGGCACTGGATTATAAACCGCAAATGAAATTTAATGATGGTTTGAAGGAAGTCTACCAATGGTTTGTTGAGAATTGGGTAGATATTGAAAAAAGTGCAGATAGCGAATTTCTATGAAAATTTTATTTATATATCCAAACATTACTCAGCAGGAGGGACTTTCCCCAGCAATAGCATATTTATCTGGATATCTTAAACGATGCGGACATGATGTAATCCTTTTTGATTTTACCTGGACCAAAAACATCAACAACTGTATCGATACAATTCGGAAATTCCAACCAGATATTATCGGATTCACATCCACAACATTGGATTTTCCATTTTGCCTAAAAATTTTAGAGAGTATCAAAAAAGCTGGTCTTATGATGCCAATAATTTTTGGAGGGGTTCATCCAACCGTTGCTCCTGATGAAACCCTCTCAAATCAGAATATCGACATGATATGCGTAGGGGAAGGTGAATTGGCAATGGCTGAGCTTCTAGGTAAAATGCAAAACGGAGAATCTATTGACAATATTCAGAATATATGGATAAAAAAAGATTACGGAATAATTAAAAATCCAGTAAGAAATTTAATAGAAAATTTGGATGAACTATATTTTGATAGAGAAATTTTTGATTTTGAGAGATATTTCAAATCACGAGGCAACATCGTGGATATATTTGCTGGGAGAGGTTGTCCTTACAAATGTACATATTGTATAAATCACGTTCAACAAAAAATTTACCAAGGAAAAGGTCAATATGTAAGACTAAGAACCGTCGACAATATTCTTGAAGAGATCATTTCATTACAAAAAAAATATGACATAAAAGGGATAGTATTCCCAGATGATACATTTACATTCAACAAAAAATGGGTAGAACTTTTTTGTGAGGAGTATTCAAAAAAGGTTAGAATTCCATTTAGTTGCAATGGAAGAATTGAAAATATTAATACAGAATTATGTAAATCTCTAAAAAACGCCGGATGCAACTCAATTATGTTTGGAGTTGAATGTGGTAGTGAAAAATTACGAAAAGAGCTTCTCCGCCGTAACCTATCAGATGAACAAATAATATCTGCATTCAAACAAGTAAAAGAAGAAAATATTTTGACATTCTCATATAATATGGTAGGTTTTCCATATGAGACAATTGAGGATATAAAACAGACGGTGGAATTAAATAAAAAAATACAACCTGACGAAATTCAATGTACAATTTTTTTTCCGTTTCCTGGTACCGAATTGCATGAAATTTGTCGGAAAAACGGGTGGATTACTGACAAAAAGATAATCGATTATAATTCAAAGTCTATATTACAATATGATCATATTTCGCCAGAAGAGATAAAACGTGAAAGAGATAATTTCTCGTTTAATGTTTTCTATGATTATAATAAATTAAAGGCTTATAGGTCCTTGATTATGGGAAAATATTATAATTTATATTCAAAGATCCGGGGTAAATTGCCTTTATTATTAAGGAGTTATATCCAAAAATGTACTAATACAATTTATTTTAAGACCAAATAATTTATTCAAGTGTTTGCAACTATTTGTATCTGAAAATGGTTAAGCAAATGGAAATAAAAATGGCAGACATATCAGAGTCAATCAAAAAGGATAAAATCCGTGTTAATAAAACGAGTGCCAATCGAATGGTTTGTAAATTTATAAGTGAATTAATCGAATTGAACACAAAGAAAATTATTATTCGTAATAACCGGTATTCTTCTTACATCTGGAACATTCCAAATAAACCAAAAAGCAATTCCATTTACGGCAATATTGTAAATTATGGAAATCAGAAATGGGTATTTAATTTAAAACCAGATATTGTATATCATTTTGCCGATCTGAATTCGGTTTCCCGTTGGGTAAAAAGATTTACCCCAGTACACGTTGAATAGAAATTCTGACAGGATTAATTATCCAGAGATACGATTGGGATATGAAGATATCATTGTTATCCGCTGTGAAAAAAGCCTAGAAATGACAGGGGGGGTGAAAACCGCAGATGAAATCTGATGGTATATGAAAGAGATCCACTCATCGTTTTCTGAGAGTTAGATAGATTTGTGAAGAGCGCAGAAATTAACGCTGAAGCATGAACATTTTAGTGGTCCAGGAATCAAATTGGCTTACCCGCAACCCTCATCAGCAGCACCATCTCATGGAGCGCCTCGCTGCTAGGGGCCATTCGGTGAGGGTAATCGATTATGATATTGACTGGAAGAAAAGAACTAGAATAGGTCATTTAAGTCCAAGAGCCGTATACGAGAATGTCCACAAGATTCTCCCTGATATTTCCATACAGGTCATCCGGCCTCGATCTCTCAATATTCCCATTTTTGAATACCCCGCACTTCTTATCACACATCAACAGGAGATTGTTCGGCAAATAACTGAGTTTAAACCAGATGTTATAATTGGCTTCGGGATTCTGAATGCTTGGATTGCAGCACGACAGTCACGCCGGCATTCCATTCCATTCATCTATTACTGGATTGATGCACTTGACACCTTAATTCCTGAAAAAAATTTCCAGATGCTGGGACGTTTTCTCGAAAAACAGACTCTGCGAAATTCTACGAAGGTCATTGCCATAAACAAAACACTTATGGAATATGCGATCAATCTTGGAGCGAACCCTGAAAGTACTTCACAGATAGGTGCCGGTATTGATCTTAAACGATTCAATCTGACAATTGATGGATCTGCAATTAGATCTGCATATGGAATCGGGAATGATGACATTGTGCTTTTCTTTATGGGGTGGCTTTACCAGTTTTCAGGTTTAAAAGAAATAGCCATTGAGCTCGCTCGCTCAAAGGATCGTTTTCCTAATCTGAAAATCCTCATTGTCGGGGACGGGGATGCATTTTTCGATCTTCAGCGCATCAGTCATGAGAACAATCTGGATGACATATTCATCCTAACCGGTAAACAACCCTATGAAAAAATCCCCGAATTTATTGCTGCAAGTAATATTTGTATTTTACCAGCAGATCCCAAAGAAAAGATCATGCTGGATATCGTCCCAATCAAGATGTATGAATACATGGCAATGGGAAAGCCGGTTATTAGTACACAATTACACGGAATTATGAGAGAATTTGGTGAGGGGAATGGAGTGCTTTATGCAGAGTCACCAGAACAGGTTCTTGAAGTTGCATATACTCTTGCAATAAATGGATCTATTGAAGATAATGGCATTTCTGCCCGATTGTATGTTGAAGGTCTTGATTGGGCTTCGATAACGGATTCGTTTGAACAAACAATAAGCAGGTAACATATGATGACAAATTGCTGGGCAGTAATTAGTAACAATACATACATTATTACTGGTATTGTAATTGGAGAACGAACAATTATTGGTGTAGGGGTTGTTGTACCAAAGAGAATCGGATTGAGTGAGATTGTTACTGGGATAACAGCACGGATAATGAAGAATTATGTGGAGCATAAAGATTTTTTTGTGAGCTGAATACATTATGAAAATTCTTCACGTATCAAATTTCTTCAAGCCCTCATGGGAGGGGGGGGGTCCAATAAGAATTGTATATGAAACTTCAAAAAAAATGCATGAACATGGCCATGATGTTACGGTCTATACCACAGATGGTTTTCAAAAATGTCTTAATGTTAAAAAAAATGCTCCAATAGAGTTAGAAGGATTGCAAGTCTATTATTTTAAAAACGTGTCGTTCTTTTTAAGTAAGAATTTTGCTCTCCCGATTCCATTATTATTTCCATTTGTCATAAAAAAAGAAATTGGTGAATTTGATATTATTTTTATTCACGAATTTCGTGGTTTTCTTGCAGCAATTACTGTTTATTATGCAAAAAAAAATGGAATCCCCTATTTTGTCTACCCCCATGGAAGTATCCCTAAAGGGGGAGGGGTTAAGAAAATATTGAAGGATATTTTTGATAAAATCTATGGATATTCCATGTTAAAAAATGCTACACAGATCATTGCACAGAATGATCATGAAATTGAGGAATGTAAACATTACCTTGGGAATAATGACTGCAAAAAAATTTTGCTAATTCCATTAGGTGTGAATCTATCAGAATTTATCCCAGTTCCTCCAAATGGGTATTTACGAGAGAAATTCCATTTGAAAAAAGATGATAAAATAATCCTTGTTCTCTGTCGGATCTCTAAACAAAAGGGCATACAACTTGTTGTTAAAACGTTTTATAATATCAATAAAGAAAATAAGAACTATAAATTAATAATTGTTGGGAATGATGATGGATATTTATCGGATCTCAAACAATTAATTAATACTTTAGGTATAGGTCATTCTGTTTTTTTACCTGGGCCTTTATTTGAAAGAGATAGAATTGCAGCTTATGTAGATGCGGATGTTTTTGTATTGACGCCCAACCATTACGAAGAGACATCTCTTGCGGTTTTAGAGGCTTGTGCCACGGGAGTCCCAGTTATTATAACTCACCAAAACAATGTCCCCTACCTACAAGAATATAATGCAGGTTATGTTATTGATTACAATCAAAAACAACTGGAAGATTGTTTAATTCAATTGTTGTCAGATAATGAATTAAGAAAAACCATGGGAAAAAATGCAAAAAAACTTATTGCTGAAAAATTTGATATTGATATTATAATAAAATTATTAGAGAAATATATGGCGGCATGCACTCATTTAAACATATCCCATAAGTGATATCCCTCCTCAAATAGAACGATAATCATCACTTTTTCATGTTTGTCAATCGCCAATTTATAAGGTGTACCAATTACAGAAAATTTTTTATTGAAATCTCAAATATTCATCAAAAAAGCCCTAGAACTTTCGTTTATGTCACAGGTCTTCCAAAGAAGCAGGATATCAACGTACTGAATACGCGGGCTTCATGTTCTTTTTGCTCTGTAGAAAGCGTTGGTCATAGAGCTCGATGACCCCTTTCTTGCGCGAATGAGTCCCCCGTTGGGGACAAAGGCGCAGTGTGATGCCCTCTCGTTAAGTTACCGGTAATACGTCGTTATCCCACGTGGGGGTGCATCGAGCGTGCGGGGGCAAAGCCCCCGAAAGCGTCGAATTTTTCGAATCAATTCTACAGAGCAGTTCTTTTAAATCAGGTTGCTGTGGAATTCTCAGGATTATCCTGCAGAGATTTGCAATTATGGATATCTGATATCACCTATCGGCTACCGGTTAGCGGGTTGCATATGAAAAAGAACTGAATAGTGAATTATGCTCCTCCCCTTAAGTGGCAAGATACATTTCAATACCAGATCTCAGCGTCATTCGGATACTATATCGGCGATAGGTGGGGTGAATTATTATTCTCTGGCAGGAGCGCCTTATCACATAGGGGGATTTTGCAAATAAACTCCCACAATTTCTAAGCTTGTATGATTATTAATGCATAATAAAAAATTTACCGGTGAAAATATGCTGCTATGATTTGATTGAGCTGCGAGTTCATCCCAGGAGCGGGACATATATTGCGTTGATTCCAGACATATTGACGAGACAGGTGACCTTTTCCAGTGAGGCCCGTATCATCTATCAACACCCACATGCTCTCCCATATTGCCCCAAGATTTTGTTGGGAAGTGACTTAAGGAGGGAATATCACTTAGCGATCCTGTTTTTTTTGGGCAAACAAGCTCATATAATATGATTAATTGTCAAGACGGTTATAATAACGATCGTTTCGTTACAACATTAATTTTTTTCAAGTTGCTGGAAGATAGCATTATATATAAATAACCTCTCGTCAGAAATATTATTGTCATAGATTGGATATTGCCGGACTTACAAAAGAGGGTCGAATTCACATAATCGGGTAGGGGGGCAATTATTTAAAACGTAATCAGTTTTAACTTACAAACACCATAATGTATGAAAATAATTATCAAAGAATTTTAATGGTTTGGTTCTATGACGGTTAAAGAATTTTATACAGAGATGTATGGGGAAAAAACCCACACACCCGATAATCTTGGATTTCTGTATAAAAAATTGAAAAAATATGCGATTACTCGCGACGAAATGTGCTATATGTATGCACCTAACTGCGAAAGAGTTTTGGTTGTTGGTTGTGGAAACGGAGAGCTGTTATTTAAATTAAAAGAAAAATGCAAATGGATTTTCGCTATCGATATTGTCGATGAACAAATCAAAAAATTGCAAAATAAAATTCGCGATGATCCATCTACCTTACTAATAGTCGCAGATGCAAATGAAAGACTTGATTTTGAGGATAATTTTTTTGATGCAATAGTTGCCTCTGCGGTGTTGCAACAATTATTTGATCCATATTTTTTCTTCAAAGAATGTAGGAGATTACTTCGAGATAACGGAACTTTGATTATCAATGTCCCGAACGTTGCATTTTTTCCAAATCGATTCCGTTTATTATTCGGACTTCTTCCAATAACATCAAACCAAAGATTTTGGGATGGTGGACATCTTCACTATTTTACAAGAAATACCTTAAAACAATTATTCCTAGACATGGGTTTTGAGGTATCAATTATTACCCACGGGGGAATTTTTGGCAACTTCAGAAAAATTTGGGGCTCCCTTTTTTGTGGCGACATCTTAATTGTTGGGATAAAAAAATGAAGATAATACATGTTATTGATTATTTTCAACCTAAGTTAGGTTATCAAGAGACGTTTCTGGCAAAAAATCATCTTGAACTGGGTCATGAAGTTCATGTAATAACCTCTGAAAGATATAACCCCTGCCTATATGCAAAAAGTAAATGTATTCCAATTTTAGGGAGTAGAATTCAGGAAAGTGGTTTTTTTAATGAAGACGGTTTGAAAATATGGCGACTGAAGATTATATTCGAATTGCATCATCTTCTCTGGATGCAAGGACTTGTTAGAAAGATTCGTGAGATAAGCCCGGATTTAATAATTGTTCATGGTGTTACGAATCTAGCTGCAATACAAATCGCGTTATTAAAAAAACGCGGAACGGGTTTTAAACTCATTTATGATGATCATGCTACATTTGTAAATAGCAAAAGTTGCCTATATCCGATATTCCGATATTTTTTTTCAGCAATCATCATCAACAAGGCAGATGCCTTTGTTGCGATTTTACCCGCGACCCAACAATTTATGACAAAACAATACGGTATCCCGAAGAACAAAATACAAATAATTCCCCTGGGCGCAGATAAGAACAGATTCTGTTTTTCCGGATCAGCAAGAGTATCTACAAGGAATGAACTGTGCCTCCAAGAATCGGAAACCGTCTTCATATACACGGGTAAAATTCAACCGGAAAAAAACCTTAAACTTTTATTTGATGCAATGAATATTTTAATAAAAAAAAGAATCTGCAATATAAAACTACTTATTGTGGGAGATAGTCCAGACTTATTTATTAATGAAATTAAAGATTATGCGGTTACATTAAAAATTGATGGATCTATAATCTGGCACAAGATGGTGTTGAATAAAGATTTAAAAAATTATTATTCCGCAGCAGATATTGGGGTATGGCCGTATGGAGCTTCAGCCAGCATGCTAGAAGCGATGGCATGTAATCTTCCGATTATTATTAGTGATTGTTCAGAGGTTACTGATTTAGTAGCATACGATAACGGGTATTTATTCAAAGAAAATAATGCAAATGATCTCTCCAGCAAAATGGAATTACTCCTTAATAAGAATTTGCGAGCTGAAATGGGGGAAAAAAGTAGGAATTACATTGAGGAACAATTAAACTGGAGCATTATTTCTCAAAAATTTTTAAATCTTGTTGAAGGTCCATCATATGACAACAATAGTTTTTAGGAATCCTTAAAGAATGAGGTTATTCTTGTGTTTATTAATGGAATCGGGAGAACAAAATTCGGGACTCTCTCAAAATCTTTGATCGAATTAACATATGAAGCGATGTTCAACGCGATCGAAGATAGTCCCCTCGACATTAAGGATATCGATGCAATTTATGTCTCTAATTTTTTAGGCGGACCTTTGAATGGCCAATTACACTTTAATTCAATAATTGCGTCACTTCTTCCATCACTCAATATTCCAATTATTCGCATAGAAACCGCATGTGCTTCAAGTAGTGTTGCGTTAAATCAGGCAATGAACTCCCTGAAGAAAACACCCAATATTATGATAATTGGCGTTGAGAAGATGACTGGAACAAAACTCATCTCTCCTGTTGATGCCATTGCCATGGCTGGAGATCATGAGCATGATTACGAACAGGGTTTAATATTCCCTGCGGCGTATGCAATAATCGCACAACAATACATGAAGAAGTATCAGATTGGACATGATGTTCTTGAAAGAGTATCATATATTAATCATAAAAATGCAAATCGTAATCCTTTCGCTCATTTCTATCATAAATTAGTAACAATGGAAATGATAAAAAAGTCACAAATTGTTGCATCCCCGTTAAATCTTTTTGATTGTAGCCCAATATCGGATGGTGCAGCGGCAATTATTATTTCAAATAAAAAATATGATGACAGAGACATTAAAATTTTAAGCTCTCACATTGCTACAGATACTATTTCATTAACACAAAGAGCAGATATGACATCTTTTCCAGCAACAAAAATTGCTGTTGCCAGAGTCTACAAAGAAACCGGAATTTCTCCTAAAAAGGTCAATATTGCAGAAGTTCACGATTGTTTTACCATCAGTGAACTGCTGGCACTAGAAGATCTTGGTTTCTGTAAACCGGGAGAGTCATCCCGTATGATCGAGAACGGGGATATTTTAATTGATGGAGATCTTCCTGTAAATATGGATGGGGGATTAAAAGCCAATGGCCATCCGATCGGTGCAACCGGACTCGCGCAGATTTATGAAATCGTTACACAATTACGTCTGGAAGCGGGATCGCGCCAGGTAGATAATCCTGAAATTGGTTTAATGCAAAATGTTGGAGGTATTGGAGGAACATGCGGGATTACCTTACTTGGGAGGTAACATGAAATATTATTGCGTTCATTGTAAAAAATGCTGGAATCATCCTGTAGAAAAGTGTATTTTTTGTGGACATGTAATCACCAGGGTTAAAGAAACCTGCTTTAAAGTAATTGGATATTCAGAAGTTTTTATCCCTTCAACGGGAAACGAAAAGATCCCTTATTTTGTGAATTTATTAGAAGATAAACAGGGTCATAAAATATTTCAGAAATCGTTTCATCGATATAACATTGGAGAAATTATCGACCTTCAAGTGGATATGATTCAGAACTACCAGATTGGTATTGTTGGATCAGGAATGATGGGGGTTCAACTTGCCGCCTATATGATCCAAAATAAATTCCCGACAGTATTAAAAACGCGATCAGAAGATCGCATAAAAGCAGTCCAGTTAAAAATTCAAAAAATCATCTCAAAGAGGATGAGCGAAGAAGAAGTCAAAAAATGCTTGCAAAACTTAACAATTTCGACAGATTATAACGCGTTGAAAAATTGTGATCTCATTATTGAAGCAGTTGCTGAGGATATTAATCTTAAAAAGGAGATATTCAAAGATCTTTCTAAGATATGCAAATCTTCAGCAATTTTTTCCACCAATTCCTCTTCTCTTTCAATTGACGATCTTGCTGGTATGACAGACCGACCGGAAAAGTGTATTGGTATGCATTTTTTCAATCCAGTTCACCGGATGAACCTAGTGGAAATAATAATTGGCCATGCAACCTCCGGTAAAACAAAAGATAAAATAACAGACCTCGTTTTGGCGATTAATAAGAAACCGATTATTGTAAAAAATAGCCCCGGATATGTTGTGAACCGGTTATTACTTCCACAAATTAATGAAGCGATTTTTACACTTGAAGAGGGAATTGCAACCAAGGAAGATATTGATAGCGCGGTAAAGTTAGGTCTTAATCACCCAATGGGACCATTTGAGCTAGCCGATTTTATAGGGCTCGATATCTGTCTCTCAATCATAAATGTATTGTATAAAAAATTTGATGATTCTAAATATCGCCCATCCCAATTACTGATAACAATGGTTGAGCAGGGAAAATTAGGGTTTAAATCGGGTCAGGGATTTTATAATTATGGTGATGATTGAAATGTTTTGGAGAAAGATCACATGAAGACCGTATTATTTATTTCAGCACATGCCGATGATGCAATTCTTGCTGCAGGGGGGGTATTAAAAAAATACATTGAACAAAAATATGATGTCCATTACCTCGCATTTAGTATTGCCGAAGATTCGGTACCTGAAGGATTTGAAAAGAATATTGTAGAGTCCGAATGTCAGGAATCACTTTCATATTTAGGTTTACAGAAAAAGAACATACATATATTCCATTATAAGGTCAGAACCTTTCAAAAATTCCGCCAGAGTATTTTAGATGAAATAATTAAGTTAAAAAAACAAATAAAACCGGTTATCGTATTCACACCTTCAACGCAGGATATTCATCAGGATCATGAGGTTGTTTGTAAAGAAACAACAAGGGCTTTCATGAAAGCCTGTTCGATTTATGGATATGATTTTCCTTGGAATAGTCTGTACGAAAGTAAAATAAATTTATTTATTGAACTTAATGATTATTATTTATCAAATAAAATTAATGCTTGCAGTTTTTTTAAATCACAATTATGTAAACAAAATAATTGTTTAACCTCGGAGTATATCACAAGTCTCGCTATTGAGAGAGGAAATAGAATAAATAAAAAATATGCAGAGTCATTTGAAATAATTCGTGAAATCTGGGGGGTTGATGATGATCAATTGTATTGATGTCGCTGATTTGAATAGAGGTAAAAATGTGGTTATTGAAGAAGGGGTGACATTACGCGGAGGAAAATTTTCGATCGGAGAAAATACAATTATTAAAAAAGGAACGGTTATTGATGTATCAGAGTCTTTTTCAATTGGAAAAAATTCGATAATTGGAGAAAATAACATCATTCGGGGGAGGGACATCAATATTAATCGTGAATTTTATTCAAATCATGATAGTGAAATAGGGGGAGGAAGTTGTTTTGAAAAAACATCCAAGTTAACTATCGGATATTGGTTTCATATCGGCTCGTATTCTATAATTAATACTGCTGCAAAAGTCACGATTGGTAATACTGTAGGACTTGGTCGGTTTACAAATATATATACCCACGGTGCATATCAATCCATTTTTGATGGGTATCCTGTATCATTTGCAGAAGTTTCTATTGGAAATAATGTATGGATTCCCGGAGCTACTATCAATCCTGGTGTAAATATAGGGAATAATGTGGTTATTGGTGTAGGATCTGTCGTGTTGAAAAATATTTCATCAAATTGTTTGGCTGTTGGGTCTCCCTGTAAAGTTATTAAAGAGAATGCTTATCCCAATCCCTTACCTATCGATAAAAAAATCGAAATTTTTAATCAGATACAAAATATGTGGGAGTTGGATTTAAAGACAGAAAAACCGGGAATCTATAAAATTGATAAGGCATTTATTAATTTAATTGAACATTCTTTTTCAGGAGAAATTAGTCCAAAAAGTGAAAGATGCCGTAATTTGTTAAGACGATGGGGAATACGATTTAAAGTTGATTGCATTGAGGGGGAATATCATCCGTGGTCAGATCTTGAAAAAAATACTAATTGCTAACATAGAGAAAATATAAAAAGGAGTTAAAGGATTATTCAAAATTTTCATACGGCGGAATAACAATAATAATAATAATAAAAGATAAAGTAATAAAAATGAAACAAATGCCTTGAAGACAGTATAATTGGCAGAATATTTCTCAAACGTTTTTTATGAGGAGGGGTAACCTATGGACAATAACAAAGAATGCAAGAAAAAAATTTTCATGATCCTACTTCATGATTTTGTATATCCATTTCTTGATGCCCGAGTATTTAAAGAGGCAAATAGTCTTGTAAACGATGGTTATGACGTTACAGTTTTATGCTGGTCGGGTATTGATAAAAATAAAATAAAGGAAAACCATTATGAAAAAATAAAAATTAAAAGATTTCCTAAAAAAACCATGCTCTCGCAATCAATGTCAAAAACATTTTTTTTATATTTTTATTTTATATTTAATGTGTTAAAATTTGTCTCCAAAGAAAAGCCAGCAGTCATTCATTGCCATGATTTAGATACACTACTCGCAGGTGTATTACTAAAAATTTTAAAAAAGACATTACTGGTATATGATGCTCATGAGGATTTTTCCTGTACTTATGAGGCCATGTATCCTGACAAAAAATGGGTATCAAACTGGATTCGAATTTATGAAAAAATATTGATAAAATTCCCGGATCGCGTAATTGCAGCAGAATCAGGATACACACAAAATTTTAAAAAATATTATGGGATTACTCCAGAGATAATTAAAAATTTTCCAGATATTGATTTTTTTAATCCTACTGGGAATCTAGAGCCAGTGATAACCGAAGCAGTTTTGAAAAAAAAAGTTATAATAACTCAAATCGGTGCAATCTCTCCAAATCGTGGATTGTTGGAATCACTTGAGGCACTTAAATCTCTTAGAGATAAAGTATTTTTAATACTTATAGGTTCAGTTTCGGAAAGTAATCAGAAAATAATTGATGATACGATAAAAAAAGAGGGGTTGAGTGATTCAATACAAATACTGCCAAAAGGAATCGAGCATCGTAAAACACCAGCATATTACCGGGCTAGTTATGCAACAATTGCTCTGCTTCATCCTATACCAGCATACCTGACGTCTGTACCAACCAAGCTGTACGAAAGTATTGCATGTGGTGTTCCTGTAATAGCGGCAGATAATCAATATATAAGGGAAATCGTGGAGAAATATCAAGTAGGATTGTGTGTAAATTCACAGGATCCCTCTGATATTACTGAGAAAATATCCTGGCTGATACAGAATCCTGACATACGGGAAAAAATGTCAGAAAACTGTATGAATTTGGCAAAAACCAAGCTAAACTGGAAGATATCAGAGAGTCAGTTATTGAAAATTTATCATACTATCTGTCCCCACAAAGATGCGGATTCTCAAAAACGCGTCGTAACCTTTTTGACCTGTGATTTTATTCATCCTTTTGTCCATCCCAGAGTTTTCAAAGAGGCGATCTCACTAACCAGGAATGGTTATGAGGTTACAGTTGTCTGTTGGTGCAGATCTGACAAAAAATTACCCAAATTTGAAGAGTATAATGGAATTAAGGTAATAAGAATTTTTCAAAAAGAGGTTATAAATTCTTGGCCGTTTTGTTTCCGCGCCCTATTCTATTGTCATTATATTATTGAAAGTATTATTATTTCTATAAACATTAAACCTGATATCATTCACTGTAATGATTTGGATACCCTTGGTATCGGTGTGTCCTTGAAAGTACTTATTAAAAAACCTGTAATTTTTGATTCTTTTGAAGAGTATCCACTGATGTGGCGGGCAATGTACCCGAATAGTCAAATAATTTTTTCTTTATTAAAAATATTTGAAAAATATTCGATAAAATTCGCAGATAATGTGATAATTGCTGAAAAATTATATTCTGATAATATTGAGAGGAAATATAAAATAATTCCTCATCTTGTCTGTAACTATCCCAACCTTCAATATTTTAACCCATCTGTTGATTGTTCTTCAATCGTTGAACAATTTAAATTAAAAAATAATATTATCGTATCTGTCATTGGGGGTATTGGGGACACTCGAGCAATTAATGAATTACTAGAAGCCATGCAATTTGTAACCGCAGAAAATGTGAAATTATTTTTAATTGGGAAAACAACCAAAGAGGATTCCAAAAAAATTGAATTAAAAATTTCAAAATTAAATCTTAAAGATAAAATAATTCTCTTACTTGAGGGAGTAAAATATGAAGAAATACCTAAATTTTATAAAGCATCTGACATAACGGTAGCTTTGCTATATCCGATTCCAACATATATTACTTCTGTACCAACAAAATTATATGAGAGTCTGGCAGTAGGGGTTCCCGTAATCGCAGCTAATAATTCACAGATCAAACATATTGTCGATAAATTTCACGTTGGATTTTGTGTAGATTCTAAAAATGTTAAAGATATTACAGATAAACTAAATTTATTAATTAATGATAAGCAATTACGTCAGAATATGGGAGGCAATGGATTAATCGTGGCCCAGCAATTATTTAATTGGAACATATCTGAAAAAGAACTTTTAAAGGTATACGAAGATGTAACTTAACGAAAACGATGATGATTGATTATCTCATTCACCAGTTCAGATTAAATAAATCAAAGCTGTTGACACCAATGAGAATAGATTTGAATGAAAACGGTATTTATACCGTAAAAAAAAGCGGTTGTATCTGGTTATCAGCACAAATTTCTCAAAATTTCATAGTGTTATTCGATGGACATGTAAGAGTCGTGCGTGTAATTCTGTCAGGATGCTTTTTATAGGATTGATTATGAGAATACAGTATTCTGTTATTAAAAATAAATTAAATTACCTTATTGCATTTCTTGGGGTTTTTTTAGGATTGATTACAGCGTTTTTTCTCTATGTAAGGTCTCCTGAATATTCTCTGTTAGGTGTAATTGTAGTAATATTTTGTATAATATATATTATAATGGCAAAATTTAATAAAGTCGCAGTACTTGCAGAATTTATTCCAACAGATACTCATAAAATATCAAAATTACTCAATATAATTTTTTTAATTTCTTTTGTTTTGATATTATACATCCTAATAATTACGCTGTATATCCGCCCGATTGAATTCTTCTTTCTGATTGCGATAATAAGTGGTGTTATTGGTATTGAAATTTTAACTCTCCAAAATGAGAGAAAGTATAATATTTATTTAATATTGGTAAAAATTATTACTCTATCTATCCTTCTGCGTTGGAGTTTATATTATATTTTTCCTGGAAGTTACCTTGGAGTGGATCCGTGGTTTACTGGAGTGCTTTACACAGATATTGCGGAAAATGGCTTCTTAAATATGGCAATGGGAGGATATTATTTCAATCCTTTGCATCATGTACTTGTTGTAAATATTATTCACCTGACTGGTTTGAATTCGTGTAATGCATTAATTTTTTCGATAGCGCTGATTGAAGCGGTTAGTGTAATTTTTATTTATTTCACCGGAAATCTGCTCTTTAATCAGAAAGTCGGTTTATTGGCAGCTCTTGTTCTGGCGGTAAATAATCTTCATATCTGGTGGGGGTGGTGGCCGGTTGCACAAACGTTTGGCATCGTATTCTTTTCAATTATTTTATGGGAAATCGTGAAAATTCATAAAGAGAATAATTTAAAAGATAAAGTAATACTCACTCTCTTTTTCATTGCGATAATTTTTACTCATACCGTATCATCGTTCGTTGCGTTTATTGTGGTTGGTTTTTACGTTGTGGGAAACTACATATACAAGATTTTTTTCGAAGTAAAAGAAAAAGTTAATAAGAATTTGTTGTTTATTTTGGCCGTTTTTGCTCTTATCATCCTTGCACACTGGATTTATTATGCAGGTACTTTCACATACTTTACCTACATGGGTTTTGGAAAAACGCTTGTCTCTGGATCAGCCGCATCAACTATAGAATTAACCCAAAAGATAGTCCCTGTTTTAGAATTAAATAACAAATTGTGCAGCATGCTTTTCTATGGGTTTTCCATTGCCGGATTGTTGGCATTATTGAGCGCAAAATTTATTGATAAATACCGGTTCAGCTATACATTTGCAGGAATCTCATTACTGGGAATGATATTTTTGAATACTTTTTTGCCAATTCCCGTAGAAATTCTCATCGGAAGATGGTTTGTTTTCGTTCAGATATTACTTGCAGTCCTTGCAGCACTGGGTATTTTTCTCTTGGTAAATTTTTTTTCCGGAAACAAATCAAAGATTATTACAGTGTTTGTTTTACTATTTGCAATTTCTTTTTTAATGACTACAAATACCATTGCCTCCTTTGATTCACCATTGTATCCGGATTATTTAAAAGACCGAGCCGGGCTGAAAGAGTCGGAAATGCGGGCAACAGATACAATTTCATTATTTGCTGACGGGAATATTAAAATTGATGAACTCGGCTCACGCTCGTTGAATGATAATTATGCACATATGGAGCAATTTAAAAATCCCGTGAAATTATTTAATTACAACGATATTATAGGAGGGTTTACAACAGATAGTAGTCTGGTAATAATCCGAAATGCGGTGTTCAGGGATCCAATGACAATCTTTTATCCAGATGGTAGCAATAGACGTATTATCCTGAAAAACGTTTTTTCGGGCAATTCAAAAAACAAATATCAAAAAATATATGATACGAATTCAGCGTTTGTAGTTTTTACATAAATATTAAATGATTATTCGAGATTCGCACCTCTCTTTTTTAGAATCTGTGATATTTTATACAGCGCCTTTTTTGGAAAATTAAGAAATTTTAAACCGGGAACTAATACAGGGATTGCATTAATTGTACCAACAAGATATTTTCGATCCCTTGCAGGTTTTATTCCGATATCAGTCAATATCCATTCTGCATTCCATGCATTAAAGGAGTATTCCCATCCACCAAGCATTTCGATGTTCTTTTTAGCTTCGTCTCCACAAAAAACACCCTGCTGGCCTCCTTTATGATGGGAGTAATCGTGATTTTGGTGTACTGCCAGGATTTTCGGGGTCCCATCGATAACTGGTATCTTATGGGATTTGGCGTAATAAACCATCCAGTTATCCCAGCCGGGTCGTCCCACCGAAAAAGGGGGTATATCCTTAAAAGTACCTTTAGGGAAAATAAAGTAGTCCAAACCTGCGGGTGAATGCAGTTTTCCTGTGGGCATGATTGTATCTGTTAATTTTTTCTCCCACAGGACATCATTGAAGTTAATTGACTGGATTATATCTGCATCAAATCGCTGGCCAATCATCAGATACTTTTCAAAATTAATTGCTCGTATATACGGTAAAATCGTTCGAAATAATATAATATCAGAATTTACATAGCAGAGGGTCTTATTTTGACTATATTCTTGAGCCAGCTCAAACATGGAATTGATATAAGGAGTGCCATATTCATTGCATGCAACATTTTCCACATGAACCAGATTATTGGCAGATGAGATTTCAGCAGTTCCTTCCTCCTTGCCGAAAAGAATGATCTCACAATCCGGAAACATTTGTGTCCAGCTCTTAATCGCATTTTCCTGAATTATACCAATATGCCCTTTGAACGGCTTTGGCGTTGTGAAGAGTGTTAACATACATTATCCCACACTATTTTGATATAAGAATAAAACAATACTCACCAAAGAATATTTCATAGGTTTCATTGAGACGGGCTTCATTATCTCCCTGAAGAAATCCTTTTTTTAAGATATTAACATGCTTTTTGGATAATAACGTGTTTTATCCGAGAGTATTTCATTTTGTCGAATTCCCAGATATTTCGGTCAGAATTTCCGGAATTGTCGGATACGGGTTTGCGGGGTGATTCCTGCGTTGAAAGATGTCTGGATTGTATGAGCCATCCTCCTCAATCCAGTCAATTTGTTTTTCCAGATGATTAATGTCGCCAACAACATACTTTGGATTATTTTTTGAAATTGTTTGTGATATCGCAAAAAAACCAACCACGAACGCATAATTGCATGCGGATCGTGCCTCAAGCAATGATGTTGAAGCACAACCAACGATCCCTTTATATTCACAAGCAATTTCCCTAATAGGGCTATCTACATCCATTACGGTTACTACAATCCCCTTTTCCTGCAGATAAACCTTTAATTCCTCTAAATAGGGTCCACGTTCCCTAGGATGTGGTTTGATATGTATCTTTTTTGTATTACTTTCAGATATGACAATTTGCAGATCGCGATACAAGAGTTCTGATTGATTAGCGGTCCCATCATAACCGCTCAAACAAACAAGCACTATATCAGGTTCTGGCTGCTGTGCTAAGTGACATCGACAGGTACCTGCAAGAGGGTGTTGCGCCAGGTATACTTGGGAATTTTTGTAAAGAGATCTACAGAAAAGTTCTGAGAATTTTTGACACACAATTATATATTTAAAACTATCTGTGTCAAAGTAGGTGGGATTGTCATATTTGCGTAGCGGAAACACTTTTTGAACGAATAATGCCGGAATAAAATAGTGATCAATAATATGGGTAAACCGGTTCAATAGTCCGAACCCATTTATGGCGTATATTATCCCTTTTTTTAT
Organism: Methanoregula sp.; assembly: GCA_041645355.1. Taxonomy (GTDB): domain Archaea; phylum Halobacteriota; class Methanomicrobia; order Methanomicrobiales; family Methanospirillaceae; genus Methanoregula. The sequence goes on from JBAZQF010000002.1 coordinate 22,518, forward strand.
GAATTGTGACTTTGAAGAGCTTTTTAAAAATTTTGAATATATTCCGAATATTGGGTTTTTTTTCACAAGGGATTCTGAAATCTCATTTTGTTTAATAGACCACGGAAATGCCACATTTTTCATCAGATCTGCTGCCGGTTCTCCATTCATTATACCCTCAACAAGAAACGGGTGTGATGTAGCGGTAGAATATGTATGTAAACCTATGCGAATACACGCCGGAGGAAGCGTACAATCTATAAGATACCTCTCCCAGACATAAATTGATGAATCCCCAATAAATATGTCAAATGTCTGCTTACGAAGATATTTTATTTTTAATCTCATAAAAAAATGTGTTTTGAAGACGTTTTGGTTTCCCGTAGAATTATTAACATAAACGGGAACAACAAGATAATCAGAAATTATTTTTTCTTTTTTCCAATGCACAAGTTGTTCGGAAAAATTATCATTCAAAAAAAAATTTGTGGTTATTACAAAAATATCGAATGAATTACTAAGTTTGGGAATGAGTGGAGTTATTGCTCCATAAAAAATATATGGGTTAACAAAAGCAATAAGAATCTTTTTCTTCATCAATTACCTCTTTGAAATCTCTTTTTTATTAGGTTATCATCACACATTCTAAGTTTATCTGATGTTCAACATAAGAAATATTTGGGAGTTATCATAAAAAACCGGCGAATTCTCGAGTTGTTTAAATGAGAAACTCCTTTGATATAAATGTTGAAAACCACATTGAATCTTGAGGGCAATGTCCAATAACGTACACGGTAATCCAGTCGATTGCCGGTTTTAATATCCTAAAATGATTCATTCTCTGCTTCACCAGTAGATTCTTCCGCAATTAATATTCAAAAGGGATCCTTTGATCTTGGATGATGCATCCAACACCATGAAGAACATAGCACAATCACATGTATCTAAATGAAACAAAATGTCCTTTATCAACGACCCCACAGACTATAATTTGACGAATCCCCTTTTTAATAGCAGTCCATAGGGGAGATCAGAGAAATCACGGAAAAAATGATGTTAAGATCATTATGCTCCGTTGAGAGTTCCGGTTCCAAACAAACTAGTTTTTCGTTTCATCTGACGGATAAAGATCCATTATAATTTATATAGTGCAAAAGGGAGTTCACACGGTGGGGTAGTCCATATAAACATCGCCACTAGGGACAATCGCCCCCCCACGAACACCATCTTTGATATGAACAACCATTATCCAAGAACATTATTTTTTTAAGATTCCATTATCGATTTATAGCAGGGATATTTCAATTCCGTGTTCATATTCAGTTTAAAATTACGGACCACGCAAATATTTATCGGTCCTTTTTTAATCTCAATCATTTCCGGACTTTTCTGAGCCGCAGTAATTCCGGGTCACGATCAAGCGTCCGGATGATCTCCAGTGTCGTCCAGTAAGGAGCGTTCTTTTGCGGCAGCTTATGGACGAGTTTGCGTACAAAGACCAGGTCTTCATAAAAATCTATGTCAAGTCGATACCCGGGCCTATGGAATACAGAAGAAGCATATTGCAGTTTGCTTATATAATCGCAATTATTATGGAGATATGTAACTACGTGTTCGCGATATCGCATATCCTTTACTTCATTGTCGAGGCGGAGTAATGTTTCAGCACTTACCATCTCAACTCCAACACCATCCGGATGCCCAGAGGCCGGCCCAAGGTTAGATGCATAATCGCATGGCTGATTTTCCCAGAAAAAGGTAATCAGCTTATCGATCATTTCCGGGTCCAGTAATGGATTATCAGCAGCTGCCCTGACAATGGCATCTGACGGATATGCCTTATATGCCTGAACAATTCTCGCCAGAACATCCAATTCGCTACCTCGGATCACTTCTACACCGCATCGCTCCGCGATAGGGATAAGACGGTCATCAATCTTTCTTGTAGAAGTGGCAAGAATGATTTTTTTCGGAATTTTTGATTTCGTAATCCTCCTGAGAATTAATTCAAGAAGCGAGTACTCTTTCCATACCGGCATCAGACTTTTTCCAGGAAGTCTGTGCGAACCCATACGGGCCTGAATAATAATGTTTGTGCTTGGCATAATCATCTGGTTTGAGTTAATACAAAAAATGGTTTGCTGTACAAAAATTTCGCTGAATGATGTGAATAACGATAAAAAAAGATTGATCTCGTTTTCATTAAGAATATATATTCAGGTGGAAATCATAATGGTTTAACATATTATGCAAAATCCAGCATTTCCAATAAAAATTGAGGCGGTTATTTTCGATTTCGACGGAGTTTTTACAGACAATAATGTTATTGTCGACGAGACTGGTAAAGAGTCGGTAATTTGCAATCGAAGTGACGGATTCGGAATCGCAAGACTTCAAAAAATGGGATTACCTCTTTTGGTACTGTCAACTGAAAAAAACACTGTTGTTGGCAAACGTTGTGAAAAACTTAGCATTCCCTGCGTTCAGGGTATTGAGGATAAAAAAACTTTTCTTGCTGCGTGGCTAAAACACCAGAAAATTGATTCCAATAATGTGATATTTTTGGGAAATGATGTCAACGATACTGAATGCCTCACTTATGTAGGATGTGGTATCGTTGTAGCTGATGCACATGAGGATGTAAAAAAGATTTCAAAATTTATTTTAAAAAATAATGGGGGAAAAGGTGCAGTCCGGGAGTTATGTGACTTGATTCTTGCAAGAAACTATCCTTTTTAAAAAGGCTTTTTGTTATTTGCGTCCAATTTTTTCAAAGAGATTGTACCTTTTGATAATCGCTGTAGATTCTTAAATGCGGATATTCTCCAGCGTATCAGGAAACCAGAAAATTAAAATCTGAATTTTCAGGTAGAAACATACATAATAATAATTAATATTAGTTTTGATAAACTATATTGATCATTGCTATGAAATTGAATTTTGAGCAACTGAAGGAACCCTATTTTATTGGGGAAATTGGAATTAATCATAACGGGGATATCCAGATAGCAAAAAAACTTATGGATGCGGTTTTTGCATGTAATTGGAATTGTGTGAAATTTCAAAAGAGAAATCCGGATATTTGTGTCCCAGAAAAGCAAAAAAAAGTAATGCGAGATACGCCATGGGGGAAGATGACGTATCTGGATTATAAATATAAAATCGAATTTGAGAAAAAAGAGTACGATATAATTGATAAATACTGTAAAGAAAAACCTATTGATTGGAGTGCATCTATATGGGACATCGACAGTCTGAATTTCTTATTAAATTACGAAGTTCCATTTATTAAAATCCCCTCAGCGTTACTTACCAATCTTGAATTATTAAAAGAAGCAGCAAAAACGGAGATACCACTTATTGTATCAACGGGGATGTCCACATTGGATGAAATAGATGCTGCAGTGAACATTATTACAAAATATGGCGCCAAACCCGTCCTCATGCATACAAATTCCAGTTATCCAACCCCACCTTCTGAGTTAAACCTGAATATTATCACTGTATTAAAAAATAGATACGATTGTATAATTGGATATTCTGGTCATGAAATTGATTTGGAACCGACAGTAGTAGCAGTAGTTCTCGGTGCCAAAGTTATCGAACGGCATATCACCCTGTCACATAATTTTTGGGGAACCGATCAAAAAGCAAGTTTAGAGGTTCATGGAATGGATATTCTGAAAAAGAGGACAAATGATATCAATATCATATTAGGCTCTTCAATAAAAGAGATAACACCAAGTGAATTGCCCATTCGGGAAAAATTAAAAAATTCTTGATATTTTCTGTTTCACACAAAATCAGTTGAATCAGCCTGAAAAATTGAAGTTAGGAAATTATTTCTAATCGGCATTCAATATATTATTAAAACTCTGAATGGTGGAAGTCTTGACAAAAGTTCTATTTGTATACCCCAATAAAGAGGGTTATCCAATTATTCCACTTGGAATTAGTGTATTATCTGGGATTTTGAAGCATAACGGGCATATCGTCGATTTATTTGATATTACATTTATGGTTCCGGAAAAACTGGATCATAATGCGAGAGAGAAAACCGGACAAGTGATCAAGGTTGAAGTGGATAAATATTGGGGTAGTAGAAAAGAATTTGATATTCCCCAGGAATTTCGAAATAAAATTCTCGATTTCCAACCGGATTTAATTGCATTTACCATTGTTGAAAATAATTATGGGTGCGCAAAAAAATTGTTTAAAATTGCAAAAGAAACCAAAAAAATACCGATATTAGTCGGAGGTTTATTCCCTACCATTGCGCCTGATTTTTTTATTGAGGATGAGAACGTCGATATAATCTGCGTCGGTGAGGGAGAATATGCGGTTGCTGAATTAGCCCGGCGACTTGATCAAAATGAAGATATTTCAAACATCGGGAATCTTATCGTAAAACATAACGGAAATTTTATAAAAAATGATTTTTACGAATATTACAACTGGCAACCATTAATGTTTCAGGATTGGGAAATATTCGACGAGAGACATCTCTTCAAACCCTTCATGGGAAAAATGAGAAAAACGGGATTTTTTGAAATCTCAAGAGGATGCCCATTCAATTGCTCTTATTGTATCAATAAATTAAGTCAGGAAATTTTTAAATGTCTGGGAAAATATAACCGGGAGAAACCTATTGAATTGGCTATTAAGGAAATGAAATTCCTCAAAGAAAAACATAATCTGGAATTAATTTTTTTTAATGATGAGAATTTTTTAACAATGAGAAAAGAACGACTTATTGAGTTCTGCAGGGAATATAAAGATAAAGTTGACATCCCGTTTTTTATCATGACACGGGCAGATAGCCTTGTTGATGAAGAAAAAGTCAAACTTCTCAAAGAAACGGGTTGTATAACAATTGGTATTGGTGTAGAGTCTGGAAACGAAGATATCAGGATGAAATTGCTGAATAAAAAAATACCGAATTCGGTCTATGAAAAGGCATTTGAAAACTGTCACAAATATGCATTACGTGCTAGCGCAAATATCATAATCGGCCTCCCTTTTGAAACTGAAGAAAATATAATGGAAAGTATATCTTTTTGCAAAAAACTAAAAGCCGATGCAATATCACTTGCAGTATTTGCTCCATATTATGGAACTAAATTGAGGGACATTTGTATTGAAAATGGATTTATTGACGATATATATGACCATAACATATCGATAATTGATCATTCGATATTAAATATGCCCCAACTTAGTAAAGAAAGAATAAAGGAATTGTATTATAATTTTATGAACATTCAGGCATCAATCAAATAACCAGGATAAAAAAAATTGATAAAAAACATATCTCAGATAATCATTATTTACAGCATTCTACGGAATTAAGATAGATATCTGTCATAATTAATGAAGGGTTTTTATGGCAAAATATCTAAAAAGAGATTTTTTTTTAATTTTTGGAAATTAGTTTTTTTAACACGTTTCTTGCATCAGCAAGAGTAAAATCAACGGGATTGTTGGACAATGCAGAAGTCAGATCAAGGCCCCGCTCTGCGAGTGCTTCAAAATTTTGTGTGTTTATTCCAAAATCCGTCAATCCTTTCCCTAAATAACGCATCGCAAAATAATTCTGTAACTGCTCACAGAACAATCCTGACTTTTCATATGGATCAACGATTTTTTTATCACATCCGTCAATAACGTCATAAAGGTCTGCATACGAAGTACAGCCCCCTTCAAAATTTATCCTGACCACCTCGGGTAGCACCAACGCAACTGCAAGACCATGTGGAACCTTATGATAAATCCCCATTGGATATGCCAGTGAATGACCTGCGCCGGTATTTGAGTTATGGATTGCAAATCCCGCTAAATTCGCACCTACAAGAATATTGCGCCTTAATAACAGATTTGACTTATCATGGAATACTTTCTCAAGATTATTAAAGATTAGTCTGAATGCCTCACGGGAATACATGCGGGTAATGGTATTGGAATTTTTTGCAGTATATGATTCAATAGCATGTCCCAGTGCATCCATTCCTGTAGAAGCGGTTACGTGATCCGGCAGGGTAGTGGTAAGTGATGCACATAACAATGCAAATTCCGGTGCAATACACGGGCTGCTCAATCCTCGTTTAAATTTGGTTCTTTCGTTAACAAGGACCGCACCTGGAGTGACTTCACTGCCGGTACCAGCAGTTGTAGGGATCATCATCTTCCTAACCGCGTGGATAATAGGTTTTCCGGTCCCGTGATAATCCACTACTGAACCGGGATTAATTACCATTGCCGAAACTGCCTTTGTCAGATCTATTGTACTGCCACCGCCAATACCAATAAAAAAATCGATATTATTCTGGCGGTAATGTTCTGCAGTTTCATCAACCAGATGGGTTGTCGGTTCAAATGAATCAAAGTACTTAGGGAAAATTTTTGTTACAGATCCAAGTTCATCAATCAGGTTCTTGATTAGCCTGATATTCAGAACGTTATTGTCTATTAAAAGTCCCACATTTTTAAATTTCTCCTGTTCTTGTAATGCAAGTACAGTCTCTGAAATATCTTCAGACATTATTACTTCGGTTTTTGCACTGAAGCGAATCAAATTAATGCTCCTTCTTTCTTATGGTTTGTATTGATTTTATTGTTGATTCAATCATATAATCAAAATTCTGCTCATTCATCCATAGATGGAAGGGGAATGATACCATGTTGTCGAAAAATTTATCTGTATTTGGACATTTTGCCACTCCAAATCCCATCTTTTTAAACAGGGGATAACGATAGAGTGGATAATATTGAACAATTATTTTGATTTTATACTTAAAAGCCATTAATTTTATAAAATCATGACTCGTCCCTGTTTTACTAGTGAATCTTGCTGGAAGAAGATGATATGCATGTTTTCTATTAGGAGGTACCAACTGAAATTGTAATTCGGGATAATCAGCTAATGCATCTTTAAATTTTTTCGCTCTTTCTGATCGGATTTTATTCATCGAATCCAGTTGCTTCAAAAGTGAAGAGGCAAGTGCACATGGGGGTTCTCCCAGGCAATAATTATATGGCCAGACACCTTCAATGTCCAAGTCTACATTGCTCATTGCAGGAGTCCAGTAGTTCTCCTGCGAAGCAAACGGACGTATACCATTGTGTCTTAAGCCGGGAACTAACTTTGCCGATTCGTCAGATTTTACGGTAAATGCTCCCCCCTCTCCGAAAGTGGTGATATGCTTCTGTCCATGAAAACTATAGGCTCCAAAATCTCCAATCGTACCAGCTTTTTTACCATTTAATTCTGCACCGAGTGCCTGTGCAGCATCTTCAACAACAAGACAATTATGTTCGCGGGCAATTTCCATGATATTATCCATATCCGCCATAAGTCCGTACAAATGGACGGGGACGATTACCCTTGTTTTTTTAGTAATCAATTTCCTAATTGAATCCGGTGAAATAAGAAATGTATCTGGGTCGATATCTGCCCATTTTATTTTTGCACCGATACTTCCAAAGGGTATTGCAGTAGCACAAAACGTATGCGCCGGAATAATTACCTCATCGCCTTTTTTCAGGTTACATAATTGAGCAATAATATGGAGTGCGTTTGTACAATTCGACACTGCAAACGTATTAGAAGTCCCAAGATATTTTGAAAAATCTGATTCAAAAGTTTTCAAATACTTTCCCTGAGTTAGTGGATCTGAATTTTTCATGGAATCTACAACAGCAGCAATATCGTCTTTGGAATAATCCAGTGCCCGACCACTCCAATCAATAATAAATTCATTCAAATTTTTCATATCCATTCAGCTCTTTTTAGTTTAATGCATTAAATTGGTTTACTTGTCTCAACAAATATGATTTTTTCTATCTTCATGCGATTTCAGTGGATTTTGTCAAACAACACCATGCAAAATACCTATCCTTTTTTTATATAGTGACGTGCGCCCCTGAATTTAGTTTTCCCAAGGAAATACAAGTTATAAAAATCATCAATTATAACTTTTGCTTGATTCATATCTCCTGATGTATGGGAGTAATGATCAAGGATTAAATCACGGTTTGCATTAAATAACAATTGATAAAAAGTTTCATCCGGTATTTCTGTAAAATTCACAGTCATCAAATCAGAATTTTTAAATTTTTCGAAGAAATCATCCGGTCCACTCAACAAACCTCTGGAGATGGCATCATTATATAGTTCGCTGCCGGGGAATGGAGTTACCGGTCGAATAGTTCTCAAATGATTATAGGTATTGAATTTCTTGATGAATGAAACATCTTTTTTAAGACTTTCTTCTGTGTCGCCGATATTCCCCCAAATGAAGTTGAGACCGGCACCAAGATGATATTTAAGTGCTGTATTCATGGCGTTGGTATTATCTTCGACTTTCGTGTTCTTCTTCATCAGATCCAGGACATTCTGGTCCATAGATTCAAAACCAAAGTTTGCCATCTGGCATCCACTACTTTTCAGACAGGCAGCAACCTCATCATCAAAAGTATCGACACGTACCTGGCAATCGTACTTGATTTTAATATCATTTCTTTCAAGGGCATCAGCAAACTCAAAGATTTTCTTTTTGGGATATGTGAATAATTCGTCGTGCATTGAAAAATAAGAGATTCCATATTTTTCATTCAATTCAATTATTTCCTGAATGACATTTTTTACACTTCGGAATCTGAAACCCTTTTCCATACGATAGCAAAAATTGCATGCATTAATGCAACCACGACTTGTTATAATATCCAAGGCTTTGTCATTTTTATCCATACTATAAAAATTAAGGCAAGAGCTATATTCCTCCATAGGAAATAAATCCCATTGTGGAAATGGAATGGAATCCAAATTGCGGATCGGCTTTCTTCGTTCATTTATAAATATGTGATCCCTGTCTCGATACGCAATGCCTTTGATCTTTGACAGATCTCCGGTCTCCAACTTGCATTTCAACAAATCAACAATTGTTTCTTCAGCTTCACCGATTGCCACAATATCCGCTTTGGTTCTATTTAGTACAAATTCCGGGATAGGTGATGGCCCTTGTCCTCCAAGAACCAGCCATGCACTTTTTTTATTTTTATTTATAACATTACACAAATCCAAAATGGTTTCTTTAAATCGTGCAGCTAAAAAACCCAGCCCGATGAGGTCAAACCGGTTTTCACGCAAAAAAGATGCCAGCTCTTCATTTGAATAATGAAATACATCCTGAGAGTAAATCTCGACAGATGATCCATTTTTTTTTAATACTGCCGCTAAATACCCAACTCCGGATGGAAAATAATTATCATCCTGGTATAAATCATGAATTATGAATAATACTTTTCCATTTTGTGAAACATCCATTATAATTCCTCTAAAATTTTAAGGTTAATACCATATTTATAATTACCATTTAATTTCTTTGAGCAATTTTTCAATACTTGAAACAATATTTTCTAAATTTTCATTATAATTAAAATTCTCTACCCAGTCTCCTTTATCATTATGAATTACACCAGTTCCGGTTTTTTTCATTAACTCATTAAATTCGAATTCGAGTTTTTCATGATCAATTTTATTGTTAATTATGTCATTAATATCAATTTGTGGATTATATAAAAAAACCCCTGGTAGGCATTTATACCATGCATTCCCAAAAATTAAAACATTTTTTCCCCCGGTAATAGCTTCCCATCCGACGGTACCAGTTATGGTTGATGCAAACATAGAATTCTTCAAAATATTATATGTATTCATAAAGGGATCAACGAATACAACCTTTTTAATCGCCTTAAGACGCATATAAAACCATTTATCTCTCATAAAAACGGTTTGTGCGGGATGTTCCTTCACATAAATGAACCAGTCATCTGGGATAATTGTACTAAGCCTTTCAATTGCTAATAATTGATCAACATATATTCCACCAATAGAGGACGTTGTCAGTTCCGGCTGTAGGTGTAGTGGGAAATAAACATACTTTTTAGATAAATCTGGATTTTCATTGATCAGATCTCTCCTAAAATTCTTCGAGATGATGTGGTCTCTAACTTTGCCAAAATCAGAATATATTTGACTTAATTTTAAAACCAAAATATCAAATTTGCTTTGTTTAATTATTTTGTATGATATATATTCATGTATTTGAGACGAATTGTCATCGTTAACAATGGTTTTTTTATTGGAGTTTGTGAGTGTTTTTTTTAATAGAGCTGATGATAAGTTAACAAATTCTTTCAATCTTATGCGTCCACATTTGAAAAAGTTATAACCTGTGGGGGTTCTAAGACTGAACAATACATCAGTATCATTAAAAATAGTATAACTTAATTTCTTTTCAGATTTGTTTTCAATATGCATATAACCGGGATTATTGAATTTGGGAGTTTCATTAAATAATCCAAAATCGTCAATGTCAAAGACACAAAAGAATCTTCCAGGGAAAATTGACATCGTCAAAATTAATGTTTTAATGCCTTGTTCTTTTGCAACATAATACAGTAGGGTATCCCACCCATGATGAGGGATATTGGGAAATATTACTAATTGCACTTTATTTTTTGACAAAATTTCAAAAAAAAAGTTATAAAGAATGTTATACATATTTATGAAGTCATGATATTTTTTATCGGCAGAACTATCGAATCGGGAAAATTGATCCACGAATTTATTATAAGATAATTTAAAAACGTTGTCATATATACAATCTGGATTTTCACAATAGTTTTTATCGATATCTGCATTATAGAGAAAACCTTTCCCTGAATGTGGATCAAACCAAGGTATATCTTTAATGGATACCCTTTCTTTTAATTTTTTTATATAAAATACGTTATTATCTTCAAATAAACATATTAAAGGTTCTTCATATTTCATTATTTATTATTTTACGTATCACTATAAGTTATTATCTCCATAAGAAAAAAACTCATTTGCAGAGATGAAAGTGAACTGTTTACAATCACTCAATGATTCCTGAATATTGTAATCGTCTCTTAAAAAGGAAGAACTAATCATTAAATCAAAAAGAGAGATGCAGAGACACCAAAACGAAAAAAAACCTATATGCTTCATATCATATTAGAGTCTGATTGTTGACAATCACCTAATAATTCGTAATCCGACCGAAGAAGACCATATTCAATCATATCGAGAAATTGGCCTCCCTTAAATACAGCCTGCCGCCGCCTACCCTCCTCTTTCATGCCTAATGAGCAAGCAAGTTTTTGCATCGCAATATTATTCACAAAAGTCCCACACTCAATCCTGTTCAGATTCATGGCAGAGAATCCATGGTCGATGATCAGTTTTGCTGCTTCCAAACCAAGGCCTTTCCCCCAACATTTACGCTCACCGATTATGATTGCAAACTCAGCAGACCTATATATGGAATGTATTTTCTGAAGAGAGATATTGCCGATATGCCTATCGCCCTCATTTAATACAACCGCTAAAATCAGGTCGCTCCCCGATTCAGATGTATTTTTTATATAATCCAAAGCATCATTCCGGGTGTAGGGAAAAATATGATGACTGTTTCCATGACAAATATCTTTATCATTGAGCCATCGGATATAAGACCCTTCAACATCTTTTTCATTCATAGGCCGTAGATATACTCTCGGGCCGACAAGAAATGCGGTTGAAGAAAACATTATAAAATTTCCCCTTTGTGATTATTGACTTTCTCAAATGCAGTAATAAAATCGTCCAAATCATTCCGAGTGACACCTGCATGGCAAATGTCGGTATGCATGAGCTCGCTGTAATACATACGCTCCGTGATAGGGCATATACCGGGATTATAATTAGCATGACATTTATTCCCGGGATAGGTAAAAGGAAATCCATCCTTTCCAAATGCAATCCGCTGTTGGTAACAAGGCAGAAGGTACAATGGTTCCTGGTACCCATCATTTACTATTGGTATTCCTTCAGCATTCAATGCAGCAATATACTTCTTACGGGAAATTCCAACTTTTTCAGCAAGGAAAATAATGGGGTATACATAATACCCATGACGTACTTCAGATCTCACGTGGGGGGGAATAATGCCAGGAAGATCCATCAGGTGTTTTGTCAGATAGTCAGCAGCGTTAATTCTTGGAATGAGTAGTTTCTCAAGTTTTTTCAACTGTTCGATCGCGATAGCGGCTTCAATTTCAGTCATACGGAGATTAAAACCAATCATATTGACGATGTTTTTTACTCCTTTGTCTTTTACCACAACCTCAGCATGGTTCCGGATTAATTGAAGCCGTTCTGCATATTCATCATTGTCTGTGACAACAATACCCCCTTCACCGCAATGAATTGTCTTGTGATAATTGAGGGAATAAACCCCCATATCGGCAAGAGTTCCGGCGTACCGACCCTTATATTTTGCACCTGGAGCCTGTGCTGCATCCTCAATAACGACAAGATCATGATCGTGGGCAATATTCATAATCTCATCCATATCAGCAGGATGCCCGAAAATATCAACGACAATTATTGCCTTTGTAGAGGGTGTGATACATTTTTCAATCGAATCCGGGGAAATGCAGAAAATTTTCGGATCAATATCAGCAAAAACAGGAGTTGCACCGTATACAAGAGCTGCAGTTGCAGATGCTGTCATCGTATAAGGTGAGACAATAACTTGATCTCCAGGCCCTACACCCGCTGCACCAACAGCGGCATAGAGCCCGGATGTTGCGGAATTTACACTTACCGCATGTTTAATTCTGAAATATTGCGCCCAATCCTTTTCCAATTGACGAACCCTTGGTCCACCATAAAAATCCGGAGACCATGTGCCCAGATATTTTGATAATACCGTACTGTCGAGTACCTCATTAACTGCCCGTTTTTCTTCTTCCCCAATGGTGACATACTCGGGAAATGGAGTCTTCCGGACCGGCTCCCCACCGTTAATTGCCAATTTTGTCATAGTGTTCTCCATTACTATCTGTTTCAACCATCATCTGATAAATAATATTTACAATCCGATTTGTTGCGTGACCATCATGTTTGAACTGTTCCACTTTTTTTTTCATTTCAGATCGGATATAAGGGTCTATCAATGCTTTCTTAAGTGTATCATAAATTTTTTCCTTCGAATATACCGGAATACTAAAACCATTATTATTCGTGGGTAAGACATCTTTAAACCGTAGTTCCGGCTGGAGGCTAACCACAATACACCCCAAATAACAGGCTTCAACAAGAAGTTCAGTAGTCATTCCAATTACAAGATCAGATGCCATCACAATATCTCTCGGATTACCCTCTTTGGATACAATAATCCTGATATTATTGCTTGTAATCTTTTCATAAACATCCGTTTTTTCCCTTGGATGAGGACGGATAAGCAATGCTATATGTTTGTTGCAGTCTTGGGATATTTGTTCCAATGCAGTAATAAGCTGGTTTATCACACTTATCTCGGTATATCCTAAAAATTGTGGGTTGGATTCATCCTCGCCAAAAAAGATGGAAAGTGGTTCTGATACAAAAACAATAAATAGTTCATATGAATGGATATGAAAATAGCTCCTGATTTGTTCCCATTTTTGATTACTAAAAGATGATTTAAATTCTGCAAGGGCATCAAAAGCGGGCTGTCCGGTAATAATAAGTGTATCTGGATGAAAACCTTCCGTAATCATATCACTATATGCCATCTCATCCATTATTGCGATTTTATCGGGAACATACTTTAAATCACCCTCATTTTCACTAAATCTTAGTGAATAAAGACACCAGTAGTCCAATAACGACAGGCTAGGAATTTTTAATATTCTAGCAGCATGAATAAATTTAACTTCAAGTCCGATAGGGTCAAAAGAGGTCCCTGTAACAATTATCTTTGGTCGATTACCTTTTAAGAAATCCAGAATTTCAGAATATGTAGTTTGTTCATCAAGTGAGGAAAATGAAATATTTTTTTTTAAAAAAATATCTGCTGCCTGACGATATGCAAAAACCTGGATCTGTTCCTTTTTTTCTGAATGCAATTGCAGGATAACCGGAACAAGAGCATTTGCTCCACCGGGATCACCGCAAATTAACTTTATATCGGGTGAAAATTCTTTTGACATATCATAATCCCAATTCCACACTATGTCCGGAATCAACAGACGAACATACTGCACGCGCAATTTTTAGTGCGGCAACCCCATCAAATCCTGAGCACTTTGGGGTCCGACCGGTCTTGAGACATTGTACAATATCTTCTACAGCATACAGTAAAGCGTCTTTCAAAATGTCAGTAATTGTATCTGAAAGTTGAAGAGAGCGATATCCAGAATAGTACGGACTGTCTGTTATGCGATATATTTCGAAACGATTATCGGTATCTTTAATATAAACACGACCATTTGAACCAAGAATATCCATTTCAAAAATACTGAATTTTGTCTCATCGCAGGAATGTAAATATGCACTTGCTCCATTAGAGAATTTAGCATATGTATCAAAGGTTGGATCATCATTTTTTTCCTGACGATTATCGTATCCCCTCACACATTCAAATTCTCCGATCAAAAAACGAGCCAAATCAAACCAATGTGTGCCGTTGTGTACTGTGCCTTTTGTATAGTATCCATTTATCGTCTGGATATTACCAAATGTATCAGAATTTAAGTATTTTTTTAATTCACAATATTTTTCTGCAAACCGCCGTGTATAATTCACCGCAAGAACAACACCTTTGTTTTCTGCAAGATTTGCCAAATATTCTGCATCATTGACCTTAAAAGCCAGGGGCTTTTCCGCAAAAATTGCTTTTACATTCGACGAGGTAAGTATTGTCCGGATAATCTCAAAATGCGTCTGATCAGGAGTGCAAACACTAACAATATCTGGTTCAGTTTCAGCAATCATCTCCACATAGTCTGAATATCCACCTGAAATATGCCATCGTTCTTTGCATTTATCTAATTTTTTCCGATCTTTGTCACAGACAGCTACTAATTCTGTATCGGGGCAATGTTCATATGCACCTGCATGCGTGTAAATATCCTTAATTCGTGGATCATCTGCGAATTCACTCCCAATTTTTCCACATCCAACAATTGCCGCCCGGTACACCATTATCTTACCTTTTTTTGTTGTATATTCCGATTTAACTCAATAAGGTCTTTCCTTTTTTCCAGAAGATCCACAATGTCATCGAGTGTGAATGTGGGATTTCTCGGATATAATAATTCATAAATTGCGGTGATTAACTGGTAATCTTCTTGCGTATCCAAAGTCAGACGCATATTCCAGTATTTTTCCGGCAAATCACTTTCTATGTTAAAAAGGGAAAAAATTTCCGGGTGCTCATAAATGTATAGCGACACATGTTCATGATCAATCGGATCCTGCGTAAGTCTTGCGACTTTTTCAAGTACTGCTGTTGAAAAAACCTGGACATCCATCCCAATGGGGTATGTCTGTTTCAATACATTACTCACATAATCGATGTTTTTCTTCTGATAAATCCCGATAACATTATCAACGACAATTGGATCAATCAATGGGCAATCTCCAGTGACTTCGACAATAACATCAACCCCATTTGCATGAGCAGATCGCAATACACGATCAAGCACATCATCTTCACTTCCCCGGAAGCACCCTACTCCAAGTCTGTGCGTTAAATGCTCGACAACATCATCGGTGTGGTTTTGTGTTGTTGCGACAACAATCTGATCAATCAATTTTGCCCGCTTTAATCGTTCAATCATTAATTCAAGCGTTGGTCTGCCAAGGATGGGAAGCATGACTTTTCCTGGCAGACGCGTGGAAGTCATACGAGCTTCAATAATTGCAACCGTTTTCATGATTTCAGACCTTTCTCACATGCAATAATTATTCAATTATTTCCCATGTTAAGGGTGTACCGCAAATAATATCCCGTGCAGCTTTACGCCCAAGGATGATATCTAAATTTTTTGTGGGTAAACCATATGCCGGTCGAATTGAACGGACATTCTTCTTTGTAAACAAATCTCCTTTTTTCATATCCCTGACAACAAACAACGATCTCCGGAAAACCCGACTTGCTTTTTCATGCTCACTCACTTCATAGCAAATATCCCCAAGTGCCATTTCAGTTTCACGAATCGCCTCAACCATCGATTTAAATTCATGCGGCTCAAGAGAAAACGCACTATCCGGCCCGGGCTTTTGTCGTGAAAGTGTGAAGTGTTTCTCCACAATACATGCACCAAGAGCAACAGCTGCAACTGGTACGGAAATTCCCAAAGTATGATCCGAAAGCCCTACGGGAATATCAAACATTTGTACGAGGTGAGGTATTGTGCGCAAATTCATTTCTTCCGGCAGAGCGGGATATGCACTTGTGCATTTAAGAAGCGCAATCTTATCATTCCCCTCATTACGAATAACATGAACCGCTTCCTCAATCTCTGCAAGAGACGCCATACCTGTAGACAGAATCACAGGTTTGCCGGTTTGTGCGATTTTCTGGAGTAACGGGATATCAACGATTTCAAAAGAGGCAACTTTGTATGCAGGAACATCCAGCGATTCAAGAAAATCCACTGAACTGAAATCAAATGGTGTCGAGAAGACATCCATATTGAGATCATTTGCAAGGTTTTTCAGATCAGATTGCCATTCCCATGGAGTATAGGCTTCCTTATACAGGGAATAGAGATTTTTCCCTTCCCAAATTGTCCCTTTACCAATTTTGAAGTATTCGTTATCGCAATCGATAGTCATCGTGTCTGGGGTGTATGTTTGAATTTTTATTGCGTCAGCACCTGATTCTTTTGCTGCATGTATCATCTTCACCGCTTGATTGAAATCCTGATTGTGGTTTGCGGAAATTTCTGCGATAATATAAACTGAATTACCTGCACCGATCGATCTTTGATTAATTGCAAATTTCGAAGACATTTAGTTCTCCCGAGTTGCTTATTGGATATGGCGAATCAATTCAAAGGCTTCAGCTGCTTTCAAACCCGAAACACTCCCCCATCTGTTTGCGATAGCACGCAATGCTTCAGGTGATCGCGGATGGGGGTATTCCCGGTTTTCCTCATCATATAGTTTCATTGCTTCAATTTTTGTTTCAAGAGTTTTAGTTACATTGACAAATATATTCGGCTGAAAGCCCTGTCTTGGGTTCTGGAATGTCCATTCAGTTGAGGAGGGCACTTCATAAGCCAATACGGTTTTTACGGATGAATTTTCTAGTGGGCGGGTTGCAATTAACGTGGCTCGGTTCAGTAAAACATGATCCAAATTTAAATCAGCTGAATGATGAGTGTATACAAGATCTGGATGAATTTTTTCCAAATGCTCTTCAAGAATTTTTACAATATCCAGCAGAGGGACAGTATCAAACCTATTATCCGGTAGATCAAATATCTGAAGATCCTTGGCACCCAGAAGTTTAGCTACCTCGTGACTGTGTTCATGAAGATCCTGGACACTTCTTCTATCTGCATCCTCTCTGTGGGGATATCTCGAAGTGATTCCCTCGCCAAGAATTACTATCGATATGTGGTGGCCTTCCTTTGACATGCGGGCAATAGTCCCGCCACATCCGAGGACTTCATCGTCGGGATGTGCTGCGATAATCAATATACGCATTTTATTCCTCAATTTTTGTAATTTTCACATCACTTATGATTTGTTTATCATAAAGTGTAGCTCTGCGGAACTCATATCGAAAGCCATTGTGTTCAAAAAAAGCATGCGGGTACCCTTCCGCATCCAACATTCTAATAAAATCATAGTGCTGACAAAGTGATAGAGAAGAGGGTATTTTACTCTGTGAAGGATTTCTGCGCTTGAATTTTACAACATTTCCATATTGAGGAGCCGGAGATAAATCGGTTTCAATAATTTTTTTTATCATCTCAGCGGATAAAAGGGTAGCCCGGATATAGATCTCTTCTGCACCCCCCTCAAGAGAGAGTTCCTCTTTGAGATAAACAGGACCGGCATCAAGTTCATGAGTCATCTTCAATGCGGTCATTTTTGTTTTGCGATGTCCAGATAAAATCAAATTTTGAAGAGGACTGCCCCCTCTGCCATAAGGAACATCAGTCATATGAAAACAGACACACTCGAAATTTTCTAATAGTTTATCAGGAACAATAGATGACCAGTGAAGAAAGAAGATATATTTCGGTTTAATATCGTTTAAAAGGTTATCATCAAGCTGATTCAATTCATCAAAAAAGTACCATGTTCCGGGAAATTTTGAAATTTTCTCATTGAAGACTCGTTTATTCCATTTTTTACTTCCGACGACGACATACTTCAAATCAGCAAATCTCATATGATTTTCCTCGAAAGCATAATAGTGTCAAAATTTTTTATTTTCATTTTTTCTGGAGATTCAAAATTACAGGACCAGAACGTTTTTAGGGAACTAATATTTTCCTTTTTAATATATGCTATAATGAGGGTGACGTTGCATATCCTTAAAAGCATTTCTATGCCCTGATTGAGGATCCTTTTTGCATAACCCTGATTTCTCCATTTTTTGTCTATGCTGATATCAACAGTCGCAATATCATTAATTAAATCAAATCGTATTTGTCCAATAGGGTTATCATCTTTATCCAGACCTATAAAAAAATAACAATTAGGATCGTTAATTTTTTGAGAGAACCATAATTTATGTTCTGCAATTGAAATATGTGTTGAATTAAATGCAGAATTTCTGACTATGGGTTCATTTGCCCAATTTAATATGGTAAAACAATCGGATTTCCTTACCGTCCTTAAACGAACAGGATCTGAATTAATATTCATTATCGCCCGTGAAACACCCTCCCCATCAACAAGCTTTTTAGAATTTTTTGACAGGTTAGATCTTATTTTTTTTGAATTAATTACTTTTATTAACATATTTAATATTTCGTTTTGGGTCAATATTTGACCAACACCCAGATTAACGGCAGCATTCTGTGCACTTATCCCCCAGATTACCGGTTTCTGATTCTCTGCAATGGATAATGCAATAAATGGTGTACCCATGTATGCAAGTTCCCAGCAGGTGCTTCCCGCAGCAGAAATCGCAATATCCGCCCATGCCATCAACTCTGGCATATTCTCTGCATTTTTTATTAATGTGAAGTTTGAAAAACCATTAACCGTTTTCTGAATGAGATTAAAATGTGGATTTGTCTCCCCAATAACAACTTTCACTTCAAGATTATCAAGATCAACGGTTTTCGCTGCATCAATGACTTTAAGAGTAATATTATCAGGATCACTTCCCCCAAAGGTAACAAGGATCTTTCGTGCAACTTCAGGAACATTACGATGCCAGTTGGACCATTTTAGAAATTCTTTCCTTATAAGTGCATATTTTGTCCCTAGCAGGAATCGCGTGAATGGTTCATACTTCGGATAAAATGACATGTCTGCATAAATATTCTGGTTAAGAACGATGTCTGCATAATAATGATCTGCATGCCCGTAATCATCAATAAATAGGAGATTTAATCCGGAGTTCTTGATCTTTTTTTGGTATTCCGCTCCGAAATGATACCCATCGACAACAATCCAATCAGATCCATATTGATGAGCTATCTTAACTGTTTCATCTGCATCACCAAATGTTCCAGCCTCATGGCTGATACGGAGGAACTGTATTCCATCTTTTTTCAAGCGAGCTTCTAACCCTGGTGCATCAAACGCAGAAGCAAAGAGAACCTCTCCGCGAGTATCCTGCCAAATTTCTGCAAGAGCAAGGCATCGCATGAAATGCCCAGATCCGATTTTCGGAGTGGCATCAGCTCGAACGAGGAGATTTTTTTTCCTCTTCAATCCTAAAGGACCTCCTTTTGCTGAGTATTTTGATTAATCAATTGTAATTCCGGCTTTTTGTCCATCAGTTCAAGAGCATCATACCAAGAGAACTGATTATTTCCAAAAAAAGAATAGATTTCATTTATAAGTTGAAAATCTTCCTTTGTATCCACAGTCCATCGTAGATGGGATACATCGTAATTATTCATAACGCCTTCAACTTTGAATTTGTCCGGGTTGCGTAAAATAAATTGTGTTACATGCTCCCGCAAGGCTGGATTCGTATCGTTGATCCAAGAATGTTCAAGTGCTGAAAAGCTCATTACTTCAGTATCCAGTCCCCGTGGAAAAGTCCGTCGGGGAATAAAATTACTTACATAATCCACATTCGGGTATTTATGGATAAACTCTCCCACAACTTTATCGATTATTGTCGGTTCAATTAAAGGACAATCGGCAGTGAGCCTGATGATAATATCGGCATCGAATTGTTTTGCACATTGGTAATAGCGATCAAGAACATCCGGTTCACTGCCTCGGAAAACGTGCCAATCGTGTTCGATACATAAGTTTACAATACAATCATCCGATGGAGAAGTGGTTGTTGCAACAACAAGAGAACTGATTCGTTTCGAACGGACAATGCGCGAGAGTTCATGAAAGAGCATCGGTTTACCGATAAGATTCATCATCACTTTTCCCGGGAGACGGGTGCTTCCCATCCTTGCCTGCACGATTGCGATAATTTTTGTCATAGACACGCCTGAACTACTTTATCCAACGCAGTAATGACATCCTCAACATCCCGTTCACTCATCAACGGAAAGATTGGCAGTGAAATGATCTTGTTATATGCAGCCTCTGCGAGGGGGCATTGCCCGGGGTATGTTCCAAAATTATTCTGATAATATGGGTGTAAATGAACCGGGATATAGTGGACATTTACCCCAATTCCTTCAGCCCGAAGTGCCTTGAAAATAAAGGTCCTGTCACACTTCTTAATTTCTGTTAGATTAAATTGAACAACATACAAATGGTACGCATGGGAAACATCTTTTCGGACTTTTAGAGGGGTTATACCGGGTATGTTTTCTAATGCCAAAGTGTAGCGCTCTGCAATTTCCTGTCGGCGTGATATCCATCCAGGCAGTTGTTTTAACTGACTGATACCAAGAGCGCACTGAATATCGGTCAGCCGGTAATTATAACCGAGATCAATCATTTCATAAAACCATGATCCCTGTTGTTCGCGCTGCCTGTGATCAGTAGTGATTCCATGATTCCGGAATAATCGCATCTTTTTAGCAAATTCTGGATTTTCCGTGGTAATCATACCCCCCTCCCCGGTGGTAATATTTTTTACCGGGTGAAAACTGAATGTATTCAACTCCGCAAGGGTACCTACCGGACGATTCTTATAGCTCCCCCCGAGTGCATGACAGGCATCATCAATTATCACGAGATTATGACGGTTTGCGATATCAGCTAGCCTATCATAGTCACATGGCTGACCAGCATAATCAACCGCGATAATAGCCTTTGTTCTGGAAGTAATCAGATCCTCTATTTTGTTCGGATTTATCAACAATGTATCCGGATCCACATCAGCAAAAACCGGTCTTGCCCCTTGGAACACTACGGAATTTGCCGTGGCAGCAAACGTCATTGTCGGAACAATTACTTCATCTCCGTTTCTTATCCCAAGAGCATACATAGCAGTATGAAGAGAAGCGGTTCCATTACTAACTGCTATGGCGTCTTTTGCCTGTACATAATGTGCAAAAGTCTGCTCGAATTCTGCTACTTTTGGACCTGTTGTTAGCCATTCCGAGGTTAATACCGAGATTACAGCATTGACATCTTCCTGTTTTATGCACTGTTTCCCATAAGGTAACGGGGATCTTCGGACCGGTTTGCCGCCATTAATTGCAAGTTTTTCACAATTTACATTCATCTTTCCTCAAAGGGGATTGCATAATTATTTCTAAAATATTCTGTCTTCTATCTAATAGTTAATTCAACTGACTCGTTAAGATTTGTGTTGTTCATCCTGACAGGGATTTTTTGTGCAGCCAGATACTTTTTTGCTTCAAGGGGGGTTTGTTCAGTAAAATGATAGATACTTGCAGCTGCAACCGCACTCGCATTACCGTGAATGATTGCTTCATGCATATGAGAATAACCTCCTGCCCCCCCAGATGCGATCACGGGAATTGCAACAGAATCTGTAACAGATCGAATTAGATCGATATCATATCCCTGCATAGTCCCGTCACGGTCTATTGACGTTAGAAGTATTTCTCCTGCACCTAATTTCTCCATCAGTTGTGCCCAGTCAATAGGATTCTTTCCGGTTGGAACGGTACCAGAGCATTTGTAACATTCTTTTCTGTTATTACTCACATCCTTTACATCAATACTTGCAACGATACATTGTGATCCGAACAATTGGGCTGCTTGCCGGATGATGTCTGGATTATCATAGGTAACTGAATTCAATGCAACTTTATCTGCGCCTGCACGCAGAAGTTTTTTAATATGCTCTAAATTTTTAATACCGCCACCAATTGTCATGGGCACAAAACATTCACGGGTAAAATCAGAAATGGAAGTATAATCCGGATTACGGTGTTCCTGCGTTGCCAGGATATCAACCAAAATTATTTCATCGACCTGTCTCATTGTGTAAACTTTTATGGCAGGCAGAACAGGACCAACACGCCGCCAGCTGTCAAAATGGATTCCTTTAACCAACCCTACATTTTTCCAGAGCAGAGTGGGGATAACACGGATTTTTAACAATCGCGCACCTCAAAATGTTAAAAAATTATTAATCAATGTCAAACCTAATACGCTACTTTTTTCCGGATGAAACTGAACCCCCCAGATATGCCTTTCATTAATGGCAGAGACGAATCTATCGCAATAGGGGGTTACACCAATTATACTTGAGGCTGATTTTGGAACAAAATGGTAGCTATGAACAAAATAAAAATCAGAACCTTCAGGGATTTGTGTAAAAAGGGAATTGCTTTTTGGATAATAAACTTCATTCCACCCCACATGAGGTATTCGTTCACGAGGATTGGAAGGATATAATTTTATCACATCTCCAGATATCAACCCTAAACCAAGGATATCTCCACCTTCAATGCCAGTATCTGCCAACAGCTGCATCCCCAGACAAATGCCAAGAATGGGAATTTTGTAGTCGATTACGGCCTCACGTACTACACGGTCAAGGCCACATGAACAGAGATTCTGCATACCATCCGCAAACGCTCCTACACCAGGCAGGATTAATTTGTCTGCACAAAAAATGTCATCTGAATTATTAGAGATAGTAACCGTAGCTTTGCAATGTTCTAATGCTGTTGCAATAGATTGCAGATTCCCCATGCCATAATCAATTATTGTAATTTTCATTATCAGTCCACATCAGAAATAATTGTAATTTTTTGACATCCTTGTAAAAAAAATGAGGTCAAATAGGAATAAATTTTTGGATATCTTTCCTGCACCTGAATTCTGATTTCGTTATCAGATAATCATTTTTCGTCTTCTGCATATTTGATTTTTGTGAGGTTCCCAAAACGATCCTTGATCAAATTACCTTTATCATCAGTTTTGAATATTTTTTTATTCGTAAACCGGTCACAGATTTTTATAAATTCATCAACCGTAATATCAACAGGTTCCAAGATTTCCTTTAATGGTTTATCAAGATAGGTCCAAGGGAATTTTCCATCATGAAGCCTGACAATTTCACAGGCATCTTCTCGTGAAAGTCGACCTCTCCGGACATGCATGGAAGCAAGATCTGATGCACGGCCAAAACCAAATTTTAAAAATTTAAAATAATCGTGAATTCCCATCTGGTGGTTATCGAGATTTTCATAATTCACACAAGAACCTTCAATTGTCTTATGAAACGTATTCAAACCGTATGCCTGAGTGATTAGTGTATTGGTGTAGCCATCCCAAGGCATATAATATCCAAGAAATAGACCGGTTACACCAACTCTTTTTAACTCTTCATCGGAGGGGTAGAGATAGGGCAGCATGTGTTTTTCGGTTATACCGTCTACGCCAATCATATCAGAAACACGTAAACCCAATAGACCCCCGAATTCTTCCAGCCAGCGCCGATCAAGCACATTGTTTTCAGTCGCTGCTGCAGGCCCCCCATATTCATTCTGAGAGTTTTCTCCCCAGATGAGAAGGGGGATATTATATTGGACTGCAACACGTACGGGAACTGTAAAAATTGAGACATGTTCAGGCCAGGAAATATCTCCAACTTCTTTGAGTCCGATCCGGTTTAATTTGCTACGGATTGTTTTATTCGGGGAAAACTCAATATAATCAACACCAAGACGTTTTAGATTCTCAATGTTTTCCCTTCCGATATCCGACAGATCGCACGTTGTCGCCGTAACGCACAAGGGATTCATTCCCAGCTGGAGCATGCGAATAACAAGATAAGTACTATCTTTTCCACCACTAACGGGAACAATGCAATCCCAATTTTTTTTGTCTTTTGACCGATATTTTTCGAGGAGATTTTGTAATTCTTTCTTCCTCGCGCCCCAATCGATTGCAACCCGGTTCTCATAGTTCCGACAGGCATTGCACACCCCTTCTTCATCAAAAGAAAGATCCGGCTTTGTGTCGGGCATAACACAACGTCTGCAATAATGCATTGTCGTCTCACCTGGGGTTTCTGATTTGCTTTCCATAATCAAACATTCACCTTTGTCGATTTTTTCGAATATAGATCATAATACCTCATCCACTGTTAAGTTTATATCGCAATGGCAAACTAAACCCCAATCTTATAATTGCAGATAATTCCACTTCAGGAAATAATTGTTTTATTGTTATCAAATTGAGACCAATTTTTGATCCGAATACTGTGACGGTATTTAGATTTGAAGATCTCAATAATAATTTTGAGGATAATGGGATATTTGCTGCAACGATTTGAGAATACTGGTTATGATTTTTATATTCATTCCCAAACGATCTTGAACAAAATTCTTCTAGAATGGTCTGGAATTTCATGGTTTTGGACTCTGATATGTTACTGAATTTATTCGATGCCAAAAAGACCATTAAATATTAATCATCTTTTTTAAGTCATCTATACTCAGCCACACGGGATTTGTATCACTTGCGTACCTGAATCCTTCCGGTAATTCCCACCCTCCGTCTCCATCAGTTTTTCCCCAGAATTTAAGCTCGGGCTCGATAACATAGTAATTATCATATTCTTTCGTGTGCCGGGCCTCATCTTCTGTGAGGAGGATCTCGTGGATCTTCTCACCTGGACGGATACCAATTATTTCGATCTTTGCTTCAGGTGCCATAGCCCGTGCCAGATCACTCACTTTCATACTGGGGATCTTTGGGACAAAGATTTCTCCGCCGTTCATCTTTGGAAGACAATTTCGAACGAATGTAACACCCTCTTCAAGGGTCAGCCAGAACCGGGTCATGCGGTCATCGGTAATAGTAAGTCGTCCGGTCTTTTTTTGTTCAAGGAAGAGGGGGACTACGCTTCCCCGACTTCCCACTACATTTCCATACCGGACACAAGAAAATTTTGTGTTCCGGTTAAAACCCCGATAAGAATTCCCCTGCACAAACAATTTCTCAGCAACCATTTTTGTTGATCCATAAAGGTTCACGGGGTGGACCGCTTTGTCTGTGCTAAGTGCGATGACCCGGTCTACATTGTTGTCGATAGCGGTATTGATGATATTGATTGTTCCGTGGATATTCGTTTTTACTGCTTCAATAGGATTATATTCACAGGCAGGTACCTGCTTAAGGGCTGCGGCATGAACAACGATATCCACACCGTTCATCGCCCGAGAAAGCCGTTCTTTGTCCCGTACATCACCTATAAAAAATCTGAGGCGATCATCCGGAAACATTTTCTCGGTTTCATACTGGAGCATTTCACCCCGTGAATAGATACGGACACTTTGAGGATTATCTTCATGTAACAGAGTTGACAGGAACTTCCTTCCGAAAGAACCGGTGCCACCGGTGATGAGGATTGTCTTGTCGTCGAAATATGACATTGTTAAATAGTTTAATTTTTATCAGATTAATATTATGGTGTTTGAGAATCGCTTAAAAGGGCTTTTCATTGAAGTTATTACTTTAAAAAACAGGGGGCTTTCACTTTAATCCACATAATCCTCAGTTAATGGAATATCCTCTAAACTAAAAAAATAACCGTTTCGGCAATTTATTCCTATTCACAGATTCGACATTAACGTTAGCCCGACGCGGTTTATGTGCACAGATCCAAATAAATCTTAAAAACGTATAAAATTAAATATGAAAATTGATAACTCCCATTTTGTTCTGCAATGCCCGATATGTGGGAGAAACGACATTTTTAATTCTGGTGATATTAAATATGCAAATCCATTAATCTTTGCCGATACAAGGATAGAGCTCACGTATCAACCACAGCTATGGATATGCAGAGCGTGTAATTCAAAATTTTCCCAGAATATAATTCATGAAAATGATGCAATTAAACTTTACATTCAACAGGAGAATAATCGATGGAAATATTCAGAATCCTTTGAAAAGTTTCATACAGAAAAAATTGTAAAGACTATTAAAAAAATTTGCAAACCAGGCATGCAAATTTTAGATATTGGCTGCAGCAGTGGAAGCTTATTGGATTTTACCAAGAATCTCGGCTGCAATGTCTATGGCATTGAATTTTCAGATCCCGGAAGAAAAGATTGTATTAAAAAGGGTCATATTTGTTTTAAAAATATCCAGGAATTTCCCCCGGGGATTTTATTTGATAGAATCTTTTGTTTCGATGTTATAGAGCATGTTTACTCTTTTAATCAGTTTTTTAACCAATATTCACGATTCCTGAAAACCGGGGGTATTTTTTGTTTTGTAACAGGAGACATTCAGGGAGGCATGTCAAGAAAATACGGGCCTAACTGGTGGTATGTACGATATCCAGAACATATCTGTTTTCCATCTCTTGAATATTTTTCACAGTTAAATAATTATAAAATCGTCGAACAGAAGGCATGTTATGCTTCAATAAGGCATGAAGAAATTTCTCTATGGGATATTGTGAATTTGGTTAAAAAAATATTTAAATGGGATTTTGATGGACGCCCTTCTTTAATGCCAGATCATATCTGTTTATTATTAGAGAAAACGGATGATTGAAGAAAAAAAGGGAATAAGCAGCTACCCAAGCAGTAGCCCGGAAAATTTTTTTTTCAGATTTAGCAAAATGGCCGGACATAATGTAAAGAGCGCCACGGTAGATCAAAATACGATGAGAGGGTTTTTATTCAATAGGGGATATGACGAAATGTTTTATTCCCGGGCATTCTTCAAGATATGACAACATAAATACCTAATATTATTAACAGCCGATAATGGGGACACTACCCCGGTAATACCTACGATTTCTGGAGCCGGTAACAACATTTCTTCACCCACCATGCTCATACAGATCAAAGTATCTCCCTTTCATCTCCATCAACTCATCGTGGCTCCCGCCCTCTACGATCGCGCCACGGCTCATGACGAAAATCGTATCGGCCTTTCTGATGGTCGACAGACGGTGAGCAATGATAAATGTAGTATTATTTTCAGAAACCCGATTGATCGCGTCCTGAACGATCGACTCTGATTCGTTATCAAGGTTACTTGTTGCCTCATCGAGCACCAGAATTTCCGGATCTCTCACAAGTGCCCGTGCAATGGCAATCCTCTGCTTCTCCCCACCGGATAATTTAAGACCCTGATCCCCAACAATAGATTCATACCCTTGGGGAAGACTGACAATGAAAGTGTGGATATTTGCACGTTTTGCAGCCTCAATAATCTGATCATCGGAATAATCTCCACCAAACGCAATGTTTTTCCTGATAGTTGCATTGAAGAGGAAGGTTTCCTGGCTCACATACCCCACTTTCCCGAGCACAGTTTTCATATCATATTCGCGCAAATCAATACCATTAATCAGGATTTTCCCCTTGGAAACATCGTAGTATCGAAGAAGAAGAGAGACTACTGTCGATTTCCCTGAACCAGAATGACCAACAAGTGCGGTTACTTGATTTCGTTTAATGGTCAGATGCAAGTCACTAATCAACTCCTGATTCTTATGATACGAGAAACCAACATCATCAAAAATAATATCCGAAGAGAGTGTTTCAAACCTCTTTTCCCCGTTTATTATGGTGCTGTACCGGTTATCATTCAGGAAGTGATAGACCTTTTCAAGAGCTGGCAGATTGTTCATAATAATCATGTTGGTATTACCAATACTGGCAAGTTTGGGAACCATTTTTAGTGCAGCAAATGCAAATGTCCCAATGAGCGGGATTATAAGTAGAAAACCCTCTTGGCTAAGATAATATAAAAAAACCACAACGCTGGCAATTAATGAAAAAAAGAGAAATTGGACTGTGGATCCTGGAAGGTTCGTTAAGAATACATGTTTTATAAATTTTTTCCAGTAACTATGAAGAGCATCGTGATACTGTTTTTTCCAGTACGGATCCCCATTTACCGATCGTATCTGCCTTAAGCCCTGCACATAACTGCTAATGATTTCATTTTCTGCCTCACTTGACTGTAACGCCAGAATTCCCAGAGTGTAGGATATCCTTTTTCCGATAACCCTTACAACCAGAAAAAATAAAAAACCTCCAATCAGAAGAAGAATTACCCCAGACGAGGATATGAACAATAGTATTATTATTATTGACAAAATGACTATAATATCAGAACATAGAATTGTGAATACATTCAAAGAAGTTAAAATTGAATTCGGGGCCGAAATTACTGTATAAAGGATCTCCCCCCTCCGATTATCCACAAAAAACCGGTAATCATTATTTACAAGTTTATCAAAAATCCCTTTTTTTTTCTCTAACACGACATTCTTTGTAAAAGATAGCGACATATAATTATAGAGTAATGATACAATAAATGTCAAAAATACAAAGAGAATAAACAAGAGGCAGAAAGACACAACCTCCGGCAGATGGAGTGAATTTCTGACAAGATTATATAGCGGTTCAAAGAATGAAATTCCACCCCCATCAAGGGCAAAAGATGCATTCAGTATCGGGTAGATAAGGACAATCTGGAAGGTTTCCATCAGACCGAGCAATACGCTCAAGAAGAAAAGAGCAAAGAGGTACCGTTTAAAACCCCGCGAGTAAAAGTCAAAAAGTTGGAAAGAACGGCGGATTTTGTTTAATACACTATTCAGATAGGTTTTCACACCATGCTTAACACGAACCAGATGATTGGGGCAAAGTGTCTGCGGTGTCATAGTATTACCAGATGCTGGGGTGTCTTTCTTCGAACCCAGCTACGAATTTTTGTACCCTATCCCGTATCCCAAAAAGCCCTTGGAGATCAATCATCCATTCGGTCCTCGAAATAATCCAGAAAAAATGTCTGTCCAGCATCAAATCACCAATTAAAAAAACCGAGATATTTTCAAATTGTCTAATGGATTTATTTATTTCTTCGAAGTGCATGTGAGTCTCTATAAATGTAATCTCTGATTGATCTTAATTATATTTCATGCTTGTAATAATATCATCTATCCAGATTATATGTCCTTATCAGTAGATCATTTCCTTTAGTATTAATCGAAAATAAAACAACATCTGAATATTCAATCATTTTCTATTCGTGCATATATTCATTATACCACTCCACCGTCCGCCTCAGCCCTTCCTCAAACGGCACCTTTGCCACAAACCCGAATTCTTTCTCTGCCCGGGAGGTGACCAGGCAGCGCCGGGGCTGCCCGTCGGGTTTTGAGGTATCCCAGTGGATCGTTCCGGCAAAGCCGGTATATCTCCGGATGATCTCAACAAGATCTTGAATGGAAATTTCCTTACCAGCTCCAAGGTTCACCGGTTCCGGTTTATTGTAAGCCTCGGTTGCAAGGACAATTCCCCGTGCGGCATCCTCAACATACAGGAATTCGCGTGATGCACTTCCCGTCCCCCAGACTTCAACGGTCTTTTTCTTCTCCCGGACTGCGTCAGCAAACTTCTTGATCAGTGCAGGGATTACATGCGAACTGTCAGGATTGAAATTATCACCAGGACCATAGAGGTTCACCGGCAGGAGATAGATTGCATTGAATCCGTACTGCTGCCGGTATGCCTGGCACTGGACAAGGAGTGCCTTTTTTGCAATCCCGTACGGGGCATTTGTCTCCTCCGGGTACCCGTTCCAGAGCTCGTCCTCGCTGAAGGGGACCGGGGTAAATTTCGGGTAGGCACAAACGGTGCCGAGAATTACGCATTTTTCAACACCCTCCTGACGGGCGGCTTCAATCAGCTGGATCCCCATGATCGCGTTGTCATAGAAAAGTTCCCCGGGATAGGCCTGGTTAAAACCAATGCCGCCTACCTTCGCGGCAAGGTGGATCACAATATCCTTGTCTTTTACAGCCTTGACACAGTTCTCCCATTTCCGCAGATCCAGATCCCTGCTCCGGGGAATAGAGAGCTGATCCTTCTCAACCCCCCGCTCTTTCAGCTGATCCACAATGTGCGAACCAAGAAATCCTGCTCCGCCAGTGAGAAGTATCTGTTTGTTATCCCAGAATGTCATGCCATGTTCTCCAGAAGATAAAGAATGATATCTTTTGATCCATTCAGTCTGCCTTCCACCACTTCTTCGGGAATGTCTTTTCCAGGATCGAATCCCCGTCACCAACCGGAGAGAGCCCGAGTGCCCGCACATCCGCGTCAACCATGATCTTCACCAGTTCATGGAACCGGATTTTCGGTTTCCATCCCAGGTTTTTTCGGGCTTTTTCCGGGTTGGAGATGAGCACATCAACTTCAGTTGGCCGGAAGTATTTTGGATCGATCTTCACGTGCTTCTTTACCGAGAGCCCGGCATACGAGAATGCCGCATCCACAAACTCTTTGACCGAATGCGTCTCGCCAACACCGATCACGTAATCATCAGGAGTTTTCTGCTGGAGGATCTTCCACATGCATTCAACATATTCCGGCGAATAACCCCAGTCCCGGCAGGCATCGAGGTTGCCAAGATACAGGTATTTCTCTTTCCCGGCAAGGATGCGGGCTATGCCCCGGGTGATCTTGCGCGTGACAAAGGTCTCGCCCCGGCGCGGGGATTCATGGTTGAAGAGGATCCCGTTCGAGGCAAACATACCGTACCCCTCGCGGTAGTTCCTCACCATCCAGTAGGCATAGACTTTCCCGCAGGCGTACGGGCTCCGCGGACAGAACGGGGTCGCCTCATCCTGGGGCGGGGCTGATCCCCCGAACATCTCGCTTGAGGAGGCCTGGTAGAATTTCATGCCATGGTTGCTCCGCCGTACCGCCTCCAGGAGCCGGGTAGTACCAAGGGCGGTTATATTCCCGGTATATTCGGGTGTTTCAAAACTTACCCTTACATGGCTCTGGGCACCGAGGTGGTAGACTTCATCGGGTTTTATATTGTACATCACGTTTGAGATCTGTTCGGAGTCAGAGAGATCGCCGTAATGGAGGAAGAGTTTTGCCTGGGATTCGTGGGGATCGATATAGATATGGTCAAGCCGGCTGGTATTGAAGGTCGAGGATCTCCGGATAAGTCCATGGACTTCGTACCCCCTGGAGAGTAAGAGCTCGGCGAGATAGGACCCGTCCTGACCGGTAATCCCGGTGATGAAGGCTTTTTTTATCATATTCGTAACATAAAACTGTTAATCGTCCCGGGATACAAATATTCTCTTTTAAAAATAACAAAAAAGTGACCGTTGAATTCGCTGATTTTACGAACAAATGTAAAACGAATTCCGTTATTAAAAAAATTCAGAGTTTTTTGTAATATATCCCGGCCTCTGAAGCCTGTTCCGGATCGAAGATTCCTCTCACATCGATAAGCACCGGGTGATCATTCATCAGGTTTCGGATATTCGCGAGCGTCATCTGCCGGAATTCCTTATGTGCAACCGCGATTATCACGGCATCGATCTTCTTATTCAGCTTTAATAATGGCTGTGCACCGAAATGCTTTATCACGGAATCGGGAAGCAGAGGATCATAGCCAAACACATTCACATCATATTCCCTGAGTTCCTGCACCATATTCTCAACAGGTGACTCGCGGATATCGGCAACATCTTCCTTATAGGTCAGGCCCATGATCAGGACATCGGATCCCTTGATCGTCTTCCCTACCTTGTTCAGGCCCTTGACCGTCATCTCAGCAACATATTTCGGCATCCCGTCATTTACGGAACGGCCGGCAAGGATGACCCGGGGGTGGTAGCCCACTTCCTTTGCTTTCTGGACAAGGTAATACGGATCAACGGGGATGCAGTGCCCCCCGACAAGTCCTGGGCGGTAATTATTGAAATTCCATTTCGTACCGGCAGCCTTGAGAACTTCATCCGTATCGAGGCCGAGCCTGGCAAAGATCATCGAGAGCTCGTTCATCAGAGCAATATTCAGGTCCCGTTGGACATTCTCGATCACTTTTGCAGCTTCGGCAGTCTTGATCGTAGGTGCCCGGTACACATTGGTGACAAGCCCGTACAGCTCGGACAATTCATCAAGGGACTGCTTGTCCATTCCGGAAACGATTTTGAAAATATGGGGAAGATCGTGCTCTTCATCGCCGGGATTGATGCGCTCGGGGGAGTACCCTACTTTGAAATCCTTCCCGCACTTCATTCCGGATTCCCGTTCAAGAATCGGCACCATGATATCTTCGGTAACCCCGGGATAAACAGTGGACTCGAGAATTACGTTTGCACCTCTCTTTAAATTTTTCCCGACAATAACTGCTGCAGAAATTACCATCTGTAAATCCGGGTCTTTTGCTTGGGTAATCGGAGTGGGAACGGCGATGATCACGAAGTCCGCCAGTTTGATCTTTGCGGGATCGGTTGTTGCCTCGATCGTATTGCCGGGTTTTTTTTGCAACTCATTGATCTTTTTCTGGTCTCTCCGGTACCCGATGGTCCGGAGATGTTTGGAAAAAGCTTCGGCAAGCGGAAGGCCGACATACCCGAGGCCGATGACACAGACCGTTTTATTGAGAAGTTTTTTTGATACCACGAATGGATCGCTCCCGAAAAAATCTAATTATTATTATTCCTGCATTCATGTAAAAATATGCCGAAGCATTGAATGAAATGGTTTTGAAGTCAGATCCGTACCTGAAAAACAGGCCATTTGCAATTATAAGAGATAATACTCAAAAGATATCGATTAGAATACAGGTATATCGGGAATACCCACATCCGACCTTCAATGGGATATCATATTACCAGGACTGAAGTATCGCAGGGGAAAATACGCCCTATACGGGCCCCGTTTCCCACCAGGAGATCCGGGTGGACACATTATTTCCCCTTCCGCGTTCGCCATAGAAAAAATACCCCGGTCCGTGACGAAATGAGAGAGACTCCTCCAAAACAGCCCCGGATATTTTCCCTATAGCGGTGTTCCAAAAGACCCCTTTTTTGGACATTCTGTCCTCTGGTTTTTGGGAAAAAGTGCCACAGAAGGGTTCTGTGACCGTTTTTTTTGAGAGTTCCCTCGTTAAAATATGGTGAATAATAGTGGGTTCCCGGTTTATTGAGGTACAGATACCAGAATCCGGCAAATAATGTACCGGGTAAGGTACACCGGGTGTTCCTTCAAACGGCTTAAGATTGCCACACCGTTTCACATAAATCCGTTGGAATAAACTCGGTTTTGAAAAAATTTCTTCCCTTCAGTAAAACATTTATTTCCCGTCTTACAGAGGTATATTTGCTACTCGGCCTGCAGAAGGCGGGGAAAACGGCAAAAATCTCTTGTCGGGTTGTGCCAGCAAATAGCGTACGCTCTGGTTTGCGAACAGGGGGATGCCGGCAGTCCTGTGGCAGGAATGAAAAATGAAACTCATACGATTTCGTAAAAAAACTGGCGTAATGAAAGTCGGCAACAACACGTTTCCCCTTCATCACGAGAGAGTATGCAGGAACAGGAAAAAATCATCACGGGAGAAATACCGGTTCCTGAAACTATTGTTGAATGAAAACCCGGGCTTCACTTATTTTCTTGGGCAACAGAGAAGTCCCCGGTTGACAAGACGCGGTGATGCCGCGTGACCAGGGGAATAAAACCGCTTGTTGCGATTAGCGAGGCAAAGCAAAAGGCCATTGCATGGGGATTCCAGCTCATAGAACTTGAGACAAAAGAACGGCTCCCATACGATTTTGCATTCCACTATGAGGGGGTAACAACGCTTGCCCGGGTACGGAGACTGAAGTATGCAGAATTCTGGCCGGAGCAGATTATGCGAGCCTGTGTACAGCAAATACGGGAGTTGCGGGAAGCTGCGATCATGGCAAATCTCGCAAAAGAACTCTGGGTCCGGGGGCCTGACCGTACCTGGCACCGGTACCGGGTATTACCGGACAGTATTGAAGAGGTGAAAAATTCTCCGGACAGGGAATCTCTGGCAAAATTGAAGGAAAAAAATAGGTGATGGGTTTTTTTGGAAATTTTTTTTAGTGATCAGGTAAAGTCCACCCCTGACCCATGGTTAGTATTGAGCCAATAAAGGATTTTTTTTAAGATCTGCGCTCCGGAGAACACAAAAAATAACAAGCCCCCCTCTTGCGCCGCCAGTCCACCGGGCGGGACGGGGCGCTATGAGCGATGCCTCGGCATTACCTGTATCGGGGGCACACGCAGGTACAGATAATACTGCACTATCGCAATTGGGGGATGCCTCTGGCATGCGGGGGTGGAGGGGACCCCGAAGCCCCCAAGAACGTCTGGTGGGTTGATTCCAGGTTGGTTTCACAATGCTGAAACAAAAAATATGTGGTGGCTTGAATTGAGGAATCACCTTATTTTTATCTGGCTTTTGCCCCCGTGTGCTTTAACGTCTCCCATGCAATGATATTCCCCTGCTCTGCCCGAATAATCTTGATGCAGAAACAGGACAAGAGGAATCGGGTTCTGTGTGAAGATCTCTTATCCGGCCCAATGGATTTACATCTCCAATTATTTAAATAAATCAAAAACGTATGTAAATCCATATGGGGACCATTACGATCAGCATCGATGACGATACCGAGAAGCGTTTCCGGGAAGCGGCAAAGAAGAAGCTGGGCGATCGGAAAGGGTACCTCGGCAGGGCAACAACCGAAGCCCTGGAGAACTGGGTGAAGAACCAGACCCGGGATGAGATCGCACAGGACGCACTTGCACTTCTCAAAACCGGGTATCATCTTGGCACGCACACAGGTGCAGAACGAAAGGACCTCTATGATCGCACCACCGGCACTTATTGATACGAATATCCTCTGCTATGCCCTCGATGCCGGGGTGCCGGAGAAGCGGGCGGTGGCAGCAGAACTTCTCGCGCAATGCTGGCGCTCCGAGAT
The DNA here is from genome assembly GCA_041645355.1 of Methanoregula sp. GTDB lineage: Archaea > Halobacteriota > Methanomicrobia > Methanomicrobiales > Methanospirillaceae > Methanoregula. The sequence goes on from JBAZQF010000002.1 coordinate 57,668, forward strand.
CGCACTCGCGGTGTCAGTGCAGAACCTTGCGGAGTTCTCCGTTGTTATGACAGAGAAAGTCACAAACCCGGTACCGGATGCAGTTGTCATTCGGTTTATCCGGGACATTGTCTCGTTCGATGGCTGGACAGTGATCGGATATGACCCGGGGACGATTATGGATGCAGTGGATATCCGGCGTACATACTCCCTCCACTTTTGGGATGCCCTGCTTGCTGCTACCATGAAACAGCACAATATCAGTATGATCTATACCGAGGATTCGCATTTTAAAAAGGTTCCGGGAATAACGGTTATCAACCCGTTTACGAGATGAGATTTCGCTGTCTTTCATTTCTGATACAATTTTTCCTCTGTACAACAGGCATGAATTCAATCGGCTCACACCGGGACCATGAAAATCCGTCCAATGGGAGAGCGCCCTGCATCAGTGTCTCCGTTCAGGACCGGCGGGGAAATTACCGGTTCACGGAATATCGCTCAATGAAGCCGCCGCGGGGCGCCCTTTTTGGTCGGCGGCAATTATCCTGAAGGGGGCATGGGGGCATCAGCCCCTATCATTCTATTTTGAGCATGATTTTCAGGGAAAATCCTGATCTTATTCCGGTCTCGCATACTAAAACTGAGTGAGTGTGACCCCCCCTCTCCCCCACAGGGCGAGGTAATGCAAGGGGAGCACTCCCTTGACCCCCCATTAACTACCGTCTGAGTGACTATCTTTATCGGGGAATGCCCTAGCGGCGGGGGCGGAGGCATCCCGAAGCCCCCAAGAGCGTCATAGATAAAACCAGATGATTTCCTATAAAACGCTCACGATGCCAGGGGCCACTGGCACACAGGATGAAACTGCTGGGGTATTTCCATATTAAATTTGCAAATCAAGTAAGATAGGACGAGTCAATCCCGGCATTATGATGGCTTGCGCCGCACCTCAAAGGGACGCCCCCGCGGCGCTTCAATTACCTGTTAATATCTGAAAACAGGTAATTACCCCGCCGTGCCGTACCGAAGCGCTGAGGCTCATGAGTCCTCCAAAATTACCTTTTAATTTTCATACTTCGGGTGTGAACCCTGTTCATGTGCGTTTCTACAAAGCACAAATTTATTGTTCATTTTTATGATACAGCGCAAGAAAAACGAGGGGGTCATGCTGTTTTGTATACATATAGGACACTCGGAAGGGAGGAATATACACTTCCCGGGTTCCTTTTTTGCAGTATCGCATTGGCTTTCCCGCTTCCGGGTTTTCTATAATTTTAATGAGCGGTGTTTTGATCCGCTCTTTGAGAGAATGATCATGGATTTTTCTGATAGTCTTTTCAAAACCCGGACCATAGGCAACCTTCACCATGATGCAAGTTCGTTCATGAACTCCTGTCTTTCCTTCACTTTGAAGGATCCTTTACGGTAAGTGGCAAGTGATTGTTCAGTCTTTTCTGCAAACTCGATATCCTCTTTCAATGCAGATTCGAATTCACCCAGAGGTTTGATGAGATACCGTTCACCATCACGGATTATAAGAAGTTCTTCGCCTTCTTTTATGCCCTTTCTCATGGACGCAGGAATGACAATCTGCCCTTTCGTGCTCATACGGATAATGCTGGCTTCCATACTGAATCAGTAAGACACATCTTACTTAATAGGATATTGTCATTTGGACGGATACAATAAAACCGTAAGGAAGTTGCTCTCTGACCAGTAAGCGGGGATGCCGGGTCCCGGGTAATCCGGCTTCTCGTTATTCGGGAAAGAATGGAATTCCGGGATATATGTTGATTATACCTGCTTCCGATACCACGCAACGGTTTCTTCCAGACCGGATTTCACGGTATACTCCGGTGCATACCCGAATGCCTGCTGAGCCCGGCTGATATCTGCAAGGGAGTCTCTCACATCACCGGCCCGGGCCGGTTCAAAGGCGAACGGAACCGTGATTCCGGTAATCTCCATGATGAAAGAAGCGAGCTCCAGAAGATCGATCCGTTTGCAGTAGGCAACATTGAATACGCCGGTTGCGTCGCTCTCCATGGCTTTGAGGTTTGCCTGAACTACATCCTTTACGTAACTGAAATCCCGGGTCTGCCTGCCGTCACCGTGAATAATGGGGGACTGGTTCTGGAGTATACGGGTGATGAAATTCGGGATCACTGCAGCGTACTGGGATTTCGGGTCCTGCCGGGGGCCAAAGACATTGAAATACCGGAGGGCAACCGTTTTGAGACCATAAACCTCAAAAAAAACCCGGAGATACTGCTCGCCCGTCAGTTTTGATATGGCATAGGGAGAGAGTGGATTTGGCATCATATCCTCGCGCTTGGGAAGGGTCGGGGTATTGCCATACACCGATGATGAAGACGCAAAGACAACCTTTTTTACCCCGCAGTCCCGGGCAGCCACAAGCACATTGAGGGTCCCGGTCACATTCGCCTCATTGGTTGCTATCGGGTTGGCTATGGAACGGGGCACCGATGCGATGGCAGCCTCATGAAAAATACCATCCGCACCGGCAAATGTTTCTTTGAGAAGCGGAAGACTGGTGATGCTGCCCTGCACAAATGATACCCCGGGGTTCGACAGGAAGGATTCGATATTTTCCCGCTTGCCGGAAAACAGATCATCAAGTATTATTACTTCATGATGCCTGCGGACAAGTTCCTCGACAATATGGGATCCAATAAACCCGGCCCCGCCGGTCACAACGTACTTCATGCGCTCTCCATGAAAAAAGATCTCTCCTAACTGATGCAGTCCTGATAACCGGTTATCATCCGGTATAGAATTATCATTCATCCGTAATTATTCTATAAGATTCATGATGGGCGTTGTCTGATCGCGAAATAATTTCCCGGAACAGGTGTTATGGTACCACCGCAACCAGGGGATACCGGGGCGGCGAGAAATAAATGGCTAAAGTGCCTTGACCGTAGCTCTCGCCATACCGTTCGTCACTTTCTTCCCGTACATCAGTTCCAGTGCCTTGAGATCGAGAGGGGTCATCTGGCCGAGATCATTTACTCCCGAAAAGAACAGGGTGTCTGTTCGGGTAGTTTCACCAAAAAATCCAAGATCATAGAGCAGGGCTCGTAAAATCCACCGTGATCGTATATTTCCCTTGAGATCTGAGTTGATGTAGGTCTGACCATCAGTTCCACGGAGGGGATCCCGGCCCGTCCGGATAAAGTAATAGGTCCCGCTTATCCGGTCTTTGCGGACAATGGTGTCTTTATCCACTTTTACCATTCTGAGTGCATTCTCCGGCAGGAGAGTCAGGGTTATATCCGCAGGATTATTGAGCTCAAGATTGGTTGAGAGTTTATTGGTTGATGAATAATTGTTGAAGGTGTTGATGAAATTCTGAACGTTGACAACATCACTTTCCCGGTCAGCTCCCAGTACTGCAACGCTTATCAGGTCTTTTGCGGGCTTCACGATCACGCTGTTGTCAGGTCCATAGGCAATCTCGCTTAAGTGACTGCTGACATCGGAAGAGGTGTAAACCGTTGGGGTTGGAACCGGAGTAGGCGGTGCAGTTGTTGGCTTGGGTGTGGGAGTTGGGGTAGCAGGGGCGGTAGTTACGGCAGGTGTGGTGTTGATGATTTTGATGACCGTTCCATTCGTATACGTTGCATTTGCCGTTGAATTCCCCATCTCGAGAGGATTCCATGCGCCGGTCAGGATAACACTCCCAAAAACCAGGGCAAGAATGATGCAGATGCCGACCACGATCGGCATATGGACAATTATTGCCGGTTTGGGCATCTCCTCTTCAACGGGAGTAAACACCGCAAGAGATGATTCCACATAGGTGGAACCATCCGGGCTCATGTGAATGTCAAATACTTTTTGATCGCCGGCCCCGGACACCCCGCTGAATGATGAAGAGAGTGATACCTGGGAAGATTGGGTTCCATCCGGGGAGTGGTACTCATCGGGAGCCGGGAGGGTATAATGATCGGAAAGATGGGACCGTTCCCGGGTCCACTGGTCCCGCTGTTCTGCAACTTTTGCGGAGATCGCTTTTAAGGGTACGGCAATCTTCTCCCAGTCAATCTCGGCATCCAGCTCGTTCTGGAGATATTCCGAGGTCCGGTTTAAGAGAGTCTCGAACTCTTCTAGTTCGCATTCATCAAAATACGAGGGCAGGACTGCCAGGATCTCGCGGACCTCGACATCCTGGTTGAAATGATAGACAACGGCAGGAGCTATCAGTTTGAGGGTGTCCAGGTCAAATTTCTGGCCGCGGGAAACACGGTTGAACCGGGCAGTGAGAACGGTGAGTTCATGGAGGACCGAATTCCATTCCCGCTCGATACCCAGTCGCTGCCGGATAAGTTCAAAAAGAGGAAGCGCAAGCGATTCGATCATGTTTCGATCGAGATTGTAAATAACGGATATCGGAGAATTTTTTACCGCTGCAGTGACCCGGGAAAAGGTTGCAAGAATGACAAGGTAATTTGCCACCAGTCCCTGTTTCTGGAAGAGGCGGTACATCTTCTCCAGGTCTTTGCAGAACACGAGGATATCATTGCAGGAGCGCAACTGGAGAGAGACGGTGCTGTCCCCGTCATTGCGGCGATCGTACGATGCTTTCTTTAATTCCCCGCATTTCTGCGCAAGCAGCAGACGTGCCTGCGTTATTTCCTGTTCTTCAATGGGTAAAATCCCCTGGCTGAAAAGATCCAGGAAGGTGATGATCGATTTTTTCCTTACCACATCGTGAATCTGGTAATACCGCTCGCAATACTCGTAATATACCTTAAAATCAGATTCCTTGAACTGAATCTGAATTTTTTCCATAATATATAATTTCAGGTCTTGTTATACAAGAGTTTTGGTATTCTTCTGTACGCCCGGCTGTCGTAAAAAAAAAGATACCCGCATTTTATCACCAGTATTACTCGAAAAAGAACAGGCACATCCCAATTCAGGAAAATGGTTCCGTGATCAGAACGCGGGAAAAATCCACCTTTTTGCCGGGGGGAAACGGACAGAAACCAATCTGGTTCACGCTGGAGCAATGAAAATCCTTCAAGGGGAGGCTGCCCACATCAGGGTTCTGGTAAAATATGGCAGGTAGCCGGATTCTTCTAGACCCTTGGATGATTTAGTCATCAGGACCATCTTATTTGAAAAATCTCAGTAAAAATTGCTGATAAGTCAAATTCATCAGTAATCAGGAGAGGTCCTTGGCGCCCCCATCTCCAAATAATGAATGGAGCCGCCGCCCCGAAGGGCGCCCCGCGGCGGCTTTTCATTACCGTACTTGATAATCCGGCAGGTTATCTCGTTTGGGAAGAGCGGGATTCCGTTCTCTTCGCATCCGGGGGAGCCCCGGTGGCACCTCCCGTATATGATCTTCACTCAGATTGTTGAATGAAAAACGAGAAGAGAAAAATGATGGGGGTCAGGGGGATCTCCCCCTGGGTTGCCTCCCCCCATTGGGGGAGTGAGGGGGTCACGCTCGGTACTGGGAGGATAGAATAAAAGGAGAAGATAATTTCAACAGACCCAGATAATTCAATTCGTTTGTCGTTGAACTTTGTTGTTTCTATGATGGATTCACCGAACCATAGGGTCCCCCGCAGGGAGTAGTAACTCATAAGGAGGGAAAATAGATTTCTGGGATAGTTTTTAAAACAACATTCCAGCCCAGCGAGGGCCCGATGAAGCTCCCGAGCGACTCCCGGAGGGGGTGGGTTTGTTCCTGTTTTTAATACTCTTGTGGGAAATTATTTTGAGATATGACAGGGAATTCCAAACAATCTTCGACCATCTCAATGTTAAATATTCCTGGCCCCATCAAAACCGGCATATAAAAAAGAAAATTACCTATAGCCATAATTCCAATCCCTTATCGGGACTCACGTGAAGAAGAAGAATCTCGCTATCCTGATCATGACACTCTGGCTCATGCTGATCTGTATCTCCATGATCCTTGCGTTACGTATTGATCTGGAAATTTTTTTTGTCCTCTGGCTGATAGGGCTCCTCGTCATTATTGAGCTCTCCGACACCCGGTTCTCGCTTCCCCCGTACTTACGATATATTAAATATGTCATTGCCGCAGGTATCCTCGTCTTTGGCATCATTGTCATCAGAAAGGTCATGGAGATCCTGTACCGATGAAGCGGAAAACGCGTTATGCTGTCCTTGTTATCCTGATCGTAGTAATAATTATAGCGCTGGCTCCATTCATCGTAAAACCCCTCCTGTATACCCTTGATAAGGAGTCCTTTCCTGCCCGGTTTCATAATAATGCTGACGCCTTGAGACAACAATATCAGAACAGTACCTCCGATATTTCCCCGCAGGTCCAGGATGTCATCGACTTTTCTGGGCCGGTCTCGCTCAATATCCGGATCCATAATGCCAAGCAGGCCAGAATCGAGATGGAGCGTTTTGCAAAGAGCCAGGGATCGTTAAAAAACCTGGTCGTAAAACTGGACATGAGCGAGAGCGAGATCAGGGAACTTGAGCAGGATACTGCCCTCCAGAGGGAGATGCTGGACTCTCTTCTGAACACCTCCGCTTCCCTGGATATGCTCCAGTCCCTGGAAGTCCAGTACCGCGAGCAGAATAATGAGGACATGCTCACCACGGTCAGGCTGCAGGGGGAGGAGCTGCGGAAAAAGGTAAAGGGGATGGGAGGACAGTACCGGAATATTACTGAAAGAGTTGTTGACAACAGTAAAAAATTCGGCCTGAATACCACGAAAAATGAAGAGAGCCAGAAATATGTTGACGAGATCATCAAAGAGATCGAGAATCCCATAGAAACCCCTGAAACTGCAGTTGACATAACGCTCACCCCGGGCGAGGATCGCACCTCCCTCTTCCTCCGGCCCGACACCGGGAGATACCGGGACATCATCGAATACCAGGGAATCTCCTTAACGCTCCAGGGAAATACCACGCTCCGATCTGATGGAAAGCCCATAACCATCTATTTCAATGAGATCCCGGTATCAACCGTTATCACGGATACCTACGGGTACTACAATGTCCGGATACCCATCGAGCACGCCGCGATAGGGGCCAACAATGTCTATGCCCGCTCCCAGACAACCCGATCCATAAACAGGACCCTGACTACGATCCCGGTCAACTCAACCACGTCCATGAGCGTCACCAAACCTTATCAGAACGGGACGGTCATTTGCAGTGGCTCGATCATGGCAAATGTGCCGGTAAAAGATGCATCCTTCCAATTGGCATGGGACGAGACAAATGTCCTGGTTACCAAAACCGATTCTTCCGGGAAATTCAAACGAACTATCCAGCTTCCTCCCGGAAGGCATACCATCATCGCAAAGTTTACCGCGGATGGATACCCACTCTACCCGTCCGAGAGCAACCTGCTGACGGTCGATGTCTCGGTTATCCCCGGAGTTGACATGGATTACCGGTTCATTGCATTAGTGCTCACCGGAATCGTGCTCCTGGCCCTGTTCATTGGCGTAACAGTATGGTACATCCGGCGGATCACCCGCAGGAGAAAGACACACATCACCGATCTTCTCCGGTCAATTATCCCGGGCATGAGAAAAGATAAAAACCTCCCGGCGTCAGAACTGGATCCGGATCTCTTTGAGCCGGTTGTGGATGAACAAATTCCGGACGATTCCCAAAAATCCGGGGATGATACCCTTATCTCCTGGTACACCCGGCTACTCAAAAAGTACGGGCTCTCCGAGGCATCCCGGATCGTGTACCAGCAGATAGCCTCACGGGTGGCTGGGGACCTCCGGATACGAAGACACCAGTCCCTGACCGCCCGGGAGATGGCAAGAACCTGCAAGGGAAAACCCTATTGCGGGACTTTTGCCCGGTTCATCACGGCCTATGAGCGGATCCGGTACGGGGGGCTAAGTTCGGTAAAAGACCAGTCGGTCTTCGAGACTGCCATGGAGATAACCGACGAGCAGACCGGGGGTGAGAAGAATTAGGCGCGTATTCTGGATAGCGGGAGTTGTGCTCCTTGCAGCGGCATTTGTCCTCCTGCTGCACCTCTCGACGAACAACATGGAGTTCTCGCGGTACAATACCGGGTGGAATGGCACCTCAACCTTCTTCTCCGATCTTGACCGGCACAAAACCATCGACGTATATGAGCCAGGAAAACTGGCCACAAGCCCGGCAAACAGCACGCTTCTTTTGATTGCGCCAAAACGCGATCCTACAGCACAGGAGCTTGCCGCATACACAGCCTTCCTTGACAAAGGAAATACCCTCTTCCTTGCCGATGATTTTGGAACCGGAAACAAGATCCTCACCGGGGTCGACAGCCGGGTCACCATCCTCCCCGGGAGCCTCTCAAGCCTTGACCGGCGGTACGCGGATCCCTATTCCGTTGTTGCATACCGTTCCATAGAAAACGGTTCGATTACGGTTCCGGCCAGTGTGGCGCTGAACCGCCCTGCTGCGCTGGACCGGGGCACCCCGCTGATGATGAGCTCGGTGATGAGCTGGATTGACGCCAACGGGAACCGCCGGCTCAACCGGGGCGAGGAGATGGGAACATTCCCGGTGCTGGTATCAGAACAGAGAGGGCGCGGCAGGGTAATCGTCCTCTCGGACCCGAGCATCCTCATCAATTCCATGTACACCCAGGACGAGAATGCTGACGACCGCAGCCTTATCCGGGCATTTACCGGGGTGAATGGCACACTCTATGTTGACCAGATGAACTCCCGCACTGCGGATGCAGCCGGGTTGAGCGAAATTCTTCATGTTATACGAACTACGATTATTATAGAAATTATCCTATTATGCCTGCTGATGCTTGCGCTGGCATGGGCATGGAAGAAGATGATGATTTAGGTGGCAGGATGACAAATACCGATCTTGAAAAAACAATTGCCGACATAACCCGCATGTCTGCGCGGGATGGAAAGACCGAAACACCTGAGGCCCCTCAGGCACCTGCGCAGGGTGCCGATACTGCGGGTGCTTCCAGGAAAGATCCCGCGGAGCATGCACGGTTCAACCAGAAGGAACTCAAAAGGGAAGTCAGTGAGATATCGAGGATGGCTTCGGTAATTCACGAGACCCTCAATACCTTCATTGTCGGGAACCAGCAGGTCATCGACCTGATTCTTATCGCCCTTTTAAACGAAGGCCACATCCTGGTCGAAGGGGTCCCGGGCACGGCAAAAACAACCATTGCCAAGTCCATTGCCCTGATCACCGGCTGCGGGTTCAACCGTATCCAGGGGGCAGTCGATATCCAGCCGGCAGATATGCTCGGCGTGCGGATCTATGATACCAATAAAAAAGAGTTTGTCCTCCGAAAAGGCCCGGTCTTCACCAACTTCCTTCTCGTGGATGAAATCAACCGTATCAACCCCAAGGCCCAGAGCGCATTCATCGAGGCCATGAGCGAACGGCAGGTCACCCTTGACGGCATCACGCTCCCCATGCAGTCACCATTCTTTGTCATCGCCACCCAGAACCCCCATGAATTTGAGGGCACCTTCCCGCTCATCGAAGTGCAGCGCGACCGTTTCATGTTCAGCATCCGGTCCGATTACTTAAGCGCGGAGGAGGAACTCGCCATCATCCGGCGCGCAAGCTCGGGCCAGCTGTACTGGGATACGTTCTCGAAGTCCCTCACCCCGATCCTCTCCCCCCATATCATCAGGAACCACATCATTGCAGTGCGGCAGATCGTAGTCGAAGATCCGGTTCTCCAGTACATCCGGGACCTGGTGATTGCCACCCGGAACCACCCGGATATCGAACTGGGCGGATCCACCCGTGCCTCGCTTGCGCTGGTCAGCGGGGCAAAGACGCTTGCAGCACTCAACAACCGCACCTACGTTATCCCCGACGATGTCAAGAATATTGCAAAAGCTACGCTTGCCCACCGCATCGTCCTTGCCCGGGATGCCCAGGTGGAGGGGGTAACCCGGGGCCAGGTACTGGAGGAGATATTGACCAAAGTCGAGGTGCTCTGAGTCGTGCTGATGAGACGGTGTACCCAGGGCATCTCACTTTTGAGCCTCCTCCTCTTCGCAATAGCGCTCGTCCTGGATGACATGGCGGTCCTGCTTGCCGCAGCAACGCTCGCGTTCTGCATTCTCGGGCAGTACCTGGCCTTTGATCGCACGATGCGCGAGACGGTCCGCTCCGTTGAACTCGCGCGGACCCTGAGCCGGAATCCCGTGAGAAAAGGTACAAGTCTCAAAGTAACAACCCAGATAAGTGTCAGGGTTCCAAGAAGGGTGCATGTCAGGATCTTTGACCTGCTCCCCCTTCAGGCAGCGTTTATCGAGGGGGAGACTGAGATTGCGCTGGAACCCGGCCCGGAGGTACAGACCCGGAAGATCAGCTACACCATCGTTCCGGTAATCCATGGCGAGCACCCGTTCTCCGGCCTCTCGGTCCAGGTCAGGAACCGGTTCTTTGAGGCCACCATGCATCTCACGCGAAAAAGCGACCAGGAGCCGGTCCTCTCGGTGCAGCCTTCAGGGCTGTTTGCACCGCCCCCGTCTGAGATGACGGACGGATCGCTCGACATGCGCAAGACCAGTGCCTGGAGCGGCTCCGATGTCCATTCGCTCCGGGACTATGTCACGGGCGATGACCTGCGGCATGTTGACTGGAAGGTATCGGCCAAATACACCAAACTCGTGATCCGGAAATATACTGCACCCCAGAGCCACCCCCCGCTCGTTATTGTCGATCTCCCGTGGAAGGGGGCACCCTACCCGGAAAAAGCCTTCAGCCTGATGATCTCGGAAGTGACCGGCATGGTCCGGCACACGGTCCATACCTACCAGTACATATCGGTGCTCATCATCTGCGGCCCCAATATCGTGCACCTGATCCGGGAAGAGAAGAACATCTCGCGCTGCATTGCCGCGCTCCAGGAACGGATGCATCCCTCGGACCGGTTTGTTCATTTCTACCACACAACGGATCGCTCGGATATCCGCTCGCGCCTCCGCGAGGCTGAGAACCGGATCTTTGACGAGCATGGTGCAAAAACCATCCCCTATTACGAGTGCCTCCGCGACCAGTACGAGCAGGTGCTGGACAATATCAGGACACCGGCCTTTACCGGCCAGGTCTCGCGGGCCCTCTCCCAGATCACCTTCTCGGAAGCCTTCCTCTTCACGCTTGAAGGCGGCGACACGAGCCACATACGGCACGTGGTCCGGCCGCTCCGGACACGGAATATCAAAGTCCAGACCCGGATCATCAGGACACCCCCGCCGGAGCCTGAACCCGCCCCGGCTTCATCCCCTGCTGCGGGCACGGGGGTGCCCTCATGAGCAGCATCCCTGCCGAGCACCAGTGGTTCCTCGTGATGGCGGCCGGTGTTGCTCTCGCCACTATTCTCCTGAACTCCCCGGTCTGGTACCTGAACGTGCTGCTTGGGCTCCTCTTCCTTGGGGTTCTTTTGCTCACCGCCACCTGGCGCGATCGCGCCTTCTATCTGGTCTGCGCCGGGGAGCCACTCGTAATTCTTTGTGGCATCCAGAACCTCTGGGCAGGGGTGTTTGTGGTCTGCACCCTTGCCGGCATCCTCTGCTCAGCCCTGAACCTCCTTGAATCGCGCGAGGATAAGCAGCAGTTTGGCATATTCCTTGGAATGGTTGTCCTGATCGGGCTGCTCATCCAGTTCTCGAACCACGTGCTGCTCCCGCTCATCATCCTGGGAGTTGTTGCCTTTGCGATTCTCCTGGTCCAGTCAATACGCATGTACCAGTTCAGAAAACAGTATACCGGAGCCTGAAAATGAAGTTCCTCCCACCAAATCCGTACTACCGGGCTGCTCTCGCGCTCATTATCATGGCAGTGATCCTTGTGGCAGCCGCGATCCTGACCAACCGGGGCGATATTACCAGCGCCGCGCTTGTCATATCCGGCCTGGTCTGCCTGCTCACCGGGATCTTCTTTGCAACGCTCTCCAATGCCGATCCACTGGATCTCCGCTACATGAGCCTGCTTTCGGTCCAGGGCTGCATTGGCATAACCAGGATCTGTGCCGACATGGGCATCCAGGGAAATGCCTGTTTCATACCGGGTCACGGCGACGAAGAGACGAACCCGCGCACGGTGCAGTTCATACCGGTTGCAGATTACCAGACCGCTCCCCTGCCAACCGGTTCGTTTGCAACCGGAAAGGATTCTGCCGGCCTCATAACCGAGCCCTCTTCCGCCCCGCTCATCACCCTGCTCCGGGAGCGGGACCACCTCTCGGTCCCCACGGAGACAACCGCACTCGGGAACCTTGTCCGGGAGCTCGGCATGGAAGTGCTCGAAGTTGCCGGGAAAGTCACCACAACGCATGAAGGGGATATCATCACCATCACGATGGAGGATTACCTGCTGATCGGGGGGTGCAGGGCGGTCCACCGGGAATCCCCCAAGTGCTGCATGGTAAACCCGTGCCCGGTCTGCAGTCTCTTTGCTGCAGTCTATGCCGAGGGCATGGGCAAGGTCATCAAAATTGAGCGCTGCGCCCCGGAACCCCGCGGCCAGACCGTGAAGGCAGTCTTTGCAGTGCTGCCGGAATAATTTTATTGATGGGTAGGATGGGGCAAATCTGCCCCAATTGTAATGGATGAAGGATTTGACCGATCAGAAATTTTTACATGGTTCATATTTTGGTCCTGGTGAAATCCTTGATTTATGTGAGGTTCGTGTCCTCTGAGATAGTTATGAGCGTGACCCCCTCTCTCCCCCAAAGGGGGAAGCAACCCAAGGGGAGATCCCCTTGACCCCCTCCGGTCCATAAGGCTTTTGATCAACCTTTTTGCCCAGCGAGGGCCCGATGAGGCGCCCGAGCGACCCCCGTAGGGGGTGGGAATGTTCATATTATCAGAATAGTCTTTTGAAACATTGATTCGTATTCCAATTGAGATTTGACATTGTCAAACGAGATTTTACGAATCGGCTTTGGATTTCCCATAAAAATCATGGTTAAATTTGAATGATGGGGCCTCGAGCCCCCATGCCCCCTTTCGGATAATTGCCGCCACCCCGAAAGGCGCCCCGCGGCGCTTCAATTACCTGCTGATATCAAAAAAACAGGTAATTGCCGTGCCCTACCGAGGCCATGAGGCTTATGAGCCCTCCTAAAATTACCTTTTCATTTACATACTTCGGGTGTGAACGCCCGTTCATGTGCGTTTCAACAGAGCCGGGAAATCCCTTTAAATCTTATCAGACGTATTAAAGTACAGGTGTATGCGGGTGGATACGGGTGAGGTTATGGATGATATCTGCCTTTTTTCCCGGTCATATGGTCCTTTGGAGGCAGATGTCAGAGCGGTAACAGAACAGGTGCTCTGCCACTATGACCGGGTACAGCAAGCCTATCTCTATGGATCTTTTCTCCATAATGATACCTATCAGGATATCGATATCGCAATTCTCCTGTCGGGATCCATGGAACCGTATGCCCTCTTTAAACTACAGATGCAGATTGCCGGAGAGATTGAAGAACTCCTCTCACCGCAGGTCCCCTGCGATGTGAGGGTGTTAAATGCAGCCCCCGTTGAATTCCAGTATGAAGTGATAAAGACCGGAAGTATTGTCTTCTCAAGGAGCGAGGAGCAGAAGATCGACTATGAAACCGATATAATGCGACAATACCTTGACCTGAAGTACCTCTTCGATCGGGTAGACCAGGCTTTTCTTTTTGGGGTGAGTCGTTGAGGCTGGTCTCCTGTATCCGGGAACTCTCCGATACTCTCAACGACTGGGAACGGTATCTGGACATTCCCCTTGAATAATTTAAGAGCGATCGGGATACCCGGAATATGGTGCTCCATGCAATGCTCGTTTCTATTCAGTCATCGATCGATATCGCTACAGAGATTATTGCAAAAAAAGGGCTCCGGCGACCGGCGAGCTACCGGGAGACATTTGGAATCCTTGCAGAGGAAGGTATCCTGTCCCGGGATCTCGCTCGTGCACTCTCTGATCTGGCCAGCTTCCGGAACGTCCTTGTCCATACCTACTGGGATCTGGATCTGGTGCAGGTATACAGCATTCTCGAGCGGGATCTCCCCCGGTTGCAGGAATTCTTATCTGAAATGAAGGCCTTTGCACAGAACGGATAATCCGAAGGGACGGTGCCGGGCATCATACCAGCATATCCGGCCTGTCAGTCCCCATCATCACATCCAGGTGTTTTATTTTTGGAAATACTCCAGGAATAAAAAAAATTTCCCGAGATTTATTTCCTTTGCGTTTTTGCTTTTTCAAGTTTCGATAATCCATAACGACGTGATGCAGAACCGTTCAGGCATCATCCCAATGCACCCCGCCCCCACGGGAAATGGTGGGGCAATAGGGAGGCGATTATTCCCTTAAAAAAAACCTTTCTTCATTTTATCTAACTTACCGTGACCCAGAGGTGGAGATCGCGATAGCTCGCATTGATCCGCTCCATACCGGTTACCTGAGGATTCGGAACGGTATCCTTGAAGAGGAGGAGTTCGAGCCGGTTGGGTCCGGTTGTTGCCGGGGAAAACGCATACGGCCGGATCACGGTCTGGTTATGCGGCACGGAAATGGCAAAGGTTTCAAGCGGGGTCATCGAGTTGAGGGTCGTTGTGTTGGTCTTCTCATTAAAGGTCATCTTCAAAAGATACGGCTCAACGATATAGTTGACCGTGCGGTACTCGTGGTTGCCGATACCGATAAAGAGGGAACTGTTGGTACTGACAAGGAGACTGGTGGGATAATCGGCAGCTTTCTGGTTCTCGCCAAGGATAAAGAACTCGGTGAACTTCTCGCCCTCCTTGGGAACGACAATGACATAGACCGTTGTGGTAACAGCAGCGATTATCGCAATCAAGAGGATTATCGAGAGGATCCGGTCGGTACGGGAACTCTTCTCCTCTTTTAAAAAGAATTCATCCCGGATTCCCTGCTGCAGTTTGCGGAACGGCACAACAAACCGTTCTTCGGGCGGCAGCCGGGCCCTGCGGTACACGGCAAGAAGACAGAGACCGATCGTGAGCAGGCTTAAGGAGACAACAATCGGATCCAGCCGGATCCCAAAAGGAGTGTAATTCAGGATAAGCCCGGTAAGCGGGACGAGAGCAATCGAGAGTCCAAACGAGAGGGCAATGCGTTCGATACCATCGATATCCCGCGCAGCCGGAAAGAGTGCCGCAATAAGGGCATACCCGGGAATAAAGAGGACAAGGGGTATGCCGAACAGGATCCGGAGGAACGATTCGTTCAGGTACGGGACATAGATGGTGCAGAGCGCACCAGCAAGCCAGAGCATGCAGAGGAGAAGATCGCGGGGCATGCTCATTCTGGCGTATGCATCAAGAAGGGTATCGTAAGGATGCTCTGCCGGCGCCATGGTTGATCGTTTATATGGTCTTTGATATTATTTATGCCGAGTTATCTCCCCGGCCGTGCCCCGGAGAGAGCTTTCATAACCGAGCCCATGTACGATCACCTTTTTCCAGATTCCAATCCCCGGGTAAGAACCGGTATTCATCAGGGTTTCTGCCGGGCGGAATTGAGTTGGCATCAGGGTCTTTTTGGGGATTTTTATCAGGCACTGATCCAGCCGGGTGGAGAATCACGATCTCTTTTCATTTTCTTGTTTTTTTCATAGAACCTGCCAAAAACCGGTTTTTTTCTGGATTTTGGGACGAGCCAAATAGAAACCTATTTTTTGTCTTTTGTAAAACATATACGATGGAGTGAACGAGTTGGTAGCAATTGTTGACACCAATAAATGTACCGGATGTGAAACCTGCGTGAGCGAATGCCCGGCTTCGGCAATCGCCATGGAAGACGAAAAAGCAAAAGTTGACAAGGATATGTGCGTAGACTGCCAGACCTGTGTTGATGCATGCCCGGCAGAAGCTATCCACATGGAATAATTATCCTGGATAGTATTCTCCCGAACTTTTTCTGATCTCCTTTAAGCCGTATCTCTGGCCGATACATCCGTGTGTCCTGATACGTTCCTGTTGTGTAGCTGTTTTCTGTCCCGCTCCGGCGGGCATTTTATTGAGCCCGGCATATAATTTTAAAAAACAACGTTTTTATCCCGGCAGGTGAAATGGGATTTTACAACCCGCCATCACTACGAAACGGGAATCACACACAGAACAGGAACAGGACACCTATGATCAATGTTGGAGTGCTCGGAGCAACGGGTGCGGTTGGTCAGCGATTCGTTGAACAGTTATCAAATCATCCCTGGTTCAATCTATCGACCCTTGCCGCTTCCGAACGCAGTGCGGGAAAGCCTTATGAAAAGGTTGTAAAATGGCGCCTTGAATCGCCATTCCCTGAAAAGATAGCGAAGTTAAAGGTTGTACCCACATCGCCCAAGGCTATGAAAGATGTCGATTTGGTCTTTTCTGCCCTGCCGGCAGAGATTGCCACGGATGTGGAAACGGAATTTGCGGATGCCGGTATCGCGGTCTGCAGCAATGCCAGTTCCCACCGGATGCTGCCCGATATCCCGCTGGTTGTCCCGGAAGTCAACCCGGAACACCTGGGTCTCATCGATGTCCAGAAGGATGCCGGCCGGGACGGGTTCATTGTAACAAACCCGAACTGCTCCACCATCATGATGGTTACGGCACTTGCACCCCTCCGTTCGTTCAAATTTACGGATGTCCGTGTTGCAACCATGCAGGCAATATCGGGAGCCGGGTTTGAAGGCGTTGCAGCAATGGCCATCTACGACAACGTTATTCCTTACATCGGAAAGGAAGAAGAGAAGATGGAGACCGAAGCCCTCAAGATCATGGGCACCTTAAAAGGCAGGAAAGTTGTCAACGCTCCCTTTAAGGTAAGCGCCAGCTGCCACCGTGTCCCCGTCATCGACGGTCATACCATGGCCGTCTGGGTGGACATCAAAGAACCGGTCGAGAAACTAAAAAAAGCCTTCCGGGATTACAAACCCCCGATCAAGGGTCTCCCCACCCAGCCAAAAGAGTCGATCCATTTCTTCGAAGAAGAGAATGACCGGCCCCAGCCACGTCTCGACCGGATGCGTGGTGACGGCATGACCGTCTCCGTTGGACGTTTACGGGAGGGAGTACGGTTCGTGGCAATGGGCCACAATACCATCCGTGGTGCTGCAGGTGCCAGTGTCATGAATGCTGAACTGATCGTCAAGAAGAAGTACCTCTGAGGGGGGTGACCTATGCAGCAGTTGAAAGAGAACACAGTATTCGTCGGCAACAAGCCGGTAATGAACTACGTACTTGCAGTAGTAACACAGTTCAACAATGGTGCGGAACAGGTAGCCATTAAAGCCCGGGGAAAGGCAATCTCCCGGGCAGTTGATACTGCTGAAATAGCGCTGAACCGGTTCCTTGCAGGGGTTTCAAAAAAAGAGATCATCACGTCCACCGAGGTCATTGACACGGAAACCGGAAAGACGAATGTCTCTTCCATTGAGATCATCCTCACCAATGTAAAATAACCTTTTTTTCCATTTCTGCGGCTGTACCGTCGGTAATTTACGGTACCCAAAACCATTTAAGCCAAATTCACGAAACTATAATGCCATGCGAACCCGTGCCATTGCGCTGCTCTTCCTCATATTGGCCGCAGGTATCGTGGCCCCGGTTCTGGCAGCCAATGAAGACCGGTACGGGTACATCAAAGTGGAGGATGTGATGGTGCAGCTCGATAACGGGACTGCCATCATTCACGTAAATTATACGGTTGATGAAGGAACCCGCTTCATCTTTTTCCTTTTTGGAAAGCAGGACCTGAAGAACAAGCTCCTCAAAATCCTCAATTACGATGATGCCCGGATGAAATCCATAAACCTGTCACGGGCTGAGTTTGTCGTCGATGAGGCTGCGTTCTCCTATGGAGATGGAATTTTCTGGTATCCAGCCCATGACTTCAATGTCGCGATCCCGGTCCTGACGGTAAAAACCCCGCAGACCATGAAAAATTTCACGAATGCAAAAGAATTCCCCGCAGGTCTTGGGTATTTTGCCAAAGAGAATGCTTCCCTGCCCCTTGCCGCAAAGCAACCAGCACCCGAATACCGCAGATAATCCGGCGGGCCCGGGTCCTGTTGTACCGGAAACTTTGCCCTGTAGAAAACGTTGGTCACAATAATCGACAACCCCCCTCTTGCGCCACCAGTCCCCCATTGGGGGACAAAGACGCAGTGCGATAGATCCAATTAAGTTACAGGTAATACGTCTTCATCCCAAGTGGGGGCGCCCCGGGCGTGCGGGGGCGAAGCCCAAAAGAGCGTCAGATTTTTCGAATCATTTCTACCGGGCAGGAACCTTAAAACAAAACCGCTCCCGGCCAATGACCGTAATTTTTTTACCAGTACCGATTCTCGGGGAAATTGCAGCAGGAAAATTTACCCGTTCTTTTAAAGGAGTCTGTTCCAATCCAGATAATCCGGCAATGGCTGCATAAGGGTCCCAGGATATCATGCTTTTTTCCCCTGCATGCAGGAAGTGTACCCCGGAAATAATATTCACACAGATTGGTGGATATAAACGGGGGCCAGGGGGTTCTCCCCCGGGCTGCTTCCCCCTTTGGGAGAGAGAGGGGGTCACGCTCATTACAGGGAAAGGTGAATAAAAGGATACAGATACTTTTTTTACATCACTTCGATGATTTCCTGTTTGCGAAGCTCGGCCATTTTCTTATTGACAAAGAACTGGATGACAACGCCGGAGATCGCTGATATTATTCCGCCCAGGGTGGAATACAGGACATACCGGGAAACTTCTTCTCCCGTCAGGGGGAAATCGGGTATCGTACTGCCGGACAGGATAAAGACGCTGGCGCCGTACAGGATAAGTCCGATTGCGGTGATAAAAAACGGGAAGACAATAACTTTCCCGAGATTTTCCTTTTCGTTATTATACACATCGATGATGATACCCACCGAGGTCACCAGTCCTGCGATGATCAGCCACTCCACTGCCCCGAAGATGAAAGTCATCAGGTACATGACAAGGCCCAGGTCCGTAGAATAATATTTCAGGACATTGATGAAGCCGACCGTAAACCCGATAATGACAAGGAGGATCGTTGTCGTGTAGGTAACAAACGAGAACCTGCCCCGGGAAAGCGACACCTTGAGTGCGTCCATGATCCCATGGAAGAGTTCATCAAACCCGAACCCTTTGTACAGGAGGTAACATCCGATAACACCGACAACGATAATCGTGGCAGCCCCCGGCCAGCCGGCCAGGTAGGCAACGGCATAGAGGAGCATTGCAAGACCGATGGGTATGAAAACCATCCGGGAGATTTTCGGGTCATCGAGGAGTTTCTTGAGAATATAGTACGTGCCCTCAAGGTTGGGCATCTGGTTGACGATCACCCGCCGGATGCTCGAGACCGGTATCTTGGACTGGATGATCGGGATAACGTACTCATCTTCTGCACCGTCAGTCACAAGGATGCAGCTCGTGGCACCGGTCTCTTTTACCACCTGCTCAAGGGATGCGGCAATTTTCCGGTCACCCTCGATCATGTGGAGGTGGTTTCCGGCTATAACGGCTATTGCTGTATCTTCTCCTTTGGCGGTCAGCTCATCAAAGATCTTGACTGCTGAAAAGATGGCATTGACATCGGAGTCCTCAGGATCTGCAAGTGCCAGGGTATTGGCAGCATTCAGGCATGCAGAGCGGCCGATACACGGACTTTCGACTTTCGCCTTCCATCCGATATCATCGTCGCGATCTACACTGAGGACTAATGTCCGCCCTTCTGCCATTATAATTATAAAAACGCCGTAAATCTATTAAACCGTTACTCATGTCAGCCCCTGGTGGCATCAGGTCCCATTCTGCGATATTTGAACCGCTGCGCTCAGTTCCTGGATTTATTGGCAGATGTTTATAAAAAAAGATGAAATCAGATGAGTTTTGAGCGCTGGAGGAGTAAGATATCATCGGTCGTGAGTTTCTCTCCCGCCCGGAAGTTCTTGAAGAGGCTCTCAGCTTCTTTTCTGACGGCCTTCTGCTCCTTGGTGACCTTGACTTTCTTGGTCTTCTTGCGCAGGCCGGAGATAACCTTGTCATAGTCGCGGAGTTCTTTCTGGCAGGCAATAAAGAACTTGTGCTCGGCATCTGCTGCTTCCTGTGCCTCGACAAAACTCTTGTGGGCTGCATCTGCTGCTTCGCGGGACTTGTCAGCCTTGCGGTAAGACTCGACCATCAGGTCGTGGTGCTTCTGGGCAAGCTCGGCAACTTCCGTTACTTTTGCATGGAGATCGGAAGCTTCCTTGCGAAACTCGCGGGCCTCGGAAATTTTTGTCCGCATCTCCTTGTTCTGTTCAAGCTCGGCTTCCTGCTCGCGGACCTGTCCTTTCATCTGCTTGATCTTCTCGATCAGCTCACGTTCCTTGTCGGTAGTGAAGACTTCGGTCTGCTGGCGGTACTCCATGTACTCGATCTGTTTCTGGAGTTCCTTGATACCGCGGTTTTTTAAGGTGCCGTGTTCCTTCTTGAAGGATTCGATATCTTCAAAAAGGACGTTTGCCTTGTCATTGAACTCATTGCGCTGGGCTTTGAGGTCAAGGACATCCTGGTTGGACTTGTCCCGGAGATCCTTGTTCTTCTGCGCATCTTCCACGAACTCGCGGGTCTGGTTGTTTAAGGTATTACGCTCGCGGGCGAACTTGCTTGCATTGGCGTTGAGCTCGTTGCGGCGGTTTTTGTGTTCTTCAGACTCAGCAAGAATTTTTTTTCTTTTTTCCATCAGGTCATTCAACATGCGATACCACTCCTCATCAGATGCTCCTTTGCGGGAAATGCGAGATTATTGTTTGAGGGTTATCTGACCCGGGGGGTGAAAATTCCACACGCCCTGTCGGGTCTCTCATTTGACAACTCTGCATGCAGGATGCAGGGTGAAAAACATCAGAAAAGGTAATCAGCGCAGAATTCAGGTAAGACCCCGAAGCGAAGTCTTTGTTCAACACTCTGTTCATGATGTTCAACTCCCGATACCGGGGTGCGCCGTTTACACGGGCTCCACCCCCATCCTCCCAGCGAAGGATTGGTCGAATGTACTATATTTTAAAGGAGTGTGGAACTATTAAGTGTTTCGGCGGGATTCCGGGGTTGAATACAATAGCCCCTTTTGGCATATTATGACAAAACAAGGCAGCAAAACCATACAAAAAGGATGTTGGTAGTTGGATTAGACCAACAATTCCCTAATACTTAAGAGACTTTTTGGAACTTTTGAATTTTTTTGTGCGTGGCAGAATTAACCGACCCATTCGAGGACGCCGCCGCCGCTGTTCTGGTCCCTGCCGCCGCTTCTCCGGCTCTGGGGCATCTCAACAGCCTTGGGGTTCGCGCGCTTCTCCTCGATGTCGTTGATCATGGTCTTGTAGGACTGGCGGGTTCCCAGGATCTGGGCACTCTTGACACCGGTCATGATGGCGAGCACACGGATCTTGCCTTCCATATCGCCACGGACACGGGCACCCCAGATAACATCTGCGTGGGGGTCGAGCTCGTACGTGAGCGAGGTTGCAACTTCTTCTGCATCCTGCAGGGTGAGGTCAGTTCCTCCCGTGATGTGGATCAGGCTGCCGGTTGCGCCGCGGTAGTCGATATCGAGCATCGGGTTGCTTAAGCATTCACGGACAACACTTTCTGCCTTGTTCTGCTGCTTGCTCTCTCCTACGAGCATGACTGCAACGCCGCCCTTGGACATGATTGCCCGGACATCGGCGTAGTCGATGTTGATGAGCGAGGGCTCGGTGATGGTCTCGGAAATTCCCTTGACGGTTTCCCCGATGAGCTGGTCCATGACGGAGAATGCCTGGCCGAGCGGCAGGTTGGGGACAAAGTTCTTGAGCCGGTTGTTATCGAGAACGATAACCGAATCTGCAGCTGCTGCAAGTGCCTCGAGACCCTCTTCTGCACGGATCAGGCGGGCCTTCTCAACCTGGAACGGGTAGCTGACCATGCCGACTACGATTGCACCCTGCTCCTTTGCAATGGATGCGACTACGGGTGCGGAACCGGTACCGGTACCTCCTCCCATACCTGCTGTGATGAAGACAAGGTCCGCGGATTCAAGGATTGCCTCGAGGGTCGGGCGGGCCATCTCGGCTGCACGTTTACCAACGTCTGGGTAACCGCCGGCGCCGAGACCTTTTGTTAAGGATTTGCCGATGAGGATTCTCTTGTCGGCCTGAATCATGTCCAGGTGCTGCTTGTCGGTGTTGATCGCGATCGTTTCTGCGCCGGAAACTCCCATGTGGTGGATCCGGTTTACGGTGTTGTTCCCTGCACCACCGCAGCCGATGATTACGATTCTTGGTTGTCCGACAAAGTCATCTTCCATTGCGTTTGCACTGCCGGGCTTGTTGATCTCTTTTTCAAGCTCGGCGTTTTTTAATGCGTCGTTTATGATGCTTTGCATTTTTCTATCCCTCTCAAACCTTAAATGAAACCTGGTCGCTTTCCTTCAGGACACGACTTGCACGTTTTTCCACAAGTTCACGGACTGCAGCCCGGACAGCTTCAGATACATTGGGGTATTCACCCGTGTCTACCATCTGCTGGAGCAGATTGATCTGCTGTTCGGGCAACCGGAGCGTGATTCTTTGCATCATCGTATCTCACATTTCTGACATATGTCTGGCATCTGTCGTTCATATGTCAGACATAGAGAACTCTTGTGTCTGACTTAACCAGATGAATCAAAATAACACATTAAGATATAAATATCTTGTGCTTTAGTGGCACACTCCTGTTCAAAATGCATTTAAGACAGTTTAACCAAGTATTCAGGGAAAAGAGCGGAATTTTATGGCTGTTGACTTTCCAAAAAGGGTAACACACGGGGGGACCGGAAAGCGACAGCAGGAAAAAACCAATAAACAGGTGCTGGATTTCAGCGCGAGCATCAACCCGTATCCTCCCGAATTTGACTGGCACTGCGATCCAGAGTCCCTTGGTTCATACCCGGACGATTCGTACCATGAACTCAAAGAAAGGATCGCGCAGGTATTCCACCGCGATCCCGAAGAGATCTGTGTGGGGAATGGATCCGTTGAGATAATCCGGGTATTTTGTTCAGTTGAGTTGGGACGACACGGCCACCGGAAAACATTTTTTGCAGAGCCTCAGACATTTGGCGAATATGCATTATCCGCCAGACTTGCCGGGGGCAGGCAGAGCATGGATCCTGATCGTGCCGATATCCGGTTCCTCTGCAATCCCAATAACCCCTCAGGAGATCTGCTGGCAAAAGAAGCCGTGCTGGCCCGGCTCCGGGATACACAGCAGAACGGAGGTCTCCTGTTCTGCGATGAAGCATTTATTGAGTTATCCGATCCTGCATGCAGTGTTGCCGATGTCCGCGATCCGGACCTTTTTGTCTTACGATCCCTCACCAAGTGCTTCTCTGTTCCGGGGATACGGTTCGGGTACGGGTTCGGGGATCCGGATCTGATCGAGCGGATTGAGACGGCCCGGTCACCCTGGACGGTGAATGCGTATGCTGAGGCGTACGCACTCCAGGCACTGCTCCATATGGAGGATCTCTCCGTTTCGCGCAGGCAGATCGAGCATGAACGCCGGTTGCTTGTACAGTCACTGACTGCTCTGGGACTTTCCTGCCATCCCTCTTCGGTAAATTATCTCTTGGTGGACTGCCATAGAAATGTCTCACCCATCTGCGAAAAATTGTCGGGATTCGAGATTCTTGTCCGGGACTGCACATCGTTTGGTCTCCCGAGCTGTATCCGGGTAGCGGTGCAAACCCGCGACGAGAACCGGATACTTGTTGAGGCACTTGCTGCATGTATGCACTGATAATGGCCGGAGGAGCAGGCTCCCGCCTGAACCTTGGCGAGAAGCCGCTTATCAGCATCTGCGGCCGGCCCATGATAGCGTATGTCATCGATGCGTTCGCTGCTGCCGGCTGTCACGTCATGGTAGCTGGTTCAAAAAAAACTCCCATGACCCTCAACTGGTGCCGGGCCCATGAGATTCCCTGTTACACATCGGAAGGAACCGGATATATTGAGGATATGGTAGCGATTGTCAAACAGCTGGAAATACAAGATCCGCTCTTCATCAGCGTCTCCGATATCCCCTGCATAACCGCAGAAATTATCCGGTCTGTTCGCGAGGCATACACAAAGGGTAACCGCGATGCATTATCGGTCTGGGTCCCGTCAACGCTCGTAACATCCTGCCGGGGGGGCATGCCCTACCGTGAAAAAATTGAGGGGGTTGAAGCCTGTCCGGCCGGGGTAAATATTCTCCGGGGAGATCGGATCGATCAGGAACAGGATGAATTTTCCCTGCTACTCGATGAACCCCGGCTTGCCCTGAATGTCAACACCCGGGCCGACCGGGATGCAGCCGAAGAATTTTTGAAAAATCATTCCACAATATAACCGGGAGGATCGGTCAGCCCGATCCAATCGCCCCCAAATCATGCCAATCACCGAAAAACAAGCACATTTCTGTCATATTTTTCAGGAATCAATATAAAGTTCCGCGGCCAAGATCTCTCTACTATGGGGGAGTCTCAGGAGATCGAGCTGCAGGGTCATATCATTGACTCCGGCATCATGACGCAGCTCTTTGACCGGGTCATGGACATGGGGGGAAACTTTGAGATCCTCGTGTTCGACATCGGGAAAAAGAAGACTGATTCCAGTTATGCCCGCCTGCGCATCGCCGCATCCAGCAAGGAGAAACTTCACGCTATTCTGTCGGAACTCCACCGGCTTGGCGCACGTCCCGTTGAAGTGAAAGATGTCTATCTTGTTCCAGCGGAAGCGGACCGGGTAGTGCCAAAGGAATTTTACACAACCAGCAACCATCCCACCCAGGTCAAATGCCATGGCGAATGGATCCCGGTCGACGCGATCGAGATGGATTTTCTCATCGTTGTCGATCCTGCACAGAAGAAAGCAGTCGCGATGCCCCTTGGCAAGATCCGGAAAGGCGACCTGGTGGTTGTCGGGGAGCAGGGAGTCAGCGTTATCTATCCCCAGAGACCCCGCGAGGAGAGCACCTTTGAGTTCATGCACGGGACGGTCTCACCCGAACGCCCCAGCGAGACGCTGATTGCCAGGATCGCCAAAGAGATCCTGGAGGTACACAGAAAAGGTGGCAAGATAGCGGTTGTCGGAGGACCTGCCATCATCCATACCGGTGCCGACAAGGCCCTGGCCGGTATGATCCGGGATGGCTACGTTGATGTGCTCTTTGCCGGCAATGCCCTTGCAACCCATGATATTGAATACAATCTGTATGGCACCTCGCTCGGCATGGACATTTCAACCGGCAAGCCGGTCATGGGAGGTCACCGGCACCATCTTTACGCGATCAGCGAGATCATGCGGGCCGGGTCCATTCAAAAAGCGGTTGATACAAAAGTTATTACCGGGGGCATCATGTACGAATGCATAAAGAATAATGTCCCGTTCGTCCTTGCCGGCTCTATCCGTGACGACGGCCCACTTCCCGATGTAATCCAGGATGCCATGGAAGCGCAGGATGCGATGCGGGAACATATCAAAGGGTGCAGCATGGTCCTGATGATAGCAACACTCCTGCACTCCATTGCGGTCGGGAACTGCCTGCCTTCCGGTGTCAAGACCATCTGCGTTGATATCAACCCTGCCCATTTAACGAAACTGATGGACCGGGGAACAACCCAGGCTATCGGCATTGTTTCCGATGCAGGCACCTTCCTGCCCCTGCTGGTGCGGCAGCTCGAGATCCAGGGCCGGGCAAAAAAATAAGAAAAGCAATTCCTTATTACAAGCCACTAATTACATCATACCCCCCTCTTGCGCGAATGAGTCCCCCCCAAGGGGGACAAAGGCGCATTATGATTGGACGAGGTCGGTAACAGGTAATACGTCGTCATCACAGTACGGGGGAAGCCACCGTGGCGGGGGCGAAAGGGAACCCAAAAGCCCAAAAGAACGTCAGGTGGGTTGATTCCACGTTGGTTTCACAATACTGAAACAAAAAATATTTGGTGGCTTGAATTGAGGAATCACCTAAATTTATTTTTCATGAAAACGCGGAACACCTTCCTAATCCCCCACCCATTTTCCCCAAAACCCAATCCCACTTCTATCGACAAATCCCATCAGTACAAACTTCGCCCGGCCCGGTTCCAGTGGGGGGTCCGGCCGGTTTTGAAAAAATAATGGAGGGGGGGGTTAGAGTGGGACCCCCCGTCACGAAATGTGAGTAACGCCAGGTTTTTCACCATCCTGCCCCGGTGGGACCGGACCGGTCCCCGATGGTAACCGGCAAACGCAGGGCTTACCGGAAATGAGTAGGAGCATAAGGCCGGGCTTTGAGAGCAAAGGGGGATGCCGGGGACGAATTCTACAAATCATATCGGTCAAAACTTTTCATATCCGAGAGCATGAATGATCCACATCCGGATATCGTCGCATATATCGAAAGGATATATGTCCTCGCTCCCCGGAAGGGTGATGATAATCATATACCGCTGGTTATCACATAGATATGAAAAATCAGATTATCCTCATGACTTTCTGAAAATGACTCCCAATACTCCGGCGATAAAAATTGCTGATAAAGGAAATATAATCGAGAGCGAAGAGTGTTGCGTGGTGGATGCAGCCGCGGCCACTTGTACTGTAGTCGGCAGGATTTGAGAGCCAGGAACTGGAGAATGTTCCCCATAAGGATCTGCCCGGGTCACTGAAATAAAAAACAACTCACGATCTGAATATGCAAGAAATGAATCGCTGCCAGGGACCATGGTTATGGAACGAATCTTACTGCTGGCAGGATATACGCCCAATGGTTCACCGGTTATACGGTAGATTTCAAAGGTTGATCCATTTCCTATTGCAAAATTCTGTCCGTTTCCGGAGACTGCAAGACCCTGCGAACCGGGTTTAATAGATTTATTCCATATAAAAAGTCCGTTTGTATCGAGACAGTAGACCTCTCCACGATCAGTTTCAATAATAACTCGGCTTCCATCGGGAGTCATGGCATGAGCCGCCGGAGGAACAGGAAACGTTTGTTCGTTCAGCTTAGCCCCAGTACGGTTGAAGAATATAAGGTTTCCAGAGGGTCTGCTTAAGACCGCGATAACGGATCCGTTATTGCTGGTCTTTGCAATATTTTCTTCTTTCGTCAGGTATTTACCGAGAATAACTCCGTTATTGTTAAGAATAAAGAGATCAAACGAAGGGGATGTTTCTCCATATCGGACACCGGAATCATAGTTCGAATCTCCCGTTGCAATAATGGTACTTCCATCCTCTGATGTTGTCAGGGTAGTTACCGGTACATCCACGGTTGTTTTCCAGCGAACGGATCCATTTTCATTGAGACAGAGTATCCATCCATCGGCAGTTCCGACAAGGATATCCCGGGTTGTTTTCAGAATTGATAACGAGAGTGGCGGACTCCGGGTAATGAATTCCCAGGATTTTTTTCCTGTCCTGTCAAAGGATAATACTTTATTCTGCGATGTATTGGTAACTGAACCATGACAGCATCCCGGAACCAGCTGAGTAACCGTCAGCCAAGATCCGTCGGGTACTATACTTACTGACGAAAGCCAGGGAGTTTTTTCGGCAGCCAGTGTTATATTCCAGAGCAAAGACCCGTTTCCGTTAAATACGAAAAGACTGGGCTGGTGTTGATAATTTACCGTAACCAGAACAGGGCTGCCAGTGGCAGTAACTATCGGAAACTCAATTGCAGGGTCGCCGGAATCCGGAAGAGGTACTTTCCATATCAGTTGCGCATCTGCAGGAGTTCCGGATGCCACAGAGGGGACAATCAGGAGTGCAAGGATGAAAAAAGAAGAAAATATATAAATTTTCATCAGGATCACTCTGATTCTGGGGATATTATTAATTCCTGACATAAAGGATCGCATGGACCGGGTTAGGTTGTCCGGTAAATGCATTCCAGTTCTCCCAGTAGAGCGATCCTTGGTTCACCGGCCATGGATCGTAGATATATATGTACTGCGATGTGCCGGTATATGAGTAACCTGCGATTGCCCTTGCATGATATGATGCAGATTCATACCGATCCGTATGTAATGGACGGTTTGAACCTAATTCATTCATGATATCCGTGTAGGTGAATTGCCCGGTATATCTGATAAACGATCCGGATTTTCCCAATCCTCCATTTGCAGTTGACACCTGATAATAATTCGACCCCGCTTGTTCGATGGTGGCGCCATTATTTGGGTTTACACCCATCGTAGAGGCGATTCCCGTCTGTGTCCTGGAGTATCCATAATATCCGGAAATCATTTGGGCTGTCGCGAACGCGCACCATGCGCTGCCCTGCTGTGGATACAGGGGAAACCCACTCAGGGTCTTAGTCACTGTAGCTTTGGGGGAGACAGTTGTCTCTTGGACAAGAAGCGCGTTCCGTTCGGAGACCGCCCTTGTGATACGAGCCTTCGTTTCAGTCGGAAGAATATTCTGGTAATATGAATCCATATGGGATGCGGGAACAACGGCTAAATCATAAGCATCTAATACCAGGGTCTCTTCAGTTCCGCTGTTTACCGAATACCGGACCATAACCCCGATTTCCGGATAATTATAGCAGACAAGGTCAATTGACTTGATAACTGCATTGTTCCCGTTCCGGCTGATGATTTCCGTTGCCCGGGATCGTACCTTATCCTTGTCTATTGGAGGTGTAACCGGACCGATCGTGATAATGGATGCTCCGATAACATCGCTTGCGGCTGCTTTAATCTCTCCTATCTTATTTTCGTTATTCTCAACCGTAAACAAGTAAAATAGCCGTTTTCCGTTCAGATCGTAAATAATGTCCGGTCTGGGATTTACCTGTGCCCCGTTCCAGGCATTATTAAGTGCCCCGCTCTGGGTAAACTCCTTTACAGCGGCGGTTGCCGTTAGATATGCAGTCTTTTCGGGAATGTAGTTCTTCTCAATTGTCGATGAGAGATCCAAAGAGTCCCCGGTTTCCACAGCACTCACCATCGGTACCATCGTCATCGCTGCCATGAGTAACAGCAGCAGGACGACACCAATTTTAGGTAGGTTCATTTTCTTTCCTCCATTTTTCCATACGCTGCGCTCACAGGGCACAGGAAAAACTTCATGGGAACAGAAGATAATCTTCTCATGCCCTCGGGCAAGAACGGGTTCGACAGAGTCTGCTAACTTTTTGAGCCCGTCTTTTTTCCTCGGCAGTCCTTCCCGGATTTCCGGCAGGTTGGCTTGCAGCAGAAATTTCAGGAAATCCTGCTATGGAGAAATATTTTTTTATATTAATAATAAAATCGCAAAGCGATATGTCATGCATTGAAAAATAAGATCAAAAGATTTAAAAAAAAATCTTTCAAACCACCCTTTACTTCATACCAGGGTATTTCCCAACCTCCCATAATCCCCCTCTCCCACTCCCCTAATCAGGGCCCGCTACGGCCCCGGATTGCCCACCCAGAGGGTCACTTCGGGATTTAGTTGCAAAAATGCCGAATTATGCGCACATAATTTTCCGGTGTTCATTGATCCACGTTATCATTTTATACGCACTGGATCCCCAGGGTATATACCGGTAATACATTATTGGTGACATGCTGTATGCATGGGTAATCTCCGGTAAATTTCCGTTCCACCAATATGCATAGAAGGAATTCTACAGAGCCAAATTTTTGATTTTCATAATTCGGGCGTGAACACCCGTTCGTGTGCGTTTCAACAAAAACCCGGGTTTTTTACCGCGTCAGCGGCATGCAGTATGGCTTCTCATTCGAGAGAACATACTCCCATTCGGCCCTGCAATCGCATTCGGTTTCAAGGAGTGCCCGTACCAGTTCCCGGTCCGCATTCAGGGAATAATCCCGGATACCTTTGACCAGTTCATAGTCGCATTTCCCGCAGTTGTGCGGTCCCCGCTTCTGGCCCCCGCCAAGCGGGTCGCAGGTCATATGCACCGGGGATTCTTCAAGAAGGGTAAGAACGCTCCAGAGATAGGGTGGACGATAGGCCCCCCGCTTCCAGTAAAATTCAAGTTCGGTCTTCCGCTGGACCGTGCAGGGATTCATGGAAATGATCTCGGCATGCTCCGCGGCATCCCGGATCGATCTTTTCATATCATCAAGGGCTTCTTTTTCGGTCAGGAACAGGGGTTTATGCAGGAGATAGGCCTTAATGCCGGCACCCGCGGCATGGGCTACCCGTGCAGCGGTTTTGAATTCCGCAAACGTGAACCCTTTGCAGATGCATTTCTCCCGGATCTCATCACTGCTCGTTTCAAGCCCGACAGCGCAATAGAGCGGCATCTTCCAGCTCCCGTCATCGAGCTTCTCGATGAACGGGACAAGGGTTTCCTCGCGGATAAATTCCGGCCGGGTCTCTGCGATGAGCAGTTTTCCATTGAAGACGGTGGCAATATCATCCAGAAAGGCCGGGGGGACTTCCGCAGGATCAAAAAAACTCCCCGAGGTGAAGATCTTCACCATCCGGAAATCGGCCACATTATATTCTGCAAGGATCCATGCAAGCTGGGCCCTGAGGTGACCGAGAAGTGCTTCGCAGGACTGCTCCCCGTACCGCTCGTGCCGGTAGCTGCACATCCGGCATTTTGACCAGGAGCATCCGGCACTTTTAAAAATTATGGTAAGGCAGTCGAGCAGTTCCGCTCCGTAACGCTCGGATCCTTTCCAGGATGCCATGGGTTTTTCTTTGAATTCAGAAATCATTAACATCCTAATAGTTTATCTTGTATAGATGAAAAAGATCCTCCTGTACCTGGTGGGACTTTTCTTTCTCATTGCGGCAGTTTCGGCATATCAGGTCAATATCGATGCTCCCGAGACTCTTGCCGTGGGAAAACCCCTCATCGTGACAGGAACGACCACGTTTGGCATCGGCACACCCATTGACGTGGTCCTCTATTACCAGCTGACCACAACCACCGAGATCCAGCGGAAGATCTCGTACGTGCAGCAGGATAAGACATTCCGGGCCGTCTTTGATACTACGGGTCTGAAAAAAGGGATGTATAAAGTGGAAGTGCCGGCAAACGGGATGGGAAATTCCGTAACTATGCGCCTTGTACAGCTGGTTGATCGCTCTGATGAGATATTCCTCTCATCGCCAAAAACACAGTATTACAATGGCAAACTCTACATTGCCGGCAATGCGAAAAATGATCTCAATTCCGGTATCCAGATCGAGGTGGTTGGATCCGACAACTCAGCAGTTTTCGGTCCTGCCTATGTAAACACGAATTATGCCGGGGATTTTTCCGCTGATATCCCGATTCCTGGTCCTGATGATTATGAGATCAGTTTCACCGATGCGAAAGGATATCTGGGTTCGCGGACAATATCAGTCCTCGGTGAGCGGCCTTCGGTAACTGCAACGGCCGGGGAGATCCCAACCCCCATTGAAGCAGTCGTATCGGCTCATACGCGTGCTTCCCGGGATCATCCTGCGTTTTTTATTGTCCGGGCGGGAACGGGTCCGGGTGCCCTGTATACCTCATCCACGATAGACTGGGTGATAGAATATTTTGATGAGAAGAATGTTCTTCGGGTTGTGAACAACCAGGGGGAGTTCAACCCGGAGATGGCAGAGTTTATTGGAAAAGGCAAGACCCTGTATGTAAAAATCTACCCGTACCGGTACGGCATAAGCGGGGATGTTTTTTTGTTTGGCGAGAATGTCAACTCCGTTGCGGTCAGCACTACGGTTCCGGCACCGTTTGCCGCTGCTGAAACGCCCGCGCCTCCCCCAACGCAAAAATCTCCAGTACAGCCCGGTCTTGCCGTCTTTGCTGCCTGCCTTGCAATGATCGTCATGAGCCGGTACATCAGAAAGTAACCCGTCGCCCCTTCTTCTGCCATTCGCGATAAGAAGCCTTTTTTATATCCCGCAGCCAACATATGGAGCACTGCCGGGGTAGTCTAGTCCGGGAAGGCGGTAGCCTTGAAAGCTACTGGTGCCCTGCACCTCAAGAGTTCAAATCTCTTCCCCGGCGTTTGGTAAGGGGAAATCCCGCAATTTCTTTGTCTTTTGAATCAGTTTTTTTTACAAGCAGTCAGCCTTATCTGGAATGGGCCTTTTTTTCTATCCGGGTATGGGTGTTCCCGTCTCCTTCAACCCGGCCGGGTCAGTATCCATATCACTGTTTTTATGTGGTTGAACCGCCCACGTACTAGTCAGATTATTCCGAGGACTTTCGATGTGTGTTGCAGTTCCCGCAGAAGTGCTTGAGATCCGAGACGGCAATATCGGACTGGTGGATTATGGTGACTTGAAGCAGGAAGTCCGCCTTGATCTCGTTGACGTGAAAGTCGGGGAATATGTCCTTGTCCATGTCGGGTTTGCCATCCAGCGCCTGTCCCGCGAGGAAGGTCTTGAAACTCTTGAGATCTTCAAGCAGGTATATGCCACGCTGGAGGAATAATGCACGAGTACTCCATTGCGTATGACCTCTATGCTACTTCCCGCAGGGCAGCGGTTGAGAATAATGCCAAACGGGTGAAGAAGGTCAGCGTTGAGATGGGGAAGATGGCGATGGTGAACCCTGAACAGGTGACCTTCCTCTTTGACACGATCAAGGAAGAAGATCCCCTGTTCAAAACAACCATCCTTGAATGCCACGAGATGGCTCCGCAGACAAAATGCCACTGCGGGTATTCCGGTGAGGAAATTTTTGTCTGCCCGAAATGCGGGTCCCTTCCGGAACTGGTCAGAGGCCGGGAAATTGTTGTCACAAACGTTGAGATCGAGGTGGAGGATTAGATGAAAGTCAACATGATGCATGGCGCCGGTGGCGAGGTGATGGCGGAGCTGCTCGTGACCCTCACAAAGTTCAAAAACAATAATGCCGGGGGTATCGGGCTTGAGGCTATGGACGATGGTGCGGTCATCCCGTTTTGCGGTGCCAACCTTGTCTTCACCACCGACTCCCATGTGGTCCGCCCGATCTTTTTCCCGGGAGGAGATATCGGCAGGATTGCCGTTTCGGGAACCATCAACGACCTTGCTATGATGGGTGGAAAACCGATCGCCCTTTCCTGTGGCATGATCATCGAGGAAGGGTTTGAGGTAAATGATCTGGCCCGGATTGTTGCCTCAATGGATGAAGCACTCGGGGAATCCGGTGCAAGCCTGGTTACGGGAGATACCAAGGTCATGGAGCGCGGAGCCCTGGACGGCATTGCAATCAATACTTCCGGGATAGGCATTGCAAAGACAGTTGTCAGGGACAACGGCCTTGTCCCGGGCGATGTGATCATCGTATCCGGAACTCTTGGGGATCACGGGCTTGCGATCATGGCCCACCGGGAAGGCTTCGATCTCGGGGAACAGATAAAGTCCGATGTTGCCCCGCTCTGGAAGATGATGGAAAAAGTCCTTGATGCCGGTACAATCCATGCCATGAAAGATCCCACCCGTGGCGGGTTTGCGAGTGCCATCAACGAGATGGCAAGAAAGAGCGGCGTCTCTGTTCGTATCTCAGAAGAATCGATTCCCATCCGGAAGAATGTGAAGAGTGCTGCTGCTATGCTGGGAATCGATCCGCTGGAAGTTGCCAATGAAGGCAAGGTTGTGATGGGTGTTCCGGCTTCAGATGCCGAAGCGATCCTTGCCGCACTCCGCTCCCACCCGTATGGGAAAGAAGCAACCATTGTCGGTAAGGTTGTGAAGGGTGCCCACGTTATCATGGAGACTGCAATCGGGGGCGAGCGTTTCATCGAGCCCCCCATGGGCGATCCGGTTCCAAGAGTCTGCTAAAAAATTGCCCTGGAGAAAACGTTGGTCATAATAATCGATGACCCTCCTCTTGCGCCACCAATCCCAGACAAATTCGATACCGTTTTTATGCACGTCCATGTGCGATGTAGTTGGATTGAGTGAATAACCGTTCTGTTCTTTTTGGCGTGGCCGGCCCGGGAACCCCCCCGGATACAACGCAATGCCAGTGTGCTCCGGCCGGAGGCGATTGTAACGTTGCTACATATTACCTCACTAATTCCCGCCGGAAAACCCTGAATTATTCCGGGAGAATTACCGTATTTTTCGGAATTATTGCCTCTGCCAGATTGGGGGGTGAGGCAAAACTCGTACAACGGGGCACGATACGGGGCCGGAATTTTTATCGGGATATGAGGGGGTTAGGGGGGGTGAGGTTTCTAATCTCCCTGAGCGCCCGTAGTGATATGTCGATTTTTCCTGATATTTTCGACACGTTTTTTTAGAACAGGTCGATTTTATCGACAGATTGGATGTTGATTGTCGGTAGAACGCGTCGGGAACTTTAATTTCTGCTCTGGAGAGATCCTGCGAGGTGTAGTATTGGATTGTGATGGAGATATGGGCGCCCGGGGTCTCCCGACCCTCACCCCGTGGAGCATGATGGGGACAGAAATCTATAAAAAAAAGTCATGTTCGAAAGGGGGGGCACCCTCACAAATCAACTAAGGTCGGGATACAAATGATTTCCTATGAAATCACAGCCCCTGATGAATATGATGATGGGGTAGATGCGCACTACACCCATTATGATGGCTTGCGCCGCCAAAGGCGGGGCGCCCCCGCGGCGCATCAATTACCTGCTAGTCTGAAAACAGGTAATTGCCCCGCCGTGCCCCGCGAGGGGCCCTGAGGCTTATGAACGCTCATATTAATTCCAGGGGATCAACCGATTTTCATCGTTCCGGTGTGAACTCACTCGGTTCATGTGCGTTTCGACAGAGCAGTTATTTAGTATCTACAAATTCTTTATTTGGCGGTATGTTGCACGCGGAACATGGATCACAAACCGAGCCCCCCGGCCCGGGGTTCCCGTTTCGGTTATGGAAAGGTTGGTTATTGCAAGAATCTCGCGGGAGAGGAAGAGACCAAAACCGGTGTTCTTGAAATATTCCCTCCGGAAAATCTTCTCTTTCTGGGGATCCGGGACACCGACCCCGTTGTCTTCAAAGATGATGTCAACGCCGTCTTCTGACTCTTCAGAACGGATCTTGATCTCCGTCACATGTTCGCCATGCCGGACAGAATTCTCGATTAAGTTATAGAACACTTTCTCGAGCAGGGGATCTGCATATACTTCGATCGGAGGAAGCGAGATACTGATGAAAACATTTTTCGGGTCAATGGTGGCCGATGCAAGGGAGATAGTCTCCGCGATATTGTGCCACTGGGGTGAATGTACGCCAATATTCTGGTAATCGCGGGTGAAGAGAATCTGGCTGCGGATTGCACTGGCTGCAATCTCTTCCTTCTCGATATACTTCAGCATAACCGGATCCGTTGTGTCCTGGCGGGAGAGTTCAAGATACCCGATGAGCGCCGTGAGCTGGTTGAGAATATCGTGACGGGTCACATTATTGAGAAGATTCAGTTTCTTGTTTGCCTGGGATATGGCTTCCTGCCAGAGCTTGTTGTCAGTGATATCGACCGCAGTACAGATGACCGAAGGCTCACCGGACTCTGATGCAGATACAAGAGCCCACCGCAGGCTCCCGTCCCAGGCCCGGAACCGGACTTCAATATCCCCCACACGGTGATGATCGCGAATCTTGGCAATGAAACTATCCCGTTCTTCGGTATCGGGTATCAGGTCGGATAAGGATTTCTGCAAAAGTTCGTCGCTGTCATAGCGCACTATCTGGGCAAACTTCTTGTTGGCTTCCCGGATCCTGAGCGTTTTACGGTCGTAACTGAAAGCTCCTGCCTGGGAATTATAGTAGGTACCGCAGGTCCGTTCTCCCTCTTTCCGGTATACCTGGGCATAGGTCGAGATGAGAACCCCCAGTGAGACGAATATATAGAACCAGACCGTGGCAAGGGTATAGGTCCGCATATCCGGCAGGCCGGTGATAAAGACGATGGCAAAGTACAGCCACCCGATGGCAACCGTTCCGTAAATAGCCAGTCTCGGGCGGGAGAATGCGAGGAGAACGATAGGGATGAGATAAAAATACGGAAATACATCATAAATTCCCCGGTCAAGGCTGATGATGGTGATGAACCCTGCTGCGATGACACTCACTATGATACAGATATCATAGATCGTCTGTTTTTTGGGGGAAAGCGGCCGCATAAAGTATTTTCACCGGGCTCCTCGGATTATCGATATCGGGTATGCAGTAATCAGAAGTGGCGATCCACGTTAATAAAGGTATAGACTGGTATCAGATCAGAAACCAAAAAGATAATTCCTTACGATAAACCACAACGTGCAACTTGCAATGAAGAACATTATCGGGTTGTGTTGAAACGGATGTGAACGTCGTCTTCAGATTTGCAGGAAATTGAAGCGCCGCGGGGGCGCCCCTTCGGGGGCGGCGCAGGTCATCAAAATGGGGGGTATGGGGGTAACAACCCCCATCATTATATTGTTAAGTGAAGCGCATTTTCCATTGAGAAATCCTTTTTTTGTTGTTTATTCTCGTCTCAATGTAAGGAGTGTGACCCCCTCACACCCTCGGGAGGGGGAAGCAACCCAAGGGACGATCCCCTTGACCCCCTTCATTTTTTCGTTTTCGTTCAACAATATGAGTAAAGATCATTCCCAGGAAAGCCTGTGGCGTGCGGGGCAAAAGAGCAGATATGCGAGAGCCCTCATGAATCAATAAAAAACCCGGTTGCATCCGGTTATTGGATATGCGAGAGCAGGAGATCGAGAGCTGCCATCTCGGGTTTTCCCCCGCATTTTCTGACGATTCCAAGATGGTAGTCAATAATTTTCCTGAGTTCAGGATCATGGGTCCGGGCAAATCTCGTGGCATGGACGGTTGCATCGATGATGCTGTTAAACCCGCGGTTGACCGGCTGGACTGCCACGTTCCTGATAATCTCTTTTTTCAGGGTCAGGGATACTTTCATCGCTTCCGTTGTCTTGTTTTCGATGGATACAAAAAAAGCAGCCCAGGCATCGGCTGCTGCAAGCCGGAGCATGGTCTTACCCTCAACCGGTTCCTCGACAAATGCATCACGGGGAAGATCCTCAAATGCTGTTTTCACGTACAGGACCGGATCATGCACCAGGTTTGCAACCAGCCAGAGATCCCGTTCGATATTCACCGCGGTATGGCTGCCACAAAAAAGGATCATGCTGGCTTTGCCATTCCGGAAATGGATTCCCATGGGGGCAGCATTGACAGCGGTTGTAGCTATCACTTCATTGATCCCGCCTTTTATAAGTCCCATGACCATCCCTCCCCCAGGGCAATATAGATTGCTGCAATGGTGATATCTGCAAGGGAGCCCGGGTTGATATCATCCCGGATACATTCTTCGTCAAACTCTTCGATAGAACGCCGGCCCTCGAGAACATCGCGGGCAGCAGCCATTGTCCGGAGGGCCGCTTCCTCCCCGTGTTTCTTGATGATGAACGTGTCGGGCTCGGTGGCAAGGAGCGTCATGAACATATTGACAATCGACTCCCGCCCCGCCCCGAACTGGATGAGCAGGTCTGCACCCCTGCGGGTAAGAGGAAAACCGGTAACCCATTCACGGGCAACCATATCCCGGGCTGCCGAATGCTGCATGATATCGAGAAGGGTCATGTCCTGCTCGCGTATCACGGTTAATGTATGAGGGTCATTGACATCAAGTTCGTCCGTGGCATTCATGCTGACCGATGTCATGGCAAAGGCCTTGTAAAATGCCACTGCATCCGAAGTATCGGTTTTCGCGATAGCCTCCAGTGCCCCGGGAATATCTTTCCCGTACACGAGCGGGATGAGGAGGATGAAAGCTCCAAAATGGGTGTTCCCTCCGGAGTGGCAGTTGGTATCCCGGACCGCGTGCTTGATGATCTCGCCAATCCGTCCTTTTCCGGATTCAGCTTCTTCGAGTGCGGGGCGGGCGTAGATGACCGATGCAAGGAAATGCTCAAAACGGGTTTCGGGATAATCGTGACACCGGTCAACATTTCCCGGTTTCGGGTAGGCAGAGACCTCAAGGATCATTGCCAGCTGGGCACGGTCAACTGCTTTCATATGGAGGCACATCATGGAATACACGACCCATTATCGTATCAGAAAGATCGCGCTTGTGGCGCATATACTCTTTCCTTGAGATGTGTGCCTGTTTGAGGGTCATATCCCTGAACATGCAGGGAGATGAGGTTTTGCAGCACCAGGCAAGGCTGCCAAAACAGGTCTGTTTTCCCTCTTCAAGGGGTGTGCCTTTTACCGACCCGAGTTTCAGGTCGATATAGTCCTCCCGGGGTATGTCCAGCCGGGCCAGGGTGGGGATGAGGGGGCACTCCTTGACCGGCATGCAGCAGAATGTCAGGGCACGGACATCGCCTCCCCGGCAGAGCTGTTTGGGGGAGTTGTACCAGCCATCCTCATCAGCATAGCGGGATATGGCTGCATCAAGACCCGAGAGGGTCCTCTCGTCGGATTTCCGGGCCAGCGAGACCATGTCTGCCCCGTGGGAGAGCATCTCGCGCATCCGTTCGAAAGTGTTGATGGAGTTGTTGGCAATGATCAGAAGCGGGCAGCTGTTCCGGATCTGCCGGAGCTTTGCCGAGCCAAAATCCATGAGATCGATATGCAGGATATCAGCACCTGCCGACCAGATGTTCCTTGCAAGCACCCGGTCGTCGTGTGCAACCCCGGCACGGACCTTTACAGATACGGTCACCCCTTTTGCCTTGAGCGCCCGTATTGCTGCTGCCAGTTTTTCCTGGTGGTGCAGGTAATATTCCCCGCACCCTGCAGCAACCATTGCGGGCTGCCGGCAGTGGGCATCAATCTCGTATACGACCCCGTCCCCGAGTTTTTCTGCCAGGGAGGAAAATGCCTCGGGGGTAACTCCGCGGAGATTGAGCCCGAGGATAATGGGATTTTTCTCCATGAGGGCAATCTGGCGCAGGAGCTCTTCGGCAGGGTTATCGTACAGGAATTCCCTGCGGTCACCTTCCGCAGTAATGGCCTTTGCTGCTGCCATTGTCGGCTCGTCGATGGAATAGCCGCCGATAAATGCGAGACCTGCATATTCCGATCGTTCAAGAACGTAGGTACTGTCAACAATTCCTGCCATGGACGCTATGGCTATCGGGGTCCTGGCTATCCGGTCGTTTATGAGCAGGCCGAAGCGCTCGAAAGCATCCATCATGAGTTCATATCTGTTGCAAGTAAAGGAACAAATTCCTTTGCATATTACGTGCAGAGGCTCTTTTGTCCGGACCGGCGAATAAATGGCCGGAATGAGTTGATAAAAACCCAGGCACGGTTTTTTGGCTCAATTATACCAATAGTACATACAGGGGTTTTACCTGAAACCGCGGGCCGGGCCATTAAGATCCTGTGCTGGGAAAACCTGCCTGCTGAAATATCCGGAGCAAGGGAAAGAGAAATCAACGTGCATGTTTCAGGGTGAAGTGAACCGCCGCACCTTTCTTTGGCTGCCCTTTTACCCGGTCATCTGCCCAGATTTTCCCCCCATAATTCTCGACAAGGGTCCGGGCAATAAAAAGACCCAGGCCTTTTCCGCTGTTCGGGTTCGTTCCTTTCCGGAACCGGTCAAAAACCACCGGTTTTATCTCATCCGGTATGCCCGGCCCGTTATCCCTGACAATGATCTCAACATGATCGGGATGATCCAGGACATCGAGGGATATCTCTGCTTTCGCGCCAGAAAATTTTATACTGTTTCCAAGAAG
The DNA here is from genome assembly GCA_041645355.1 of Methanoregula sp. Lineage (GTDB taxonomy): Archaea > Halobacteriota > Methanomicrobia > Methanomicrobiales > Methanospirillaceae > Methanoregula. Next base: position 97,288 of record JBAZQF010000002.1, read on the forward strand.
ATTGGCAAACACCTGGCAAAGAAGCGTATCAGCCAAAACCCGGGCGTTCGTGCCGGAATAGTTGATACGGTTGTTTGAGAAGCGGCGGGTCTCGTTCCGGATAACCTCATCCAGAATAACCTCGCGCAGCTTCTCTTTTGTTTCATGCAGCCTGCGGATTGTGGAAACATTTCCGATAATCTCGGTACTCTGGTTGATGCAGTTGACAAGCCGCAGGGCATGGGGTTTATGGGTGTCGGAAGTTTTCATCAGCAACAGTTCGGTGAGCGCCAGGGCTCCGGTATTGACGTTGTTGATGTCATGGGTGATGATGTCCAGATAGAGGTTCGCCTCATCATTGGCTTTTGAGATACGTTTCTGGCCGGCAAGGACTTCCTGGTGCTGGAGCACGGCTGCTTCATAGGCGGAAAGGAGGAGCTCGATAATATGCTGACGGCTGTGGGATATCCTGAATTTCTTTCCCGAGAAAACAAGGTCAAATGGCTGAGCCGGCATATCCTCAGCCGGCGGATGGCTTGCATCGGAGAGGACCTTTTTTAAGTGGTATATGAGATGATCTCCCTGGTAGGGTTTTGTGATAAAATTGTCTGCTCCGGATACCAGGGCATAAATGATATCCTTGCTGTCCACGAGCATAGTCAGGAGAATAACCGGAATATGCGAGTACCTTTCATCGGTTTTTACCGCTCTGCAAAACTCATACCCGTCCATGACGGGCATGACGACATCACTGATAATGGCATCGGGTTTCTCCAGGTCAAGCATATCAAGAGCCTGCCGGCCGTTTTCAGCAATCACCGGGATAAAACCATGCTTTTCCAGAATACTCCTGAGGATCTCGGCCTGAGTGCGGCTGTCTTCGGCTATCAGGACCTTTGCCGGTTTTCCGGTTGCGAACCCCTCGTGGCTCATTCTATCGTTCCTGTATTCACATGTGCATTCATCATTAAAATGATGGCCTGTCCGAGGAGTGCCGGTTTTGTTCTGGCAGCTGACGGTTCTCTCTTCCCTACCGCTTACGGCAGTATGATCCGGCATTATCCGGCTGAAACGATACCCGGTGCAGCGCTCTCCCGCGTAATACGAAAATGAAGATCAATCCGATAAAAATTATTACGATCAGTACCTATTTTTCATACAGCGTGATTACATAAGGCCGGAATATCCAAACCTTATCGAAAACACTTTAGACAAGAATATCATTGAGGTTTCATTACATGAGCAGGAAGGGAATGTTACTCGTTGGGCATGGAAGCACAATGCCCTACAACCAGGAACTTGTTGAGAAAACCGCCGTTTTCATCCGGGAAAAACACCCGGAATTTATTGTGAAGAGCGGTTTTATGAATATGAACAAACCCTCTATCAAGGACTCGCTTGAAGCCTTCCGGCATGAACCAATCGATGCTCTTGTCGTGGTTCCGCTGTTCCTGGCAAAAGGTGTTCACATTGAAAAGGACATCCCCGGTGAGATCGGCCTGCCGGAGGGAGTGAAAAAAGGTAACTTTACCTTAAACGGCAGGAGCGTTCCCCTGGTCTATGCGGATCCCATCGGCAGCGACCCTTTGCTTGCTGATCTGATGGTAAAGAACGCAGCAAAAGCGCTAACACTCATCTGAATTCTTTTTTTATGCATATCCTGGTTCTGGATACGATCCATGGCGGGGATGTAATCGGGCGAGCGCTGACTGCACGCGGCGATACGGTTGACTGCGTGGATGTGTACCGGGGATCCGGCCCGGTCAGTACCGGAATGGCAGCCTCTCGCACATACGATCTGATCGTTGCACCTGTTCACCTTGACCCGGATCACGTACTCATCAGGGATGCCAAGGCGCCGGTCATATCACATCACGAAGCGGTACGGCAACTTCTCGAAAATAACCTCCCAAAGCCGATGATCGAGATCACCGGTTCCCGGGGAAAAACCACAACCGCACATGCCCTCTCGCTCGTTCTTCCCGGCCGGGGAATCCTCCACACCTCTTCGGGAACGTACCGGTTCCCGGAAAAAGAATGGATCTCCCGGTCCAGCATCACACCGGCATCGGTTCTTTCTGCAGCCGGTCTTGCCCGGGAGATTGGCGGCTGGCTGATTGCTGAGGAATCGCTGGGGGTTACGGGTGCCGGAACGCTCGCGATCATCACCTCTGACGAGGATTACCGCTTTGCCGCCGGCAGGAAGCAGGCTGTTCTTGCAAAGATGGAATCGGCACGGCACTCAGAACAACTGCTGGTTACCGGGAATCTTCCGTGCGGGGAGTATTTCGGCCGTGTGCATCATGTACGGGATATTGTCTCGTCATCAGGCACCCGGTGCCACATCTCTTTTGGCGGCAGGGAATTCCGGTTCGAAAACCCCCTTCTCCTTCTTTTGTCCTACCGGGTCCCGCTGGAGCTTGCCGCTGCAGCTGCTGTGATCCTTGGTTTTGATCCATCACCTCTTGCCGGTTTTACTGCGCTTCCCGGCCGCATGTCCACCAGCCACTGGGGGGAGGTCCTTGTTGTCGACAACTCGAACACCGGCACGAATGCCGATACCACGCTTGATGCTATCCGGTATGCACGGGAACTTTCGGCAACCCCGTTCGTTTCCCTCGTGATTGGTAAGGCAGCGGGTGATGGGGCAGTCTGCGAAGGGTTCCCCCCCGCACAGATCCTCGGAGTGATCAGGGAGGCCCGCCCCGAAAGGGTAATCTGGGTAGGAGAACTTCCCGGACAAAAGACGCATGAGTACCGGGAGCTAAAATCCCATATCACAGCCTGCGCTGCTACGCTTGAAGAAGGCTATTCCCTTGCAAAGGACAACACTCATACAGGTTCCATAGTCCTTGCGGTAAAAACCTGGAGATGAAATACCATGAAATCCATGCACCCCCGGCCCAGTTCGATTGTTGCCGCCCTGTATACGGCCCGTGATCTCAAGGTTGACGTATCCATACTTCACGGGCCCTCCGGCTGTTCCTTCAAACATGCCCGGCTTCTTGAAGAGGATGGGATGCGGGTCCTGACAACCTCCCTTGCGGACAATGAATTTATTTTCGGGGGCCAGAACCCGCTTGAAGAGGTTCTCAGATATGCCGAGGATAATTTTTCCCCGCACCGGATGGCAGTTATCGGGACCTGCGTTGCAATGATCATTGGCGAAGATCTCCAGTCTGCTATTGACGGGGCCGGGATCACCACCCCCACCATTGCGGTTGATATTCATGCCGGCTATCCTGAAAATATTGCAGGGGTCCTGCGGACGCTTGAAGCAGCCGAAGAGGCCGGGTGGATCACCTCTGAAGAGATGACCCGGCAGCGGTTCATGATGGAGAAGGCAAACGAGGTTGAGCGGCTCAGGGGCGCTGCCTGCAAGGCATATATCGAGCCGTCCCGGGGAGACCTGAAACATCGTGCGGCACAGCGTCTCCTCGAACTTGCAAGGAGCGGCAAAAAAGGTGTTGCTATCATGAACGCCAAGAAAGAGACGGCATACATGTTCTCCGATCCGCTCATAGCACTCCACGATGCCTGTCCCGGCGCCGATATCACGTATATCGCCAATCTCGACCAGCGGGGACTGCCCAAGGTGCGGGCTGATGCACAGCGTATATTTGACGAGATGTCAAAGCGGGGCGTCACTCCCCTCATTATCGGGGCGCTTGACGAGTATGGGGCGAACGGGGATGCCCTCGGAGAGGCACTTGGCAGGATCCGGCCGGATTTTGCCCTCATCACGGGTGTTCCCCACGCGATCCCGCAGGAGTACACAGAGGGAATCGAGTGTTTCTCGATCACCAACGGGCCCCGGCAGGTGGAACCGCTCAGGGATCTCGGCCACCGGCACGTGATGGTTGAGATCGATCTCCACCCGAAAACGCTTGGCGTGAGGGCCATTGTGGAGAGTGAGTTTGGCGCGGTACTCCGGAGCCTTTCATGAAGCAGGTGCTCATCTCCGGTGATCGTTCAGGCAGCGGGAAGACGAGCATATCCCTTGCGCTTACGGCGCTGCTGAGCAAAACCGACCGCGTCCAGACTTTCAAGGTGGGGATGGACTATATCGATCCTTCCTATCTCTCCGCGGTTTCCGGCAGGCCATGCAGGAATCTTGACAGTTTCACCCTCTCCGGCCGGCAGGTGCATGAAATCTTTTCGTACGGGTGCCGTGACGCGGATATCGCCCTCATTGAAGGGGTCCGAGGACTGTACGAGGGGGCTGAGGCGCTCAACGATACCGGAAGCACTGCAGCAGTTGCAAAAGCCCTCGATATTCCGGTAGTGCTCGTTGTATCCGCCCAGAGTATCACCCGCAGTGCGGCAGCGGTTGTGAAAGGGTTCCAGGCATTCGATCCGGATCTCACCATCGCCGGCGTGATTCTCAATAATATCAAGGGGGAGCAGCATAAAGCCAAGGCAACAACGGCAATTGAACACTACTGCGATGTCCCGGTGATCGGGGCAATCCCCAGAATGGACGAGATGCAGCTGGCCATGCGCCATCTCGGTCTTGTCCCGTACCGCGAAGGTTCAAGGAGCGGGGAATTCGAAGACCGGATCAGGACCATTACGGATCTCATTGCCAATTATGTTGATCTCGGTGCATTCCGGGCGCTCATGAAAGACACGCCGGTCACTCCCCCCCCGTCATCGCTCTTTGATGCAGCACCCGATCAGGATGTCACTATCGGGATAGCGCTCGATGAGGCTTTCAATTTCTATTATGCCGATCTTTTCGACATCCTGAAATCATTCGGGGCTTCGTATGTTCCGTTCAGCCCGGTCCATGATCGCCTGCCCGAAGCCGACGGGTATATTATCGGCGGGGGATACCCGGAACTTTTCGCGGGAGATCTGGAGAAGAACGATCGCATGCGGGAGGCAATCCGGGAGATTTCCCGGAACGGGACCCCGCTCTATGCCGAATGCGGCGGTCTGATGTACCTGACGGAACAGATACGGATGCGGAAGGGCTGGCACGATTTGCAGGAGGACGAGACATATGCCATGTGCGGGGTCTTTTCCGGAGAGACCCGTATGCCTTCCCGCAGGGTTGTCAGTTATGTCGAGGGAAGCTGCTTGGCAGATTCCCCGTTTGGACAGGCTGGCTTCCGCGGGCATGAGTTCCACTATTCTGATGTTGCCCTGTCGCCTGACACAAAATATGCCTACACACTCTCCCGGGGAATCGGGATTCGGGAGAATCTCGATGGTGCGATCAGGAACAATACTCTTGGGAGTTACACCCATCTCCATCCGGTGGCAAGTGCCGGCATGTTCGCACACTTTGTGGAATTATGTCGCAGGACCTGATGGAAGATCCATAGAATAAACACTTTTTTTGTAGATTTTGTTCTTATACGAACCGTTATTGAAAATCTATATCCCTCCGGAAATACCGGGAGGGATTATTCCATGAGACTTTTTTTGATACGATGATCCCCCAAATGGTATCCTGTCCTGGTAACCGGATAAAAAATTATTCCTCATGCCCGGGTTCAGCTGTGGATCAAAGAATAAACTACAAAACCCAAAACGCCCCACACACAACTATGATCATTTACATTGATGGAAAATATCTTCCGGAAGATCAGGCAAAGGTTTCTGTTTTCGATCACGGGTTTTTGTATGGCGACGGAGTGTTTGAGGGCATCCGTGCGTACAACGGGAGAGTGTTCCGGCTCAAGGAGCATGTTGACCGGATGTTTGATTCGGCAAAGACGATCGACCTAAAACCCCCGATCAGCAAGGAGGAGATGATTGAGGTCATCTGCGAGGTCCTGCGGCGGAACAAGCTTGACAACGCGTACATCCGCCCGATCATCAGCCGGGGCCACGGGGATCTCGGACTCGACCCCCGCAAGTGCCCGAAGCCCTCGGTAATCGTCATCGCGGTGACCTGGGGTGCAATGTATGGCGACCTGTACGAGAAAGGACTCAGGGGGGTTACCGTCTCGGTCCGGAGGAACCCGGCAGAATGCCTGCCCCCCAATGTCAAGAGCCTCAACTATCTCAACAACATCCTTGCCAAGATCGAAGCGAACTACAAGGGAGGGGACGAAGCGATCTTCTTTGATACCAACGGGTATCTCTCAGAAGGTTCCGGTGACAACCTTTACATTGTCAAGAACGGCGAGATCATCACGCCGCCCACCCTCAACAACTTAAGGGGTGTCACCCGGCTTGTGGTGCTCGAGATCGCACAATCGCTTGGCATCACGGTCAGGGAACAGAACCTCGGGTACTTCGACCTGTACACGGCCGATGAACTAATCTGCTCCGGGACAGCCGCAGAAGTTGCCCCCATCACGTGGGTTGACGGGCGGACAATCGGCTCCGGAAAACCCGGGCCGGTCTTCCGGCAGCTGGCTTCCGCGTTCAAGACGGTTACCGAGAAGGAAGGATACCCCATCAACAAATAATAATTCTTCCGGAGGATATTGGCGGTTGCTGGTCCCAAGCGCCCTTTTTTTCGACGGGATTGATCCGGATTCCATTGCGGGTTTTTATACCCAAAGATACCGGTTAACCCGGATTGATGAGGCCCGGAACGCGTTCCCCATCCATAACCTATTTATGACGTTACGAGAAACTAGATAGAGCAACGCGCTGCTATAGTGTAGTCCGGCCAATCATGCGGGCCTTTCACGCCCGCGACTGGGGTTCGAATCCCCATAGCAGCACTTTAACACCGATGGTGCGATTCTCTATTCTGAAAAATTTCTACTAATAGCGAAACCGCGGTCGGCGCATACTGCTTTGATGTTCAAAGGGTTGCGTTCTTCTCTTTTAAAAATGTCAATGATAACAAACCCCTCAAAATAAATCTCCTCGCAAATCGCTCCGTTTGCCAATCGGAGCCCGATTTAAAAAATCGATTTTTGGATAGTCGCAATTTTCTGCGAATTACAGGGCACTGATTTGGAAATACGCCCGCGCTTTGATTATTCGGGAGATCCAGGCCTTCAAAGGACCCGGAAAACGGTCAATACAGGTTCTTTCTGTTTGAGACGAGGATGTTTTCCTGTGCAGAAGGCCGGCCGGAGAACCGGCAGGGGCGTCCAGATCAAGGGATTATCTCACCGATCTCCTCATATGAGTCCCAAGTGGCAGTACTCTTTTACAGTAGGTTTGATTCTCTCACCCAATTTCCTTCCCAACCAGTTTCCTGAGAGCGATGGCAATCAAGATGTTTTTGCAGAACCCGGATACCCTGTTTCCGCCACGGATACAACAATGGTTCCCGATACCCGTCATTTACAAAAATAGTATTCACCCCCGAAATGAATCCTGATCCGTCTCTGCCGGCCGACTGGGAGGAAGAACCAATGGTCGTTGCCGGACATTGAAAATCATTCAAATTTGAAGGTACGCGATCTGAAATGATACGGTATTCCCCTCTCGGGAATTCCGTCAGGCGGATGGGGGCGCTTTTACGTACCGATGATATATTTTAATTTTGCAGATGCGGCTATACCGTTTAACGGGCTTGTACTGAAACCTTTGGCGGCTCCCGGCGGGAGATCGGACATCAGGGTGTAGGATGATCCGAGTGGCTGCCCCACCTTATCGTAAAGTTCGTAATAGATCGAGCATCCGTTCAGGGACTGGTTACTGGTATTCTTGATTCTTCCAACAACCCACGAATGGGATCCATCGTTACGCAATTCATTGCCAAGTATCGTCAGGTCCGCTGATGCATCAAAACCGCCTGATTCCAGGAACGAATCCATCGAGTAGCTGGGTACTTCTGATGTCCCGATATTGATATCCGCAGTTTTTCCTGTTTTTTCCATTGGCAGGAAATAAAATAAAAGGGGGCTTGCAACAACGGCAAATACCACAAGAATGCCCAGCACCAGAAGACCTAAACCGATATAGACGGTCAGTATCCTGCTTTCCCGTTCTTTCTTCCGTTTCTTTTTCTGGAGTTTTAACCGATCCATGAGATCAGAAGGCATCTCGTTCTTGGGCATTCGGTTCCTCATCATCCAATAGGATAATCCGGTCTATAAGAGTATGGATTTTTTTTAAAAATAACGTGTGACATCCCGGATTCATTTCACTTGGTTGCTCCCTGATCCCTTCTCGCCGGATGCTTCGCATTATTTCCAAAATTGAATGTCCGGAATCATGAGAAAATGTACAAAGAACCAAATCCCGCAGGGTATTGGACAGGCCATCAGGAAAGTTGTTGGAATTCTGCAGTTGTAGCTCATTCCTGATTTGATCAGCTGGCAGAGTGAGGCTGAAAGTGAATATCTCATGGGGGGATTTGCTGATCAGTAAGAACAACCTTCTTGCGGACAGAGCAAAAATCCCTGCCGGGATGAAGTTCTGTCTGGTCTCCGCGGTCAGGAAGAAATGTCAGGATATCCAAAAAAAAAAGAGTTATGTGGTTTTCTGGGTCTGGTTGGCAGTTGCATTTCCCGTGCCGGAGCTGGCAGCAGTTGTGGTGGCAGTAACCACCGGTACCGGTGCAGGAGTTGTTGGCGCGGGCGTTGGCCTGAGATCCATCTGTATCTCGATAATCCCTTTCGGACCGGTTGTGGATTTCTCTGCAATCACTTTCCCGTCTTTATACACTTCAACCCGGAGCTCAGCACCCGTGGCGTCAACTTTCTGCACCGACGCCACAACAATACCGTTACTGGTGGAAACCCGGTAGAGATGTTCACCGGTTTCCGTCCGGGCAGTTTCCGCCCCGGGGGTCCCGATTGATGAAGCATAGGTTCCCGGGTAGATTACCCTGACCCAGACTCCGCTTGAGGGTACGATAAACTGGGATGATGCCGCAGTTGTTGCAGAAGGTGGTGCACTGGTTGTCACCGCAGGGACGGTCTCTGACGGGGTTACGGTTGCAGTTGGAGTAACCGCTGGTACCTGGGTCGATACTGGTGTTGGTGTGGGTGTGATGGTCGGGGTAATGGTATCCTGGGGTTTGATAAACAGGACTGCGCTGCCGATGACGGCCAGGATCACGATGATCGCTATCGCGACTGCGATGTACTTTTTGCCGGATGACCTGGGTGCCGGCAGGGGTGGTGGCGGGATCTCTGCTTGAGCCCCGGCAGCGGCAGGTGCGGGCGCTGTTGGTGCTCCCTCCGCTGCAACAACCGGCCATGAGATTCCGGCTGCCGGTTCTGCTGCCCCTTCCGCTTTAACCGCGGGTTCCGGTGCGGGTTCCAGGGGAAGAGTTGAGGTTGTCTGGACGGGTTGGGGTTTTATTATCAGTGGTGCAGGTTCGGTCCGGGGAACAGAGTCTTCAATAAGGGGCTCGATCGAATGGATGACCTGTTCGATGGGCCGCTCTTTTCTTTCGCCTGCTGCTGACCCGAAGACCGGAGGCGGGATTGGCACATGCAGCTGGGGGATTGGCGCAGGCGGGGGGGTGGCCGGTGGAGATATCACCGGAGGAGCCGCCTGCACAGGTACTTCAGTTGGAACTACCTCTTCAGTGTCACGGACCACCGGGGTGCCGCACCGGTTGCAGAAGACAGATTCAGGGGGGACGCGGTTTCCGCACCGGTTGCAGAATGACCCGACCGGGAGAGTTGTGGTCTCAACGGGTTTTGGCACGGCAGGGGGGTTCTCAACGATCTTCATGATCGGGCGGGCAATCTCGATCTTCTTTTTTGGCTGGGGCTGATTCGTGATCTCGATCCGTGCCGGGGCTGCGGCTTCCGGAACGTGAACAGGTGCAGGTGCAGATGCCGGAGATTCGGGTGCCGGCCGGATCTGGTGCTGGAAAGTAGGGGACAGGTTCTGCCGGAGGATCCGGATCCATTCATCACATTCGCGTTTCCGGTCCCCGCCGGAAGTTTTTGAGAATGTCAGGATCATCTGGCGTGTTGCACCGCTGTTGGTTATCAGCGAAAGGGTTATTGTCGGGTCGCGGATCGCATTCTCACCCTCTTCAACATCCCGGAGGGTTGCAAGCAGGATCTCCTGGGGTGCGATGAGGTGTTTTTTACTGTCAACCAGAATAAGGCGTTTTGTCGTGAGGACTGCCTCAAAAGTTACCGATTTGACTTTGACATTCTGCGCATTTAAGAGCACAGATTCATCATTATAGAGATCAGGATATGCCATGCAACCACGTTCTAGTACTATCTACGTCATCCTGACAAAATAAGTGTTTGTTGACAAACACCCGGATCAGAGTTGCTCACGACCGTTCATGTAGGGTATGAGAACCTTTGGGACAGTGACAGTCCCTTCGGCGTTCTGGTAATTCTCGAGAATTGCGCGGATGACCCGGGATGTTGCAATAGCCGTGGAATTCAGGGTATGGACATGCTGCTTGGATTCAAAATCGCTCTTGTCCCGGACCTTGATATTGAGCCGGACTGCCTGGTACGTTGTGCAGTTGCTGCACGAAACAACTTCCTTGTAGGCATCTTCACGCGGCATCCAGGCTTCGATATCGTATTTTTTCGCTGCAACCGTTCCGATATCCCCGGTACAGATATTCACGACCCGGTACGGAAGACCAAGACCCTGGAAGATCTCTTCGGCATTTGCAAGCAGTTCTTCATGGATCTGCCAGGAATCCTGCGGCATGCAGTACACGAACTGCTCGACTTTCGTGAACTGGTGAACCCGGAAAAGTCCCTTGGTATCGAGACCGTGCGCGCCGATCTCCCTGCGGAAGCATGGGGAGATACCGGCAAGTCGTAATGGGAGATCTTTCTCTTCGAAAATTTCGTCCTGGTACATCGCGCCGATGGGATGCTCGCTCGTTGCGATCAGGTACGCATCGTCCCCGTCTATCTTGTACATGACTTTTTCGAAATCTCCCAGGTCGGTCACCCCTTCATAGGACGTCCGGTTGATCATGTAAGGAGGAATGACCGGTGTGAACCCTTTTTGGACCAGCAGATCGATGGCATACCGCTGGAGTGCCATATCAAGAAGCACAAGACTTCCTTTCAGGAAATAGAAACCGGCGCCACTGGTCTTTGTAGCCCGCTCAAAATCAGCCCATCCCTGTTCCGATGCCAGCTGGCCATGGTTTTTTATCTCGAAGTCAAGGGCCCAGGGCGTGCCTACCCGTTTTATCTCGGCATTTTCTGTATCGTCTTTTCCGGTTGGAACGCTCTCGTGCAGGATGTTCGGGAGGCGCATGAGATAGGATTTGATGGCAGTCCGGATCTCTTCCTGCTCGGCATCAAAATCGCGGATCTTCTGGGGCAGTGCCGCTGCCTCGGCCATGAGCGCCGCTGCATCCTGCCCGGCTTTCTTTGCCGCATTGATCTCGCGGGCTATGGTGTTGCGGCGCTGCCTGAGAACATCGGTCTCGACTTTGAGTTCCCGGGAACGGGCATCCTTTTTGAGCAGATCATCGACCCACCCGATTTTTTCAGGATCGTTTCTTTTCTGGAGATCTGCTTTCACAATCTCCGGGCTGGCCCGTACAAACCTGATGTCAAGCATACAAAAATACCTTCTATTGCGAGCGTATCGTGATATTATTGGACGATTATCCCACATAATGTATCGTTTTTCTGTTCGCAAAAACTCACTGGTCCGGCTATCAGGCAGTTCAGATCCTGGAATTCCCGCATTACCGGGAAATCTGTTGTCTGGCAGGTTCATGGAATATTGTTCTGCACGCATGATGAGGTCTTTTTTATGCCGGGATGTACCAAAAACAAGGGATTGCCTGCTCCGAATCGCAGGATATTAACCGCGCCGGATCGAATTATCCTTATGGAAAAAATTACTCTTGGCCCGATGCCGTACATGAGTGTCATGCCCACCCTGCTTGTGGGCGCAAATGTGCATGGAAAAGCCAACTACATGACCGCTGCATGGTCGACAGTTGCCTGCATGGCCCCGCCGATGGTCTGCGTTGCGATCAACAAGGCGAGGTATACTGCAAAGGGAATTGAAGAGAATAAGACATTCAGCCTGAATGTTCCCTCGGAAAAATTTGTGGTTGAGGCTGACCACTGCGGCCTGGTTTCCGGAGCCCACGAGGACAAGTCAAAGGTATTCTCCACATTTTATGGCAAGCTGAAGAGCGCGCCGCTTGCAGTGGAATGTCCGGTTAACCTTGAGTGCAGGCTCTTTGAATCGGTAGACTGCGGCAGTCACCTGCTGTATATCGGAGAAGTTGTTGAGATCCATGCAGACAAGTCGTGTTTAACTGATGGGAAGCCGGATGCTGCAAAAATTCACCCGATTGTGTACGCCCAGGCAACGTATTTCGGGATGGGGCAGCCGGTTGAGAAGGCGTTCTCTGCCGGAAAGAAGTATACGAAGAAGTGAATCAGGATCAATAATTTTTTGGTGATTCCTCAATTCAAGTCACCAAATATTTTTTTTTAGTATTGTGAAACCAACAAGGAATCAACCCACCTGACGTTCTTGGGGGCTTTTTGGCTCCCTCCGCCCCCGCCACTGTGGCATCCCCCGTATTGTGATGACGACGTATTACCTGTTACCGACCTCATGCAATCATATCGGAAAAATGTGATCAATGCAGAACCTGCCAATCTGCCAATTTCTCATCTATTACGATTTGTCCTCGGGCCCCCATACCCACTATAATGAGTGGGGCCGCCTTCCATCAGGACGCCCCGTGGTGGATTAAAACCGTTTACCGGATTTTAAAAAAATGGTCTCTTTTTGACTTTTTCATAATATCTGTTAACATACAACGATATATCCGGGGGTCAAGGGGTGCTCCCCTTGGGCTGCCTCCCCCTCCCGAGGGAGCGATGGGGTCACGCTCCTTTATCTTCATATTGAACTGCCTCACTTCTGATATACCGATTGAACCTGCCGGGCCAGAATTATTATAATGCCACGCTGCCGCCCGAATGGGGGCAGAGCGAGATCGAAGCCCCTGAGAACGTCAGAATTTAAATTTCCGGAAATTATCAAAGAATGCACTTCATCACTCGTTGAACGGCTTGACGAATGTTAAGAAATTACCAAAAAAAGAATCCTGCTCTCCTTTTATCATCCCCGCCGCCCTACAGCAGATGAGAACCACTATGGTTGACTTTTCCTATATCTGCAAGAACCTTTCCGGCTCGCAGCCAACGAAAGGCCAGGAATCCGGGCTTCCCAGCTGCACAAAACACCAGGAACCGGGCGATTATTGTACCGTGGATTCCGCGGAGGACGCCCAGGCCGGAAAGAAGAAGTGCCCTGCTGCCGACTATCTCAAAATCCTGAGTTTCAAAAAGAAAAAGTAATTCCGGAATCTCCCGCCCTTTTTATATGCCACATCCCAACACTCTTTTATTTGGGACAGCCAACGTCTAACACAACGGGGAACGAATGAAGATCGCAGTCTGTGGGAAAGGGGGTGTTGGCAAGACCTTTATTGCCGGGTCACTTGCGCGGTGCCTGGTACTCTCGGGGCATCCGGTGCTTGCCATCGATGCAGATTCCTCCCCCAATCTTGCAATGACTCTCGGGCTGTCGGGCGAGGAAGCTGCCCGTATCGTTCCTGTTGCAGAGAATGAAGAACTGATCCGTCTCAAGACCGCTACCGAGTATCCCGGCGTCTTCCGTCTCACCTTCACGGTCGATGACATTATCCGGAAACACGCGGTCCCCACTCCGTCGGGAGCCCATCTTCTTGTCATGGGAACGGTAAAAGCCATGGGAAGCGGTTGCGCATGTCCTGCCCATTCGGTGATAAAGGCCCTGATGCGTCACCTGGTTGTGGAGCGGGACGAAGCGGTCATACTCGACATGGAAGCGGGGATTGAACACCTGGGGCGCGGTACAGCGGGCCGGGTCAATTCTCTCCTCGTTATTACGGATGCGAACCGCAAGTCGCTTGAGACGGCGGCGGCAATCTGCCGTCTTGCACGGGGAATGGAAACTGCGAACGTGGGTCTTGTCGGGAACCGGGTTGACGGACCCGGGCAGGAGATGGCGATACGGCGTTTTGCGGATGAACACGGGCTTGAGATTTTTGCAATGATTCCCTACGACAGACAAGTCTCTGAAACCGGTATATCCGGGAATGCTCTTGATGAATCCTCATCGGTTGCGTTCCGGGCCCTGCAGGAATTTGCAGCAGGACTTGCGAGGGATGAGAAGTGATAATTCCTGAAGCCTGCAGTATACAATGCATGAAGGAGATCAGTTTATGAAAACGATTGTCACGATGGGCCGGGGCGGGACCGGGAAGACCAGTTTTGTTGCCCTGATGGCCAGGTACCTTATCGAAAAGAAGCGGACCCCCGTTCTTCTCGTTGATGCGGATCCCGACCAGAACCTCGCCGAGATGGTGGGTGTGGATCCCGAATCCGCCGGCAAGTCCACGATAGCGGAACTGCTCTCGGACACGTTCATTGCAAAAGGGGGAACAACGGTGGGCATTCCCCCCTCGAAAAGGATCGAGACGCGTATCTGGGAAGACGGGCTCTATGAGGGCGTTGATTTCGATCTTATCTCGGTCGGGACCAAGTGGGTTGAAGGGTGCTACTGCCTCCCCGACGCAGCCCTGAAAAATGCGCTTGGCCAGATCACGAAACAATACCAGTACATCCTGATCGATTCACCCGGGGGCCTTGAACACCTGAACCGGAAGATTGCGCATGATGTTGACCTGATCATCGATGTCATGGGCCCTTCGAGCAAGTCCTTTGCCCATGTAAAGAGAGCCTACCGGGTGATCCGGGAAGTCGGGATCGGCTTCAAAGACTTTTATGTCGTGGGGGGCTATGGATTCCCGGCGGATCTTCACGACCGGGCTGCCTCCGAAACCGGCCTTCCCTATCTTGGAAAGATCGAACAGGATGACGAGCTTGCCAGGTACGTTCTTGCCGGAAAATCCCTGCTGGATCTTCCCGGCACTTCGAAAGCGTACCGGTCGATCTCCTCACTGCTGGATACCGTTCTTGCTGAATAATCCGGCCGGCATGCAGGCCCCTTGTTTTTTCAGGCGATGTAAACTACGATAACCTTATTTGACCCATCCCTCAATGTATAAATGAATTCTCCCGGTGGTCAAAGGAATGAGAAAAAACGGTGTGAACCTCAGGATACAGGAACTGAAAACTGATGGCGCACACTTCAGGGATCTCAATATCTCCATCGGATCAGTGGTCAGGGATACCTGGGATGAGGTGCAGGGACCAACCCCCTTCCCGACCCTGACCACGCTCCGGCCCTGGGACAAGCATCTCCTGGAACGCTACAAACCATTCTATATGCCGTTCTGCGATCTCTGCTGTCTCTGCACGTACGGGAAATGCGATCTCACCGGCAAGAAGCGTGGCGCCTGCGGAATCTCGATGCCTGCCCAGCAGTCCCGGACCGTCCTGATTGCAGCATGTATCGGGGCGGCAACGCATACCAGCCACTCCCGCGAACTTCTCTCGTATCTGACAGAAAAATTCGGCCGTGATCACCCCATCAGTTTTTCGGATGTGGGGATCGAAGTCGAAGCCCCGATAACAAGGCTTGTCTGCGGTATCAAACCAACCACCCTTGGCGACCTTGAACCGGTCCTGGACTATTGCGAGAACCAGATAACCCAGCTCCTTGCAGTGACCCATACCGGCCAGGAAGGCAATAACCTGGATTTTGAATCCAAGGTCTTCCACGCAGGCATGATAGACCATGTGGGAATGGAAGTTGCCGATATCGCCCAGATCTCCACGATGAATTTCCCGCGGGCAGACCCGGAGGCCGGTCTTGCGGATCTTGGTCTTGGAACGGTTGACCTGGAAAAGCCGGTCATCCTTGTGGTGGGTCATAATGTCCCCCCGGCTGCAAGTATCATCGATTTCCTCCGCGACAACAATCTCTCTTCAGCAATCGAAGTTACCGGCATCTGCTGCACCGCACTTGACGTGACCCGCTACTCCTCCAAAGCCAAAATAATCGGGCCCATATCCTGGCAGCTGCGGTACATACGGAGTGGCGTTCCTGACGTGATCGTTATCGATGAGCAGTGTGTCAGGACAGATACCCTTGAAGAGGCAGCCCGGATCCATACCCCGCTCATAGCAACGAGCGAGAAGAACTGCCTTGGTCTCCCGGACCGGACGCACGATTCCGTTACGGATATTATTGAAGGATTTGTGAGCGGGACGGTAACCGGCGCTCTGATCCTTGATCCTGAAAAAGTCGGCGAGGTGGCAGTCCGGACTGCCCAGGCACTTTCACCCAAGCGGAAGAAGAAAGGCAACCTCCCGTCAAAAGAGCAGCTTATCGAATTTGCTAAAAAATGCACCCAGTGCGTGCTCTGCCGCAGGGCATGCCCCAACGATCTCCCTCTGCCCCAGGCAATAAAGGCGGCAGCTGCCGGTAACCTGTCCCTCCTCGACGAGATCTACGATGACTGCGTTGGCTGCGGGCGCTGTGAGCCTGCGTGTGCCCAGAAGATCCCGGTCCACAGTCTGATTGTGTCTGCAGCAGACAAAAAAACCCGGGAAGACAAATACTGCATCCGTACTGGACGCGGGCCCATCCAGGATGTTGAGATCCGCAAAGTCGGCGGCCCGATCGTTCTTGGGGAGATCCCGGGTGTCGTGGCCTTTGTCGGGTGTGCCAATTATCCCAGGGGTTCGCGCGAAGTTGCGGAGATGTGCATGGAGTTTGCCAAACGCCGCTATATTGTCTGTACTTCCGGATGCTCTGCCATGTCGGCCGGCATGTACCGGAACGAGGAAGGAAAGACCGCGTACGAACAATACTCCGGCGCATTTGAGGCCGGCGGGATTGTCAATGTCGGTTCATGCGTTGCAAACTCGCACATTGCCGGGGCCGCAATCAAGATAGCGAGTGTCTTTGCCAAGCGGCCGCTGCGGGGCAATTACGAGGAGATTGCCGATTACGTGTATAACCGTGTCGGTGCGGTCGGGGTTGCATGGGGAGCCATGTCCCAGAAAGCCGTTGCCATTGCAGCAGGATTCTGGCGGCTGGGCATTCCGGTTGTTGTCGGCCCGCATGGAACAAAGTACCGCCGGATGCTGCTGGGGCGAGCCGATCGTGAGGAAGACTGGTACGTGCACGATGCGCGTACCGGCGAGAAGGTATACGTTGGCCCGGTGCCCGAGCACCTGTTCTTTGCAGCCGAGACCAAGGAAGAGGCGATGGTGATGATAGCCAAGCTGACCATGCGGCCCAATGATACGAGCAAGGGCCGGGCCAACAAGCTTGCACACTACATCGACCTCCACAAAAGGATGGTTGGCGGGATACCCCCTGACGTCCACCAGTTTGTGAGGACCCGTGCAGATATTCCCCTTACCATGAAAGACGAGATCGAGCGCCACCTGGCAGGACATGACTGGAAAGAATATCCTATTCCCGATCCAACGCTCCTCGCCCGCATGATCCATAAGAAGGTGTGATAACCATGCCGATGAATGAATCCTGGCAGACAGCAGAGGTCCCCGGCCCCAAGAAAGCATCCCTCATCGTGAAACCGGATATTGCCGATGCCATGATCCGCAGGGCAAAGCGCCCTATCATGATCGTTGGACACGGGATCGTCGAGTACGATGTTGAAGGGAAAAAACTGATCGACTGCCTTATCCAGCTGGCAAAAAAGGCACGAATCCCGATAGTGGTTACTGCCAGTACCAACAAGGAGTTCCTTGCCCGGAATTATACCCCGGCAGCCATCATGCCCGCTGTCGACATCAGCAACCGGCTCACGGACCCCTTGTGGAAAGGACTGGATGGGAAAGAGCAGTACGATCTTGCAATATTTGTCGGCCTTCCGTATGCCATGGAGTCCACCATCCTTTCCGGGCTCAAGCATTTTGCACCCGGCGTAAAGACCATGACCCTTGACTGCCTGTACCAGCCAAACGCGAGCTGGTCGTTCCCCAACAGCACGATAAAAGACTGGGCTGCAAACCTCAAAGGGATTGTTTCGGGCCTGGGAGACTAGACGATACCATGTTCGAAACCATTCCTGTTGATGTCGGCCTTGTTCACGAGGGGGAGCGTGTCAGGAAAAATGACATGCAGATCGAGCTTGGTGGCCCGTCCCTTCCGGAAAAATTCGAGATTGTCCGGGTACGGAAACCCGATCAGGTCGAGGACGGGGCTATCCGGATCATCGGCCCTGATATAAGCGATATGGAAGAGGGGAAGCACTATCCTCTCGGCATCCTCGTGGAAATCTCCGGTGCACGGGTCGAGACCGATCTTGAAGGGGTTGTTGAACGGCGGATCCATGAATACTGCAACTATATCGAGGGGTTCATGCACCTCAACCAGCGGTACGATATCTGGATCCGGCTCTCGAAAAAAGCGTTCAAAAAAGGACTCACCTCATTCCGGTTTATCGGCCAGGTGATGATCGAGCTCTTCCGAAGCGAGCTCCCCATCATTGAAAAGATACAGATCTCGTTTATTACCGACCCGGAGAAGATCCGGCCCCTTTACGCAGCAGCCCTCGAAACCTACGAAGCCCGGGATGCAAGAGCCCGCGGCCTTCTCGACGAGGATGTTGATTCCTTCTATGGCTGTGCGCTCTGCCAGTCGTTTGCCCCGACCCATGTCTGCGTGATCACACCCCAGCGGTACGCGAACTGCGGGGCTATCAGCTGGTTTGACGGGAGGGCTGCCGCGGGGATCGATCCCAAGGGCCCGATCTATGCGATCGATAAGGGCGAATGTCTCGATGCAGAGAATGGCGAGTACAGCGGCGTGAACGAGAGCGCCAAGAAGCGCTCCATGGGGGAAGTGAGCAGGGTCTACCTCTACTCGGCATTCGGCTACCCCCATACTTCCTGCGGCTGTTTTGAAGGCATTGCGTTCTATATCCCGGAAGTTGACGGGTTCGGGATCGTGCTGCGGGGTTTCCGCGAACCAACCGTAAACGGCCTTCCCTTCTCGACCATGGCGGACTCGACTGCCGGCGGCAGGCAGGTTGAGGGATTCCACGGGATCTCGATCGAGTACATGCGATCAAAACGGTTCATGCATGCCGATGGCGGTTATGACCGGGTAGTCTGGATGCCTTCCGAGACAAAGGAACGCCTCCGGCAGTTTATCCCTGATGGGGTTTTTGGGGCTATTGCAACGGAAAAGGATGTCTCATCCGTTCCGGAGCTCAAAACATTCTTAGAATCACACCAGCATCCCGTTGTCCTGCGGTGGAAAACCGCGATTGCAGAACCGGATGAGCCATCAGGAGGGCGGACGGTCTTTGAAGCCGGGGATATTCCTATCCATGCCGGCGGGTTTAAAATCATCCTGAAAAATGCACGGATCACCGCAGAAAAAGTGATAATCCAGCCGGTACGGCCGGCGTCCCGGCACGGAGGTGACAGCGGTGGCGCAAAAAAAGACTGATTTACTGACGGATAATGAGAAGCTCCTTGCCTTAGCTCCCCAGATAATGGAACTCCTCAAAGGAGTCCAGCAGGTGGAGCTTGAGAATTTCACGATGGAGATCGGGGACCTTGAACTCTTCATCCCTTCAGGCAGCGGTTTCCACTCCCCCGCGGCATCTCCGGGCAGCATTCCTCAAGAGCCCCGTGCAAAACCAACCGAGCTGTTCCGGGAGGCCTACAAGCCTCTTGAAATTACCTACCCGGGCAGGATCCGGGAAGTGACCCTCGGGGCAACCCGGACACAGGGCGGGAGCAGGTCTTCAAGCGTTACTATCGGCGGGGCAACAACACCGGCCTACTTTGACGGGCATCATCTCCCGCCCCATCTCCCGGTTATCGCCCTCGATGTCTTTGACATGAATGTCTCGCTTCCCAAGGTTCTTCGTGAGAATGTGGCAGAAGTGATGGACAACCCGGCCGAATGGGCAAAGATGAACGTGAAGAAATTCGGCGCCGATATGGTGACCATCCACCTGATGAGCACGGATCCACTCTTCAAGGATGCAACCCCGGCATCCGCGGTAAAGACCGTTGAAGAGATCCTCCAGGCAGTGGATGTACCGATCATTGTCGGAGGATGCGGTGATCCCAGAAAGGATGCGGAGGTTTTCTGTGCGGTTGCCGAGATGGCCGAAGGGGAACGCCTCCTCCTGAATTCGGTTACCCTGGATATGGCTGAATCCAAGACGCTGGAACGCGTGGCAACGGCGGCAAAGGATCACGGGCATGTCCTCCTCGCCTTCACCGGCCTTGAACTGAATAATGCCAAGGAGCTCAACCGGAGGCTGTACCAGTTCATTCCCCCCGAACAGATTGTGATGGACCTGACAACCGTTGCCCTCGGCTACGGCCTTGAATATTCCTTCACGATCCATGAACGGGCCCGCTACGCTGCCCTGATGGGCGATGACGAACTTGCGCACCCGGTGATATCCGCTGCTACCAATGCCTGGGCTGCCCGGGAAGCCTGGATGAAGATGCCGCCCGAGTACGGATCCCGCCAGCTCCGTGGCCCGATATGGGAGACGGTCAATGCCTTAACCCTCCTCCTCTCCGGTATGGATCTCTTCCTGATGATGCACCCGGCTGCGGTCCTGACCCTCAAGGATGTGATTCACCGGCTTGGAAAACCCGGAACTGCCCGGGCTGACCAGATACAGGACTGGGTGAGCGTGAGATTATGAGCGGGAATGCAAAAGTGCCGGTACCGAAGCGCAAAAAGAGCATCCGGGAGATCAGCCCTATCGATGTGTACAAGTTCCTGCCAAAGACCAACTGCCGCGAATGCGGGGAGGCCAACTGCATGGCGTTTGCCACCCGCCTGGTCAATGGCGAACTTGTCCTCTCAGACTGCCCGCCGATCCTTGCCGATGAGAACCGCAGTTCCTATGATGAACTTGCACTCCTTCTTACCCCCCCGGTCCGTGCGGTTGAGATCGGGACCGGCGAATTCCGGATAACCATTGGCGGGAAATATGTGCTCCAGCGCCATGAGTTCACGTACCACAACCCGACGCCGATCGCTCTCGATGTCAACGACCTGATGACCGAAGATGATCTCAAAGAGCGGATCCGGCATATCGAGGAGTTCTCCTACAACTATATCGGCCGTCGTCTGGTGCCAAATGCGATAGCTGTCCGCTCCTGTTCAAACGATGCCGGAGTGTTCAGGGCGGTTGTCCGGAAAGTTGCAGAGATGAGCCATTATCCACTCATTCTCTGCGCCCTTGACCCGGCGGTTATGGAAGCCGGTCTCCTGGAAACCCGTGAAAGGCGCCCTCTGATCTATGCTGCAACCGAGAGCAACTGGAAAGCGATGGCAGAATTGTCGCTTGCCTATGACGCACCTCTCGTTGTCTTTGCCCCGGGGGATCTTGGCCTGCTCCGGTCGCTTGTCAAAACGCTCCGGGAATACGGGATAAACGATCTCGTCCTCGATCCAGGGACTTTTGCAGAAGAGGGACTTTCCGATACCATCAGCAATTTCACCGCCATCCGCGCCGGTGCCTGCAGGAATTTCGATGAGCTGTTCGGATACCCGCTTCTGGGAGTCCCCCTCACCGCCTGGACCGGCGAAGAGATCTCCGAAGAGGTACTCAAATGGCGGGAAGCCATAACGGCCTCCATGCTCCTGTCGCGCTATGCCGATCTCCTCATCATGCATAGTATCGATGGCTGGGTACTCCTGCCGCAGCTGATCTGGAGGTTCAACCTGTACACGGATCCCCGTAAACCCGTTTCCGTTGAGGCAGGGGTGAAGACGTTTGGCAGGCCGGGCCCGGACTCGCCTGTCCTCATCACAACCAATTATGCTCTCACCTTCTTCACCGTGGAATCGGATATCAAGGCTGCCAATCTCGACTGCTACCTGGTAGTTATCGATACCGGCGGCCTGAGCGTTGAGAGCGCTGTTGCCGGCCGTTACTTCACGGCAGATTCCATGGCAAATGCCCTGAAAACCTTCAATGTATCCTCCCTTGTCCGGCACCAGGTCCTTATCATCCCGGGACTTGCAGCACGGCTGAGCGGTGAGACCGAGGAGGCGACCGGATGGCGGATCCTTGTCGGGCCAAAAGATTCCTCCGGTATTTCCCAGTTCCTCCGGGAACACTGGCCCCCGGAACCCTGATCCCCGCCAGTCTGCGGTAATATGCCGGCCGGAACGGACTTTTGTCCTGACCCCGGCCGGAAATGAGAGGCGGTATGGCAGAGAGTGTTGAGGTACGATTTCACCCGGTAAACCGTATTGCCCGCGTCCCTGCCGGCACAACCGTGCTCGAGGCTATCCGGCTGGCCGGAATCCAGTTCGAGAGTATCTGTGGCGGAAAAGGGGAGTGCAGCAAATGCCGGATCATCTACCTGAAGGGGTTGTCTGACTTCGGGAATCCCGACAGCCTCAAAGGACTTACTCCTGAAGAGATTGCCCAGAACTACTGCCGTGCCTGTCACACGCATGTTCTTGGAAACTGTGAATTCATTATCCCTGTCGAAAGCCGGATCGATTCCCCGAAAATTCTCATAAATCACCTTGATTTCGGACCGGACATCTCCTGCAGCATAACCAAACATCTTCTGGTCAGTGAGAGCACTATCAACCCTTCTTCTTCTCACCGCTCGCAAAAGCTTGACGGATATTCCGGCCCCCGCCCCCATATGACAAGGGAGCAGAATCACCTGCTCATGCAGGCAAAAGATCCCGTCACGGTGACGATCTCGCGGACGAACCGGTACCCGGAAGTGCTCGGTATCGAACCGGGCGATACCCGACAGGAAATCTATGGGGTGGCGATCGACCTTGGGACCACGACCGTTGTTGGCATTCTGGTGGACCTGAAAACCGGCAGGGTATGCGGACAGGCTTCGGTCATGAACCGGCAGATCACGTTCGGCGAAGAGCTCCTCACCCGGATCGCGTATGCAAAAAAAAGCGAGGGGAGAAGAAAACTAAAGGCTGCAGCCATTGAGAGCGTCAATGAAGTTATCGCGAGCCTTGTACTGGCAGCGGGTATCCCTCCCGACTCGGTGTATGATATCTGTCTTGCCGGCAACACGGTGATGCATCATCTGTTTCTCGGGGAAGATTCAGCCCCCCTTGAGATCGTAAACCTGGAGATCCCAAGGATGCCCTCGATCATCAGGGCCGGTGCGCTGGGCATTGCCATCAACCCGGACGCGTACGTGTACTGCCTCCCGAATGTCAGCCGGTTTGTCGGGGGTGATGTTATTGGCGATGTCGTGGCATCCGGTCTCTACCGCTCGCATGAGTTCTCGCTCCTTATCGATCTCGGCACGAACGGCGAGGTGGTTCTGGGAAATTCCGAATGGCTTGCTTCGGTATCGTGCGCTTCCGGGCCTGCATTCGAAGGGGCAGGGATCTCCTCGGGAATGAGGGGGATGCGGGGAGCAATCGATCATGTGGCGATCGACCCGGAAACAGGTCGTGTCACCTGGAATACGATCGGCGGGGAGCAGCCCCGGGGGATTTGCGGTTCCGGGATTATTGATGCCGCTGCTGCGATGGTGACTGCCGGGATTCTGGATTTTACCGGAAGAATTGTTGAAGGCAGACCCGGTGTCCGCGAGGGACCCGATGGACCTGAATTTGTTCTGGTTGAGAAAACAAAGACAGCCACCGGCCGGGATATTGTGATCACACGGCAGGATATGGCATACCTGATAGACTCAAAAGCGGCGGCCTGTGGCTCGATCGGTGTTCTCCTGAATAAATACCGGCTCTCCGTCGAGGATATCCGGCATGTGTATCTCGCCGGTGCTTTTGGAGCCTATGCCGATAAGGAGAAGATCACCCGGTTCGGTATCATACCGAAGTTTCCGGCAGCAGAGTATCATACCCTTGGGAACGGGTCGCTTTCAGGAGCTTATGCTCTCCTGGTCTCATTGAAAATGCGTCAGGATGCTGAATCAGTGGCAAAGAAGATGGTGTACATTGATCTCCTCATCGATGCAGATTTCATTGAAGAGTATTCGGCTGCAGTGTATATCCCGGGAAAGAAGGAGTACTTCCCCCGTTGATATTGCCCGGGGCCGGGTTGGCGGGGCACAAAAACCGGAAGGTGGAAAGATACCGCAATGACACACCATACAGACAGGGAGAACTGGGACCGGGATTATTCAGCCCGGGGCCACGTCTGGGGGGGGTCGGTACATGCGCTCCCGCCACTCCCCCAAAAAACCCGTGTCCTGGAACTGGGGTGCGGGAACGGCAAAACGCTTGCCGGGATGCTCCAGTGCGGGTGGAGGGTAGTTGCAACCGATTTCTCGCATGCTGCAACCTGCCTGACAAAAAAAACAATCCCCGGCAGTTCATCCTGCGAGGTGGTTGTTTCCGATGTCCGGTTCCTGCCGTTTTGTTCCCGGTCCTTTGATGCTGTTTTTGCCTGGCATATTCTCGGTCATCTGCCAAAAAAAGATCGCATCTCCTCAGTCCATGAGATAACCCGGCTGCTTGGACCAGGGGGATACCTCTTCTTTTCTGAATTTTCACAAAACGATTTCCGGTTCGGTAACGGTACACTGACCGAGCAGAATACATTTATGCGGGGAAACGGGATCCGGACCCATTATTTTACTGATGATGAAGTGCGGGATATCTTCTGCAATTTCGAGGAAAAATCGGTCAGCACCAGGACGTGGACCATGCGCATCCGTGGAAAAGATCTGGTCCGTTCTGAAATCCAGGCAGTCTTTGTTACCCGAGATGCTTAAAACCCGGAAGGAAATGTTTTTTTACGAGAATGCCGATGACCTTCCGGGTAGATAAAATGAGAGACAGCATTCTGATTCTCGGCATTCTTGCCGCTATTGTTCTCACCGTTGTAATGCCGGTCACCGCTCTTGGCGGGTCCGAAGGATGGATACAGGTCAACTGTAATGTTAACGGTGCCAGCGTCAGTTTTGACGGAGCCTACAAAGGGGTAATCTCCGGCGGATCCCTGACGGTACCGGTGTATACAACCGGAACTCCGGTCAATAGCGTGACCGTGGAGAAGGCAGGTTACACACCGTATTCAACGTCAGTCCAGATGCCTGAGGCGGGACAGACCAGTGTGGTCTATGCAACCCTGAACATTATCCCAACGCCGGTTCCGGTGAATTACGGGTCGATCTCGGTCGAATCCCAGCCAACCGGGGCACAGATCTACTTCAACGGGAATTATCGCGGTTTAGCCCCCCTGGTGATAAGCGATGTCTGGCCAGGGACCTATACAATAGAAGCTGAGATGTCCGGCTACCATCGTTATACCACACCAGTCTCGGTTTCATCCGGGTCCCGCTCAAGTGTCTACTGCCCGCTTACCCAGACGGTCACTTCCGGCTCGCTGTACATCATATCCCAGCCCACCAATTCCAATGTGTATGTTGACGGGGTCTATAGGGGAATTACTCCCATCACGCTCAACAATGTTGCTGCAACAACTCACATTGTCCAGCTCGATCATGCAGGATATTATGACTGGAAGTCCACGGTCGAAGTCCCGGCCGGGGGAACCCGGACCGTTGACGGAACCTTGAATCCGATGCCGGTCAGCAGCAGTGGATGGATTTACGTCTCTTCAAGCCCCGGGGGGGCCGCCGTTACGATTGATGGTGTCAGTTCCGGCCAGACCCCTGCCTCCGGCTCGCTGAAGCTGAACAACATCCCTGTCGGCAGCCACACGGTCGGATTATCGCTTGCAGGCTACCAGCCCTATTCTGTGGGGGTTACCGTCTCGGCAAATACGGTCACGGAAGTCAACAAAATTCTCCAGCCCATAAGCCCGGTCTCCGGAAAAGGATCGTTATCCGTCTCATCCACGCCTTCCGGGGCTAATGTCTTCCTTGATAACAACTTTATCGGGATCACCCCCCTCACCGTACACGATGTGACTGCCGGGGACCACCTCCTGACGCTCAGGCTTGAAGGATACCAGGACTATTCCACGACAACCCAGGTCAATGCCGGAGCAACGAGCACGGTCTCTGCAGCTCTTGTTGGAACAACTCCGACCCCGAAGTCTCCGTTACTGGTAATAACGGTCCTTGGATCTCTTCTCGTCACCCTGCTCGTTATGCGCCGGAGATCCTGACCCCTTTTTTGGTTTCGAACCGTTCTTAGGATCGTTTCGATGGTTCTGCACCCATCGTCTCACGATCTTTTCGGAGATAGTGTACATCTCTCCAGTCTCTTTTGCACATCATATTCCTTTTTCGTGGAATACAACGGCTTTGGTCCTGGTCTCCATTGTCGCTTTCTCCCATAAGCACCTGATTGGTGCTCTTGAAAACGGACTTAAAATATGTCACTATGTTTGGACAGGAGCTCTGGCACGCTGCAATTAAAAAAAAAGGGAAGAATCAGTATAGGATATTAACGGTCTGGATTGAAGCCGGGGCAGTCCTTGAGATAGAGAGTGCCGCTCCAATGGCCGGTTTGATCTCCAGCTGGAACTGATCGTTCTTGACAACTGCATTCGTTGGCATTGCAGTGATATCGAACTGCTCGCCTTTTTCAAGAACATAATCGTTCGTTACCTGGTTCTGGACGGTGACAACACCCCAGTGTCCGGTGGTAACCGTGTCTCCTTTGTTCGGCATACGGCCGAGGGTTTCAAGGTTGGATGCATTGCTGTAGGTGATCACAACCTTCTCAAAATCAACCGGGGTTCCGCCGGGAGCTAATGCTGCCGAGAAATTGATCCGGTTGATTGAAGCCCCTGAAGTACCTGTACCATATACATTTCCAACGATCTCAAGGGTCGAGCTCGCCTGCTGTACACCCGTGTGGACGACTTCCTGGCTCTTCTGGGTTGTGAAGAAACCGGCGCCGAGCACCACGTACGAGAACACCGCCGCAACGACAACGAATGCGATGAGCACAATCGCTGCCTCGAGGCCGGTGAATGCATTTTCATGGTTGTATGATCTCATGATTCACCTTTGGGGCAGATATAGTTTCAAACCCCAGTGTGATAAAATGTATCAATAGTATAAATAATTTTCTTGAAAAATTCAGGGTAAAATGGGTTCTTTTAGATTTTTACAGCAGATTCATACAAAAAATTTGATATTCGTTCATATTGGGGGAGTTTAACAGAATGCGACATCAAAAATTCATTTCACTCCATGGTTACCAGATTCATTCTCATCAACTACCCCGCATTATCCCCACATTTTAAGGGTGACCCGCTCATGGCCTCCCTGCGGCACGGCGGGGCAATTACCTGTTTCCAGACATTAGCAGGTAATTGAAGCGCCGCGGGGGCGCCCCGTCGGGGGCGGTGCAAGCCATCATACTGCCGGAATTGACTCGTCCCTGACTTACCTGATTTGCAAATTTTTCTATGAAACTCCCGGGAAATTATTTCGGGATTCGACAGGGGGGTTTAACAGAACCATATTATTTAAAATCTGATCATGGTGTGTTTCTTTACCCTGATTTTCATGAGTGCCGGATCATTTACCGTTTTTCCTGAAAAATCCTGCACAGGCTGCAGACATACCAACAAGAAGGGCAAGACCTGCAGTTCCCGAATCAAATCCTGGTGAGGCAGGTGTTGTGGCTCCTGGCTTTGGCGTGGCATAGACAAGCACCACCGATACCTGAAGGTTTTCACCGGGTTTTATAGATATGGCCTTGGTTACCGGGGCAAACCCGTCTTTTTCAAAAAGAAGCGTATGGGAACCCGCTTTAATATCCGGAAAGCGTGATGGGGCATTGCCGATATATGTACCATCCAGATAGACCAGAACATCCTGAGGCGATGAGACCACCTTAATCGTACTTGTGTTCTCCTGTGCACCGACAGCGGAAGCTTTCGCGGGGTCAACAACCGTATGCGTTATTGACGGCAGCACATCGACATTATCCATCTGCCGCGAATACCCGTCCGGGAATGTGAGGGTGATTTTTGACGGGGAAAAGTCAGCGGAGATCACGCTTGAGAGGGCAGAAGACTGGAGCGCGATCTCTGCTTTCCTGAAATTCATGGTTGATGTACGGTATTCAGTACCCGTAGATACTTCAGATGTATCGGCAAATTCCCTGAGGAGGAGCGAGGCACTTGACCGGTCCATTGAGATAAGAGCGGGTGGCTCTGAACTGGTTGTGAGTCCTTTTTTTAGTTCCTCCTCAAGGATAGACTGTGGTATCGCGTTCTCGATGAGGCCTTCGAGAGTGAACCGGAAGGTTGCCGTTGCATCGCCATTTGCATTGATCTTTATATCCAGCGAATTGGCGGTGAATGCACTTACGGGCATAGTAATCAGGAACAGGGTAATAAAAACCAGGAGCAGTTGGCGCAGAAATACAGGTGAATCGGGAGTCATAGGCGTCTTGTCCGGAGGATGATGGCAGTAAAGCCGGTCTTCATACATTTCGACTTTGTTGCCGATAAATTTTGTAGTCCGAAATGGAACTCTGTCTGGCAGAGATCATTTCATCTTCATTGACACTCCCCGGCGATTTTTTTGGCGGAACAAAATACCCTGACGTGGGGATCCCTTGCACCAGACGAATTTTCATGTTACGGGTGAGAACCGATTGGATTCAGGTCGGTTTCCTAAAACAAGGATCTTCAGGCAGGATCCATTATCGGTTCAATCCAGGCAATACCAGATATGCAGCGGGTATGTTTTCATCCTGATTACCGGTTACACTGAGATTCCACGGTAATCTATCCGTCTCATCCTCCAGATTAATATACTGCGAGACTCAACCTTCCGGTACTCATGATTGACGCTCTCATCAGCATCTTTCTGCATCTCGATTCGAACCTGCCGCTCATCACTCAGGAGTATGGCGTGTGGACATACCTCATACTCTTTTTTATTATCTTCTTTGAGACCGGCTTCATCATCTTCCCGTTCCTTCCCGGTGACTCCCTCCTCTTTGTAGGGGGTGCTGCTGCGGCAAGCGGCATCCTGGATCTCCAGTGGCTGCTCATTGTGATAATCCTTGGCGCCATCCTTGGCGATACGGTAAATTACTGGGTTGCCAATTACCTGGGACTCCGCCTCTTTCTTGAACGGTTCCCCACCCTCGTGAAACAGGAGCATATTGACCGGACCTATGGGTTTTATGAGAAATACGGGGGTGCAACCATATTCGTTGCCCGGTTTGTACCGCTTGTACGGACTTTCGCCCCGTTCCTTGCCGGAATCGGGTCCATGAATTACCGTCGTTTCCTGTTTTACAATGTCCTGGGTGCCGTCTGCTGGGCGATAAGCCTGGTACTTCTCGGATACTTTGCGGGAACCCTGCCGGTGGTGAAGGAGAATATGAGCCTCCTCCTTCTCGGAGTTGTCCTTCTCATGGCGGGGACTATCATTTTTATTGCGGCAGGCCTCATAAAATCAATTCTCTTAAAAAGGAAGGCCGGGTCCGGGTAGCCGGAGAATTGAATGACAAAAATAACCCGGAAAAATATCCGGTTTTGCTACAAAAATAGAGTTATTCCCAGTGGGAGATTACGAGCCCGCGATTGTCAACACCGGTGGCAATGGCAATTTTCAGGCCAAGCGGATCCAAGATCTTCTCCAGTTTTTTCCGGTCAAGCGCGGTTACGACGGCAATTGATGGCCCGACAGAACTCATCCCGACAAATTCCAGGCCGGCCTCCCGGAGCCGGCTCATGTAGTGGTAGATCTCGAAGCTGTGATGTTCAACCTCTGCCCGTTTCGATCCCCGGAATTCGATCTCCCAGATAACATCGCCTATCCGTTTGAGGTCCGCGTCTTCAAGAGCCGGGATCAGGTCCATCATGAATAGGTATGCCTTGAGTTCACGGTCCCGGTAATCCAGTGTCCGGGCCCGGTTCATCAAAAGGTCGAACTCCTGGGTGCCGGCCGATGAGATATCGGTTGGCGGAATTATGATGAACACGTTCTTCTTCTCGGCAAAGGGATGGTGGTAGATAAGCGTGAGCTCGTCGCCCATCACGGCCATTCCCCCATGGGTACTGACCGCCGGGCCCACACCGGTCTCAAAGCCGAAGGCGATAGAGCCGTCAGCGGTCTCCTCTACATAGTTATGCCCGATCAGTTTGCGGAGCTGGGTATTGGTAAGCGGCGATCCCACCGCCTCGTTCATTGCGGTGGCAACGGCGATAAGAACGGTGCTTGTCGAGCCAAGGCCGACATGCTTGTACTCATGGTCAGTGACCCGGATCCGGAAGCCCCCGGTATACCCGACCGCTTTTTTAAAGACTGCAACGAAATTTTCAACAATCACCGAGCGGTTGTAATCGATCGAAACTCCTTTTTTTATGCAGCTGACCTCGGCTGTGCAGTAACACTGTATTGCAAATCCGATACCGCCACCGCCGGGATGATCCGGGGCAAAGCGGTTCATGTCAAGAACGGTTAAGTGGATGCGGGCCGGAGCTTTTACCACGACCTCCCCTTTCTTTGGCCGGAGATTGTAGGTGTTCTTCTCAAGGCCAAGCGTCTTTAAGTCCTTACCCGGTTTAAAGGTCTTGAAATCGTATTCAACGAGGTCGAGGTCTCCCCCGCGGATCTTCATGATCGGCATAAGTAACAATTTCTCTTGGAATCGTGCAAAGAAAATGTTTTGGTATTAGTCCCCGGTCTGCACCAGATACGATAGATGATTCACCCCGGTTCAATTTTTTCCTTTTTGAGCCGGTATCACCCCGTAAGGGTATCACTATTCTGCCAGTTGTGGCAAAAGAAGAGCGCGATACAGAACAGGATGTGCTGGCAGATAACGAACCTGCCGGCAAATCCGGCCCGGATACTTTCCCGTCATATTCCTTCCGTGTTATCAGTGACTAAAAAAAGTTATTTTGGAGATACCCGGTCAAAGAAAATGTTTTTCCCGGTAGCTGACAGGGGAATTGCATAGGCAACAGTGCATTCTTTCCCAAGCAGGCCCATGTCCAGTGCCGTAACCCCGCCCGAGTACATGATCCGGTTGTCAACATTATGGATTTGTGCTGTCTTTACTGCTGAACCAACGGCAATCCCGAGGTCTGCCATCCGTATGGCACAATTGGGGCCAGAGTAACATGCCGGTGCCCGTTCTCTCTTGCGGCATGCGGACTCCAGTTCAGCACAGGTGGGGTAACCACAGGCCCCGCAATTCACTCCTGTCGCCTTGTCACCGGTTGCACCGATAAGAAGACACGCATCCGATGCCGCAATATTTTTTGCATCCCGCAGGAAGAACCCGATCTTCTTTTCCCTGCCAATCGTCTCCATCCCGAGAGCAAGAGCTTCGAGTTCCTTTCCGGACAGGATCCTCATAAGGATCGTGTCCACGCCTTTTCCTTTGGGTGCGGTCCGTGCAGCAAGGGCCATGAGATCGGCAACTGCCAGGACTGCCCGTTTCACGTCAGTCATATTCCAGTATGGGAAGCAGGAGGAGATGAATCGTTTGGGAAATCCGGTCACAGCCTGCAGGGTCAGGTAAGAGTGATTTATGTATCCTGAGAAATTTATCTTTTAAATATCTGACAATTTATTCTTTGTGTCAATACTTTTATCAACTATTTTATCTATCCAATCGTATGGACCTGATGATCCTCCAGACTTCGGTCACCCTTTTTGAGATTCTCTGCGTCATCATCGTCTTTGCAACCCTTTTTATGAGGAGCCGTTTTTTCAACGAGGTCTTCGAGCATCACCCTGCCTGGACCACCCAGATTCTTCTGATAGTTTTTTTTGGCATCATGTCCATTTTCGGTACGCTCAGCGGACTCTCGATATATGGGGCGGTTGTGAATATCCGGGATCTTGGCCCCATGGCTGCGGGACTGCTCTGTGGACCATACGTGGGAATAGGTTCCGGCATTATCGGCGGATTGTTCCGGTTTGCCCAGGGTGGGCCGTACATGTGGACCGGTTTATCCGCGCCCATCCTCTCGGGAATTCTTGGGGGGATCCTGTATATTGCCAACAAACGCCAGTTCGTTCCTGTATGGGTGGCAGTTCTCTACATCGGCCTCTCAGAGACCCTGATCTCCTGTTATACGCTCGTCCTTGTCACCCCTCCATCAGAATTTCTGACCGTTGTGACCAATGTTGCAGTCCCCATGGTTGTTTACAATATCATCGGCATGTTCATTTTTGCCACCGTTGTCCACAGGATCCTCGACGAAAGACAGGTCCACAAAAAGATGCAGGCGCTCGAACTTGAAGTGGAATCCAAAAGAAATCTTTCTGCTATCATCAATACCATCTCCTTCCCGGTCTATGTCCTTGACCGGGAACACCGTTTCACCGTGGTAAATAACAGCCTGTGCCAATTTATCGGTCATTCGCAGGAAGAGATCCTGGGGAGGACTCCGGATAATTTCTTTGATCTGAAAGAATCCGCGTTTCACCATGATATGACCGAGGATGTCTTTCTGCGTCATGCAACCCGTGAAGATGAAGTGACGATCACACGACCCGACGGACAGGCTTGCACCATCATCAGCACCTCAACATTGTATACGGATGTTTCCGGCCAGGAGTATATGGTAGGGGTTATCCAGGATATCACCGAGCGCAAGAAGATGCAGGTTGCACTTGCAGAGAACGAGGAATGGTACCGTATCCTTTTCGAGCACACCGGTGCTGCAACGATCATCATCAGGGAAGACGGCATCATCGACCAGGCAAATTCTGAATTTACACGCTTAATCGGGTACTCCCGGGAAGAGATTGAAGGTACAATGAGCCTGAAACACATAGCATACAAGACGGATGTGGATCTGGTAAAAAAATACCATCACGACAGGCGCACCGGTGAATCCCCGGTGCCTGCCGCCTACACCCTCCGGATCCAGGACCGTAACAGGGTAATAAAAACCCTGCATGCCGCAGTTGCCCTGATCCCGGGAACAAAAAAATCAATAGCCTCCTATATCGATATCAGCGAGCAGAAGAGATCCGAGGACGCGTTAACCCTGGTGAACCGGAAACTCAACCTTCTCTCATCCATCACAAGACACGACATCATCAACCAGCTCATGATCCTCAAGGGTTTCCTCGTCATGCTCAATGCAAAGACCGATAACCCGCAGCTTCTCGATTATACCGGCCGGTGCGAACGGGCAACCCGGAACATCGAGCACCAGATCGTTTTCACCCGCGATTACCAGGATATGGGGGTGAAGGCACCGATGTGGCAGAATATCCGGAGTGTCATTCTCCGGGTCAGGGGAGCCCTGCCGCTCGGTCATGTGACCATTGATATGAGCCAGCCCGAGATCAAAGTATACGCCGATCCCCTTTTTGAGAAAGTCTTCTTCAACCTCATCGACAATTCCCTCAAATATGGCGGCGAGCAGCTAAGGACTATCCGGATCTCATCTGTGGAGAAAGACGGCAGCCTGCTCATCACGTATCGGGATGACGGTACGGGAATCGCGGAATCGGACAAATCTCACCTTTTTGAAAGGGGGTTTGGGAAACATACCGGTCTTGGTCTCTTCCTGTCCCGGGAAATCCTCTCCATCACCGGTATCTCCATACGCGAGACCGGCACCCCCGGGACGGGTGCAGTGTTTGAGATCCTGGTGCCAAGTGGTGCATGGCAGTTTGCTGATGCGGAACAATAACCATCAGAGGATCCAAATCAGCCGTTTTTTTGTCAGCCATGCAGGATCTTTGGCAGTGCATTCCTGCTGCATTTGCGGGAGACTGACAACCGCTGATGCTGGCATCCTGCGAAAGGAATCGGGATTGATTCACGAAAAGATGGAAAAATCAGGATCTGAAAAGATACGCCCCGGCCGGGACTTGAACCCGGGTCAAAAGCTCCGGAGGCTTCTAGGATGTCCACTACCCTACCGAGGCATCTTGTCACCATGCCAGTACACACCATTATTCCCGCACGCGTTATGATCAGAATCCGGAGCAATTACGACGCAGGAACAGCACGTGTGTGCAATGATTCACGGTTCTATAATAAGAATACCTCAAAGGATATTAAACCTCTCGGAAGCGGGCAGGAGAAAGGGCCCGCATGCCAGTTGATCTTTTCTGCCAGTCCCTCCTGTTCAACCGACCCGGACTCCAGAGTATCACCGCCCTTTTTTTTAAGAGCGATCTCTTCTTCAGAAAAGACCATTCATTGCCGGAATCAGGAAGTTTCATTTTCAGAATTATCATTCTGATGGCAAAAATGAGAGTGACTCTCTTCATTACGGTCGAAAGCGGTATCCGGAGCAGATGCATTCACGGTTATAAGAACCGATGCGCGGACCCGGGTAAACCTGCCGGGGGCCTGGGTATATCCTGATGGCGGGTGATGGGGGATACAGCACTAAAAAAAATTATTTTTTTGCAAGGTTCAGAACATCGTTCATGCCGTAAATGCCGGGTTTTTTACCAACAACCCAGCGAACCGCATGCAATGCCCCGCTTGCAAAGACCGAACGGTCGTATGCACGGTGGGAAAGTTCAATGGTCTCGAAATTTTTGGAGAACATAACCTTATGGTCCCCGACAATATCTCCGCCCCGTATGACGTGGACACCGATCTCGTTCTTCCGCTCGGTCATCCCTTCACGGCCGTACATCTTGTCGCGGGAGCCACAACTCTCGTCCAGGATCTGGAGGATGGTCTTCGCGGTGCCGCTCGGTGCATCCTTCTTGTTGCGGTGATGGGCTTCTATCACTTCGATATCATAGTCCCGGAGGAGATGGCCGGCTTCCCGCAGCAGCTGCCAGAATATGTTGACCCCGACAGAGAAATTGCTGGAGATTACCGCGGGAACCTGCCCGTGGATAGCCGTCTCCATCTCCCTGCGCTGCTCCGGAGTAAAACCGGTGGTCCCGACAACAAGGGCTACCTTGTTGCGCGCGGCCAGCTTCACATTGCCGACAGCGGCGCTCGCGATGGTGAAATCGATCATCACATCAGCCTTCGTCCGTTTCAGGAGCTGCTCCGCATCCTTCGATTCAACGATATCAACGCCGAAGAACGAACTGGGCTTGAGGTTTATCCCGCCAACCAGTTCGAGGTCGGGGGATTCATTCACCATGCGGCCGAGGGTCTGGCCCATGCGGCCGGATGCTCCACAGACAACCACTTTGATCATGGCAGGATCACCGCGTGCTGCGTTTTGCAACAGGCTTTTTCGGTGATTTTACCGCAGCGGGTTTTTTTGTGGCCGGAGCCTTGCCAGCCCGGGATCCGGTCTTTGACAGGTATGACAGGACCGATTTGAGCTGCTCGGTCTTTTTTGCATCAAGCTCATCGAGCGGGAGCCGGACCGGGCCACCCGCGAGTCCGATCAGTTCAACGGCTTTCTTGACCGGGATCGGGTTCGTGTCGATGAACATGGAACGGAACAGGGGAGAGAGTGCGAAATGCCTGACCAGCGCGCTCTGGTAATCGCCCTGTTTCATGGCATCGTACATGGCAACCATACCTTTCGGGTCAACATTGGCTGCA
Organism: Methanoregula sp.; assembly: GCA_041645355.1. Lineage (GTDB taxonomy): Archaea > Halobacteriota > Methanomicrobia > Methanomicrobiales > Methanospirillaceae > Methanoregula. Next base: position 132,505 of record JBAZQF010000002.1, read on the forward strand.
ACGGAAATGACTCCGGCACCGCCGAGTGCCATGATGGGGAGGGTGATGTTGTCATCGCCCGAGATCACGAGAAAATCCTCGTCCTGCGTCTCTTCGATGATACGGGAGATCTGGCCGATGTTGCCGCTCGCTTCCTTGATCCCGACAATATTCGGGTGCGCTGCCAGTTCGGCAACCAGATCCGGTTCAAGGTTCTGGCCGGTCCTGCCCGGGACATTGTACATTATGACGGGGATGTCGAGATCGGCAAGTTTTGTATAATGCTTGACAAGACCGGCACGGTTGGGCTTATTGTAGTACGGACTAATGACAAGCACCCCGTCCGCACCGATGTCCTTCGCCGCCTTCGTCAGTCTTACCGCTTCTGCCGTGTTGTTGGAACCTGTTCCGGCAAGAACCGGAATCTTCCCGTTTACCTTATCCACGGTCAGGGATATGACCTTCTCGTGTTCCTCGAACGTGAGTGTTGCTGACTCTCCGGTCGAACCGCAGGGCACAATCCCGTGGATGCCACAGGAAAGAAGAAACCCGATATTGCTGTTGAGACCCTGGACATCCAGGCTCATGGCAGAGTTTCTTTTAAAAGGGGTAATGATTGCTGGAAGGACACCTTCAAACATGAATAGGGTTATGAGCGTCTTTTGGTATTTATTTTTCTTGTAATGTATCCGGCGACGCGATTCCGTACACGCTTGCTCTCGATGACTGCTGATGCTCCGAGCTGCTGCTTGTTCTCATCGAAGCTGTTCGAGAAATTGTCCCGCTGCTTGGCCAGAAGTTCTGTACCGAGGGTTTTGATGTATGACGGTTTGATTCCCATGTGAGATTCCTCAAGAATTCTATATGTTAAATGCGGTTTGAGCACATAATGATATTGTTAAGAACGTCGACCGGCTTCTCGCCAAAAAGGAGGGCCCGGTTGTCCGCCGGAACCATTCCATTCCAGAAAATCACGTCGGGAACTGCATTCCTGCAGCAGGATGCAATCCCCCAGTCCATCGGGCCGGTCGCCGGTATGCCTCGACCGCCGCAGGATGCTGATTCAAGGAACAGATCATCGCACAAGACTGTTTTTAACCGTTCCGAACAGGCAATACAGGCGGCACTGCGCATACCCGGATCGAACTTCATTGCAGTCAGGATGACCCGGGCAATCTCTTCATCCGCACCAAAGGCACAGGTCCCGCCCAGGGGACGGTTTGCTTCTGCGGGCCAGAGAACCCGGCCGGGTATGGCAGCAATTCCCCCGCTGTCCCGCGCCCCACGGATAGCATACCCAAAGGAGATCCCTTCCGGGGGAATGAGAACTGCACGTACGTTCTCCATGAGCGGCTTCTTTGCACTCTCCAGGGCTTCGAGCACCAGCGTGCGTTCCTGTGCAGGGTTGTTCATGATTCAGATTCCGACTGGTTCCATAAATCCGGAACAGACTATCCTTTCAGGTACTTGGGGGGGAAATATGAAAAAGGATTTCGTCGATAAGCCTATATCGTACGGAAGCGAAAATTCTCATAATGGATGCTCGACTTCTTGATGTGGTTATCGGCCTGATCGGTTTTATTATCCTGATCGTACTCCTTGCCGTATTGCCCATGGTAATGATGGCTGCGTTTGCTTACCTGACAGCGATAATTGTCTTTATCGTTTTCCTTTCCGGGGCCGGATACATGGTGAACGAGAAGATTACGTAGGCAGCAACACGATTGCACAATTTTTCTTTGCGGGTTGGAACAACCACCCCACTTTATGCCAGTTCTGAATCCGACCGGAGAATCGCCTGGCCTGGCGGGGAGCGGGTTTTTTCTCTCATTCTCATCCGGTATGATCAGGCAGACAACATTTTTCCTCTCCAAAAAAATCCCGGTTCCAGCACCGGTCATTCTCCTGAATGGGCCTCTGTTCTCCAGAAATGTATGGCAGACTCTCATCTTTTACAGGGGGAAGATCCGTATAAAATCGAATTATTTATAATAAATTAAATATTAAAAATAGTACAATGTTCTGTACCCCATATATCCGGGCCCCCATTTCCCCCGGATTTGCCGGTAAAGCCAGGTACTTTTTCGCCATTCCTGCTACCCCGGCAGTTCATTTCAGGCATGGCGATAGCAGCGGGATGGCACAAACAAGGCGTACAAAAAATGCGGAGCGCTCTTTATGAGCCGGGGGCCGCTGCCCTGGCAGGCAATTGATAACGCGATTGAAATCGCACAGCTGCGGGGCATTGTCCAGGAAGCCGGGCACAGGCCGGAATACCTGTACGATTTTACAATCGTCTCAACGGTCCCGGTAGTTTTCGTGGCAGTGAAATACTCTTTGCGAATCCTTGCACCGGTCACAGAACTTGCCTGGGATTTCCGGCAGGTGATCCACCCGCTCCAATCCATCATCCGCGACAATGCAGTCTCCCGTGAACTCTGGCTCCGTTCCCGGCACGGGTCATGGCGGTTCTTCCGCATCACTGACAGCGGGCTTATCGAACTTGACCGGCACGGGAACCTGCTGGGGGAAAAGATCTGCGATGGAGGCGAGGTAATTCCCGAAGGAGGTTTCCCGGTATCCCCATCGTCGGAGGATATCCGGTTTCAGGGATAGGGTAATCCGGACCCTGTACGGGCTCCGATTGGGATCTTTTGCAAGAACAGAGTACGAGTTTTGCAAAAATGAGGGCGAGTTTTTACTAAAATCCCAGAATTTCCCGTCGGAAAGGGTACGACAGAGTATAGCAGAGTTTGGAGGGCAGAATTGGAGGACAAACGGATAATACGTTGCCCGCCGGGAAAAACAGGCATTTTCAGGGATCCCGGGAGATGAAAAAACAGGCCGGATCTTCCGGTTTTATTCCCGGGAGATTTCCCTACAATGAACCGTCAGGATCGCAATCAATCTCTTTTGCCTGGAAGATTCCTTCCAAAATGCCTCCGGAGAAAATCCGGGAAGGCTAATATCAATACGATTTTTTTTAATTTTCAAGCGCCAGACAGCTCACGTGCCATTCTCTCTCTTCGGGAACATGATCGTAAACCGGGTCCCGTTCTCCCGCGAGAGATCGATCGTGCCTTCCATCTGCCGGACCAGGCTGGTGACAAGGCTCAGGCCAAGGGTTGCTGGCGCATCCAGGTTTACTGAAGCGGGAAGCCCGCAACCAGTGTCGCTGACCTCCATAATGCAGCCCGGGCCGGAGCAATGGAACGCAATCGAGATCTCACCTCCGGATTTTTTATCGAACGCATACTTCATGGCATTGGAGATGAGCTCGTTTGCAATAATGCCGCAGGTGATGCAGTCATCCAGCGGAAGGGAGAGCCCGGGTTCGATATCCGTGATGATAGTAACAGAGCCTGACTCAAGACCAAAAGTGGTCCGGAGGTACCCGGTGAGGCGGGAGAAGTACGTGGCCAGGTCTACGTTTGCAAGGTCATCTGAACTGTACAGGATCTCGTGGGCGAGCGACATGGAATAGACACGGTTCCTGCTCTCCCGCAGGGTTGTTCCGGGGTCCTGGTTGTTCCCGCGGATCTCCTGGAGATAGAGAAGGCTTGCAATCTGCTGGAGATTGTTCTTTACCCGGTGATGGATTTCCTTTAATAGGATCTCCTTCTCCCGGAGCGATTCGAGAATTTTCTGCCCGGCCAGTTTTTTCTCCGTCACGTCCTGTATGATCGCCCAGATCTTTCCGGGCTCCTGCTGCCCGGTCTTCAGGGTAAAGAGCCGGACCTCCAGGAACACTTCATTACCCGGGGACGGAACCAACGAGCCCTCGAAAACGGCAGGACTGCCCGTACGGATAAAATGCTCGATGGTTGTAATGATATTCCGGACCCCGTCCACGCCGGACAACGCGGAGATCGGTTTTTTCAGCAGATCCCCGGGCTCTTTTTTGAACAGCGCCGCTCCTTTGGTATTGATGTATTCGATACCCTTCCTGACATCATAGACAAAGACGCAGGTATCCTTCATGGTCTCGGCAAGGGAGAAATACCGTTCATTGCTTTCCTCTATGGCAACCGTGATGGTGTTGATCTGCTCCTGCTCCCGGGTGATATCGATGTTGCTGATCCTCCGCCCCTTGAACGTTCCGTTGCGATCATGGATGGGTGTGCAGCTGTGCTGGATCCACCGGGTATCACCGGACCGGGTCAGGATGCGGTATCGGATGCTGAGATCCTGGCTTGCGGATTTCGATTCTTCAAGAGCGTGGGCATGGAAGAGCTCCCGGTCATCAGGGAGGACCATATCCAAAAAGAGGTCCGGCTTCTCCATGAGTTCTGCCGGAGTGTACCCAGTGATGCGCTCAGAGGACGGGGAGATAAAGAGAGGGATTCCATCGGTGTCATACCACATCTCCCAGCTGGAGGTATAATCGGCAATGAACCGGTACGTCTCCAGGTTCGCTCTGGCCCGCATATCGATGGCATGCTTCCCGAGCGCTATCTCAATGGTCGTAATTACAGTCTGGGGATCGAACGGTTTGGCAATGTACCCGTAAGGACCGGTCTTCTTGGCATTCTCGATATAATCCCCCGAAGTGTAGCTCGTGAGGTATATAACCGGGATGTCAGCATCTTCATGGATCCGCTTTGTCGTTTCGATCCCGTCAATGTCCCCGTTCAGGTTGATGTCCATCAGGATAAGGTCGGGTTTGCCGGCCTGGACCGCCTCGATGGCTTCCCTGCCGGAAGCGACATTGCCGGTAACCGTGTAGTTGTTCCTTTCCAGGACCTCTTTTAAGTCCTCGGCAACAATTGTCTCGTCCTCAACGATAAGGATCCTGGTCCGGTCCGTCATCCTGTCCGCTCCATTTCGGTATAAATTCAATCCTGAAACCCGTTCCCGGGCCGGGCAATTTCGTAATCGTCCCGCTGATCTGCCGCGTGAGCATCCTCACCAGGCGGAGACCCAGGGACCGGGCCTCTTCCCAGGCAAAATCTTCCGGAATCCCGATCCCGTTGTCCCGGACAACAAGGATGTATTTTTCGTTATCCGTGATCAGGGAAATGTCTATCCTGCCGCTTTTTGCATCAGGGAACGCATATTTCATGGAATTGGTGACCAGTTCGCTGATAATGAGGCCCAGGGGAATCGCTGAATCGATATTGATCCAGGTATTGTCGTCGATGGCGATGTTCATGTCGATCTTCTGCGAACGGCTGGAAAATGTGCTCAACAGGTTGCTGGTGAGAGACTGGATGTAATCCCTGAAGTTGATCCCGGCAAACCGCCGGGTTTGGTAGAGCTGCTCGTGCACGAGCGCCATTGCCTTGACCCGGTGCTGGCTCTCGGTGATGACGGAGAGGATTGCAGGATCGGTAACGTACCGCGACTGGAGGTTGAGGAGGCTGATGATGACCTGGAGGTTGTTCTTGACCCGGTGGTGGATCTCTTTTAAGAGCAGCTGCTTTTCCTGCAGGGACTCCTGCATTGCTTTCTCGTCGGCTTTCCGCTGGGAGATGTCCCGGATACTGGCAAGGACGGTTGGCTTGTCCTGGAAGGTGAAAAGCCGGGCGCTGACCTCAACAGGGAGGAGATGCCCGGATTTTGTCGGGACCTCAGTCTCAAAAACAGCATGCGAGGTGGTGAGGAGTTCCTGGTAAATTTTCTGGTATTTTTCCTGCGTTTTCAGAATACCGAAATCCCTCAGGTTCATGTTCAGGAGCTCGTCGGAGGTGTAACCGAACATCGTGGTCGCCATGGCATTCACCTCAGTTATTTTCCCGGTCTGGCTGCCGGTTGGTTCGAAGAGGATAACCGTATCGTTGGCATTCAGGAGCAGGAGCCGGTAGCGTTTTTCATTCTCGAGTAAGGCCTGCTCCACTTTTTTCTGCTCGGTGATATCCCGCAGTCGTTCCGTTACGGCAAGGACATCTCCGGATTCCGGGTCAAAGATCGGGCTGAGTACCTGGAGAAGGTTTCTCCCGTCCTCCTGCCGTTCCTTGGTCAGCAGGGTTCCCGTGGTGAAGACCTGCCCGATATCCTCAAGAAAACCGGTTGTCTGTTCATCATCATGGAAGTCCCGGTAGGATTTGTCTTTCCCGGGATCCGATACCAGCCCCAGCTGGTTGCGGTACCGGGAGTTCATAAATAAAAAAGTGCCATTCCTGTCCACGATACTGATGGAATCGGTTGTAGATTCAACAACGGACCGGTATTCGGCTTCGCTTTTTCTGACCGTTTTCCGGAGGCGTGAAAGTACCATCTCGGACCGGAGGATGGTTACAATGACCAGGACCGGCAGGATGATTAAGAGGACGAACTGGATGGCGGCGATCCGGTCCATGGAACTGGAAAACCCGGTATTGTCGGTCTCGATCAGGACGATTGCCCGGACCTGACCGTTCTCATCAAGTACCGGTGCAGACCCGTACAGGGGATCGGTTTTCGCTATCGGTAGAGTCCCGTACGGGATGCCGTCAAAGAGAGTGCCAATATTTGCAGGGCCCGTCACATACGCAGCGCCCGTGGCATGGCCTTCCGGCGTCCCCCAAGCACTGTCGGCAAGGTACGCAAAACCGGACGGGGTTTTTTCTACAACCAGGATCTTCCTGATGTTCGGGTACCGGGCCTGCGTGGTCCGAAACACCTGTAATAACTGCTGGTAGCGGTCCGAGGTTTCATTGCCCGTTGAGAACGAGCTGATGTAATTCCAGTCAATAACAGAGGCAATGCTGGCTGCCGCGCTGCCAAGGTACATGCTCGTGGATGTGCGGATCTCGGTCTTGGTATCTTCGAAAGAGAGGGAGGTCAGCACGAGAAGGAGACAGGCAAAGAAAACAATAAAATAGACCATGAACTGCCGCAGGCCGTCAGGAATTGAATGTTTTTTCATTGCTTTGCCTCGCTTCCCCCGTAATCAAAGCCATATCCCGGCAGATTTAGAAACACTCCTTTTCCAAAAAGTTTTATGGAATTTGACATTGTGTCGTCTTCCATTGCGGATATGACACAAATTGTTTTTTCCGGGCTCCCTCCCGGGTTCTCTCGAGGGTTCTTCACTGCAGGCGGTTTTCCAGGGATATCTCGGGAACATGATGGGGCAGGGAAAAAATGTAACTGGAGGAAGGACTTTCCCATATGTCATCAGTCGTATTTCCGGAACAGCGCCGGGTTCTGGCGCCGGATCCACCACCTGCGCAGGATCGCGATCGCGATGATAATGATGATGATGAGGATCAGCCAGAACTGGTATTCCCGGATTGCGGGCAGAATCATGTTAATGATATCCGGCAAGTGGAGTCCTGTGGCAGGCGATGATATGGTTACTGCTGGTGCTAATGTCGGGCTTCCGGTAACCGGGTTTTCAGTCGGACCGGGTTGAACTATATCTGTTTTGGCCGGAGCATTCGCTATCGGAGGCACGACGACAACGGGAGGAATTACGACAACAGCGGGATTCACGGCGGACGGTTTGGCCGGACCGCCACCCCCGTCATCTCCTGTTCCGGGAGAGGGTGGGGAGGGGTTATAGACCACAATATATCCGTTCAGGGTGGATGTATTGGCACCGTATGTATTGTTTGCGGTCAGGCCAATATTATACGAAGCCGAAACAGTATAAGTGTGCGAAACATTTTTTGCCAGGACATCGGTGGTATTGAACCAGGTACCGTCTCCGAAGGACCAGTTCCATGTTGTCGGGGATGGGGTTCCTGTCGAGGTATCATTGAAAATAACCGTGACCGGTTTTGTACCTGATGTCGGAGTGCCATAGAATTGAATAATAGGTATCGGAACGCTTACCAAAACAGACTGGTTGTAGCTGTCAGCTGAAGCATTGACCATGGTGGTTCCGCCACCGGCAGGAGTGAAGGTTGTAGCCGCGAAATGATTGGCGGTCATGACCATTGCAGAAAGTACCGATCCCGTACCGGAACCAATGGTAAAGTATACCGGGATACCATCCGGAAGAATGTTCCCGGCAGGCTTGACCCCGGTATTGTCGTAACTCAGATTTGCCAGGATTGCGCTGGTCTGGGATGTTGTGATTGTTGAAGGCGTGGCATTCACACCCAGGACCAGATATGGGTTGTAATTAACCGTTCCCGAGAACATCGATGCAGTCGGGGTATTTGTTCCCCACCAGTTCTCAATGGCCATGAGATCACCACCTCCACCATTATTTCTTATGATAATACCATCAGGAGCAGTAATATTGCCAAACCGGTTGAAGGTAAAATTCCCACCACCATTGGAATAAATAGCACCTCCGCCAGTGGCAACCCCCGCACTACAACTGACAAATGAGGACGAATTGACATTAACAAATGAATTCTGGGAGTAGATAGCACCGCCCTGCCTTGCCGAGCACCAGGTAAAATTCGACCCGATAACGGTCAGATTGATCCCGTTTCCCGAAACACATGCCAGGGCCCCGCCTTTACGATTGGAATCCGTACTGACATTGTAGAAATCTGAAGAGATGACGGTCAGGTTTCCGTAAACATTCACGCCACCCCCGCCTTGTGCATTGGTGCTTTGCGAGTTTCGTAATGTCAGGTTTTTCATGGTAAATGTTTTCTTGTTAAGATTTACGTCATATGAACCGCGGAATATCCCGTCAGCGGGAGACTGACCCCAGGGAGTCACCCCGTCAAGAATCGTATTCTGCGCGGTGCCACCGTCAGACTGTATGGTGGTATCATTAAAGACGAGGAGAGTTTTGTTGATCCAGTAAATACCCGGTGCAAGGGCAATGGTATCACCATCGGTTGTTGCATTAATCGCAGCCTGAAACGCCGCAGAGCTGGTAAGGGTAGCATTCGTGTAGGAGTACGTGGTTGCCGATACCGGCCCGATCATTGCGAGCAGAAGGATACCTGCCAAAATGACAGTAACAGCGATCTTGTGCAGGTGGGTCATTCTTGAAAAATTCTCCGTAATGATCAGTTGAGTTTTCTTCAATATATATATCATAGAATTGATCCCGGTTCCTGAAGAATGTACCTGTTTTTTGTGGCGGTACCTGTCCTGTGCCATCTTTTCTGAACTGCCCCATCCAGCCCGTATTTCGGGTTTTTGTCCCTGCCCGGTCAACAAGTGGGCGGTTTTCCGGCCTTCCGGTTTGAGGGGATTCCCGCTTGAAGTGGAATTACGCATCATCACCGATCTCACGATCATTCCTTTCATGGCGGGAGATATATAAAGGGGACAAGAGTTTCAAATAATGAAACTACGGCCAAGGGTATAAAAAAGCACCCTTATTTTTTTATCACACATCCGGTTCGATTATCATCTTACGCGTAGCCACAGAACGGTATGGAGAATTCGGCATGAGTTAACCTGCAAAAATATATCAGGAACCTCTTTTTTTCTTCTGATAACCGGTAAATTGCCTGTGCCGGTTGACATGTTTCAGATCCCTTCGAAATTTTTCTGGATTCCCCCCACTGCATACCAGCATCTCCGCACTCACCATGAGGGAGGGACAAACCCCTTTTTCATAAATGCCTGGTGGATCTCACTTTTCAGCTCTTCCATCTGCACTTCTTTTGAACGGGTGTTTTGGATTAGTTCTGATATGACTTCCATTTTCTCGGGGTCCGTTTTTCCTGCCGCCAGCATCTCTTCATCGGGTTTCTCGAGGATACTGATAATCTTTCTATCAACCGATACCCGTGTGGAAAGTGCAGCAAGCTGGCAGAATTTTTCCTTGTCAACCCCGGCCTTTCTGGCAATGGCAAGTGACTCTCTGAGTACTTTTTTACGGGCAAGGATCTGCTCGATTGCAGCAGACAATTCTTCTTCACGAAACGGCTTCCGGATGTAATCCTCAATACATATGTGGTAATGCCGTGCATCCTGCGCAGTCAGCTTGTTGGCCGTGAGCATCAGGACGGGGATCGATTTGGTTTCAGGATTTTTCTTGATCTGCCGGAGAGTGGACCACCCGTCAAGCGGTTCCATAACGATATCGAGCAGTATAACGTCTGGTTTCTGTACAACAAGGAAATCGAGACATTCCTGTCCGCCGGATGCGGCAACGCAGTGGTATCCTTTGCGGGTGAGTGCATAGGAAACAATCTCTATTATATCCGGCGAATCGTCGACAACGAGCACAGTTTGTTGAACCGCAGGTAGAGGCTGCCCTGCTTTCCTGCGGGTTGTCAGAGACAGGATCACTCCTGCTACAAGGATCGATTCCAGGAATACGATAACCAGAAGCTGTCTGATATCAGGAGCTGTACCGGTTGTGGTCCGTGCAACAGCCCGTGCTGTGCAGTCCGGGTCAAAGGGGTAATCAAGGCAGAATAAGGTGTATGCCGGCTGGATATCCGCGGAGACCAGAAGTGAACCGGTGCCGGTATCAAAGAGCGAAACAGTTTGCATCTCTTGGGTAAACGGCAGGACAAGGCTCATCTCCCCGGCGGACCGGCGTTCCGTGTACGGGACAAAATCAGTTCCTGAAGGACCGGTAACACTCTCCCCCGCGGCAATCCCCGGGTCCATGAGGGAGAATGTCATAATCTCAGACCCTCTGCTGTCCGTTATAACACCCCGGAACGGGCCGGATAATATTGCAAGGTTCGGGGATTTTCCGTAGATGATCTCCTGTGAAAGTAATGAATATTTCCCGTCCAGGTAGCCAAGCCGTATCTGGAGGCTCTTCTCATAATCCGCCGGTCCCGGTACTGCAGCCACCGGCATTATGAAACAGGCAATGATAAGAAGGATGATGCAACAATGCACCAGTCTGTCTGCTATCATGGAGATCCCATCCCAGAGCGGGTAAGGATATAGGCGATGCGTTCCGTTGAGGCCCTTCCAAATGTCCCGGAATTGGTGGTCTTCATAAGGTCCGGATCCGGATCCCAGCTCCAGAAATTTTTCCTGCAGGAGATGGAGTCCGGCACATCCTGCTCGATCCTGCGGCATCTTGAAGGATCTCGGTTATCGGCTGTGGCTCCTGCCCTGCAGGCATCCAGCGTTGACCAGACATTGGGATAAGGATCATTCTGAAAATAGTCCGTTTCCCCGCAATAGGTATCAACCAGCCCGAAGAGACCATGCCCGATCTCATGCAGGAAAAGAAGATCGCGGTCTGCCGGGATCTTCAGCTGGCTGTGCCCTGTGCCGGAATTCATGAAGCAGCCGACCGGCTGGGATGATGCATTCGTATACCAGCCTTCGTATCGCGGGTACAGGATAATCGTGAGATCACTGAAGGTGACGGAGTTCCAGTAATCGGGGGGAACAAACCCTGCACAACCGGAAAAGGCATCGGCAGTTAGGGCAGGATCAAAATAATAATAGAAGGTGAACCGGTCCCGAAAATCTGCCGGCAGGGGCTCTGCCGGGTCCGTTACCCGGTCAAGGTTATTAAAAACCGCACTGATAACCCGGGTTACATCCTCCCGTAACCGGGTCTCGTTCCCCGAATAGGTGTCGGTCCTGACTTTGGAGTTATCCGAGGTCCGGTAATAGGTCGATGAGGGGATAAAAATAATGCTGATGGTATGAGGGTTCTTGTTTTCCGGGTTCAGGGAAACAAGGTGATTTCGTGTCAGTCCTATCCTGACAACAGACTCATCCGGGAATATTACTTTTTTTGAAAGCGACTGGTAGCCGGGGGCTGTTATACGTATCATATGGGATCCCTGCTGCGGGTCGTCGGTTCTCAGGGTTCCTGGGATATCAGCCGCCGAAGTCTCTCCCGCAAATCTTCCATCAATATAAACGGAGGCCGCGGCAAGGCCACTGCCGGTTTCGGCATCGGTAACGGCAATCAGGAGGCTCCGGTCAGAAAGAGCTGCAGCTGCCGGGCTGGCAAGGACGAACATGAGAAGAATAATGCATACCCGGTTCCGGGAGCATATCTGAAATGTCCATGACCGGGAGTCCTGGCCGGGGTTGTGGGTGTACGGGTTCATGACATCTCTTCCTTACGGGGTTACCGGCAGGAGATCTCCTGGCGGGAATTCAACGGAGAAAAACCGGTTTTGCCATTCAACACACCCACGATTATTTCAGAAGATAAAAGGCCGCGTTTGCCGGCAGCAGGCTGGGCCGCAATAATCCAGCCCATCATACCTCCGGTTCCTTATACCGCCACATACCCACGGGTACCGTAATCTCGAAACAGGCTCCATTCCCGTAAATGCCGGTCTCGCGGATCGAAAGGCCGGTCAGGGACAGGATCTCACGGCTGAGGAGGAGCCCGAATCCGTTGTTTTTGTAAAAACCCCGGTTGAAGATCTTCTCCTTATTCTCCCCGGCGATTCCCACCCCGTTGTCTTCGTAGCGTATAACAACCTGTTTCTCAGAAGGGGCGAATGAAACCCGTATCAATGAAAGCTCTTTCCCACCATGGCGCAGTGTATTGTCCAGCAGGTTGAAAACAACGTTCCGGAAGAGCGGATCAACACAGATCTCAAGAGGTTTCCCGGGAAGGTCCAGTTGCACGGTTTCCTGTTCAAGGCTGGCCCAGGCAGAAGAAAAAACCTCCGAAATATCGATCCAGACCGCGGATTCATCCCCGAGATTTTCATAGATTTTTGTAAAGCCCATGGATTTCTGGATCGATTCAACAATCTTCTCTTCTTTCTGGATAAAGCCGAGAAATGCCGGGTTACTGGTCTCCCTTTTCAGGAGGGAGAGATAGCCGAATATTGCCGTGATCTGGTTGTTGAGATCATGGCGGAAGATCTTCTGCATGAGCTGGAGTTTTTTATGGATCTCGCGCTGTTTTCTCTGGAGGGTTCGCTGGCGGGTGATATCGCGGGCAATACCCATGTATAACCGGCGGGATTCCGGACTGCCGGAAACAGGTGAGAGAGAGAGATCGAAAAATACACTTTTTTCCCCGATGGACAGTCCCAGTTCCAGGGGGTCCCCTTTTTGGGGGACCGGGGGGGGTGACGAGAGCCTGATGACATTCTCCGAAATAAAAGCTTCAAACACGGAGTAAGACGGTTCCCGGCGCCCTGAATCATTGTCTATGCCAAAGAACTCCAGCCCCGCCCGGTTCATGTGAAGGATCTTTCCCTCATAATCTGCGATAAACACAATATCAACCGCAGCATCCATCAGCATGTCCGGGGGAGGGTGTGCATATCCGGGGGTTCCGGTCGGCACACCGGGAAATGGAATTTCCGTTCCGGAAAGTCGTCCCGATTCAAGTATCGTGGCAATGACGTCGGCGGTGATCTGCATAGAGCTTATCTCATATTCTGTCCATTCATGGGCATCGGCGAAATGTGCGCCAAGGATAAAACCCCAGAACCGGTCTTTACAGAAGACAGGGACCGCGATAACCGATGAAACAGAATTATTCAGAAAAAAAGCCTGTTCTGATAGGGGGAAATGCGAGATCGTTCCAAAAACCGGATAACCTTTCTGCAGCTGGTCATCCCACCGGGAAAACCCGTTGTCCGTGTAGGGAAGATTACCAATACCGGAAATATCACTGGGAGGTACGTATTTTGGATGGACACACCGGAGTTTCTCAGAGATATGGATGAGATTCTCCGGGCTTACCTCCCGTTCAAAAAGCAATACAACCGGGAGATCCATCTCATATCCCACGCCACCGAGGATCTCCGAGAGTGAAGACAACAATGCTGGATGATCATCCGGGCCAGGCCGGGAATTCATTTTCTGGAGGAAACGCCGGAAGAAATGTCCGCTCGTGAGCAGTATGATTGTCCGGATATCGCAGGATTTTTTTAAGTCTGCCTCAAGGATCTTGAGAGGAGTAATATCATAGATAAGGCCTTCGGTTAACGGACCGGACCAGGCGAACTGGTACAGGATCCGGGTCTGGTCATGGATCCACCGGATTCCACCATCTTTTCGCACAATACGGTATTCCCGGGATTGGTTTTTCGGGTAAAGCGTTCCGTCATTCACCACCAAGAAGCTGGAGTCCCCGCGGTCATCGGGATGGATGAGATCGGCCCACGCTATCCTGCCCCCGGTAAAGTCTGCTGCAGGATACCCGGATATCTTCTCGACGGCCCCATGGAAGAATTCGAGAGCCCGGCTGCAGTTGTACCGGTACGCGATTCCCTGAATGTTCTCAACAAAAGTGCGGTAACGGTTCTCGCTCTCGCGTACCTGTCTATCGGCCTGATGCTTGTAGAGGGCAATCTCGATGGTTGAGAAAAGAACCCGCTGATCGAACGGCTTTGGGATATACCCGTACGGCCGGGTGCATTTGGCACTGGCGATCGTATCCTCTTCGCTGTTACTGGTCAGATATATGAACGGGATATCGGCAATGGCATGAATTGCCCCACCCAGTTCAATGCCATTCATCCTGCCGGCAAGGACGATATCGATCAGGACAAGATCCGGTAATAGTTCCGGAATTTTTGCAAGAGCTTCTTCTCCTGTCGGGACACATCCGCACACCTCATACCCGCACCCGGTCAGGATCTCCTGCAGGTCCTCGGCAAAGATCAGTTCATCTTCAACAATCAGGATTTTTTGGCCAACCGGCTGGCAGGTTTCGTGATCATCCCGTATCCCCTTCGGAGTATTTACTACCGGGCACTCCGTGCCGGTTTCAGACACCATACTATCATCAGCCCCCATGCCGGGATTCTGGTTGTTCATCCCTGAATGCAGGAACCCCGGCGCTTCTGCTCCGCGTTTCATCCAGGGCAAAATTCATTTCAGGAACGGTATCACATGCCGGGAGGGACCCGGGGTACCTGCCCCCGTTTCTCTGGATAGTTCTCCTGCTGTACATAGTCGTGATACTGTTCAGGCTCTTTCTGGTAAGAGAACTGCCCGTTGATACGGCACCTTCGGCATTTCCCAGATAGCCGGTAAGTGTTGCCTGTTCACGCGCGAGATCCATTTTAATCCTCTCCATAACCTCCCTTATCTGCCGGGTCCGTTTCTGGATTTCAGGTTCTTCCGGCAGTACAGGGACAGAACATACGGAACCTGCCCGTGCCCGGGTAATGTACTGGTGGTTTGCAAGTGCAGCCCGGATGGTGGTATAGACCGTCTCTTTTACAAACGGTTTTACGAGATAACCACAGGGATGGGTTTTCATTGCCCTTGAGAGGGTTTCGGCATCAGAAAATATTGAAAGGAAAACAATGGGTATCGGATAAAGCGAACGGATCTGCGCTGCTGCCCGGATCCCGTCCATCTCTCCCATGAGATGAATGTCCATCAGTATCAGGTCCGGCTGGAGATGAGCAACTTCAGCCACCGCATCTTCTCCATAGCAGAAGACAGGACAGACCAAAAAGCCGGACTGCTCCAGCATTTCCCGGAGATCCTCGGCAAGGACTGCCTCATCCTCAACAATAAGGATCTTCGGCCGGCCGGTGATTCGGGGAACGGTATCCTGAAAGCATGCTGAACACCCGGTCTCTTTTCCCTCCTGACACCCGGCCGGAACACAATTTACCATCATACCATTTCACGCGAATAACACGTTCCTTTATGGCAAATATATAAACAGGGCCAGAGTTTCAAAAAGTGAAACTAACCCTTCCGAATGCTGGGGAACTTAACCCGGCTTGATATCATCGGAACATGAGGGGAAATACGAACAGAATAATGGATCCTGCGGATTTCCGGAAAATGAAGAATATCAGGAGTTTATTTCCCGTGCAAGGGAAATTGCCGTTTTTCGGTTGTGGAAACTGAATATATGCGTATGGATCTCCACAAACGGCCGCCGCCCGTCCTTCCCGGAAAGGATCATCTCGTAGCGGACATGCCCGTCGCGGATGAGCTGTTCGGAAAATTCAGAAAAACTCCGCTGGCAACAGGCATCGTTCAGCACGGCAAATTCTTTCCCGACAAGTTCATCACGGGAGAGTCCCAAGAGGGACAGTGCAGCGGCATTCACCTCGACAATCCTGCCGGGTATACCGGTACCGGAAAGCTCGTACAGGAAACCTGCATCGCTGATGTTCTCGAAAAGGGTGCGGAACTTCTCCTCGCTCTCCTTTACCTTCCGGTGAAGGGCATGGTTGGAGAAGGCCATATCGATTGCGCATAACAGCTGCTGGTCGTTGAAAGGCTTGATAATGTACCCGTACGATAAAACCTGCCGGGCCCGGTCCCGGGTCTCGCTGTCCGAGTATGCCGTAATGTAGATTACCGGAACATCCACCCGGGAGGTAATCGTCCCAGCTGCTTGTGTCCCGTCCATATTCCCCCTCAGCCGGATATCCATAAGGATAAGATCAGGCGGGTCTGCAACTGCCTGGCTGATGGCATCATCCCCGGTTGCAGCCGTGCCGGTTACGTCGTAGCCGATCCGTTTGAGACGCTCCTGGATCTCCATTGCTATGATCGCATTATCCTCAACTACAAGGATTCGGTTCTTTGTCATGTGACCTGCCTGAATAAATCCGGCTGCTCCTGCACAGACGGCGGAATATAATTCCCTGAAGTTCATATCAAAGGAATCTTCCGGTAAGCCTTTTTCTGAAATATGGTATCCCAGATATTTATTGTCATGGGTTTTGTAATCCGCATCCTGTGTGTTTATTAGAGGGAATTACCAATACCAACTACTTATCCGGCCTGCCGAAATTTTGCCCGGGAACCGATGACACACCCGGGTAATTTTTCGTTTTGCACAACGGAATAGAACTGCCGAAAGAAACCCCCTGCGGAGGATATCATGGATCACACGCCCCCCGAACCGCTGCTCCCATCCCATAAAACGGTTTTTCTTGCCGGCTCGCTTGGTGCTCTTTCCCTTGTTGCCTATGACAGCGATGCCAACCGGTTTGCACTCCTCCAGCATTTTATCACCCATGGTCTTTGTGATGATGCCCAGGTACTCTATGCCTGTTATTCCACCAGCCTTACGGCACGGTTCAAAAAAGAGATATCGGAGAGAAAGATTATCCTGTACGAGCTCCGGAACGGAGTGGACGGTCTTGCAGCCATTTTTTCGGATCTCTGCCATGCCGCGTCCGGCAACCCGCTAAAGATCCATGTTATCCTTGATTTCTCCCGCGAAGGTGATCTTGACCGGGTGCTTGAGCTTATCCGGTCAATGCAGGAAAAGCGGGGATCAATGGTAACCGTATCCGGCATTGTTGCTTGTGATATACGGATCCTCGATGACAAATTCCTTCATGAGCTTTCAGCACTGATCCCGTCTGTCATCATTCTCTCGGATCAGAAGAACCTGCTCTCGTTTCCGGAAGTTGCAATGGGCCAGGGAATTGCCGGTATCATCCCTCAGGACATCGTGGATTCTGTTGTGCGGCACTCACTTGAACAGCTGATCCTCATGAACCTCAAACAACCTGTCTCCGGCTTTGATATCATCAAGGATATCTCGGATCGGTTCCATGTTGAGATCCCGCTGGCCCGCGTGTATTCCTATCTCTATACTCTTGAAGACAAGGGCCTGGTCTCCGCACAGATCCGTGGCAGGGCCAAGATGTATGTCCCGACCGATCCCGGACGGGTATTTATCGGGAAACGTCTGGAGGATCTCCGGACAGCCCACGCGCTCATCCTCGGGTACTGATACCTGGGCCTTCCTTGTACCGTGTTCATTTTTGTTATCCTGATCGCACCAGCCGGTCCGCGGACAGCTGAAAGACGGCACAAGGTATTCTGATACCAGGGGCTCGCCGTTCAGGGTACTTTTGACGTTTCAGCCGTACTGGTACCGGCAACGGGCTCAGTGCCTGGCCCGGATAATAGTAAATAAAGTTTTTGAACAGTTTCATTATATGAAAGTAAATTAAAAGAATAATATATTTGTATTACATACGACAACTCTCTTTTTCATGAGACAGGAACTTGTTCACTACTTCACAGAAAAGGAGAAGGAATTTGTCAATATTCTGGTCAGTATAGGGGTCAGGGATAATATTGCAAGGGTTCTTGTGTTTATTTCGGGGACTGCGCAGACCACATCCCACGACATTGAACGCGGGATAGATATGCGGCAGCCGGAAGTGAGCCTGACCCTGAAATATTTACTGGACAAAAAATGGATCCGGAATCACGAGAACATTGCTACCCGGCAGGGCCGGCCAATCAAGCGTTACACCCTGGCAAAGCCTATCTCTGAGATCGTTGACAGCATTCAAGAAGAGAAGACTGCTGAAATGAAACACCAGATGGGACTTCTTGTGAAACTGAAGAAATTCGTCTGATCCTTTTGCTGAAACATTTTTCATCCCCTTTTCAATAGGGAGTGCCGGAGAGATCGCAGTAAAAGGTTCCGGTGATGATAGTTGCGGCAGGATGGAATACTTACGGAATCACGCGGGAGACGGCCGGGCCGCTCCGGCTCCCGGATCTGCATCCGGTTTTTTATTGCTCTTTGCAAGGTCCCGCTTTTTTACCTTGTAGTAACTTAAGGGATGGCTGACCCGCTCGCACAACTTGTCCGCTTGAACGCAGTTACCGGTTGTCCGCATGGCAGCACAGGCCGGGGTATTATATTCCGTTCCCGAACCCCCCCGGCCCGTGATATGCTCTACCTGGTACATGGTCCGCTCGATATCAAAGTCCGGGGACCGTCCGTAAAGCGCAGCAATGCCGGCAACATCCATCCCGATGGTATGCAGGAATGTGGTGAGGGCGAACCGCCCGGCATGGGTCAGGTTGGTTCCCGAGGTCAGCGCGGTGATAAGCGCCTGCATGCAGGGAGGAAATGCGTTCTCCTCTATCGTTCCGAACTGCTGGAGCATCTGCTCCTGGTACGCCTTTTTGATCCGTGCGGCTTTCGGGGCAAGCTGCTCGCAGAGCGATGCGGGCACCTTGTGCGGCAGGTCCCGGCGCATCAGCACCCGGATCCGTTCCCGGAGGAGCTCGTACCGCTCCTCCTTTTTGACACGGACAAAACCCTGCTCAAGCCGGCGGTTGACCAGGTGATACCGGTCATCGTGCAGCGGGGCAACCAGCTCTACGTAATCGGCAAGCGGCATCCGGTCCGACGTGATCCGGATACCGAGTTCCTCGGATATCAGCTCAAAGAGCCGGGAGTAATCACTGTCGCCCTGCCGGTAATTCTGGTTCCACTCCTCTTCGCTGACAAGGAAAAAGTATGCCCGCTCGGATTCGTACCGCGTGAGCCGGTCAAGCAGCTGCTTGTCATTCACGCAGGAGGCGATAACCCGTGCAAGGGCATACGAGGCGATCTCATCCTCGGAAGAGCCACTGACTTCGTACCCACCTTTTTTTTTTGGCGAGATCGCATCCTGGATGCGGGTTGCCGCATTCTCGATGAGGGATTCGCTATGACGGTCTTTCAGCACGGCATCGAGCGAAGAGAAACGGTTCTTGATATGATCCTGGGCTTTTTTTAAAAACGGAAAATGGGATAGTTCCTTTGCTGATGGAGAATAGTCCATCAGTCAGCCTCAATCCGCGGGGCAAGGAGGTACTCGACATGACCGTTCCCGCCGGCAATATCGAATGAGAACCGGACCGGGTGGTCGATGCCAAGGAAGATCTCAACCTGGTCGGCCTTACTCATGACTTTTCCCATATCCTTGAGATAGTCAAGCGAGAAGAGCGAGCGGGCTTCTGCAGGGGCGAGCGATACGAGTTCGTCTTTGGAGAATTCACGCCGGATATGATCGGTGTCGCCTTCGGCCACAAGGTAGAAGGTCTGGTCCTTGGGATTGATCCCGAGTGCGATCTTATCAGAGATTACCGCGGCTGCCTTCATGGCATTATTGAGGTCTTCACCTTTAATCACAATCTTGCCCGGGAGGTTTATCGTTGGCGGGTTTGGGTCTTTCCGGATGGTGTTCGTATCAAGGAGCGTGATGGAATAGTGGTAACCATGCACCGAAACCGACATCTTCTGGGCATTGTCGCCGAGTTCAAGGCTGATGAGGTCGCCTTTTCCCGCCATGCCGAAAATGTTCTTCATCTTGGTGATGTCAATACCCAGCTGGCTCGCTGTTGCCTTGTACGAATCGAATGCCTCTTTCTTGAGCGTGAGGGCAATCATCGCCACGTTCGCTGTATCAACAGCCCGCGTGGAGAGGCCCGACTCGTCCGTATGCAGCCGGCACTCAGGGATGAGAGCCGAGATCGCATCGATAACTTCCCTGAAAATGTCTGCATCAATCGTTGCTTTTAACATCGCGTACCCCTTAACAAACTCTCTTATACAGTATATCGTCATACTTTAATTATAGCGTTTTGGGTTTTGACCCGGAAATGCTGGGAATCGATCAGTATGGGTTCACAATGGGGATATGACAAGACACACATGCGGGCAAAACACGAGGGGTACCGCTCGCGGGCCGCATACAAGCTGATCGAGATCCAGAACAAATTCTCGGTGATCCGACCCGACGACAACGTGATTGACCTCGGGGCAGCACCGGGAAGCTGGCTCCAGGTACTGCGGACCCTGACCCAGGCACGGGTCCTGGGCATCGATCTCAACCCGATAGCGGATCTCGAAGGCGTGGAGACCATTGTCGGCGACCTGACCGACCCCGAGGTCCAGGAGATGGCCCGGAACGTGCTTGAGATCGTGAACGTGGTAGTCTGCGATGCGGCTCCCAAACTCTCCGGGCACAAGAGTTACGACCAGGCGCGGATCATCGAGCTCAACGAGATGGCGCTGGATTTTGCGGTAAAAATGGTAAAACCCGGCGGCAATTTTGTGGTCAAGTCATTCCAGGGCACGGACTTTCCCGAGCTCTACGCGAATGTCAAGAGCCATTTCTATTCAGTGAAAACCTGTATCACCAAGTCTACCCGCAAGGGGAGTACTGAACTCTACATAGTTGCAAAGAACTTCTCCGGTTGAGATTTCCATGACCCTCAAAGACTCCTATAACCGCCCGGTGAGTAACATCCGTATCAGCATAACAAAGCAGTGCAATCTTTCCTGCATCTACTGTCACCGGGAAGGAGAGTCTGCGCCAAAAGAGCCGATATCTGCAGCAGAGATTGCAGAGATTCTCAGGGTTGCGGCGCATTTCGATGTCCGGAGCGTAAAATTTACCGGGGGAGAACCGCTTCTTCGGCCGGACCTCCTCGACATTGTCAAATCGGTTCCTTACGGGATGGAGTCGTCACTTACCACCAACGGAACGCTTCTTGCCGATATCGCCTCTGATCTCAAATCTGCCGGTATGCGCAGGGTCAATGTCAGCCTGGACAGCCTGAACCATGAGACGTACAAAAAGATCACCGGTACCGACAGCCTGTCCGATGTCCTTGAAGGGATAACAAGGGCGCTGGATGCCGGCCTCACGCCGATTAAGCTCAACATGGTGGTCCTAGAAGGGATAAATGACCACGAGATCGACGACTTCCTCGCTTATGTACGGGGAAACCGCCACCTTGTCCTCCAGCTCATCGAACTGATGCACTTCAACAACTGCGATCATCACGGGGATCTCAACGATCTGGAAGGATCGCTTGCAGCCCGGTCAAAACAGATTGTTACAAGGAGAATGCACCACCGGAAGAAATACTGTCTTGATGGTGCTGAGGTCGAAGTGGTTCGCCCGCTCCACAACACCGAGTTCTGTGCATTCTGCAACCGCCTCCGGGTCACCTCGGACGGGACCCTCAAGCCCTGCCTGCTCCGGACGGATAACCATATCGATATCCGGGGAAAGAGCGGAAAAGAACTAGAAGACCTTTTTGTCAAAGCGGTCTCCCTGCGGGAGCCATTTTACAAATAATTCTCTGACGCTGTGACCGCATGGATGAGCCGGTGTCCCTAACGGTAATGTATTTACAATTCCGAGGCGAATGAAAGGGATATGGAAGACGATAACGAATACCTCCCGGTTCTTGATTCCCTGTACGGGAAATCACTGATGCTCCATGATACCGGGAGTTTCAACAAGGTACTTTACTTTTATTTTATCGATGCTCTCGCCCACATCGATTACACCGCAAGTATCTACGCGTACCATTACGAATCCCCAAAAAATATCATGGGGGCCGAGTACATGCGGTGGCGGATTGACGAGGAGAAAAAAGGCGACAGGCCAAAATTCCCGGGGTTCGTCAACTGGCTCCGGAAAGAAAAGCCGGAACGCTTCAGCCGCCTCCCCTCCCTCTGGCAGATGATCTATGACAGCGAAGACCCTGCAAGCTACCGGAGCTTCCGGATCGTTCTCGATCCCGACAGCAAACGCCCGCTCCCGGCAGATTTCTTTTATGCCGTTATTGAAGAGTTCTTCGAGCCGGAATTCTTAAAAAGCCTGTACGAGGATGCTTCCCTTTCAGGACTGTTCCACGAGTACTGCCGCGAGAATACAACCGGATAAGGTAGAGAACAATGCAGGTAAGCCGGATCTGTTCCGATCTTGTAGCCATCAGAAGTGAAAACCCGCCGGGAAAGACCGCAGAGGTCATCGAGTACATCCGGGCATTCCTGGAAGCGATCGGTATCCGGTCAGAGATCTTTGCAGATCCCACGGGAGCGTGCAACCTGGTTGCCGAAAATAAAAATGCCCGCCTTCTCTTCTGCGGCCACGTGGATGTTGTGCCGGCACGGGATGAGGACTGGGCACACCCGCCATTCTCGGGGCATACTGACGATACCTGGGTTTGGGGACGGGGATCAACGGATATGAAAGGCGGCTGTGCTGCAATCCTGTCAGCCTGCGAAACAATGAAAAACCGCGGCCGGGATCTGCCAGCCTCGCTTGCCTTTGTCTGTGACGAAGAGACCGGGGGAGAGAAGGGAATTCGCCACATCCTATCCAAAAATGCACTCCACCCCTGTGACTGCCTGATTGCGGAGCCCACACCGGCAAGGCATCCCAGTATCGGGCAGAAAGGGCTTTGCCGGCTCGATATGGAATTTTCCGGAACCCCTGCTCATGGTTCACTCTACCCGGCCGTCGGGGTCAGTGCAATCGTTGAAGCAATGTCCCTTATTGCGTATATGAAAGAACAAAGCACGGTGGATTACCCGGTGGATGAACATCTCATGGAGATTATTGATGCTTCAGGAGAGGTCCTCAGCCAGGAATTTAATATCAAAGGAGTGGAGGCGGTTCTCAAAAGACTGACCTACAACCCGGGTGTGATCCGCGGGGGAGAGAAATCCAATGTCGTGGCCCAGCACTGCGATCTCGAACTGGAATGCCGGGTACCGTGGGGATGCAGCATCCCGGATCTTCTCGGGAGGATACGCACCCACTCCCCCCGGGGAAAGATCGTCTCGCAGGAAACCCATGAACCGTCCATCACCGACCCGGGATGCCAGCTTGTTTCGATCACCTGCAGCGAGATAGCAAAAGTGTACGGAGGCAGGACATTTCCTATCGTCCAGTGGGCAGCCAGCGATGCCCGGCACCTGAGGTATAAGGGGTTCCGCGTGATTGAATACGGGCCCGGGGAGATCTCTACGCTTCATGCGGTAAATGAGCGGGTTGCGATTGAATCCCTTGAGAATGCTTCGCTCATCTACGGCGGCATCATGCAAAAATATGCTGAAAAATTACATTAAATTCAATTTTTTTACTCTGGAGAAACGCACATGAACGGGTGTTCCCACCCGAAGTATGAAAATGAAAAGGTATTTTTTTAAGAGGGTTCATGAGCCTCATGGCCTCTCCCGGGGACGGCGGGGCAATTACCGGTTTTCAGATATTTGCCGGTAATCGATTGTCGAAGTGGCAGCGGAACGCATCATACTATTCGTGCGTCTGGAAAAAATCGAGAGATCGTTTAAGTTTTCACTCAATTTTCAAAATTACGAGCGTGACCCCCTCTCTCCCCCAGAGGGGGAAGCAGCCCAAGGGGAGAACCCCTTGACCCCCGCTATTGCTCTGATTTTTATGGATGGTGCAGCTCATACGACCGTTATTGTAAAAGGAAGAGATGTGGATAGCCAGGATTATTTTTATTCAGATGTTACCCGGTAATTGATCCGCCGCGGGGGCGTCCCTTCGGGGGCGGCGGAACGCATCATATTATTCGTGCGTCAAAAAAAAACGACAGATCGTTTAAGTATTCACTCAATTTTCAAAATTACAAGTGTGACCCCCTCTCTCCCCCAGAGGGGGAAGCAGCCCAAGGGGGAGTCCCCTTGACCCCCATCGGATTTTTGCCAAGTTTTATTCAACCCCATGAGTGATTAAAATTCAAATGGATGCCTCATTCATGCGGGAGCAAAGAGCTTGATATACTGGAGCCCCTTCGAGCGACTGCATGAATTTACAAAGGATTTTACCAGAGCAAAATACGAAAAATGTGATTTCTCGAAGAGATTTTTTTTCTCTGTAGAAATGATTCGAAAAATTCAACAGTGGCGGGGGCTGAGGGGGGCCCCAAAGCCCCAAAGAACGTCAGGTGGGTTGATTCCACGTTGGTTTCACAATACTGAAACAAAAAATATTTGGTGGCTTGAATTGAGGAATCACCAAAAATATTGTTATTTTCTCCTGAAAAGGAGAGCCAGGCTGCACACACCGATAACGGCAAGCAGGGGTATGACTGGCGAGAGCGGGGAATAGGTAGTTTTTCTTGGAACGGGTGTTTCGGTAATTATCTCATTTGGGACTGATTCACCAGATGCAGGTGTGACTCCCGGAGATACGATAACGGAGCCGGATGATGCAGGAGTCACTGCTGGTGTCGGGGTTCTAGAAAGCTGCCAGGGACCTATGGTAGGGGTCGGGCTTCCCGTAATATTGTATATCTGGGTTTTCCCGTACACACTGGCCTTGTTTTTTAAGGCATCCGCGTAGGACGGAGCTATTCCGAGCGCTTTGTTAAAACATTCCAGTGCATCCAGCGGCCGGTTCAGACCCACGAGTGCAAGACCCTTATTGTTCCAGATCTCCGCACTCTTGGTGGTGAGCGCGGTTGCCTGGTCAAAGGCATTGAGTGCTTCGGAATACTTGTTCTGGGCAAGGTAGGCAAGCCCCAGGTTGTTCCATGAGTCATAGTTTACCGGGTCGAGCTCCGTGCACTTCAGGTACGAAGTTGTGGCCAGGTCCGGTTTATTCATGTTCAGATAGGCCGATCCCTGGATGCAGTATGCTTCCACGCGGTTTCCCTGCACCACGAACAATTTATCATACGCGGTTACTGCTTCGGCATACCGCTGCAGGTTATACAGGGCAAATGCCCGGGCATTCAGGGCTTCCGGGCCGGAAGACCGCATAGCAAGCGACTTGTCAGCAGCATCGAGCGCTGCGGCATATTGCCCCAGTTTGTTGAGAGCAACGGCCTTTCCGGAATAGGCTGACACTGAATTCTTATCCAGTGCAAGTGCTTTGTCAAAACACGACAATGCCAGGGAATTGTCACCGGCGAGTAAAGCGGTCTGTCCCTGGGAAATCCAGTCGGCAGCATCTTCAGCCTGGACTAAAGGAACAGATATGAGCGCAAGGATCAGCACCAGGAATAGTACATTGAATCTCATAGTCTCATGACGAAATTTCCTTTTATCGCAGATGAATCTATTGCTTTTAAGAAAGGGTCGGGAGGGGAATCACCTGACGGGTTCCCTGCAGAATGTGCAACGGCCGATCGTGACGGCAATGACGAGAGCTGCGGCGGCAGCGGCACAAAAAGCCACAAAAAAACCTGCTGCATCGGCAACCAGGCCGGCAAGAGCCGGGAGAAGGGCCATCCCCAGGTAACTGGTTGTTGAGAATAATCCCATCACCATCCCCTGGTGCCGCGTAAGTCCTGCAAGGAACAGCATCTGGGCAATCATGACGACACCGGCTGTTGCCCCGAGAATCACCATGCCAAGGGGAGTATAGAACGACACAACTGCTCCGATGGCCATGAGGACTGCCGCCCACCGGATCGTCTTTATCGGGGGAAGGGAAAAACGTGCTATAACCAGTACGGACACAATGGTAGCAATACTCATCCCTGCAATCCAGAGGCCTACGATATCCGGTGAAAGGGCCGAAAATTTCGGGTAAAGCGAGATAGCTATACCGGTAATCCCGACAAGGACTACGGAGGAAAGCCAGAGCCAGCAGTAATCACTTACAAGGGTGAGAAGGAAACCGGTGTCAAAGGCATTCAAGGACCGGACTTGAGAATCCCGCAGGGATACACTGACCGCAGCAGGAATCGCGGCAAGAGCAGCAAAGATCAGGATGCCGGCAGAAGGATGATGAAACGCCACCGAAAGCCAGCCGGCCCCAACGAGACCAAGGACGAGACCCGCATTCAACAGCGCAATAAAATAGCCGCTCATCCGCTCGTGATCGACACGGGAATTCACGCACGACATTGCTGCTGCCACGAAAAAACCGGCCCCAATCCCTTCAGTGAACCTGAGGGCAATCACGGGAACCGGTGCCAGGATTGCGGAGAGGAGCAGGCCGCATGCAACGGTGATTACAAGCCCGGCCTTCATCAGAGCCATGCGGCCATAACGGTCCGCGAGTATGCCACCGGGGAGCGTACTTATGAATGCCCCGAGGAAATATGCGGAGTAGATTACTCCCTGGAGGAACGATGCATCCCCATAGGCGGGTAAGACGGGCACGATGGCGTTCGAGAGTGCCATTACCACAAATACACCGAAAAAAAGGATGAAGGGAGTACGCATTGCAACCAGGTCAGACCATGCGGTAGGTTTCAAGGTTCATGGGCGAGTGCGTCTCGATATGGTAGCGTTTGTAGATGGAACTGGCAAGATCGATGGTATTGTTTTCGTCCCCGTGGATACAGAAGATCTTTTCGGGCCGGGGCTGGATCTGCCCGATATAATTCATCAGCTGCCGGCGGTCCGAGTGCCCGGAGAACCCATCGACGGTAACGATCTCGAGGTTGATCGTGATCGTTCCCTTGCGGCCCATGGGCACTTCGCGCCAGCCTTTCTGGATACGCCGTCCGTACGTACCGTCGGCCTGGTACCCGACAAAGACGAGAGCATTCTTCTCGTCCTGTGCCAGGTTCAGGAGGTATTCCATGACGGGCCCGCCATTGAGCATCCCGCTTGTGGAGATGATGACACAGGGATCGCCGTTCATCACTTTCTCGCGCAGTTCGGATGAGTCCACCTGCTGGAAGCATTCGGCAAGGAACGGGTTCATGCCCTCGCGGAAGATCTGGTTGCGGAGTTCCGTGTTGAGGTACTCCGGGTAGGTGGTGTGGATTGCCGTGGCTTCCCGTATCATCCCGTCGAGATAGATCTTCACTTTCGGGATCTTGTCAAGACGCATGCCTTCTTCAAGAGCAAGCATGACTTCCTGCGAGCGCCCGACCGAGAATGCCGGGATGATGACCTTGCCGCCGCGCTGGATGACGTTGTTGATGGTCTCGTACAGCCGGGCTTCGGCGTCAGCCCGGGGCTGTTGGAAATCATTGCTCCCGCCATACGTGCTCTCCATGAAGAGGGCTTCGAGCCGGGGGAACTGGTTGATTGCGGGGTTGAAAAGCCGGCTCTTGCTATAATTGAAGTCGCCGGTGAAAGCGATATTGTACATCCCGTCACCGACATGGAAATGAGCAATCGCGGAACCGAGGATATGCCCGGCATTATGGAAGGTGAGCTTGATATCGGGCGCAATATCCGTAACACTGCCATAGTTGAGAGTGATGGAATGCCGGATATAGGTCTTGACTTCCTGAGACGAGTAGGGGATCTTCCGGTCTTCCTTGTTTATCACATCGAGATAGTCCAGCTGGAGCATGGCCGAGAGGTCACGCGTCGGGGGGGTTGAATAGACCGGGCCTTCGTACCCGTACTTGTACAGGAGGGGGACGAGGGCGCAGTGGTCAAGGTGGGCGTGGGTGAGAACAACGGCATCGAGCTGGGAGAGCGGGTGGATCTCCGGGACATACAGGTAGGGGGTACCGTTGGAATTGTCCGGCTTCTCCCCGCAGTCGATCAGGATCTTGCTGTGCGGGGTTGAGAGCAGGAAGGCGGCACGACCAACTTCCCGGCAACAGCCGAGCATGGTGACCCTGAGCCACTGGTCCCGTTTCATGGCATCCTTGCCGGTATCCTCGCGTCCCGGGATATCGCGGTGAATCCGGCGTCCGATGGTTCGCAGGAATTGTTTGCGTTCCTCGTTTACCGACCGGAGATACTGGCGGACCTGCTTGACGGTACTGCTCTCAATAGGGGGTGTGCGCACAACCTTCGGAGTCCAGCCGATATGGCGGGTGATATCCCGCAGGGTCATACCGTTCTTGCCGATGACAACACCGGGTTTTTCTGCCTCGATGAGCACTTCCCCGGTATCAGCATCAAAAAAGATGTCCGTAATCCCGGCAGTCTCCGGTACCACGGCCTTGATATCATTGTATGCCTTCTCGGGATCCTCAAGGATGGTCGGGCGCACCACGATCCTTTTACGCAGGTCGCGGGCCAGGATCTTGATTAAGTCTGCCTCATCGGCAAACCGTTTCGGGTCATCAGTATAAATAACGAGTTCGGGTCCTTCGAATTCGACCTGTGTCACCGTAATGCCACGGGGCACTTTCTCGTTGATCTTGTCTTTGAGCTCTTTGAGCCGTTCTTCTATTTGCATGAAATAATCGTCCTAAAAAAAGTTAAGCAGAAGTCTTGGCAAGATACTTTTTTACAATATCTTCGCTCTGCACCTCGTACTTGTCTTTTGTGATCACAACAATATGGATCCCTTCGCCGGATCCGGCATCGCGTTTCATTGCCGATTTGAGGCCGCGGACTGCAAGCTCGATCGCCTCGTCCTCGCTCATATTGGACCGGAACCGGTCTTCCAGGACACCGTATGCCATTGGCGAGCCGGAACCCGTTGCAACTACTTCCTCTTCCTTTGTCGCACCGCCCATTGCGTCAACCGAGTACACGCTCGGGCCCTTCTCGTCAATCCCGCCCACGAGGAGCTGGACATAGTACGGGAAATAGCGGTTCTGGTTGAGATAGTTGGAGAGCAGCGTTGCCGTTGCCCCGACCGTGATGGGGCGGGACCGGCGGATCTGGTAGAGGTTGCACTCAACCGTAAGGATCCGGGCAAGCTGCTGGGCATCGCCAACCCCTCCGGCAGTGGTCATGCCGATCCGTTCTGCCACCTGGTAGACTTTCTTGGCTTTCTTGCTTGCGATCATGTAGCCCATGGTCGCCCGCTTCTCGGTTGCGAGGATTACACCCCCGGCAAAAACAATACCGATGGTTGTTGTCCCCTTCATGGACTCCTGTAACTGTTCAGGCATAGTAACACCCTAAAAATAAATAAACGCCAGAAATTTGTTAAAAGCGCTTTAAAGTATTAGATGATAGATGGAAATTTAAAGGTTTTTATTCAGACCCATCGTGGCACATTGCCCGGATCAGTTCCCGGTCATAGAGCATGGATACCAGCTTCTTGTCGCCGTTGATGACCGGCAGCTGGTCCACGCGGGAACGCTTCATCTTGAGAGCGCATTCGCTCACTTCGGCATTCTGCGGCACCGCAACTACGTTCTTGACCATGGCGAGTTTTACCGGGCGGTTGGGGAGCTGGACACGGGAGATGCCAAAACTGATGGTGTGGTTGTCGCGGATGCTCTCCCAGGTCCACTCGTCGTCATCAGTCCCGTTCGAGAAATCGGAAACGCCCACACTGTCCTCGATGCTGGAGTTCCGGATCAGGTCGCGTTCCGAGATGATACCCTGCAGCTTGTTCTCCGCGTCAAGGATCGGGATGGCATCCACACCGGAGATCTCCATTACCCTGCCGACAACCGGGAGGGGTGTCTCTTCCCAGAGTGCAAATGTCCTGCTGGTGTATTTGTCCTTGATCTCTTCCCGGACCTTGAGCTGGGCAAGACCGGATATGACATCGGCAACCGAGAGGAGGCCGACCAGGTGGCCGTCCTCTACAACCGGAAGCCTGCGGATCCGCTGGGTGATGAGCAGCCGGGCAGCTTCTTTGAGTTCCATATCAGGTTCGATCACAACCGGCTTCGCAGTCATAAGAAGGCCGAGCTGGGTCTCTTCAGGCTTGCTGAGCAGGTCTTTTCTCGTGATAATCCCGACAATTTTCTTGTTCTTGATCACCGGGACGCCGGAGATTCCTGTTCGCTTGAGAATTTTCAAGACATCATCGCGGTTGCCCGGGATCTCGACGTGGACTACATCGGAGGTCATGTAGTCTTTGACTATCTGTTCTGTTATGATCTCACCACCAGGGTTGAAACTTCGCTATGGGTGACAACAAAAGTACTGACGCTGCCAATAAGGAGACGATCAGTCTGGCTCTTGCCATGGGAACCGACAATGATCAGGTCAGCCTTGATCTTGCCTGCAAGGGAAATAAGTTCGCTTCCTGCATGGCCTGAACTGACATGAGAGGTGAAGGAAACACCATGTGCAGCTGCCGTGACTTTTGCCTTTTCGAGCACATTCTTTCCCTCGTTCTGGAGGACATTGTACATGATCTCGACGGTATTATCTGCAGGAAGGGATGAGAACAAACCAGTTTCAATAACATACGCGGCATGGAGATTCGCTTTTCCGGCTTTTGCGATCTCGACAGCCTTGTCGAATGCGCGCTGGCTTGTCTCCGAGCCATCAACCGCAACAAGGATTGTATTAAACATAGTCATCACCCAAAACAAACATGCCTGTTTTATTTGAGTTTTGAATTAAAAACATTTTTGCCAATTTTGGCGAAATTCGCCCGTTTCACCAGCGTTGCAAGCGGATCGCGCGAGAATTGCAGGGCAGATCCCAGAAAACTTACACAAAACAGATTGGCTGGTGCACCGGCCCGTATAAAATACGGGTTCCCGCCAAGCCGGGAGCCGGCAACTGCCGACCTGATAATTTCACGGGGCTCAAGGCCATACAGCGTCGACACGAACGCCATCTCGGAGAAAAGGTCGGGCGGGACGAACATGACATTGTCAGTCCCAAGCAGGATCCGGCAGCCGCATTCCTGCATACGGCGGAGCGGGGGATGTCCGGTATTCTTCGCAACTCCAAGAATCCAGTTTGAACGCGGGCAGACAACAATGGGGATCTCATGATCAGCACAGAAGCGGAGCTGCTTTTTTGTTGCATGCGTGGCATGGATGATGAGATCGGGATCGAAAGCTAGGGCCGCATCTACGTCATCCGGATCCCGCTCGCCGGCATGGAACGCCACGAGTTTTCCCGCCAGCCGTGCTTCCCGCACCTGGCGCTCAGCATCAGCAACATCCCGTACGCTGCTTATCCCAAGGCCTTCTGCAATACTCTCTCCACCTTCCCTGCCGAACACCAGGGGAGTTACCGCCAGGTTCCGGGCGGCTTTTCTCAGGGCATGAACTCCATTGATCCCCCCTTCACGGAAGTCAGCGCACCCGGCAGTACCGGACCGTGCCATGCCCTCAAGACTTGCCCTCATCCCGGCAACCAATTCCGCATCCGTTGCTGCGGCAAGAAGCCGGTGTTTCAGGCCATCGGGGGGGGTAACGAGCGAGACCAGGTCACCGGTTGCGCCACAATCCATGGCGAGGGTGTCCCCAAGATGCGTATGGGCATTAAAAAGTGCCGGGCAGATGAGAGCTGGCGGGGCAGCGGGATTCTCTTCGATTGCCGTAATTATCCCGTCTTCAATAATTATGTCAACAGGTTCGAAAGTGAGGTCTTCTCCCAGGAGCGCCTGGCCGGACACGGTCTGCTCGGTGCGTTTCATAGAGGGTAACTCTCCTTTATATATCGAGAAATGAAATATATTTGCATGGCAAAGAAGCAAGGTGGACGATTACTCTCATCAGCGGGTCTCGTCAATTATTACGAGAGTGAAGATCGCCGGGCCGTGCATATCAGCCCGATTACGGTCATGGTAGTCGCAGCAGCAATTGGTATCGTTATTCTGGTTTTGAATTTTGTGTTCTCAACCCATGCATAACATTTTTTCGTCTTTTCTTTAAAAAACGGTGTTATTCAAAAGCATTCTTTTTCAGGACACGCTTGGTGATATCCTCATCATTCCTGAAATAGAGATTATCGTGGCCGGTCCACCGGCCGCAGTTATGGAAGATGACGGCCGGCACACCATTGTTGCTCTCCCCCATGACAAAGTTGGAGAAGCCGGCAATCTCGTCAACAACCGCCTCCTCGGTTATCTTGAGCACATGGCCGAAGAGATCAGTATCACCGCGGAAATCCCGAATCGCGGGAAAGCCGCTCCACCCGATGGCATTGCCCGTCTGTCCGCGGCGGAATGACCTGCCGCAGGTGTCGGTGATGATGACCCCGACCTCTTTTCCGCTTATCCTGCGCATCTCTTCCCTTACCTCATCTGCGGCTTTCATGGGGTCGGGGGGGAGAAAAATGACCATCCCGTCTTCGATATTAGACTGGTCAACACCCGCCCTGACACCGATATGCCCGAACGAGAGTTCGGAAAGGATGAAGGGGTGCTCCATGATGATATCAGTGGACGCATCCAGGACTGCCTGGACAAACCGGGAGTCCTCACCGTTCATCTTCCCGAGCCGCACCGCACGTTCCGAGGGGGTTATTGCAGACAGTTTCTTGGTATATCCTTTGGCCTTTGAGTAAATCGTTGAGGCTATGCAGAGGATATCCCCGTCCTGCACCGGCACTTTCTCGCAGACCAGCGCCGCAATGTTGTCACCCGCCTGGATGAGGGGGAGTCCCTGCACTCCCGTGACGTGAACCGAATCCATGATCACATCTCTATGAGACGAACAGACGATATAGGGATTTCGTATTAATCGCGGGAAAAAAAATCATGGGAAAAAGTTTGGAAAAACGGCTCTGCTGAAAAGCACATGAACGGGCGTTCACACCGGAAGTATGAAAATGAAAAGGGAATTTTAGGAAGGCTTCCCGCTTCAGGGCCTCGGTACGGCACGGCCGGGCAATTGCCGGTTCACGGAATATCGCTCATTGAAGCCGCCGCGGGGCGCCCTTCGGGGCGGCGGCAATTATCCAAAAGGGGGTATGGGGGCATCAGCCCCCATCATTCTATTATGAGAATAATTTTCAAAGGAAATCTTAAAATAAATCAGGCAGTCCCTCACGGCTTGTCCCGCGTATCTTATTCTTTGCCACTTTCACGCCGATGATGTTACCCGGGAATTATCTTCATCCATATGATTGAACAAAAAATGATGGGGGTCAAGGGGATCGCCCCTTGGGCAGCCTCCCCCTTTGGGGGAGTGAGGGGGTCACGCTCGTTACAGGGAGATAAGTATATGATAATGGATTCTCGAGTGCTCATACCCCGTAAGGATGAATGCCGCCGCCCCCGACGGGGCGCCCCCGCGGCGCATCAATTACCTGCTAGTCTGAAAACAGGCAATTGCCCCGCCGTGCCCCGCGAGGGGCCCTGAGGAGGGGAACCCTCATATTAATTCCGGGTGATCAACCGATTTTCATCGTTCCGGTGTGAACTCACTCGGTTCATGGGTGTTTCAACAGAAACCAAAAACCGGAAAAGAGCACCATGATAAAAACGCGGTGGCCTTATTTTTACGATCCTGCGATATATTTTTAAAAGGATAACACTCAACACCTCATTACCATGTACCTTATCATCCGGTGCCCGGGATGCAGGAAGTTTTCGTACGTGGACCGGTTCCAGCGCTTTAAACTCTGCCCGCAGTGCGGGCACGCGAACGACGTGAAAAAGTTGCCCGCTTATCTTGATGTCGAGGATTTCCACGAGGCAGAGCATATCGTAAAGGAGATGGAAAAACACCTTCATTCGACCAAAAAAGCTGATTTTTCCCCTGAAGAGACAGCCGAGCTGCGCCACCATTACACAGAGGCACTCCGCCGCCGGGCAAAGGGACATCACGCATAGGATTTACTGGTATCTTTTTTTTGCATCGGGTGATCCCCGTTTTCTCGCATTCCACACAGAATAATTCATCTGCGATGCACCGGCATTGATCTGTACGAGGGGCGTACATGGAAAAATGGGAATGTATTGTAATCGGCGCCGGGCCGGCAGGTTTATTCTGTGCCCTCCGTGCGGCAACAAAAGGAGTCCGGGTCCTCATTTGTGAGAAGAACAAAGAACCCGGCGCCAAGCTCCTGCTGGCAGGATCCGGGCAGTGCAATATCACGCATGACGGGCATATCCGGGAATTCCTGACCCATTACGGGGATCATGGGAAATTTTTGAAGCCTGCCCTCATGTCCTTCACGAACCAGGATCTTACGGATTTCTTCCGCGAACGCGGGCTTTCTCTGATGACTGAAGAGAACGGCAAGGTTTTCCCGGAAACGCGACGATCTGCTGATGTTCTTTTGATCCTCCTCGCTGAATGCAAAAAGCAGGGTGTGACAATCCGGTGTAATGAGCCGGTTATCGCCATTGATCGGGCCGGTGGATCATTTGTCGTGAAAAGCGGGGGTGCAACCTACGAGACAGCTGCAGTTGTCATCACCACGGGAGGCGCATCGTACCCGAAATGCGGGACAACCGGGGACGGGTACAACCTCGCATCTTCGCTTGGCCAGCCGGTGACTGATATTGGCCCGGCACTCACCCCACTCCAGGTCCGGCCATTCCCGTTTGCATCCCTTGCGGGCATCTCGTTCGATCAGATGCATTTCACCCTCTGGCGTGAGGGGAAAAAACAGGGAGACTATACAGGAGATGTTCTTTTTACGCACCTGGGCCTGTCAGGGCCGGGGATCCTCGATGCCTCGCGGGATATACGCAGCGGTGATCTGATACGGCTCTCGTTTGCCGGCCCCATGCGTCGCGAGGAGTTTTTTGCCGATCTTGCCAAAAGGGCGGCTGAAAACCCCGGCTGGCAGGTGAGCACGATCCTTGCAAAGTACCCGATCCCTGAACGGCTGAACCGGAAACTGCTGAAACTCTCAGGGATAGCAGAGGACCTCACGTGCGCCCACTTCTCCGCTGCCCAGCGTTCCTTGCTGGTAACAAACTGCACAGAGTTCCCGCTCTCGGTATCGGAACCTGGAGGTTTTTCCATTGCCATGGTGACCCGGGGCGGCATAGCTCTCGATGGCGTGAACCAGAAGACCATGGAATCAAAGATCGTACCGGGCCTCTTCTTTGCCGGTGAGGTGCTGGACATTGACGGGGATACCGGCGGGTATAATCTCCAGGCAGCATTCTCAACCGGGCATCTTGCCGGCCTGGCTATACAAAAAAAGCGGGAAACAGAACAGACCCCTTCCAAAAAAACCTGATCCATGCACGTAAAAACGACGGTACGTTCCTGAGGAACTCGTGATGAACCGGCCGTTACCGGGGGTCAGATATCCCGCACCATCAGGGTTATACCCCCTTCGAGCCCGGAAAAGAACCGACGGCCATCCATGCTGAAGGTTTCATAGGATGAGAATCCCTGTGCGGAAAAACCGCACTCTTCAAAAACCTGCCGGGATACCTTGCTGGTGCAGTCGGCAATGGCCTGCCGGAATCCCAGTCTTTTTGCATTGTCGAGCGCGTGGCAGATCATATCCCGGGCAATCCCTTTCCTCCGGAACTTCCGGTCAACCCCTATCTGGAATATATGCACGGCAACTCCCGGCCGGGCTTCTGCAGGGCTGAGGCAGCGTTCTTCGAGCTCATCGATCATGGCCACCGCCTCCCGGAAATGGGAGATGAATGCTGCCATCTCCGGCCCTTCGGTTGCGGGATCATCGGTTAAATCAAAGGAGAAGATGAACCCGGCAGGTTCACCGGTCTGCCTCTCGCGTACAAGAAAACTGAGGTTCCTGTCAACAAGAGACCTGACATAGATCTGTGCATAGGGAAAGAAGCGTGCCCGGTCCAGCGCGTGGCGGCGGGAGGTGGGTTCGTCAGCCAGAAATACATCCGTGTAGAGCCGGGCTGCAGCTTCCACGTCGGATCCCAAGAGAGGATTGATGACAAAAGGGCCGGAAGGTGGGAACGGATCCGCAGGAAGAGTCCTGTTGGAAAAATCTCCGCCATGCCCGGTCATACTACCGGATCTGTTCTCTTTCTTTTTCTTGATGGCGGTCAGTTACGAGGGCACCATTACGGCAGCCTATAAAAAAAGGTAAGATTTATTGCGTCCGCCTGATTCCTTCAGGCGTAATGACTATCCCCGCTCTCTTGATCAGATAGTAACCGGCAGAGAGACCCAGGACAATAACTCCGATACAGATCATTTCAAAACCATAATCGAATGCCGTCATACCGCTCGGGTCGAGCAGGAGTACTTTTCGTGCAACGGCGATGATGGCAAGCAGGACAACGATCTCCACATGGATCGCGTTCTCCCGGAAATATGCCTTGATGGTGTCGAGCAGCTCGACACCGATGAGCACCAGCAGGAAGGCACCAAGGAGTGCGATCATCTCTTTGGCCTGCACGAGGAGGGGTGATTCATCCAGTATGAATTTCCAAAGGAGCATGATCAGATCGAACATCGCTGCTACGAGCACGATCATGAGCATCACCATGATCAGGGCATACACTATTTTCTCAAAGGTTTCAACGCATTCCAGCAGGGTTGATTCAGCTTTCAAAGGGTATCAGATCCGGTAATGCTTTATCATACATATTCACCACATCGCCAATAACAATAACGGCCGGCGCCTTTACCCCCGCAGATGCTGCCGTTGCCGCAATTGTGTCAAGGGTTCCGGTCGTTACCCGGCGATCTTTTCGCAGGCCGCGCTCAATGATCGCGACGGGAGTTGATCCGGCTTTTCCATTCTGTATAAGTACCTCAGCAATCTTCCCAAGGTTGGCTACTCCCATAAGGATAACGATCGTTCCCCGCAGCTCTGCCAGCAGTTTCCAGTCCAGCGCCGGTTCAGGTTTCGTCGGGTCCTCGTTACCGGTCAGGATTGTCACCTGCGATGCATACTTCCGGTGCGTCAGGGGAATGCCCATCGAAGCCGGGACGGCAAGCGCGCTGGAGATGCCCGGCACCATCTCGACCGGGATGCCCTCGGCCCGGACGGTCTCGAGCTCCTCGCCGCCCCTGCCAAACAGGAACGGGTCGCCTCCTTTAAGCCGGACAACCATCTTTCCCTGTTTGGCCCGGTCTACTATCAGTGCCTCAATCTCGTCCTGCTCGAGATTGTGTTTCCCGCCAAACTTTCCGCAATCGATCTTCTCTGCCCGGGCAGGAAGGGTTGCGAGGATCTCCTCCCCCGGGAGCTGGTCGAAAAGGACCACATCGGCCTTGTTGATGACTGCCCTCGCCCTCTGCGTCAGGAGACCTTCCGCGCCGGGCCCGGAACCTACCAGATACACTTTACCTTTCATTCGAGATCCCCAGTTTCCTGTATGCTTCGTCTATAAGCCCTTTTGCTCTCCCATGCAGCTGGCGGCCCAGTTCGCGCGCTTCCTCGATGGATTTGACATCCGCCTCAATCCGTTCGGTCTGCTGACCATCAAGGGAGAGGACTTCGGCAATAAGGTGCCCGGCCCTGCAGTAAATGCCAAGGGGCGTGAAACAGCCGCCGCCCAGTTTCTCCATAACGGCACGCTCGTACATCACATCCGTCCGGGTCTGCGGGTGGTCGATTGCGGATAATACCTCCATAAGGGACGGGTCCGCTCTGCTGACAACCGCTACGGTTCCCTGGTTGGGGGACGGCACGAACTTCTCTGCCGGAAAGCGCTCTCCCGGAACACGGAGTCCGAGCCGGGTCAGACCGGCTTCTGCAAGCATAATGCCATCGTACTCTCCGGCATTGAGTTTGCGCAGTCTCGTGTCCACGTTTCCCCTGAGGTCCTTTACCAATATATCCGGGTCATGGCGGAGAAGCTGGGCCCTACGCCGCGTGCTGGAAGTGCCAATGGTCCGCACACCCCCAAGGGATCCGTTGTGGGCCAGGTAATCCTGGGCGGAATCACGCTGAAGGATAGCAGCAGTGAAGAGCCCGCTCGGGCGATAGGCCGGGATATCTTTCATGCTGTGGACGGCACAGTCAATAGTCCCGGCAAGGATCGCATCGTCCAGGGCCCGTACAAAGACACCCTGGCCGCCAATCTCGTGAAGCGGAACCTGCGTGGAGGTGTCGCCCAGTGTGTTGATGATAACGGTCTTGACTTCGATACCAAGGGTCCCGAGTTTTTCCGCGACCGTTCTGGTTTGTGCCAGGGCGAGCTTGCTGCCCCGTGTTCCTATGGTTATCGCCATTGTGAGTACGCCTGTGCAAGAGTGGTTATGTCGTGATCGGTGTGCGCTGCTGAAAGGAAATTGGTCTCAAACTGGGAGGGGGGCAAAAAGATTCCGGCGTCCAGCATCTTCTTCCAGAACCTGCCAAAGGCCCCGGTATCGCATTCCTTGACCTCGCGGTAGTTTTTCGGGGAGGATCCCCGGAAGAAATATTTGAACATCGACCCGGTCCGTACAAATGAGCCGCCAGGGTTTTTCCCGATCTGTTCTTCGAGTGCCCGTGATTTCTGATCGAGATCCTTGTAAAGGGTGGCATGATCGTGAATCCATGAGAGGGTTGCAATTCCTGCTGAAAGCGAGAGCGGGTTTCCTGAGAAGGTGCCCGCCTGGTACACCGGGCCCTGAGGCGAGACCTGTTCCATGATCTCCCGGCGGCCCCCGAATGCTCCGATGGGAAGGCCTCCCCCGATGATCTTGCCAAGGGTGGTGAGATCCGGTTTTACGCGGTATTGTACCTGGGCGCCGCCAATACCGAGACGGTAGCCCGTGATCACTTCATCAAAGATAAGGAGAACATCGTGGGCTCTTGTGATCTCGCGGATATCTTTGAGGTAATCATTCTCCGGCAGTACCGGACCGATATTTCCCAGCACCGGCTCGATAATGAGGGCTGCCACATCCTTGTGGGTCGAGAGGAGGGTTTCAAGAGATTCAGCATCATTGTAGGGCACCTGCCGGGTGTGGGCCACAAGGTCCGCAAGCACTCCTGCCGAGTCAGGAACACCGGTGGTTGTTGCACCGGAGCCGGCCTTTACTAGCACGGCATCATGGGCACCGTGGAAGCCGCCCTCGATCTTCACAATATCGGATTTCTTGGTAAAGCCCCTGGCAAGCCGGATCGCGGCCATGGTGGCCTCCGAACCGCTCGATACAAACCGGACCATGTCCATGCCCGGGTGATCAGAGGTGATAATCTTTGCAAACGCTGGTTCCAGCGGGGAAGGGGTACCGTAGAGCCAGCCGTTTTCAAGCTGGTTTTGTATCGCTTCCTGGATCTGCGGGTGTGCATGGCCGAGGATAAGGGGGCCGTAGGCCATGCAGCAGTCAAGGAGGGTTGTCCCTTCAACCGTGGTTAGGCGGGAGCCGGATGCATATGCCGTGTAAAAGGGGTATGGCTTGATTGCCCGGACCGGGCTGCTGACCCCGCCGGGCATAAGGGTTTTAGCGAGCGCGAACAGGTCACTGCTCGAGTTATGCTTCATCAAGCCACCTGGCTGCATCTGCTGCAAAATACGTGATGATCAGGTCAGCCCCTGCACGCTTGATGCAGGTGAGACTTTCAAGGGCGGTCTCTTTCTCTTTAAGCCAGCCTTTTGCTGCCGCACTCTTGATCATGGAATATTCCCCGCTCACCTGGTACGCCGCTGTGGGCAGGCCAAGCGAGGAGATCTCGGCAAGGATGTCAAGGTAGAAGGTGGCGGGTTTGACCATCAGGATATCGGCCCCTTCGTCGGCATCCATCTGGGATTCCAGGATCGCTTCCTGACGGTTGCCGGGATGTATCTGGTATGTTGACCGGTCGCCAAACGAGAAACCCGAATCTGCAGCTTCGCGAAACGGACCGTACAGCACCGACGCAAACTTGGTGGAATAGGACATGATGAGCACTTCCTCGAACCCTTCATCATCGAGTGCTGCCCGTATAGATCCGACCATCCCGTCGAGCATACAGGAAGGCGCCACAATGTCCGCACCGCTCCGGGCATGGCTGATCGCGATCCGGTTCATCAGTTCAAGCGAGGGATCATTGAGAAGATCGGGGCCGTTACGGGTCTCGCCGACTATCCCGCAGTGCCCGTGATCCGTGTACTCGCAGGCACAGACATCGGTTATCACGACCATATCCTTCACAAGAGCTTTGATTCGACGGACCGCCTGCTGCACAACCCCCTCGGGATGCCAGGATGCGCAGCCTTCGGAGTCCTTCTCCCGGGGAATGCCAAAGATGAGAACGGCCCGGATGCCCTTCTGCCACAGGTCCTCTGCAACCGCCGCGATGCCGCCTACCGGGTACCGGAACTGGCCGGGCATGGCCTCGATCGGCTTTGGTGCTGTTAAGTTCTCGTCAACAAAAAGGGGGGCGATCAGGTCATTTTTCGAAAGCGTGACCTCACGGAGAAGTGGCTGGATATGCCTTGTCCTTCTCCGTCTCATTCGTCGTTCGGGAAACACGGTACACCACTACGTCCTGCTGTCTGGGTGAATACAATTTGAAAATTTATGGTATATAGTTCTACAGTATCTTTGTACCGGACTGGAGGAAATAACCGATTGTCAGGTACCTGTAGCAGGAACCGGATACAATCCGGCAACGTTCAGGGAATGGTTTGAGGGATGAATTCATTATCCGGAGCATGCGATATTCTGGTTGGTGATCCTGGGTATACAGGGGGAGAGAAAATGCCGGGCCAAAAAAAGACAGGGCAGGAAAAGAGGGGCGGGTGTATCTGCGAATCCTGCCCCGGTTACAATGAATGCATGAGGGCAAATGAGGATCTGATGTTCTGTGTAAAGGGGAGGACGCTTAACTGTACTTTTGATCGTAAAGGCTGCTCATGCCGGGTATGTCCGTTACACCCGGCAGAAAACCCGGGCGCCACGTATTTCTGCGCATGGGGAGCGGACACGCGCCGCTGAGCCCACACCCGTGACAGGAGCAGGTGCAAAGGGCAGCACCTGTTTCAGACAAAATAAAAATCCTTTTAAATCGTGGTTGCACGATTCTAACCTATGAAAGCTGTCCATTCCCTCATCCTCTCTCTTGTAATCTGTGCAGCAATCCTTGGTGCAGGATGTACGAATCCGCAGGCAACAACGCCCCCTCCTGCCGGGGTGCAGGCAGTCCCGACTATTGACCCCGCAACGCTCGCCCTGACCCCGGCCGAAGTTCCCAAAAACTTCACCCTTGCCTCGCAAACAGTAAAGAATCCCGCCGATGTTGGAGCCCTTGCCCGCGATCTTGGCTGGCAGGGCGGGTATACGGTCAGGTACATCGGCCCTGCAGGTCCCAATGGGGTTCCGGCTGAGATCATCCAGTCCATTGCCTATTATCCTGCCGCCGCCATGCCGGACGTAATAGCAATGTCTGACAAGCAGGACCGGGCCGATACTGACCTGACCTATACCAACCTGTCACCGTCAACCCTCGGTGCAAACAGCCGGGGATTTTTCGGTAAGGCACCGGCAGGCCTGTACATCAAGCCAACCAATGTCAACCCGCTGGTTACCGGATCCGAGCACCACGATGTATCGGCTGAATTAAAAACAGATGTTGCCGAGATCATCTTCTCGAAGGGGAATGTTTTCGAGGTCATACGGATGAGCGGTCCCGGTGCAGATACCCAGGCTGTCACGGCACTTGCAGAAAAAGCATATGCAAAAATTCCCTGAACCCTTTTTTCTTTACGAGGAGAAAATACGCTTTTTTGTAACAAGTAGTATCCATGCACCCAGCCACCGCTTACAGATCAACAATTCCGGTAATCCTTCCATGCCAGGGCCGCACATAAAAACCTGATAACAAAAACCGGTTTTTCGCAGTTCCGGTGAATTGTTTCCAAAAAAAAAGAGCCCGTCAATCCCGCCTGATAAGATCTTTCCGGATACGTTCTCCCTGGGTCAGGGCCAGAAGAAGTGCCTCGGCAGAGGCCATATCGCCCTCCTCCGCACTGGCACGGATGGAAAAGGTGGCATCGGTGAGCAGTTTTTTCGAAAGTACCCGGGTCAGGTCATCAATGATCGCGATCACCCGGGGATCCACATCGCCAAGGCGGGCAAGAGCCCGGTCCCGCTCGCGGGAACGGACGCTCTCGGCCCAGGTATGCAGGCTGGCAAGCGCTGCATCGGCATTTTTCCGGTTCATGTGCCGGAGGAACAACTGGAGTTCCTCCTCGACAAAGGCATGAGCCCGCTCCGCTTCGGCTTTCCGGGTGCTCATGGTCTGCTCGTTGACGGAACGGAGGTTGTCTATGGTGAACAGACGGACCCCG
The DNA here is from genome assembly GCA_041645355.1 of Methanoregula sp. Classification (GTDB taxonomy): domain Archaea; phylum Halobacteriota; class Methanomicrobia; order Methanomicrobiales; family Methanospirillaceae; genus Methanoregula. The sequence continues at coordinate 174,477 of JBAZQF010000002.1, forward strand.
TCAACCGTATCTGCCCCTTCTTCAACATCCCGGGGCTGGGCGATATCGATGAGGATAAGGGGGCGCGGATGCCCTTCGACCGGCCAGCACCGGTCTTTCATGGCCCGTGCAAGTTCATGGCGGTGGATCACCGGGTGGGGGGCGGAGGTGCAGGAGATAACCACATCCGAGAGCGTGATATAATGATAGAGTTCATTCATCCGCACTGCTTTTCCCCCGATCTTATCCGCAAGGATGACCGCCCGTCCATAGGTCCGGTTCGCCACATACATAGCGGTAAGGCGTTTGGCTGCAAGCGCCTGGGCAACCAGGAGTCCCATCTCGCCGCTGCCGATAACAAGGATATGGCGCCCCTCGAGGCTCCCGATCTCGGCTTCTGCCAGCTGCACCGCTGCCGATCCAACCGAGACCGCCCCCCGGTTGATGGAAGTCCGTTTCCGGACTTCGATACCGACATGGATTGCCTTGTTGATGCAGAGTTCGAGAAGCGTCCCGGCAGTCCCGGCTTCCTCTGCATCGAGAAGCGCTTTTTTGAGCTGCCCGATGATCTGGTCTTCACCAACAATCATGGAATCGATGCCGGACGCCAGGGCAAAGAGATGGCGGAGTGCCCCGGTACCCTGGTGAACGAAAAATCCGCTCCGCCCCTGGCCGGCAAGGAATGTGCGAAGCTCATCCTCAGTGCCTTCCACAAGGACTTCCACCCGGTTGCAGGTCTGGAGAAGCATAACGCCCGGGAAGTGCTCCCGGGCAGTTGCGAGAAATTCGGGTTCCATTGAGAAACGGAACGCTTCAATGGCAGTCACGTTTGCGGTATGATGGCTGACACCGGCAATTGCTATGAGGACAGGTGCGGTTTCATCCATGGATATACCTCGCGTGAACCTCATTCCAGGCGCCTGCCGGATCTGTTCGCAGCATCTCCCAGATGGCCGGATCTGCAAGTACTGCCCGGAGCACCTTGGACCGTTTTTCCTGGTCGGGCTCAGCCTCTTTGAGGGTTGTGCGAAGGCGCTGCTGCAGATCGATCATGGCATCCAGCAACGGGTAATCGTGTTCTATTCGTTCCCGGAGAAAGCGGGACACAGCCGGGCTGGATCCTTCGGTGCTGAAGGCAAGGGTGTAATTTTTTCCCCGGCTTACAGACGGCAGGATCACGTCACCGGCATCCCCGTCCGCATTGTTGAAAAGGATCTTTTTTTCCGCACAGATCCTGCCGATACGGTTGTTCTCTGCCGGATCAGAAAGGGCTGCAATAACGAGGAATGCGCCGTCAATCATGGCAGACAGGTCTTCATCAGGCAGGGTCCGGAGATCGAGCTCCCGACGGTGCACGGGTAATACCGCCATTTCAGGCGAGAATGAACGGCTCACTGCCGTAACGTCACCCGTTCCCGAAAAATAAGCACATTTCCGTGCTGCCACATCTCCCCCCCCGAAGATGAGTATGCGCCGGCCCGAACAATCCACGAAGAGAGGGATCATCTGGTACTATTTAGGGCGATTACGTTACTTTAAGATGTTGTATTTGCTGCCGCTGCAGTATGCGACAGCCAAAACCGGTTATTGAGGATACGCCAGTCCGCTGCGGGTAAGGAGGGAAAAAGATCGTTTATTTCCCGGTGCCACCATGAGCCGGCTCCCTGCAGTTCGATATACTTAAATCGTTTGAATGCTCACATTGTAGAGCACACTGCGCCGATAGTGTAGTGGTTATCACTAGGCGTTGCCAACGCCTAAACCCGGGTTCGAGTCCCGGTCGGCGCATACGGCCCTGTTCTTCAGGGCAATGCAAGCTTTTTTTCCGCAGGTTCTCACGACATATTTTTATTCAGGGCAATATGCTATTTTAACACCTGAATCAAAGGAAGGTTTACGAAGTGAATAATAGCAAAAATTACCTGTCCAAAATGTAATGCAAAAAAGTGAATCTGCTTTGGACCAGAAAACACTGACTCCTGGAACTTCGCCCCGGTTGCGATAGTGCTGTATTACCTCTATCGGGTATTAGGTAATTCAGAGGAATCACATGCGCCCCCGCCCCCAAGGGGGGCAGGGTTGGCGCAAGGGGGGGGCATTTAGAGAATGTCAGGTGCTGAACGGGTAGTATACCCTTTTTTTAATTCCAGATTCCGGAATCGTTTGTTTACCGTCCATGAGAACAGGATCCCTTAAAACAACGGGAGATGACTTATTCTGCAGCCATTTTATGCTCCAGTATGGTCACGGCGAGGCAACCCGGAACATCCCTTTTGGAACAATAATCTCGAACCTGGCCCCCTTTCCCGGTTTACCGGTTTCGCGGATAGTGATGCCGGTGATGGAGAGGATCTCGCGGGTGAGGAAGAGCCCAAGACCGGTATTCTTCCCAAAGCCCCGTTCGAAGATCAGTTCCTTCTCATCAGAGGATATCCCGTCACCATCGTCTTCACACACAATGATGGGATTTCCATCATGAACTCCGGCAGAGAAGCAGACGGTGGTGATCTTTCCCCCGTGCCGGACGGCATTGTCTATCAGGTTGAAAAAGACCTTATTAATGAGCGGATCGGCAAGAACCTCTGCGCCTCCCGGAAGGTCGTTCTTCACGCGGATCGTTCCCAGGGTTACCTGTTGTGCTGCCGCATCTGCAAGAAGGCGGCAGTCCTGCCAGACAGGAGTATTGATGCCGATCGACTCGTACTCCTTGGTGAATGCGATCTGGCGTTCCATGGTGTGTGCTACCCGCTCTTCCTTCTCGATAAATTCTGACATCTTTGGAGCATCGCTAACGTACTTTTTGGAGAGTTTCAGGAAAGCGTTCAATGAGAGGAGCTGGTTTTTCAGGTCATGGCGCGTGATGCCGGACAGGATATTGAGCTTCCGGTTCGCCGAAAGGACGGCCTCTTCAGCACGTTTACGCTCAGTGATGTCCCGCATGGACTCTATTGCTCCGGTAATCTCGCCTTTCGTATTGTACAGCGGGGTTGCTATTATCCAGAGCACGGTGCGTTTTCCCCCAAGGCGCGAGATATCCAGTTCTGCCACGAGCATGCCCCCTTCCTTGTGAAGGTCCGGGTAATGTTTCTTCATGATCTCATCATCTCCCTCAATGATGAGATCGATCAGGATCGGGCGGCGGCGCCCGAACATCCTGAATGCATGCTCATAATTTCCTTTCCCCAGGATCTCGGAAGCTTCAACACCCAGGAGGCTTGCAATGGCATTGTTCCATGCAATCACTTTGCCTTCCGTATCAATGGCAAATGTCGGGTCGGGGAGGAAATCGATGATAGCACTGAGCCGGCGCTCCGATTCTTTGAATGCTTCTTCAGCCTGTTTGCGCTCGGTGATATCGCGGGCAGATCCGAGTGCAGCAACACTTCCCAGGTAATCAATGGTGGAAACGGTGAGTTCCAGGTAGCGGACAGCCCCGTCTTTTCTGACAATGCGGCATTCGTACCGATCGGATGTCGGCTCTCCCCGCAAGCGTCGTGCTGCAATATCCGCCACCCGTTACCGGTCATCAGGATGAACCAGACTGATGAACTCCATTGTGCGGAGTTCTTCTCCAGAGTATCCCGAGATTTCGGTCACTTTCGTATTGGTATAGACAAAATGGTCACCGGCATAGATGTAGATACCATCATTCACCTGTTCGGCAAGGATACGGTATTTTTCCTCACTCTTTCGGAGTTCCTGGTGGGCAGCACCGATCTCGTCTACCTGCTCGCGCAGTTCCTCTTCGGTTGAGGTGATCTCCTCAAAAGCTGCACTGAGTTCCTCATTCTTCTGGTTTAATGCGAATTCCCGTTCTTTGTTTTCCGTGATCTCCCGGATGGATTCAATGGCACCGGAGATCTCTCCCCGCGAGTCATAGAACGGGGATGACGTAAACCAGAGATAGGCACCTTTTCCGTTATTGAGATGAGGTATAAATACCTCAGCGGTCAGCCGGTCACTTTCCTTCCGGATACCCGGGTATGGTTCGGCTGCGGTTTCATCATACCTGAAAGCAAGGTCAATGAGAATCGGCCTCCGTATATGGTAGAAAGGAAGGGAATATTCATGGTTCCCTTTACCCAGCATGTCTGCCTCTGCAACTCCGGTCATGATTTCCATGGCATGGTTCCAGGCAATCACAACTCCACGGGAATCAATGGCAAATGTTGCATCCGGGAGGAACTCAATGATATCTGAGAGTTCCCGCATTGAATCCTGCAGAGCCTGTTCCTGCCGGGTCAGTTCATCCAGATTGGCCCGGAGCTCCTCTTCAGCTGCAGAAATCTGTTCGTACGAAGCAAAGAGTTCCTCGTTCTTCTTTTTGAGTTCCTCTTCGGCACGTTTCCGGTCGGTGATGTCAGTCAGCATCGCAAAGGAGCCCTGAAACGAACCGTCAGCACCAAGGATCGATGTTGCGGATACGCTCAGGATCCGGATACTTCCGTCCTTCAGCCTGAACCGTCGTTCATACATGCCAGGCTGCCCGTTCATCTGCTGTTCGATCTGATCCAGATGGTCGGCGGGATCTTCATTGATCATGAAGGACTGGATCGTTCTTCCAAGTACCTCGTCAACGGACCGCATGAGCATCTCTGCCATCCGTTCATTTACATAGGTGGTGACAAAATGCTCGTCCATTACCCAGATTCCTTCATGGGAGGTTTCAACAATACGGCGGTAATTCGCTTCGCTCTTTTTCAATGCACTGTCTGTGGTCCGGCGCCCTACCGCAATCCGGATCTTATGTAAAAGTTCAGCAAACTGGGCTTCGGGATCCCCGCCTTTCTGGAGATAAAAATCCGCACCGTTATTGATCGCCTCAATAACTACTTCCTCCCGCCCCCGGCCTGTGAAAAGGATAAAAGGAAGATCATTGAATCTTGAGCGTACTTCTATGAGAAAAGTAATACCGTTCATTCCCGGCATCTGGTAATCGGAAACAACGGCGTCAAAGATCTCTTTCTGGAGCAGCTGCAGCCCGCCAGGTGCGTTTTGGGAGGTTGTTACTAAAAAATCCCCGGATTCTTCAAGATACAGTTTGCCGATATCAAGCAGTGCAGGTTCGTCATCCACATAAAGAACGCGGTACATTGTAGGGGATCCGGCGTAGTTGGAGATTACTTATCAGGGGGTTAATAATGGTATGGTATAAGAGCTCAACACGTAAGGTGTGCCGGCATTGACCGTTCAGACACATACCGGAACGGGTTTGCAGAAACGCTGCAGAGAGGCATCTGCCGTTTTAATCCAGTCTGACCGGTATTGCCGGCTTTTGGGAGCTCGGGCAGAATCCGCTGATCGGTAAAATTCTACCGGAAAACGCGAGCAGGCATAATTGAAAAAAAGTAAGAGTACGGGCGAACCCGTACAAAAAAGGTGATAGTGTTCTTTTTGATTACTTCTTCTTTGGTGCTGCTTTCTTAGCTGCTGGTTTCTTTGCTTCCGGCTTCTTTGCCGCCGCTTTCTTAACTGCTGCTGCCATGTGGTTTCCACCTCCTACCGGAAAGGGTTATTTTTTTTTGTTATTTTATTAATAAATAAATATTTTGGTCGCAACAGCATTTTCGGGCATAGAAATGATAGAAACCTTCACTAATTCCCATAAAAATTGGCAGTAGCGGTCAAAAACAGATAATCGAAGCAATAAAGATTAAAATGCGCAATCCTTCAGAAATCGTCCGGTTTCGGAAAAGAGCAAATTTCTGAGGACTCATCGGATCCTGCACCAAGGGATGTACAAACGAGTGAGCAGGTCGCGCTTCCCGCAGTTCCGGCAGGCCCGCCATACGAGGGACACTGAATACAAAGGATGGAACACCGGAACAACCAAAACCGTATTAATCAGGCAGGTACCCACGATAGAACATGAAGAAGCAGTTCATTTTGGGGCTCCTCGGGGGAGTCCTTGGGATCCTGACAGCGGGGTATGTCATTGCCACGGCAACCCGTAGTGATGTCCTCCTCTCAGGAGTTCAGGGAGCCCTTTTCTCCAGCCTCGGCCTGATGGGTGCTGCCATCGCAAGCAAGGACACCCGGTTTGCCGGGTGGATGCTTCTGTTTGCTGCAATATTCATCACCCTGTCGGTGCCAATTGCCGGAACCCTGACCCTGCTGTACTTCTACCTTCCGGCCATACTTATCCTTGCCATTGCCGGCGTACTCTGCTTTATGGAAAAACCGGTTGTTGAGGGCGAAGAGGGTACAGACCCGGAAACCTGATCAACCTGCTGACAAACCCGGTATCCTGCCCGTTCCTTTTTTTATAATACAGATCTTTTCAAGGGCCGGATAACTGCACCCACAGGAAAGAAACCGGTGCCCCGGCCGGTTCTTTCCCGCACCCCCGGTTCAGTTACGGGACAGGATCTGATTCTCTATCTCTCCTGACAGTAGAACGGTTCCAATGATAAGTACCGCATAGAGGAAGAGAATTTCGAGCGCGAGCGTGAAGTACTGGCTGCCATTTGTTTCGAAAAAGAGCGAAACTGCATAGATAAGGGCAGATGTGGTCAGGAACGTTACCCCAATCAGCGTCGCCCGTACTGCGGTGTACATCCTGCTCCGGATATCCGGGAATATGAAAAGCCCAAAAAGGCCCAGGGCACAAAAACCAACCCCCGCAGCAAGCAGGAGCCAGATCAGGATATCTGCAGCCAGGTTCACGCCGGCTCACCCCGGGAAACATGGATCTTTACAACAAGAGCAGCAAAGCAGACCAGGACAACGATGACAGTAATGTTCAGGACAAGGAAGGTACCAAGCGCTATACTCAGGAGGAGACCGGTTACTGCAACAAGGCATGTTGCCACAATGGCTGCAACAAACCGGTCAAACCGGGATCTGATCCTTATGACCCGGATAAGTGCCCCGATCGTGAGCAGGGCAAGAAAAAATACGGCCAGAAGCCAGGTATCGATCATCATTTCTGATAAAGAGTGGACGATTTGAACTATATATCAATTCTCGCCCGGTCCTGCCGGCACCGGCCGGTTCCCGGAGAGTTCTTTGACCTGCCTTTCCTTTTTATTTCACAAGCGCGAATGAATACAGAAGATGAGACCCTCTTACTTAGGCAAGATCCTGCTGCGCTGGTGCGATTCCTGTCATGCGCCGGTACTTGCCCGGCAGTGTGCCTGCGGACGCGAGACCCGCGAAGTCCCGGTAACCCCCCCGGGTGATGCCCGGCCGGCATTTCCGGATGACATCCATCTCATCAACCATATCTACGAAGAGCATTTCGGATCCCCGCTCATTCCCCCGGGGCACCTTGCACTCCTGAACAAGGTTCCCGATAATGACCGCATGGAAGAGGTGATTGTCGGGGGAGGTGTTGCCGGTATCATACGCTATTTCCCGGACCGGCGCGGGTGGGAGCCGGTTCCCCGCCCGGAAGCAGGAGTTCTCTTCACCCCGAAAAAACGGTTCATTGTCGTGAGTGACGATGCAGTCCCGTTCATACGGGACCAGGGAATGAGCGTTCTTAGGCCGGGCGTCATCTCCATTGAGGATCATGTAAAGGCCGGGGACGAGGTGTTCATCCTTGCTCCTGACGGGAAATGTATCGGGGTTGGCCGGGCAAAAGTCGATGCAGCAACTGCCCGCAGCATGGAAAAAGGGCAGATTGTCCGGACCCGCCGTAATATTGGTTCCGTAATCATCCCGGGTGCCGCTTCGTGGGAGGATGCAGTCCGGGCAAATACCGGAGTCCTTGAGAGGGCAGAATCCGAAGCCGTACTGTTTGTAAAGGATGTTGCAGCTCGCAACCCGAGTCTCCAGCCCAACATATCCTATTCCGGGGGAAAGGACAGCCTTGCCACCCTGCTCGTGGTGATAAAAGCTCTTGGGAAAGTCCCGATGCTCTTTGCCGACACGGGCCTTGAATTCCCCGAAACCTATGCAAACGTGGATGAGGTGGCAGAAAAATACGGCCTTGAAGTGCTCCGCACCGATGGGATCACGACATTCTGGGAGACATTCCACAGGCAGGGTCCCCCGGCAGTCAATGCCCGCTGGTGCTGCAGGGTATGCAAGCTGACACCGGTCGCAAACCTGATCCGGGAACGATGGGGCGAGTGCCTCTCGTTCATCGGACAGCGGCGGTACGAGTCCGCGACACGGGCGCAGAGTGACCGGGTCTGGAGGAATTCCAATGTCAGAGTCCAGCTCTCCGCTGCACCCATCCACAACTGGACAGCGCTGCATGTCTGGCTTTACATCCTGCGCGAACAGGCTCCGTACAATGTTCTCTATGAACGGCACCTGGACCGGATCGGATGTTTCATGTGCCCTTCAAGCGATATGGCATTGATCCATATGATTGCAGAGAAATACCCGGATCTCTGGCAGGGATGGACAGCGAAACTTGAGACATGGCGGCAGTCGGCAGGACTTCCGGAAGAGTGGATTACAGAGGGAAAATGGCGGTTGAGGGAAGACGGTAAGGATGACGCAGATAGCCATTATTGATTACGGCCTCGGGAACCTGCGCAGCGTGATCCGCGGCCTGGAAAAGGCCGGGGCCCATGCCACGATCACATGCAATGCGGAAGAGATAGCGGCAGCTGATGGCCTGGTTCTGCCAGGTGTCGGCGCATTCCACGAGGGAATGGAGCAGCTTGGCAACCTGAAAACAACCATCACGGAATCAGTACGCGACGTGCCGCTTCTTGGGATCTGCCTCGGGATGCAGATGCTGCTTGAGACGAGCGAGGAGCACGGCCTCCACGCAGGTCTTGGGCTGATTCCGGGAAACGTGAAAAAATTTACCAGAACGCCCGGAAAAAAAATCCCCCACATGGGCTGGAATTCACTGGTCATCAATAACCCGGAATCCCCGTTGTTTGCAGGCTTTGAGAAAGAGGAGTACATGTACTTTGTCCATTCGTTTTATGCCGACACTGCATCGGAATATACGCTGACAACAACGGATTATATCTGCCCTTTCGCATCGTCTGTCATGAACGGCAATACGTACGGGGTCCAGTTTCATCCCGAGAAGAGCGGTGCAGCCGGGCTTCTGCTCCTGAAAAATTTCATCAGCATGATCTGATCCGGCATTGTTCCGGAACAAAGGGATAACATTTTTAATTGCTGCAAGTCGATGCTGTAGGCATGAAGAAGATCATCCTCTTAGTCCTTTGCCTGCTGTGCATTGCCGGGCCGGCATCAGCATATGGACTCTATGTCACCTGTCCGGACAGTGTGCAGGTAGGTATGCCATTAAAGTGCTCTATTGAAAGCGATTTCCCCCCGGGGACTTCATTCGATGTTGTATTGTACCAGACCCAGTATACTGCCACCCAGATCAAATCAGAACGGGTGACCGTCCAGGACAAAGCAAAAACCCTGTATAAAATTTTTGATACCCAGGGCCTGCCCGGGGGAGATTACAAGGTGGAAGTAAAATTCCTGGGTGCTGATGAGCCCCGGCTGCGATCTGATTCAATAACCCTGCGACTGGTAAAGGTAATCGATCGCTCGGACGAGATAACCATAACCTCTCCCAATAGCCAGAGTATTGAAGAGGCACTCCGCGTTGAAGGAGCACTCGCAAAAGGTGGTGGCGACGGCATCCAGCTGGAAATCCGGGATCCGGATGGAGGAAGGGTATTTGGCCCGCAGTGGATCGGGACAGTCAATGATCTCAGGAGCGGTGACGGGAAATTTACCCAGAAGATACCGGTATCAGCAGCCGGGGATTACGAAGTTACATTCGCCGATTCCAAGGGGTTCATCAGTACCGTGACATTCAAGGTTATTGCCCCGACACCGGTTGCAACTGCCGCCGTCCCGGTGACAACTGCGATAAAAACCGCAAAAACAACAACCGTGGCACCCACGCCCTGGCCTACTGCGACCCAGTCCCCGCTCTCCCCGTTTGCAGGGATCGGCGCCGTGATGTTTGCAGGACTTCTTGCTGCATACATACTCCGGAAATAATCTCTTTTTTTCCAGGCACTGATATGAGCCAGCCGGGTTCAATACAAAAAATCCTGATATTCGTCACCGGGGAAAATCGCAGGATCTCAAAAAAGCAGGTTTTTTTGCTCTGGAGAAACGCACATGAATGGGCATTCACACCCGAAGTATGAAAATTTAAAAAGGTAATTTCAGGAGGGCTCCCCGTCTTAGGGTCCTGGTACGGCCCGGCGGGGCAATTACCTGTTTTCAGATACGAGCGGGTAATTGAAGCGCCACGGGGGCGTCCCTCCGGGGGCGGCGCAAGCCATCATAATGCCGGGATTGACTCGTCCCTGTCTTACTTGATTTGCAAATTTTCAATGGGAAATAATTTGAAAAATTCGATGCTTTTTGGGGCTTTGCCCCCGCACGCCCGGGGCGCCCTCACCTGGGATAACAACGTATTACCGGTAACAAAAACGCGAGACCATTACACTGCGCCTTTGTCCCCGGGCGGGGGACTCATTCGCGCAAGAGGGGGGTCATCGAGCCAGGTTACCAACGGTTTCTCGAGAGCATTTTTTTCAATTATATAATTTGAGTGAAACCACCAATCATCCGGGTTTAGACAGACACCGGGATACGAAAAAAGGGTTACTTCTTTTTCCAGAGATATGCCTCGTAACAGACGAGGACCAGGATGACAAGGAGACCGCCAAGGAAAAATGCGAGGGCAACGTCAGGTGATGGCGATACCGGCAGCGCTTCTCCCCCGTACGCAGCTTTTGCGGTCATCAGATTCATTTCCCGGTCTGCCTGCGGTGCAACTACCGGAATCGGCGCATTCAGAGCACCCCAGCTATTAGCTCCACTCAGGAGGGGCCCGAGGAAGGCAAGGCCAAGGGTTGCGACAAGCACAATCCCGAATAAGGAAGCATACTTCAGGAGGAGGGATCGGACATTCGACTGCCGGGGTGCAACGATCAGGAGCTGGTTTGTTAAGGTGTAGATCTTCACTTCGCGCCCTTTTACACTGTATTTCGTTTCTGCAACCGCGATGAGTCCGGCATCCAGCAGGTTCTCAAGATGGTACTTGGCCGTATTCAGGGGAAGGTTGAGCTGCTCCGCAATATCGGTAAGGCTCTTTTGGCCATCGCGGAGGAGGTGAAGGATATCCCCACCGGTCGGGCTTGCCATGGCTTTTGCGATCTTCTGTGCCCGTTCGTCACCGGGCTCCAGGATTACTACGTCTTCAGCCATGGAGGGCATCAATAATACGTTCGCGTCCGACCTTCAGCGCAAGATCAAGCTGGTTGGCATCCGGGCCGCCCCCCTGGGCAAGCGTAGGCTTCCCGCCGCCTTTCCCACCCAGAAGGCTGCAGACCTGGCTGATGATATCCCCGGCATTCACCCGCGGATCTCCGGATGCAAGAACCACCCGGACGGTCTCCCCGGCCGCTGCAAGGAGAGCAATGCCCCCCTTCTCGGCAATGCCGTTTGCAAGAGTCGAGAGCTCCTTCTGTGGCAGGTCGATACGCCGGATAATGACGTCAATACCCCCGAGGGTTTCTCCGGTGATGGTCTGCAATTCCAGCTCCACCAGCTTTGCACTCATGCGCTCGATATCTTTTTTCTGGTCTTTCCATTCCGTGAAAAACCGGGTAACGGTTGCCGGCAGGTTCTCCTGCTGAACGGAAAGGATGTCGGCAGAAGCAGAGACTATCTGCTCCAGGTGCTGCATGTAGAAGATCGCCGATATCCCTGCGGCAAATTCGATCCGCTCGATCCCGTCCTGGATGTGCTCGACGCGGATGATCTTGATCATGCCGACTTCCCCGGTGCTCCGGCAGTGGGTACCGGCGCACGCTTCGATGTCCCCGGCAACCTTGACAATACGGATATCCCGGCCCGGGGGTACACCCCCCTGGTATAAGGAGAAGCCGTATTTCTGCTCGGCTTTTGTCCGGTCTTCCACCGAGATCTCAACGGGCTGGTTTGCCATGATCATCCGGTTTGCAGCTACTTCGATCCGGTGAAGTTCATCGGGGGTGATATGCTTGAAATGGCGGATATCCACCCGCGAGCTCTCGGCACCTTTCTGGGCACCGGCCTGGTGGATATGGGCTCCAAGAACTTCCTTGGTTGCATGGAGGAGGATGTGGGTAGCCGTGTGGTGACGCATCAGCGACCACCGGCGTTCTTCGTCAACCATACCCTTAACCCGGTCGCCACGGCCTACCATACCGCCGGAAATATGGTGGAGCACTACTTCGCCGATCTTGACAACGCCGTCAACCCGCACCATGCTCTCGGTGCTGACAAGAGTCCCGGTATCGGCAGGCTGCCCACCGCCTTCCGGGTAGAAGAGGGTCTGGTCGAGTACCACGTAATTATCGAAGGAGTCAAGCACCACTGCTTCGAACTCGATCGCTGACGGCTGCTCGTAATAGAGCTTTTTCGTTGGCGGGAGTCCCTGCACCCGGGCGGAATACTTCCCGGTCTTGTCCTCCTCGGCTTCTTTCTTGGCCTCCGAGTGCTGATCAGCAACAATGGAGTAGAAGTTGTCCGGCAGATCAACAACCGCACCTTCCCGGACTGCAATATCCTTTACCATCTCGGGCTGGATGCCATGGGAATCATAGAGGGTGATGATCTCGGAGAGGGGCACGCGCTGGCTTTTGGCCTTGTAGGTTTTGGCCACTTTCTGGACAATCCTTGTACCGCGTTCTAGCGTGGAGGCATACTTCTCGGTCTCGCGGTCAAGGATCTCACGGACCACTGCAAGATCCTGGTCGAACCGGTTCATACCGATGATACGGGTCTGCTGCTCGATGAGATCGGCGAGAGGCTCCTGGATCTTAAGCTCGTTCATCATCCGGAGCGTCCTGCGGATTACGAGGCGTGCAAGGTACCCTTCGCGGACATTGGAGGGCACGATGCAGTCCCCGAGCATGTAGGCAAGGCAGCGGGTGTGATCAACCACCGCATAAACCTTCTCAATGGGGCCCATCATCTTATCGAGTTTCTCCGGAGAGACATCGATTGCTGCTGCCACTTTCTTGCGCAGGTTGAAGAGGTTGGTGCCAGAGATGTCCATGAGCCCGGCATATTTTGCATTGAGGGCGAGAATCTTGGTATATTCCTTGTTGTCAAGCATGTGGTTGAGGCCGGCTGCACCCATCACCCGGCTGACCATCTCCGGGAAGACAGCATCGTAAATGGTGGGAGATCCTTTTGATGCCCAGACGAGGCGTTCAAGCCCGTATCCCGTATCCACAATACGGAGCTTCATCGGGTAATACATCTCGCCATTCAGGTCGTAGCCGGGCTGCCCGGTATTCTGCCGCCCGAGGCTCATGAAGACGAGCGTTGCTATCTCAAGACCGCCAATGAGCACTTCTACGCTCGGACCGGCATTCCCGCCGCCGATCCACGGGTTCTCCTTGTACGTAACTTTATTGATGTCTCCGCCAACAGAGGATATGAACTGGTCGCAGAGCTCGACAGTGTGATCCTTCCAGTAGATCTCCTCGGTCGGGGTATTGAAGGCATGGTGGGCCATCATCTCAAACGTGGTGAGGTGCCGGCCGGATTTCCCGACAGAATCGAGATCATTGAGCCGGATGCATGGCTGGGAGATGGTGAGGGGGTTTGCCGGCGGCGGAACAACACCGCTCGTCACAAACGGCTGGAAATCTGCGATCGAGGCAATGGTGAGGTAGATATCGTCACGCCAGCGGGCTACCACCGGGTACCGTTCGATCCGGGTATGTCCCTCTTTCTCAAAAAAGGAGAGATAGGCCTCCCGCATGGAGTCAAGGGTATGTGGCCGGAAGATCGGGTTGCCGATAAAATTATAGGGTTCGCAGGGCGCATCCCCGCAGATCTCCCGGGAACTGTCGCGGGTCCAGAAGGCCGAGCCGCAGCTTTTGCAGGTCTTGCGGACGAACCCCTGGGTTTTAAAATAATCGAGCTGGTATTCCTCTTCGAGCATGGGATATCACACAATCGTCAGTACTGTTGATTACGAACGGTAATTAGGGTATTGTTCCGGCTCATTTTTTCAGCTCATCCTGGTACCACGAATCAACCATTTCATACACCCCGGTCACTTCAGCGATATGGACAGCAAGGATATGGGCGCAGGACCTCCCGCGGTACAGGAAATCCCCGCAGGTACAAAAATCCTCATCAACAATATAGGAGGCAGTCCGGCCTTCGGCAACAAAAAAATCCCGGTACTTTTTGATCTTTCCTGCATCAAGGAGAGTCAGGGCTTTTTTTCCCCGGGTCCCAAAAGTGGACTCTATTTCAGAGCGCAGCGCTGAATCGAGTGTTTTTGTCTTGCCCAGGCGCTCCCAGATATCGCTCATGGGACAACAGAGATGACCGGCGGGTCAGCAATAAATTTCCAGCCATTATTTTTGGCGAGGCGCTCCATTGCGGGCGCTTCCAGCGCATAATGGGTTGCTTCAATGCAGGGCATGGGAGCGGAACGGTACACGGAATGTTTGAGTTCTGCAGAGAGGAATGCATCCGCACCCAGCGCTTTTGCCTCGGACATGAAGGTGAGATCAAAGCCGCTGCCTCCGACGACCGCCAGCCTCCCGGGTTTTTTTATTTTTCCCCATACACGGACAGGTCCGCCAATGCGGCGGGCGATCTCCTCAACAGAGATTGCACAGTCCCCGGTCAGCCCAAGGGTCATGGGCTCGGTATTTTCCAGGCACAGGATATCAGAAAGACAGTCATTCACCCCGCACGATGCCCGGTCGAAATTCGTATGCATGACATAGAGGTTCATGTTGCCCGAGAGCACGTCCCGCATAAGCGAAGATGTTGCGCCGGTGAGCGAGGTCAGCGGCGTCCAGAGCGGGGTGTGGTGGACAACCAGCATGTCAGCATGGAGAGCGATTGCTTTTTTCACAACAGCCGGTGTTGCATCAAGGGCACAGCAGATCGTCCGGATGGTGCTTTTCCCTTCCACGATAAGACCGATCTTCCCTGCATCAAAATCTTCAGCAAGTTCCGGAGGGGCAAGCCGCTCCATCTCCCCAATGAAAGTGAGCACATCCATACAGAAAGATGGTTGTCCGGGGTTAAAATCACATTTATTATCGTGGGTAATAACATACAGTTTTAATATTCATAAAAACGTATTTCTGAACATGCACAAGTCCATTGAAACGATCAATGAACGCATCCGGGACGGGAGTGCCCGGGTGGTCACGGCGGAAGAAATGCCCGCGATTGTCGCCGAGCTCGGCGAGAAAGGCGCGCTCAAGGAAGTGGATGTTGTTACCACCGGCACGTTCGGCGCCATGTGCTCTTCGGGCGCATTCCTCAATTTCGGCCATGCAGAGCCCCCGATCCGCATGGAGCGGATCTGGCTCAATAATGTCGAGGCCTATGGTGGACTTGCGGCCGTTGACACCTATATCGGGGCAACCCAGCAGTCCGATACCCAGGAGGAAGAATACGGAGGAGCGCACGTGATCGAGGATCTGGTTGCAGGAAAAACCGTGGAACTGCGGGCGAGTTCCCGGGGCACCGACTGTTACCCGCGCCGGACGATCACCACCGAGCTTGAACTCCAGAACCTCAACCAGGCGATCATGTGCAATCCGAGAAACGCGTACCAGCGCTATAACGCCGCCACCAATACCACGGATCGCACTCTCCGCACGTACATGGGTATGCTCCTCCCCAATTCCGGGAACATCACTTTTTCCGGCGCAGGGGTCCTCAACCCGATCTCAAATGATCCCAAATTCCGCCTTATAGGGAGCGGGGTTCCGATCTTCCTCTGCGGTGCACCGGGCATGGTTGTCGGAGAAGGCACCCAGCATTCGCCGGCCGGGGGATTCGGGACGCTGATGGTGACGGGGGATCTCAAGGAGATGTCCCAGGATTACCTGCGGGCCGCAACCATGACCGGGTATGGGGTCACGTTATACGTGGGCCTTGGTATCCCGCTCCCGGTTCTCGACCTCGATGTTGTCCGGGCAACCGCGGTCAGGGATGAGGACATAAGTGTCGATATCCTTGATTACGGCGTCCCGGCCAGGTCCCGCCCGGTCATACGGAAGGCCACGTATGCCGAGCTGCGCTCCGGATCGGTAGAGATCGATGGCGAAGAGATCAAGACTTCATCGCTCTCCAGTTTCCGCAAGGCCCGGCAGGTGGCCGCCGAACTCAAGGGCTGGGTTGAGAAAGGGACAATGCAGTTATCACTGCCAACCCGCAGGATCGATCCCGCCAGACAGGCCCGGCCTATGCACCAGTCAGCCCATGGCCCCCGGGTGCTCGATATCATGGAAAAAAGCGTCATTACGATAGGGGAGACCGAAGAGATCAAAACCGCAGCAAAAAAACTCCTCAAGGGTGAGACAAACCACCTGCCGGTCGTCAATGGCAAAGGGGTGCTTGTCGGGATCATCACGACATTCGATGTCTCAAAAGCCGTTGCAAATCCCGGGAAAGCGCACCTGGTAAAAGATATCATGAAGACAAAAGTTATCACCACAACTCCGGACGAGGCGGTTGATGTCGCGGTACAGAAACTGGAACAGTATAACATCAGCGCTCTCCCGGTAGTTGATGCACAACACCATGTGATCGCGATCCTTACCGCCATGAACCTGGGCAAGCTCTTTGGCGGGAGGTGGCTGAAATGAAGCTGCTCGTGAACTTCTCGCGGGGGAAAGGGAGGAGACCGATCATTGCACAGGTAGTCCGTGATACCGGGGTGCTGATCAATGTCGAGCGTGCAGTAATCGATTCTTCCGAAGGGGAGGCGCTCATCGATGTCCCCGATGACCAGTGCAAGCTCGTGCGGGACACGATGTCCGATCTGGGAGCGCATGTGCGTATCCTCGAGCACGGCATCAACCACAATGAGAGCGAGTGCGTGGACTGCGGGGCCTGCATCAGCGTCTGCCCAAGGGAGGTCTTCTCGTTTGATTCCGGCTGGAAGCTCAGTGTTGATGAAGAGCGCTGTATCCTCTGCGGCAAATGCACCGGGGCATGCCCGCACCGGGCGCTCACGCTGCCGTTATGATCCGGATCCCATTCCATTTCCGGGAAACATTTGCAACGATCCTCGCGGATGACCCGGCTCACGCTGCGGCAGCAAAATCCGGTATCCTCGCAGCCCGGCAGGATCTCGAGGCATACATAGCCCGCGACCCTTTTTTTGCAGCAACATTCGATCCCTATGAGCCGGATTCCGATGCGCTGATCATCCGGCGGATGGCGGATGCAACGCGGAAGGCCGGTGTCGGCCCGATGGCGGCAGTTGCCGGGGCGATTGCCTGGGCCGGTATCGAGGCCATGCAGGAAGCCGGTGCAAAATTTGGCGTGATCGATAACGGGGGCGATATTGCGCTGGTATCGGACCGTCCGGTCCGGGTGGGCGTTCATGCCGGTAATGCTCCGCTCTCCAATCGTGTCGCATTCATTGTCCCGCCAACGGAGGGAATTCTTGGGATCTGCACCTCATCAGCAACGGTTGGTCCCTCCATCTCGTTTGGGATTGCCGATGCAGTAACCATTTTTTCACGGGACGTTGCGCTGGCAGATGCCTGGGCTACCTCGGTCTGCAACCAGATTCGCCCGGATAACCAGATGGTTCTCCAAAAGCTCAATCCCGCTGAGGTTGACGGGGTGTTCGCAATTATGGGAGAGCAGGTGATCCGCTGGGGCAGCCTGCCGCCACTTGTTGGTGCAGAAGTGGATGAACAGCTGATAAGTGCCGGTGACCGGCTTTAAAAAACGCCCGTGTTCCGGATCGGCCGGGACAACAAACTATATTTCCCCCATTTTCATATTCCTGCATGAGGTGCATCCCTTTGGATAAAAAAACTGCCGGTATCCCGGTTACAGACGCACAGAAAGAGAATTCCCTGCCACCGGAACAACAGAATGAGCCAGCGGCCATTCCGGTTGAAGTCAACGACCAGACCTGGGAGCGGACCGTTGAAAAATCTAAAATACCCGTTGCAGTCATGTTCTATTCACCCACGTGTGCATTCTGCCACCAGATGGATCCCTATTTCAGGAATTATGCCGGTGAATACAAAGGATCCGTCCTCTTTGTCCGGCTCAACATACTCTCGAGCCAGTGGACTGCCGAGCGGTATGGCATCAGGAGTACTCCGACATTCAAGTTTTACTGTGACGGAAGACCGGTCCGGGAGATGGTCGGGGCGGTTTATCCTGCATTATTGAAAAAAGAGATCGATGAGGTGCTCATTCACGGGAAGGAATGCAGAAAGAACTCCACCCTGATAGATTATGAGATTACCGGGTACGGGTAGCGGAAAATAGGAGAGATTTTCTCTCAAAATAATGTTTTTTTGCTTTGTTGAAATCCTCGTTTCCTTTTATTCTCATCTCAATTTAAAGAGCATGACCCCCTCACTCCCCCAAAGGGGGAAGCTGCCCAAGGGGAGCACCCCTTGACCCCCACTTCAGGTCATGGCGGGGCAGATTACCGGTTTTGGCAGAGCCGGCATGTGAGGCCGCCGCGGGGCGCCCTTTTTGGTCGGCGGCAATTATCCTAAAGGGGGCATGGGGGCATTAGATCCCATCATTATTTTTTGTTCATGTTTTCCCATGAAAATCATTGCCCCTGATGAATATGATGATAGGGTTGATGCGCTCTACACCCATTATGATGGCTTGCGCCGCCCCCGAAGGGACGCCCCCGCGACGCATCAATTACCTGCTAGTGTGAAGGTAATTGCCCCGCCGTGCCCCGCGAGGGGCCCTGAGGCGGGGAACGCTCATATTCATTCCGGGTGATCAACCGATTTTCATCGTTCCGCAGTGAACTCACTCGGTTCATGTGCGTTTCTCCAGAGCAGTTTTTTTAGTCAATTGGCCGGCTGCACCCGGATTGGATTGCCGCTTCTGCAACAGCCTTTGCAACGGCTTTTGTCACACCCTTATCCAGGATGTCGGGCATGATGCATTCGCGGGTGGGTTTTTTTACGTAATCTGCAATCGCGTGGGCTGCTGCAATCTTCATCTCATCGGAGATTCTCGTTGCACGGGCATCCAGTGCTCCGCGGAATATTCCCGGGAAGCCAAGCACATTGTTGATCTGGTTGGGGAAATCACTCCTGCCCGTCCCCACAACCGCAGCCCCGGCCTTCTTTGCCACGTCAGGCCAGATCTCGGGCTCCGGGTTTGCCATGGCAAACACGATGGCATCCTTGTTCATTGTGCGGACCATCTCTTCGGTTATCACACCCGGGGCAGATACCCCGATAACAACATCCGCACCCACCATCGCATCGGCAAGGGATCCGGCAAGAGCAGGCTTGTTTGTCTCTTCGGCAATGATGAATTTGTATTTATTTCTGTACAGCCCTTCCCGTCCCCTGAAGATGGTCCCCTGCGTGTCGCAGACTATGATCTCGTTGACCATGGTACAGACATTCGGATTATAGCCAATACACTTGAGAAGCCGGGTTATGGCAAAACCGGCAGCACCGGCCCCGTTGATCACGATATTGAGGTCAGTAAATTTTTTCCCGGTGACCCTGCAGGCATTCAACAGCGCCCCGAGAACAACCACCGCGGTGCCGTGCTGGTCATCATGCATGACCGGTATCCCGATATCCTGCAGTGCATCTTCTACTTCAAAGCACTTCGGGGCAGCAATGTCCTCAAGATTTATCCCGCCAAAGACCGGTGCGATATTTTTCACCTGGTCGGTAAAATTCGTGTCATGGCTTTCAAAACAGATGGGAAACGCATCAACACCGGCAAATTCCTTGAAAAGAATTGCTTTTCCTTCCATTACCGGGATTGCTGCATGCCCCCCGATGTTTCCAAGTCCGAGAACTGCCGTTCCATCCGAAACAATGGCGATGGTGTTGGCCTTGAGCGTATACTTGTAGGCGAGATTCTTATTTTTTGAAATCTGCCGGCTGACTTCTGCAACCCCCGGAGTGTATGCAAGGGAAAGATCGTGCCGGTTCCGCAGCGGAACCTTGGAGCGGATCTCCAGTTTTCCATGGTGTTTGGCATGCAGGGCCAGTGAATCCTTGTAGATCTCATCGCTTCCCGGTGAAAAACCCGTTCCAGACATATGTTATACGTCAAAGTGACGGCACAGGACATGAAGATATTGGTCGGATTCACATGCCAGCGGAAAAAGGATTGAGCACAAAAAGTTACATTTTAATACACCAATGAACAAAAATATACATTAAGGTATACTAAATGGACATCACATGTCCATTGCTGAAAAGATACCCGTTTCCCATAATTCAATGTGATTACCATGAAGTCAAAAGATATTGCCATTGTCGGTATACTGCTTGCAATCGGTGCGATCCTGCGCTATTTCCTTGCAATGCTCCACACCCCGCTCACCCCGAATATGATCATCGCATTCTATTGTCTTGCGATCATCTTGATCAGGCCAAAACTCCTGGAAGCGCTCGGGATCGGCCTTGTTGCCGGTATCCTCTCCATGCTGATATCCAGCTCCATGTTCCCGCCTGCAAACCTGATAAGTGAGCCGGTTGGTGCGCTTGTCTGCTTCGGGCTCTATGCGGTACTCCGCGAGCGGACAAAGTTTGCCCCGAGCGCAACAACCTTTGTTGCAACGCTTGCGAGCGGGTTTATGTTTGCCGCGATCGCCATCATCGCCATCGGTGCAACCTACCTGGCGAAGTACAACGGCGACCTTATGGCGTTCGTTGTGGTCTTTGTCCCGATCGTTGTCATAACGGCAGTTTTTAATGCAATCATTGTCCAGTTCCTCTACATCCCTTCCAGCAGGGTGCTTCTTAGAGGACAGGAATGATCGAACTAACAAACGTCAGTTACCAGTACCCCCACACGGTTCAGCCGGCCCTGAACCGGGTCTCACTTTCTTTAAACAAAGGCCGGTGCATAATGGTGACCGGGCCTTCGGGTGCCGGGAAAACATCCCTCTGCCTTGCGGCATCAGGGATCCTGCACCATGAGTACGGAGGCAGGAAAGAAGGGACCGTTATCGTTGACAACAGGAACGTGACAGAATACAAAAGCCTCTCGGAGCTTGCACAGAATGTCGGGGTTGTCTTTGACGATCCCGAAGCCCAGATGATCTTCACAACCGTTGAAGAGGAGCTCCTTTCGGCACTGGAGCACCGGGGTCTTTCTGCCCGGGATATCGAAGAGCGGCTGGCAGATATCATCAGGACAACGTATCTCGAGAACCTGAAAGACCGTTCACCGCATAACCTCTCGGGCGGCCAGAAGCAGCGGGTAGCCCTTGCCGCAACCCTTGCACTCGGAAACGAGATCCTCATCCTGGATGAACCGACATCGGAGCTGGACGAGCATGCCACCCGGAGGATCGCCGATATCCTCAAAGGGCTCAAGAACCAGGGAAAGACCATCCTTCTTGTCGAGCACAAATACCACCATTTCCAGGATATGGTAGATACACTGGTCATCCTCGAGAACGGGGCCATTACCGCAGCGGGAAATCCTGAAGAGGTATTGCAGGACAGCCGGATTCGGGGAATGGTTTCCATGGACTTCTCCACCATAAGGAAAGCGGTGCCGGCTGGCGGCAGGGGCGAGCCGATCATCTCGGTCCAGGATCTTTCCTATTCTTACGGCACGGTCATTGCCCTTACCGGGATCAACCTCACCATCCATAAGGGCGAGTTCCTCGCAATTGTAGGAGAAAATGGTTCGGGAAAGACAACGCTGGTCAAGCACTTCAACCGGCTCCTCTCGCCAACAAGCGGCAATGTGATCGTGAACGGGAAGAACACAAAGGAGTGCAGCATCGCCACCCTTGCCCACGATGTCGGCCTTGTTTTCCAGAACCCGGATCACATGTTCTTTGCCGACACGGTAAGGGAAGAGATAGCATACGGCGTGAAGAATCTCGGGATCGAAAATGGGGATGCAGTCATCGATGCCGCACTCCGGGATGCCGGGCTTTCCGGATCTGCAGACCTGTACCCCCGATGGCTCTCCCGGGGGGAGCGGCAGCGGCTTGCCATAGCCTGCGTTGTTGCCATGCAGCCCGGGGTCATCGTTCTCGATGAACCCACGACGGGCCTGGACGGGTACGAATCGCGCCTCGTCATCGATATGCTCAAGGATCTCCAGGAGAAGGGCCACACGATCATCATCATCACCCACAACAGGGAGATTGCAACGCACTGCGCAGACCGGGTCATATTAATGGAGAACGGGCGTATCGTCTCCGACACGGGGGGTGCGTAATCCATGGCCGAGATACTCCAGTACGTGCACAAGGACGCATTCCTGCACCGGCTCCACCCGTTCACCAAGATCTTCTTCATCATCATAGTCTCGCTCATGGCCATCATCGCCACCGACATCCCGTTCCTCGTGATCATGGTGATCGCCATGCTCGCTTTTGCAGCATACGGGGAGCTCCTCAGGGAGTCGCTCCAGCAGCTCAAGCTGATCCTCCTCATGAGCGTGATCTTCATCCTCATCACGGTCATCATGATGCCCAACGGGGAGACACTCGCATATCTCATCCCCCAGGGAGTACCCTTCATCGGGGGGCTTATCCCCATCACCACCGGCGGGCTCATGATCGGCGTCGTCCTTACGCTCCGTTTCATGATCCTGATCTTCGCGTTCCAGCTCTTCCTGATCTCAACCCAGCCGCGGGATATTGTCCATGCCATGGAGAGAATTCACCTCCCCATCGACTATATCCTGATGTTCATCATCGCGCTCCGGTTCATCCCCACCCTCCAGATCGAGGGGCAGCGGATTCACGAGGCGCAGCTGGCCCGGGGCTTCAACCCGGGCACCGGATTCCTTGGGAAGATCCGGAGCGTGGCACCGATTGTCATCCCCCTGGTATCCAATGCCCTGATGCGCTCCAATGTGCTCGGGCTCACCATCGATATGCGGGGATACCGGACCGGCAATCGGACACATGTCCGCGAACGGGTATTTCTCCGGAGGGATTATGCGGTCATGGGCGTTCTCGTGGTTGCCGGCTGCGGGTATTGCATTCTCCTCTTCCAACAGATGATCTGAACGGGCGTGAGAGACATTCTGCCCCCCACTTTTTTTACAGATCTACAAAAAATTGCCTGGAAAAACCAGATTTTTGGCAGGGTATTTTGCCGGGTCGTTATTCAATCTTCTCTACGCTGACAAAGGTATTGTTCTCTTCCCAGCCAAGCGTCATGCGGGAATGACCCAGAACCTGGCCGGTCTTTTTGTCAACAGCATTGAGCATAATCACGACCGGCTGCGGTGACGATTCCGGAAACGTGGAAAATGACCAGTAGATCTTTCCTTCATTGCTGACTGCAGACGTTCCGCGTTCCGTAACCACGTAACCGGGGGCACTCCAGTCAAGGAACCGGCCATAGCTGGCATTCCATTCATACCGGGCCTCGGATATGCCAAAGCCGGTTACATTTGGCGTAAGCCCGATACCGGGTGTCGAAGACATAAGGGGGGAATAGTGTTGTGGGGTGGCATCGATACGGACGGAGGTTGCCGGAGAAGTGGCGGGTGCCTGCAGACATCCGCTCACAATTGCCGCCAGAACGATAACAAGTATAAATACCGCAGGTCTTTCCATGGAGAACAACCTGGATTGGAAACAGGATAACCTTTTCACTTTTGTCATTCAGGTCAGTTCCGGCCGATATCCCAAACTACCCCATGCCCGTAAATCAAAAAATGAGTTGTCGGGATTTTATCCATTCTCAGGGAATATCCCGGCGCCAACGATGAGATCGTCCCCGGCCATCTGCGAGTACCCGAGTTTCGGGCGGATGCGGTAATTCATGGCGGGATCGGCAAAGAAGTAGTACAGGAATCCCCCGCCCTTCTCTGCATTGGATATGATGTACGGCACCGGGTATTCTCCATAGGGATCGCGGTCAGTAAGACGGTTCACGCCAACGAGCCCGGGGAGGTACGGGTTTGCAAGGAGCGTCCCGTTCCGGTCAAACGCGAAGATGAACAGAGCGGGATCGGAGAAGGTGCCGTTCTGGTTATTGAATTCCCGGATGCCTGCATCCCGGCCGTTCTTTTTTACATACGCCACCGCTTCACCAACGCGGGAGACGAGCCGGTCACGCCGTTCCTGTGGATACACAGCAGGGATATCCGGCAGGTAAATCCCGGCTCCTGCAACCCAGCGGGAATCCACCGGTTTGACGTACGAGACCTTGAATTCCGGTCTTCCCGAAGCAGGGTTCGGGTACACGTAATAGAAGTATCCCCCGCCCTCACCGGCAAGCTGGATCTTCCGCTCACCGATAGCGACCCCGTTGATATCAGTCAGGTTGCGCTCGTTCTTCCCGAGGTTTGCCGGCACAAACGGCATGGCGAGTGTTATCCCGTCCATGCCGAACGCAAAGATATAGGTGCCGTTCTGTGCAAACGGCCCGGAGACATTATTGAAGGCTGCAAGGGCAGTGTCCCTGCCGGAGGTCCGGGCAAAACTGACGGCATGATCCACTTTCGCTGAAAGAATCTGCCGGATGGTATCGGGGGACTGCTGCGGGATCGCGATATCCGATCCATAGATGCCGGACCCCAGCCACCACGTATCGTCAATCCGTTTGACATATGCCAGTTTTTGTTCAGTCCTGCCCGATACCGGGTTCTCGAACTGGTATTCCACAAACCCGCTCCCGTTCCGGGCTGTGTCGCGCATAACTTCGATCATTCTGACGCCGGCTGCATCAGTGAGATCCAGTTTATTCTGGCCGAGATATTCAGGGTGATAGGGGTGAGCAAGGTTGGTGCCATTGAAGTCATAGGCCCAGACATACATCTCGCCCCGGGTGAACGAACCGTTCCGGTCGGCAAATTCCCTGAGTGCCGCATCTTTTCCAACCCGCTGGGAATAGACAGCTGCATTGTTGACAAAGGTGATAAGTTCTTCAGAAGTTGTGGGGGTCCCGGTTGTTAAAGTCACTCCCGGTGAAGGACCCGGAATGATCGTGCTTTTTTCCGGAGCTGACGGCGAGATGCAGCCGGCGGTGATGATGAAGATGGTGATGGCAAAAAGTGCCAGGGGTATTTTAAAGTCCATGGGGGGAATTGGGATACCGGAATATTTGAGCCTGATGGTCTGTGAAGGACATGAAGGGATTCTCATATGAGTGGAAGATGCAAAGCAGGTGCATGCTGGTATGGGAGAGGGGTAACCGGTTCCATGGGAGGCAAGGGAGATACCATAAAAATGGTTGCCGACAAGATTAAGGCAGCTGGGTTCACCGTAGTCGGCTCACAGGAAGTCTCCTCAGTGCCAGACGCCCCCGGGCTTGACATCGCGTTTGAAGCCGGAAAGGCAATGGTACAACGCATCAGGAAATAATTGTTCACAACCGATCTTCACCGCTGCGAGCCGGGCCGGGTTCCGTGACCTGGGATACTCTGCCTGATAGTATCCCGGGGCGGTGGAAGAATATCACAAACCCGGATTGGTTTTCCCTTCCGGCAATCAGTTCAATTTTTTATTCTTTCCCGAATCCAGGGTCCATTGTCGGACATTCCCGGAATAACTGCCCGACACCCTGCCGGTTACCCTGTCCACACGATGCCGGGCAGGAACAGTTCCTGGCGGCAGGACTCTCCTTTACCAAAAGTCAGGGAGATTGGAGAAGGGCACCATACGGTTTAAAAGGTTCATATCCGAATATTCCAGTCAGGAGGCTGAATACAAGTGAGAGAAAAGTCCGCAGGGATCATTATTGTTCTGGCAGCAGTGTGCCTGCTGGCCGGCTGTCTTTCAATGCCGGCTCCACGGGTTCAATCCGGGTCGCTGGATACATCGTTTAATGCCCCGGACGGATTTGTCCTGTTCAGCAGCACAGCCAGCAGCAGGGACAGGGGTGTTGAGGTCGCGATCCAGCCGGACGGCAAGATCATTGCCCTCGGATACACCAATAACAGCGTGAACGAGGATCTGCTCCTGGCCCGGTACAATGCGGATGGAACCCCGGACAAGAGTTTTGGCACGGGAGGATTTGTTCTCTATGACGGGGGAGGGAATGACCGGGGGCTCGGACTGGCGCTCCAGAAGGACGGGAAGATCCTTGCTGCCGGCTTTACCTATGCAGGCAGCCAGCGGGATGTGCTGGTGCTACGGTATGAAGCGAGCGGAAAATTGGACAGTTCGTTTGGAACCGGCGGGGTGGTCACTTATCGTTCACCAGGTTCCGGGACAGATCTCGGATTTGGCATTGCAGACCAGGCAGATGGAAGGATCATCGTGGTTGGGGAAACTTCCGGTAAGGCGGGACAGGACGCCCTGGTGCTGCGCTATACTGCCACGGGTTCCCCCGATACCTCGTTTGGCACCGGGGGCGTTGTCCTGTACGGCGGCTTGGGAATGGACCGGGGATTTGCTGCCGCTATCCAGCAGGACAACCGGATCGTTGTCGCGGGCAGCAGTGTGGAGAACAACAATGACGATGTGCTGGTTTTCCGGCTTAATCCTGATGGGACAATGGACAGATCATTCGGGACGAACGGGTCGGTTACCTTCAGTGGTGCTGGAGACAACCCGGATTACGGGAACTGCGTTACTATTCAGGCAGATAAAAAGATCCTGGTGAGCGGGGCGGTGTCGGATGGACGCACCTTCGATATTCTCCTGCTGCGCTACAACCCAGACGGCACTCCCGATATCACGTTTGGTAAGGACGGGGTGGCAGTATACGGAGATGCCGGCGGAGGAAACGATTATGGTTATGCCCACGTTATCCAGCCGGATGGCCGGATTGCAGTCATCGGATTCACCCATATAAAAACGAGTGACGACCTGATCGTGGTGCGCTTCGATCCCGCGGGACAACCCGACACTACGTTTGGTACCGGGGGGTTGGTAACGTGGAACGGCTCAGGAAACGGGATGGATTATGGACAGGGTATTGCCCTGCAGCCGGACGGCAGGATCGTGATTACCGGTTTTGGCAATAATGGCGCGAACGAAGATCTGCTGCTCATGCGTCTCGTGCCATGAAACGGGCCGGCTGAAGGCTGCACAGATTATACCGGATAACACGGCCGGATTCCTTTGGCGGGGCAGGATCTTTTTGATTCAGTCATTTATCCGCGGCGGGGGCGTACCTGGCCGGGAGGGCGGCATCGTTCATCACCAGTCAGTAACTTGCAGATTTCCAGAGGATATTTGGATATTTAAAAAAGATTTTCCTGATTTCAATTTTCAGCAGAGAGTATGCCCCCCCGCACAGTTGTAAGAAAATACATATGCAACCAGAAACAGGATTTTAACAGAGCCAAAAAGGAAATTCCTCCTGTCTGACCCGGTTGCGCAATCAGAGCAGCTTTTTTCCTGCATCGGCGCCGGGTTTAATCTGGTACACTTCAGAAATTTTCAGGATTACTGCGGACTTTGGCGTGAGGTTAGGCCGGAGTTCTTTCATCCAGACGAGATCCTGCCGGAAGACCTCGTCATTTGTGTGGATGGTCACGGTTCCCTTGATCTGGAAACCGCCCTTCTCTCCCCACCACGACATGGCCAGGTTCGGGTTCTCTTTGAGGTTTCTGAGGGTCTTGTTGAAAAACTGGTCCGAGATGAGCAGTGTCTCGTCATCCAGGAGCTTGAACGCTGCGATCGGGATGACATTGGGCCTGCACTCTTTTGACGATGTTGCCAGGAATACGAGCTTTGTCCCTTTCAGCGATTCCTTGATCTCTTCAGTCAGCTTCACCATTTTTTTGTTCGCCTCATGTCATTACTACTTCAACACAGGGTCTTAATGGTTTGCAGTACCCCGGTTTATCATGAGAGACCCGTGACCCGCGGGCATTACTCGTGGCCCAAGCCGGTCCCGGCCAGACCGATGCAAACCCGGGAGGGCAAAGTTTAATGAGCCGGAAGAGTTGAAAGCACATTTCAATGGAAACTGATGATGTCCGGCTGAACAGATCCCAGCTGACGGAAGAGAACGAACAGCTGAGGCGAGAGCTCGATGAAAAGACGCTGCTCGCAGAGGAGCGGCTCAACCGCCTGAAGTACCTCCAGTCCGATTTTGACAATTACCGCAAATGGTCCGAGAAAGAGAAAGCCGCCACCATAACGCTCGCTAACGAGAACCTTGTCAAAGATCTTCTCGTTATCCTTGATGATTTCGAACGGGCGCTGCCGGCTCTTGACCAGGAGAAGAACAGGGAGGGGATCGAAATGATCCAGAAAAAACTCTTAAAAATCCTGGCCGGTTACGGACTGCACCCAATAGACTGCGTGGGGAAAAAATTCGATCCGAATTTCCACGAGGTGCTGTGCAGGGAGCAATGCGATAAAAAACCCGATACGGTTACCAGCGAAATCGGAAGAGGTTACCAGCTGAATTCGAAGGTCATCCGGCCATCGAAAGTAGTGATTGCAGAAAAAACGGGAGACAATGAAGGTGAGAAACATGGGTAAAGAGAAGATTATCGGAATCGATCTCGGGACTTCGAACAGCGAGGGTGCAGTGATGCTCGGCGGCAAACCGACCATTATCCCGTCGGCAGAAGGTGCGACCGTTGCCGGGAAGATGTTCCCCTCGTACGTTGCATTCACGCCCGATGGCCAGCTCCTCGTGGGGGAACCGGCGCGGAGGCAGGCCGTAAGCAACCCGGAAGGCACGGTCACCGCTGCAAAACGGAAGATGGGGACAAGCCATATCTACCGGATCTACGGCAAGGAGTACACACCCCAGCAGATCTCCGCGTTCCTCCTCCAGAAGATAAAGCGGGACGCGGAAGCATTTCTTGGGGAACCGGTGACAAAAGCCGTCATTACCGTCCCCGCCTACTTCAACGACAACCAGCGGACGGCAACCAAGGATGCCGGCAAGATCGCCGGTCTCGAGGTGGTCCGGCTGGTCAACGAGCCCACGGCCGCTTCGATGGCATACGGTCTCGACCGCAGCGGGGAATACAAGATCCTGGTCTTCGACCTCGGAGGCGGGACGCTCGATGTGACCATCATGGAGTTCGGCGGCGGGACGTTCACGGTCCTTGCCACTTCTGGGGATACCCAGCTGGGCGGAACAGACATGGACAATGCAATCTTTGAATGGATTGCCGACGAATTCAAAAAACTCGAGGGGATCGATCTCCGCGCTGACAAGATGGCCGTCAACCGGGTGAAAGAAGCGGCGGAAAAAGCGAAGATCGAGCTCTCCACGGTCATCGAGACCGAGATCAACCTGCCCTATGTCTCCGCAACGCAGGCAGGCCCAAAACACCTCTCCATGAAACTGACCCGGTCAAAGCTCGAACAGCTGATCGAACCGATCATCCGGCGCTGCATCCAGCCGTTTGAACAGGCGCTGAAGGATGCAAACCTGACCAAGAACGACATCCAGAAGGTGATCCTTGTCGGGGGGCCGACACGGATGCCGGTTGTCCAGAAGTTCATCGAGGACCACGTGGGCAGGAAGGTGGAGCGGGGGATCGACCCGATGGAATGCGTTGCAATCGGTGCCGCAATCCAGGGTGCAATCCTTGGCGGCGAGATCACGGACATGGTGCTCCTTGACGTGACGCCCCTGACGCTCGGTATCGAGACCCTCGGGGCCGTGAGGACGCCGCTGATCGAGCGGAACACGACGATCCCGACAAAGAAGAGCCAGATCTTCTCCACGGCAGCAGATTTCCAGACCGCCGTTACCGTCCACGTGCTCCAGGGTGAACGCCCCATGGCGGCAGACAACGTGAGCCTCGGGCAGTTCAATCTCGTCGGCATCCCCCCGGCTCCCCGGGGCATTCCCCAGATCGAGGTCTCGTTCGATATCGATGCATCGGGTATCCTGAATGTTTCGGCAAAGGATCTCGGGACCGGTAAAGAGCAGAAGATGACAATCACTGCCTCTACAAAACTTGCCGACGCTGATGTAAAAAAGATGGTGAACGAGGCAAAGCAGTTCGAGGAGCAGGACAGGCAGAGAAAGGAGGAAGTCGAGGTCCGCAATACTGCAGATTCCCTTATCTACACGGCAGAAAAAACCAAATCCGATCTTGCCGGGAAGATCAGTGCCGATCTCATCGATAAAGTGAATTCCGCTATCGTAGGGGTAAAGGCAGCACTTGACGGGAAGGATACGACAAAGATCAGGTCGGAGATTGAGAAACTCCAGAAAGCGCTGGGAGAGGCCGGATCCGCGGTGTACGAGCAGGCTGCCCGGCAGCAGCAGGCACAATCTCAGGCGGGGACTGCAGGAAACGAGCGCCCCCAGGCGGAGACGACCGGCCCGGGCGGGGAGAAGGTCGTTGATGCGGATTTCAAGGTTAAGGATGAGAAATAATCATTTTTCTTTCCCATGGCAGAGAAAGACTATTACGAGATCCTCGGCGTAAAAAAAGATGCATCGCAGGATGACATCAAGAAGTCGTTCCGGCAGCTTGCCCGGAAGTACCACCCGGACCTCAACAAGGGGAGCAAGGAGGCCGAGGAGAAGTTCAAGGAGATCAACGAGGCTTACCAGGTGCTCTCCGATTCCCAGAAAAAAGCCCAGTACGACCAGGTCGGCCACGCGGATTTCCGGCCCGGCGACACTGCCGGATACAAGCCTCCCAGTTATGATGACCTCTTCCGTGACTTCGGCCTGGGGGATATCTTCGATGCATTCTCCGGAGTTTCCCCCAGGACCCGGCAACGGAGCGGTGCAGATCTCCGGTACGAGATAGAGATCTCGCTTGCCGATGCATTTTCAGGCACAAAAAATACGGTCGGGGTGCCGCATCATTTTGCCTGCAGTGCCTGTCATGGTACAGGTGCAGAACCGGGTTCCGTGCGGGACTGCCCGGCCTGCAAGGGAACCGGCGAGATCCGCAACGTGCAGAAGAGTGGCAACCAGCAGATGGTGAATATCGCGGTCTGCCCGGCCTGCCGGGGACTGGGTAAGATCACGGATAAGCCCTGCCAGTCCTGCAAAGGGAAGGGGACGGTGCAGAAGACCCGGCGGATCGAGGTCTCGGTGCCCCGCGGTGTCGACGACGGGCAGTTCCTGCGTATTCCGGGTGAAGGGGAACCGGGCGGGAACGGGGGGCCACCCGGTGATCTGTATGCGGTCATCCATATCCGGCCGGACCGCACATTCGAACGGAAAGGTGCGGATCTCTACAGCTCGGTGGTCATCCGGCTTATCACCGCTCTTCTTGGCGGGGAAGTGGAAGTCCCCACCATCACGGGCACGGTCCACCTGAAAATCCCCCCCGGGACACAGAGCCACACCCTGTTCCGGCTCAGGGAGCAGGGGATGCCTTACCTGAACTCTGACAAACGGGGTGACCTGCTGGTAAAAGCGATCATCAGGATCCCGGAAAAATTATCAAAGAAGCAGGAGGAACTGGCACAAGAGGCGTTTTCTTCCGGAACGTAAACGTCTCCCGGGAAGAACCGGGATCGTTTTTCAAGGATTTCATCGGGGTTCTGATAATCCCGGTTTATCAAAAAAGGAATACCCGGGCCTGCCAAAAAAAAACCGCACCCGGCAATAAAATTATCCCATTCCAGTTAGCACAGTCCACTGGCAGCATCATGGACCTGACACCGGCAGCAGTAACCCTGCTGGAGGAGCGGTACCTTCTCCCGCAGGAAACCCCGTATGAGCTCTTCTGCAGAGTAGCCGGTGCTGTTGGTACCCCGAGGTCGCAGGAATTCCTCCGGGTCATGAAGGATCTGCTCTTCGTCCCCAACTCGCCGACCCTGATGAATGCCGGGACCGCCACCGGGCAGCTTTCTGCCTGTTATGTATTGCCGGTGGAAGATTCCCTGCAGGGAATTTTTTCAAGTCTTTCAACCATGGCGCTGATCCACCAGAGCGGCGGGGGCACCGGGTTCTCCTTCAGCCGTCTCCGCCCGTCCGGCGACCGTGTCTCCTCGACCTGCGGGGCAGCAAGCGGTCCGCTCCCGTTTATCCGGGTCTTTGACGAAGCCACGACAGCTGTAAAGCAGGGGGGGAAACGGCGGGGGGCCAACATGGCGGTGCTTGCCAGCTCCCATCCCGATATCATAGACTTTATCCGTGCAAAGATGCAGGGCGGGCTTAAAAATTTTAACTTCTCGGTTGGTTTTGATGCCGGGTTCTTCCGCTGCCTTGAGCATAACCTGCCGTATGACCTGGTCAATCCCCGGACCGGATCGGTCCAGGAGAGTATTGATCCAGGAAAACTCTGGCACGCACTCGGCTCGGCGGCATGGCAGTGCGGCGATCCCGGTGCACTCTTTCTCGATACCATCAATGAAAAGAATACCGTTCCGGGCCTCGGGAGTATCGAGACAACGAATCCCTGCGGCGAGCAGCCGCTTCTCCCGTACGAGAGCTGCAACCTTGGGAGTGTCAACCTCTCCCGCTGTATCAGGAAAGGCGAACTCGATGAGGAACGGGTACAGACCGTAACAAGCCTCGGGGTCCGGTTCCTTGACGCGGTAATCGATATCAACCGCTTCCCGGTACCGATCATCAGGAAAAAAACCCTGGAGACCCGGAAGATCGGGCTTGGGATCATGGGGCTTGCCGATGCGCTCATCCTCATGGGAATCCCGTACGAGTCCGGAGACGCACTCCGCTTCGCCGACCGCACGATGGCCCTTATCGCCCGCAAAGCCAGGGAAACATCCCGGGAACTGGGAGAGGAGAAGGGCTCGTTTCCTGCAATCGGGAAGAGTGTGTTCACCGGAGCAATGCGCAATGCCACTGTCACGACCATCGCCCCCACCGGGTCGCTCCATATCATTGCGGGCACGAGCAGCGGGATCGAACCGCTTTTTTCCCTTGCCGGCACCCGGCAGACAGGTAACCGGACAGTCACCCTCATTCACCCGCTCTTAAAAAAATACCTCCTGACCATCAGTCCCGGCAGGGATATCCTCACGCTGGTGAGACGGACTGGCTCACTTGCCACCGCACCGGTCCCGGATGGGGTAAAAGAACTTTTCAGGACTGCCATGGAGATCTCTCCGGAACACCATGTCCGCATGCAGGCTACCGTCCAGAAACATGTCGACAACGCGGTCTCCAAAACCGTGAACCTGCCGGAAGATGCCGGAACTGACGAGATCTGCCGGATCTTCATGCTCGCCCGGTCTCTCGGGTGCAAGGGGATCACCGTCTACCGGTACAACAGCAGGAGAGACCAGGTACTCTCGCGGGGTTGCGAGACGTGCCGGGTTGATCTCTGACCGTCATTCGAGGGAACCCATGATTTTTTGCATGGGGTCGTTTGAAAATGAACGGTGAGGCTGCCGGAATTACGTACTGCCAAGAGGACTGTCCGGTTCCGGCATGACGATGCAGCCGGGATCGTTGGGGCAGGAGCACCAGGGTCCAGGAAGATCACATGACGGGGGCCGGCTTTGGCACAGAATCCTGACGGGCACGGATTTACTCAGGAAGGTCATAGATGGGACACCTGATCCGGGTACACGGCTTCCTGAGAATACTATCGGAACCGGCTATTCCGGATGTTGCCACACTGCAACATTCAAGTATATCCGGGTGACAATACGGGAATATATGCCCACCAGATATCCGGATACCCCCCCTTATCTGAAGCACGGGGACCGGTACAGCAGATTTACCCTGAAGGTACCTATGTTCTACAACTTCGGATACGACGTGGTCGATGCATGGGCAGAAAAAGAGCCGGACAAGGTGGCCATGCTATGGGTAAACCAGCAGGGGGTGGAGAGATCGTTCACGTTCCGGGATTTAAAGACAGAATCAGACCGGGCTCTGCATATCCTGCATGACTGCGGGATCTCTCAAGGTGACCGGGTATTTATCATGCTCCCGAGGATCCCGGAATGGTGGGTGCTTATTATCGCGCTGATCAAACTCGGTGCCGTCTACTCACCTGCTCCAACGATACTTACCCCCCATGACATCTCCTACCGTCTCAGGATTGGCAGGTTTGCGCTGGTTATCACCGACATCGAGAACGCCCCGAAGGTGAACGAGGCTGTCAGGGGGGGATCGTTCTTAACCAGATGCATGGTTGCGGACGGTGAAATGCCGGGCTGGATCAGCTATTCGCGGGAACGTGCGTCCGGTATATCGCACCCGCCGACGGCAGGAGACTCCCCGCCCAGGGTAATGACGAGATCGTCGGACCCTCTCGTGATCTTCTTCACCTCCGGCACGACCGGCAACCCAAAGATGGTACTTCACGACCACAGTTATCCGCTCGGCCATATCGTGACGGCACAGCTCTGGCAGGACTTGCGACCCTCCGATCTCCACTTCACCATCTCCGATACCGGCTGGGCAAAGAGCGCGTGGGGGAACCTGTTCGGCCAGTGGATCACCGGCTCCACGGTTTTTGTCTATGATATCCGGGGAAAATTCGATCCCGCAGAGATACCTCCGCTCCTTGAGAAGCACGCGATCACCACATTCTGCTGCCCGCCTACGATTTACCGGATGCTGGCCCTCCTAAACCTCGGACAATATAACCTCTCAAGGCTACGCCACTGCGTAAGCGCGGGCGAACCCCTGAACCCCGAAGTGATCCGGATATGGAAAGAGAAGACCGGCCTTTCCATTTACGAGGGATACGGCCAGACAGAGACGGTCCTCTGCATTGGCGCATTCCCGGGCCGTGAATGCCCGCCGGGATCCATGGGACGGCCGGCCCCGGGCTGGCACATCGGGCTCCACGACAAGGACGGGAGGCAGGTTGGGATCAACTGCGAAGGAAGGATCGCGATCTCGCTTGAACCGCGTCCGGTCGGGTTGTTTTCCGGCTATCTCGAAAACGAACCGGCAACAAGGAAATCCTTTGTCAATGGCTGGTACTATACGGATGACCGGGCGGCCATGGACGAATCCGGCAATTTCTGGTTCATCGGCAGGGATGATGATGTCATCAAGGCATCGGGATACCGCATCGGGCCGTTCGAAGTCGAGAGCGCCCTGCTGGAGCACCCGGCCGTTGCCGAGGCAGCAGTGGTGGGATCCCCCGATCCGATAAGGGGACTGGTTGTAAAAGCCTTCGTTGTTCTCAAGCCCGGATTTCAGCCATCCGGCGGGCTCGTATCCGGCCTGCAGGAACACGTAAAAAAGGTGACCGCCCCCTACAAGTACCCGCGGGCGGTTGAATTTGTCAATTCCCTCCCCAAAACCTATTCAGGAAAAATACGGAGGAATGAGCTCCGCGAACGGGAGATAAAAAAAAATAAACCGGATTAAAACATCCACGGGACCGCAGGGTTACTGACCTGGAAAATCAAAATACACATCCGTCCTGCATTCCCCGATCCCGCTTCACGGTCTGGGATTTTACCAGCCGTATCCCGTATCACCCGATACGGGCCCTGTGCAGCCCCGTTTTTTAAACCTCCCGGGAAGACAGCACCTCATATTCGCGTTCTGCTGGCGTTTCCGGGGATTTATCAGTTAAAATCCGTGGCGGAAATTATCACGACCGGACAACCGTTAAAGGCCATCCGGTGAGGTGCATTCCAGGAAGATTTTGATAAACTGAGCGTAATTATACCGTTTTTTCCACAGGAACCGAATCCGGGCGCGATCTGCTGTCCACCGTAATGCTTCGGAATACCAGGAACTGAAACCGGGCCCTGTACGGGCTTATTTTCCCCTGAGGAAATGGAGGCCGGGTTTATGCCATGAAATTATCGGACACTTCAGGTATGATGAGGGCATCTTCCGGGCATATCTTCCTCCCCCAATCCGGGCCCTCTGCGAGCCCGGATTGCCCTCCCGTGGGGGTCATTTCCGGAATTATATGCAAAAACCACCGAATTTTGTGCACACTTTTCAGGAGAACGATTTTACAAGCAATTTATGGCAAACGGACAATTTTAACGAGCGCTGTAAAAACCCTAATAGACCCTTTTGGATGGCCGATCTCAGGCCGGATCAACTCACTACCTGAAAATGAAAAGAAAGCCTGTTTTGGGGGTCTGTTCGATTGAAGGCCGAACGGGAATACCCACAAGGATTTTCCTGACCAACCCTGATATCTTTTTTCCGGCTGGCCGGAAAACCGTTGGATCTCGCCACTCAACAAAAAAAATGAGAGGAGAAGTCACTTATAGATTATAAAACGAATCAGCAAACCTGGATAAAACAGCGATTTTTCATGAAAATCACGTTGCATTGAGAATATGATGAGGGGAACTGATGCCCCCGCGGCACTTCAATTACCTGCAAATTTGAAGACAAAAAATTGGCCTGCCGTACCGGGGCCCTATGCGGGGAAGGCTCACAGCGAATGACTTTTCACGATTCCGGTGTGAACGCCCGTTCATGGGCGTTTCTCCAGAGCAGATTTTTAATTTTCCCCATTCGCCCGGTATTTCAATTCATATCATCGCATCAGGTAATATTATCGCCGATACGGTGAACAAATCCCCTCAGCCCATCAGCCCATTATTTACCCGTCCCACCTGCACCTGAACCAGATAATCCAGAGGTTAATACCATGCAGGTTGCCACAAAAATCCGGAGATCTATTGCAACACTCCTCCTTACGGCCGGGCTTGCGTACCCGGCCTGTGCAGCGGTCTGCCCCAAAGGGATCGGGGGCTGCACTGCACCGGGAAGATGCTTTCTCTTCATCGATGCGGACAAAAATTCCCTGTGCGATTATACCGGACGGACCAGCTCATCAGGTTCAGCCGGATCGGTTCCCGCAGGTCCGACAGAACCGGCCAGGATCATGACAGTACCGGATCCCTCCGCTGCACAGGCTTCCACTATCCAATCATCCACAACCTCAACGGTTTCGGGACTTCAGGACACCGGATCCGGAACGTTCCAGAATGCATCCACGGCCGGATTTTTAGACACCATCCACCTGTCCGCGGTTATTACTGAGGTTCTCCTCTTCCTTGCCTTCACGGTCATCGCCTTTGCGATTATCCGCTCAGGGATTATGAGAATCCGGGTGGAAAAGACCCTGCCAGCCCATGCACTCTCGTCGTTCTTTGGCCTTGGCCTCTCGCTCATCGCGACAGCCATCCTCGCGGGAACCACGGTTGCAGGAACCACATATGCTCTCATCTATATAGCGGCCGGAACCGTACTTGTCGCATATCTCTGGTATACGGGCGTGATGACCCGGCAGATCGTGCTCATGGCCGCAGTACTTGGCACCATTACCGGTTTTATCTTCCTTGCACCCATCATGCCCATGGAGCTCGGGGGCATAGTCAGTGCAGCAACCGGGGCATCATCCGTGAGCGCAGCTATCTTGGTGATCGGTGCAGTCATCGTTTTCACGCTGGTCGCGGGCAGGACATTCTGTGGCAGCATCTGCCCGGTCGGTTCCCTGCAGGAACTGGCATACCGCGTGCCGGGGATGAAGATCCTTCTTGGGAGAACACGGGTCCTGGAGATGGTCCGGCTTCTCATCTTCATTGCAACAGCCATTGCCGCAATCTACCTCATCGACTTAATGGCAATTACCGGTCTTTACGATCTCTTTTCTCTCACGCTCTCGGCGGGATTGCTGGTTGCCTGTGGCCTTATTCTCCTCTCGGTATTCGTGTACCGCCCGGTCTGCAGGATCCTCTGCCCGTTCGGCGTGCTCTTCTCCCTCTTCGCGGAGTTCAGCCGGTACCGCCTGCAGCGCACGGAGACCTGCATTGGGTGCAGAAAATGCGAGAGAGCCTGCCCTGCGGGAACGGCCGGGAAAAACGATTCAAAGAGGGAGTGCTATCTCTGCGGACGGTGCACTTCAGCCTGCCCGGTGGAAACAGCACTCAAATATGGCCGGGTTTCCGGGGATAATCGGGGAAGCGGGGTTCCTGCCCGTGATCGAAAGGGGACAGAGCCGGGCTCATTGACCACGACAGGAATTTGCACCAAAAAAAGCAGGGATTGATCCGGAACAGGACCGGGGGCCCCTCCGGATTTCAGCAGTTCTGTACCGGGACACGGGATGGGCCGGCAAAGCTTGCAGGGGGTCTTGGGGGCAGGTCGATTCCCAGGGCTTCTGAAAGAACCTCTTCAATGGTCCCGACCGGCACAAACCGGAGCTCGCTCTTTACATCTTCGGGAACTTCACTCAGGTCCCGCACGTTCTCCCTGGGCAGGATCACTTTTTTTATCCCTGCCCGGTGTGCAGCAAGGATTTTTTCCTTGATCCCGCCCACCGGCAGCACCGCACCGCTGAGCGTGATCTCCCCGGTCATGGCAAGTTTCGGGTCAGCAGCCTTACCGGTGATGAGGGAAGCAAGTGCCGTAAACAGGGTTACACCTGCTGACGGCCCGTCCTTGGGGGTTGCACCGGACGGGACATGGATATGGACATCGCTTGCCATAAAGTTGAAACTGCTTTCAGCAGCAGGCAGGCGTGACCGGATAAGGGAGAGCGAGATATTTGCCGACTCTTTCATGACATCCCCGAGCTGGCCGGTCAGGGTGAGCTTGCCGCTGCCGGGCATGAATGTCCCCTCGATAAAGAGGATATCTCCCCCGACTGGAGTCCATGCAAGCCCGGTAACAACGCCCGGTACCGGCTCCTTCCGGGCCATATCGGGACGGTTCACCTCTTTTCCAAGGATCGTGTCGAGCATATCCACTTTCACGACAAAGGGGAGGTCAGCTTTTCCGGAAACGATCTTCTCGGATACCACCCGTGCGGTCTTGGCCAGCTGTTTCTGCAGCCACCGGACACCTGCTTCCCGGGTATAGTTCTCAATGATCGCCCGGAGGGCATCGTCCTCGATTTGGAGCTTATCCGCATCAAGACCATGCTCTTTGAGGGTTTTTTGGAGGAGATGATCCTTTGCAATGGCGAATTTCTCGTTCTTCGTGTAGCCCGAGATCTCGATGATTTCCATCCGGTCAAGGAGAGGGGCCGGGATGGTTGCAAGGGAGTTGGCGGTTGCTATGAAGAACACCTCGGAGAGATCATAGGGAACCTCGAGGTAGTGGTCCGAGAACGTGTTGTTCTGTTCGGGGTCAAGGACTTCGAGGAGGGCACTTGCCGGATCTCCGGCATAGGAAACTGCAAGCTTGTCGATCTCGTCTAATATGAAGACCGGGTTCTTCGTGCCGGCCCGCTTTATTCCCTGGATGATCCTGCCGGGCAATGCGCCGACATAGGTCCTCCGGTGGCCGCGGATCTCGGCTTCATCCCGGACTCCGCCGAGGCTTATCCGGACATATTTCCGGCCAAGGGCATCCGCTATGCTCCTCCCAAGGCTCGTCTTGCCAGTGCCGGGCGGCCCGGTAAGGAGAAGAATGGAGCCCTGTTTTTCGTGTTTCAGTTTCATGACCGCAAGGTGCTGGATGATCCGCTCCTTGACTTTTTCAAGGCCGTTATGGTTGCTGTCAAGCACCCGCCGCGCCTCAGCGATATCGATCTCCTTCTTCTCACCGCTTGTCCAGGGCAGTTCAAGGAGCAGGTCCAGGTAATTCCGGATCACCGGCGCCTCGTGGTTCTGGCTGCCGCCCGCCTCAAGTTTTTTCACTTCACTAAGAGCCTTCTTCCGGATCTCACCAGGCATCGCCGATTCCCCGATACGCGTCCGGTATCCCCCGTCATCCGGGCCGGACCCGTCCATCTCCCCGAGTTCTTCCTGGATAACTTTGAGCTGCTCGCGGAGCATGGCTTCCCGGTTCGATCTCGTCACCTTCTCGGAGACCTTGCGGGCCACATCGATCCGGACCGTAAGACCTTCATCCAGTTTTCTTAATATGTCAAAGAACGAACTATACCGCTCCCGAAGAGAGACTATCTCGAGAAGGGCCTGCTTCTCTGAAATGGGAACCGGCATGAAGGGCACGATAAATCCCATGATCTGGTCAATGGAGTCCATGTTCTCGATGGGCCGGGTGAAGTGCTCGGAACCCTGGAAGCGGGTGCTGATCGCAAGGATCGTCTTTTTGATATCCATCATCAGTTCCGCGTGCGTGGTATCATCAAGATCCGGCAGATCAGGAACGTGCCGGTAGGTGGCATAGAGATGCCCGTCCCGGATCGTGAATGATTCTGCTGCAACTCTTTCTGTTGCCTCGGCAAATACCAGATAGCCCGCATCTGCCGGCTGCACGGTTGAAATTTTCAGCAGGTTTCCTGTCGGGTATACCATATCTTCGGACACTTCAGTTGAGCCGGGGATGCTTGTTTTGACCGTCAGCCCGATCGCGTTTGCTGTACCATTCGTGCTCAATTCTGTTGCAAGAATGGATCCGGTCTTCTCATCTACCTGGATCTTGGTCCGGGTCTGTGGAAAGACAACAATTTCGAAGAGCGGGAGTACGATAGTCCCGGTCTTCCCGTCCGCTGGTGTAATTTCCGTATGAATCATCTCAATTGTTTAGTTTGATTTTACCTAACAAAAATGCCGGGTAAAAAAATTACCTGATCTTGGAAAGGATCCCAATCAGGGTTTCGATCTCCTGTTCGTCAAGCGATTCAAGCATCCGCACAATAACCCGCTGCATGGCCTGCTCTTCGGCCCGGGCAATCATCTGCCCTTTCTCGGTTAAGCGGATGTACTGGATCCTCCCGTCATCAGGACAGGGTTGTCGGTACACGCAATCCAGCCGGACAAACTTGTTGACCGTCTCGGTGATCGTGGGCTTCGAAGTCCGGGTGATCTCAGCCAGACGGCTGAATGTCACTTCCCGGTTCTCGTCAATGGTCTTGAGGTACCGGATCTGCTTCACCGTCAGGTCCGCAAGACCGCACTCCGAGAAGATCCCGCACGAGCACTCGTTCCGGATCCGGAACAGGTTGTCAAAAACCACAAAAAGGTGCTCATCGGGTTCTGCCATGGATCGCTCGTTCATTAGTTAGGTTTTACCAAATTATAAAGATATTTGTCCTGCCGGTGGGTATCTTCGTTTCCTGACGTATGAGCAGGTAACGCTTGCGGGGGCTTGCACAGGACTCAAGGATACCGGCCAGACACCGGTTTATTGCAGGGAACCAAACCGGAGCCGGAAAAAACCCGGGTTATGATCTTGGGCCCCGGCTGATCTTCCCACCGGCCGCCTTGACCGCGTCTTCAATTTTTTTTAACAGTTCTTCATCGTTCAGGGCAAAATCCAGAAGTTCGTACCGGTTTACCAGCTGGATTGGTTTTAAGACGAGCAACGGCTTTTTTGCAGCAGTTCCAGGGGAATAATCCACGGGAACAACCGTCATGGTGTCATCAGCCCAGAGGGCAATGTTCCCATATCCGGCTTCGTCCCAGAGTTTCCTGACGATATCCTGCGTAATCATGTATAGTAATTCCGGTTATCGGGAAAAGAACCTTGCATTCACCAGGAATAATTTGTTACCCGCTTTGGCAAAATGTTGAAGAACGGTTTTTTCAAATACCCGGAGATTCCGGTCATGAGGAAGAGGATGTATCCGGGATCCTGCCCAAAAAAAGGGATCGCTTTATTGTCCCCGTACGCAATAAACACAGATATGAACAAAAGGACAGGTAAACCGGATAATGGTGTTCACCGGGGGATTGTATGCAGGGGTTGAGACGGAGACTGCCCTATTTACCGGCAATCCTGGTAGTAATTATTCTGATCCTTTTCGGATTCCCGACG
Organism: Methanoregula sp.; assembly: GCA_041645355.1. Taxonomy (GTDB): domain Archaea; phylum Halobacteriota; class Methanomicrobia; order Methanomicrobiales; family Methanospirillaceae; genus Methanoregula. The sequence goes on from JBAZQF010000002.1 coordinate 215,879, forward strand.
AGCGCTGCTCCCATGAACCCGGAAAGCTGCCCGGGCTGCGGGATGGCGTGGAAAGATACCTGCGTCCCGTTCGAGAAAAACAACGAGACTGCGTATAACGAGGAACTGCAATCATCGTATACGCCTATCGCGGCTAACCTGACAACAGTTCCGGACTATAGCACCCTGTCGTGGAGTGATGCGTTCCGCAGTCTCAATAACCTCATGAAAGAACGGTACGCCTATACCCAATGGAAATCCGTGAATTTCGATAACCTGTATGCAGCCTGGGCGCCGGCAATCGCCGATGCCGAGAAGAAGCAGGACAAGGCTGCATATTACCGGGCCCTCCGGGGATACCTGTTTGCCATTCCGGACGGGCACGTTGATGTGCTTCCGACGGCAGGGGACTTCGGGGCAAAGTACGCCGACATTGGCGGGGGTTACGGGTTTGCTATATCCCGGCTCGAGAGCGGTAATGTCATTGTCAGTTACGTGACAAACGGGAGTGCCGCAGAGCGTGCAGGGATCCGGCCCGGCGATACGATAACCGCATGGAACGGCAGGCCGGTTATGGACGCCATCCACGCCACACCATTTATCTGGGCGGTAAAAAAGCCGTCAACTGCCGAGGGAATCCTGCTCCAGCAGCAGCGGCTCCTTACCCGTGCACCGATCGGTACCCCTGCCACCATTACCATTGCAGGTAGCGCAGGTGCATCTCAAAGGACCGTGAATCTTACTGCTTACAATGACGGGGCTGATACCCTGATAAAGACAACAACCTTCCTCGGAAAACAGATCAATGATATCGGAGCTGCCAGTATCCTGACCGATATCAGGCCCCAGATCAGCAATGATACCGTCACGTACCGGACCATGCCCGGCGGGTACGCGTATATCGCCATATATGAGGAATCATATGACGTATACCAGCCGTTCAAGGCCGCGATGCTGGATGCAATCGCAAAGAAAGCGCCGGGGATTGTGATTGACCTCCGGTACAATAGTGGCGGGGATGACAACATCGCGTCCTGTTTTGCCGGATGGTTTGTGGACGCGCCGGTCTTCTATGAGTATGCGACAAAATACGATCCCGGATCCCGCAGGTTTACCCGGGTTTCGGAAGCCTGGACTGCCCCCCGGCCGGACGGGTACCCTGGACCGGTTGCAGTGCTTGTCAGCCCGGATACCATCAGTTCCGGTGAAGGCCTGCCAATGGTATTTGCAAAAACCGGCACCGGAAAGATCATTTCCTGGTACGGGACGAACGGGGCATTCGGGATGAATGGCCTCCAGGCCATCCTGCCGCTTGGCATGTACGTGGTTTTCCCGGACGGGGCATCGCTCGACCGGGACGGTGTGATACAGGTTGACAGCAATGAAACCCTCAACGGGGGAATAGCACCGCAGATCCGGGTGCCGGTCAATGAAGATACCATTGCACGCGCAATGGCTGGTGAGGATGTCCAGCTCACTTATGCAACAAAGTGGCTGGACGGGCAGCAGGTTCCGGGAATTGCTGCGACAACTGCAACCGAGACGCAGAAGTCTTCACCGCAAATTGCCGTTGCTCTCCTGGCGCTGGGTCTGCTTGCTGCGATTGCAGGAAGGCAAAAATAATTTTTCCGGCCCCGGGAACTGAAGTGAAAGGGCGTTTGCACCCGGACACTGAAAGGGTAAAACGAACGGGGATTGCTCTTCCTCAAAGTCATCATCGTTCAGGAGGGGAGTGTTCTTTTCCGGAGAGTTTTTACGGTGAAGAGGTGCCTGAGGGTTCCCTGCCCATTTCCCAGAGAGGGAAGTTGCATGTTTTTTGTCCCTGGCAAACCTGAACCCATCCGGGCCTTTTACGGGCCCCGTTTGCCAATCCGGGGATCGGGTTTTCAGGTTCCACGCGAAATGGTGTCCACGCCCACCCGGAAATCCGATAATTTTGGCCGGTTTTCAAAAATCTCCGATAATTGGGGATTTCAAACCTGCAAAATAGCGGTGTTCTGTGCGCCCCCCTTTTCCGGACAGGCAATGGGCGGGCCGGAATGAAAGGAAGGCCTGTTTTGGGACCAGGCCGGAAGGTGGTTTCCTTACCCGGGTTTATGAAATCGGCCTGCTCCAAAATCACTTGTGAAAAGACCGGGCTCTATAGAGTGCGGTAAGACCGGAATTCTTTTCCGGATTAAATTACACCGTCGCCCCCGGCGGTGCACCATGAGCTGCGGCTTCAATTACCGGGCCGGTTCAATGTAAAAAGTCTGATACCTGATATTTTCATCGTATTTATTTTTAATTATTTTATTTTTTAATGCATGCAATATCGCTTTGCGATTTATTTATTACATAACATTATAAAAGATATTTTAGCGAAAACTCCTGGGAAACCTTAATGAAAATTCCGGGCATTCAGGAAAATTGCTGAAGAGAAAAGGACGGGTTCACCAGCTTTGACCGAGAGATGACTCCGTCCTGCCCGAGGGCATGAGTTGAATCGACTTCTTTCCTGATGAAGTTTTTCTCCATGCTTCCACCGTAAGAGAACTCTGCCGTGCGGATCGGAACCGATGAAGTATCCATCATGAGGATACATACGGTGCATCTGCCGGCAATACTCCTGCGGGACTGATACTGATCCATCTGTGGATCCCAACATACACGTACCCGGTGTGACATGAAAACCAAGATTATTATCCTGCTTATCGCGCTGCTGGTCATTGCCATTCCTGCGAGTGCAGTATCGCAATATACCTACACGGATCCTAGCAATCCTGCATATGCTATTGTAGAATTCAATGGGACTGCCGGGAATGCCAGTTGGACAGTTCCTGTCGGAGTAACATCTGTTGAATATCTCGTCGTCGCCGGTGGTGGCGGTGGTGGTGGAGGACCGGATGCATATGGCGGCGGAGGAGCCGGGGGTGTTATCAGCGGAACCCTCTCTGTTATTGGCGTATCAAGTGTCCCCGTTACCGTTGGAGCAGGAGGGAGTGGTGCCTCGGGCGATGGTGCAGGGTATGATGGAACTTACTCTGCGTTCTCATTAAAATCGGCAACAGGTGGCGGCGGAGGTGGCGCATGGGGAGCCGCAGGACATAACGGCGGTTCCGGTGGTGGCGGGTCGTTCCAAGGGAACGGTGGAGGAACCGGGGTCTCTGGTGAAGGACATAACGGCGGTACCGGGGCGCCAACTGGGAATTATTACGGTGGAGGTGGCGGTGGCGGTGCATCTGCACCGGGTGGCACCGGATCCGGTATGGCAGGAGGGAATGGCGGTTCTGGAGTAACGTCCAGCATAACAGGATCGTCCAAGACCTATGGCGGGGGGGGCGGCGGATCGGTATTCAATGGAGGAGGCACCGGGGGATCTGGTGGTGCCGGGGGTGGAGGTAATGGAGCAAGTGTCTCATCTGTCGCCGTGGCCGGAACCGACGGGTTGGGTGGAGGCGGCGGTGGCGGTTCTGCAGATCAGAGCAATCGTAATGGTGGAGCTGGCGGTTCCGGTGTGGTAATCATCCGGTACCTGACGCCAACGGGAAGTGCTCCCGTTGCCGCATTCTCCGGTACTCCCGTATCCGGTTCTGCTCCTTTATCGGCCCAGTTCACGGACACATCATCCGGTTCCCCGACCTCATGGTTGTGGAACTTCGGCGACGGCCAGACCTCATCCCTGCAGAATCCCCTGCATATCTTCAATTCGACCGGGACCTACACGGTCTCCCTGACTGCAACCAATGCTGCTGGTCCGGACACCCTGACAAAGTCCGGGTATATCACGGTCAATCCCCCGTCAGCATCCGGCACGATGAGTATCGGCAGCGGCGAGATCGGACAGCCGGGCGAATCGATTCTCCTTAACCTCACACTCAACTCCGCTCCGCAGGGACTGAGCGGGTATAACCTGAACGTGAACGTGGCCAATCCGTCCGTTGCACGGATATCATCGGTCTCGTTCCCGGCGTGGGCATCGGACCTGCACGCGAACAGTACTCTTCCGGCCTCCCAGAATGTGCTCATCAGCGCAAGCGATGTCAACCACCTTGTCGAGAGCGGGGCCACGCAGGTGACCCTTGCATCGATCCTGGTCACCGGCCTCAGCGCCGGCGAGAGCGATCTGACGATCTCCACCGATAACCTGAACGATGATGCAGGTCTCGGCATCACTCCAGACCTTGTTCCGGGTCATATCATCGTTCACCAGCAACTGACCGACCCGGCGATCTACAGCATCACGCCATTGTCCGGCAACACCACCGGTTCCGTCACCATCGCGCTGAACGGCACCGGGTTCCAGGCCGGGACAACGATCCGGCTGACAAAGTCCGGCCAGGCCGATATCACCGCAACGAACGTTGTGGTGCCAAGCCAGGACAGCGCCAGCGGAACCTTCGACCTGAGCGGTAAACAGCCCGGCGCCTGGACCATCACCATCAGCAACCCGAACGGCAAGAGCGCTGCGCTTGCGAATGCGTTCACCATCGTCCAGCCGGTGATCCCGATTGACGGCTTGTCGTTACCGCCCCTGATTATCAACAACAACGGCCTGTACGAAGATCTGAACGCGAACGGGCATCTCGATTATGCCGATGTGAATTGGTTCTGGAACAAGCATGCCTGGATTGCTGCCAATGAGCCGGTGACCGGATTCGATATCGACCAGAGCGGTAATGTCACCCAGAACGATGCGAGGGCGTTGTTCATGAGGGTGTTCTCATAACTACAGGAAAATAATAGGATGAACGCTCCTTCCTTCTTTTTCCTCATTGCTGCAGTAGTTGCCGTCGGGCTTCTGGTACCCGGGGCAATGTCCATACCCGTCGGTCTGACAGATGGCCAGATACCTGCAACCGGGGACAATACCACAATTTTTCTTATCCTCGACAGCGCCCCTGAGGGCCTGAGCGGGTACAATGTAAACCTGAGCATTACTGATCCGCTCCTTGTCGAAGTTACCTCCATCTCGTTTCCCCCGTGGGCTGCGGATCTGAATGGAACGTATGCAGATCCCGATGGTCACACGATCCTCATCCAGGCAAGTGATGTTTCTGATTCTGTAAAGAAGGGAGCAACCCACGTTGTTCTGGCGTCAGTTCACCTGCGGGGGAATGCTTCCGGAACTACATTTGTAAACCTTACCGGGCCAAATTTCGATGATGAGCGCGGGAGCGACATTCCGGTCAGCCTGAAACATTCAACCGTGGCTATAAATACCACCCCGGTCGGATTGGAAGCGTTCAATGCCTCGCTTGTCAGCCATACCATTCCGGCCCTGTTGCCACGGAACCGTACGGTAACGGTTTCAATCACCCTGAATAATACCGGATTAAATCCCTGGATATATTCGTCTCCCGGTAAGCCTGGTGTTTACTTTGCCGCTTCCGGGGGTGCTGCCGGAGATGCGGCCATATTCGGGGTCAGCCGCGTGGACCTGCCAGAGAATATCGCAGTTGAGACCGGGCAGACATATACATTCGGTCTCACCATGAATGTCCCGAACGAGACCGGTACCTATTTGCTGTCATACCGGATGCATTCTGATATCCGCGGACCGTTTGGCCCGGTATACAACATGTCGGTGAGGGTAACCGATCCTGAGCCGGCGATCCGGTTCACTGCCCCAATCGATGATAACTACGACAATGAGACCGTTACTTTCACGGGAACTGTCAGCGATCCTTCTATCACGGTCCTGACCATCCGGCAGAACTCTGTCAACCTGAGCCAGGTGAGCGTTACCGGCGGGAATTTTTCAGGAACCGCAGTGCTTCATGTAAATGATGTGCTGACGGCTGGCGCGAACACGTCCTACGGGGTTCCTGAAGAAGCGATCCTGCAGTTCGACGGCGATCGCCTGACATCCGGTTACGAACCTCTTATAGGGTTTGACCCGCTGAATCCGGATTCGGATAATTCCAGAACACCGGCAAACGAGGCCGGCAACGGCATTTATGACGGGAACGAGAAGCTTGACGGCCGGCTGCCGGTTTTTGTCAAGTACCGGCTCGGCGCGGACCCCTTCAAAGCCGATACGGATGATGATGGCCTGACTGACGAGTTCGAGCTTACCCGGCTCGGCCTCACTACCAACGTGACTTCTGCTGATTCTGATTTCGATGGAGTCACTGATGCAAATGAAGATGCAGATGGCGACTCGCTCACCAACATCCTGGAGCAGCAGCACGGCACCGACCCGCTCATCGCGGATTCGGATGGCGACTCGCTGACTGATGCGGACGAGATTGGCCGTGGAACCAACCCGTTGGCAAGGGACACGGACAACGATGCGCTTGAAGATGACAGCGAGGTGCGGCTCGGTACAAACCCGCTCGCTGCCGACAGCAACGGCAACAGCGTTCCTGATGGCAACGAGACCTTCACGAGCACGAAGCAGTACTTCGGTTCTTCAGTCGAGTTATCAGTGACCGGTACTGGCGATGCAGTGAAGCGTGTGTCGGTTGCAAACGTCAACTACACCCATCTGATCCCGGATACCATCCTTGTGAGCAATGTGTCTGCCATCACGTTCGGGAACGATACAACGACTGCGGAGGTCCGGATCCATTATTTCCCGGCAAAGGTTGGCACGCTTTCGAACCTGTCGATGTTTGTGAAGAACGAGACATCGGGTTCCTTCGACTCGATGCCCTTTACACTTGATGCGGGTAACATGCTCTTATCCACTACGGTGACTTCGTCCGGCGAGTATTGCGTGATGGACAGGAACCTGTGGGATGCGAGGTTCGAGAGCAGCGGGGAGGCAGTGCAGCAGCCGATGGCGATGAGAGCGATGACAGCGCCGGTGACGGTGTCGTATTCCGATACCCGGAAATCCGTAACTTCTGTTCGGTCTTCTGCCTCGAACCGTACCGGACTCAATTCTGGTAAAAAAATATCATCGGATTCTGATGAAGCAGCTTCAGAACCCGTTTTTATTCCTGCTCCATCGGGAAAAAATGCTGTCAATACCTATCAGTCCAACCTCGTGTATGGTACAGATTATGGACCCGGCTATTCGGAGAATATTCCGTCATGGGTGTTGTCTGAAGATGTGCTGAACGTTACCAATACCGAAATTCCGATCACTACTCCGGTACAAGAATCTTTGGTCTTAACAAAATCTTCAGCGGTATTGTATGGTGCTGACAGCGGGGGCACGTTATATGAAACCGTTGCCAATGGGGATTTCAGTCAGGGAATGGCGGCATGGGCACCGAGTGGCCCGGATGTTGGTTCCAATTCCGGAGTCTCCTGGGATGTCCAGCCTTTCAATGGCGATTATATCTCATCACCGGAGTCATTAAAACTGTCAATTACCCGCCCGGCTGCATCCCCGGTTCAGTATGGTTACTACAAGGTTGCCCACGCCAATATTGACACGTCTTACGCCAGTCAGCTCACGTTCTGGTTCCGGTGTTCTGAAGTCTATAAACACTACTCAACGAATAAATTCAAGCTGGAGGTCGGCCGCATTGACAGAGGCACTCAGGCAGAAATCCGGATGTATGAATTCCCGAGCAGTTTCTCTGCGAGTGCTTACCAGAATTCCTGGACTCCGGTCACGCTTGATATCAGTAACACTGGCGGCGGGATGCAGACATTCTATTTCAAATCGTATTACACCGCATCCCAGCCGGCGCCGGCAAATACCTATTCCTACGTAACATTCCTTATCGATGACGTAAGTGTCCAGGCAACAGAACCGCCGGGCACCCCGACCGATGCGAGCATCCGCTTCCATGTCTATGATGCCGCAACAGGAAATCCAATCCAATCGGGAACGGTATATGTCAACCGTGCCACCGGGCCGGAATCAAAACCGCTCAAATCAAACGGCTATACCGATCCGTTTATTTTCCAGACCTATGGTGCCTACACCTTTGATGTTTATACCTATGGTAACCCGCCGCTGGAAAACCAGGTGTTCAACGTTGCCAAAGGCCAGACCGGTACCATTGAAGTACCGATTGGTGCGGCCCCGCCCCAGACCGGCTCGCTCAATGTGTATTCCAATCCCGCAGGTGCCGGGATTTATCTTGACGGGAATTACCTGGGCCTGAGTCCCCTGACAATTAATGACATTCCTCTCGGCAGCCACACGCTCACGGCAACGAAAAACGGGTACCAGGATCTAACCCAGACCGTCACCGTGACTTCAGGATCTTCTGATATCCCGCTCACGCTTGTTCCTGTGAATTCCGATCCCGACCCGCTCCCGGACATCGTGGAAGTCAACGGTTACAAGGATCCGTACGGCAACACGCGGACGTCCGACCCGACGCTGGCCGATACCGATGGCGACGGGCTGCCGGATGATTATGAGGCCGGCGATACAATCACCGACAAGAACGGACATACGTTCTGGAAGGTTATCAGCAATCCGAGAAAGGTGGACAGTGATGATGACCGCCTTTTCGATCCGGATGAACTGGAAATAGGGACAAAACCGCTGATACCGGATAGTGACGGGGATTTATTCCCAGATTATAATGAGCTGGAAGCAGGAACTGATCCCCTTGATAAAAATACAGACGGCGATAATTACGATGATTTTGTTGAAGCTGTTGATCTCGGGTGGTCCGGTTATACGATGCATCCACTCATCTACCGGAAAGAGACTGTGTATGATGATTTTGGGGCATTTATTGCAGGTGCGACTATTGGAGCCGGGGGAGATCTTGCCCAACTTAATACCGATAATCCGAACTACATAACGGGTCAACTGATTACATCAGGTACAGCCTTTGCCGTTCGGGATTTAACATTCTCAGCAGTAAAACTGGATGGTTATGGCGTTGTATTGAATGGACTTGCTATCGGAAAAGTCCAGAACGGGATAAAATACCTGACAAAACCCGTAACTAATTTTGTTATAAAACACCCGGAACAGGCTGGCGAAGTTGGCAAGGTCATTTTAAAATATGCCGACGATTCTACGGAAACGCGAGCACTGTTGAAAAGCAAAGTCTTGGGTGATACAGCTTACAACCGGCTTGCGACCCGGTTTGGCGACGAAGCCACGATTGTAAAACTCTACGAAAAATGGGTCAACCTTAAACTGCTGGATGAGGTTTTCGAAAGCGAACAGATCTATGCCCGGTATCCCGATATTGGAAAATTCATTGCCCGCACCCTGCTCAATGAAGAAGGCATGGCAACCCGGGTCCATATCGATCTCGATGCGCTTGAATCTGCCCAGAAGGTCGGCAAGCCACGATCGGTCCAGTCCCGGCTTGGGAATATTCAGGGGGCGTATACGGAATATACAGCCAGGACCGAGATGGTCTATCCTGGTGTAGAGATTATCAGGGATCTTTCTCACATTAACAAACCGGGGCTGGATCTTGTTATCAAACAGGGGAACACGATAAAAATTATTGAGTGCAAGGCGGTCAAGGATCTGAGTACGTCTAATCTGAGGAATTATCTGATAATCAATCGTGAAACTGGTGCCGTAACCGGCTTTAACGTGAACTATGCCATCCTCCAGAAACTTGACGAAAGTTACTTCACCGACCCGAATATAAACAAACAATTCATACTGTATATCAACAGCCCGGAGAGCACGGTTATTAAGAACAAACTCAATTTACCGGCAAGTGTGCCGTATAAATATACAAAAAGCGGTGTAGATTATTCTGGAACCGTTCAAGTGACCGTTCTTGCTGTAAGTAAATAGGTGGGGTTGTCTTTGGTACATAGGGATACGTTTTTTTTATATTGTTCAGACGAGCAAAAAAGATGTGAATCCATATTAAAAGAAAAAGGGTTTTTTAATTCCGTACCCAATCGTCGAGGAGAACCAAAAATTGAAGACTGCTATAAAATTCTAGCGATCACGTATCTAATATCATCTGACATTAAGCAGTCTCAAAAAATGTTATCCAATTTAACCCATCTTCCATATCCAACATCAAGATTCGCTCAAATCTCTGAATCATCAAAAACAGATCCCAGTATTCTGGCAAGCGTTGGTCAATGGTTAATTGAGAATGAAATTTATTTCCACCTGTTGCATGAAAATCCGAAAAAAACTACTCAGCTATTCGAATGGGCTGCTGAGAACTGCACACTTCCCGAAGAATACCTTCAGGCCGCATTGAAAAACGAAGACTACGATGAACTCTCCTTCGCACATCTCTGGCACGGGTATGCCCTTCTGGCCCTCGAAAAATATTCTGAAGCACTCACCTTTCTCGAAAAAGTAGTTCCATTCCAGATGAAATGGAAGAAGATCACCGGCGAAATTTACCGAAAGATCGAATTTGCTCTCCCCAAAGCCCTCATCCCTCTCTGCGAATTCAAACTTAACCCAACCCGGCAGAATCTCATCAATGCGCAGAATGGTATCGAAGAGTACATCAAGTCCCTGCGGGATCCGTGGTTCAAGCTGGACGGGTATCTCTTTTATTTTCACCTCAAGGAGCAGTTCGCGGATGTTTATTCGGCAGATCCCAAAGCATATCCGGACACTACCCCCGAACCCGCAAAAGAAACAATGAAAGAAATCCCGGGTGTCGAATCCACAGCACCGCAGACGGTCTGGATCTGGGATGTTGCCTCTCTCACGGTAGGCGAAGAGTTCGGCACAGATGCAGAGCTCAAGGCGTACGTGCAGTATGTAGCAAAGCTCGGCGGGTTCCCGGTGCTCTCATCACTGATGGATCTCTATCTGATGTGGGACGAGTTCGATGCCCGCGAGCTGGCAGATGAGGCTGGCCGGTTGCTTGCGATGACTGATCTTGATCCGGAGATCCGGGAGAAAACCGAGATCATCAATACTCTGGCCGGGTATTCCTCGACAAAAGGATCCGGCCGGCTCGTGCTGAAACCGGAAGAGGATGCATAGCTGCGTTACCTGTTTTCCCCTCTCAATCCTCCCCCGCCCCGCTCACAGTCCGGTTCACGGACACCTCAACCAACACGCCAACGGCATGGAACTGGAGCTTCGGCGACGGCACCACGTCTACGGCTCAGAACCCCACGCACGTGTATTCCGCAGGGGGCAGTTACACGGTGAACCTGACGGCGACGAATGCCGGGGGCTCGGACACGATCACCCGGGCGGATTACATCTCGGTGCAGTCCGATCCGGTAATCCGCATCGCGAGCGGGAACATCAGCGCACCCGGCGGGGAGATCACACTCGCCCTGACCCTGAGCAGTGCGCCGAAAGGCCTGAGCGGGCACAACCTGAACTTGAGTATAAGCAACCCGGCCGTTGCGGAAATCACCGGCGTGACTTTCCCGGCCTGGGCGTCGGCCCTGAATGCCACCGGTACCCTTCCGGCCAGTCAAGATCTCATCGCGGCAGCTGATGTCAACGGCATGGTCGGGACCGGGGCTGCGGATGTCACACTCGCAACGGTTACCGTCCGCGGGCTCAGTGCCGGTGAGACTGTACTCGTGATCTCCCGGACGAATTTCGATGACGACGATGGGAGCGAGATTCAGTACACGGTCGTGAACGGGATGATCGTTGTGGGGTGACCGGGGGCGGGCCTGTCAATGCCATGATGGCCCAATCAGCTGAACAAATGCCTGATTGGTCAGCATCGCACCCCCATAGAATATCACCGGATAACGCATCCGTCGCTCCGGTGACCAGCACCTTTTATGGGTATCAGACAACAATATAGCAATCATATGAACAGGGAAGCAGGCGATGACATTTATGATCTTCTGGCCCGGAAACGGGAAGAGATCCTTGCGCTTGCCCAAAAACGGGGGGCAAAAAATATCCGTGTCTTCGGATCGGTTAGCCGGCATGATGCCCACCCTGGCAGTGATATTGATCTTCTCATCGATCTTGAGCCTGGCAGAAGCCTCTTTGATATCGGGGGTCTTTCTATGGATCTTTCGGAGCTGCTCCAGCACCCGGTTGATGTAGTTACCGAATCCGGGCTCCGTGAACGAATACGTGCAAGGGTGTTGCAGGAAGCACGACCATTATGAGAGATGATCGGGAACGGATCCTGGATATCCTTGAAGCGATTGCCCAGATCGGGAAAGTGGTTTTTGGGAAAAGAGACGTGTTTTACCGGGATGAACTGGTGCAGGTATGGGTAATCTACCATCTCCAGATTATCGGGGAAGCTGTCCGGGGGATATCGCCGGAATTCCGGTCTGCCCATCCCGATATCCCGTGGACGGAGATCATGGGTATGCGCAATATCCTCATCCATCATTATTTTGGCATCGACAAGGATGCTGTATGGAAAGTCGTTGAACACGACCTGCCCGATCTGAAGGAAAAGTTAGCGGGTATTCAGATCTGACTTTTTCCGATATTTATCTTAAAAAACTATACAAAGCTCAACGGACCCCGGTGGCTTGTTCGTCCGGAGCACATCAACGCAGATACTGGTATCCAGAAGATAATTTATAATGGCTGGATTGTTCTGGATTTCCGTAGGGTATCGACAAAGTCCGCACTATCCACATTATATCCCCATGCGCCACGGAGCCATGCAACGGGTTTTTTCTCGATAATTTTTTATGAAAAACTCGTCACCGGTTTTTGTCTGGATTCCCTTCTCCGGTTCGGGATGAAAACCATCGATGACTTTTGCTTTTATCGTTGTCATACCGGATACCGTACACTACGTGCCACGCCCGATGTCAATAAATGTTGTGCGGGGGATCCGGCAGTATGCAGGTACTGTTACCAGAGGACAACCAGGATGAGAGGGTCTCCCGTACCTGAACCCATCCGGACCCGTACAGGGCCCCGTTTGCCAATCCGGGGATCGGGTTTTCCGGTTCCACGCGAAATGGTGTCCACGCCCATCCGGAAATCCGATAATTTTGGCCGGTTTTCAAAAATCTCCGATAATTGGGGATTTCAAACCTGCAAAATAGCGGGTTTCTGTGCGCCCCCCTTTTCCGGACAGGCAATGGGCGGGCCGGAATGAAAGAAAGGCCTGTCTTGGGATCGACCCGGACAGGTCTTCCGGGATGGTCCCGCTGACTGAAGTGAATTCTGCCGGTACCGGCTCCGAATGCCAGGTTCGACAGCCCATCTTCATCGCTCCGGAGGGGGCGGGTCATCGTAAAAGGAATAGGGGAACCTCCGCCCCCATTATCATGATTTTAAGAGTAAAATGATCCGGGCCGGAAAAAATACCATCACTTCATCCGGGAGAGGAACTCTTTTTTATGGTTCTCGAAATCCTCCGATAACGAATACGGAGAAACGCCAACTTTTTTCTTTTTCAAGATAATCCCCTGTTCGATCAGGGTCTGGAGTGCATCCCTGATGGCAGGTTTAGACAGGGGGAGGAGCCCCACATCCCGCCGTTTGTCAAGGTACGAGAGCAGGATCCAGGGGTTGCCTTCCGATTTTTTCCCTTTTCCCTGGGCAAAGAACATCTCGACAGCCTCGAATATGACCTTCCACTCCTTCTTTGTGGGCAGCCGGGTCTCGAACTCTTCCCCGTCCTCCTCGTTCAGGTTGGATTTTACATAGGAGATTCCCTTGATCTGGGTAATCTCGATATCCAGCTGCTTGTTCTCGCTCACCGATTTGATAAAGTTCCCGAAACTTGCAAACCCGATCTTCTTCTCGGTGAAAGTGGGGTCGATCTGGAGCATCTTGATCTTGATGCCCGCGTAGTCCAGCTGTTTTCCTTCATCTTCAAGGATACGGAGGGCGTCTTTTAATAGGTCAATGGCATGGGACAATTCCTTTTGTAAGCTTGTGTCTTTCTGGTCGGCTTCATGGATACCGGCAATCAGCTCGTAGGAGATGAACTCGTCGCAGTTCTTGATGATCAGCTTGCTTGTGAAGGCATCGCCGCTTAAGATGATGACATACTTGCCGCTCTCCCGGAGTTTCTGGATCAGGGATAAAAAATCGCTGTCACCGGAAACGATGGCAAAGGTATTGATATTCGGGTTGAGGATTGCGGTCTCAACGGCATCGATCGCAAGCTTGATATCGGCCCCGTTCTTCCCTTCCGAGTTCAGGCTGGGTTTTTCGATCAGTTCAATACCGTAATTGAGAAGGCTTTCCCGGTAATCCTGGTTCTTTACCCAGTCTGCATAAGCTTTGCGAATCCGGACAACCCCGAGTTCGGAAAGCTTGTTGATGATCGGCTCTATCTTGAACTTGGTTTTATATTGCTTGTCAAGACCGATCTCGATATTTTCAAAATCGATATACAGTGCGATGACTTTCGTATCCTGCGCCATAAGACCCTTTCTGAATATGGAGCCTGCTTGTTAAGAAATTTTTTCCAGAATGTACCATAAAAATGAGGTCAAAAAAAAACAAGTCCCAAAATATTTCCGGAAATACGAAGAACACAGCCCGGGCAGCGAACCGTGATTCCCGGGAATACTAAAAAAAAGAGAGTGCTGCAGTGGGTTTAGTACGCAGCGGGAAATGTGGGCCCCGCCATGCCGGTAGCAACAATCTCACCGGTATTTTCCAGGAGACCGGCAAGGTATTCACGAACCCACCCCTCATCGGCATATTCCGCAAACGGGCGAAATGAACCCTGTATTCCGGTTCCCTCTTTTTCAAAGCGTAAGAGACCGATCGGGTGCCCCCCGGATTTTATCAGGATATTGAGTTCATCGAGCGGGTGCCGGGCCGAACTGAAAACAAATTTCGTCTCGTTCTCAAACCCGACTGCAATTGCAACCAGCCAGGTGGTTTTTGCTTCGGCAAGCATCTCGCTCACCAGTTCGGAAGTTTTTCTCATGGTTCCTCACCAATGGAAGGACATTTCAGCGAATAAATTATTCGTTCCATCACCGGTGATGGAAGAATGAAGAGCAGATGCGGATTTCGTGGATGCTGACCATTCATAAAAGATATTTTTCCGCAACCGTTTTTCCCGGTCCCTGCTAAAATAACCCGGATCTACGGGTCTGGAGGGGGTATGGGGTTCTGTGTTCCTGCCGGAGGGCCATTCATATACCAGGCATATGCACAGCAGACCAGAATATATAATTAATGGAGCGATAAAAAGCAGGTTATGGGTATCTTCGGTAAGGATTGCAGGGTTTCAAAAGCACATATCATGGGAATGATAGGTTCACTCCTCATTATGATTGGGTGTTTCCTTCCATTATTTTCCGTTACTCTTCTGGGACAGACTGCATCCGTCACCTTCATGACTCCTGGTTTCACTATCAGCGGGGCGATACTGCTCGTATCAGCCATTCTCATATTCGGTCTTTTCTTTTACAATAAGGGCCGGGAGGCGCAGGGAGCCGGGATGGTTATCTTTATCGGCATTCTCTTATTTTTCATCGATGAGCTTGCCGGGTATAATGGCATGAAACAGATGGGAAATGTAGGGCTGCTGGCTTCAGGGGTGTTCAGTTTCGGGTATGCCTGGATTGTTCTTTTTGCCGGTGCGGTCCTGATTATCTATGAGCCCTGTATTTCCTTTTTATTCCCGAACTGGAAGTAACTGCTCCAATGGGGCAGACCCGCCAAATCTTTTTTGAATAATACAACTATTGACGGTGTTGTTGCATCAGATGGAATGATCTTTTTCTCCATTTGATGGCGAAAGATCCGGCAGGTGTTTCAGGAGCTGACAGGCCACTCTCCGGAACTCTTCAGTACACTCCGATGCACCGGTGTTTGGGCATGATCTGTTCCCCGTGCCGGTAGTGCCGGATCAAAAAGGAACGGACTTTCTCTGATTCCACCCAGCCCTTGTCGAGGCGGTTTACCAGGTTGTTGATGATCGCGATCTGCTCTCCAATCTGGCGGGAGTAACTGCTCTCAGAGAGTGCCACATATCCCGTTATCGCTTGAAGGGGGTTCCGTATCTGATCATTGAGGATCTGGAACTGCTCCATGTTGCATTCGATCTGGGACAGCCCCTCAGCTTTGAGCTCTGATTCCAGCTGCTTCCAGTCAGTGATATCGTGGGACTGGATGGCAATCCGTACAATGACCCCCGAACGGTCGGTGATGGGGTACATCGCGGTCTCGAACCAGCGGTCCCCCTGTTTTTCCTCAAACCAGACCGGGTTTCCCGTTCCATGGAGGTCCCGCAGGTAGTCTTTCAGGGTCGCAATGGAACGGTCCGGGCCTGCCTTCTCCAGGGTGGTCCCCACGAGTGCTTCGCACGGGTGGCCCAGCTTCTCGGCCATGGACTCATTCACTGCCACGATCTCATGCCCGCGGTTGAGAAGGGCGAGGGCATCCGGAACAGCATTCAGAAGGACGCTGATGGTCCTTTCCCGTTCCCGTAGTTTCTCATCCATTGCATGTTTATAGAACGCCATCTGGATCGTGGTTTTGAGAGATCGTTCCTCAAGGGGTTTGATAAGATAGCCAAAGGGTTCGGTTGTGATGGCATCGGCAACCGTAGCATCATCCGACTGGGCGGTCAGGAAAATCACCGGTATCCCGAGACTTTCCTTGATTTGCCGTGCTGCTTCAATACCGGTCATTGTTCCCTTGAGGATGATATCCATCAGGACAAGATCCGGCCTGAGCAGCCGGGCCAGTGCTATTGATTCCGGCCCATTGTCGGCAACTGCAACAACCGGGTATCCCAGAGCAAGAAGGGTTTTTTTGATAAGCGTGCTCGTGATGACCGAGTCTTCCACAACAAGAATTTTCTCGCCGGTCATATGATTGCCTCCCTGTTTTTCTTTTGTGAGAAGGTGAACCGGTATCGTGTTCCCGGCCCATCCAGAAGTTCAACCGAACCATTCATTTCGCGGGTCAGGCCCCGGATAAGTTCGAGGCCGGTCGTTGCCGGATCGTTGAAATCGACACCGGCAGGGAACCCGGTCCCGTCGTCGCCGTACTCGAGGATGTCAGCGGTTGTCCCGGAACGATACCGGATTTTTATGATCCCCTCCCGCCTGCCGTAAAATGCATGCATTGCCGAATTCGATACCAGTTCGTTCATCAGGATCCCAAACGGGACTGCAGTGTCAAGATCAACCGTTGCGTCACCGGCATCTATGTCAGGGGATATGTCACAATGCCCTCCTGACTGGGATGAGATGACCGTTGCAGTGATGGTGGTGATGAGTTCCCCTGCCGGGATATGCGCAAAATCACTTGAACGGTAAGCGATCTCATGGATGGCAGCAAGGGCAAGGATCCGGTTTTTACTGTTCTCGAAAAGAATTTTGATGGTGGGATCCTGGATCTTCATTCCTTCCATGTGGAGAATCCCGGTGATCAGCTGCATGTTGTTCTTAACCCGGTGATGGATCTCCCGGAGCAGGATAGCTTTCTCGTTCCTGCGCTCGCGGAGGTCGATGATGTTCACAACAATAACTGCACCCGTTCCATCACGGGTCCGCGACGGGTTGAGGAAAACGGGGACATCCATGCCCTGTGCATCCTGCAGCACGGATTCAACCGGATTCCCGCACATGAGGAGATCCGGTACGGTCGTCCCCCCCGGCAGCAGGGGATGGATGAACCCGGTGATTTCGTGCCCGATCATTGCGCTATCCGGATGCCCGAACAGATTGCAGGCGGCCGGGTTGACCGCAATAATGGTCCTGCCGTCGTGGCTGGTGAGCAGGATGCTGGTCTTTATTGTCTCAAAAACCCCTCTGAACAGATCATCACTGCCAGCAGGATCCCCGGATCTGGCCCCGAAAAGAGATTCAGTTCTCGTCATCCGTCTGTACCTGCCGTTTGAACCCCGATTTTCGTGTTTGCAAGGGGTATGTAGAGATTCATATAAATGGATTTTCAATCAGTTTTTCATTTGCACGGGCAGTATGGGAATCCCTTTTATTCCCGTACATCTATTCCGATAAAATTACCATGAGGGTATCGGGAAAGGATCAGGCTATGCAGGCATTGGAACCGGGTGAACCTTGCTGGTTTCCTGTGCTGTTTTTAAAAAAAAGGAAGTTGGTTAATCACCGGAAATGGTAATACCTAAAAAAAATCCGGCCGGACAAGCGCCTATCCTCCTTCTTTTACCTCTTCATTCTCGGTAAATCTCTCCTCCTGTTCAGCCCTGCCCCGGAAGAAAATATGCTCAATAACAAGCGCGGAGAAGATGCCCACGATGAACGCATTTGCGAGCACCGGTTCAATACGCGTACTCATCAGGGTTTTGGTGGTTACCGGGATGAAGGCAATAAGAATTGCAAAGATGAGCGAGACCCCGATAACAATCCCGGAATTGTAATTGATTCCCCCCGTCCGCTCCTTTGCAAGAGAGAGCGTTGCTGCAAACATCCCGCCAAGGAGGTATATGAAGAGGCAGGCAATTACAACCGGCGGGATCGCCATCAGGGTTGAGACTATGATTGGGGAAAACCCGATAATAATAAAGAATACCCCGGCAAGGGCAAGGGGATACCGGGAGGCATGCCTGTTGGCAAGGACGACGTTCATCGAGAAATTGGAATTTGCACAGCCGATTGCCCCGACAAACCCGGCTATGATACTTGAAAGGCCGGTGATTGCCATTCCCGCCGGGAAACGCCGGTCCATACCTTCAGGATTAAGCACAAGCTCCATGGATTCTAATGCGGAAAAATCGACAACAAGGAGGGTGAAGTAGCAGAACATGAATGCAAAAACGAGCGGGAGGCTGATATCAAAAGCGGTGGGCGCTATCCCGAAAAAGAGCCCGAACGGGGCGCTGTTGATCTCCGGGGGGCTGAAGGGAAAGAACAGCATGTACAGCCCGACGCCGATGACCATTACGATCGGCAGCAGGAGCTGCTTTGCCATGCCTTTGAGAATCCCGGAGAGTCCTATGATAAAGAGGGTGAAGAGTATGGCAAAGCCCAGGTAATCGGAGGGATTGGGTATCTTTGGCGTCGGGATGATGAGGCTGAGGATCATCGGGGTGACAGCAAAACATCCGAGCAGGAGGGCGGTCAGGATGATATTGAACGTAAAGATCCGTTTGAGGTATTTGTGTGCCTTCACGGCCGCAAGTCCGCAGAGGATCAGGCCGCAGACAACCATCGATGCAAAGATGGCATTGGTTGAGTAGGCAAGACCGGCACCCACACCGATGATCAGGATACCGGTCGGGCCGGTACCGATTGGAAGGCGGTGACCGATGAACACCTGGAGGATCTGGACAATCCCGCTGACAACGAAAATCGCCTGGAGGACCTGAATCTGCCGCGCCGGGTCCGGGTAGAGCATAGGTGCAATGATCATACCATAGATCAGGGCTGACGGCATCAGGATGATGAACCACTGGAAGGCAAGGGTCAGAAGGGTGGCAGCCGGTGGGACTTCATCGATCCGGGAAAGGAGTTTCATTTTTTACCTCATCAGTTACTGCCGCCGGCTCAGCAGCAGTCGGTTTTTCACGTGTACCGCAATTTTCATATTTTTCCCGTCATTTCTCTCAATACTTCCCGTGAGGACGATGTGATGGATAACCCGAAAATTCCCATATTCCGGGGAATGATGGAAGGGGACCTGCATACACCGTTATCATGGAAGATCTGTTGTTCTTATTTTCATAGATTTATTCCGGAACAGGAAAAAATGTTTTTATGATATCTCATGGGCCAGCCTGCTTGTTCAGGTTCCACTCAGGTTTGCGCATATGATAGATGATCAATGGCCAGATACCGAGGACTACAATACCAATGATAAGGATGATGGAATACAAACCCTGGCGCATCCCAAGGCCCGTAGGTTCAACAAACCCGATAAAGAAAGCCGCGATGCTGGCGATGATGCCAACGATACCAACAAGGGCGATACAGGGGACCTTAAACCCGCGTTTGACTTCAGGTGCGATCTTCCGCAGGCGCAGGGCCGACATGAACATCAGTACATACATGACCAGATAGAGCTGGACTGCCATGGCCGACAGGATCCAGAACGCGGAACTCACCGAGGGTAAGAACGCGAAGAAGATGGCGAGGATGGAGACGATGATTCCCTGGACTATCATGATATTTACCTGCATCCCTGCTTCGTTCGTCTTCTGGAACCATGGGGGCAGGTACCCTGCCTGCCCGACCATCAGGAGACCCCGGCTGGGCCCGGGAATCCAGGTAACCACCGAGGCAAGAATGCCTATCACAATCAATGCGGAGAGGATATTCACGCCATAGGGAATACCGAACTGGTTAAAGAAGACATCCATTGCCTGCATCACGCCCGTTGTAAGGCCGATATTTGCCGACGGGAGCGCAATGGAGATAGCAAGAGTTCCCGGGATGAAGATGAGCAGGATCAGGAGCGATGCGAGGAGGATTGCCTTGGGGAACTCCTTTGAGGGATTTTTCATATCCGTCACATGCACCGCATTCATTTCCATACCGGCATACGAGAGGAAATTACTGATGATAAGGACAATTCCCGCGAGACCGGCAAGGGAGGGTATCCAGTCAGAGGCCGAGTTGACCGGCATATCCGAGTGCCCCCCGGTGGTGATGAACAGTATCGCCATCACGATGAGAACGAGAACCGGTATGAGAGTTCCGATCACCATTCCCTTGCTCCCGATTGCGCTGAAGGCAGCTACTCCCCGGAATGCGATCAGGGTGGATATCCAGAAGACCGCGAGGATGACGATACCGATAAAGAGTCCGTTGCTTGCCAGGTTCCGGTCAAAGATATACGCAAGGGCTGTTGCAAAGAAGGCGAGCTGGGCCGGAAACCAGACCACGTTCTGGATCCACTGCTGCCAGATGGCAAAGAACCCCGCCCGGTCCCCGTAGGCTGCCTTGACCCACCCGAATACACCTCCTTCCCAGCTGCTTGCCAGTTCCGCCGCGATCAGAGCGGTCGGGACCAGGAAGACAATAGCCGGGATGATATAGAGCAGGATAGAGGCAAGGCCATAAGGCGCCATGGCAGGAAGCCCGCGGATGCTTGCAACCGCACACGTTGTCAGCAGCGCCATGGTGACCCAGCTGATAGCCTTCATCGGTGCCGGAGTTGTTTTTTGGTTTGTCTCTTCTTGTGACATTATCTGTTCTCTCCTTAGTGATGGAAGCTCGTGCCGGTTGTTTCGTCATGGACTGGCGCGGGCTGTTTTTCAAGCCGGGGCAGTACCCGTTTCATATCATCGATGAGCATGTCAGCGAGGTCATGGGTGAACCCCTGGCGGACAACGATGCGGAGGACCGCGAGATCCTCGCGGTTCTTTGGCATCGTGTAGGCAGGGACCAGCCACCCGCGTTCACGCAGCGCGTTGGATACATCGAAAACTGTATAATTTTTGATATCATCTTTGAGCTTGAACGCAAAGACCGGGAGGTGATCCCCACGGGTGATAAGTTCAAACGGTCCGAGCCCCTCAATTTTTTCTGCAAGCGTCGTTGCAACGTCGCGGAGGGACGCCATAATCCGGCAATACCCCTCGTTTCCCAGGCGCAGGAAATTGTAGTACTGGAGAACAATCTGGGATCCCGGGCGTGAGAAGTTCAGGGCAAATGTCGGCATGTTGGAGCCCAGGTAATTCACCCAGAAAATCAGGTCAGCCGGTAATGCCTTTGCATTCCTCCAGATGATCCAGCCAACTCCGGGATAGACGAGCCCGTATTTATGACCGGAGGTATTGATGGACGCCACCCTGGGGAGACGGAAGTCCCAGACAAGGTCCGGATCGATGAAGGGAGCGATCATCGCTCCCGAAGCCCCGTCAACATGCACATCAATATCAAGACCGGTCCTCTTCTGCAGATCATCGAGCGCGTCGCAGATCTCCTTCACTGGTTCGTATGATCCATCGAACGTGGTCCCAAGAATGGCGACAACACCAATTGTATTCTCATCGCAGAGTTTGATGGCTTCCTCGGGAGAGATGAAGAAACGGTTTCCTTCCATGGGAACAAGCCTCATCTCCACATCCCAGTAATTTGCAAACTTCTCCCAGCAGACCTGCACATCGATACCCATCACGATGTTCGGTTTGTCGATGGGCTTGCCTTCGGCCCTGCGCTTCTGCTGCCACCGGCGCTTGAGCGCGAGCGCCCCGAGCATGCAGGCCTCGCTGGAACCGGTAGTGGAACAGCCGGTTGCCTCATGGGTATCAGGAGAATTCCAGAGCCGGCTTAAGATGTTGACGCACCGCATCTCGATCTCTGCCGTCTGAGGGTACTCATCCTTGTCGATCATATTCTTGTCGAACGTTTCCGCAGCAAGCTTCTGGGCCTGGGGCTCCATCCATGTCCCGACAAACGTGGCGAGATTGAGCCGTGCATTCCCGTCGAGCATCAGTTCATCGTGGATGATCTGGTATGCCAGGTCAGGATCCATCTCGTCTTCCGACAACTGGTGCCGGGGAATCGTCCTCCTTCCCTCCCGGACGAAAATGGGATCAATCATGAGATCCGTCTGCCTGTTCGCCGGTCCTTCCGGATGTTTAAGTGCCATTACCATACACCTCGTGAAAAAGAATAACAACCCTGTATAATTTCGGTTTTCGCGATAAACAGGATGAAATATCTCTCCCCACAAAATCCTTTTTTTATATTTAATGCAGCATAAGGGTATGTTTTTTAAACCCTGCTTTATTTATATACGATATCGGGTCGATTCCCTGTTTGGCAATAAATCAAAAAGGTCATTAGTTGCTGCATGTGACAAGTATTGTATGAAAATCTCCCTGGGTATTTTTCTTGTTCTTATCATCTGTCTTATCTCCTGCGGTTGTACGCAGCAAACGCCTGGCCCGTCTGCACAAACCCCGGCATTACCTGCAGTTGCTCCAGCGGCTCCGGGTGGCACGGCAACCGGATCTTCCATTGCAGAACTCTCAAATGCCAGACCCGGTGCAATCATTTCCCTGGATCCCGGGGTGGTCATAGTCGCATTCAGCGCCCAAGGTGCCCAGCCGATGACCTTCCAGTTCTCGCAGGGGCAGGACTATGCCGAGATATCAGACATTGTCATGACCGGGCCGTATTCCGGAACGCTTGCCGTTGCGCCGCCGAAAAAAGGTGAGTACATGCTCAATATTACCGGCAATGGTACCTGGTCTGCACAGGTTACCCGGGCGGAGATGACAAAACCCCAAAAAGCTCCGGTGAATCTATCTGGCTCCGGTACCGCGGTGACGCCATTCTTTACGCTGGAAAAAGGGCAGTATTTCTTTAACCGGAATGAGACCGGCCTCGCTTCCCCGCTCTATGAGCTGCGGTACGCGAACGGGAGCTACCTCATGGATGTGAACAACACGTTCGTCCAGCCGGGCTTTGGCATGGGTTCCCCCCACCCGTTCATGTTTGTCGAGATCCCGGAAAACGGCACCTATTTCTTGAGCGTCATTGCAAGGTCAAACCCCCACCCGTGGAATGTTTCCATCAGCGCCGTGCCCCCCCTCCCCCACATGGGCCCGGGGCCGGCGATTCCCAAAAAGACCTAGGACCGGGGATCTCCCGGGCCTTTTTTATTTTCCCTTGAGCACAGGAAGAGTATTCCAGTTTCAGCCGGTCTGCCGGGCAGGGGAGAAACGTGCGGGATACTGGTAACCAATAGCGCTTTTTGGCACGGGACCCGAAAACGTACGAAAAAAAGTGCAGGTTCCTGCCCGTTACTATTTTACCGGAATTTTCCGCAGGGGATATGGATCTCAAACCGTGCCCCCCGGCCATAAATACCGGTCTCACGGATAGTGATGTCCGTGATTGCCAGGATCTCCCTGGAGAGGAAAAGGCCAAGACCGGTATTTTTCCCAAAGCCCCGTTCAAAGAGCCGGGCTTTGTCATCATCAGAAATACCCGTCCCGTTATCTTCGACAACAAGAACAAGTTCGTTTTCGGATTCATGAGCGGAGATTGTTATTGCCGAGAGAGACTCCCCGCCATAGTTCATGGCATTATCGAAAAGGTTGTAGAACACCTTTTCAAGCATCGGATCAGCGTAGATCTCCAGAGAGCCAGTATTGTTTGTAAGGGAGACATTCCTGAAATAAATCATATTCTTTGCGCGGGTGATCACCGTATCGGCGTTCTGCCAGACCGGCATTTTGCTCCCGAGCTTATCATATTCTCCCGTGAACGCAATCTGGTCCCGCATTGCATCCAGCGCTTCCCCGACAAGGCCAAAATACTCTTTTTGATCAGGATCCGTTGCCAGCTCCCGGCTCAGCTCAAGATAACTGGCCACTGCCATAAGTTTATTCATGAGATCATGGCGGGTGATACCGGATAAGAGGGCAATCTTTTTGTTGGCCCGGGCCAGCGCAAGCTCTGCCTGCTTTCTCTCGGATATGTCCCGGAACTGGCAGATAAAACCTGCCGATCCGGTGCCGCTACTGTCCATCGGGGTTACCAGTACATCAAAGAAACGCGGCCGGCCTTCCGGCATGGCCTGGACTTCGGTATGATATTTCTGGTTTCCCGGGAGGGGGTCTTCGCCGGGGAGGGAAAGCCCGGGAACAATCTCACAGATAGTACGCCCTATGGCATCGTGAGACGATACTCCGGTGATCTGCTCAGCGGAGGGGTTGAGATCAATGACACGCTTCTCCCCGTTGACGACAATGACCCCGTCACTCATGGTTACAAAGACCTGCGAGTAGGCCACAGGTACGGCAGAGAAGAGCTGGAAGCGGAGGAGCCCGACAGCAAAAATGAGTCCTGAAAGAAGGAAGGCAAAGGGGGTCAGGTCGAATTCCGGGAACGGGGCCAGCTGGAACACGTATGCCATATTGCAGAATGCCGGGATGCAGGCTGCGCAGACAAGAAGGATTGCCTGGCGCCGGTAAAGCCCGGCAGAGACAAAGAGTCTCCCTGCTGCAAGGACCAGCGAAACGAGCGCAAGGAGATAGCAGTAAGATATGTGGATCCAGAACAGGGGGCCGTGTTCGTACACCCAGATCGGGGACCCGTTCAGGAAAACCTGGTAAAACCCGGTATAATAGAGATGATGGTATGAGTTGGTCAGGACCAGGATCCAGACGATGGCAGGAACAATAAAAAAGAGGGGGACCGTCCGGCGGTTGAGGTACTTTTCGCGCCCGGTATAGCACAGGACAATAAAGAGCCAGGCAATCGGGACGGTCTGGAGGGCAGGGTATTCGATATCATTGATGATGAGGAGTGTCTGCAGGGAGGGGTTCATCAGTTCCAGGGCGTACCCGAAGATCCAGACGGTCTCAGCTGCCATCAGCAGGGTGAACGGCCGTGAGATCAGTACTGCACGATTCCGCCAGCCTGCATACGCAAGAAGTGCCGATACCGTGCCGGTAATGAGGAGGAGTATAACCGGAAGCGAGAACATGAGGGTCATAATTGCAGATTACACCTTCTCTGGCAATTGCTTCGTTACGGAGACTTGACGGGGGAAACCCGGTAACGCTGTTTTTTTTTAAATTCAGATGCCGTAAATTGCTGTAAAATTGATGTTAAAGAGTCATAAATACGATAGATTTTATTCCTCCGGATGGTATTTGCATTGAAAAACGGCAGGGGAATGGAAAATGATGCAGGCAGATTACGGATGGCAGGCATCTCCGTTTAAAAAACATTATCCAGATACCGGCTGAATAATGGATGGAAACCATGGACGATCCGGAAATGGAAGACGAGCCTTGTGAGCAGTGCGGACTCTGCTGCCGGATATTCGGCCCGGCCATCACGCCAACAATACCGAACGTATACCTCTGGATAGAACAGGAACGCACGGATATCCTCCGCTGGTATGTTGCTTTCAGGGAGAACGGGACTACCGTTCCCGCCACGAGCCTCCGCCCGGGGGATCTTGAAGATATTGTAACAGTCGAGATGCGCCATCCCGATACCGGGGAGTACGTAACAGTATGCCCGTTCCTGCGCAGGGTAGCAAAAAACCGGTACCTCTGCGGGATCCATCTGGTCAAACCCGATATGTGCTGCAATTACCAGCCATGGATCTGGGGCGAGACGTACTTCAACCGGTGCCAGGCTCTTAAAAATGCCGGCAGGAAATGCCGCTGGCCGCTCTGATGTACCGTTTTTTTCCAGGATTACCGATCATCTGTTTTTTAAATACCCGGTGTTTTCGCGGTCTAATCCCGAAATATTTTCCCGGGAGTTCCTGTTGAAAATTTGCGAATCAGGTAAGACAAAGGACGAGTCAGTCCCGGCATTATGATGGCGTGCGCCGCCCCCGGAGGGACGCCCCCGTGGCGCTTCAATTACCTGCTAATAACAAAAAAACAGGTAATTGCCCCGCTGTGCCGTACCAAGGCCCTGAGGCTTATGAGCCCTCCTGAAATTCCCTTTTTTTATTTTCATACTTCGGGTGTGAACGCCAGTTCATGTGCGTTTCAATACCATAGCTTACCCCGCTACGGGGTTTGCCCGGCCGCAGTACCGAAGTCTCGCTTTGCAGGAGAGTTGTCAAAAACCATTCATTTGAATGGGGGTCAGGGGGTGCACCCCTTGGGAAGCTTCCCCCTCCATGGGAGTGAGGGGGTCACCCTCAAAATGGTGAAATAATGCAGGGCATCCGATGAGGCTTAATCAGGTAACAATGGCGTGAAATGAATTCAGGATATCAAAACCCGGTGTTGTCGCAGGAGAGATTACCGGGTTACCCTGATCTGTTGACAGAGACAATGTCGTTTGTGTACCAGTTCAGGGCAAGCGAGGAATTTGCAATCTCCGCTTCTCCCTTTCGGGGATAGAGGTGCAGGTCAATCTTTACCGGCTTTTTATCCTTTCCGTAATCGCCGGTGGGATAGGTCCAGTAAATATCCCGGAAATCATCGCCGGAAACGGGATTACCCAGGATAGTCACTTCCGATGTGGCAGGAACCACCCGGATAAAATAGCCGTAATCTGCAGACCAGGTGTGCCGGCTTGAGAGTAATTCGCGACCCGAGAGGTTGGTGATTTCCAGCCGCAATCCCTTTGCCGATGAGAGATGGGGGGAGTAATACTGCTGGTCTGCCCGGATCCTGATATCCCCGGAAAAACTGTCAGCATTATCAAAATATGCCGGGAATGCCAGAGGAATGAAAAGAAGTACGCAGACGATGAGAAGGGTGAAAACAGCAATGCTCATACGCGGGAAACGGTTCAGTTTCGGTATTTTCCGGGTAACGGTCTTTCCTACACTCCAGCCCAGCAATGCATAGAGGATGAGCGGGATGCAGGTAAGCCCGACGATTGCTGCAAAGAGCCATGAATACCGGTTCGGGATCAGGGGCATCAGCAGGAGGAAGAACATCACAAGGCCAAACCACATCGGCAGCAGGCAGAAGAGGAGGGCGGCTCGCTGGGAATCCCCCTCGTGCCAGGTGACGAGCCTCCATGACCGGATGGTGAGACAATATTTTGTAATCTCATCTTCCCTTCCCGCCAGGATAAGGCTGAAGATCATCAGGAAGCAGATGGTCATGAAAACTGCGCCGAACAGGATGATGAGCGAGAGGAAGAAGGGAAGGATATTATCCGCACCGGTGATCCAGGAGCCCCCGAGTATCCGGGACCCCATGTTGGGAATGAGAGAGATCATGGTCCCCGTTACCCCTATCATCGTGAACAGGCGAAAGTTCGTCCATAAAAATTCCCTGATGGTAAAGGGTTTTTTTCCCTTTTTTTTGCAGGCGGGGCATTCACTCTCCGCAGAGGGCAATTCCTGGCCGCAGTCCGGGCAGATCTTCATTATGGTTTGTTTTCACTCTCCTATGTTAATAAATGATTTTTTTCGTTCTTTTTTTTGGAACATTCCGGCGGGTTTGGCAGCAGCTGCCTGCAGGAGAGAGAAACCGCTCATCCAGGGTGGCGATGAATTTTTGTCATCAGCCTTTTTTTAAAGTCAGCCATGCCATATTCCCGGAACCACCGATACGTATGACTGTAACAAAGGATCCGTTCCCTGTTTCCGACACTGCAGCGCTTGTGATGCTCTGGGCAGGCGGATATTATGCCGGAATGCCCGTAACAGGAAAGTATCTTAGTCAGCTTGACCTGTCTGCAGGCCGGCCGCTGCTGGAGCGGTACAACACGATCTGCCCCTGGTACTCTGAAGTGATCATCAACCGGAAGCATTTCATCAGGAGCAGTGCCGAAGAGATAATCCGTGACGGGAGAGAGACGGTCATCGTCAATCTCGGGGCAGGTTTCTCCCCGCTCGCCCTTGAGCTCGCGCCATTCCTCTCGGATCGCGTGAGGTTTGTCGAGATGGATATGAGGAACATGGTCCAAAAAAAGCACCTGTACTCGACTCTTATCCCGGACCAGTGCAGGTTCATTTCCTGCATGGAGGCCGACATTGGCGACACCGATTTCCTGGCCAAAAGCCTCTCCGGCTTAACGGGCACTGAAAGGACCCGGCTCGTGGTGATCATGGAGGGACTCACGTATTATATCGAAAGACCGGTCATGGAACAGGTACTTGCCTGCCTGTCCGGACTAACCCGGGAACAATACATTCTCTTCGAGCACCTCAAGCCCTGCCGCCTGATCGGGAAAGAACGCCGGTATATCCCCCACGCGATCTTCTCCCATGTGCGGGACTACACCGGTATGGAGCGGATGACAACATATTCTGAAGACGAGATCCGGAGTATGGTTGGCCCTTCCTATTCCTGCAGTTATTCCGACATGGACAAAATGGAGAGGAGGAGGACCGGTACCAATGCCTTCTTCCCCACCCCCGGATCCGGCTGGTTGTCCTGTGCCATTTCATCCCGCACAACCGGAGAATAACTCTTTTTTCCGGTCCCTGTTCACCCGGTACCGGATCTCATGGTAGCGGGCTCGGGTTTGCCGGCCGGCCATTCCGTACGGTTTCTACCACAGAGCGGAGCGACCCCATCACCAGTTCCGGGTCATCGATCTGGATAGATTGGCTGCTGCTCGTGGCAACCAGATATCTTCCCCCCTGGGATTTGGTTCCGATCCCGCAGCAGACAGCCTTACCGGAACAGATCGTGCAGCGGGAAGCGGTACTGCCCGAGCTTCCCGTCAAAATTCGATGCCCCGATATGGGTTGCCTTCCCGGTCTCCGCTGCAGCCCGGATACCGGCCCGCATGGCATGGTTTATGGATGCTTCATCCGTCCCGTTCATGACGATCTCGTAGATCGAGCCCACGCCATCAGGAACCAGGGAATCAGGAATCCTGCCTTTCAGGGTAGGGCAGAACATATGGTTGGTGCTCGCCGGCATCGGGAACCGGTAATTCCTGCTTGCAACCTTTGACCCGCTCTTCACGATTCCCCCGGCAAAACTGGTGATGATCCCTTTCATCCCGGTTATTGCCCCGGCTGCTGCAACCGATGCAGCGAGAGCCGATGGCTGGTCTCTTCCCATGACAAGGAAATTTCCCCCGGCAATTCCCTTCTCGGTGCCAAAGCGCTCCTCGCCAACGTACTCGCCTTCCATTACGGGGATCTTCCAGCAGCTCCGCCCCCCGACAATGCACCGCTCTTCATACCGGTCCCCGAAATAGTGCATCCGGATCGCAAACCGTGAAGCTGCATCCGGTAGTCCGTCGAACGCGCTTGCCGTCGGAGCCGGGAGCACGCACTGGGAGATCCGGGCTGCGACATTGGCTTTCATGTTCTTCTTCTCGGCACAGATCAGGATCGAGACGCCGGGTCTCCCGTCAGGAGTCCCGCTTGCAGGGATGGTGCATTCTATCCCTGCTTCGCAGGGGCATGCGATCTTGGAAGTTGCAAAACCTGTTGCAGTTGCCGCAGCAGTGTACGCCCATTCCACCGTGTCTGCCGTAATAATGACCCGCGAGATCCAGACCGGGAAAGCTTCTGCATAGGTGTCCAGGATCTCGGTTCCGTTTATCTCCATACTCTCTCCCTCAGGGATATACGACTCCTTCCTCGGTGATAATATGATCCATGCGAACGTCCGTCTCGTCCAGCGGGAGACGGTCGATCTCCTGGCAGGCAAACGCGATCCCGATCTTGCGCAGGTCGGGGTGCTTTGCAAGGAACCGGTCATAGTACCCGGCACCATACCCGATCCGGCCCCCGGTACGGTCAAACCCGAGCATCGGGAGGAGGATCGTGTCCACTTCCTCGCCCCGTGCCGGGATCTCGCTCCCGATAGGCTCGGGTACACCAAACGTGCTCGGGACAAGAGCAGCAAAGTCCCGCAGGTACGAGAGCCGGAGACTCACGTCCTCTTTGACAATGATCGGGACAATAACCGGGATATTGCGTTTGAGCAGGGTGGTAATGATCGGCACGGTGCTGACCTCCTTCTCCTTGGAGGTGTAGGCCATCACGGTCTCGTCATCGCTGATGAGAGTCATGAGATGACGGCAGATGATCGCGCTCTTCTTTTTCCGGTCTTCCGGTTCCATGGCATCCTTGCGCTGCCGCAGGATCTGCCGTATGCTGCTTTTCTGCTCCCGCATGGGCAGTAGTAGAGAACCGGTGTATTTATGCTTTTCCGGATTTGTTCACGGGAAGAATCTGATCACCATTTTCACAGAATGACGCACCGTACCGGATTGCCTGGTTCCGGTGCTGTTAAGAGCCGGCACGATAATACCCGGTATACATCCGGGTTTTATCCATGCCGTTTGAGTGCAGCCAGTGCGGGGAATGTTGCAGCCATCTCGGTCTTGTGCATACCATACGCGAGGATCACGGGAACTTACGGTTCCTTGTCAACAACGAATATACCGGTGAGAAAACTGAGGTTGTTGTTGATACGGACAAGATCGATCTGTTCTCCGATCGCAGCATCTTTGCCGAGCGCCCCGAGGCATGCCCGTTCTTCCGGTTCAACCGGAACGAGAACAAAGGATACTGTACGGTCCACCTTACCCGGCCGGAGATATGCCGGGATTACGGCTGCTGGCGCATCCTGATCCTTGATCCGGAGGGCAAACGGGCCGGGCGGATCATGTGCCAGCGATTCCTGGCATCGGAAGATGAACATCTGACCCGGCTCTTTGAAAAAGAGGTAGACATCCTCTCCATGCTTGACGATGCTGCATGGGACCGCGAGATCATCCGTATTCTGGGTACCGCGGGTTACACGGTGCTGGTATAATCCAGGGCTGTTTTTCAGAAGAGCTGGGCACCAGGAGAAAAATGACGGGAAAATATTCTCCCTGCAGATAAGGAGCGTGACCCCGCTCTCCAGGATAAAGCGACAGAGTATACCAGCGTAAAAACACGAAGTCCATGACCCGCCATGCAACCGATCAGTATGGAGAATTTCCACGGGCCGGGAAAAACAGGGACTTTAGCCCTGCAGCGATCACAGCCGCGAGGTATAGATGCCCGAACCCACGAGCCACTGATCATCTGCCGGCGCAACATAGCAGAGTTTCATTCCGGGTTTTGAGGTATCCGGGTTGAAATAATCCACGTACACAAAGCCACCGCCATGTTTTGCGGCAGAGATCTCCCATGCAGTCACATTGACGCCATGGGTATCAGTAAAATTCAGCCGGTTTGATCCGATCACTTCGGGCTGGAATGGCATTGCAAGCGTGGTCCCATCATAGGCATAGGCAAAGATATACCGGCTCCCGTTTGCAAAAACACCGTTGCGATCATTGAAAGCAGCAACCGCCTTCTCTTTTCCCACCTCCCGGGCATAGCTGCGTGCATTCTCCACCCTCAGGACAAGCTCCCCGCGTTCCGTGGTATTGAATTCTGCCGGCAGCTCGGGCCGATAAATTCCTGAACCGACAAACCAATCATTGTCAACCGGCAGAACCGTTGAGAACTTGAACTCTTCCCGGTAGTTGTCAACCGGGTTGGGGTAGATATAATACACCGAACCCCCGCCTTCACGGGCGATCTCGGTCATCCGTCCGATGAATTTCACCCCGTTCGGATCCGAGATCCCGGTCCGGTCGGTCCCGAGCAGACCCTGCTGGTACGGCAGCGCGAGAACCGTCCCGTTCATGGTGTACGCAAAAATGTACAGGTCCCCGTTGATGAACGTCCCGTTCGGGTTATTGAACTCCCGGAGTGCAGCCTCCTTCCCGTGCTCCCTGGCATAGGTTTGGGCCCCGGTTACAAATCGGGTGAGATTTGCAGAGCGGGTATCAGCAGCGTTCAGCTCTGATCCATTTGTTGCGGCAACTGCTGCGGGCGGTGAAGGAGTGGTCGTGCATCCGGCCAGGATGATAAGTGCAGAGAGCAGTACAGGCAGCAGCAGGAGGGGATATTTCATAAGGGAAAATGAACCGGGCAGATAAAAATGCCTTTCGAAGAAGTTCACCACATAATTCCGGACCCGCAACTTCCTACACGCCGGGACAAGACTGCAGGGACTTTGCCGGGTATGATCTATGCAACAACCTGTTTTGTCTGGAACCGGGGCCGGACCTTCTCGGCGAAGTACTTTGCCATCTCGCCCGAATGCATGAGATCCGTATACACTTTCGCGGGAACTCCCAGGTACTGGTACACAAGCCCGGTCTGGAACTCTATCTCAAGCACTTTTGTGCTTTCATCATATCCGATCGAGCGGAGAATGCGGGATTTGACAGACTGTCTTTGCAAAAGAATCGCCATTCTCTACCACGTTCGCTGACAGGTTAATGGTTCTTATGAAAAATGCGGGTGGGAGGCCGCTTCATCACGGATCGAATGTACACCAACCCGTACAACCTGCAAGGGAGAAATCCAGGGAATCAATGAGGAGAAATACCCCTGAAATATTCAAAATGATCAAAAAATGCAGAGTTCCTGGATGGAAATTTTTCCGGATTTCTGGCAAATTTACAAAAAATTTTGAAAAATTTTAAAAAAATTAAAAAATTTTAAAAAATTTTCAGAAAATTCATCAGATTTTCAGAAAAAACAGGGAAGGAAATGATCTTCCTTATATATACCATAAAAAAGAGGGTAATGTTCAGGTTTGATTACTGATGACAGAAACAAACAGCCACAAGAGTTCAGTTGTTGAGATTAAGGACATAACCGCAGGAGCCGGGGCGCTCGGGCTCCTCGGGTACGGTATGCCGGGAGTTCTCGTCAGCCTTGCCAATGCAGGATTTATCCAGCCCGGGTCCATGATCATTGCCATGGCAATCTTCATGGGGGGGGTTGCCATGTTCACTGCCGGCCTCATGGAGTGGAAGAAAGGGAATACCTACGGCATGGCAGCCTATGGTTCCTACGGGCTCTTCTGGTTCTCGTTTGCAGCACTTCTCCTCATGCCGGTGCTCGGGCTCACCAAGGATACCGGCGGTGCCGGTGCAATGGCAGCATATCTCGCACTCTGGGGCATCTTTACCCTGATCCTCTTCATCGGATCGCTCAAGATGTCAAAGGCACTCCAGGTAGTCCTCGGAACGCTTGCACTCGTCTTCTTCTTTGAAGCCGCCGGTGCAGCAACGGGTACCGCGACATTTACCGTAATCGCCGGGTACATCGGCATAATCAGTGGCTTTGCTGCAATCTATACCGCCCTTGGACCAGTCCTCAACGACATCTACGGCAGAACCGTTGCACCGCTCGGTTAATTCCGGAGATCCGGGAATTATTCCCCCGAAATAATTCCCTGCCTTTTTTAGTGCTTTACCGATTGAATGCTTTTTTTTATGGCTGACCGATCTTACCATGCATTGAGGTATGCGAGAACAGTCGGAGATATTCATCCCGTTCCTATCCGGATACACCACATTGATCATGATCCCGGGAACCCTCCTCACAACTGCGATGGCGTATTTCCTGCAGGTGTATTGACCGAAGGAAACATACCGGGGAATTTCAGATCTGCTCTTTTTATCAGGGTATACCGGATATTTTACAACAGGTCCTCCCGATGAAAAGATTCCATTGTATTTTTCTCTTGGTTCTGATCCTTGCCCTTTGTTCTGCCGGTTGTACCACGCAGCAGAAGAGCGGTACGGATATACAGAATCCAGTGTCGGTTACCCCGTTTCCGGATAATTCCAGCAATCCCATTTCCGCCAGCGGACCCATGACGCAGGCTGCAGCCCCCCCGGCAAATACCACTAAAAAACAGGAACAGCTCGCAGCATTTGCAGACAGTATCCGGAAGATCAGGGATACCGGCACCACACCCGTCATCGATTTTGAATTCCATTACGGGGGAATGGACACGGAGAAGATTCTCGATAATATGAGAAGAAATGGAGTAGCCCTCACCCTGCTTGGCCCGAATGAAAAACAGGGAAGTGAAGAATCGCTGCGGCTCAACAATCTCTATCCCGACAAATTCGTGCCGACTACCGTTCACGGTGACGGGCCGCTCTGGCACGGAAATGACACCGGTTTCATAAAAAAACTGGACAGCGACGTCCGCTCAGGAAATTATTTTGCCATGGGGGAGTTTGAGGCACGGCATTATCCCTCAAATACCAATAACCGGGACGTGCACAAGCCCCTTGATTCTCCCGATTTTGTGGTCATCTTCAAAGCATCCGGCGATACCGATATCCCCTTTTTGATCCACCACGAAGCAGAAGACGCGATGCTCCCTGAACTGGAACATATGCTCACGAAATATCCTAAAGCCAAAGTCATCTGGTGCCATTTTGGCAGGAACAGGAATCCGTTGACCTGGACACGGTTTACGACTCCTGATACTGCACGCGAGTACCTGAAAAACTACCCCAACCTGTATTTTGACCTTGTTCAATCTCCCCCGGGTTCAAAATACCAGACCGGTTATCCAGACGGGATTATGTATGACACATCCAGGAACCCCGCTGTCCTCAAGCCGGAATGGAAAGCAGTGATCGAAGATTACCCCGATCGCTTTGTCCTTGGCACGGATATCAACGGTGGAAGGTTCGATAGTTATGACCAGGTCATCAAAATATTCCGGCAGAACATTCTTCCGGGATTGTCAAAGGAGACTGCTGAAAAAGTTGCTTATAAAAACGCATGGAAACTGATGACCGGGCAGGATTGGAAGGAATAATATTTTTTTCATGAAGTTCAGTCACACGAAACCTGGCACCCGTCAGCCAACTCATTGCCGGGCCTGACAGCCGCCGCTTTAAACCTGATTCTGAGGCCTCTGTTTTCATTTTCTTCCTCCATGATACAGATTTATTAACACGGAACTTCTTGTTTTGAGCATGTACACCCGTGAGGCTTCGGCCCTCGATCTTTTTACCGATTCGGTCCGGCTCATGGGCGATGCCACCCTCTGTGCGGTTATGGAGTTCGACCGGAAACTCGACCCCGCCATTCTGGGGGATGCTGCACATGCATGCCTCCTGGCACACCCGATCCTGCACAGCCGGCTTGTGCGGGGGCGTGGCCCGGCATACTGGGAGATGCACGAACCGGCTTTTCATTCGGCAATTAAGGTGGAGGAATGCCCGGCAGACTACCACCAGAAGGTCATCGGGCCGGTTGACCCGTATGGTACGCTCCAGTTCCGCGTGCGCCTGCTGCGAAGGCAGGCCGGGGATGTTATTGTCATCAACCTGGCCCACTCTGCAGCTGATGCTTTCGGCCTCCACACCCTCATGTCCCAGCTGCTGCAGGAATACCAGTCGCCGGGCAGCATCCTTCCCGCAGCCGGGGGGATCCCGGAGCGGGATACCCTCTGGACAAGGGGGCTGTACCGGGCGGGAATGCCTGAACCCTCGGCAATGAGGATGATCGACCCCCTGTGGCCTGACCCGTTCGGAATATCTTCAGGGCCGGGCTCATTTCACCGGGAATGCATCAGCCCCCCGCTCCTCGAGGTCATCCGCGCAAGGGCCCGGGCGCTCGGGGGCAGTATCAACGATGCGGTAATGGCATCCTATATCCTCTCGATGACGGACCTGACCGGCCACCCCGGGCCAATCGACATCTTCTTCCCAGTCAACCTCCGCCAGCACCTGAAGGGCGGGTCCCGGGTCATGAGCAACCAGGCCACGAATGTCAGTTTTCCTTTCAGGTGCAGGGCCGGGGAAGGGATGAACGAGATCCTTCCCCGGGTTACTCGCGAGATCAGGAAACTCAAGGCAAACCGCATCGGCATAACCGAACAGGTTGCCATGGATGCGGCCTGCGACCCGGAAGGAGTGAAGATCCAGGAGATGGTTGAGCAGATGGCAGCCCTTGAGAAGACGGGGCTTGCGGATATCTTCATCTCGAATCCCGGCCCGGTTACGCTTCCCGATATGGAAGGGCTTACCGACGCCTATGTCTGCTACCCGGGGGGGTACATGCCCACAACCTGCTTTGTTACCAGCACGTTTCGGGGAATGATGACCGTAACCATGGGTTATCAGGATCATGGGGGGGCAAGGGAGGGGACACGAAAAGCCATGGATCTCTTCCGGCACCATTTCCTGTCACTGGCAGATGGTAGCTGATATGCCTGCGGGATCCGCTTAATCTTTTTTGGCATTCCCCGGAAATTTGCGGGAATTACAAAGAGTGTACCAAATAGCCGTGGCAGAGGAAAAAGACGGTATTTCATGGCAGTGAAAGCTTCTTGCAAAAAATGCTTTTTTTCGGGACACCGATAAAGGCACATGCGCCATGGCGTGGGAGATATTTGACGTGCGGGTCTCTGTAATAAAAAAGTGCTGCCACAAAAAAAGGCAGGGTGAGCTCAGTTACCTGAGGCTTTCAAGCTTCTTTTCAAGAACATCGAGTCCCGATTTGACATCTTCAAGGTTCTTGCCGCCCGTGAGGATGATCTTCCCGGATGAGAAGATCAGGACAACGATCTTGGGGTCTTTTATCCGGTACACAAGACCCGGGAACTGTTCAGGCTCGTACTCAACATTTTCAACATTGAGTGTGACGGCAAGCTTGTTGAGATTGATGTACCGATCGAGATTGTACGAGCAGACCATGTTGGTTATCGCAACCCGGGGAACTGCAAGGGGTTCAATACCCACGTCCTTGAGCGATTTGATGACAATAGCAAGTCCGGCTTCGAGGGCTTTGTCGTTGCGGACGCCGGTAATAACAATTTTGCCGGAAGAGAAGATCAGGCATGCAATCTTGGGATCCGCGATACGGTACACGGCACCGGGAAACCGTTTCTTGTTGAGTTCGCAGTTCTCAACCTTTGATGAAAATTCAGCCAGATCAATGGATTCAGCAATAACACCGGATGCAACAATGTTCTCGATCTTTAATGATTCATATTTCTTATCGATCATCTTCTTTCAATGACGTTGCCCGGAGCATAATACTAATGGACAACCTTTATGAGGTGTTGGTTAAAAGGCACCGGAACACCCCCTCAACGCATTTCCGGCCGGAGCCTCCGAAACATGGCTACTGTCACAAACCAAAAGAGCCGGGGTCATAGAGAATCTCCTCATGCCGCAGCGCTACGGGTCTCGTGATTATCTGCAGGGGTTTTTATTTTTTTCGCAGGATCCTTCTCACGCTGAACCCCGGCCCTGATTTCCCAAAAGAAGTGCATGAAGAGAAACACGGGAATGGAATAAATAAGTG
Source organism: Methanoregula sp. (assembly GCA_041645355.1). GTDB lineage: Archaea > Halobacteriota > Methanomicrobia > Methanomicrobiales > Methanospirillaceae > Methanoregula. The sequence continues at coordinate 253,101 of JBAZQF010000002.1, forward strand.
CCTCTGGAATCCCCCACAACAGTCCAGGATAAAACCTGTTCTCAGGTCAGGCGGTAACCCTCATGCGGTACACGCATCTCAAACCGTACACACTTACCCGGTTTGCCGGTCTCCCGGATCTGTATGCCAGTAAGGGCCAGAATTTCCCGCGTAAGGAAAAGACCAAGACCTGTATTCTTCCCGTACCCTTTATTGAAAATCCTCTCCTTGTCAGGAACGGGAATCCCACCCCCGTCATCCTCGTACCATATGAGAAATCCCTCTCCGAAAACATCGCCCCCGATACGGATCCGGGAGAGACGCTCCCCATGCCGGATGGAATTGTCAATGAGATTGTAAAAGACCTGTCCGAACATAGGATCTGCAAAAACATCTACACCGCCAAGCCGGGGATCGATAACAATCTCCGGGAGCGGCTGGCGGGGAAGGTGCAACCCGATCGCCTCTTTTACATTCTGCCATTGTGCAGATGTCAGGCCGAGCGTCTGATAATCGCGCGTGAACTCAATCTGGCTTCGGAGCAGGTCCGCATGATCCTCTGCACGTTCCAGGAGCTTGTCAGTCTTCTGTTCAAGCGGTCCCGCCCGGGCCAGCTGGAGTGACCCCATGAGTGCCGTAAGGGTATTCAGGATATCATGGCGGGTGATGGAGGTGAGCAGCTGGAGTTTCTCATTGGATTTCAAAAGCCCGAGTTCGACACTGTGGCGTACGTGGCTGTCATGGAGCATAAGGATCTTCCCGCCTGGTACCTGATCGTGGCCCGGGAGCGGGATATAATGGAGATCGTAATAATGCGGCTTACCGTGTACAGGGAATGTGATGGTCAGAGGAGATTCCGGGGCATTTGTGGAGAGGGATTCAGGCGGAATAATCGCAGGAATAAGCGAATCTGCCGGCTTTCCGATGAGAACGTACCGGTCTTTTCCCAGGATCCTGGCAGCCGCAGGGTTTGCATCCACAACCAGATTCTGGATATTAACGATAATGACACCATCGGTCATCTGGTCGAAAAGGACCGGGATTGCTACAGGAGCCAGCGTGAGGAACCTGTAACGGGAAGTCGCGATATAGATCGCAACTCCTGTCAGGCCAAAGCCGCCAATAGCAACCAGAACCGAAAACCATGAATCAGGTATGAATATCAGGCCGATATGCATGAAAAACGGGACCACAAATGCAAGCAGGATTGCCATTATCTGGATCCGGTAAAGCGGGGGTGAACGGAAGAACCGGCTTCCAGCTAGGGAGACACCTGCAATGATAAGTATGGAGGAATAGAGATGGCTGAGCCAGAAGAATGGGCCTGGCACAAACGAATAGATTATCCTGCCGTCAGCAATTGAAGAAGACATATCTGTTACAAAGAGGTTGTGCAGGGGCTGGGTCAGGGCCACTACAAGCACAATTGCAGGAACCAGACAGGTGAGGAGAAGCATACGGGGCGTAATACGTTCGATCTCTCCTATGTACAGGAGAATAAAAAGAAACGATAAGACCGGCAGGAAAAGCCGGGGGGGAAGCTGAAGAATGACAAGGATGAGGCCCATGCCGGGGTCTGTCGTTGCCAGGGAGAGTGTAAAAAAGAATGAGTAAATGGCTGCAACCGCAAGGATCAGTTCCGCAACCCGACCGATGATGCCGGACCGGAACTGCCAGGTGAAGTACCCGATGATGATGAGAAAAACGGTAGCGGAAAGACCGGCAACAGCAAGGGGTGTGATCGAGAATAATGTCATGATCCGGTTTCCTGCTCGGCCATTTGCATATATCCGATAGGAACAGGACGACAATAAATGCTTGCGTACGGACTAAAAGGCAGGGTCCGTGATGCAGACCACAGCCAGGGTATTGTTCTGAATGGGAGTGAGCAGAGCGAAAAACGGTTTTATGAATCGAATGACGAGTACCATGCATACCGCGATCCAGGAATGCCGGACCTCATGAATAATTGCTGCACCGGATTTTCAGGTCAGGTTCTGCAGGGGCGTTATCAATTGTGTTCGCAGAAAAGGGACGACGGGGCTTTTCACGAGAGTACTTATTTATCAGATCAGACGTAATCAGGAATATACCAAAATATCCTCATGAGACTCCAGAAAAAAACATTTTTGGTTATCAGCGGCCTGCTTGTCGCAGTTATCCTTGTAGTGAGTATTTTTTATTCCACGATCATCCTTGCCAGTTACGGGGCTCTTGAAGAACAGTATATTGCCCAGGATCTGGATCAGGCGGTCAACAAGATAAACGATGAACTCACGACCATGTCAAATATCGCGTCTGACTGGGGGCCATGGGATGACACGGTTGAATTCGTCCACGGGAATGATCCCAACTACCTCCATTCCAATCTCCAGCCATATGGTTTTGGCAACCTGGACCTGAACCTCATTGTTATCACCAATACCAAAGGGAACGTAATCTTCTCAGGCTCTTACGATCTCCAGAACCAGACCATGGTTCCGGTTCCGGCAGCATTTGCCGGGCCGCTTGATCTCAAGAACCCTCTCATGAACATGTCGGATCCCCACCATGTCACATCCGGAATTCTGATGCTGCCGGAAGCCCCGCTCCTCGTTGTGTCACAGCCGGTGATGTATTCTAATTTTTCCGGTCAGCCGCATGGTGTCGTGATTATGGGACGTTACCTCAACCGGGAGGAGATCGCCCGTCTCGGAGAGCTGACCCGCCCATCACTCACGTTTACCAGAATTGAGGACACGGGCATATCTGCATCCCTCCTTTCCCGAATAAGGGAAACCCCGTCTGGACCGGGACTTATTGAGCCGCAAAACGGGGACCTGATTGCAGGGTACTCGGCTATTAAGGATATTTACGGGAATGATGCACTCATTCTCGGGATTACCGAATCCCGTGATATCTACCATCAGGGCATAACAACAACGCTGCAGGTCATCCTCATCATTCTTGCCGCAGGCTTGTTTATCGGACTCGGCGTCATTTTTCTGCTGGATCGTGCCGTGCTGAGCCGGCTCCGCTCCCTTGCAGATCAGGTGAATACGATCGGCAAATCCGGAACAAGCAAGAGCCACGTTGAGATCGCAGGTGATGACGAGTTATCAGGACTTGCCAAGGAGATCGATCATATGCTTGGGACTCTTGAGAAGACCCATGACGGACTGATGCAGAGCGAGGCACGGTTCCGCGAGCTTGCCGATCTTCTGCCCCAGACCGTATTCGAGATGGATTTGAGGAGAGATCTTCTGTACGCCAACCACGCCGGGCAGAAATTGTTCGGCATTGATGATGAGAAGATCAAAAAAGGAGTCAATGTCCGCAATTACCTGCTGTCAGAAGAACATGATCAGATGCTCGAGGGGCTCGCGCTCACGGTAAATGGTACGCAATTCTCCGGAAAAACCTATTCCCTCAAAAAGGTGGACGGGACGCTGATGATTGCAATCGTGTATACGTCCCCCATCCAGCGGTCAGGTGTTCTGACCGGATTCCGGGGAATCATCATTGATATCACGGAACGCAAGAAAGCAGAGGATGCCCTTCGCCTGGCAAACCGCCAGCTCAGCCTGCTGACCAGCATCACACGCCATGACATCAACAACCAGATGACTGCATTGCGGGGACTTACCTCACTTCTTGAGATGAAGCAGCCCAATCCCGCATTTGCTGAATATTTCCGGAAGATCAATAGTGCACTTGACCGGATCACGACCCTGATCGAGTTCACCCAGGAATTTGAATCGATTGGTACCCATGCACCGGTCTGGCAGGATTGCCGCACTCTTGTGGATACTGCAAAAACTCAGGTTCCGATCGGGAAGATTATGCTTGAAAATTCCATCCCTGCCGGCTTTGAGATCTATGCCGACCCGTTGATTGTGAAAGTCTTTTACAACCTTATTGATAATGCGATCCGACACGGTGGCAGGATCACCACCATCCAATTTTTCCTGCAGCAGTCAGGAAATGATTACCTGATTATCTGCGAGGATGATGGCGATGGTATCCCTTCCGATGATAAGTTGCGGATATTCGAGAGAGGATTTGGAAGGAACACCGGCCTTGGTCTCTTCCTGGCCCAGGAAATCCTGAACATCACCGGTATTATCATCCGCGAAAACGGTATTCCGGGCAAAGGGGCCAGGTTCGAGATTGTGGTGTCAAAGGAAAACTGGCGGTTTCTCTAATCCCAAAGGTAAAACCATATTGTGAGATCAGGAGCAGAAATTTTTCAGGGATTTTTATACCGGAATTCTCAGGAGAAGGACTGGCATTTATTGAACTACTCTGTGGCGGGCATCGGGATGGTAAATCAACCAGAAACCATTTTTTCGTACCCGCGTTGAGAAACGTGGCGGGCACTTTCACCCTGCCCGGTTATTGGTTTAATTATCTTCTTTTTTGATGGTGTACCATGGAATGCCTGCACAGATCCCCTGATCGGGGAAAGGATGCACGTGTCGCAAGATACGATGATGAAAAGATAGCTAAGATTCGCGAGAAGATCTCAATGGTATTTGGCAGGGCAAGTACGTGGGATGATGTAATAATCTCAGAAAGGTACAACCTCACCCCGGAGGGAGACCTGGTCATGATAATAAAATGATCTCCCAAAGGGCTCATTCCCGCTAAAAAATCAGGGTTGAGGGGGAAGATGAATGTTCATCGGCTGGGGGATGACTGTACCTGTCGGAGGGGTCGGAATACCTGCAGTTGCCATATAGGGGGCAACGAAGGCAGCAGCAAGGAGGATCATGAGGATGAGCGGGATCAGGATGGCAATTGCAAAAGCAAGGATTGCTTTGCCGGTACTGAGTTCCTGGAGCTCGCGGATCCCGAGGATGCCAAGGACAAGTGACCAGAGCATGAAGATAAACCCGATGACGGGAATCCACCCGAGAAGCAGGCGGGGCGTGTGCCCGTAGATGATTGCTTTGAATGTCTGCATGATTCCCTGGCGCCCGCCCAGCAGGTATACCCATAAGTGAAGCCAGGCTGCAAAGATGATAGCGAAGATGAACCCTCCGGCAATCGCCATGAGAAATACCATGAGCGGTAACTCATTTCCCCATGACATGAAAGCGAACCCCTGCTGGGGCCCGGTCCAGCGGGTGGCCATAACCGCTGCAAAGATTGCATGAACCAGGAGGATTACACCAAAATAGGTAAACACAGCTTCCGGCGCATCGGTTTTCGATTGCCGGAATGTTGCAACAGGATTAATGAGCAATCCTTTCACCTTGTCAACAATGGTGTGTATCATACAGACCAGTGATTGTCAGAGGTTGGATAAAAAGGAAACCCACGGCAGACCTGCCCGGTATTTTCCATCGGGACGTGCTTTTAAAAAGTACTATGTCCGGCCCAAGGCAAATTCTACTGCCGCTTCCACGTGTATCCGCATGGTGTCAAAGACCGGCACCGTAACATCTTCCTGGCGGATCAGGAGCGGGATCTCCGTGCACCCGAGAATTACACCTTCTGCCCCCTCCTCATCCACGATACGGTTGATGATCTTCACAAACCCTGCCCGGGATGTGTGTGTGATTTTCCCGGCACACAGTTCATCGAATATTACCGTGTTGATATAGTCCCGTTCGGCATCGTCCGGCACAATCACTTCAAGGCCGTATTTCTGCTCCAGCCGGTCCCGGTAGAACCCCTGCTCCAGGGTGTATTTCGTACCGATCAGGGCAACTTTTTTTATCCCGCTCCGGTTCACGTATTCACCCGTAGTGTCCATGATGCGCATGACTGGGATCCCGACTTTTTCCTCTATTAAGTCGGCGCGGGAGTTTATGGTATTGGAAGCGATAACAATAAAATCAGCGCCGCCGTTTTTCAGCCTCTGCGCTGCATCAATTATGGTCCTGTTTAAAAGATCCCAGTTGCCTTTGGCGGCAAGCCGTTCCTGCTCGGAGAAACTCCCGAACTCGATGGAATACATCAGGATCTTTGCAGAATGCAGTCCCCCGAGTTTCCTGTTGACGATCTCGTTCATCTGGCGATAGTACTCAATGGACGACTCCCAGCTGACACCGCCTATGATACCGATCGTCTTCATAAGGGTACCATTGGAGCTTTGGATCCCTATGATTGTTGGGGTCCAAAAAAAAGGGGTACATGCAGGTAAGCTGAAAAGAACCACTCGTCCAGGGAGAGCGGCCACGGGAGCCGGAGTTCCGGTCAGCAGGTTTTCCGCTCCGCTTCAAGAAAACAGGTTGCGTCCTTATACCGGAATTTCAGGGTATCTGCATGGGAACTTATGACAATGCCGTTGAGGAACTCAACTGCGGTCACATTTTTTCCAAAAACACTGAACAGGATCGGGAATAACGTGATATCATGGGCAACGACAACGAGCAGCTCATCTGCACCGGCCTGCGGGTAAGATAACAGGTTTGTTAAAATCGTATCCGAGTAAAAAAGAGGGTTTTGCATCGTATCTTCGGGGATCTCCTGACCGAGCCATCTGATGATGCCTTCGCGCCAGCCCAGTTTATCTCTCAGCCTCGCAAAGTTATTCAGATCAACCACCGGGCTTTTAATTTCCGGCTGACATCCCAAAATTCTGACATTATCCGCCGGGAAATATCCCTCTTTGATAGACTCGGCAGTCATTTTGCACCGCCGGGCTGCGGTGTGCCCGAGAAGCAGGCGTTTTTTTATAAAAATCCCGCCAAGGGATTCCCCGAATGTCCGGGCAAGACTGACTCCACGGGGTGTGATCTCAACTCCTTCCCGCAGCGGTTCGGGAATTCCGTCAAAGGAATCCCGTTCTGAATGGCGTACCAGGACAATGGTCCTTTCTTCCCGTGGAACGTTTCGGAGAATATCCAGGACATAATCCCCGGACCTCATCCGTCCCAGCCCCCTGCAGGGATCCTGTCTTTATACTGAAGGTTCTTCATGAAAAGGTCTCCCCTGTACCTTGCCTGAATCCCAAAAAAGACCCATACTTTTTCCATGGGGTTGAAAGGATACATTTTTTTCGTTTGCGATGCCGGCAGGTCTGTTCATCCGGGCGAAGGATGCTGTTTTTAATAACCTGGCGATCAAGAACATCTCCATCAGGAGAACTATACATGACCCGGAAAAAGCCCCCTCTGCACCAAAGAGGTATTCTTGTCCTGTTGATCACCGGTGTCATACTGGTCGCAGGGTGCACTTTCCCCGGCCAGGCAACTTCGGGCAGTACTCCGCAAAAAACTCCTGTCACCGTTGCCTTTGCATCTCCTCCTCTTGCTGCGGCCACACAAACGCCGGATAACACCATGACCATCACGCCAAAGGGCCAGGCGCTTGCCCGGTTTATCGACAGCATGAACGTGACCAGCCACTGGCTGAGCGGGACGGGGGCCATCAACTGGACAACCGGCGATCCTGACCTGTCACGGCCGGCATATTCCTCGCGGGTCACCCACTGCAGCAACTTTGTTGCCGCTGCCACGCTCCGGCTCGGGGTTTATATCCTGAGGCCGCCAGAGCATGACCAGGACAACCTGGTCAATGCCCAGAATGACTGGCTCAACAGCCAGGTGGCAAAGGATGCCGGATGGACACAGATTCCCGATGCCGTATCAGCGCAGTATTACGCAAACCAGGGATACCTTGTTGTAACCTCGACAAAGGGATCGGACCGGGATTCCAGTGATTATGCAAAGATGTTCGGCCATATAGCCATCGTCCGTCCCTCTGTACGGACCCGGCAGGAGCTTGTCAGGAACGGGCCGCAGCTTGCCCAAGCAGGATGGATCTATTCCGCAAATGTCTCACTCAGGCAGGGGTATTCAGGTGTCGACGGGGCATGGAACAGCAACGGGACCGGTTCCGTGCAGTTCTTCATGCATCCCATAGATGATAGGACACTGGATGCATATTCGTAAGAAAATGCGGGCGGAAAATATCCGGCGCTTATGGGAAAAACAGAAGAACCGGACCCGGTACCCCGGTTAGAAGCCTGGATAGGAAAAAGAGGGGGAACTGTTACGCAGTCGGCATCTGCCCGTGTCAGTCCCCTTCCGCGATGAGGTAACCCCCGGTGCCGAGCGCCCAGATGAAGAACGGGTACGCTATCATCCGCTCCACACCGCCGTTCCCGATGATGACGGGGAATTTCAGGATAATTACCGCCAGAATCAGTACCGTTGCAGCAAGAATAACGATACCAAGGACAAGCGAGAACCATTTGAACGGCTGCCGGAATACCCGGAAGGAGAGCACTGCCGCTATACCTCCGCAGATGAAGACCGTAAGGGCAACAACAACGTGGGGCGTGCCCAGAGTCTCCGGAAGAAATCCCACACCGACTGCACCGAGGCCGGCAAGCCCGAGCAGTACCGCGATATAACGGAGCTGTTTATCGATCCAGAGCAGGTATGCAGAGGTAAAAAGGCAGAGCCCGAAAATGATGATGGACGAGTTATAGATCCCGGCTGTCTGACCGACACCCAGGTCGCTGAGCATCTTTGTTGCGGTATATCCCGGGTAGAGTGCCTCGCTGACAATAATCCCGAGAATGAACCAGGAGGTTCCAAGGAACATAAGCCCCCCGGCCAGGGTTTTCCGGTATTGCATACCAGTACCCCTGACTGCTTCAGGATAAACTTTTCGGGCCATTTATCTGCCGCACAACGGGGGCGGCTGATAGTTTTTTTAAAACCCGGAATATTCCGCGGAATAGCACCCCGGTTCCCGGGGGAACTGGTTGTGGGCAAAAATCACGGGTAATTACGATGTCTTTTGAGGAAAGATGGTGTTCCAGTCCTCATGCGTGTCAACAATGATCCAGCTCCTTGCCCTTGCTTCGGCCAGGACGTGATTCCATTTGCCATACGGCAGGTCCCGGCGGTCAGATGGGGATCCGGGCTCCCGCTCTGAATCGGTGTGATGGATGAATCCCGCAAGCCGGGGCCCGCTCCCGGATGCCACCCACCGCAGCATCTGGAGATCCCCATCCGTGTTCCCGAAGGCAATGATGGGACGCCGGCCGATAATTTGATGTGGTCGACAGGGTCAACCATTCCCTTGCAGGCTTTAAAAAATGCACCGGTTCTGCCGGTTCATCTGTCCGGCTGCTGGCAGGATCCGAAAAGATCGTAATGATCTCCCGGCAACCGGTGCACCGGCAGGATTGGTTCCTGAAGAGGAAAAATATCCCGTTCTGATGGGAGATTTTCATCATCCGGCAGGAGATGCATAGAGAGATGGCACAAAACCCCCCGCAACATCCCGATATACCGGTCCTGCCCGTCATGCTCTGCCTTACACTAGGCGCTTTTATGAGCACGCTTGATACCAGTATCGTCTCCGTCTCCCTGCCATCAGTCACAAGCGACCTGCAGGTATCTCCTGATCTCACCTCCTGGATCCTGGTTGTGTACCTTCTCTTCTCCTCCTCATTCCTGATGACCATGGGAAGCCTTGGGGACAGGCTTGGCCACCGCAGGGTGTTTCTTTTTGGGTTTTTTTATCTTTACGCTCTCCTCACTCCTCTCCGGTCTTGTCCATGACATCTGGTCGCTCTTATGCCTCCAGGCTCTCCAGGGTCTTGGCGGAGGTATTGTCCTTGCCCTGGGCCCTGCCCTCATCTCCACCGTTCTTCCGGAAAATGTACGGGGCAGGGCATTCGGTCTCATCGGGGCATCGGTTTCTGTAGCCCTCATAGCAGGCCCAATCCTCGGCTGGTACCTGACCGAACAGTTCAGCTGGCATGCGATCTTTTTTATGAATGTCCCGATCGGTATCGCAGCCCTTATCCTCGTGTACCGGTATATCCCCGGGCATCCACCCGTAAAGAGGGGCGGGTTTGACTGGCCTGCTGCACTGCTCCTCGTCCCATCCCTGGCCGGGTTGCTGTATACGCTCAGTGCCTGGGGAAAAGGTGGGCCCGAAGCATCGTTTCTCCCGGTCATCCTTGCCCTGGCCATAGGGTTTGCAGCGCTCTTTGTCTGGCACGAGTCCCATACCCGGGAGCCTATGGTACCCCTCCGCCTTTTTGGGAATCTCCCGTTTACCGCGTCGGTGCTTGCGTCATTCCTGATCATGGCAACATACGGCGGCCTGCTTGTACTATTTCCCTTCTTTTTCGAGCTGATCTGGAAATTCTCCCCAGAGCAGGCGGGGTATATGGTGGTTGCAGCATCCGCCGGGCTCATGATCGCAAGCATCCTTGCAGGGAGATCGGTGGACCGTTCCGGGGCGGTAAAAACGATTATCGCTGCAACCGGTCTCGCCATCGGGGGTTCCCTTATCTTCCCCTTCCTTGGAATGAACGCACTCGTGCTGCCTGCACTTCTCGGCCTCTTCCTGTTCGGTGCCGGAACCGGTGCATTTTATCCCCCGAATATCAGCCTTGTCATGAAATGCGCACGGCCGGGGGATGAGGGGGCCATGTCAGGGATCATCACCACCATGCGGGTACTGGGTCAGGGTGTCGGAGTTGCCCTGTACGGTACGGTTTTTGGGTTGTTTGCAGTCTCCGTACCGCAAGGAGGGATAATAGCCCGGGCCGGTACACCACCCCCGTCAGAACTTTTCCCGGGGTTTACATCGGTCTTCGTGCTGACCGTCGTGCTCCTTATTGCAACGCTCGTGCTGGTGATTGTTGCAAAAGAGCCGGGAGCCGGTTCCTGCATGCCCGCACAATGACAAGGCTTTTGTCTGGCCCCGGTTTCTATTGTGTAAAGGATTATGGTTCAGATAAAACGCCTGGTAATTACCACAGCCATCGGTATACTTACCGGCCTGTACTGCGCCGGAAGCCTGCTCGTCTTCGCTCCCCCGGGGATCACACCGGAGCCCTGGTTCATGCTCATGATCCTGTACGGCCGCAGCATCCAGGGGTTCGTGATCGGGTTTGCCGACAGGATCGCCCTTCGCCCGGTTTTCCGGGGTGCGGGACTTGGCGCATTGTTCAGCCTGATGCTCTGTATCTACCCCGTTTCTGCCCACAACTATACCGGAGCCATGCTGCTGTTTATCGCAGGGATCATCTATGGAATACTTGCCGATGGTATCGCAAGCCGGGTAATGAAAAAGCCCTAAAAACATACAGGAACTCTCCATGGCTGAAGGCCCGGGATGATTCCCCGATCACTTCACTTTTTTTCCAAGGTTCGCAGTCAGCCGCCTGAGTTCTGCGGAAATATCATGCGGGTCCAGCATGACCTCGAGAATGGAAGGGCCGTCATATCCCTTTGCCTCGTCAAGGGCCCTCCCGAATTCCTTCTCAGTCCTGACAAGAAAACCCCTGCCGGTCCCGATCACCTCGGGTATCCTTGAATAGTTCCATACAGCCACATCATTGAACGGGCCGTCAAGCATCGGTCGCTCAGTACCGTAACCGTGGTTGTTCAGCACCACGATGATGGGATTCATATGGTACCTTGCAGCGGTCGATACTTCCATGCCCGTCATCTGGAAGGATCCGTCACCGAGAATGATGAGCGGCCTTAACAAGGGCAAAGCTGCCTTGACCCCTATCCCGGCAGGCACGGCAAACCCGAGTGAGGCATAATAGGCAGGGGAGATGAACCGGTTCGGGCCCATAACCTCAACTTCAGTACACCCGAAGAGTGCGTCCCCGACATCGGCGACAAGGATCATGTCCTCGTCAATGAACGCGTTGATGATCTGGAAGACCCGCCTGGCGGTCACCGGATCACTATTCAGGGCCAGACAGTCCAGGGGCTCGTGCTTCTCGGCATGGGGGATATTACCGGCATCGTGCCGGGCCAGCCCGGCCCCGGCTAGCCCTTCAAGGATTTCGAAGCCTGCCCCGTCATATGAATGATAGCCGATGGTGGTCTTCTCACCCGAGATGGCGATGATCTTCCTCGTATCAAGGTGAGCTGTGTAGGCCCCCAGGTCAAGATCGGTAGGGAAGACCCCGATCAGGATGAGGCAGTCGCTTGCCTCAACATAATCGCGGACCTGAGCGTCCCCGATGGCTCCTGCATAAATCCCCATAAAAAGGGGGTGCCGCTCATCGATCGCCGATTTTCCCAGGATAGTCGAAGCCACCGGAATATTTGCCCGGGTTGCAAGGGCCATCACCTTCTCAGCGAGGGTATACCGCGAGACCTCCACCCCGGCAAGAATAACCGGGCGGGATGCCTTGTTTATGAGGGCAATGGATTCGTCCAAAGATTCCTTTGCCATCCCCGGATCGCCGGCAGGTAATGCAGAACCGGAAGAAACGTGAAACCCTGCCAGAGGAACAACGCCAACCATATCCCGGGGCAACTCCAGGTATCCCGGCCTTTTCAAAGTGACGATCGCAGAAAGGACCCGGTCGATTTCAAAAAACGCCCTCGCAGGATCAGAAAGACAGGCCGATGCCACGGTTATGCGCTCGAAGATCCGGATCTGGTCATCATAGGTGCCAACCTTGTGGTGGAGCATGGTATGCAGGTGCTGCTCCTGCAGTCCCGGTGCCCCGCTGATGACCAGCACCGGTGATTTCTCGGCATATGCCTGTGCGGTGGTATTGACAACCTTGAGCCCGCCGACACCGAAGGTGACGCAGACAACACCGAGCCCCTTCACCCGTGCATAGGCATCGGCTGCAAAACCCGCGCCCTGCTCGTCATTGGTGTTGATCACGGTAAGCGTACTGTTTGAGAGTTTCTCAAAAAAGCCCAGCACGTAATCGCCCGGAACCCCGAATACATGGCCAACACCCATCTCCTCAAGACGGGAGATAAGATAATCCCCGATAGTTGGAACACCCGCCATAACAGAACACCTTCCCTACGATTGAGTACAGGGTATTTCCTGATAAGTGTTTACCCACTGGCCGTTCACGATACGGATTCTCGATAAGTAAATTCTCCTTTGCCGGGTTGTCCGGTACAATGACTGCATATGGCAATATTTTTCATAACAGAACCCAACTCCCATTCATGAGAAAACCCGCCCGGCACTATGCATTTCTGTTCCTTGCGGTCTGCCTTGTGGCCGGTTCCCTCTCCTGTGCCGGCTGCACTGGCACGAAGCAGCCGACCGGAAAACTTGATGGCTTTGATGATTTTATCAGCCAGAAGATGGCTGAATATGAAGTACCGGGTGCAGTGGTTGGTATCGTCGAGAACGACACCGTTGTGTACCTGAAAGGGTTTGGGGTAAGGGAGACCGGGAAACCCGAAAAAGTTGATCCGGATACCCGCTTCCAGATAGCATCGGTATCCAAGTACGTCACTGCCGGTGCGGTCGGTTCCCTGGTAGACGAGGGGAAGCTGGACTGGGACACTCCGGTTGTCACGTACCTGCCGGGCTTTACGCTGAAAGACACGTATGCCGGTGAGCATGCTACCCTCCGGGATCTTCTCGCCCACCGCACGGGATTTAAGCACTTTGATGGCGATTTGCTGGGCAGGCTCGGGTACTCGAACAGTGAGATGATGGAACGGATGCGTTACCTTGAACCGGGCACCAGCTTCCGGGAGAAGTACATCTACTCGAATGCGGGCTTCTTCATAGCCGGCGAAGCTGCGGCAAAAGCAGACAACCGGAGCTGGGAGGACCTGACCGATGCCCGGATCATCCGGCCGCTTTCCATGACGCGCTCGGGGGCCCATCCCGAAACCCTGTACCTTGATGACAACCATGTCTCCGGCCATGCCGGTACCAGTGGAAAGGTCCATACCATCCCGCTCGAAGTGGCTGGTTTTCCCGCGGCCGGCCAGGTAGTCTCCACCGGCCGTGACATGACGCAGTGGCTGCGTATGATGTTAAACAATGGTTCGGTTGACAAAAAGCAGGTTCTCAGTCCTAAGACCGTGAAGGAGATCCATGCGGCAAGCCTGGTGGCAGGTCAGGGAGGCCCCCTTGCAGACCTAAACGCAGCTGTAGGCCTTGGCTGCGATTCCTACAACTTCCTTGGCGAAAGGGTTATCGAGAAGAACGGGGCGCTTGACGGCGTCCGCTCGATCGTGATCCTCATCCCCGGAAAAAATGCCGGCCTCGTTGTCATAGCAAACAAGCAGCTGACCGTCATGCCTGAATCTATCCGTGACGAGTTCCTCGAAAGGTACATCGGGAAGAGCGGGGTTGACCTGCAGGCCCGCGAGAAGATCAACCAGGCAGGGTGGAACTCTCTCATCAAATCCGTGGAACGGCCAAAGGATGCAAAGCCCGCAACGATAGCCCCGTCCGCTCTCGCTGGTGCATACCAGAACAGCCTGTACGGCACGATGCTTGTAAACGAAAGTGCGGATGCGATGAATATGACCTTCCTGCTTGGCCCGGCAAAATACCCGGGCACCCTCATGCAAGTGACGGAAAATACCTGGTACTTTTCATTCCCGAACCCGGACGATCAGGTGGGATATCTCACATTCAGGGCCAGCCCGTCAGGAAGGGTAACCGGATTTGATTCCCCGGAGATCGGCTTGTTCTTGCGGACCGATTAGTATCTTATTTTAAGGGGTGATGGGGGGGCCATCCAATACCGTGATCGCCTAGTGGGGGAGGGTATCTTGAACAGACACCTGTTCCAAAAAAATTTCCGGTTTTTCAGAACACGATATCCTCTTTTGCAAACCTGACCTTTGGCATCGGCTTGTCGGCTGCATACCCGAGCGGGCAGAGCATCACCGGGACAAGAGGTGCAGGAATCTTCAGGATCCGCAAGAACTCTTTGGGATCAAACCCTCCCATGGGGCAGGAGTCAAAACCCAGGGCTTTTGCTCCATTCAGGGCATTTCCGAGCGCGAGATAGGTCTGTGCCTGTGACCATGCCAGTTTCTGTTCCGGCGACATAGGCTTTGCAAAACCGGCTGCCATATCCGTGATCATCTGCTGCACCTCTGCCGGAACGCCACTCTTCTTGAGGAGAGCGCCAAGCCTCGCGATGAGGCTGTCATAATCAGGATCTGCACAGAAGACCAGAAGGTGCGAACAGCTGGTGATCTGTTCCTGGTTGAAGGCAGCAGGTCTGAGCATCTCTTTTGTCTTTTTGTCAGTGACCAGCTTGACCTTCCAGGGCTGGAGGTTCAGTGCCGACGGGGCAAACCGCACCATCTCGAGAAGCTCGTCTACCTTTGATTCAGGGATCTTCCTGCCGTCGAATTTCTTGGTCGCATACCGCGACATCACGATCTTTCCAAACTCCATTCTCTTTACCTTCCGCTGATGATCGATTGATTCCGCATTTCCCCTATTTATATATAATTACCGTGGTGTTTGCCGGACTGGAACATGCATTTTGTGGGACGGACCTGCATCCGGAAAGGAGATCCCCCGTACATTTTTCACCAGTGTCTGATACCGCCCTCATAGTATTCAATTCCAATCCTTTATTTCCCGACAACGACAAGAGGGGGTTATCATGAATCGCAAGGAAGAGATCCGGTCTGCGGTTCTCTATACCGTGATCATGCTGACAACGTTTTTCGTGATGCAGGCGGTCGTCATCCTTCTCCATGAATTTACCCACAGTATAACAGCCCATCTCCTTGGGGTTATGCCGGACCCTTTCGGAATTGTCTGGGGGAACTCCATTACCATGACCGGCTGGGATGAAGGGGTCCGGTATTCACAACTCTGGGCAACGGGACGTGATCTCGACGGTGCGATAACCGGAGTAATGCCGCTTGTTGTGCATACCATCATCATCACCTGCGGCCTCATCCTCCTGCTGTCCGGTGTACTGCGAAAGCACAAGTGGGGCTTTCACCTCGTATTCTGGTTTATTGTCGCAAACATGATGGAACTTTTTGCCTATATGCCGATGCGGGCGTTCGCGTCGAACGGCGATACCGGCAATTTCAACCACGGGATGGGTCTCAGCCCCTGGGTGCTTCTCATTCCGGGAACCATTCTTGTCCTCTTATTGTTGTATTACCTGCTCCTGCGTACCCTGCCCGGAATGTATGTCGTTGTTGCGGAGGGATCGCGGACCCTCCAGTACCTGATTCTCTACTTCTTTGCATTCGCAATCTTCATCTGGGGCAGCGGCCTCCGGGTTGTTCTGTATATCTACCCGGACCCGCAGTGGCTCCTGGGACTTATCGGGTTTGGAGCGTTTTTTGTGGCCATATGGCTTTGCAGGCCGGGTATGCCGTGGGTTGTTCGCGCCGAAAAGCAGTTTGGGGAAGGGTTACCGGACAGGACACAGGAGATATGGTGAAGATCGGTATTAAAAAGATTAATCCATCGATACAAGCATCAACATGTTTGAAAGCCATCCTGATGCTCATTGCCCTCTGCATCCTTACCGGTACTGTTGCCGCACTCTCCCTGCCCCAGGTGGTGTCACTCTCCCGGCCAGCAGGCACGGACCTTGTACCAGTTGCCTCGTTCGAGGGCGGGCAGCGGTTCTCTGCCGGCCCTTACCCGGTCATCGTCCTCTCAGGTTCCTACCGGCAGAGAAACGGCACCGGGGTCATTGCAGCAGCCAACCATTTCGCCGACCCGGCCTGGAACTTCAGTGCGGCTCCTGCGGAACACTCGGTCTCCCGCTACAATAACCTCCTCCGGCAGGCAGGAGAAGCAAAGGGATCAATCGATGCCAGAAAGATGATGGAGATCCGCGACGTCTGCCTGGAGAACGGAGGGGCAACATTCTGCCACTCGGCCCTCTATGGCAATACGTACTCTACCAACCACCAGGTCGTCTTCATGCCGGAGACAAAGACGCTCTGGATGAAGGTGGCGGACAAAAACTGGCAGAAGGTTGAACTCGTTCCCCTTTTTGGCAACTGAACAAACGGGGACAAAGGATCTTTTTGGTTCCGGTGAAAACATCCCATTTATTCCTCTAAAGACGGCGACTTGCTATCCTGTTTGCAGAACCTCAGTGCAGTATCACACTTGTGCAACGGGGTGCTCGCAGGAGTTTCATTATTTTTTCTATCGGGATCCTGCAGGGGCATATCGTTCACCACCCGGGTGCGGGATCTGAAACGTTCATATAGTTCTTATGTATTACAGGAGATTACTCCAAGTGCCGGACTATAAAAGTCCTCATCCATCAGGATCATGGGGAATGGAAAAAAAACAGGACCGGAAATGCCATCAGAGAACCAGACCCCTTTCTGGGATAAAAGAGACCGGGTATATGCTTTTGGTACCGTGAAGATCTGTATCATTTACCTGGTGTTTGGCATCATCTGGATCATCTTTTCCGATAAAATTTTTCTCTCGCTGGCGAGGAGCCCTGATGATTTCATCTTCATTTCATCAGTCAAGGGAGTCCTTTTTATAGTTATCACAACAGTTCTCCTCTTCCTGCTCATCCGGCAATTCACCATCAGGGGCCAGGAAAGCGAGAAACGGTTCAGAGCTATTTTTAATTCAACCTTCCAGTTTACCGGCCTGATGAAACCGGACGGCACCCTGATTGAGGCAAATCAGACCGCTCTTTCCTATTCCGGGGTAAATCCGGATCAGATCATCAATAAGCCATTCTGGGAAGCCCGCTGGTGGAGGGGTGATGAAAAAAGGGTGCAGGGTTTAAAAGATGCAATTACCCGGGCCGCCTCGGGAGAATTTGTCCGGTATGAAGTGGAGATCCTGGGTGCCGGCGATGCCCGGGGGCTCTTTGATTTCTCCATCAAACCGGTCCTTGATGAGAACGGTACGGTTGTCCTGCTTATTCCCGAGGCGCGTGATATCACGGAACGCAAGCGTGCGGAGGATTCGTTAAAGGAGAGCCTCGATACCTACACGCGGTTCTTCAAAACATCGCAGGACTGTGTCTTCATTACCACAAAAGACGGGCAGTGGGTAGACCTGAACGATGCGGCAGTGGAGATGTTCGGGTATTTTGACCGGGAAGAACTCCTTCGGGTAAAGATCCCCGATCTGTACACTTCTCCGGAAGAGCGCAGCAGGCATATCCGTACCATAGCAGAGAAGGGGTTTACCCGTGAATATCCCGTTGACCTGAAAAAGAAGGACGGAACCGTGATTCACACGCTCATCACAACCGTTGCCAGGTACGATATGAACGGGAATGTAATCGGGTTCCAGGGAACTATCCGCGACATTAGCGAACAGAAGCGTATGGAGATCGCATTGCAGCTTGCCCGCACCAAACTGAACCTGCTGAATTCGGTTACGTTCAATGATATCCAGAACGCATTGTTTTCCCTGTCAGGATATCTGAACCTGGAAACGCGGATCTCCCACGATGAAAAAAGTCAGTATTTTCATGATAAGCAGGTAGGAATTGTACGGACCATCACGGATTCCTTAAAGTTTGCCAGCCAGTACCAGAATCTTGGATTGAAACCCCCGTCGTGGCAGAGTGTCACGGAGACATTCCTCCTTGCAGTCTCGCATCTCGATCTGTCGGCATTATCCCGGAAACTCGATGTGGCAGGACTGGAGATCTATGCCGATCCCCTCTTCGAGAACGTCTTTTTTGCCCTTGCAGAAAATGTTCTCGTGCATAATAAAACCGCTACGGAATTCCGGCTGTATTATCAGAAAAATTCCGGGGGGATTACTCTTATCTTTGAGAACAATGGTACAGGGATTCAGGAGGATATGAAAGAGAGAATTTTTGAGAGGGGATACGAGGAGAAAAAAGGTCCCGGCCTCTTCCTTGCCCGCGAAATTCTCGGGGTTACCGCAATAAGTATCAATGAAACCGGTGAGCCCGCAGGATGCGTACGGTTTGAGATTTTTGTACCTGATGGCGGGTACCGGTTTTCCGGCAGAGAATAGAGAGACGGGGAAACGGCACACGGGTGCGTTATCCGGCTTTTTTGGGGATGTGGCGGAGAGTCTGCCCTTGATTATTCCAGTGTTGTAAGGTCCCTTGTCACAGGAACTCTTCAGCCGGTTGTCACCAGTTCGCGACAGGAACGCAATTTATACGATACAAACCAACAACCAAGTGTTACCACCATGTCAGCAAAGAGCTTCATTCTCATCTTCATGATCGTGATCTTCGCGATCCTCATTGCCGGCTGCACTCAGCCTGCAACGGTGCAGCAGAATGTTCCTTCACCCCATGCCCTGAACATGACTGTCCCGTTCCCGCCGATTCCGGTTGCCAGTACGGATGGCATCAACCTTGCCTACGAACTCGAGATGGTGCCGGCCGATGGCCAGGTACCGGTTGTGGAGAAGGTTGAGGTTCTCGACCCGGCCACCGGAAAAGTCCTCTACACTGAAGACGGCGCATTGCTGGATGCCCTGTACCACCCGGCAAGCGTCCCGCCACCCACGCCGGCCGAGCTCCAGGATGGAACGGCAAAACTGACCCTGCCCCGCGTATCTATCTGGTTTGTTGTCAGCCCGGGTGCAGTACCGGACCGGCTCTCCCACCGCCTCACCCTGAACCGGTCCGCTGCCGGACTCCCAGCGGCAACAATCAACGGCGGCGAGGTTGCCGTAAGAAAGGATCTGGCTCCTGTTGTTGTCGGGTCTCCCATGCACGGAACCGGTTGGATGGTCATGGAGACCACCGCTCCCCTAACCCACCACTTCCGGGCCCAGATCACCTTAAACGGGACACCCCGGGTCCCCCAGCGGTTTGCCCAGGACTGGGTCCTCCTTGATCCGGTGACCGGGCAGGTAGCAGCCGGTAATGCAACCCTTGCCCGGAATTATTACGGGTGGGAAAAGGAGATATACGCGGTTGCTGACGGCATGGTCGCGGATGCATCTGACGGCCTTCCTGATGCTCCAACTATCTACGCTCCCCTCGGGGTCACCATTGCAGAAGCGGCCGGCAATTACGTTATCCTCGATCTCGGGAACAGGAAATATGCCTGCTATGCCCACCTGGTCAATGGTTCGGTCCGGGTAAAGAAAGGCGACACAGTCAAAGAGGGCCAGGTCATCGGCCTGATGGGCAACAGCGGGAACTCCGACATCCCGCACCTCCATTTCCAGGTTGTGACGGATAACCCCACGTTCCTGGGATCCGAGGGCTATCCCCACGTGTACCGTTCGTTTGAAGTGAATGGCGATGTGAATGCAACCCTCGGGGCAGAACGCATGGCATCTCCTGGGTATTCCACGAAACAGTTGATGGCCGAATTTGGCGGCCTTGTCACGTTCTTCCGGCAACCGCTTGCCCAGGTAAACCGGCTTCCGGAAAATGATGTTGTTGTCCGGTTTCCCTGAAGGCACTAAATTATCCTCTTCTTTTTTCGATCAAAACAGATGCATCCTGACGGGCAGCAGATCTGAAAACGGGCAGATTAACGGGTGACGCAAGGAGGGGGGTATCGCCGGGCAAACTGTGAACAGCCCGGCGTCCTGTACGCTGCTGCCGGATCATTCCCCAACCGGAGATCCGGCCGGAAAATTATTGCCCGAAAAAGGCCGGGGTATGATCATGAAGATACAGCGGTCATTGCCGGACGAGTAACAGGCCTCCTCAGTGACCGTAACCGGGCAGCCAAGGTGATGGGAGAAGATGGATCCAATAACCCCGATATCAAAGGCACAGGCCCCGTGGCCGGTCACCGGCAGGTCCTCGCACTCGAAACACCCGGTCACCTCAAGCGTCAGCGGACTGGTACCGGCCAGGGCAATCGCGCCAAGGCTGTGGGCCTGCCAGAACACGTCCATCTTTTGGACAACTTCTTCAACCGATCCTCCGGCAACCCGCGGGGCAAGTACCCTGCCCACCTCGGATCCGGTCCGCTCGAGCACCGGGTCGATATTGATCCCCATGGTCATGGCCTCAGTCCGGAATACCTGCACGCAGTACCGGAAGAACGAGACAATATCATCATCAGAGAACGGTTCGTCATGGTCCCCGCTGCGGTGGAGATGGGAGGGGGATCTCGCAGTGCGATCGGTATTGGTCAGCCTCCCGATAGCAGCGGAAGAAAGGCCGATGAGACGGCGCCGGCTGTCGCGGGAGTCCGGCAGGGACTCAATAAGCCCGGCACGCTCGAGATCCCGGATATGGACCGAGATGGTGGACTTGGCTTTTTTCGTCTCTTCTACAATCCGGTCGAAGGGGACCGGGCCGTTCGTGACAATCCCGAGGATCCGGAGCTTGACGGGGCTGTCTACTGCCACAACATTGTCACGCGTTGAGAAGAGCCGGACATCGCCGTCCTGGACACCGGTTCTTTGATCCCTGCGGGATTTCATACACAGAATGTGTATCGCAATGTTCTTAAAGATTGTTCGCATACAATAGAACATTCGTATTATTACGAACAAAGTGATTGCCATGAAAGCAGAATCCTATAAGATCGCAGAAGGCGTGTACTGGGTCGGGTCGCTTGACTGGGACCTGCGAACCTATCACGGGTACACCCTTGATGGAACGTCCTACAACTGCTACCTTGTTTTTGGTGAGAAGACCGCACTCATCGACAACGTGTACCCCGGCCACTCGGCCCAGATGTGGGCCAGGATTGCGGATGCATTTGCCCGGGAAGGAAAGAAAGAGCAGATCGATATCATTGTCCAGAACCACGTGGAGAAGGACCACTCCGGGGCGCTTGTCGAGATCCACAAGAAGTTCCCAAAAGCACCGATCTACTGCACGGAGGTTGCGGAGAAGGGGCTTCTCCGGCACTTCCCGGCACTCTCCGGGGCAGTGTTCCACCACGTGAAGACCGGTGAAACGCTCGATCTTGGCAAAAAGACTCTCGCATTTGTACAGGCACCCCTTCTCCACTGGCCGGACTCGATGTTCACGCTGTACGCTGAGGACGGTATTCTCTTCCCGAACGATGCCTTTGGCCAGCACATCTGCTGCGCACAGCGCCTTGACACTGAAATCCCCGAACACGTGCTCATGGATGCTACGCAGAAGTTTTATGCGAACCTCATCGTTCCCTTAACCCCGCTCTTTTTGAAAAAGGCTGACGAGCTGACCGGTCTGGGCCTGATCGGAAAAGTAAAGATGATTGCCCCGTCGCACGGCCAGATCTGGACCAATCCCGGCAAGGTGCTCGGGGCATATGTGGGATGGGCAACCGGCTCTTCACGGAAGAACAAGGTTACGATCATCTACGATACCATGCACGGCTCAACCCGGATGCTTGCCCACGGCCTTGCGGAAGGCGTCATCGCCGGCGGGTGCGATGTAAAGGTATTCAATCTGCACGATGACGAGCGTTCCGAGATCGTCAAGCACATCCTTGATTCTAAGGCGATCATGGTCGGTGTCCCGACCATCAACGACATGCCATACCCGAGCATCGGCGACCTTCTCTATTACCTCAAAGGCCTGCACTTCAACCGTACTGGCGAGCGGTTCGCGTTTACCTTCGGTTCCATGGGCGGGAAAGGCGGTGCTGTCAAGATGGTTGCCGACGAGCTTAAGACTGCAGGGTTCACGGTTGTCGGATCAGAAGAAGTCCTGTACGTCCCGGATGCCCCCGAGATGGAGATGGCATTCGCTGCCGGAAAAGCCATGGCGGACCGGATCCGGTCATAATTTTTTTTCGTCCTGCACGATCCCTGTTTTATTGATCCGGCTGCAGACGAAAGCGAACTTTCGGAAAAAAGTGAGATTTCAGATCTGTTTCCGGGTCAGGTGGAGGGTCAGCGCCCGGGCATCATCGCCGGAATTGAGGAATACCAGTTCAATCTCGTTGGGTCCGATAAATTTGCCGACCGTTGTGCCGGTGCCGTTCCCAACAATGGAGATCGTGCCGTCATTCGAGATGACACCAAACAGGTTCTCATAAAAAACTTTCCCGCTTGCCCGGGTAAACGTCTTGTTGCCGGTAAAAGCCTGTCCTTTCTGATCCGTGAAGACATACCGCGGCGTGTCAGTTTCGCGGAATCCATCGGCATTGGTGTACCCGGTGGTTGTTCCGGTCCAGACCCCAACCATACTGAGGGTGGTGGTTGCGGAAGCCTGCGGGGTGACCGTGGCAGCAGCACTGGCGGGGGTTGCTGGAACGGAGGAAGATGTGTTGGTACAACCCGCGGAAAAAACAACAATAACGGCCAGGAAAAAAACGGAAATTAATAAAATCTGCTTTTGATACTGCATGGAATAGTGACAGACTTTAAGCTATAAGAATCGCTTCTGTCCGGTTTCGCGGTTTACAAAAATAATGGGCACGGATTCCATGAGATGTGCAACGGGAACCCCGGGGCCGGATCGTGCCGTCCATCCTGCCGGATGAAAATGGGATAATCTCCCGTTACCATAGTGCGATGCCACAAAGAAACAGGGATATTTTTGCACCGGAAGGATCATATCATATTTGAATGAATGACCAGATACCCGGTTGCAAAGGAGAAAACCAAAGAGTTTTCGTATTGCTACCGGAATGGTTACACGCCTTTTTTGGAACATGCGGGAGGTGCAGCTGATGGAATGCCGTTTTGTCCGGACCGACACCGCTGCCATCTTCACTCTTGAAGGGAGGATCGATTCTTCGGGAGCCATCCAGCTTGACGCAGCCGTAAAAGAGCATGTTCTTCCCGCAGACCGTGCAGTCCTTTTCGATATGGCCGGCGTGTTGTATATGAGCAGCGCCGGGATCCGGATCTTCTCGGGACTGGAAAAGGCACTCCGGGCAAGAGGCGGGCACCTGCTCCTCTGTTCTGTCCAGCCGCCGGTGGTAAAAGTCCTTGAGATAACCGGGTACAACCGGATCTTCACGCTCTGTTCCACGCGGGACGAGGCACTGCACCGGTGCCGGCTCGAGAAGGGTCCGGCAGAGGCCGGCAGGGAGACGGTTCTCCCAAAAACCGCCCGTACACGGTTGTCTGCTGAATCCTTCCCGGACCACCATGCAGTCCTGAAGATCACGGGCTCCGGTGAAAAAGAGTGCGCAGGCACACTCCGTCCCGACGATCTCATACCCCGTCTTTTTCATCCCGATGAATATTCCGCAGGTACCGGTTCTGTCGGCGAACCGGGAGCCGGTGATCTTCCCGGGAGGGGGTTAGTCCTGACAACGGGAAATGCCATCTTCTGGAAGCCGTTTGAGAGCCAGGATCTTCCGGATTTCCTCCTCCCTAAAAAAGATGCTCCCCGGATCCTGCTCAACTGTGCATTCCTGGTATCCGGTAACATGCAGTTTCATGAGATCCTTGTTGCCGAGCCAATAAGCCAGGATGGCTTCCTGCTCTCAGAGCTGTACGCCGATATCCTTGTGCATGCAAAGGCTACCCAAAAAGACTGCCCCCCGGTCATAAGCACCGTCATGTACGCGGGTATCAGCAACCTGGCCGGACCCGGCAGCCCGGCCCCACTCCACCGGGACAGGACGCTGGTCTCGTTCGGGATAGGGATTGATACCGCATCCGATCTGTCAGCATATGACCACGAGACACTCGATGCAATCTTCTGCCAGAAAGGACCGGGATCCAAAAAAACGGATCTTTTCCTGTACCAGCATGGCCTGGTCTTTGATTCACCTCCCGCGTACACAACCCGGGACATCACCCGCCTCGTTACAGCAACAACCGCACAGGAACCCTGCATCGATCTCGTCCGGCTCTCTTCCGGAACAAAACTCTCCCGGGCAGTGATCGGGGTCTTGTACATCTCCGAAATAATGCATACCGACCGGATGCCGGTCCGGATCACCGGGGAATGTCCCGGGTGGAACCGGACCTTTGAGACGCTCACCCGCTGGCTGCACCCCGGGTGCCGGGAGGTTGAACTCATTCCCCTGACGGGCGGATTTTCCGGCACGCTCGTCTTCCGGGTCAATGCCCGGGACAGCAGGGGCCGGCTGATGATGCCGCTTGTCATGAAACTGGGGAGCTGGCCGGTCATCGAGGCCGAGATCCACGGGTATACCGATCACGTGAAGCGCTATATCCAGAACAATGCCACCCAGGTGATCGAGACCGAGCGGATCGGGGAGTACGGCGGTATCCTCTACAACTTTGTCGGGATCCGGGGAACGGAGAGTAAAATTTTCTCGCTTGAGGATTTCTACCTGTCCCGCACCACCGACGAGGTGCTGCCGGTCTTCGATACCCTCTTCCGGGTCGTGCTCCAGGGATGGTACGGGGAGCCAAAGAAAAAAGAGATGGCCCTGTACCAGGAGTACAACCGGTTCTGGAAATATGACCAGATCCAGGCCTATGCCGGATCCCGGTTCGGTGCAACGCCGGAGATGAAAGAGATCGAACTCCCCTTCGGACTCGGGCGATCAACGAACCCACTCTGGTTTGTTGAAAAGGTGATGCCCGGGAGGGCAGCAGATCTCTTTTCCGTGTACGAGAGCTCCGTCCACGGTGACCTGAACATGAAAAATGTCTTAATGGACGAGACTGGCAACCTCTGGCTGATCGATTTTGCCGAGACACGGTACTCGCACATCCTGCGGGATATTGTCAAGCTCGAGGCGGTGATCAAGGGCGAGATGGTAACGATAACATCCACCGGAATGCTCAAAGAGCTCGTGAGCCTGGATGTGCCCTTCCTCTCCGCACGGGCACTTTCTGATATCCCGGATCTCCCGGCCACCATCAGCAATCCGGCGCTTGAGAAAGCCTTCCGGTGTGTCCGGAAACTGCGAGAGTATGCAAGTGCGATTACGCCGGGCGATGATGACATCACCCAGTACTACCTTGCCCTGCTGCCGTACACCCTCAACCTGCTCTCGTACTCGTCCGTCAATGAGTACGAGAAAGAGTACGGGTGGATCGCCTCGTCCCTTATTTGCCGGCGTCTCATGGAGAACTCAAAATACGTTGCCTGACCCCAGGGCCGGGTATCCTTTCAGTTGCCGGGTGTCCCATGCAGTCGGGCAAGTTCTGCCTCGGCTTTTTTCCGGGCTGTGATCTCTTCGATAGTCCCGTCAAACCATAGGATATTCCCATTGCCATCGCGGGCCGTTTTGGCATTGATGGCAATCCAGATGGTTAAGCCGTCCCTGCGACGGATCTCGGTCTCGAAGGATCGGATTTCCCCGGCAGCGGAGAGCATCCTGCTGATCTCCATGCGGTCTTCCGGGTGAACATACAGCTGCCGGATGTCCTCAACAGCATCCATCATCTCCCGGGGCGAGGAGTATCCTGCAATCCGGGCAAATGCCGGGTTCATGTCAAGGTAATGCCCGTCAGGAGTTGACCGGAAGATTCCGAGGATTGCATTGTTGAACAGGTCCCGGAATTTGCTCTCGCTTCTTCTGAGCTCCTGCTCGCTTGCAGCCAGTTCATCCAGGTACTGCCGGAGTTCTTCTTCCGAAGCAGTAAGCTGTGCATAGGCAGCTGCAAGCTCTTCGTTCTTATTTTTGAGTGCTTCCTCGGCCACTTTCCGGTCAGTGATATCAGTCAGCATGGCAAACGAGCCGGCAAAGGCCCCGAAAGGATCTCTGAGTGCCGTAACCGAGACCCCGAACCAGCGGATGCTCCCATCCCTGCGAAGGAATTTCCGTTCATAGAATTCATTGATTCCCCGCAAACGATTCTCCATCTTCAGCGCATTGTCGGCAAGCTCTTCTCTGTCCATGAAGTCCA
This sequence comes from Methanoregula sp., assembly GCA_041645355.1. GTDB lineage: Archaea > Halobacteriota > Methanomicrobia > Methanomicrobiales > Methanospirillaceae > Methanoregula. The sequence continues at coordinate 279,447 of JBAZQF010000002.1, forward strand.
TGATCTTCCGGCCAAGCATCTCTTCCATGGGGTAGCCCAGCATCTCTGCCAGCTTCGGGTTGACAAAAACCGTGGAAAATTCAGCATCCATGGACCAGATCCCCTCCATGGCAGTCTCGACAATCCGGCGGTACTTCTCCTCGCTTGCCCTGAGGGCCTCCTCGGCCTGCCTGCGCTTGGTGATGTCCTCAAAGATCGTGGCAAACATACCTTTTTCCGGGCTGTACACCGAGATGGAGAAGTACTTGTCCAGAGGGGGGAAGTAGGTTTCAAAAGATTCCGGCTGGCCCGATTCGGCCACCCGTGCATAGACCTCCAGGTACGGGGGTTCTGCCACACCATACGCTTCCCGGCTCGTCTTCCCGATAACGGATTCACGCCGTATCCCAAGGTTGGCTTCGAATGCCGGGTTGGCTTCAACAATCACATAATCTTCCGCGATCCCCTGGTCATCCACCTTCAGGGTATGGAGTGCCGAACCCTCGATCATGTGGGTATACAGGTTGCGGAATTTCTGCTCGCTCTCCAGGAGCACCTTCTCGGACTGCTTGCGATCGGTGATGTCGCGGGCAGTTGCATAAATGAAATTACCGTACGGGTAGGATCGCCATTCGATCCAGCGGTACGAACCATCCCGGTGCCGGTACCGGTTCTCAAAATTGAGGATCGTGTTCTGGCTGCCCAACCTCGCCAACGCGTCAAGGGTCGGTGCCAGGTCATCAGGGTGGACAAAATCAAGGAATTTTTTTCCCATCAGTTCGCTGACCGTGTACCCGAGCGTACGTTCCCATTCAGGATTCAGCCGGTGGAAATTGCCATCCGTATCGGCAATACAGAGAAGATCAAGGCTGCTTTTGAAGAACCGGTCAAGCTCCCCGATCTTTTCCTGGAGACTCTCTTCGGCCTTTTTGCGGTTGATGGCGTACCGGATCTTATTGGAAAGTTCAGCAAACTGTGAGACCGGCTCCCCGCCTTTCTGGAGATAGAAATCCGCCCCTTCATTGAGAGCCTGGATGACAATCTCTTCCCTCCCTCTTCCGGTAAAGAGGATAAAGGGGATGCTGCTCCCCGATGCCCGGACCTGTTTTAACAGATCAATACCATCCATCCCCGGCATCTGGTAGTCGGATATGACCGCGTCATAATTCTCTTCGAGGATCCGGGGGAGTGCCGTTTTTGCAGAAGTCTGGGTATCTACGCTGATCTCCCCTTCCTGCTCAAGGAACAGCCGGGTGATTTCCAGCAGGTCGGACTCATCATCAACGTAGATAATACGATACATGGCCGGTCACTTTTTTGTCAAATCTTATGCCTGATGCAATTTAACGATTTGGACGTTTCGAACATTTTTTTCACACGTTCCGGTACCATACCCTGGCTGATCATTCCTGGCATTTGGGCTCAACTCATCAGCCGGAGATCCTGATACTTCCTGTCAGGGGGGCTCATCTGAGGTATCTGACGGGTCCCATACCTATAACCGATGATAACTGTAATCAGCAGTATGAGCAACACAATGGATTTTATCTCTCTGATCCGGCCAAAACGCCTGGATTTTCTTGCTACCATGACGCCCGATGAGCGGCGAACGATGGTCCTGCACACGGATTATGTCAGGGACATGATTGCTCAGGGGAAAATTTTCCTGGAGGGTGATTCTCCTCAAGGCACCTTAGGGGTCCTCATCTATCGCGTGGATTCAGCAATCGAAGCCCGGCGCCTTTTTTATTCCGACCCGGCGGTTATCGCTGGCATCGGATATCCGGAACTGTATCCACTCACGATTCGGCATTCTGCAGCCAGCTGATCGTCAATTCCCTTTTTTAATGTGTTCAGAACCCCGAATCCTTCAGCCACCTGCCCGGCATCTCTGCCGGGATGTCCCGTATCAGGTCAGAGGGAGCCCATTCCATCCTTTTTTAGGGCAATGACCCGGTTTTTTCATACCACCGTAAAACCGGATAAAAATATCTATAATCCGGAATCGCTCACCTTTTTTATCATGTTTGAATCCGGCAACAAGCCTGTTGTAGAAGATACCGAAGAGAACCGGGCTATCTGCAGGAAGTACTGCAAGAACTGCCAGAACTTCAGGAAGCACTCCCTTGAGAAATACCAACCCACCGAGCTTTTCTGTGCCTGCGGCCAGTCATCGGCAACGGGCATGAAGCTGATCGGCTGTTTCTGCTCGGGCTGCGAGATCTATACAAAATACCACCTCCGCGGCGGCTTCTTTTGCGTCAGGCGCTAGATCATTCGATTTTTCCTTTTTTACCATCAGGTTTTTCCCGGCCATAGACGGTGTTGTTTGCGGCAGGAAGAGCTGTTTCACTACAGGTCTTGAGCGTTTGGTGAGTTTTGGCATACCGGGACAATAAGAAAACGGGTGCAGGTTCGTTTCTGCAGAGGTAAAGCCCTGGCACATCAGATTGTGCAAAAAGGGTTATAAAAAAAAGAGTCCGGGAGTGGATTCCTCCCCGGGATTACCACCACCACCACCAGCGGTGGTTGTTGTTTCCATTGTTGTTGTTTCCATTGTTGTTGTTGCCGTTGTTGTTGTTGTTACGGTTGTCCTTTCCGTCATTGTTGTCACGGTACCAGCGATCATTGTCGTGGTCGCCGTAATAGTGGTGGTGGCGGTTGATATCGATATCATGGTAACTGCCGCTGCAATACCCAGGATTCTTTGGCATCTTTGCCTTCTCGGTGATGATGACCTGCAGCTGGCTGATGATTGAGTTCACTTTCGGGTAGATGAGAGCCTGTGCCGAACAGTTCGTGATGGAATCGGTCCTGTCGGCTACATTCTTAACAGCACAACCGTCGGTCCTGGTCAGGACATCGTTTTTCATGATGGTGAGTGCCCGGTCATAATTCCCTGACTTGATGTAGCGGAGAGCCGAATCGAGACTGCTCGTCATTTCACGGGCCTTGTCACTCTTGAGGTTGTTCCTTGGCAGGGTCTTGATTGAAGTTTCAAGGCTCTGGATGTCCTTTGTAACCTGGGTGATCTTTCCCGTGTTTGCATTGTTTGCTGCAACTGCAGCCTCCAGTTCACCCCTGATGACAAGCATCTTCGGGTAGATGCCTGCCTGGGCGCTGCAGGTTGTCACGTAATCATTCTTGTCAGCCGCATTACCTGCTGCACACCCGTCCGCCTTTACCAGCACATAGCTGTTGAACTTCTGGAGTGCACTATTGTAATCCCCGCACTGGACCGAGCGGATGACTTCGTTGATATTGTTGTTTAACGTCCTGCGCAGGTCACAGCTCTTTATGCTGCCTGCGGGCAGGGCAGAGACAGCAGCCTGGAGTTTCTGGAGGTCGCTGATGATCTGGGTCTTTGAACTGGTGCTCACCACTTCGATCTCGAATGTGCTGGGATCGCTGTCGACAATCCCGTCGTTCACGATCAGCTGTATGGAGTACGTACCTGCCTTGTCCGGGGTGTAGGTGGTTGTTGCCGCAGCAGTGTTGGCAATGCGTGCTGTGCTTCCTGATGGCGCAGACGCAACTGACCAGCGGTATTTCAGGGTATCGCCATTGGCATCGGTGCTCTTTGTCCCGTCAAGGGTTACTTTCTCGCCAAGGGTCACCGACCGGCTTGCACCGGCATCGGCAACGGGTATGACATTGGCAAATGTGAGGGATACAACGGCCGGCTCACTGGAGGTTGTGCCGTCACTGACAATCAGCTGCACCTGGTACAGACCGTTTTTATCAACAGTAAATGTGGGTGCTGCGGTGGTTGCACCGGCAAGAGTTGCCGTGCTGCCTGAGGGAAGGGTTACAAATGACCACTGGTACGTCAGGGTGGTCGCTGCATCGGCATCATAGCTCTTCGAACCGTCGAGGGTTACGGTTGAGCCGATGGTGTGCAGCACCTGGTCAGCCCCCGCATCTGCAGCAGGAGCCCGGTTGACGTTATTCACCGTGATAACAACATCCTGTGAAACGGGAGCCTGGCCATCGGTTACGGTGAACGTGACCGGGTAGGTCCCGGACTGGTCATAGGTCGGCGTCCAGGTGAAGACCTGTGCATCGAATGTGGCGCCGGGTGGGAGACTGGCAATGGTATAGGTCAGTTCATCACTGTCAGCATCTGTCGCGGATATGGTAAAGGACACTGCCTGGTTTTCATCAGCGCTCACCGGGCTTATGGATAAAAAGACCGGAGGGCGGTTCGGGATAGTAACCGTAACGAATCCGGTCTTTGTCAGGGTATTGGATCCGCCGGCATTGGTTGCTGTCAGACTGACCTCAAAGGTGCCTGCGGTTGTATAGACATGGGACGGGCTTTTCTCGGTTGATGTGCTCCCATCACCAAATTCCCATGACCAGGATGTCGGGGTGTTGGTGGATACGTCAGTGAACTGGACACTCAGAGGAGTTGTACCGCTCACGGGGGTTGCCGTGAAAGCGGCTTGCGGGGGAGATACCGGTGCAGTGGTTGTGATAAAACTGGTCTTTGTTACGGTGTTGGATCCACCGGTATTGGTTGCTGTCAGACGGACCTCAAAAGTGCCTGCGGTTGTATAGATATGGGACGGGCTTTTCTCGGTTGATGTGCTCCCATCACCAAATTCCCATGACCAGGATGTCGGGGTATTGGTGGACGCATCAGTGAACTGGACACTCAGAGGAGTTGTTCCGCTCACGGGGGTTGCCGTGAAAGCGGCGACCGGCGCCGGGACGGTGGTGGGCGTTGGTGTTGGTGTTGGTGTTGGAGTAGGTGTTGGGGTGGGCGTGGGCTCAGCCACCACCGTGATGTATCCCGTCTTGGTGACGGTCATCCATTTGTTTACACTGTTATAAATTTTCAAGGAAACCGTATATACACCCGGGGCGGTATACGTATGAGACACAACCTTATACGTGCCCGTTGTCCCATATGTGGTCTCACCATCGCCAAAGGTCCAGGTATAATTTCTCGCACTAAAGGTGGAATCGTAGTTGAACTGCACGGTCAGGGGAGCTGATCCGCTTGTCGGGGTTGCGTAGAAATCAAGAACGCCATCAACCGCGGCCGCAACCGGTGTCACGAACAGAGCCAAACAGAATACAAAGACCAGAAGCCCCGATGTGAACAACGCGGGCCCCCTCTTTTGCATCTCAAAACTTTTTCTCATAACCAAACCTCATCCCTCACAAAGCTGTCACTATGATTAAGGGTAATATTAAACTTTACAGATTAAATAAAGGTATCATTTGATTTCATTGCCGGAAAAGAGTACCTGCCGGGAAATGGCAGACCAGTGGGGGAAGAGGAAAATATTCCAGAAATCTGCAAATCTTTCATATCACCCTGCCCACTGATGGAATTGTTCATTGGATATAATTCCAAGAGCCAAAACACCCGTAAGGAAGTTCAGTATAGTATTTCAGTGTATCCTCTACACTGACAATGAAATCCGGCCTTTCCATCATCCTCGTTCTGCTCATCGTCGGTGTCGCACTTCCCACCTGAGGGTGTACTGCAGCTGCACCGTTCGTCCCGGTCAAGAACCAGACCCAGCCGGTCTCTGCCGCATCCACCCCGCAGGGAACCCCGATGAAGACAATCGGGATCATCGGGTGCACAGGAGGTTATCCTGGGATGCACGGAGATCCCGCTTTTGATCAAGCAGAAGGATGTGAACCCCACGGTCTTTGATACAACGGTCCTTCATGCGAAAACCGCAGCAGCGTTTGCGCTGAACGGGACATACCTTTTTTAATATCCGGCAATGGGCAAAACCCGGTAAAAATCCCGTGTATAGTCCGGCCGGAAATTCCAGGGCAGGGAGAAGGAAACATCATTTTCCTGCAACGGATATTATGGCCCGGGATCAGGAAAGATCACAAGAAAGAAATCCCGGGAATGATACCGTATCAACTGTACAAACGGGAGCTGGTACTATTCTCAAACATTCCTCAATGATAATTATCGCATGGCTCATCTGCATTGTCCTCATCACAGGATGTATCTCGTCCCCTGCCAGCCAGCCTGCTGAAGTCCGGAACATGAACACACCAGCTGTAACTTCCGGGGCGAAGGATACCAGTGCTGCTATCCGGCAGTTCGATACCTATGCCACAGAGCAGTTCATGAAAAGCAAAGTTCCGGGCATGGCGGTTGCCATCGTGAAGAACGATACGGTTGTCTATCTCCGGTGCTTTGGCGTAAAGAACCTCACAACAAGGGAACCGGTCACTCCCGACACCCGGTTCCAGCTCGCATCCATCTCCAAGACATTCACATCCGCATCGATCGCTTCCATGGTTGGCCAAAATGAACTTTCATGGGATGACCGGGTTGTTTCCCTTTACCCGGGCTTCCGCCTCTCTGACCCGTATAGGACCGGACAGGTGACCATCCGCGACCTCCTGATGCACCGGACAGGACTCCCTGCCTATGCCGGGGATGAACTCCAGGATATCGGGTATAACCGGTCGGAGATCATCGGCAGGCTCTACCACATCCCGATGACAGGGGATTTCCGGTCATCCTATGCCTATTCAAACATCGGCATGACCCTGGCAGCAACAGCCGCTGCCGGGAAAGCGGGGTTGTCGTGGGAAGATCTGGTTAAGAGGCGCGTGATCGATCCCGCAGGGCTGAAGAACACGAGCGCACGGTTCGCGGACTTTGCGAACGCTCCTGACCATGCGGACACGTACTCCATGATGAACGGGACTCCGGTGGCGAGCTCCCTCCTGAATGATGACACAAACAGTCCTGCCGGGGGAGTGAGCTCTACGGTCAATGATATGGCACGGTACGCAAGGCTCCAGCTGAATGACGGGAATATTGACGGAACGCAGGTCATTGACGCCGCGGCTCTCCGCGAAACCCACCGGCCCCAGAATATCATGAAGACCACCAATACCAGTATCACGGCCTATGACCTCGGGTGGGAGACGGTTGCAGAGAACGGGAGGATCCGGGTTGAACACGGCGGCGACCTGACAAGCGGGGTTTCCACGTACATCACCCTGTATCCTGAAGAAAAAATGGGAATTGTTGTCTTGACAAACGGCTTCCCGGGCGGGCATATCCTCAAGCAGGCGGTGATCCGCGGATGGGATGACCTGTACTTTACCGGGGCAGTCCAAAAGGACTGGTACAGCGAGATTGCGGCGGGTGTAGCTGCTGCCATGAAACCCGGCGCCTCTGTCATCGGCCCGCTCGAACCACTCCCACCGGCCCCGGCCGGTGCGCAGCCACCCCGGCCCGCAGCAGCCTACCAGGGATTGTACTCACAGGACTATTACGGCACCATCCGGGTTGAGCCGGGGGAGGGAGGGCTTTTGTTGTATGCCGGCCACCTCACGGAGCCATTCTTTATTGAGCCGTACAACGGGGATACATTCCGCGAGAAGGTTGGAGGGACTGCGGTGAATTTCACGGCCGGTAGTGACGGGGCGATTAACGGCGTCCATGTTGTCGTGTTCGATCATTCGTGGGTAAAGGCTGACTTTGTAAAAGCCAGCTCCTGATTTTTAATGCCCAAAAAACCCGGCAATAAACCTCTTATCCATGATAGCACAGATCATTCATTATGATAAACCCCGCTAAAAATATCGTAGAGGATACTGAAGAGAACCGGGCAATCTGCCGGAAGTTGTGCAGGATATGCCCGAACTACAAGGCCAATTCCCTTGAAAAATACCAGCCGGGCGAACTCTTCTGTACAGGCAAAACATCCACGTCCCCGTCAAAAAAATCGGTACGGTGTTTCTGCGTGGGCTGCGAACTCTTTAGTAAGCACCATCTCCGTGTCGGGTTCTTCTGCATAGGGCACTAGACCCGGTTTATCCTGCAGAGTATGGCAGGGGAGTACAGAGCGAAAGAGATCTCCAGCTACCGTTGGAACGCCGAAGTCCCGGTATGCATAAATACCATAGATCACTGATTTTTGTTGATAGCCGTGCCAGAACCCGGACCGATTCACGAATCCCGTCTTCTGTACATCGATAATCTCCGGATCCTCCTGATCTGCCTTGTCATCACAACGCACTGCTCGATAACCTACGGCGGTCCCGGTGCCTGGTATTTCCACGACCCGGAAAACGGTGCCGAAACACCGTTCATCCTCACCATGATCGATTCGCTGAACCAGTCTTTTTTTATGGGCTTCTTTGTTTTTGTGTCGGCATATTTCGTGGCGGGGTCGCTTTGGCGCAAGGGGAGAAGCCGCTTCGCCCGCGACCGGCTGGTACGGCTCGGCATCCCGCTCATTGTCTGGCTCCTGTTCATCAACCCTCTTCTCATCCTTATCGTAAAGACGGGTACGGGGACCCTTCCCATGAGCTGGGTTGCCCTCCTGGACCCGATCAACGGTCCTGCGCTCGGGCCCATGTGGTTTGTCTTTTTCCTGCTCGTCGCAACCTTCGCATACCTGTTCTGGACCATGGTATACCGGCCGGATCAGCCCGTTGACCAGAAACCACACCCGTTCCCGGGTTTTGTCTCCATCGCTCTCCTCGGGCTTCTCCTCGGGCTGGTCAGTGCAGTTGTCCGGATCTTCCTGCCGATCGGCTACACCTGGCTGTTCAATCTCCAGCCCCCGTTCTTCCCGCAGTATATCGCAGCCTTCATCATCGGGATCTACGCAGCACAGAACAACTGGCTGGACACCATCCCTGACCATGTGGGGAAAACCTGCACCATCGCAGCCCTTCTCCTCGTTGCGGCCCAGCTGGTCTTATTGTACCTGTTCACCAGTCCGGCATCAGGACTTACCCCGTTCGTTGGAGGAGGGCTCCATGTGCCGGCAGTGCTCTATGCTTTCTGGGAGCAGATGACGGGAGTGATGATCATCACCGCGCTGCTCTCTGTCTTCTCGCGGCGGTTCAATCACCAGGGAACCGTTGCCCGCGCAATGGCCGGCGATTCCTTCACCGCGTACATCATCCACCCGGTCATACTCATACTCCTTGCAATGGCACTGGCCGGTCTTGTTCTCCCGCAGGTGGCCAAATTTGCCATCGTGCTCCCGCTGGCGATCTTCCTCACGTTTGCGCTGGCGCACCTGATCCGTGCGGTTCCCGGGGTAAAACGGGTGCTCTGACCACCGGCCTGCACCCCCTTTTCAAAAAGGCCCGAAATCGAACCGGCTTTTTGTCGTTTCCCGGGGTTTGCGGTGAGGAGACCTGGGAATATCATTCTGCAATGGAAAACCTGCCGGAGCGGGTCTCCGCATGCCGGTATATGACCGTCATTTCCCGGGCTTTTATTTTGTAAGCATAAAAAAAATTTTAGTTATCGCTTAATTTATTATATATTGATGTGAATACCATAGCATCAAGCTGCTGGTTCTGGATCAGCGCATCCCCTGTCGGGGGATGGGCCTGGATCTGGCAGGGATGTGAAGAAATGAGAAGCGAAAGCGTAATGTTTTTTACTGACCATGAAGAAGAATTTGTCCGTCTTCTCGTCAGTCTCGGGATCCAAAAAAATATTGCCAAGGTCCTTGTATACCTGGCAAGTGCGGGGGACGTGACCTCCCGGCAGATGGAACGGGGGGGGGATCTCCGGCAGCCCGAGGTAAGCCTAGCCATGCGATACCTGTCCGAAAGGAACTGGGTCAGGAGTTACGATGCGGGTACTACCGGAAAGGGCCGCCCGATCAGGATCTATTCTCTTGCCCGGCCCATTGAAGACATCATCGGGGATATCGAAGAAGAGAAGCAGCGGGAACTGCAGCACAAGATAGAGCTTGCAAAACAGTTGCACAACTATGTCTGAACATACCGGGTAAAATTACCGTTTTTCTCCTTTTTGGTACCAAAAAATCCTGATCCCTGCCGGAGCCGGTGCTGCAGGAGAACGGGGGGTATCATCCCAGGCGGCTCTCATGCGAGCCGTGCCCCGATGCGATTTCCGGCAGCCCTGAGCGCTTCCATTCCGGTCCCATAACCGGCGCGGAGAACCGTTGTTGAAACGGACATGAACAGGGGTTCACACCGGAATGGTGAAAATCATCTGGTCAGGAGCCCTCGTGAGCCTCAAGGCGACGGATGAAGGATCATTGTGCAGGAAATCCGGCGGGATCATCTGGCGGCATGCCTGAACGCGTATGCCGGTATATCTCAGGGATGGCCCTCCGGGTCTTTGGTTACCCGAAGTTTTATAGGCATTTTTAAGAAGGAAAAAAACTAACCAGAACCAGCAAAAGAGAGGTAATGATATGCCAACAAGCAAGAAACAGCTGACAAAACTCAACAAAGTGAAGAAGGAAAAGGCAGAAGAACTCTCAAAGCAGGCGGCTGCAGGGAGTAAAGAAGCCCAGAAGAAGCTCAAGAAGCTCGAGAAGAAGATCAAGTGAGCTCTTTTTTTTTAAATTCCGGTATTATACCGGGAACCATCAAAACAGGATGCCGATGGTATTTACAAAACGTAATAACCCGTTTTTCTTCATACCCGAAAAATAAAAAGCCGGGCCCGGTTATTCCATTCTGAGAATGAGAGAGGATCTCACATGCTCAACGGTTTAACCCAAATTGTCGTTATATCGGCATTACCCGCTGTGCTGGAGAGTCCCCGATTTTTGGGTCACATTGATACCGATGTAGCGGTACAGGGGATCAACACCGGGTTCTTTTCCAAGGAATTTTCGCAGGAGTACATTTCCGTCTTCCATGTTGCCCTTTGAGAGGATATCCTCCCGGAACCTCAGGCCGGTGGTCTGGTTCATCATCCCGTCGGATTTGAAGGTATCGTACATATTGAGGGCATAGACTTTCGACCACATGTACCCGTAATACCCGGCATCGTACCCGCCCATCAGGTGGGAGAACGAGGCAGGCATGTGGGTTCCGGCGGTGAGCGGTGCTCCCGTCACCTCGGCAAACGTGTCAGTATAGATTTTTGTGGCATTCACCGGCCCGTCCGCGGTATGCAGGCGCAGGTCCAGGAGGATGAAGACCAGCTGCCCGCTGAAAAAGTACCCGTTTGTGGCATCCCTGGCAGCAACGATCCTGTCATGGAACTCCGCCGGGATCTTCTGCGACGAATTGGTGTAATGGCCGGAGATCGATTCCATGACGCCCGGGTCATACATCCAGTCCTCGAGCGTCTGCGACGGGGTTTCTAAAAAATCCTGCTCAACGCTGGTCCCGGACAACGAGCCGTACGGGACCCGGGATAGCATGCTGTGCATGCCATGGCCGGTCTCGTGGAAGAGCGTGAAGACATCGTAAATAGTCATGAGCGATGGCCTGTCGTGTGCAGGGGCAGGAAGGTTGTCGACAATAATGACAACCGGAAGAACCGCAGTCCCATTCTTTATCCGGTAATTGATGATCCCGGACTCGAAAATGAACTGGTGCTTGTTCTCCCGGGGATAGAGATCGAGGTACAGGTACCCGACGGTTGTATTGTCGGAGACGTTGGTGACCCGGAAGAGCCGGACCTCCTCTGACCATACATCAGCACCTTCCATCTCGTCGAACCGGATACCGAAGAGCGTGCCGTAGGTCCTGAACATGCCCTGCACCACGGTATCGGCAGGGAAGTACTCCTTTACCCGGTTCTCGTCATAGGAAAAGCTCCGCCTCTTCTGCTCGTTCTGGAGGTACGCCACGTCCCAGGGGTCAACGGACGTTGCGGACGGGTCGGCTCCCTGCTTGATCTTCAAAAGCCCGGCCATCTCGGCCCGGTTCTTCTCCTCAATGGGCACTTTCATCATATCGATGAAGGCCATGACCGTTGCCGGGTCTTTTGCCATCCGGCCGTCCATCTGGTAATCAGCCCACGAAGCATACCCGAGTTCCTGTGCAATCGAGCGCCGGAGGCTGACTGCCTCCTCGAGGAGTCGCGTATTCTCATCCGCCTGCCGGTTGTTGTAGGCATCGTACATCTTCTGCCGGGTCAGGTTCCGTTCGGCATTCCCCATCACTGCCACATAATCCGTTATCCGGGTTGTTACCAGGTACGTGCCGTTCGCGTTTTGCCGGAACGCTGCAAGCGATTCCGCAGACATGCCAACAAGATCCTCTTTTGTGAACACGAGGGTTGTGTTGTCATTGTTGAGGTTTGCTCCAAACCGGGTCTCAAGCCGGGTCAGCTCAGATCGCATCTCCCGCACCCGTAAGAGCCGGTCGTCGGGAAGATCCAGCCCGTTCTTCCTGAAAGCCCGGAGGGTAACATTGTAAAGCCGCGATTCGCCCGGGTTCCGGGGAACGGCACCCTGCAGGGCATTGTACAGGTTGCGCCGGGTAAAGACATCCGTAAAAAAATTGCCCGCCGATTCACCGGCCGCTATCCCTTCGGCAGCAATGACCTTGTCGGGATAGACATTCCCCATCATGATGAGCGGACTGACGGCATCGGAATAATCCGCCATGGTAGTCTCGAATGCAAGAAGGGTGTTGTCCGTTGTGCGCTGGGCCGGCGGTATCGCGGCGATTGCCGCAAGCGAGGCATTGGCAGCGGCCTGGGCTTCCGCAGTGAGCCGGGGGATATCACCGGGGGAGTAATGGGCCCGGATCGGGGCGGTTGCATTTACCGGGGCTGCAGGCAGCAGACCGGCGGACGGCGGGGTTGGTGCAGACTGCAGGCACCCGGCAAGTGCCACTACGATGAGGATGAGAGCAGCACAGGCCATGTAAAGGTACGGGCGGTTTGGCTTTGAAAATTGCATCACGAGATCTTCCGTGCTCTCTCGTTCTGGCGGCAATCCAGATAAGGCATGCGTTTTTTTTCGTATTCCAGATCCCATGCACCTGTCTGAAAGATGCTCCGGGTATCATCCCGGGGACAGACAACCGGGCCGGCAGCTGGGGGATTGAGAGAGAACCGCTTTTGCGATGAAAAAAATGAGAGATGAAAACGAAATTATCGTTTCTTTCCGTGGGATTTCTTGCCCTCGGTCTGCGCCAGTACAGGAGCAGTCTTTGATACGGGGGCAACTTTCTTCTTTGCCTTATTTGACGTGGTTATCACTTCCTTTGCAGTATTTTTTTCGTTTTGTGGTTTTTCCACGTACTCATGTTCTTTGGTAAGGGGATATACGCTTTGTCCCTGTGCAAAAATTTTATCAAATTAAAAGGGGACATTTGTAGACAGGGGGCAGGAAACGCACCGGGCTGTTTTGGGGAGAATGGCTGACCGGAAATGAAACTGATTTCATTTGTGGGGGATGACCGACCGGTCCTGGCTGAGGTTATCAGCCGGAGATCTTTTCCTGACGGATAGTCACGCGGACCCGTCAGGGCGCTTATCGCAGGACGATGATTCTTCGGAACCTTTATTGTATTGGTGACTAATTACAGCGTGAACAAAAATCCGCTATCCGGATCCGGGTTGAATCTCATGAAAACACACACAGGTCAGGGAAGGTTTTTTCCGGCAGGCGTGATTGTCATCGTTGCTGTGCTTTTTTTTATCCTGCCCGTATCGGCTGATACGGTACCGGGCGGTTTTGTTGTGAAGAACGTAACTGCCCCGCAGGTTGTGCAGATCGGGGTCCATGTGATGGATTTTCACCGGCTGAACCTTGCTGACGGAACGTTTGAGACGAATTTCTATCTGCATCTCAAATCCGATTCACCGGTTTCCTTAAGTGACCTGGAGATTATGAACGGTCACGAAACCTCCGTTGATACCATCACGGACTCACCCAATGAAAAGAGTTACCGGATCTTTGCGGTTATTGACGTGGACCCCGACCTCCGCCAGTACCCGTTTGATAAATATACTCTCCCCATCGAGATCGAACCAAAAAAGGATGATGAGAGCAGGATGGTCCTTGTGATCCAGGGGAATACAACCTACACCGAGTCCGATATGGTCCTCCCGGGGTGGCGCCTGACCGGCGTACAGTCTTTTATCCGGTCCAAGGCCTATATGAGTGACGAGCTCCCGTATTCCCGTGCAGTCTTCAGTTACAGCATCCAGAGAGAAACCTCCTCGATCCTCGTAAAATTTTTCCTCCCCATTCTGCTCCTTCTTATCGTCACTTTTTCATCGCTGATGATGAAGGGCGCATACCGGCTGGCACTGAACGGATCCCTGCTTGTCGTTGCAGTCTTCATCCACTGGCGAACCTCGGACGCGATCCCGCTCGTTGCCTTTGCAACGTTCCTTGACGCGTTCATGGTCATTACCTATACAACGATCGTCCTGGTACTCATATCCGGCATCCTTATCCAGAAATTCACCGAGTCCGGCGATACCGCCCGTGCTGAACAGGTCCAGTACTGGTCACTCCGGGCAATCCCGTCTCTCTCTCTCGTTCTCTATTTCCTGCTCTTCCTCTCTCTTGTATGGTGACCGCTGCCGGCATCCATGGGATCGGTATCGATATCGCGTGGATCCACAGGGTGAGATATGCCACCTGAACCCACTTTCTGAAAAACCGGCAGGGAAAATTCCAGCTTCGCGGTTTTTATATGAGATACGCTCCCATCAGAAAAAGACGACATGTTCTGGGTGTGATTCTTTGAATGGCTGGGTCATCCCCACTATCGCGGCTTGCCAGGCTCGTGCTGTTCATGATCTGCCTCGCGGTTGCCGCAAGTTGTATTGCCGGGGTACATTATGCAGCCGTAGACCACCCGGCGCAGAATGTCGTGCAGGCGCCAGAGAATTCGTATGGGTATGGACCAGACGGGAACCAACCGGTGTTTTTATTTACCCCCAGTATATACTAGGGCGACTTTCCGTAACGCGGCAGGGGGTGGCCGAGAAAACTCCGCCAATCCGGGACCCAGCTGTGTCAGTTTCACGAAAACCGTACCAGTTACCATGTCAGTTTTCAGGAATTTTCCCGGTTTTTATCTCGATGGGATGCCGTGTCAGTAATCGTGTTAATTTGGATCATTCAGGAAGGCAGAAGGCATCCTGTCCCAGACAAGGACAGGATAAAGACTCCCCGCAAATCGCATTTTTCAGACCGGTGATATGGCATTTGCGGGGGCGGGGAGCCTACGGGGGAATGCCGGGGAATCTCTTCTGTCGAGAACCGGCCTAACCGATAAATTGCCGGAAAAAGGAACCGGTAATGCACCGGTTCATCCATGATCGTTCATACCAGTGCCGGTACAAAGAGTGCAAGCATCGAGAGATCATCTTGGCCGGCACTTACCGTATGATGGTTTTTCGGAGGAGTGACAAATGTCTGGCCAGGCGCTATTGCAACCTCCTTGTCCCCGATAATAAAAACCCCTTTCCCGCTGATAACCAGGTTCAATTCCCACTGGGTCTCGTGGTCATGGTTCATGACCTCGCAGTCTTTCCATACCCTGACAAGGTGGTAACTGAATCTTCCACCGCTCTCTTTTCCGGTCACGAGATCTTTTAAGAAGACCCCCTTCCAGTCCGGGTGCTGGTACCAGGGTTTTGCATTCGCCTCGGTCTCAGCGCCGGGGAAGATAACAGCACCCTGTTCAAAGATCTCAGTAAGTCGTTTCTCGTCCATATCATCTCACGCTCCGGTCCTCTGAAAAAAACGGGAATGATCCTAATCCCGAACAGCCGGGAGGACGTCCTTGAAGATCTCAAGTCCTTTGTCCACGTTCGGGCTGGAGTTGGCCAGGCAGAAGTGGGTGATACCGGCCTTCTTGAACCGCTCGATCTCCTTGATTAAGCCTTCAGCATCCGTTGCGCAGATGTAGTTCTTCTTGATCAGGTCGTGGCTGACGAGTGCTGCATGGGACTGGACTTCCTTGGGCTCGAACACCTTGTACTTGAACATCGACGGAACAAGGACCCCTGCCCAAAAGCGGTGGCCCTCTATCGCGCAGGTCATGTCCTCGTCAACGGAGTACCAGATGAGCATGGCCTTCTCCATCTTCTTGGGATCCTTTCCTGCATCCCGTGCACCTTTCTCGAAGTTCGGGATCGTTGAATTTTTCAGAAGATCCGGGTCAGCTGCAACGGTCATTAAGTGGTCGCCATATTTTCCTGCCATGTAGGCACCTTTCGGGCCCATCCCGCTGATGTACAGCGGAACAACATCGCTGGGCTTGGTGTACAGGAACGCCTTGTCAAGCATGAAATATTTGCCCTTGAACGAGACCGGGTCCTTGCTTCTCCAGAGTTTCTCCATCACCTCGACTGCCTCGATAGTCATCTCCTGCCGTTCCGGCACGGTTGGCCACTTCCCATCAACCGGTGCTTCGTTCATGGCTTCCCCGGCGCCTACGGCGCAGCCGACACGGTTCGGATACATCTGCCGGAGGGTCGCAAAGGTCTGTGCAACGATCGCCGGGTTGTACCGGATGATCGGGCACGTGATGCAGGTGGAGACAAATACCTTCTTGGTTGCCTGCAGGACTGCGCCCATCCAGGCCCATGCCTGCCCGCACTGTGCATCGTCATGGTACCACGGGTGGAAATGATCATCAACCCAGATAGAGTCAAACCCGATCTTCTCTGCCCGTACGGACTGTTCCAGTGCATCCATCGGTTTGTACTGCTCGATCGATGCGAAATATCCAACTTTTGTTTTCATGAATACTACCTCGCACCGGTACAAGAGGAGGTCACGGACGGGAAGGATTCTTTTACATCCAAATCCTGATATGCCTGCACCGATCATGATCTGATCGGGACACTTTGCCGGCGCTCACTTCCCTTGAGGCGATACTGTCGAAAGTTGCAGCCTTATTCTGGTTGAACGTGAACCCCGGCCAGCCCCACCCATGAGGTCAGCTCAGTTCCGGTTTTTTGTGGAATTTTCTTCCACATGCAATGTTTCACAGAGGCAGTGATAAAGTCTTTTTTTATTGCTCGCCATTGGGACAATGTCCTGTACTCGCCTTTCACGACAAAAAATTCCCCTTGTTTTTGTTCTGATAATTCACGGCTATTGCTCGCCATTGGTAAAAGCATCACGTTAAAATTGTAAAAGCCGGTTTTTCCCGGCAGAACATGTTGCCCACCAGAGATTGCGCCTCCATGATGTCATGGCAAAGAGGGAGATCTCATAGCAGCGGCGGCAGATTACAGGAAGAGTCCGGAAGGGTCGGAACCTGAATATGATCTCTATTGTGCCGGTTTTTTCCGTTTCCTGCCTTCCATCACCGCATCCGTGACATCCACCATAAAGGAGGCGATCTCCCCGGACGGGAGTTTAAAGACATAATGGGAGATCCAGGGAAAGTCCTCGCGGTTGCGGTATTTGAGAGGCGCAACGAACTCCGGCTGGTCAGTGGTCAGGACCCGGAGGAGAAGGTCGTGCACCATGGGTTCCGGCAGCTCAGGGAACTCTTCAAAAAGCCATTTTCCAACCAGGTCTTCCTTGGTCATCCTCAGGAGAGCGGCTGTCACCTTGTTGACATCCTTGATGATGTACTCTTCGCCGTTCCCGACCGGCTCGTAGATCAGAACACCGTTACAGGTATTCTCGAAGAACGAGTGGTACCGCACTTCCTTGAACTGGGTCCGCTTCAGCGCCTCCTCCGCCCGTTTCCGATCCGTGATATCAAGGATGATCCCGTTCCAGACGGTCTCGTTCTTGAGCTGGACCGGTTGCGAGAGGACCCGGATATACATCTCCTCTCCGGTCGGCCGGATGAACCTCCCCTCGAACTCCCAGGGGGCCATCCGCCGTATGACATCTTCAATAGACCGGATCCAGCGCTCGCTGTCTTCCGGTGCAATGCAGGCACTGTACCGCTGGATCCACGTATCGAGCGGGTCCGGATCGAGACCATAGACTTCACGGGAGCGTTGATCCACGTAGTTGATTCCCCATTCGCCGGAATCACGGACTGAGAACTGGTACACGATACCCGGCAGGTTGCTGGTAATACCCCGGAGCCGTTCCTCGCTCCTGCGCGATGCTTCCTCCGCCCGTTTCCGGTCGGAGATATCGAGGAATATGCCGTTCCAGACCGTCTCGTTCTTCAGCCGGACCGGCTGCGATATCCCGCGGACATACATCTCCTCCCCTGTTGGCCTGATGAACCTGCCCTCGAAATCCCAGGAGGCAACTTTCCGGACAACGTCTTCGATCGACTTCCCCCACCGCTCGCGGTCTTCCGGCGCAATGCAGTCGCCGAAGCGGTCGAACCAGGTGTCCAGCGGTTCTACAGGCACACCATAAATTTCCTGGGTCCGCTCGTTGACATAATGTACGCCCCATTCGCCGGTATCCCGGGCATAGAACTGGTACACAATGCCTGGGAGGTTGGAAACGATACTCCGGTACCGCTCCTTGAGCTGCTTTTCCGCCAGTTTCTTTGCGGTTATATCGAGAAAGAGAATGAAATATTCTTTGGGAGCATTTCCCGCGCTGCCGGCAACCGGTGCAAAGACAATCTGGAAATACGCGACCCCGTTCTTTTTTGTTGCCGTGAGGGTCTCCGATTTGAGCCGGTCGAAATTGCATGACAGGGTAAGTTCGGCAATCTTCCCCTTCCGGATCAGGTCCTGGATCGTGTTCCGCGAACACATAATGTCATAGAGTTTGAGATCCGCAAGGTCCGTGAACCGTGCAAGGCCGAGGATATCGAGCGATGCCCGGTTTGCGTTGAGGATGGTGCCGTCTTCGTGGAAGAGGAAGATGCCGCTTGGGACTTCCTCAAAAAGAGTGCGGATCTTCCGCTCGCTGTTTTTGAGCGCATCCTCGGTCTTCTTCCAGGTCGTGATATCGCGGAGGCTGATCATGATCCCGGGTTTTCCAGTAAATGCAAGGGAAGGGACAACGGTTGAGACAAATTCGGTGAGGAAGATCCTTTCGCTCCCGCGTTCGATCAGCAGCATCTCGTTGATGAACGCCTGCGACTGGATGATCCGTGCGATATTTTCCTGGACCGCAGGGTTCTCGAAAAGGGCCAGACTGAGCCGGGAAAGTTCGGTACCGATGATGTTCCGGTCTCTGCGGACGCCAAAGGTATTCAGGAAACTCCGGTTGACCATCAGGATATGCAGATCGGCATCGAGGATAAGGATCGCATCGGAGAGGTAATCGAAGAGGTCATCGAACGGGACGTTCTGCGCCGAAGTGTACAGCTTTGCTTTCCCGAACGGTTTCATCACTACGTGGCCCTGAGACTGGAGGACTTCGAGATATTTTGCAACGGCCCCCCGGTTCATCCCCAGTTCACGGGCAATAAGCGAGATGGAAACTGCCTCAGGATACCGTTCCTGGAGAAATTCCCGGACCTGTACATACCGGTCTTCCTTTGCAGCCATAGGTGATGATCAAAAGATTCCCGGCTTTTAAGAGAAGAATGTATCGGAATCGTCAGCACGATCCTTTTTGTGATCCTCTGCCAGAAACGCAAATGGCGTGGTTCGTTATTCATGCCGGATGGGCATCATCAGGACAAACCGGCCGGGAACCCCGCACGGGTGTTGTTTGAACGTGCCGCTCCAGCAGATGCTGTCACCCCGGTTCCCTGCCGGGTAACCGATGCGGGGTAACTGGACAAAGATATTTTACATTCCCGGGTTGAAATATTCTCATTCATAAGAAAAACAGGTTCCACCTATCCGGAACCAGTAACGAGATTCCGGAAACAGAGAGGAAAACAATCCCACCGGCCACTCATATACCGGGGATCAGAGGCAGGGCTGAAATACCGATGAACGACATGCGACAGGTTTTTGGTATCCGGGCAATTGTAATCCTCTGCGTTATCCTGCCGCTCGCAGGATTCATCCTGTTACAGATGTTCCTGCCGACAGGAACATATCCGGTGACATCGTACCATGTCGTCCTTGAAACCCTGGGACTGTTTTCCGGGCTGACCCTTGCGGCATTTATCCTCTTCATGAGCAGGACACAGATCGTCATTTCCTACCGGGTCTGGGTGGCATCGGCCCTCATCGCCATGGCCATCCTCGACGGGTTTCACTGCGTTATTCCCGTGGGGATATCCGCTGCCTGGCTGCATTCGATGGCGATGCTCATCGGGGGCCTCCTGTTCGCCATGGTCTGGGTAAAGGACCGTGAACAATATGTAAAAAACCCGGTAATCCTGCCGGCAATCACCGCGGTGAGTACACTTGCCCTTGTGGCATTCCTGGTCACCGAACCCCAATGGCTGCCACCGATGGTTACCAGTGAAGGGTTCACGGCAACAGCAGTAACGATCAACATCCTTTCAGGCATCCTGTTCTTTGCCGGTGCTGCCGCCCTGCTCTGGCGTCACCGGCAGAAAACCTGTGACAACGAGGAGATCGTTTTCACCAGTTTCTGCCTGCTGAACGGCATGGCGGCAGTGCTCTTCCCCTTGTCCCCGGCATGGGGTGCATCGTGGTGGTTCTGGCACCTGCTCCGGGCCGCGGCATATATCCTCCTGCTCGCACTCATTTACGATATTTACCGGTCGCGTGAATTACTTGTACAAGAGAGGCTCAGGGAAAGCGAAGAACGGTACCGTACGCTTGCGGAATCAGCACACGATCTCATCTACATCATCGACAGGGACGACCGGGTTGAGTACGTCAACACGTATGCTGCACAGCAGCTGGGACTGCCAAAAGAAGACATTATCGGAAAACCCCGTTCAGGATTCTTCCCGGGTGCTGTCGGGATAAGACAGCGGGAGATCATATTGGAGGTATTTGCATCAGGAACACCAAAAAAAATCGAGAGTGTAATCCCCCTGCCAGCCGGGAAGACCTGGCAGGACACGCTCCTTGTCCCCATGAAAGACCAGGACGGGCAGGTCAAATCGGTCATGGGGATCTCACGGGACTTAACCGAACGCAAACTGGCAGAACAGGAACTCAGGGAGAGCGAGGAAAAATTCCAGGGCGTTGCAGAACGGAGTTCAGACATCATCATGCTCACGGATGAAAAAGGCCGGACAACCTATATCGCCCCCTCGGTCAGAGAAATTCTTGGGTATAATGCCGATGAGGTTATCGGGAAAACTCCCGTGGATCTTGTACATCCCGATGAGCTGGATTCCATCTACGAATACCTCAGGAAAAATGCGTCAGGCAGGACACTGACACAGAAACAGGAGACCCGTGTCCGGAAAAAAGACGGCGATTATGCCATACTGGACATAACCGTATCCCCAATTATCAAAGACGGTATTTTTTTAGGAGCGCAGATTATCGGCAGGGACATCACAGCCCGCAAGCAGGCAGAAGAGGCCCTTTTGCAGGCCAACAGAAAACTGAACCTGCTCTCCGGCATCACCCGGCACGACATCAGGAACCAGGTATTCACCTTAAAAGGATTCCTTGAGCTCTCGAAACAATTCCTCGGTGATACTGCAAAGATGTCAGAATATATCATCCGGGAAGAGCGTGCGGTGAATGCCATTGAACACCAGATCGTCTTCACAAAGGAGTACGAGGATTTGGGTGTGAAGGCCGCGATCTGGCAGGGTCTGGATACGTGTATCAGAAAAGCGCAGGCATCCCTGCCAACGCGGGATGTCCGGGTGGTCATGGACTGCAGGGATATCGAAGTGTATGCAGATCCGCTTTTTGAGAGAGTGTATTATAACCTGATCGACAATGCTCTCCGGTACGGGGGCCCGGATATGACAACGATCCAAATATCAGCTAAGGTATCTGAAAAGGGGCTGGTCATCTCCGTTGAGGATGACGGTGCCGGGATATCGGCTGAAGACCGGGAGAAGCTGTTCGAGCGCGGTTTTGGGAAACAAACCGGTCTTGGGTTGTTCCTCTCCCGGGAGATCCTCTCAATTACCGGCATTCTGATCACGGAAACCGGCGAACCCGGGAAAGGTGCCCGGTTCGAGATCCTTGTCCCAAAAGGCGGGTACCGGTTCACGGGTATTCGGTAAAAAGAAAAATAATTGTTCCACAGATCCGTGGATGCGTCCCGGTGCGGACGGGCGCCAGCAGAGGTACCGGCCGGGGATGACCCGCTCCCGCATCTGACCGCAAGAAGTAATGTTTGTAAACCCTAACCATTCCCCATGAGATGGCTGCTCTTTTTTGGTATCCTTTTACTTTCCGCCGGCCTTTGCGCGGGCTGCATCTTCCCGCACGGAAACCCCTCCGGTCCCGCTCCGGCTGATCCGAACGGGTCCGTGGTAAATTATGGCGGATCTGCACTGGCTGTCGCATTCAAAGGAAGTGAGATCTCCACAACCTCCCCGGAAGCTGAGGAGCGGTTCTTTACCGGGCTTCAGTATTCAACCGGGCAGGCCCGGTATAACGAGTCGCTTGGGTATTTTGATGAGGCGCTTGCAATCGATCCGGATTTTTCGGATGCATGGGTTGCAAAAGCAGTCGCCCTTCATAACATGAAGCGGTATGACGAGGCCATCCTCTGCTACAACCGGGCTCTTCTCATCTCTCCCGGCGATGCCGCGATCTGGCACCTGAAGGGAGTGACGCTCCGGGATAGCGGAAACCCTGAAGAATCAGCGGCATGTTACCGGAGGGAAGCGGAACTGGATCCCCGGTACGGGACCCGGTGATCTTGTCTTTTGGGGGGGGGAAACACGATTTTTTCAGGCCCGGGTGCCGGCCGTGTCTTGTGAGCAGGGTGCCGCGGTTTAGCCGGAGGTAAGGACTGGACCGGTTGTTTCCTTTTTGTATCTGGTTTTACAACTGCTCCTGTTCCAGCCGGTACGTGTACCATCCCAGCCGGGTTGCCCCGGTCTTCTCGTAAAATTCTATTGAGGGCTTGTTCCATGTGAGCACCATCCAGTCCATCCGCCCGCACCCGCGGGCCCGGGCCTCGCTCCTGCAGAAATTGAAGAGCCGGGTTCCAATACCCTGTTTCCGGTACTGACCGGGCACAAAAATATCTTCAAGGTACAGGGTGGGACGGGCAAGGAAGGTCGAATAGGTAAAGCAGAACGTGACAAAACCTGCCGGTTCGTTGCCAAGCATGCCGAGGTATCCCTCAATGTTTGGGCGGTCCTGCAGGAGATCTGCCCAAAGCCGTAACCGGGCACTCTCATCCGGCGGATCAAGGTGTTCGTACAGGGCCAGCTGTCCGAGCAGGTATAAAAAGTCCTGAAAGGTCTTCTCCGTCACCCGTTCTATTTTAAATTCAGGCATGGCAGATCCTCATGGCAGTGATGGGGTTTTCCGGTTGATATGAATACCTTCTGATCGGGAAGGGTGAATTCCCTCATCAGACTCCCTCCTGCAAAAGGGCGCAGAACCGTTCCACCACATGATCATTTCGGACCTCGGGATGGAACATGACGCCATAGACCGGCAGATCCGGGTGGCGGACGGCCTGGACGCAGGTCTCCGAAACGGCCGTCACGATCCATCCGGGGGGCGGTTCGCAGGCAAAGGAGTGGAGCTCGAAAGCTTCGAACTCCCCGGGGCTGCCGAGAAGCGGGTCCTGCACCTCTGATCGGACTTTTGTCATGCCGATCTCGCACGCCGGGCGGATGCTCCCCCCAAAAGCAAGGCAGAGGGCCTGCATCCCGGCGCAGATCCCGAGCACCGGGAGACCGGCCCTGAACAGTGGTGCAAAGAGGGCGACCTGCTCTGAAAAGAGGTTATCCTGCAGGGCCGTGCCGCAGAGGATGATACCACGGATCCCAAAAAGATCAGCACTTCCGGCCTCTGAAAAGTGAACCTCGCGCCATGCCTCCCCGGCCCGTTCCGCGATCCGGGCAACGGGGCCCACGAACTCGTCCCGGGAGAGGGACGCCGGGCGGGAGCAGAGGTCGACTAAGAGGATCATTTTGCCTCCAGCCGGGCGCTCACGACCCGCAGGGTCCCCCGGAACCCCGCATATTCCTTCTTTGAATCCTCAATCACGATCCGCTTCTGAAAGACCGGGGCATCGAGCACGAGCGTTTCGTACTCCCCGCCCTCCCCGGTGAGGGTGATACGGTGCCGGGCCGCGTATTTCCGCAGGTCGGAAAGGGCCGGATCATCGATCTGCCTTCCGAGCCAGTCCCCGGTGAACGGTTCCGATGCAACCCCGCTCACGACAACAACGAAACCGGCCCGGATGAGGGTCTGCATGTACCGGTCCGGTTCGGTATACCAGAGCGGGTTGAAGCACCAGAGGCCAAGGGTCCGGCAGACGCGCTGGATGCGGGTGGCCTGGTACACGGACTGGAGGGCACCGGTCACGATACCTTCAATCCCGTAGCGCTCCCGTGCAAGGCTGACAGCCCGTTCGAGATCCGCAAGCTCGGCCTCCTTGATCCCCGCGGTCTCTGCAGTAAGAAGCGGGAGACCTGCTGCCTCAGCCTGAAGGGGCACGAGGTGGGTGTTTGGGGTATGGAAGAGGTAGCTCTCCTCGTTTTCTGACCGGATAGAGATGAGGCAGGAAACCTCCTCTTTCTGCATAGCCAGGTGGCAGGCATACCAGGAATCCTTCCCCCCCGAACATAGGACGCCGAGTCTCATGCCATCATACTCGTCTCTCCCGGCTCATGAAGATCTCCTTCCGGCCCGGAAAAGGGGGATGCATCGCGCCCGTCCCCGCCGGCATTCGCCGCAGCCTTCCTCCGATCAAGCCGAGTGTGTATTGGGGAGACTTAACGTAATGCAGCCTGGACAGGGAAGAATACGAAGCGTTATACTCCATCACGAGATATTCTCAAAAACAGGTGCCAGGGTCAAAACAGGGTAGCGGAAGGTGCAGGGAAAAACGGCAGGATTTGCCGGTTCCGGTACGCCCGGCTTTCATTCATGGTTACTGTCGGGAGATTGGTATCATATGCAGAAAGTCAGACGTACGGGGTACATCCTGGTTATGTGCCTGGTAGTTACAGGATTTTTATTTTTCGCAGGATGTACCCAGAAGGCGCCGGACACTACGGTCGTGAAGACCGATTCCGGGTATGTATCGGGAATAAACCAGGATGGGATCCGGGTATACCACGGGATCCCGTTTGCTGCTCCCCCGGTCGGGAACCTGCGGTGGAGACCACCGGCACCGGTCCAGCCGTGGGATGGGGTAAAGCCGGCAAAAGAGTATTCGGCAATCTGTCCCGAAGCCATAAAACCGGCCACGGTACCGTCGCCCACCCAGAACATGAGCGAGGACTGCCTGTACCTCAATGTCTGGACCCCGGCAAAGAATACAAGCGAGAAACTCCCGGTCATGGTCTTCTTCTATGGCGGGGGGTTCACGAGCGTTGCCGGCTCCATGCCGGATTACAATGGCACCACCCTTGCGGAGAAAGGAGTCATTGTGGTTACGCCGAACTACCGGATCGGCGCCCTCGGATTCCTTGCCCACCCGCAGCTCGATGCCGAGTCCCCGCACAATGCCTCGGGTAATTACGGGATCCTGGACCAGCAGGCTGCCCTGGCATGGGTACAGAACAACATCGGGGCATTCGGAGGCGACCCGTCACGGGTGACCATCTTTGGCCAGTCGGCAGGGGCCGAGAGTAACTACGTCCATCTTGTCTCGCCTTTAAGCCGGGGGCTGTACCGGCAGGCCATTGTCGAGAGCGGCCCCTTCTGGGCACACGGGGCGGTCATCAATGCCACCCATTCAAAGGAATATGCGGAATCGTTCGGGACACAGTATGCCACAAGCCTCGGGTATTCCGGCCCGGATGCCATTGCACAGATGAGGAAGCTGAGCCCGGAGACTCTCATCAATGCAACGCCCTCGTCCCCGTCCTCGTTCTGGGGCACCCATACCGTCATGTTCGAACCAAATGTTGACGGGTGGATCCTCCCCGATACTCTTGACAACCTGTTCCTCCTCCATAAGGAGAACAAAGTCCCGCTGATGGTAGGGAACAATGCCAATGACGGGACAACGCTCGGCGCAAATGCGAGCATGAGCGTTCCTGAGTACAGGTCTTTTTTGCAGAGCCGGTTCGGGAAGGATGCGGACGCGGTCCTGGCAAAATACCCTGCCAATTCCACTGCCGAAGTCCAGCTCCAGCTTGCGCAGATGATAACGGACTATGATTTTTCTGACTCGGTGAAATTTGCTGCCGGCTCGATGGGCGACATCAGCCCGGACACGTACATGTACCGGTATTCCTACATTATTCCCGACCAGCCGGATGGAGCTTTCCATGGCAGCGAGACCATCCTCCTGTTTGGTGTTCCCGGCTTAAAACCGGACCCGGCCGTTGCTGCAAATGTCGTGGATCTCTGGACCCGGTTTGCAAAGACCGGCAACCCGAACGGAGGGATGAATATCACCTGGCCAAACTACACCCGGGAGAAGGGCAAGTACCTGGATATCAATCAGACCATGACGGTGAAGAACTTTTCATAACCCCAAAAACCATCGGGTCCGGGGATGCCTTCACCCTGTGGGCGCGGTAAAACCCCTGATTTTTTTTTCGGGGACCGGATCCTTCGGATACAAAGCGTTATTGCTTTTTGACCTCATATTCTCAAAAACTCAAAGGATTGGATGACAGGGTCCGGGAGATCCTAAACATTTTTCTCCCCATTCGGATACCGGGCTTTTCCGGATAGAAAGAAGGGATGCGAATCTTATGCAGATGAATAAACTGAAAACGTGTATTCTGGTATTCTGCCTGGTCCTCTCCGGGTTCTCTCTTATAGCAGGATGTGCCCAGAAAGGACCGGATGCCGGTCCCGCGAAGCCGGACGCGGTAGTTGTGAAGACCGATACCGGCTCTGTTTCAGGATCACAGCAGGGCAACCTCCGGGTCTTTTCCGGCATCCCGTTCGCGGCACCCCCGACCGGCAACCTGCGGTGGAGACCCCCGGCACCGGTACAACCCTGGAGCGGGGTGAAGGAGACAAAGGTCTTTTCACCGGCATGTCCCCAGCCAGCACTTGCGGATCCCACGCTGAATATGAGCGAGGACTGCCTGTACCTCAATGTCTGGACCCCGGCAAAGAATACGAGCGAGAAACTGCCGGTCATGGTCTTTTTCTATGGCGGGGCATTCGGGAAGATTGCCGGCTCCATGCCGGTGTATAACGGCACGGCCCTTGCAGAGAATGGGGTTGTCGTGGTCACGCCCAATTACCGCGTCGGTGCGCTCGGGTTCCTTGCCCATCCCGAACTTGACAGCGAGTCCCCGTACAATGTCTCGGGCAATTACGGCCTCCTTGACCAGATCGCTGCCATGCAGTGGGTCCAGAGGAACATCGACAAATTCGGCGGCGACCCCGCAAGGGTGACCGTCTTCGGGCAGTCCGCCGGAGGGGAGAGTATCCTCATCCACCTGGTCAGCCCACAGAGCAAAGGTCTCTTTTCACAGGCCATTGTCGAGAGCGGCACGTTCTGGACGAACGGTGCGGAGATTGATGCCCTCAATTCCAAAGCTGAGGCCGAGCAGCTCGGGCAGACGTTTGCACAGGGCCTCGGGTACTCCGGGCCGGGTGCAATTGCAGGGATGCGGACCCTGGATGCCCGGAAGATCGCCGATGCAACGCCATGGCCTGCTGCCCCGTTTGAGATGGTAAATATGCGGCACTTCGAGCCAACGATTGACGGCTGGCTCATTCCGGATTCCCCGGACACGCTGTTCCGTAACCACCGTGAGAACCCGGTTCCTCTCATCATCGGGAGCAATCTCAATGACGGCAGGACGCTGTCCGCCGGCGCAAACATGACCGCTATGGAGTACCGGACATTTATCAGGAACCGGTTCGGAAAGGACGCTGATGGAGTTATCGCAAAATATCCGGCCAATTCAACCGGGGAGGTCCAGGCCCGGCTTGAGCAGATCATGACCGATTATGACTTCACTGATGCTGTTACGTTTGTCGCGGGATCCATGTCAGAGACAGGCACGAGCACCTGGCGTTACCAGTACTCCTATGTCCTGCCCGGGCAGCCCTACGGGGCATTCCATGGCAGCGAGACGATCCTGCTCTTTTCGGCCCTGCCAAATCCGGATCCGCAAACGGCCTCAGTCTCAGATAACCTCATCGACCTCTGGACCCGGTTTGTAAAGACCGGCAACCCGAACGGCGGGATGAATATCACCTGGCCGATATACACAAGGGAGCAGGGCAAGTACCTGGTGATCAATGTCACCCCGTCTGTTGCGGGCGGATAACCCACCCGTCTTTTCATCGCGAAACGTCAAAGGATTTTCTAACGGGATTTAAAAGAGTAATTTTTCCGGCCTGTGTATTTCAGGGTGATTCCCCGGCCGGGGATCATGAGAGAGTGAATACGCTAAAACCGATCAGAGTTCTGATTTTTTTTAAGAAACTCTGTGGCATTGAATGTAAGTTTTTGTGAATTCCGGGCCGGCCAGTTCACCAGGAGAGGAGTATCCGGGTTTTGGAGAAAGGTAAGAATGGTCTCAATCACTTTTTTTGAACATGGAGCAGGAATATGTTCTTCCATCTCAAAACAATCAAGTCCGGCACCTTCAAGATAACTCTGGGCAAGTGCAACAACGCCATCGCCAAAATACGTAAATGCGTACTTCCTCTTGCCCTCAGCATCGACGGTTACTTCAAGGGTTTTCCCAAAACAGAGCGGGAGAGATTTATACCAGGGGGTTTTTTCACTGTTGTACCCTGCAATAACCCGGTATATTGTCCCCGATGACTGCGGTTTCTTTTTAAGAGAACGGACGATTTCACTGTCAGTCCGCATAGCATGTACGGCGGGTGTAAAGCCGATGAACGAGGGGAAAACTGCGTGCAGGAAGCAAGGGAGATTATCAATGATATCCGCAATTGCTGCGCCATGATTGACGGGACAAATACCTATCCATGAACGGACCTGTTCTGCATCTGTTTCCCCGGAGGAACCGGTAAGGACTTCCATACAATACCGGCTGACAAGCGCACCCATCGAATGACAGACGATGTCAATTTTTCCTTCCGGATAACCGTTCTCTTTCCTCTTGTTATTAATAAAAGAGATCAGGTTTTGGGCAATCCGTTCCGGATCTCCGGTATTGTTATCCGAATAATCAAAAGGCCAGATCTCTTTCATTGCATAGATCCCTGGACCGGATCCCTGGCAGGATACTGCAGAATATGTCCAGGTCTTGTCTTTTCCCTCATAGGTTACCTGCATTCCGGTAAGAGCCTGGATCAGATTACACCAGATGCCGGGTGTTCCGGTAAATCCGTGGACCAGCACAAGAGGGATGGGCTTAACCGGATTCTCAGTACCCGCAATTTCTCTGGACATTATTGTATCACCCGGAGGAAGATCTGCCATTGTACCATTTTCAGTCATTTGGGGAATGGTTCTTTTTTAATTCATTCTTTTTTTGAGTATTTTGTATATAATACAAGTCATCCGGACCATATGTACACCAGCTACGACAATACGTGGGGGACGACGAGGACCAGCTCTCTTATTTCAGGGTGGATACCCCGGAAAGGCATCCACCGGGGCATATCTCCCACCCCCAATCCGGGCCCACTCTGGGCCCGGATTGTCCGATTTCCCGGATCCAGAGACAGTGTTTCGCGAAAATGAGGCAGTGTTTTAATATTTTTTAAGTGTTTTTACGTCGGGGAAGTAGAGGCATTATTTAGGAGAGTTACAGCAGGCGATCTCAGGCCGGATCGATATAGTAGCAATTCCGTTTGATCCAATCTCCAGGGCTCCGGGTGCCGGATGACCCCACCTCCTCCGACGAAGAGAACGTACAATTTTAAGAGAAGATCCGGAAATCAAACCAGATGAGACGCAACCAGTACAGTTACCGGGCCCGCTTATTCCATTTTCATAAGAAGAGCGGATATCTGGGGTTCGATATCCGGAAGATCCTGGACAATAACACTCCAGACAATGGAATAATCGATCCTGAAATAGCCGTGAATAATCCGGTTGCGAAGTGCAGCCATCTCCCGCCACGGAATATCCGGGTTTTCCTGTTTTATCCGTGCAGGTACATTTTTTGCCGCTTCCCCGATAACTTCGATAGCACTCCGGACCGCGTGGGCAAAATAGTCATCGTTCTTCAGGTCATCAAGCGTCCGTTCGTGTGATATCCTGCGAAGAAAGGTGATCTCATCAAGGATATGGCGGAGATAAACGGTGTCATCCTTCAACCCAGATCACCTCTGCCTCGACATGCCTGCGGATATAGGTGTCCACACCTTCAACCGTGATGAGATCCACCCTGCGCCTGAAGAGTGCTTCAAGTCGATCGGCCAGCCCGATAAAATTTTTGAGCGTTGCGTATCCCGGGGCAAAATCCACCAGCACGTCAACATCGCTCGTACGGGTTTGCTCCCCGCGGGCAAACGAGCCGAATATACCGATCCTTGTAACACCGTGCTGTGAGCGGATAGCCGGAGCTTCCGCTTCCAGTTTTTTTAATACTGCGCTTTTCCGCCGGTGCGGTATAACGAGCTCGGGCACGCATTCACTTCCTTAGTATGGTGTAGGCGATTCCAGTAAAATAAGGGTATGGTCAGGGGAATGTAACCCCCGTCCTTCAGTACCTTTTCTTATCAGGAGCCTGGGGCGGGGACTACAAAGAACGTGGAGTACCCGCTGGAGAGATTCCGTGTCACATGTCCCCGGCCCGAGGTATCCTCAAGGAGCACGAGATCGCCCGGTACAAAGCGCCGGATGGTCCCATCGGTTGTCTCCATCTCAACGGTTCCTGACATGAGGGCCAGGAACTGCCGGGCGGGACACGGGTGCCAGTCACCGATCCAGCCGGGCTGGAACGAATAGAAGCGGTACTTCGATGCCAGCTGATCGCCGGAGATGTAGAACGGGGCTGCGGGGGGCGCTCCCGTTGCGAGATGCTGTTCAACCGTAACGGTATCGAAGTGCGATTTCCCGTCTGCATCCGCGTACAACCGGTGATACTTGACCCGGGGACTGATAGGATCTTTCATAAAAGTTCCTTGTTCTCTGCAGCATTAATAGATCGCGACAGCGTGTCCTGCTGGGTAGGTTCAGTTCACCCCAATCTTTCCGGAGCCTGAAGGGGTTTGCAGCACCAAAAAAAAGAGAGATTCAGCTCTTTTGCCGGGTTAGCGTGAGGACGAGGGCTTTTGTGTCAGGTCCTTCCTCGAGATAATTGAGCTCCATGGAATCCGGGCCGGTCATCCTTCCGATCGAGAAGCCACCCATACTGTCGGCTTCGTACACTTCGCCGTTCATGGTTACGATTCCCGAGAAGTTCTCATAATATGTCTTGCCGTCCGATCTCGGGTACTCTTTCCTGCCGACAAATGCCTGCCCTTTCTGCTTTGTTATGTTGAAGTTCGATGTCGGGTAATAGTAGAAATCATCGGCAGTGGTATACCCGGTCCCGGTCCCTTTCCACAGACCTACCATATTGGGGATAGCAGTATTCGCAGATACGGGCTGCGGGGCCAGGGTTGCTGTCGGGGTTGTCGCTGCCGCCGGGGTGGTTGCTGCCGGTGCCGGAGTTGTGCACCCGCTCGCGAGTACAGCAAGAACAATCACAAGGATGGTGAGTGCGATTCTCATACTGCGAAGAATGAACTGACAGTTGATAAATATGGCGGTATGCTGTACCGGCATTGGAGAATTTCCCGGGGAATGGTGATTCTAAAAACCCGGCGTTTTTCCTTCAGTGTGGGTATCCGGATCGACACTACGTAGTACAGATGGGACGAGGGCCGGGATCGGTCATACCGGTTCCTGCCTTATTTTTCCGGTTGTCCATGGAGGATTTCACCGGTGATCGTACAGGAGTACCACAACGATGATCGCGGGTGAGTGCGGGAATGAGGGTGACGCGGCGGGAGTTTTTTTTAAAACCAATCCTGATCACTCCGGGCACCGTCAATGCATTAATAGTAAGGAACACACAAACTCTCACGTACAGAATCATTATGGATGTACTCAGTCTCCTCCGTCAGCATGAACCGGAACTGAAGAAGCGGTTCGGTGTTGCAACCATCGGTATTTTTGGATCATTCATACGCGGGGAGGCGCGACCGGAGAGCGATGTTGACGTTCTCGTAACATTCCGGAAAGGGCAGGAGACATTCGACAATTATATGGACTGCAAATTTTATCTCGAAGATCTCTTCGGGCGAAATGTTGATCTCATCATGAAGGGTGCTATCAAAAAAAGGCTGAAGCCGTACATCCTCAGTGAGGTCGTATATGCGTAGAACTGCACTCCAGTATCTCGATGATATCCTGGAATCAATCGATAATATTGAAGAGGATACTACCGGGATCTCATTCGAAGAATTTTCAAAGGATCGCAGGCGCAGGGATGCGGTTATCAGAAACTTTCAGGTTATTGGCGAAGCGATAAAAAAACTCCCTGACGATCTCAAGGAGAGGTATCCAAAAACCGACTGGAAGAAGATTGCCGGGTTCCGCGATGTCCTCACCCATATTTATTTCGGGATCAAAGATACGATCCTCTGGGACAATGCTTCAAACAAACTGCCCGATCTGAAAAAAGAGATCCGGCATATTATCAGGAGCGAGGAGGCCCGCAAGTAAGGGGTCCACCAGCACCCGGAGCTGAAAGCCCAATTCGCCAGCAG
Source organism: Methanoregula sp. (assembly GCA_041645355.1). Lineage (GTDB taxonomy): Archaea > Halobacteriota > Methanomicrobia > Methanomicrobiales > Methanospirillaceae > Methanoregula. The sequence continues at coordinate 311,725 of JBAZQF010000002.1, forward strand.
AATAATCCAGTTTGAACAAGACCCTTTTCATCTATCCCTGAAAACCCATACGCGGAGCGGAGTGCTGAAAGGTCTCTGGTCATTGGAGAATGAACCGCGACTTGTCTTTGATTGTATCGATGAAAATTGGCCTCAGCTGATTTTACACGATATCGGTTCACACGAAGAAGTGTACTGACCACTTTTTATCGGTTTATCATGCGGGGGTGGGTGTCATACCCGAAGATCTCTTCCCCTCCCAGGCTCAAATGACCTGCCTCACGTCGGAGAAAACCCTCCCGAAAAAGGTCGGGGCACCTGAAGATCGACCCCTCGTAAAATGCCCGGATTGGCAAAATAAGCCCGTATAGCAGACTTTACCCGGACCCCTTTTTTAGGGTTCCCGAAAATAGATCGAATTGGGGGAAAAACGGTACAATGAGCCCGGATTCCTGCCCGTAAAACGGCCGGATGGAAATTTTCACGCCGATGGTTAAAAAAAACGCAAATAGCATCAATTGGGCGCAGAAAGTCCCCTGCGATCGTGCTACAAATTGGGGATTTGGCCGGCGGTCTAAGGTTCCGGAGGCTCCCCGGGTAACCTCCCCTCATATTCCATAAAAAATCCTTCACTCCAGGTCCCGATAATCTTTATCGCCCGTCCCTTCAAACAACCGGGTAACACACTATGACCTGCATCTCATCACCGCTTGAAAAACTCACTGTCTTTCTTCTGGTCCTTTCACTTTTCGGGACCATTGCCGGGGGAATCGTGTATTATGCCGTGGAACTGCCGGCCCAGAAAATGCGTGCTGCACCGGCAAAAATGGATTGTGCTGAAATGTGCCACCGGGTCCTGAGGCCATCGTTCGGACCGGTAAACCCGAACACACTGTACGAGACCTGCATCAGCAGCTGCAATAAGGGAATACTCTTCAATCAACCCTGACAATATCCCTGCGGAGGCACAATACCAGTGCACGCGATGCAGGGTTTTTGGGTTCCATCACGGATCCCAGTCCCTCTCCGGGGGAGCGGGGTACGATAGGTTCCTGCGGGGATTTCTGCGAGGATGCGGGCTAACCACCATCTTTTATTGACTTAAAAAATACACGCAAGCGGAAAATAACTACCCCTCCAATCTCGAAAGGAAAAAAACCTGTAACAAAAGTGGAAAGGTGCAGTACGAGGTAAGGAATTAATAGACGCACCCTTGTTAAAATGATCTATTTCACCAAAGCTGCCTGCAGTTTCTGTTCAATCTCCACGGAGATACCGTAAAAACCAGGTAGCGTGAAAAAATGCTTATCCTGATCTATCGCTTCCCGGATATCATCATCCGAAATTCCATCCTGCCCCGGGTTTAAGATTTCGTGGACCAGCACCGTGCCGCTTTTTTGGGTTATTCTGCATAAGCAGCGCCATTCGTAACCCGCCCTGATATAATAATACGATGATCCGATCATCGGTCTTTTAGCGTTTTGCAACTGCTTCAGAATCAGATCATATGGGGGCTCTGATGTGTTGAGCAGAATATATCGTGGCGGCAGAGGGACTGCACCGGTATTTTTCTTTCCAGCAGACATTATTCACCCTTTTTTTATGACAATGCCTTGTCACCCAATTCCCCGGTCCTGACTCTCATCGCACTAATCATCGGGCAGATGAAGATCCTTCCATCGCCATGCCGGCCGGTCTGGTTTGCATTCACAATTGCCTGAACAATCCTGCTTACATCCTCATTGTACGCAACAATAATAAGCATTCGTTTTGGCAGGAACCCAAATGCGAACTCTGTATCCGGACGAGCCTGCGATACGGTCATTCCGGTCCCGGTATCCGCTGAATCGTTATAGGACGGGGCATGTTCAAGTTGCATCCGCATATTCCGGCTTAATGATTTACCCATTTCCAGTGCGCTGACTCTTCCCTTATGTTGGCCGCGACCGGTGACATAGAGGAACGTAACCCCCATGACACCGACATCTATCAGGGACTGTTTGGTATTTTCAACCTGTTCTTCCCGGAGAATAGCGATGATCTGCTTCATATTGTTTTTTAGGTTCCGCCTGCCTTTCCAGCGGTCCGGATAGCGAACGTATCATCGACATAGGTGATGAAAATCTTCCCATCGCCAATGGTACCTTCATCAAGTGAGTTTTTTGCTCCTGTCTTTGCCTCCGTCCTGATGATCCTGACCGTTTTTGCTACGTCTCCATCCGGTACTACGATCATCAGCATCTCCTTGGGAATTTCAGTGTAGTGGACGGCACCAATGGTAATTCCCATATCCTTACCATGACCGGTTACATGAAGGCGCGTCATCCCTGCTATTCCGGCAGCATCGAGGGCGTGGATCACCTGTTGTGTCGATTCAGGTCGGATTACTGCCCAGATCATTTTCATAATTGACTCTCACCATCTCATTCAAACAACATCAAAGATAGCTGGATTTCCGAAAACGAGCCTGCATACAAGGATTGTTTCGTTCGTCTTTTGGTTTCTGCACAAATGAATCCAGGATAAAAACCCCATGCCATTTGTTTCTGACATTTCCTGCATGGAAAAGAGTGCAGCATCTAAAAGCCGACCCGGGGGAGTAAACCCCCTGGCAGACTTGAGATGATTTTTTTTAACGTGATACGGTCCGGGTTTCTTTGTTATGTCTCCATTTCCCCGGTGCGGATACGGATCGCCTTTTCAACAGGAATAATGAAGATCTTCCCGTCACCGACTTTCCCGGTCCGGGCGGACCCGGAAAGGATATCCACTACCGTATCGACCTCGTTGTCCCTGACCACGATCTCAATCTGGATCTTGGGCAACAGGTCTACGGTCATCAGGCCTCCCCGGTATTCCAGTGTGATACCTTTCTGTACACCGCGTCCTTTGACTTCACTTATCGTCATGCTGACGATCCCTTTTTCCTCCAGCGCTTTTTTCACGAATTCGAATCGTTCCGGTTTGATGATAGTTTTTATGAGTTTCATCATGTTTCCCCCGTTTCAGCACCTCTCCCCATGCTGGGAGATGTCAAGCCCGACATACTCTTCCTCTTCCGTAACCCGCAACCCGATCGTTTTGTCGATCACAATCGCGAGTATGTAAGTGACCACGAAAGCGTAGATGACCGCAGCGCCGGCACCAACAACCTGTGCAATGAACTGGTGAGTGTTGCCTTCGATAAGACCTGATATGCCGTTGATGGATGCTACGGCAAAAATACCGGTTGCAAGGGCACCCCAGAGACCACCCATGCCGTGCACTGCCCATGCATCGAGACTCTCATCAACACCTTTGCTCTGGCGCCAGAGCATGATACTGTAGCACAGGATACCGCCTACGGCTCCGATAAGAATCGCCGCCATCGGTGTTACGTAACCGGCTGCCGGTGTTATCGCAACAAGGCCGGCCACTGCGCCACTGACAAACCCAAGCGAACTTGGCTTCCCGCCGTGAGCCCAGCTCACCAGCATCCAGGCAAGGGCACCTGCTGCGGCCGCTATGTTGGTTGTAACGAACGCCAGTGATGCAAGGCCGTTTGCCCCGACTGCACTACCCGCGTTGAACCCGAACCAGCCAAACCAGAGAAGGGCTGCACCAAGGATGGACCACGGGATATTAGCCGGTTCCATCGCGTACTTGCCATAGCCGACACGTTTACCGATCACGATTGCCAGTGCAAGTGCCGCAAAACCGGAACTGATATGGACGACTGTGCCTCCCGCAAAGTCCACTGCGCCGAACTGGGAGGTCCAGCCACCACCCCACACCCAGTGGGCCAGCGGATCGTACACAATGGTAGTCCAGAGAAGCGCAAAGATAAGGTATGAGCTGAACTTGATACGTTCTGCAAAACCCGAGGTCACGATAGCCATGGTCACTGTCGCAAAGACAAGCTGGAATACCATGTAGAGGAGTCCCGGAATCGCCGAACTGTACGGCCCGGGATCCATTCCCACATTATTCAATCCAACATACTGTAAGTTGCCGATGAACCCGTTCAGCGAACTGGTTGGATCATTGCTGAATGCCAGTGAGTACCCGAACAACACCCACTGGATGCTGACGAGTGCAAAGGCAACAAACGACAGGGTGATCATGTTAATGAAATTTTTCTTCCGGACAAGACCCCCATAGAACAATCCTACGCCCGGCGTCATGATCATGACGAGCGCCGTTGAGGCGAGGATCCATGCTGTTGCTCCTGAATCGATTGCCATTCATTTCACCTGTAATAAATAAGATTGAATTCGCGCAGGTCCGGGGGGGTTGTTCCCCGGCTTGTGCTGCTGATCAGGAAAGAAGTCCGGCAGGTGATAGCCCTGAAGATCTGAAGGATCGGAATGTCCCACACCCCGGTACCTGGCAGCCTGCCCGATATCACCATGTCACTCTCCTTATCCTCATCCAATAGTAAGTTTGCATTTGTAGGAAAGAAGATTCGTTCCTATGTATTTAAATATTTCTAAATCGAGACATATTTCCCAGTGCAGATCCGGCATCGCGAGAATGCCCGGTTTGGTTTGCACATGCATTGAGCACCGCTTCAGTGCGTTCGTATGCAGGATGGTGTTAGAATGGCGCAAGTGAGTAAACCAAAAAAAATGACAGAAATGACAAAAGAGCAAATCAGTGGAGTTCACGCCCTGATCAAAAAGAAAAATATCCAGATTGTTGATCTGAAATTTAATGACCTGCCAGGCCTGTGGCAGCATTTCTCAATCCCGGCGTCAGAGCTGAACGGTTCCACCGACCCCAGGTCCGGTATCTGGTCGGATGGTATCGGATTCGACGGCTCCTCAATCCGGGGGTTCCAGAAGATCCAGGAGTCCGACATGCTCCTCTACCCGGATACCTCCACAGCAGTTGTCGATCCGGTCTGCGAAGTACCTACACTCTCTATTATATGCGATGTCTATGATCCACTTACCAGACAGGCATATTCCCGTGACCCGCGGTTTATAGCTCACAAGGCGGAAGAGTACCTAAAAACTACCGGCATTGCCGATGAGAGCTTCTGGGGACCGGAGTACGAGTTCTTCCTGTTTGATGATGTCAGATATTCTCAGACCGTCAACCAGGGATTTTATTCCGTAGACTCAATTGAAGGAAGCTGGAATTCCGGCCGGGATGAACAGCCGAATCTCGGATATAAGCCGCGTTACAAGGAAGGATACTTTCCGGTACCACCCCACGATTCGCTCCAGGATATCCGGAGCCAGATGATCCTCAGGATGATCGAGACCGGCATCCCTGTCGAAGTTCACCACCACGAAGTAGCAACTGCCGGACAGAACGAGATCGACATGCGTTATGGATCCCTTGTCAGGATGGCAGACCACTGCATGATGTACAAATATATTGTCAAAAATATGGCACGCGAATTCGGCATGGTCGCGACATTCATGCCCAAACCGCTCTTCGGCGATAACGGGTCAGGTATGCACACCCACCAGTCACTCTGGAAAGGCGGGAAGAACCTTTTCTTCGATCCGAAGGGATATGGTATGATCAGCCAGACTGCGAAGTACTATATCGGAGGTCTCCTCAAACATGCAAATGCTCTCATGGCATTCTGTGCTCCTTCAACCAATTCATACAAGAGGCTTGTTCCAGGCTATGAGGCTCCGGTGAATCTGGTATACTCGCTCCGGAACCGTTCCGCTGCAGTCAGGATCCCGATGTACTCAGAGAATCCCAAATCCAAACGGATCGAATTCCGCCCGCCTGACCCGATGTGCAACCCGTACCTCTCATTCTCCGCACTTCTCATGGCAGGTATCGATGGTATCAGGAAGAAGATTGATCCCGGGCAGCCGTTTGAGGGCAATACGTACGAGCTTGAAGGAAAGGCAGCAAAGAATCTCCCGACCGTCCCCGGCTCGCTCGAGCAGGCGATTGATGCACTCGAAGTGGACCACAAGTTCCTGCTTGAAGGCGGTGTTTTCACACAGGACGTCATTGATGTCTGGATCGAGTACAAACGTTCTGAGATAGACGGGGTCCGGCTCCGGCCCCACCCGTGGGAGTTCCACCTGTACTTCGATATGTAATCCCTCTCTTTTTTTGGCTACATGCGATCGGTTTTTTATTTTCGTAAAATTGATATCGAAAAATTACCATGAAGTATTGTCAAACCTGAACAGTTGACAGCCGGTGGTTCTCTCTTTTGTGGACAGGACACCGGACATTTCTTCATTCAGATTTCTCAAAACAGCCGATACCGGGAAATTTGTTTTTGAGATTGTTAAAAACATTCACTTTTACCAGAACAGGTGACTTCTGGTAAAATTTGATTTCAGGGGCCAGGTCACCTGCGGTTTTGAGATCTGAATCCTGGAAGAGTCGAAATGTAGGAAAAGAAAAAATTTGCAGTAAAAAAAAACCGTCATTCCGGGGCAATTGTCGGGAGGAAAATTTCGTAAAGCCCGGGTTCCATCACGGATCCCGTTCCCGTGGTCTCACATCCCTGCTGAGGTTACCAGAACCATGAAGATCCATACCTGCAAAAAAATCCCGTCCACATTTTTATATACAGTTCATGACTAAACCAGAGCATATTGAGGATGGAACCATGCCAGAATCACATACATACCCGCTTGCCCGGCTCGTACTCTTCATGATCTGCCTTGCGATATTCGGCAGCATCCTTGCCGGGGCGTATTACTATGCTGTGGACATTCCTGCGCAAAAGAGCGGAGCTCCCGTGGAAAATAGTGTGCCCGACATCAAAAAGTAATGTGAATACTGTATCGCCAAATGTCAGGAAGCTGGCAACCTCTGGTGTTTCTCACAATGTAACGACGTCTGCTGACCTTTTTCATGCACGGGGCATCTTTCCAGCAACGGTAACGAGCCTTGGGATTTTCACAACAGCCATGGCGATACCGGGAATCCTGCGTCCTGCCCGGTGCGAACGGGTACCGGGACGGTGAAGATCATTTCACGATTATTATATGCATTTCCATTCAATCAGGAAAGTATAACCCATGAGGGATGTGTGTTAAAATGACCGAAACACGATCTGAAAGATCACCGCTTGCCCGGCTCGTGCTCTTCATGATATGCCTTGCGATATTCGGCAGCGTTCTTGCCGGGGCGCATTACTATGCCATTGACCTGCCGCAGCAGCAGTCGCTGCAGCCTCCGAGAAACGATTGCACTATGGATATGCAATGCATGGACGATTGTTCAAAAGCGGGCTGGAGCTTTTTCTGCATCCAGTGGTGTTGTAAATAATAATCCGTTCATTTTTTTTAATTCCGCGAAGAGACCCGGGAAAAGAATTATCCATTGAGTGGAAGTGCCGACCTGCCCGGGTTGCCGTTCACAATAAACGGACTGTTTTTTTGGCAGGGGGATTTTAAAAACCGGATCGAAGGGCAGGACACTTTTAAGTGATCGCGGGATGATGATCGTTGCATGCCAGGATTCTCGCTCCTCAAACCCCTCGGGTTCTTCTATGCAGTAGTCCTGATCCTTGTCCTGACGTACCTCTGGTATTCCGGGAAATGGAAACAGAAAGCCGGCTGGATCATCCTTCTCGTCTCAACTGCGCTCGGGTTTCTCATCTTCTCCCCGCTTGCACCGTACCAGTTCCAGGAGCTGATGCTCCGCGATGTGCAGGGCCTTGGGGTATCGCTCATGGTCGCAGCCATCGGGCTCTCGATAATATTCCTGCTGACCATAATATCCGGCAGGTTCTTCTGCGGGTACCTCTGCCCGGTCGGGGCCGTACAGGAGATTGTATCCCGGGTGCCCGTGCCAAAGCTCGTGCTCCGCCAGAAGGTTCCGCTGATGATAATCCGCGGGATTGTTTTTGTGATATTCCTGTACATGGCATGGGTCCTCTCGGCCTCCTTTCTCGCTTACTTTGGTATCAGCAGTTTCTTTACCCTGGCCCTGACTACCGCAAGCATCGTCTTTGTCGTGATGCTCCTTGTCTCCATGGTACTCTACCGCCCGTTCTGCCGGATCATCTGCCCGTATGGGTTCCTCCTCTCGCTTGCTTCCGGGATAAGCCTCCTTGCCCTGCAGAGAACGGATTCGTGTATTGAGTGCAGGCAGTGTGAGCAGATCTGCCCGGTTGACGAGGCAAAACGCGGTGACCGGAAGGCCGAATGCTATCTCTGCGGGAGATGCACCGATGTCTGCCCGGCGGCCGGGGCATTGCGGTACGGGCGGAGGGTGGGGAAAGGGAAGTCCTGAGTGCTGTTTGAGGAATTCTTTTTTTCCTCGCGATATAATTTCTGGCGTTATCACGGGGGAACCGCTGCTGACATACGAAAGAAGCGTGCGATCTGCTTTGAGGACAACGGGAGCGGGATCGCGGACGCCGAGAAAGAGAAGATCTTTGAGCGGGGATTTGGGAAGAACACCGGCCTCGGGCTCTTCCTTGCCCGGGAGATCCTCTCCATCACCGGCATCACGATCCGCGAGACCGGCACCCCGGGCACCGGCGCCCGGTTCGAGATTTTGGTCCCGCGGGGCGTACCGGTTCAAAGACCGGGCTGCCTAGCACCCGGTGCCGCACTTCTCTGGCATTTTCCCGCCGGGGTTATATAGCATTCACTCCCACTCAGTGGAACGAAAATATCACAAAGGAACGAAGATGCCCATTCCCCAACCCGCGTATTCACCACTTGCCCGGCTCGTACTCTTCATGATCTGCCTCTCGCTATTCGGGGGCATTGTTGCCGGGGTGCATTATTATGCCATTGACCTGCCGCAGCAGAAGGCAGTGCCACCCGACAATGGCAATAAACCATTTATGAAATGTCCGATCTGCGAGTTCAACTGCAAATTCAAGCCAGACTATTTCAATTGCATGTCCGAATGCGACCTGATATGTTAGGAATACCGCCGGGCTGATCGGGGCCTGGGAGAGGGGTGCAAATCCGGGCACGCTACGGCCCCGGATTACCCCGTTTTTTCGATCCAGAGACAGTGTTTTGCGAAAATGAGGGTGAGTTTCACCATTTTTTGAGCATTTTTACGTCGGAGAATGAGAGACAGTATATAGCAGAGTTACAGCGGGCGATCTCTGGTTGGATCGGACCAGTGTATGCCGGAATGAAAAGAAAGCCTGTTTTGGGAGGGGTGATCTTGGCGCTTCTCCGCACCGGGTCTCCGTCGGGGACAACTCTCATTTCCGGAGATTATGCAGTTTAAAAAAATCCGGAAAAACAGGGTTTATGGTATCTTTGCTGCAGCCGCACGTGCCATCTGCCGGGCAGTTTCATAATCGGCAGCAGTCCCGTTTGTCCGGAAATCCTGGTACACGTCCTTTTTCACAAATGAGATCAGGTACATCCGGGTATTATCGCTTTTATCGGAAAAGACGAGAGCGTTGCTGGAATCCCCGATGCCAGGAGAGGGTAATACAGCGAGCGTCATGTTTGCATTGTTCTCTCGGATCATCCCGTTTTTGTATGCCTCGATGGTATTCGGGATGATGAGCGTGATATTTTCAGAGGGATATACAGAGATAATCTGTTCAAAGATCGTACCGGGAGGCGAATTTGGATCATTTTTCCGGAACATCGCCCAATACCCTTTCTTCCACCCGTGATCAACAGCCCAGGACCGCATTTCAGAGATATTTCTCTCGGATTTTTCCACAAGGGTCACTGTTGACGGAAGTTCAGAAGGCTGTAATACCATCTGCGAGGGCTCGATCTTTGAGAGCTCGGTGCCGGTTTGCGGCAACGGGGTTTGTATTACCGGTGAAACAGGCGGGGTTTGCGATGTACATCCTCCAATAAAGACCGAGAGGATAATAAAGACCAGGATGAGCACCGGCGAAATGGACTGCGTATTCATGGTTAGCATATACCCCGTTCCACGAAAACGTTTGTTGTTATTACATCTGACCGGCAATTTGTTAAAAAACAATGGGGGGTCCCCGGGTAACCCCCCTTACAAATTTCCAGAACCGATCGGACCCCCCCGTCCGGTCCGGGGATTTGCCCGGCCAACCCCTTTAAGGCACCGTTTCACCAGCCGGCAACTAAAAAACGAGATGGGTTATATTTTCTTCGTGTCATGTGCAAGGGCATCATCAGCCCCGCCCCGCTTCCAGACCTCTCCGCCATCAATGACAAAGTCAGACCCGGTGACAAAAGAGGATTCATCAGAGGCAAGGAACAGGACGGGATAGGCAATATCAACAGGCTCTCCCACGCGACCGACAAGATTGGACTCCCCGAACATGGCAAGAAGTTCCTCTTTGGTTCTTCCGGCCTCCGCGGCCTTCTGGAAGGCCACATCCAGGATTGCGGTCCTTACAAATCCGGGGAATACCGTATTGACACGAATATTGTCTTTTGCCAGTTCAACGGCCGCCACATGGGAAAAGGCTGCCACAGCGCCCTTACTTGTGCAATAAGCACTGTTCATCGCGCTTGGCACATACACAATATTGGAGGAGATATTGATGATGGACCCGCCCTGTTTCCCGTTTCGTTTCATGGCCGGGACCGCGGTCTTTACCCCAAGGAAAACGCTCTCCACATTCGTGGCCATGACATTGCGCCATTCGTGAATAGTTGTCTCAAGGATGGGCTTTAAAAAACCGATGCCGGCATTGTTCACGACCACATCGAGCCTCTTGTAGGTTTTCAGGGTATAGTCGATAATTCCCTGCCAGGATGCTTCATCGGATACATCAAGCCGGAAAAACGATGCAATGCCACCCTGACTGGTTATTCCGTTCACGACCTCAGCGCCCTGTTCTTCCCGGCGTGCGGCAATGATAACGCGTGCCCCTTCACGGGCGAAGAGTTCCGCGATACCTCTCCCGATCCCGGAGGTTGAGCCGGTCACCAGGCAGACTTTGCCTTCCAGACGTCCATGAGTTACCATGGAGTATCGTTTATTATTCTGTGGTTTAATTTTTTATATACGGAGGCGGTGATGAAGCCGGGGACCGCAACCGGCGCTGATTACACGGTTGCGACACGGGACGTAGTATTGATATCAAGGTATTGGCCGGTCCGTGTATCGTACTCCGGCCAGTTCACGTTCGTCTTGCCGTTCGGGTTGCCGGTTTTCGCAAATTGTGTCCAGTAGTCCATCATCGTATCTGATACCTTGTTGCTCGCAGGGTCCGGTTCCCCGGGGAAATGACGGAAGATGAAGTACAGCTCGCTGCCGTGGTATGCCCCATAGGGCTGGCCGGGAAGGGCATATGTGAAACGGTACAGGTACGTGCTCTGGTTCAGCCTGGCCATGGACCCGGCAACGAGTTTTGAGGCATGGTCGAAGTCGTACACGGTCATGACCCGTTCAGTCTGTGCCTGGACTTCAGCGGGTGTGCCGGCCGGGTACGCTGCAAGGATCTGGTCAGCGTTCTTTCCGAAACGTTCCCGGATATACTGCTGGTACTCAAGGACCGTCATGTTTGTATCGAGAGCCAGCGGTATTCCTTCAGCGGCATTGTTCCCAACAATGAGGGGGACCGGGTTCTGGGTTCCCTGCCGGAAAACTTCCTGCGGGGCGGCGGGAATGATCCAGCCGTCCGTGATCGGCTTGAACTGGATGGTCCGCATGGTCCAGAACGGAGACTTCAGTTCCGGGGTTGCATTGAGAATCTCCA
>JBAZQF010000003.1:0-319989 GCA_041645355.1 Methanoregula sp.
ATTCTGCCATCTTTGGTAAGAATCGGGATCTCCACCGTTTTCCAGTGTTCACCTTCAAGCGTCTTTTTGATCAGGGTAAGGGATGCATCCCGGCTGTCAGCGGGAAACAGGATATCAAGCGGCTGGCCAAGAACGTCCTGCTCAGTTCTTCCTGTTATGTATTCGAACGCATGGTTGAACCGGGTAATCCGGAACTCCGTATCCCATACGATAATCGGGGCATTGGCATAGTTGAACAGGTTATTGAGATATTCCGTTGTCTGCCGCAGCTTCTTTTCTGCCTGTTTGCGCCGGGTAATGTCCTGGAAAACGCCAACAACAAAACCCGTGCATGGTGCATCCTTAAACACGGTTGATGTGGAGATGACCGCATATTTCTTCCCGTCCGGTACCGTTATCGTCATGTCGTTTTCACGGGAGTTCTGATTTTGGAAGTCCTCATCAGTCAAATTGTGGTGGAACAGCAAATCCCCCTCATTGAAAAAATCGCGGGGCGTCTTCAGGAGAATCTCATCCCTCTGCCTGCCGATAAACCTGCAGAAGCTGTCGTTTACGAGGACAAACCTTTGATTGAGGTCAAGGACATAGACCGGGAAGGAAATTGTATTGATGATAGTTGAAAGGTTCCTCTTGGATTCCACTTCGAGTTCAAGTAACTGCATCCTCTTCTGGATCATTCGTTCGTCAAGGATGTTGTGGACAACCGTAGCAAAAATAACCATACCGATAATATTAAAGACAATCATGGGGATTGCTACCGTTGTTACGACCGTGAAAAATTCCGAAGGTTTTGTTACGAGAATGAGGGTATAACAGGAGATAAGCGTCTCAGAAAGTCCGATCAGGAGCACGGCTGTCCATGCAGGAACGAACTGCCGTTTGTTGGCAAGATACATGATGCCGCCAAGAATTCCCGAGAGGATCGGTGCGGATAAGCCGGTCCACATGTACGGCCCGCCCTGGGAAAACCGGAATAATCCTCCGATAATCCCGGAGCCAATACCGATATATGGTCCGCAGAGAAGGCCTGCAGCCATGGGGCCGAGATCCCGGACATTTACAACAGCGCCATAGATCGAAAGGCCGCTGAGTGTTCCGAAGATCGACATGATACCGAAAAAAACCATGAGGAGTATCTGCGTGGTCCATTTCGGATGATGCTCGAAGACCTCATTGAAAAAACGGCTTCTCATAAAAAAAGTTGCAAAGACGATAATCACACAGAGTATCTCAAAGAGGGTAACAGAACTCTGGATGGCCGTCAGTTCCATGTTACCGAATAGTAACAAGGGGTATTTATATATTGTGGCGGATATGTGGTTTACAATTAATTATCCCTGAAATAATGGTTGCTTCCATTCATTTCTCTTTCTTGTTTTCCTGTTTATTCCGCGGGTCCGATACCCGTTATCGATAATTATCTGATTGGTCGCAGGTGAGTGATTCCATTCTCCAGGTCGATGTTGGAAAACATGTGGTAATCTGAGTTCCTTATTGACTCGTTCCAGAAGATTGGTAGTTCTGATCTTCTTTCAGAACTCCAGAGGAAAGGATCGGTAATTCCTCAACCCGAGGTTGAACCGGTGAATCGTGTCAGCAGCACGAGAGAGTCCACGTCCATTGAGCTGAATAGCGAACTCCTGTAACTGATGGGAATCACTCATACGTTCCTTCAATGTCCCGGCAATTTCCGTGTGATATTTTCGGGGAAATTTTCTGAGGAATGCATGGATGAAATATACGTGACACATCTGCCATGAAGAGCCCGAAAACATCGTTTTCGTTGCAGTCTGGATGCTGTTGTGACCATCGGAAATGATGAGATCAACGTGATTGAGTCCTCTCCCGGTCCTGATGAGTTATCGGTTGGTAATCGATTTTTTTACCTCGGTAAAAATATCCCATCAACCGCAAACCAATCAAAACCTTATCAGGAATCTGAATCAAAAACTCACTCAGGTATCCGGTTGAAAGTACCATAAAGGCCACCCGGCGTATCAGTTTTTTTCATCAGCCGTATGGTAAAATGTGATCCTGTTGAAGGTTCCCGTTTAATTGTCCCGTCAAGCTGATCGATCAGCACGCGAATGAGTTTGAAACCAAGGCTCTCGGCGGTCTGCCAGTCGAAGCCCTCGCGAAACCCGACACCGTTATCCTGGTACGTAATCGTGAGTTCATTTTGATCTTCGAGGATACGGATAGTGATTTTGCCGGTTCTCCCTTCGGGGAAGGCATGCTTTAACGAGTTGGAGAACAGTTCATTGATAACAAGCCCCAGGGGGATCGCGGTGTTGATATCCACAAAAATATTTTTAACATCGATGACAAGCGAGATTGTTCCCGGGCGAACTGCAAAGAAGGTCAATAACTGTGCCGTCATGTATTTTATATACGGCTCCAGATCGATCCGTGCAAGATCCGCTGAAGTATACATTGCCTCATGAATAAATGCCATAGCCCGGATCCGGTTCTGGCTCTCCCGCATGGCCCTGGAAACTCTCTCATCCCCGATATCACGTGACTGCAGGTTTAAGAGGGAGATAATGATCTGGAAGTTGTTCTTGACCCGGTGATGAACCTCGCGCAGGATTACATTTTTTTCATTGAGCAGGTTCTCCAGCTCCCGCGTGCGGAATCTGACCTGCTGTTCCAGTTCCTCGGTGAAGTGCTTTCGTAACTCCTCAGCCTGCTTACGTTCGGTGATGTCCCTGAATACCCCCACCAGGTAGTCTTTATTGGATTTGTTGATTGGATATGTGGAGACATCGGCATAGAATAGTATACCATCTTTGCGCTTTACCGGCAGGTTCTCGGCAATATTTATCTCATGTCTTGCCATTTTTTCAAAAATTTCAGTAGCACGGGCCCGATCGCTTTCCGGATGGATATCCATCAGGCCAAGATTTTTGATCTCTTCCGGATGGTATCCGAGCATGTGAGAAAACATCTCATTACAATCAACAATTTGTCTGGTCCGTGTATCTGCAATGACTATCCCGTCCCGTGAGTTTTCAAAAAGATCCCGGAACTTCTGTTCGCTCTCCTGCAGCGCCTCTTCAGTCTCTTTACGCCCGGTTATGTCAGTTGCAATTTCAATCCTCACGAGTCGCCCGTCAAGCCAGCGGATTGCAGAATCGCGACAGTCATACCACCGTCCGTTTACCGTGTTTTTGAACTCCCAGTTGTATATGCCGGTCGGATTTCCGCTTTTGTCAACGAGGTGTTCATTTGTGCAGAACGGGCAGGGTCCTTTCTGATTGGACTGGATTGTCTGCCAGCAGACCTTCCCTTCAATCCCGCCCCAGATATCCCTGCCGTATTTGTTGAGGAACAAAAGTTCATAGGTCTGCATGTCAGAAACGTACACGAATGCATCAATGCTGTCCATGACCATTCTGAATCGCTCGATTGCGTGTTTTATCTCCTCTTCGGCTCGCTTCCGCTCGGTGATATCAACGATAATGCCTTCAAAGTGTGTGACTTTTCCCGTGATATCACGGCGGATATGGGTATAGTCCTCGATCCAGAATTCTGATAGATCTTTCCCAAAGATGCGGTATTCCTGGCGGAACTCGTCAA
This sequence comes from Methanoregula sp., assembly GCA_041645355.1. GTDB lineage: Archaea > Halobacteriota > Methanomicrobia > Methanomicrobiales > Methanospirillaceae > Methanoregula. The sequence goes on from JBAZQF010000003.1 coordinate 3,580, forward strand.
TATTGTGAGTACTGTTATATGCCACTTCGGCACCTATTCGTTCCAGATCCCCGGGATGGATAATAGAACTGTATAACACCCTGCCTGATAGGAAATCCTCAACCAGGTACCCAAACTGGGAGACATTCCGGCTCACCATTTCAACCGGCCAGTTCTCCTCTGCTTTCCAGAGAAAAGCAACTGCCGGGCTGGTATTGATGATTCTGAGCTGTTCTTCCTGCAACCGGAGCAGTTCTTCAATTCGATCCTGGGCAATCTTTTTCTCGGTAATATCCCGGATTGATCCCTGGATACTGATGATGTTCCCCCTCAAATCCTTCCGGGCAACCGCTGTAATCAGGGTGTTGATAATGGTACCGTCTTTCTTCCGTAAATTGACCGGGTATTCCAGTGAATATTCTCGTTTACGGATATGACTGATATGTGCATCCCTGTCGGGAGGATTGGCATACAGATCCCTGATTGCAACCTGCATCAGCTCTTCCCGGCTGTCATAACCGAAGAGACTAATGGCCTCGTCATTCAGATCAACCCATGTACCGTCCGGAGTTGTGATAAACACGCAGTCCCGCGATGTGGTAAAAAAAGCATGATATTTCTCTTCATTCTCACGAAGAGCCTGCAGGGCTATCTTCTGGTCAGTGATGTCGCGGTTGCTCACGCGCCGGCCCAGAGCCTTTCCTTCAGTATCATATACCTGCCGGCAGGCATGTCCAATCCAGCGCAGGATGCCATCCCGGCGAACGATCCTGAACTCGGTGGATAATGCCTGACGGGTTTCCCAAGCTTCGGTATTATGCTCCTGAACTAAAGCACGATCATCAGGATGAACAATGGTATCCAGCAGGTGAGGATCTGCAAGGAATTCCTGTTGTGTGTAGCCGGTGAACGATTCACAGGACGGGGATATGTAGATGATCTGTTTATCCTGTCCCTGCCAGTATTCCCAGTCAACGGTAAAATCTGCAATAGTATGGAATTCCTCCTCACTTTCCATCAGCGCTTTTTCAGCACGCTTTCGCTCGGTGATATCACGTACAAATACGATAAACTGGCGTTTTTGAGCCTGAAGTACAACGCTTACCTCAACATCAATCGGTTCCCCGCCCTTTGTCCGGTGCCGGGTCTCAAACCGGTCTGAACCGGTTTTCAGAATTCTCTGCATGTGCGAAAACGCAACGTCTTTGCTCTCATCCGAATCCTGATCAGAAATTAATCTTCCCAGCAGTTCCTCACGGGTAAATCCGGTCATTCGGCAGTAATTGTCATTTACTTCAACCAGTCTGCCCGTGGCATCAACAAGATTATAGCCGTCCCGGGTCGTCCTGAGGAGGGTAGAGTACCATTCTGCATACTCCTTTGATACCTGCTCAACTTTTTCGCGATCGCTGATATCAACACCGATTGCTATAAAATTGCCAATGACCCCCTTGCTGTCAGGCAAACCCCGGGTATTCCACAGGAGGGTTTTTCTCGTCCCGTTTTTACTGACGATTGTTGTCTGCAGGTTCTCCAGATATTTTTCCTGTTTGATGATCTCAGTAATCTTTTCCGTTATCTCTTTGCGGTAATTTTTCTCCGGGTAGAGTTGTTTCCAGATCTCATTGCTGCCGATTATTTCCAAAGCCGGATACCCGCTTATTTCTTCTGCTGCATGATTCCATTCCAGGATCCTTCCCCCGGAGTCAAGCACCATCAGCCAGACATTCGCATTCGAAATGATACTTTTCTGATATTCATGTGCAATGCGGTACTCATCCTTCTTTTTTTCCAGCCTCTCAGATAGTTCAGCAACAATTACGCCAATCAGGATGAACATTCCTGAACGGAGCGCCGCTGCTCCTATCTCTGTCATGGAAGGATACATGAAAAACGTGGCAAAGGAAAAGTAGAGAAGGGAGAGACCGATGAATACCGGGATGCCGCGCCGGCGGTAAAAATAGGCGATCAGAATTATCGGCAGGTAATAGAAGTGCATAAAAACGGTGCTAATCCCGGTGGAATAACAGTAAAGCGTGAGTGCAACAGCAGCAATCGTCACACCCGCTATGAGTGTAAGCATAAAATGTGTGGGGTTTTGGTCTCCGGATGCAGATTGCATGGTGTATCGCTTTATCGATTATCAACCGGTCAGATGATGTACATTATGGTTCATACTGCCGGCAATCAATTCCACGAACGGGCAGAATTGATCTTTTTGGCAGCAGACAATAGCACGGATATCCAAAAAAAAGGTTACCGGTTTTCCGCGGTATTCAGATGGAGAATTGTGTACGCCGGGCAGGTGCCAAAAAAACCGGTAATACCCAGGATCACTCCAAGCAGCAAAAGGATATAATACGATAACGACGATGGGCCGAAGGTCAGTGCAATGGCTATCATGAAACTGCCCAGAATAATCCGGATAATCTGTTCCAGTATCCCGACATTATACTGACTGAACATTCAACAATTACCTCAACAGGGATATTACCGGGAACATCTATTTATGTATCGTGTTCCCCCTGCACGACAGGTGCCACGAAGCAACTGAAGATCCCAAAGGTTTTTATCAGTTTCTTTCCCTGACAAATCCCGGTATATCTCACGATTGACCAGGAGAAGTGATATATACCCCGGTAGAGGATTACCAATTACCCATATTCTGGTGTGAGAGAGATGGCCGAGGAACCAAAACCCCAACTTATCCGGGAGAAGCTCGATGTCTGCGAGCTTGACAGGGCGCGGATGTCCCTTATGAACCCGGCATTGATCGAGCAGAAAAAGAACGAGCGGACAACCGATGAGAATGCAAAACCGATCCTCGAACTGATGATGAAAGAGGGCATCGAGACCGTCTGGGACCGTTTCGAGATGCAGCAGCCCTCCTGCAAATACTGCGAAGCAGGTACATCCTGTTCCCGGTGTACCATGGGGCCCTGCCGGATCATCCCTCCCCACCGGATCCGGGGCGTCTGTGGTGCCGATGCCGACCTGATAGTAGCGCGCAACCTGCTGGACACTATCGCCACGGGTGCAGCAGCCCATTCGGATCATGGCCGGGACATTGTCGAGACGCTGTATCTCCTGGGAAACGGGAAGACCCGGGATTATGCCATTACCGATAAAGAAAAACTCGGGAGGATATGCCTGGAGTACGGCATCAGAACGGATGGAAAGAAACCCGAACAGTCAGCTGCTGAACTGGCAAGCGCCATGCTTGAGGAGTATGGCATGAAGAAAAATACGCTCCAGTTCCTGAACCGGGCACCGAAAGGAACCCGGGAGATCTGGGAGAAACTGGGCATTACTCCCCGGGGCATTGACCGCGAAGTGGTGGACTCCATGCACCGCGTCCAGATGGGTGTTGGTGCGGATTATGTCAACATCCTGCTCCAGGGGCTGCGCACATCCCTCTCGGACGGATGGGGCGGGTCGATGATCGGCACCGATGTCTCGGATATTTTGTTTGGTACGCCCACGATTACGAATTCGAAGATGAACCTGGCTGTACTTAAGGCAGATCACGTCAACATCTCGGTGCATGGTCACAACCCGATGCTCTCCGAAGTAATCGTAAAAGCGGCAGCAGATCCGGAACTGGTTGCGCTTGCAAAGAAAAACGGGGCAAAAGGAATCAACCTTGTGGGGATGTGCTGTACCGGTAACGAGCTGCTCATGAGAAAGGGCATCCCGATGACCGGGAACCATCTCAACCAGGAACTGATCATTGCAACCGGGGCCCTTGAAGCAATGGTCGTGGATTACCAGTGCATATTCCCCTCACTTCCGCGGACAGCAAGCTGTTACCATACCCACATCATCTCCACAAGTTCGAAAGCAACGATCCCGGGCACCTATTTCTTCGACTTCCATGCAGAGGATGCCTACCTGACAGCAAAGGCTATCGTGCGGATGGCGGTTGAGAACTATAAAAACCGGAACCCGAAGCGTGTCCTGATTCCCGGAGAGCCGGTCCCGGTCATGGCAGGTTTCTCCAACGAGGCAATCAAAGGAGCGCTCGGAGGCTCGTTCAAACCGCTCATCGACCTGATCGCGGCCGGGAAGATCCGGGGAGCCGTGGGCATTGTCGGCTGCAACAACCCGCACGTGAAACATGACTTTGCTCACGTCACGCTGGCAAAGGAACTCATTAAGAGAAACATCCTCTGCGTCGAGACTGGTTGCGCTGCGATTGCATCCGGGAAAGCCGGGCTCCTCCGGCCGGAAGCCGCATCGCTTGCCGGCAATGATCTCCGGGCAGTCTGCGAATCGCTGAAGATCCCGCCGGTTCTGCACATGGGCTCCTGCGTTGACAACTCCCGTATCCTCGTGCTTGCAGCAGAACTCGGGAACGCTCTCAATGTCCCGATCCACAAACTTCCCATTGCCGGTTCAGCGCCGGAATGGTACTCGCAGAAAGCGGTCTCCATCGGTGCATACTTTGTTGCATCCGGGGTTTACACCGTCCTTGGCGTGATGCCGCATATCGGCGGCAGCCCGGCCGTGGTCTCGCTCCTGACCGAAGGGCTCAAAGGGGCAGTGAACGCAAGTTTCGCGGTGGAACCCGACCCGGTAAAGGCGGCAGGACTCATCTCGGACCATATCGAACGTAAGCGGACCGAGCTCGGGATATGAGCCGGTACGGGGAACCCCGCACCGCGCCGGTAGCCGGTAATGGCAACTCCCGTGCGGGAAACGGGGGGATCCGGATAGTGATCACCGGGAAAGGCGGGGTTGGCAAGACCACCATCACCGCCATCCTTGCCCACCTGTTTGCAGGGCAGGGATACCGTGTCCTTGCTATTGACGGCGACCCCCAGCAGAACCTGGCGGTGACCCTGGGCGTTCCGCCTCCGGTTGCAGAACAGATTATACCGGTCTCAAAGAGCGCTGAGTACCTCCGGGAAAAGACCGGATCAGGCCCGGACATCTCGCCGGGAGGTCTGCTCACGCTCAATCCCGATGTGAGCGACGTGGTGGACCGGTTCTCCGTTCCCGTTGCTGATAGCCTCCGGCTCCTTGTCATGGGCGGGGTTAAGGAAGCCGGTTGCGGCTGCCTCTGTGCCGAGTACTCTCTTCTTACGGCAATTCTCCGGCACCTGCGGCTCCTCAAAGATGATGTGATCCTCCTCGATACCCCGGGCGGTCTTGAGCATTTCGGGAGGGCTGTTGCCGATGGTTTTTCCTGTGCCGTGGTTGTCGCGGATCCCTCCTACAATGCCCTGGCGGTAGCACGGGAATCAGCGGCTCTCGCCCGGCAACTGGGAATCGGGCATGTAATTCTTGTTATCAACCGTGTCGGCACGGCAGAAGACAGGAACAAGGCACGCGAGCGGGCCGGATGCCTCGACGAGTTTTCCCATGTGATGGCAATCCCCTTTGATTCAGGGGTCATTGCTGCCGAACCTTTTGTCATCCCGCTTCTTGCAACCAAGTCGGAGTTCATGCGGGAGGTCCGGTCTCTCGCGATGACCATCTCCCACACATGCGAAGTGTTTTCGCCGGAATTTCCATAACGGAATTTCCGGCTAAATACGCGGAAAATTGCCAGCCCGGGTATTTCTGCAGGGTTTTTGCCTTCCTGCCGTACATACCCGTTGAGCAGGTGAGATGAGATGAAAATCACGGATGTGTCAAAGGTAGTGTCGGGTCAAAACCCGCATCATGGGGATGCCAGGAAAGGTTACGATTCCCCGCATGCTATGGCAGTTGTCATCACGCTCCAGCCCGGGGAGGCGCTGAAGAAGCATATCATCCCGGTTGATTTTTTTCTCCGTACTGGAAGGAACCGGGGTCGTTGAGACAGGCGATGAAAAACAGTCTGTGGGGAAGGATATGCTTGTTGAGAGTCCTGCGAAGATCCCGCACACGTGGACGAACGAAGGCAAGTCGGTCTTTTGCGTACTGGTCGTGAAAGTGCCAAAACCCATGGAAGAGACCAAGCTGCTCTGAATATAGATCTCTTTTTTCAAGCCGGTCGCGGAGCCGTGCGAAGGGTGCGACGCGGGCGGCGACTACCCGGACCCTCACAGAATGGCTTTCAGTTTCTTCCGGAACGATTCTCTCTTCTCATTCGTCAGCCGGTCAATAACATCGAGGAGTCCGGCATCGAATGATTCTGCTGCTTTGATGAGGTCAACAACCTCGTCACGGACCGGGGCGGATGTGACATAATATTGTTTATCGATTCGCTCGGTCTTTGCCGATTCAATTGCGGAGCTGTCAATGCCAAAGACATCATCGAGAAGGATAATTGCCGCAGTATGATTCTCACACTTGATACCGGTCGCAAAGAAGAGTGCCAGGACGGAATAATACATGCTGTAATAGGCCATTGAGACGGATTCTTCGAACCGGTCGTTATCCAGCAGCAGTCTGGCAGAAGCAAGGAAACTCTCCGATTTTTTCAGGTAGGCTGTCTTGATCTCGTCGCTGGGCGCGACCAGCTGGAGCGCCTTGTCTTTATGCAGTTTTTTTAAAAAACCCTGTTTTGTCAAAGTACACCTCCACGCCCTTGATGATGATATGGTTCTTGATGATCTCCCGGATGAGCAGGTTCTTGGTATCGAAGTCCCCGAGTTTGACGCTCAGCGATGAATTCCGCTGTTCGAGCTCTTTCTTCAGGGAGGTATTCAGCGTTTCGATGAAGAGGTCAATATCACTGTCCTTTTTTGCGAGCCCTTTTGCATAGCTCCCGTAGAACAGAGCAAGCGGGATCTCCGGCATGTCCTGCACGGCCCGGATGATGCCCCGCAGGACCGGGTACCTGCTCACGGCCATCGATTGTTTGTACATCTCGGCGATTATCGCAGCATTTCTGCCCTCAATGGTCCTCTTGATGGTGAAGACTTTGTTTTTTCCCTCCATCCGGAAATCCACGATATTGTCTCCGGTAAGATCGCGAAGTTTCCGCAGGACCGTGGCATGGTTGCTGGCGAGGCGCTCGGCAATGGCCCGGGTATGGAGATCCTCTTTGAGCAGAAGCGCCACGATCTCATTGGTCAGATTTTGTTCCACATGGTTCATTTTTGAACCAATCAGATATAATCATTCTGGTTGGGCCGGTCTCCCGATAATATGTCGGGATTTCTCCGGGATACATGTCGGGATTATGTCGGGATCCGTGATACACCCGGAGCCGGTCCCGGAGCAGGTGCGAGCACGGCGAAGTCGTGCGACGCGTGCGACGCGGGCGGCGATCTCCTGCTGCTGTTCTCGACATGCCGGTGACGCCCGGTCATGTTCGTCTCCACGGGCTTATCGCCCGTTCCGCTCACATCACCTCGCTGCTTTCCGGAGTTTCTTGTTGGTAAGATGATGCCCCTGGCTTGTCGCGCTGCTCTTTGCACCAGCGGCTGTTCCGGCCCGCTCCTCGGATATCGCAAGCGAAATGCTCGTCGCTGTTGACCGGGCAGATGTATAACATTCAGTGACTCGCTCGTATGATGCACGCGTGGCTCGTATTCGTCACAGGTCACATCAATCGTGACATTTCAAAAATTGTTTATTGTTTGAACCGGTACGCTCCTTTCGGCACCGACATCTCGAACCGTGCCCCTTTACCCGGCACTCCGTTCTCGGTGATCGTGATGCCGGTGATCGCGAGGATCTCGCGGGAAAGGAAAAGGCCAAGACCCGTATGTTTGCCAAACCCTTTCGTGAACAACTGCGTTTTATCGTCAGCACTGACACCATTCCCGTTATCCTCGACGGCAATGATGAGCACTCCGTTTTCTTCCCGGTTCGAAACGAGGATAGCAGTCATCTGCTCACCCCCGTAACGCAGGGCATTATCAATGAGGTTGTAAAACACCTTCTCCAGCAGCGGATCAGCAAAGATCTCAAGACCGGGATCTCCAGAATCGACGCGGATATTCCTCACCGGCAGCCGGGTGATAACCTCACTGATAACCGTATGTACTTTCTGCCATACGGGGGCCTTCACACCCATATCCTCATAATCCTTGGTGAAGGTGATCTGGCGGGCAATGGTGTCTGCGATCTTCTCTTCCTTTGCGATGAATTCCGCAGTGCGGTTCGGATCACCGAGATACTCCTTGGAGATCTCCAGGTACCCTTCGAGGGCCAGGAGCTGGTTCCTGATGTCGTGCCGGGTGATACCGGAAAGGAGGTTAAGTTTTTTGTTTGCCTGCCGGTACGCCTCCTGCGCCCGGCTGAGTTCCATGGTCCGTTCGATGACCCGCTGCTCCAGTTCGTTATAGAGTTTCTGGAGTTCTTCCCGTGCCAGTTTCCGCTCCGTTACGTCCCGGAAGATACCGAGCCGGCACTCCCTTCCCTGCAGGACAACGCGGGACGAGTTTATGTCCGCATAAATGATCGTCTTGTCTTTTCGCAAAACCGGAATCTCGGAAGAAAGGTCAATCTCCCCACGACTCTGTCTTTCAAACTCCCCGATGATGTATGGCAGGTCTGCCGGGCGATGAATATCGGGAATAGAGAGGCTGAGCAGCTCTGCTTCCGTGTAGCCGGTCAGTTTTGTGATGGCGGCATTTGCCATGACGAACCGGTGTGTTTCCGGGTCTGCAACAAGCATCCCGTCCTGTGCAGCCTCAACGACCGCGTGGAATTTCTCCTCGGATTCACGCAGCGCTGCCTCCGCCTTCCTGCGCTCTGTGATGTCCCGGATTGATTCGATCGCCCCGATCCTGTTTCCGTGCTCATCGTGGAGAGGGGTGGCCTTCCCCCAGAGGGAGACACTTCTCCCATCAGGCAGCACGAGGTCGGTCTCTGCAACGATGGTGTCGCCCTGCCGTTGAATGCCGGTGTAAAACTTCTCCAGCTCTTTTTTCGGGGCTAAAATCTCGTCGATAAGGATTGGTCTCCGGGACCCGTAGAACGGCAGGGCATATTCATGGTCGCCCTTCCCGAGCATCTGTCCTGCGGGGACCCCGGTCATCTCCTCCATTGCCCTGTTCCATGCGATGACCGTCCCTTCGCGGTCGATTGCAAGGGTTGCATCCGGGAGGTGGCTGATGATATCAGTAAGCCGGCGTTCCGATGATTTCAGGGCTGCCGTCCTCTCACGCACCCGCAGTTCCAGTTCGTTTCGGGCTTTTATCAACGCCTCAGCTGCTGCTTTCTGCCCTGAGACATCCCGTATGATCATGCTGGACCGTTTGTTTCCGCTGCGGTCAATAAATGTGCTGGAAGAGATCTCGCCGGGAAACCGTGACCCGTCTTTCCGGAAGAACGTCAGCTCACCTTCGAACCTGCCGGTCCGTGCCCGCTCTTCGAGTGCAAGGGCAAGACGGGGATCTGTTGAATCGACAACAAGACTCCTCCCGGATTTGAGAAGTTCTTCTTCTGTGCGCTGGAACATGGCACAGGCTGCCGGGTTGGCCGCCTGGATCGAACTGTCGGTGCTGGTTAAGAGGATCGCATCCATGGATTTCTCATACAGCAGCCGGAACCGCTCCTCGCTCTCGGCAAGTGCCAGATCCGCCAGTTTGCGATCCGTGATATCCCGTGCAGCAGCGTAAATGAGGTTTCCTGCCGGTGCCGAACGCCACTCAATCCAGCGGTAGGTTCCGTCTTTGCATCGGTAACGGTTGACAAAATTGACCACTTCTTTCTGGTTGACCAGCGTGGCAATGGCATCCAGCGTAGGTTTCATATCAACGGGATGGACGAATTCGAGGAATCGTTTAGCCTTCAGTTCGTCAAGGTCGTATCCTAAGATCCGTTCCCAGGCCGGGTTCAGTACCAGGAAATACCCGTCAGTGTTTGCGATGCAGAGCATGTCGATGGCAACGGAGAAGAACCCCTCAAGTTCTGCGGTTTTTTGCCTGAGTGCCTCGTCGATAGCTTTGCGCTCGCTAATATCCGTGATAATGCCGGAAAGCAGGGGTTCTTCGCTATCCCTTGGCTGGTTCTGGATAAAATCGGAGATCCACCGCAGCTGGCCGTCCTTCCGGATGATCCGGTATTCCCGGAGCCGGTGATATCCTGGTATGGTGAGAAGTTTTTCAGTATCTGTCCGGTTTATTTCCTCCAGATCCTCAGGATAGATCACCTGGTCCCACCGGGGCTTCCCGGTAACAAAGTCCTGTTCCGTGTACCCGGTAATCGCCTCAACAGCCCCGTGAAAGAATACCGGGATCCAGTTCATCGTCGACTGGTAGGCGATCCCCTGGAATTTCTGGACAAAGGAACGGTACCGCTCCTCGCTCTCCCTCAGTGAGATCTCAGCTTCCCATCGGCTCAGGAAGCCGGCCACGAGGCGCATGAAGAATACAACCATGTCCCCGTTTTCAAGATCCTTTCCCGGAGGGAGGATGAACGTGGCGGCCCCTTTCAGTTTCCCTTTCCAGCTGATGCCGGCACTGAATATCCTGCCGAAGAAAGGCATTGCCTCGATTTTTTTGCAGGCTGCGGGCGGGAGCCAGCCGAAGGTGAGCTCGGATAATCCTCCCCGGATCTCATTGCATTCCCCGGTCAGCATGAACGGTATTACCTGGCCCGGAACCGAAAAGGAGAGTCCGTGCAGGGACCGTCCGATGACCGTCTCGACCTCGCACTGGTATTGCCCGAGCCCTTCAATGGCATGGAGGGTAATGGTCCGGGTGTCCGGATTGAAGGCGTTGACCAGGATGATTGTATCCTCCGGCACAATCTGTTTCAGGGTCGCTGCAATGAATGCCCAGATATCCGCATCCGGAGAAAGATCATTGAGTGCTTCAACAGTCCCGGATAAGAGATCGAAATACTGCCGGTAATTCGTGGATACTTTCTCGCGTGTCTTTCCTGTCATGGCGATCCGGCCTGATTCAAATCTTCCGCGGGTGGGTATTTGATAGTAGATATCTCCGGATTATGTATCTTTTGATGGCAGGGAGGGTTTTCCGGTACCGTTGTTTGGGATCCCCGATACAGTCCCGGTGCGGCAGGGATCCGGTCAGGAAGCACGATCATCCCCCCACGCCGTCTGCCCCTCCAGATTCCCCGTTGTCATGGTACTTCCTCTGGCAGGGTTACGGTCCCCGCGGGCCCGGGAGAGCGGCCGGGGGCTCACCGTTCCTCCCCGGATTTGTACCGCTTCAGCAGCGCAGCGTTCCCCACGACCGTCAGCGACGAGAGCGCCATGGCGGCGGCAGCGATGATGGGGTTTAAGAGCCCCGCGGCGGCGACCGGGATCGCGAGCGTGTTGTAGGCCAGCGCCCAGAAGAGGTTCTGCCGGATCTTGCGCATGGTTGCCTGCGAGAGCCGGATGCCCCTGACGACATCGCGGAGGTCGTCCCGGATCAGGACGATCCCGCCGGTCTCTTTTGCCACGTCCGACCCGCTGCCGAGCGCAATACCGATATCCGACCGGGCAAGGGCCGGGGCATCGTTGATCCCGTCGCCGACCATCGCAACTACCTTCTTCTCGTCCTGGAGGTTTTTTATAACGTCGGCTTTCTCGCCCGGCAGGACATTTGCGATCACCCGCCCGATCCCGGCCTGTTCCGCAATGGCCCGGGCGGTCCGCTCGTTGTCACCGGTCAGCATGATGGTCTCGATCCCAAGGGACTTCAGTGCCGCCACCGCTTCCGCCGCATGCTCCTTGAGGGTGTCGGCGACCGCGATGATCCCGGCAATCTCCCCGTCCACCGCCACGAGCATCGCGGTCTTTCCCTGCAGTTCCAGGGCCTGGACCTGCTGCTCATACGCCGCGGTATCGATCCGGTTTTCCAGCATCAGCCGGCGGTTGCCGACAAGGACCTTCCTGCCTCCGGCAACCACGGTGATCCCGTGGCCGGGCACCGCAGTAAACGATTCCGCGGGATCAACTGCAATGCCCCGCTCCTTTGCCCCCCGCACGATCGCTTCGCCGAGCGGGTGTTCGGAACCCTGTTCGGCAATGGCGGCGAGCCGCAGCACCCCGTCCGGGTCCTCCGCAATGATATCCGTGACGGAAGGCTCCCCTTTGGTGAGCGTGCCGGTCTTATCGAACACCACGGTCGTGAGGTTCTGTGCCCGCTCAAGGTATTCCCCGCCCCGGATCAGGATGCCGGCTTCCGCGCCTTTCCCCACGCCGACCATCAGCGCTGTTGGCGTGGCAATGCCGAGGGCACACGGGCAGGAGATGATGAGCACGGCAACGAACGCGAGCAGCCCGGTCGTGAAATCCCCAAGGAGGACAGCCCAGACAAAGAAAGTGAGGATGGCAACAATAATGACAACCGGGACAAAGTACTCCGCGACCTGGTCGGCAAGCCGCTGGATCGGGGCGCTGGATGCCTGCGCCTCCTCGACCATGCGGATGATCTGCATCAGGGTCGTGTCGCGCCCGACCCGGGTGGTCCTGAACTTCAGCATCCCCATCCGGTTGATCGTTGCCCCGGTCACCGGGTCGCCGGGCTTCTTCTCCACCGGGATGCTCTCGCCGGTGATCATCTTCTCGTCCACCGCGGACTGCCCCCCGGTCACCACGCCGTCGGTCGGGATCTTCTCCCCCGGGCGCACGACAACCGTCTCGCCCGTCATGAGCATCTCGGCAGGGATCTCCTCCTCGACACCGTTCCGGATCACCCGTGCCGTGCCCGGGCGGAGGTCCATGAGCGCCCGCACTGCCGCGGACGTGCTCTGCCTCATGTAGTCCTCCATGAACTTGCCGAGCAAAACAAAGGCGATGATGACTGCCGCGACCTCAAAGTAGACCTCGCCTGTCTTTACCGGGAGTATGGTCGGGAAGAAGAGGACAAAGACACTGAAGAGGTACGCGGTGGTCGTGCCGAGTGCAATGAGGAGGTCCATGTTCGCCCGGTGGGCTTTGAGCGCCGAATATGCTCCCCGGTAGAACCCCCAGCCCCCGATAATCTGGACCGGGGTGGTGAGGAGAAAGAGCCAGTAGCCCCATGTGAAGTACGGGAGTTGTGGGATCGGGGCCCAGGTTACGATGGTTGCCCCGGCTGCAAGCGAGAGGGTGGCTGCAACCCGGAGTATGGCGAGGATAGTCACTGCAGAGACCGCGATGGCAACCCGCGTCTTCATGCTCCGGAGCTCTTTTTCCGGGTTCTCGAAGGTGAGCGCACAGCTCTCCATGCAGAAGTAATACGTCCTGCCGCCGATCACCCGTTTTATCGCTGTCTCTTCATCGACTTCCATCCCGCATACCGGATCTTTAGCCATATTTCACCTCATGTTTCTTTCCTGTTCCTTATCCGCTGCCGTTACCGTCCTGCCGGGTGCCGTGTTACTCCCTGCACCGGCACCGTCCCTGCCGCCTGATGCCCGCACCCGGACCTTCTCCCGCAGTGCAGGATCGCCCGAGGCTTCCGGAGCAGCGCCCCGGCCGGACAACCCGGGAAACCATCCCGGCGTCCCGGCTGCATACGCGGTGTACTCCCCGCCGAACTCCCGCACAACCTCACTCTCCTCCTCTTTTGCAAGGGCTGCGTACCTCCAGATGAGCCACGGGAAGAGGATCAGGGTCAGGATCGCTGGCCACGGGACCAGGAACCCGATCATGATGAGGACGAACGCAAGGTACCGGGGGTGGCGGACATACGCGGACATGCCGGTAACCGCGAGCCTCTTCTCCTGCCGGGCCCGGTAAAGGACATTCCACGCGCTCATGAGGATGAACAGGCCGGTAAGGATGAAGGCATAGCTCACCAGGGGGAAGAGGCCGGTGTGGGGGTCGCCTGTCATGCCGGAGAGGGTGTACCAGAGATGCCCGGCATCGTGAGTGAAGAGGCTGGCATCCGGCACGACATTGCCGGGCCAGCCGGAAAGGAGGAAGATGGTGAGCGGGAACCCGTACATCTCCGCAAAGAGGGCGACGATGAAGGCCGAGAATGCACCCAGCGATTCCCAACCGGTTTTCGTGCGGGGATGGATGAAGGCAAAGGCAAAGCCGATGAAGATGAGTGAGTTGACGATGACAAGCACCCGGAGCCCGTACGCAGGCAAATCGGCATCCATCTTTTTCTTTCCTCCAGTTTCGTCCCCGGGCATCCTTCCGGGGATGCCGGGTATGTACTCTGGTAAAAGGGATGCGATGCCCGGAAGCATAAGGAAACCGGCATGTTCTGTTTTTGTCTCATTTTTTGAGACACCTACGCGATTTTATCTGGTTTTTCCCCTATTTCACGTTCAGGGAAATGATCACGGGAAATCCCGTATATTTGTTCCGGGGTGGTCAGTTTTTCCCGGAATAATTATGGGATTATACACCGTGACCCCGTATCGGGTTTCCCGGCAGGATAAAAAGAGGAAGGATTCAAAGTATGAAAAAAAAATATTCAGGTAAAGTGAGGACAGCTCTCGTTATTCTTCTGGTGCTTGTCCTTGCATCCGGTATCGGAGGAACCGTTGCAGCAGATAGCCCGGCCACGGATGGTGCGGGTTTCTACCCGGGAATGATGTACGGGTACGGGAACGCAGGATACGGGAATGCAGGGTACGGGTACGGCATGATGGGATCCGGCGGGGTACGGATGATGGAATCGGTGGAGATCCGTGCCATGGGAAATGTCACGCATGCCGAGATGCAGAACCTGGTCACGAAGATGATGGCCGGCAGCCTTGACACTGCAGGCCAGCAGCGGATGGTCGAACTCATGAACCAGTATCCCGGTCCTTCGAACATGATGATGTCCCGGATGACGGGAGGATACGGGGCCGGTCAGTACGGGTACCAGGGCATGATGGGCGGGTATGGACAGCAGTATGGCATGATGAATTCGGGACTCATGTGGCTGGGATACCTCGTGGCGATCGTGTTCATCATTGTCTGGCTGGTTGCCGGCATCCTTCTGGTCATCTGGCTGAACCGCCAGCTCCGGCTGGAGCAGAAACCGGTATGATTTTTCCGGTTATGCTATCGGGAAAAAACGGGGCATGTGAATGCAGATCAGCGTAAAAGCGCTGGCACTTGCATCGGGAATAGTCTCTGGTGCATTTACGTTCGTGATCGCCCACGTGGCGGTGGTGACCGGGACCGGGCTTGGCTGGGTCAGCCTGGCCGGCCCGCTGCATCCCGGCTGGTCCCCGACCTGGTTTGGCGCCTGCATCATGACGATCTGGATGTTCATCTACGGGTTGATCGGCGGTGCGGCGCTGGCGTGCATCTACAATTTCTTTGAAAAGAGGTGGGGGACATCGTGACTGACAGTCAGGTCTGCCCTGAGGGAGGGTTATAATTGGGTTGCTGTGGCGGGGACATGAGCGGTATCCGGGGATGGTTCGGACGACTCGGGATCTTCGGCTATCTCCTTATCGGGCTTTTTGTTATCGTGGTTGCGTACTTCATCATCGAACACCAGGCACACCTTGCAGCGTATTCAACGATCATCTTCCTTGTGATCTTTATCGGGCTGCACCTGGTCATGTGCGGGATGGGTCACGGCAGCCACGGGGGTCACGGCGGTCATGGTGAACCCGGAACGAATGAGGGAGATGCGGATGAACGGAAGGGCAGGGCGGGTGAGGATGAGAAAGAAAAGCCCGGTGGCGGGTGCCACTGAGGCTTCGCCCGCACCAGGCCCGGTTTTTCCCGGGCGGCCGGGGAAGACCTTGCCGGGACAGGCACTCCGGCACCGGATTATTGGAAGTGGATATCCATGGCCATGAAAAATGAGCGGATCATCACTATCGGGGCAGTTCTTGTCAGCGCCGGCGTCCTGCTGGTGAGCGGCCTGACCTCGTCCATTATCTGGGGGTTTTTGGTTATCTGCATCATTGCCGGGGTTTACTTTTACCTGCTCTACCGGTAACTTAAAACCCTGGAAAAATGCCGGTCGTACCGGCAGGTACGATCCTGAACCGGACAGGGGGACCCGTATGCCGGCTCCGTACAGGAATCCAGCGGGGCATTTCACGTACTCCGCCCGGGTTTCTTGTCCATACTCTTTTTTTCGGGAAACACCGGGAATATACCAGAAGCCCCCGGGCGAGGGTGGCAGTGCAAGACCATGTGTTGCAAATTTTGAGTTGAAAATTGTGAAGTGCCTGAATGATAATATAGGTTTTCAGTTGATATTCACACATACTGCTCGGCTGAGGTGCGGAGATCCTTAGCAGGAGCAGGGGATGTCCCCGCCACTGCTGTCCACTGGTACGCAGGGCTGGGAGGAATTGACCCGGGTTACGATACGTAAGATTCTTGTTTCCTGTTCGCTGTCGGGGCACCGGGACGCCGGGAAGACGTAACAGGCATATCCCGGCCGGGACAATTCAGTCCACCGGGGCAGGCCGGCCTGAAGGCACACTCTTAAAGGAATGTGAACCCGTGCAGGAATCCCAAGGGAAAACAAGAGAGCCGGAAGATACCGGGGACAACGATGACAAAGAAGCTGCTGATAGCAAACGACAATGCGAAAGACCGCGATTTCCTTGAGATCCTGCTGCGGAGCGGGGGATACACCGTTGTCACGGCCGCTGGCGGCGCCGAGGCGCTCGAAAAACTGAAATGGGAACGGTTTGACGGGATCGTCTCCGATATCCTGATGCCCGGCATGGACGGGTTCGTCTTCCTGCGGCAGTGCCGGAAGGACCCGACGTTCCGCTCGATCCCGTTCATCTTCTATACCGCCAACTACACCGACACGATCGACAAGGAGTTCGGGCTCTCGCTCGGGGCCGGGTGTTACCTCTCCAAGCCTGCGGAACCGCAGGAGCTGCTCCGGCAGATAGCCGAATGCCTTGACAATGGCCCCGTGCCGGTAACCGAAAAGGAGCCGGACGAGGATACCTTCCTGCGGGGTTACGCAAAGCGGGTAGGCCTCAAGCTGGAGAAGAAGCAGATCGCCCTTACCGAGAGCGAGGAGAAGTACCGTGTCCTCGCCGAAGCCTCCGACGACATCATCTTCATCGCAGACCCGGGCGGGACATACCTGTATATAAACCCATTCGGGGCGGAACGGCTCGGCCGGACCCCGGAGATGGTCGTGGGAATGAGCACCGATGAACTCTTTCCTGAGGATATTGCTGCCGAGCAGAAGCGGCTGCTCTCCCTTGTGGTCTCTTCGGGCAAGGCCGTTCACACCGAGTCCCTCGTGCCGGTTCTCGACGGGAAGCACTGGTACGATATCCACCTGCTGCCGATCCGGAGCATTAACGGAGAGATCCGGGAAATCATGGGCACCGTGCGGGACATCACCTGTTATAAGACGGCCGAGGAGGTCCTGCGCCGGAGCGAGGAGCGCTACCGCACCCTTTTCGAGCAGTCCCCCCTCTCTTTGTGGGAGGAGAACTATACCGATATCCACCAGTGGATCGAGGCAAAGAGGGCATCTGGCGTCACCGACTTTGCCCGCTACTTTGCCGAACATCCTGAAGACCTTGCTACCTGCGCCTCCATGGTCCGGGTCGAGAAGATCAATGCCGCAACCATGGCGCTTGTCGGAGCCGGTTCGGAAGCCGCCTTCTACGACGGCATCGGGAAGGTGCTGACCGAGAAGTCATACCTCACGTTCCGGGACGAGATCGTTGCATTCGCTGCCGGCAAGACCCAGTTTGAGGGGGAGAGCGTGATCCGGACGCTGGACGGCCGGATCCGCAACATCCTGGTCCTGTACGCCGTGGTGCGGGGGTACGAAGAGACCCTTGCCAAGGTCTTCACCTCCATCATTGACATCACCGAACGCCGGCAGGCCGAGAACGCGCTGGTGGAGGCCAACCGGAAGCTCAACCTCCTCAACGCCATCACGCGCCACGACATCCTCAACCAGCTGCTGGTGCTCAAAGGCTACCTCGAGATATCGAAGAGCAGCAAAGGAGATCCTGAAAGGCTTGCAGACTGCATTGCAAAGGAGGAGAATGCCGCCAATGCCATCGAGGCCCAGATCCGCTTCACCCGCACGTACCAGGATATCGGCATAACCGCCCCGGTATGGCAGAATGTCCAGGCGGGCTTTCTGCGGGCATCGGCCGGGCTCCCGATCCATAATGTGAAGGTGGACATAGACCGGGCTGACATCGAAGTGCTTGCCGACCCGCTATTCGGGAAGGTCTTCTACAACTTAATCGACAACGCGCTCCGGTACGGCGGCGAACGTATGACGACAATCTCGGTCCGCTCTCGCTGGTCGGGCCACGATCTTACCATCTCCTGCGAGGACGACGGCGTCGGAATCGCCCAAGAGTACCGGCCCCGCCTCTTCGAGCGGGGGTTCGGGAAACATACCGGCCTGGGTCTCTACCTCTCGCGCGAGATCCTTGCCATCACGCGGATGACGATCACGGAGAACGGGGAGCCGGGCTGCGGAGCCCGGTTCGAGATTTCGGTGCCCGAAGGGGGATGGCGCATTGCCGGGACCATTGCCGGGACACTGCGCTGACCGGGAGCTGAGAAGATGGAAGAAGGTGGAGTAAGTTTGGTCCGGAAAAAAACGCGGAATATTCTCATCATTGTTGCCTGCGTTATCCTAATCCTGGCCGGGGCATGGTACCTTGCCCGTGCACCGGAAGGGTATGCCGGCCCGGTGGTGTCTCTCACCATCGGTATGCCGCCGATTGAATACTCTGCACTTATCTATATTGCCGATGACCGGCACTATTTTTCTGATAACGGCCTTGATGTCACGATAAAAAAGTATGATGCCGGGCTCTATGCCGTCAACGGGCTGCTGGCCGGCGAAACGGACATGGCACTGGCGACGGAATATGTCCTGGCTGGAAAGAGCCTTGACAATGCATCCGTTACGGCGCTCGGGAACATCGATGCCTTTGAGAATATATTTTTCATTGCCCGGAAAGACCGGGGGATCTCGACTCCTGCGGACCTGAAAGGAAAGAAGATTGGTGTTCCCCGTCAGACCAGTGCCGAGTTCTTTCTCGGCCGGTACCTCAACCTTCACGGGATCAGCCTGGATGAGGTCACCATCGTTGACCAAAAACCGCAGCAGCTGAAGGATGCCCTCATGAACAAGGATGTTGATGCTGTCGTGATCTGGGAGCCGTTTGCAACTCCGATAACCGACCAGCTGGGAGAGAACGCATCAGCCTGGCCGGCACAGAGCGGGCAGTACGCGTACTGGCTGGTGATCAGCAACCGCAGCTGGGCTGCGGATCACCCGTCGACAATCGAACGGTTCTGGCGGGCTCTTTTACTCGCGGAAGCCTATGCCCAGAGTGACCCGGCCGGGGCACGGGCGATCGTAGTGAAGAAAACCGGGTATGATCCGGTCCTCCTTGAAAAAGTCTGGCCCCGCGAACATTTCACCCTCTCCCTCGACCAGGGTCTCATCCTTGCCATGGAGGACGAGTCGCGGTGGATGATGAAGAACAATCTCACGAGTGCCCGGCAGATGCCCAATTATCTGGACTACCTGGACGGGAAGGGTCTTGGTTCCGTCAGGCCGGGGGCAGTGAGTATCATCCGGTGATCCCGTGAGGTGTCCATGAATCTCCAGAACCAGATCCGGCTGAGTGTCTTCATCTCCTTCATCATCGCTATTGTAATCTCGGTTTCCATTGGCGCCTCCTACCAGAACGTGCTGGAGTTACAACGGCAGGAGTCCCTTGCAGCCGATACGGTGAGAGGAGGGTACGAGCTTACCTATCTCACCAATGATTATATTGTCAACGCCGAGCCACGGGCCATCATCCAGTGGGAGGCACGATATGCTTCCCTTCAGCCGATTATTAACCAGCTGGAGCCGGGGAATAATGCTGAGCGGGATAGTATCGGGACTATACGGGATTATGATGAGAAGATCGCAAACCAGTTCCATGAACTCGCGCAACCGGGAGCCATCGGTAACGGGACCGGCCGGTTCTCCCCTGAATACCAGCAGATGATTTGGAGCCGGAACAATGTCCCGCTGCAGGGGCTGATCTATGAAGCGTGGCATCTTCGCTTCATGTACAATGATGATGTAACTGCGGCCCGGTTCTGGAATAATATCCTCGTCATTGTCCTGATCGTGGCCATGTTGATCATCATCAGTATCAATTACCTGCTCATCAGCCGCCGGCTCATGCAGTCCATTCGGGAGGTCAACACCGGCAGCGAGGTGTTTGCCACCGGGAATCTCGATTACCGGATCCCGGTCATCACGGACGATGAAATCGGGGGAATAGCACAGCGGCTCAACACGATGGCAGGGCAGATCCGGACGGTGACGGCATCCCGGGATGACCTGGACCGGGAGGTCAGTGAACGCCGGAAGGCCGAAGAATCACTCCGGGAGACGAACGAATATCTCCGGAACCTGATAACCTATGCCAATGCGCCGATCATTGTCTGGAACCCGGACCTGAAGATCACCCGGTTCAACAATGCATTCGAAAAACTTACCGGCAGGTCCAGGGACGATGTTACCGGTAAAGACCTCGAAATCCTGTTCCCGGAAAATACCCGGCCGGAAACGCTCGCAAAGATCCGCCAGACCTCTTCCGGTGAGCGCTGGGAGGTTGTCGAGATTCCGATCCTTCATATATCAGGCAAAGTTTCCACGGTCCTGTGGAACTCGGCGGCAATACGTAACCCGTCAGGTACTATCATTTCAACAATCGCCCAGGGTCAGGACATCACCGACCGCAAACGGGCAGAAGAGCAGATAACGACATCCGAGATCCGGTACCACCGGCTCTTCGAATCTGCAAAAGACGGGATCCTGATCCTGAACCGGGATACAGGCGAAATCATTGATGCCAATCCGTTCATTGAAGACCTGCTCGGGTACGAGCCGAAAGATTTCCTCGGGAAACACCTCTGGGATATCGGGCTCTTAAAAGATCAGCTCCTGTCAAAGATCGCGTTTGAGGATCTGCAGGCAAAGGATTACCTCCGGTACGAAGACCTCCCGCTCCAGACAAAGGGCGGGCAGATCATCGAAGTTGAATTTGTGAGCAATATCTATCGTATTGACCCTGGAACAACGGTCATCCAGTGCAATATCCGGGATATCACCGACCGTAAACGGGATGAGAAGGCTCTTCGCGAGAAGACCACCGATCTCGAAACCGCATATGAGAAGATCACCGCAAGCGAAGAGGAACTGAGAGAAAGTTATGACGAGCTGGCAAAAAACCGCGAGACCCTTGCCGCCAGCGAGGAGAAATACCGCGCCCTATCCGAGTCCACGACCGATATCATCTTCATCAACGGACTGGACGGCACGTTCCGGTACGTGAACCGTACGGGAGCCGACCTGCTGGGTCATTCACCGGAAGACTTCGTAGGAAAGATGTTTGTCGATTTCTTCCCGCCAGAGACCGCTGCCATCCAGCTCCGGCTGTTCTCTGAGGCGGCCCGGACCCGGCAACCGGCATCAGAAGAGATGGAAGTCGAGATTCCCGGGGAGCTGCGCTGGTACGATGTCCGGGAGATCCCCCTCTTTGCTGGCGACGGGTCGATCAGTGCGGTCATGGGGACGGTACGGGATATCACCGATCGCAAACGGGCAGAAGAGGAAGTGCAAAGGAAAAATACCGATCTCGAAGCCGCCAACCAGGAGATCCGGGCAACCGGTGAGGAACTCCAGCGCCTCAACAACGAGCTCGATGAACGCGTCAGGGCGCGGACAGCCGAACTGGAAGCCGCGTACCGGGACCTCGAATCCTTCACGTACTCGGTATCCCACGATCTGCGGGCCCCGCTCCGGGCAATCCACGGGTTCTCGAACATCCTCCTTGAGGAGTACCAGAAGGACCTTTCCCCCGAGGTTCAGCGCTACCTGACGATGATCAACGAGAACGGTCTCCGGATGGGCAACCTCATTGATGCTCTTCTGACGCTCGCGCGGACCGGCCGCCAGTCGCTTAAAGTACAGGTGGTGCATCCCGGTGAGATCATCCGCCAGTGCCTCATGGAGCAGCACGAGGCGCAGGAAGGGCGCAACGTCGGGATCAACGTCGCGGAGCTCCCCCCCTGCCTCGCCGATCCGGCCCTGTTGCAGCGGGTATGGTTCAACCTGATCGCAAATGCCCTCAAGTTCACCCGGAAGCGGGAGGTAGCCCAAATCACCATCGGGTCATTTGAGAAAGAGGGTGAGATCGTGTACTTCATCCGGGACAACGGGGCCGGTTTCGATATGAAATACGCGGGCAAGCTCTTCGGGGTCTTCCAGCGCCTCCACCGGGTCGATGAGTTCGAGGGCAATGGGGTGGGGCTTGCCATCGTGAAGATGATCGTGACCCGGCATGGCGGCCGGGTCTGGGCCGAAGCGGAAGTGGAGAAAGGCGCAACCTTTTTCTTCACGCTCGGAAAAGGGGATGTCAAGGGAGATGATGGAAATGGATGAGCAGATCGAATGGACCGAGATCCTCCTTGTCGAGGACAACCCGTACGATGCGGAGATGGTGCTGCACACGTTGAAAAAATCTCATCTTGCTAACCGTATCCATGTTGTGAAGGACGGGGTGGAGGCTCTTGACTTCATATTCAGGAAAGGATCGTATGCCGGTGTAAATTATATCGGGCGGCCGAAAGTGATTTTGCTCGATCTGAAACTCCCCAAGATCGATGGGATCGAAGTGCTCCGTCAGATCCGGGCTGACCCGGCAACAAAGATGATCCCGGTCGTTGCCCTGACCTCCTCAAATGAGGGGCGGGACATTGAGGAGTGCTACCGGCTGGGAGTCAACAGCTATATTGTAAAACCGGTGGACTTTGCCCAGTTTGCCGAGGCAGTGAAGACCCTCGGGCTGTACTGGATACTGCTCAACCAGCCGCCGGTGTTCTCCGGCGGAGATCCGTACTCCCCGAAAAATCCCTGAACCCGGGATGGACATCCATGACAACCCTGCTCAAGGTCCTGCTGGTTGAAGACGACCAAAACGATGCGGAACTGATACTGCATGAGCTGAAAAAGAACGGGTACGAGCCGGAATACACCCGGGTGCAGACCCGGGAGGAATTCCTTGAACATCTCCTTCCGTCCCTCGATATCATCCTGGCCGATTACTCCCTCCCCGGGTTCACCGGCCTTGACGCACTGCTTCTCGCAAAGGAACGCTTCCCGGCAATCCCGTTGATTATCATCACCGGCGCTCTTGGCGACGAACGGGCCACGGAAGTTATGAAGCATGGTGCAGATGATTTCCTGCTCAAGGACCGGCTCGCCCGGCTCGGCGAGGCTGTGGGCCACTCCCTCCAGCAGAGGGATATGGTGCGGAAGCAGAGAGAGCAGGAATCTGTCATCCACGAGAGCGAGGAGAAGTACCGTATCCTTTTTGAGAACATGCTCGAGGGATTTGCGTACTGCCGCATGATCTATGATGGCGAGGGGCGCCCGTCCGATTTCATCTACCTGGCCGTCAATGCCTCGTTCAACCGGATTGTAGCCCGGCCGGAGGTTACCGGCCGCCGGGCAACCGAAGTATTCCCGGGAATACGGGATGCATACCCGGCCCTGTTTGAAACCTACGGCAGGATAGCCATGGGGGGAACACCGGAGGTATTCGATATCGATTTCATACCCATTGGCAAATGGCTGCACATCTCCGCATATTCCCCGGCAAAAGACTATTTTGTTGCGGTCTTCGAGGATATTACTGCCCGAAAACGGGCAGAAGAGGCTCTCCTGGCAAGCGAAGAATCGTTCAGGGCACTGGCCGAGAATGCCAGCGACGCTTTCCTGGTGGCATCGGGCAGCGGGATCCATCTCTTTGCAAACAAACGGGCCGCCGAAATAACGGGCTACAGCATCGAAGAACTGGTTACGCTCAGCGTGAAGGAACTGGCAGAACCCGGGGAATTTGAACGGGTGATCAAGGAGCGGTTCCGGAAAGTCATGGCCGGGGAGGCGGTGCCAAATCCGTATGAGACCACCATTGTCCGTAAAGATGGGGAAAAACTCCCCATCGAGGTGACCTCCGCAAAGACGATGTGGCAGGGCCAGCCCGTGGACCTGGTTGTATTCCGGGACATCAGCGCCCGCAAACATGCCGGACAGGTAACTCTTCTCACCAACCGGATCTACGGGGCTGCACACCGGGCCGGCTCCCTGCAGGATATGCTCGATGGTCTCGTGGACGAGTTCATGGCATTCTCCGGTTGCGAGGCGGTCGGTATCCGTCTCCTCGATGGGGATGGGAACATCCCGTACCAGGCGCACAAGGGGTTCCCGATGCCGTTTTACGAGAGCGAGACGCCGCTGTCCATCAAATCCGATGAATGCATGTGCATCTACGTCATCAAGGGTACGATCAACCCCGCCCTGCCGGTTGCCACTCCGAACGGATCCTTCTGGTGCAATGGCACAAGCAGGTTTCTTGCAACGGTACCCGAAGAGGAGAAAGGGCATACCCGCAATGTCTGCAATGCAATGGGGTACGAGTCGGTGGCCTTAATCCCGATCCGTACGCCGGCCGGGATCCTCGGGCTCGTGCAGTTCAACGATCACCGTGAGAATATGGTCCCGCTCGATATGGTCCGGACCATGGAAGAAGTCACCCGGCCTCTCGGGGAAGTTATAAGAAGGAAACAAGCCGAGGAGGAGATCCGTAAATCCGAGACGAGGTTCCATGCCCTGTTCGATGCTGCTCCCGAGGCGATGCTGATCGCAGACCCGGAGACGCTGCGTCTTGTTCTGGCAAACCCGGCCGCGTCCGAACAGACGGGCTACACTGAACAGGAACTGCTCGGCCTATCAGTACCCGACCTTATCCCTCCCGATCAGCGCTCTGCCACACTTGACCAGTTCCGGCAGCATAAACAAAGGGAGAGAACCACGTCTTCAGATATGCCGATCCTGCGTAAAGACGGGACGATCTATTATGCCGATATCAGTTCTGCTCCGATCACCCTTCAAAACGGGCAGTACCTTCTTGGTATCGTCCGCGATGTCACCTCCCGCAAACTGATGGAATCGGAGATCCGGTCTTTGAACACCGTCCTCGAACAGCGGGTTGCCGAACGGACCGCACAACTGAACAAGTCCCTTCTGGAAAAAGAGATCCTGTTAAAGGAAGTCCATCACCGCGTCAAGAACAACCTCCAGATCATCATCAGCCTGCTGCGGCTCCAGAAACACCAGATAGCGGACACGGCAGCACTCCACCATCTGGTGGACAGCGAGAGCCGCATCCGTTCAATGGCGATCGTCCACGAGAAGCTCTATCGCTCCACGGATCTAAAATCCATTGATTTCGATGACTACCTCAAGACGCTGGTGAACCAGCTCATCCTCATGTACGAGATTAACAAGGGGCAGGTAAGGATCTCGGTTGATATGAAAGGGATCACCGTCGACATCAACCAGGCGATCCCACTCGGGCTGATCATGAACGAACTGGTCTCCAATGCCATGAAGCACGCCTTCCCGGAGGGAAAGAGCGGGGAGATCATCATCAGGGGCTCGTGTGAAAAGGATTCCATGGTTTTCATCGTAAGGGATACCGGTGCCGGGATACCCGTTGACTTTGATTGGAAGAACACAAAAACGCTGGGCCTGAACATCGTCAACATGCTCACCGACCAGCTGGGCGGGACCGTTGAACTCGAACGGGATGGCGGCACGCTGTTCCGGATAACCATTCCGGCATAGTGTTGATGAGGGAGGGTATCCATGAGGCTCCTGAATCACGGTGGCGATGAACCTGCAGGCAGGGAGAATCCCATTCCATCATAAGGTGCAGTACAATGAATGACACGATACCAAAAATCCGCGTTCTCGTGGTCGAGGATGAGGCCCTGGTAGCAGCCGATATCCAGGAAATCCTTGAACGACTCGGGTATGATGTTCCGGTCGTTGTCCCGAGCGGTGAAGAGGCTCTCGCGGTCATCCCAAACGTTCACCCGGATGTTGTCCTGATGGATATATATCTCAAGGAAGGTATGGATGGGATCCAGTGTGCGATGATCATCCGGGATACATGGGATATCCCGGTTATCTATCTCTCGGCATTCTCTGACAGCAGCACCGTAAAAAAAGCCAAGGAGACGACACCGTACGGGTACCTTCTCAAACCTTTTGAAGGTGAGCAGGCCCGGGCCAGTATCGAGATGGCGGTCAGTAAACACCGGGTTGAACTGTTGCTCAAGGAGAGCGAACGGAATAAAAAAGCGCTCCTCACGGCAACAACCGATGCGCTGGTACTGGTCAGCAGGGATGCAAGAATCGTTGAGTATAACGATGCTATGGCCCGGCTGGCGGGTATAACCGGAGGTGATGTGTCCGGGCGGTCCCTGGACGACTCCGGAATTCCAACCGGTTTTCCGGTATATGCCGGGGATATTGCTGAGGTAATCCGGTCCGGGACACCGTCCCAGTTCGAGAGGCAGCATAACGGGAGATGGTTTGATATCAGTATCTGCCCGGCGATCGGGGCACACGGGAAGATTACCGGTGTTGCAGTATATTGCCATGACATCACCGTGCAGAAAGAGACAGTCGAGAACCAGCTCCGGGTAGCAAAACTGGAATCGCTCGGCCTGCTGGCGGGAGGCATTGCACACCAGTTCAATAACATCCTCACCAAGGTGCTTGGAAATATCTCGCTGGTCCAGGTACACACGGAGGAGGGTGGCGAGGTAGCAGAACGGTTGTCCCAGGCTGCTGAGGAAGTATACCAGGCGCGGCGGCTGACCAGCCGCCTTCTCACGTTCTCCCGCGGGGGGGAACCGGTAAAGAAAATGCAGGATGTCGTCTTGCTCATAGAGGACGCAGCCCGGCAGGTATTGAAGGATGACAAGGCATTTCCCGTGGTCTGGGATACCGGCAGCAACCTCCCGAAAGTTTCGGTCGACGCTACCCAGTTCACCGATGCCCTCTTCCAGATCCTGGAGAATGCAAAAAAATCCATGCCGGGCGGGGGTACAATCCGGATCGCGGTAACCACAGAACCGTTACCTGCGGCAACACCGCCGCTTCTGACAGGGGAATACCTCTGCATAGCCATAACCGATGAAGGGACGGGGATTCCTCCGGACCAGCTGGGCAGGGTATTTGATATTTATTTCACTACGTGGACGGGAAGTTCCGGGCTTGGCCTGCCAATCGCACTATCCATAGTCCGCCGTCATGGCGGGGATATCAGGATCCGTTCAGAACCCAAGTCGGGCACTACGGTGCGGGTCTATGTTCCGGTTGCCGAATTGAAACCTTCCCATGACATAACACCGAGAACCGGGATCCATGTACTGGTCATGGATGATGAGGAGATGATCTGTGACATAGCCCGGTCGTACCTGACGATGAAAGGTTATGTTGTATCCGTTTCGTACAACGGGGACGACGCCCTTGCCCGGTACCGGGCTGCAAAGGAGAGCGGGCAGCCCGTTGATGTCGTGATCCTCGATCTCGTCATTCCCGGAGGTCTTGGAGGCAGGGAAACGATCGGGGCGCTCAGGAAGATCAACCCGCATATCCGGGCCATTGTCTCCAGCGGGTACTCAGACGATCCCATCATGGCAAATCCCCGGCTATATGGATTTCTGGCAATCCTTCCAAAACCGTACCAGCTCGCTGACCTTGATACCACTATCCGGCAGGTTGTCGATGCAAAGGATTCCGATTAGACGGAGTACTCCCGGGAGGAATGCGACGGGGATACCCTGCGTTTCCGTGTCCACCCGCCCTGCGGGGACCGGGGGACGATCACCATGAACCGGCCCCCGTTACATCCACTCCTGCGTGCAGGAATAATCGCCGGGACAACGCTCGGCGTGATACTCCTCTCCGTCTTCAGCCTGATGAACGGTGAGCATAGTATATTCCCGTATTTCCTGCTCATCCCGGTCCTGCTCGTTGTCTGGTTTTACCCGAAGTACGGGGTCGTGTACACGGTCCTGCTGGGCTGGATCTATATGACGCTGGTCTACTACTACTTCTCCCGGGACCTGTTCATCCTTGCCCGCAGCACGGCATGGTTTTACATGGTCATCTCGATTGGGATCGTCATCTCCTCGTTTGCTTCCGGCCGGCAGCGGGAAGAGCGGAAGTATCATACCATTTTTGAATATTCACAGGCCGGCCTGTTCACCGGGGATCTGAAACGGGGGATAATCACAGACGCAAACCCGCAGTGCAGCATATTCCTTGGCTATGAACGGGAACATTTGCGCGGCAGGGAGATCCGGTCGTTATGGTATTCAGATGCATCCCGGGAACAGTTTCTTCACCTGCTGCATGAACAGGGGCATGTCGAGAACTATGAGGTGCAGTTGCGCACGCAGCAGGCGGCCCCCGTCTGGGGTCTTCTCTCCGCAGCATTTACTGACGGGGAAAGCGCGGTCTTTTCTGTCGTAGACATAACTGACCGGAAAACTGCTGAAGAGACGCTTAAGAGATTCAATGCAGCACTGGAGGAGGGCATCCGGAGGCGTACTGCGGAACTGGATCGTGCCCTGCACGAGAAGGAGATCCTGCTGCGGGAGGTCCATCACCGGGTGAAAAATAATCTCCAGCTCATGGAGAGCCTGCTCAGCCTCCAGGCCGGTCATGCTTCGGACCCGGGCATCCGTCACGCGATCAGGGAGAGCCAGAACCGCGTGCGGGCAATGGCAGCAGCGCACCAGGGGTTGTACGACCGGAGTGACAGCATGGAGATCGGGCTCTCGGAATACCTGCACCATATTGTCCTCCGGCTCTATTACGATACCGGGAAGGATTCACGGGACATACGACCGGAAATCGACGTGAATGATATAATGACCGGGATCGGGACGGCAATCATCGTCGGCCTCATCGTCACTGAGCTGGTTACCAATTCCCTCCGGTATGGATTTCCGGAAGGACAGACGGGGACGATCACCATTCACGGAAGACGGGAAGATAAAAAAATTGTCCTTACGATTGGGGATGATGGCACCGGGCTGCCTCCGGGTACTGGCTGGAAAAACCCGCATTCGCTCGGACTGAAGATTGTCGCCCTGCTGGTGCAGCAGGCCCGGGGTACTATCGAGCTGCTGCCAGGAAAGGGGACTGTTTTTTTAATTACGGTCGAAGAACAGCCGAATATAACGGTTCACGCAGTGTCCGATGTGAACTGATCCCGTGGAGTAATATGCTGGCACATACTGCTGAAACACCAATGAACTGGCGTCCACACCCAAAGTATGAAAATTAAAAAGGTATTATTAGGAGGGCTCGTGAGCCTCAGGGCCTCGTTACGGCACGGCGGGGTAATTACCTGTTTTCAGATATGAGCAGGTAATTGAAGCGCCGCGGGGGCGTCCCTTCGGGGGCGGCGCAAGCCATCATAATGCCATGATTGACTCGTCCTTGTCTTATAAGATTCGCAAATTTAATATGGAAATGTCCTCAAAAATTCCATTCTGTGTGCCTGTGGCCGCAGGCATCGTGAGCGTTTTCATGGGAAACCTGGAGTATATCCTGAGCGATCAGGATCGTGCTCAGGGATGTTCTGACAATATTCCCTGTGTCATGGATGGGGAGATCCCCTTCCGGAATCTGCCTGCTGCAATACCCGTATTGTCTCCTCGTATTCCTTCAGCTGGCGTTCGATCCTGGCACTATGCAGTGCAATCTCGACTGCGATCTCGATCTGCATCTCGTTATAGGGTTTGAAGATAAAACCGGAAGGACCGGTTTTTTTTGCCCGGTCGACAATAGTCCTGGAAGCATATGCCGTGGCATAAATGATGGGGATACCCCACCGTGACCGGATCTCGCCACCGGCAGTAATCCCGTCCATATCGCCGGTCAGGTTGATGTCCATCAGCACGAGGTCCGGGCGTTTTTCTTCGGCAAGCCGGATCGCTCCTGCGCCGGAATTTGCAATACCGGGAACATCGTACCCGAACCCGGTGAGGATCTCCTGCAGATCCTGGGCCACCAACCGTTCATCCTCAACAACAAGGATTTGTGGTTTTCCCGTCATATGACATTCACTCTGGATTTCGCTGATTCTGCCGTTCGCGGAACATGAATGGTGATCGTTGTTCCGCTCTTCCCGCCCGAAAAATCCAGCTTCCCTCCGATCTGGTCTGTAAGGATCCTGACGAGCCCGAACCCGATCGTATCACTGTCAGCTGGATTGATCCCTGCCGGAAGCCCCCTCCCATCATCACTCATGGACAGGAGGATACCACCGTCACTTTTTTCTGATATGGTGAGAGATATCGTCCCGCGCCGGCCATCCGGAAACGCGTGCCGCAAGGAATTACTTATAAGTTCGCTGGTAATAAGTGCAAGCGGCAGGGCAAGGTCGACACCCAGTTCCCGGATGTTGATCCGGATATCGATGTCTACGTATTGGACCGTGTTGCCGCAGGTGCTTTTGAGGAATCTGACAATGGCCGTGATCACGTTCTGGAGATCGACACGGCTGATGTCCTCGGAATAATAGATCTTCTCAAACGTCGCAGCAATGGCATTCAGCCGTATCTGGGTATCGAGGAGTATAGTCTTGACCTGTTCGTTGCTTTCCCGGCGGACCCTTACCCTCATCATGCCGACTGCCATCTGGAGGATATTTCCGACCCGGTGGTGGAGCTCGCGCAGGAGGATCTCTTTTTCTTCCTGGAGAAGTTTGAGTTTCTTCTCCTGTTCATTGCGTTCCGTCACGTCCCGGAAGATACCGAGCCGGCACTCCCTTTCCTGCAGGACAATGCTGGACGAGTTGATGTCTGCATAAATGATAGTCCCGTCTTTTCGCAAGACCGGAATATCGGAAGAAAGGTAAATCTCCCCACGACTCTGTCTTTCGAACTCTCCGATGACGTATGGCAGGTCTGCCGGGCGATGAATATCGGGAATAGAGAGGCTGAGGAGTTCTTCTTCAGAATAGCCGGTCAGTGTTGTGATGGCTACATTTGCCATGACAAACCGGTGTGTTTCCGTGTCTGCAATGAGTATGCCGTCGCGTGCCGCATCGAAGATGGCGTGGAATTTCTGTTCGGATTTACGGATTGCCTCTTTGGCCAGTTTGCTCTTTGTGATGTCCCGGACCGTTGCCTGGAGGAATGTCTTTCCGGCAAGTTCTATCCGGGACAGGAGCACGGTTGCGGGAAAGTCTTTGCCATTGAGCCGCTTGTGGGTCCACTCGAAGAAACGGGTGCCGTCCTGCATGGCAGATTCGATCATCTTCATGGCTTTTTCCCCGGATTCACGGCCATCAGGCTGGAACTCCGGCGAGAGGTCCCAGGGGCCGTGGGAGATGAATTCAGCCTCGTCCTGTGCCATGAACATCTGCACTGCAGCCGGGTTGCCGGAGGTAAACCTCCACAAGGGGGGTTCAAGCGTCATGATGGCATCGCGGGAGGATTCAAAGATAGTCCGGTACCGCAGTTCGGATTCGCGGAGGGCACTTTCCACCCGTTTGCGATCGGAGATGTCAAAAAATGTCTCGACCAGGACCGGGCGGCCGCCCATCGCGAGCGGGATGACCGTTTTCATGATCGGGATACGACCCCTTTCTTTTGTCAGCAGAACGCGCTCGGAATTATTTACGGACTGGCCGAGATCCGAGATGGGACAGGAGCCTTTTTCAGCAGGGCAGATGAAGGAGTGACATACTTTCCCGGTCACTTCCGATCGGGGAATACCGATCAGTTCCAGGGCTTTTTGGTTGGCCTCGATGACGGTATGATCCGCCGCATCGATGACCAGCACGCCGACCGGGAGATGGTCGAGGAGTTTTTTCTGCCGCTCCTCGCTCTCAGCAAGCGCCTTTTTATCCCGCGCCAGCTCCTCGTTCTTCTGGCGGAGGGCTTCCTCTCCGGCCAGGCGCTCCGTCATGTCCCGGAAGATGCCGAGCTGGCACTGCCTGCCCGCGAGGGTGAACCCGGAGGAGTTGACTTCGGCATAAAAGGCCGTGCCGTCTTTTTTTTGCAGCGGGATGTCTGAAGACAGGTGGATCTCCCCGAGGACCTGCTTTTCGAATTGTTCGATGACCCGGGGCAGATCTTCCGGCCGGACAAGGTCGCTGATCGAGAACGTAAGCAGTTCTCCTTCGGAATACCCGGTCATCTCCCGGATAGCGGCATTTGACATCACGAGGCGGTGCGTCTCTCTGTCTGCAACGAGAATCCCGTCCCGGGCAGCATCGAAGATGGCATGGAATCTCTTTTCGGATTCACGGATTGCTTCTTCAGCCAGTTTTCTCTGGGTAATATCCCGTGATATACCCAGGACCGCAGATACAATCCCGTTCTCATCAGGCAACGGAACAAGGGAATTATCCTGCCAGAGTTCGTTATCGCCATACGCGATTCGTATTTCGGTGCGGAGTGGTTTTCCGGAAGTAAATACTGACCGGAGATTCCGGCCCTGTCTATCAGCGATATCCGGAGGGAACAGGCTCTTTCGTGGTTTTCCGATGATCTGCCCGGCCGGACGATTCAATAGCAGTGCTGCACGGTTGTTGACGTACAGGACTATATCGTCCTGACCTATAATGAAAATCGGATCAAGAGCTGCCTCTGCAAGAGTTCGGTATCGTTCCTCGCTCTCTTTTAATGCCGTTTCTGATTCTCTGCGCCCTGTTACATCGACAGAATTCGCGATGATGACCTGCCCGTACTCCGGCAGGGTGGTAAAGACGGCATGCGACTCCAGCCACCTCCACGAGCCGTTCCGGTGCCGGATCCGGAATGCGGCTGATATGATATTTCCCGGTTTTTCCTCTGCAATCCTCATGTTCTTCCGGATAAGCTCCTTATCCTCAGGGTGGACAAGATCAAAAAGACACACCTCCTCGAGTTCTGCGGGATGGTACCCGAGTGTGGATTCCAGTACCGGGCTATTGTAGCGAATGTATCCTTCCGGAGAAAGAACCGTAACGATATCAGCCGAGTTTACGATCAGGAGCCTGTACTTCTCGCGCTCTGCCTTCAGCTGTTCTTCTGCCTGCTTTTTGTCGGTGATATCCGTGAAGATACCGTCAGCATACCATGTTCCATCCTGTTCGTATGTGGTAATTGCCCGGTCATGCAGCCAGATCCAGGTACCGTCCTTTTTCTGGATACGATATTCGGTATCGAAGGGCATACCCTTCTCGAACAGGGCCCGGAACGCAGCATGGACATTTTTTGCATCGTCCGGGTGAATCCTTCCAAGCCAGACCTCTTCGCCCCCCCGGTAGATCTCTTCCGGCGTGAACCCGTACACCGCCTCAACCCGGGGGCTGATAAAGACGGTCCTGCCATTGCGGGTGGTCGTCCAGATGACATCGGGGATATTTTCCATGAAAGCACGGAGTTGCTCTTCATTCAATGTTTTGACCGGTTCTTCCCGGGCCGGCCCAGGCAATGCCGCTCCCTGTGACGGTGAAGTCCCGGGCTGGCGGCTGCGGCCTTTACGTCCGGCAGGATTGTGCACGAATACACCTCCCCGTGATGGTATTTTTCCGATCATCCGGCCGGGGGCCCTTCCGGATATGGCCGGTTATATCACCGGTGCAAAGACCCCGGCAGATACTAACCGGAAAACGATCGCTTCCCGGGTGAATGGCCGTCCGGCTCATCTTGCGGCACCTTCCGGTTTATCCATCCCATGGTTATTCGGGAAGGAGAATATGAACTTCGTACCCGCAGTCCGGTCAATGGTAACCGTCCCGTCGAGCTGGTCAGTAAGCGTATTTACCAGACGAAGCCCGAGCGTGGCCTCGTTTTCCAGTGTGATATACTCCGGCAGACCGATCCCATTGTCCGCCACGACAAATTTCAGGTACGCGGAATCCATTGCAGCACTGATGCTGAGTTTGCCGTCTTTCTTGTCCCTGAAGGCATACTTGAGGCTGTTTGTGATAAGTTCATTGCAGATAAGGCCGAGGGGGATGGCGGTATTGACGTCCACGGAAATCTTCGGGACGTCCAGATCAAGCGTGATCCCCTGCCGTGATGCTTCATACGACTGGAAGAGCCCGGTTCCCAGGGCCCGGATATAATTCCCGATATCGATTTTGGCCAGGCTCTCGCCCCGGTAGAGCTGTTCGTGGACGAGCGCCATGGACCGCACCCGGCTCTGGCTGTCTTTCATGGCTTCAATGACAACGGGGTCATCGAGTTTCCGTAGCTGGAGGTTGATGATGCTCGTGATGATCTGGAGGTTGTTCTTGACCCGGTGGTGAACTTCTTTGAGGAGTGTTTCCTTCTCCGCAAGTGAGGCTTCGATCTGCGCAATCATCTTTTTCCGCTCGGTGATGTCGCGGGCAGCGGCTAAAACACCCGCAATGTCTCCGCCGGAATCCCGGTACACGGTTGCATTATAAAGAACCGGGGTTGTCTTGCCGTTTTTATGCCGGATCTGAAGTTCATAGTTGGTGATGGACCCGTCCTGGAATACTTTCTTGTACCCTTCGTTTGCCTTCTCCGGTTCGGAGAAATATTGCGCGAAGTCGGTTCCGATAAGTTCTTCCCGGCTGAATCCGGTTGCGACGATGGTTGCTGAATTCATATCAGTGATTTTACCGTCAGGGTTGATGGTAATGAGTGGATCGAGGCTTGCTTCAATCAGGCTCCGGTTGTACGCATAGGCACGCCTGATCTCTTCCTGTGCCATTTTCTGCCCCGTGATATCATAGGCAATAGTAGAAACTCCTGTAAGGTTGCCCTGGCCATCCAGTATCGGCGATGCTGTCAGGCTCACGCAGATCAGGTCCCCGATTTTCGTTCTGCGCCGGGTCTCGTACCGGATTACCGGCTTGTGACTGCAGATGTACTCATTGATGATCCTGGTGTCATCCGGCTGACCGGGCGGTACCAGGACAGAGACGTTCCTGCCGATCATCTCCTGTGCGGTGTACCCGTACATCAGCTCTGCACCGCCATTCCAGCTCGTGATGGTCCCATCCGGCGTTTTCCCGATGATCGCCGTGTCCGAGTACTGCACAATGGCAGCCAGCCGTGCCAGGTCTTCTTCTGTCCGCCTGCGTTCCGTGATATCACGGATATTGCCGGTACGGTAGAGCGGGCGATCTTCGTTGTCCCGGGTCAGGGACATGTGATTGGAGAGCCAGCGGTATTCGCCGTTCTTTGCCCGCTGACGGTATGTTAGTTCTTCGTGACCGGAATCTGCCAGGTGCAGAATACCGGCGCGGAATGCCGGTAAATCATCGGGATGAATCATGGCGAGCGATGTTTCACGATCCAGGCCCATCAGCTCCTGAGCTGTATACCCGACAAGTTCCTGGACGACAGGACTGATGTACTCGTACCGGCCGGTCTGCTCGTTTACCCGGTAGATGACATCCCGGGAATTCTCCAGCACGGACCGGAGTCGTTCCTCACTCTCCCGCATGGTCGCTTCCGCTTCAACAATCCGGGTGATGTCGTAGACCGTTCCCAGCACTGCCCGGTTACCCCCGTAATCAATCGTACTGACTGACAGGAGTGCAGGAAACGTTGTGCCATCCCTGCGCATCAGATTAGCCTTGTAATTCAGCACCGACCCCTTCTCCCTGATGGCATCGATCATCCCGAGCCGGTCCTCCGGGTTCTGCCAGAGAGCGGTCGCGGCGACGTGCTCCAGCTCCTCCTCCGTGTAGCCGAAAAGCTGCTCGTAGGCCTTATTGACATACAGGAACGTTCCGTCCGGCAGGCTCACCCCGATCGCGAGCGGGGAGGTCTCGGTCAGCGCCCGGAACCGGTTTTCACTCTCCCGCAGCGATTCATCCGCCTGTTTTCGTACAAGCGCGACCGCAACAAGGTCGCTCACCGCTTCCATCAGCTCGATCTCATCCCCGGTGAAACCGGTGCGGTTTTTTGTACCGAACGAGAGCGTACCGATGGGACTGTCCTGGTGCATGAGCGGGTGGCAGGCATATGCGGTGATCCCAAGGGAACGGATCAGGTCTGTCTGGGGATCGGCATCCTGCTGGACATTGCAAAGGATGATCTTCGACCTGTCCCGGGCAACACAGCCACAGACCGCGCTCCCGATTGTAAGCGGGGATAGTGTGCGTGCCGTCTCAGCAGAGACCCCGGCATATGCATTCAGGTGCATGGTATCCTTTGCATCATCGATAATATAGTTGAAAAATATGTCGCAGCCGAGGAACTGCATCAACCGTGTGCAGATGGCAGTCACGATCTGCTCGGTCGGGCTGCTGACAAGGAGCTGCTGGCTGGCCATTGCCAGGATGTTGATTTTTTCAATCTCCCGTTCCAGGGACAGTTCGGCCTGCTTGCGCCGGGTGATATCAAGGATTACTACCCCAAACCCGAGGAACCTGCCGTCCGGGAGCGACACGGGATAGATATTCTCCAGCCAGTAACATGTGGTGCCGGGGGATGCCGCAGACTCTCCATGGATCTCAATGTTGGTTACCCCTGTTTTTGAGTGACGGACCTGTTCAAAGACCGGCTTTGCAGAGGCCCAGATCTCCGGGATTATCTCCTCGCTTGTCCTGCCGATATGGGACAGGGCAGGAATCCCGTTCATCTCCGCTAAGTGCTGGTTGATATACTGGTACCGGAAATCACCATCAAGGAATGCAAAACCAATCGGGGCGTTTTCGTAGAGCGACTCGAACTGAGCAAGCGACTCTTCGGTTTTTATCCGGGCTTCTTCGATCGCCTTTTCTGCCTGTTTCCGGAGCGTGATGTCCCGGAGAACAATCATCACGGCGGGACGGCCCTGGAACAGGATCCCGGTGCCGGTGCTTTGCACATCCACGATTGTGCCGTCAAGACGCAGGGCCCGGACATCCCGGACCGGCGTGGTGTGCCCCTCCCCCTCCACAGCCCGGATCCGGGACGCGATAAGGTCCCGGTCCTCCGCGGGGATCAGGTCGAGAACCCTCTTCCCGATAATCTCCTCCGGTATGGTTGCCCTGAAGAGGCGGAGACCTGCCGGGTTTATGTATACGTACACCCCGTCCTGGTGGACCGCAATAGCATCCGGTGAGAAATTCACGAGGCGTCGGTACCGCTCCTCGCTCTCGGTCAGCTGCCGTTCCTGTTCCGCTGTTACCTGGAGTTGCCGGCGCAATTCTTCAGCGGTTGCTAAAAGTTCCTCGTTGACTGCCTGCAGTTCGCTCGTCCGCTCATCGACGCGTTTCTCAAGGTCCCGGTTAAGGGCCCGGATCGCTTCGTCTTTCTCAGAAAGGTCAGCATACTGCTGCCGTATCTCTGCTTCGGAGGCAACAATCATGTCATAGGCTTCGGCAATTGTCTTTTCCGCCTCCTTGCGCTCCGTGATGTCCTTGATATGGGTGATGAAGAATTTTTGTTTTCCCGCATCATCGTGGAGCAGTACCGAGCTCACGGCCGCCCAGATAATATGACCGTCGCTGTGAAGGTACCGCTTGTCGAACCGGAACGCCTTCTGCATTCCCTTTTCGGTCAGATCAACCTGACGGTTGCTTGATGCGATATCATGGGGGTGGGTGACATCACGGAAGGTCTTTTGTAAGAGTTCTTCTTCAGGGTACCCGAGCATGGTGCAGAGGGTCTCGTTCACTTTAAGGAAACGGCCATCCAGGGCAGTCAGCGTCATGCCGGCACCGGCATGCTCAAATGCCAGCCGGAACAGCTCCTCGCTCTCCCGGATGCGGGTCTCCTGTTCTGCGAGTGCCGTATACTGCCCCCGGAGTTCCTCCTCCGCAGCTGCGAGCTGCTCGTTGGATGCCTGCAACTGTTCATTCGTATTACGAAGAGATTCGGTTGTGCGTCCGAGTTCCGCGGTCCGTTCCTGCACCTTTGCTTCGAGTGCCTCGTTCGCAGCTTCGAGTTCTGCCTCAAGGCGTTTTCTCACGGTCAAATCCCGGAGGATAACGGTACGGACCAGTCTCCCCTCCTGCCAGCGCCGGGAGATGGTCAGTTCGACCGGCAGGGACATCCCGTCTTTTTGTTTGCAGGAAATTTCCATGGATCCGGCGGACAGGTCCCCCTGGGGAAGATCCTCTTTGCTCTTTTCAATGACCGTGATGAACCGGGTGTCGATTACCAGATCCGGAAACGATGACCCGATCGCTTCTTCCTGTGTATAACCGAACATCCGTTCGGCCGCCGCGTTCCAGACAAGGATCCGGTTATCTTCGTCAAACGTAACGATAGCGTCATTCGCTGTCTCGACCAGTTGCCGGTAATTCTGTTCTGCATCGACAAAGAAATTCGCGAGAACTGTTTCGAGAGGCAGGTGTTTTTCCTTTGATTCCTGCCGGGCAATCAGGACTGCATAGAGGGCTGTGACAAAACCGAGATACTGGATAAAACGTCCCGTCCATCCGATAAGGCTCCCAACCGGGGAGGGGATCAGGACACCCAGAAGGCCGATCGCGATCAGGGCGAGCGAGATCGTGTACCAGATGAAAAAATCCGACCGTCGCCACCGATACGCAACCATGACCAGGACCGACGCTGCGCCAAAGAACACGATCGTGTTTTCAAGGATGACCTGCCGGAGTACGGTGGGACCGACCCCCTGGATAAAGAAGAGGGGAGTCAGCCCCTGCACCGTCACAAGGCTGAAGAGTGCCACGAATACCAGGATGGCGGCATATGCTGCTGCAACGACCCGCATCTCTCCTTTCTTTTTCCAGGGCACCAGACCCCGCAGACTGAGGGCGGCCCCGGCAAGGATTAAGAGGGAACTCATGCAGGCGCAGGTATTATAGATCGTGACTGCTGCGTTCGATCCCCCGCTTGTGGGAATGACCCAGCCGGTCACAATGGAACCGAGGCCGAAGACGAGCAGGCCGGATCCCATCATGAAGATGCTGGCCGAACCACTTCGCAGATATGTCCGGCCCGCGATATGGGCGATGACAAGAGAGATGACGCCAATAAAAATGGTATTCAATGCCAGAAGCAGAAAGGGGAATTCATAGACCGCTGTCAGGTTCAGGGAAGCAAGAATTACGATACTCCCAAGGGAAAGCGGGATAAGCACAAGGCCAAGAATTTTCCCGGTTTTCCCTGTCAGCCATCCGAATCGTGTGTTCGGTACCGGATTATCGGGCATTATACCTGTTGCATCCAAACCAAATCCACCTCAAAGACTTGCGTAGAACGCGCGTCTAAGGTTCTGGTCCTTTGTTAATCCGGTGGAACAGATTGCGGGGGAACCGGGGGTTATTTGGATCTGAAATCAGATCGGAAATATTTGTGGGTGAACGAGGTAATACTATGGAGCGCGCATTTCCATTTTGCATCACTGTATAAAAAACCATTCGCATAACCTAAATAAATAATTTTCCTGAAATGGCCGGGATGTTTGTTTTTTTCCCAACGTTTCCCCATATGCGGGGAAATATGATCCCAGTCCATTGTTTTTTTTTGAATTTCTCAAAGAATAACCGCCCCCGGATAATGCCTATAATTCTCTGTGGTTTAGGTAATATTCCGATAGATCAGATATGTCCTTGTCGAAATCCGCGGGGCTCCGTGAAATTCTCAGGCCCCGAAGCAATGGTGAGTTTTTTTCAGATTCCTCCCGGACTTTCCGGGTGCTGCTCCCGCTCATAGAAGCACGATCCCGTAGATCGGTATATCATATGGTGGTATTAATTCCCGGTAATTTTTCCCAATGCTTCGGCTGCTTTCCCCCGTGTAATTTCATCCTCATCGTTCAATGCAAGCCTGAGTTCATCCGTTGCAGTTTCCGATTTGATCTCGCCAAGCGCCCATGCGGCCCCATGCCGGACCCACGGATGAGGGTCTTTCAGGGCAAGGATAAGCGGTCCGACAGCATGCTCCGATTTGTGGTGGCCGAGTGTCCCGGCCGCGGTCGAACGGACAATAACATCCGGATCTTTGAGTTTCTGAATCAGCTGTTCAACAGTTTTTTCTCCGGGAATCTGTGGCGGCTCACCCGTGTCCGCTGGGGAAGGTCCGGATGCATCGCGGACGTTTATCTTTGATCTCTTTTTGCTTTTTGAAACCATGATCTGTCAACCTCATGCTCACTCATACCTGATATGGCGGATATCGGGATAGCGGGAGAATCTTCTGGTTACCGGTGCAGATCCGGATTGCCATACCAGGGCAAAACAAGGGGATATATACCAGACATATATTTAGAGATTTTAGCACTTATGAGCGCAAACCAGGTTTCAATTAAAAAATTCCGGATGTTCATTGTCGGGTTGGCATCGGCCCTATTTGCAGATCCGTGGACAAATCAGCAATTTGTTGCGATAATTACGGGGGTGGGAAGGTAATCTCCCATAACCCCCTCCGATAGATGGCAGGATAATATGGATCATGATACCTGAGAGAAAATAAGCCCTATACGGGCTCCTTTCCATATCCAAGTATCCAGTCCAATACCGGAAAAGCCTGATTTATCCTCTTTTTCACTTCCTGTGGAGAATCTGCCCAATTTTGGCTTTATTTGCCAAAATACGGCCGAAATCCGCCTCGTAGAAATGCCGATAACGGCCTTTTTACAGGCTCCGGATTTGATACCTGTTTTACCCCATTGAGGCCCAAAAAACGCTGCCGGAACGCGGATATGAAGGTCATATATCAGGAAAAAAATATCAAAACCGGGAAAAACACCCCAAATGAGGCTCGTTTTCCGGCGATGGGTTCTGAAAAGAACGATTTTTGTCATTTCACCCACCCCGGCCTGCTTCACAACCCCGTTCCACAAAAAACCGGCAATAAATCCCCCCGCAAATATACCAGCACCATTATCATATTCTCCCCCCAACACTCCTCCGGATGTGAGGACGATGATGAAAAATGCAAACAATCCCAGACGAAAAGATCCCCACGCCCGATCCCGCGACCGACACTCTTCTCTTTCGCTCCCTGCGCCATAATCCGGACACCGGCCTGCAGCAGGAACGCGGCACGGACCTCTTTGCAAAGTACGGTACCGGGAAAGGTAAGGTCTTTTATTTCCGCCACTGGACCGGGGGTGATACCGGACCGGGAACCTGCCAGGTAACTTCCCGGGAGGAAGCGGTCCGGTTCCTCCGGGAGCAGTACACGGAGCCGGGCTTCTTTTCCGGGTGGACCCACAAGGCGGTGAAAGAATTCCTCCCGGAGCTCTGCAGGAAGGAGTGAAGAGCAAAAAAGCGGCCGGGGGATTCTTCCGCCGGGCGCTGTCATACCGTACACTGGAATCCGGGTCCGGTAGCCCGGCGAAGCTCTCCTCTATTAATCGGGTTTACCCGGATCACCCAAAACCCCTCATTGCACCGGTTATGGTACTCGAAGAACAAGGGAGGGTTGACCGGGATCAAGCCCCGGGTGAGTTCCCGGTCGGGATCTCACCGTTTTTCCTTCTCATCAAACCGGTAGATCTCGAACCCCGCACCAGCAAGTCGTTTGGGAATATCACTGACCGCATCCAGGTCTTTCTTCTTCTCCGAGGGATCGAGCCGGTCCCATTCCACAAGACACGGGTTCGTCTTCTTCTGCTCACCCCGCACATTACCCCGGGTCCAGTCGTTTTTTAACTTCTCCTTCATCCACCGCTCATGTTCGAGCCGTGCAAGCTCCTCGATCTCCGTATCCGTGAACTTGATCGGGATTATGTCCCACTTATTCCCGGGCCATAAACCGCATCCTATGGCTCTCAGTTTTTCCGGGATATGCCGTGCCTGTGCCCGGTTCGATTCCCGGAACTCTTCGGTCAGTTTCTCCCAGGGAACATCATTGGGGGTTGGTTTTTTAGTCTTCTCAAGGGTAGCCCGGTACTGGAGATGGTTCTCCTTTGCAATGGCCTCGATGGCATCGTTGAAGATCACGTCCTGCAGGACAAGCCTCATGAACCGGTCAGCATCAACATGGAGCTCCAGTTGTTCCACTGACGGTAACGAGGACTGGGAGAACCGCCGCTTCTTTGCAAGCTGGCTCATGTCGATGATACCCTCCATGGAGCGGACGCCGTGCCAGTAGTGCGGGACTTTCAATAATGCCCTGACAACACAGGGATCGATGGCTGCCACGCCATCCGCGTCAACAAGGTGCCCGGTGTTCCTGACAAGGAGGGAGCGCAGCAGCATTGCCCGCCGGATAACCATGAACCGGTCATTATCGCCAATGCTGTTGCATCCCTTGATATCGATATAGCCCCGGAGGCGGCTCACAAAATCGGTTCCTTTTGCAGCCTTCAGCAGCTCCGCATGCTCTTCCTTTTTATCCTTTTTTTGGGGGCCGTGCCGGAATTCATCGAAACTTGCGCAGGTGCCGCCGGCAAAGACAAAGATCGCTTTTCCGATCGGGTGCATATTCTCCCCGTCCCGGAACTCGCCGTCCTGCATGGGGGCAAGGAAATATTTCAGCCAGCCAAACCGCCGGTCCAGCGTTGCGTCGAACTCATCGAAGAACGCCAGCGGGATGGAGCCCTTGAGAACCGCATCCCGGATCTTGTGGAACGCCATGGTCAGCTCGGAGGGGTCACGGAACTGGGAGAGGTTGAACTCCATCTTCTGGATCTTCGTCCTGCCGATACTCAGGGCAAGCTGCGTAACGCCAAAGGATTTTCCCGAGCCGGGAGGCCCGAACACGGCAACCGAGAGGGGGCGCTCCATCCGGGGATTGTTCAGGAATTCCGAAAAGAGGTTCCGGATACTCTGGAAACTCTCGATCTCATCGCGGTCAACGGTTTTCAGCCCTTCAAAACTGCCGACCGGCACGGGATTCAGGGAGGGATCTTTTCCATAGATGACCATCTTCTCGGCGATCTCGTCGAGTTCCTGCCGGTTTTTGGTTCCAAGGATGGTCCAGCCGGAGGATTTGGGGATGAGCGGAATTTGTATGGACGCTATCTTCTTCCGGTCACTTTCGGATACGGCAAAAATTCCCCCAAACTGGTAATCCGGGGGAGCGCCGGCAGGCCCGAACCCCGCGTGGAAGAGGTTCCGTGCCGAGAGAAGGCCGTTTTGGATTGCCTCAGCATAGTTATCGCCCCGGCCAAGGAGGGTCCGGGCAAGCCCGGCGGTGAACGCATTGGAAAGGCCCTGCATGCTGCCCTTGTACTGGTCGGCAAAACCGTCTTCCGCAAGCGCCGGGTCATAATAGAGTTCAACAGATATCGTGTCGCCGGATTTTGTATAATGCACAGCGCCGTCGATCCCGAACCGGACAATAAGGTTCCTGCAGCGCAGCAGGGGCTGTATGACCGGGTTGTTCCGGATCTGCCAGTACAGGTCCTCGAGGGAACGCTCCCAGGAGAGCCGGTGGCTGATGTGGGCCCCCCAGTCCCGGAGATCGTTTGCCGTTACGAGCGTCACGAGCTCGTCTGCGTGCTCGCTTGTCAGGTGTTCCCACAAGGGGCCCTGTGCAAGCGGCGAGCTCATCTTTAAGATAATCCGGGGTCCGGGCCCGGTCTTTTTTATGAGAAGCGGCCAGACTGCTTCCGTGTCGCGGAACCCGTTGCCGGCATCGTCAATGATGACCATGTCGGCTTCCATGTTGTTTTGCCGGAACGGTTCCCGCCCGGTATTTCCGGGGTCCGGGCCGGCAAATCCCCAGAATTGCGAGACCCGAAAGACCCGGTCAGGATTGCGTTCATCCTCCCCTTTGCGGGGGAAATCCTTCATGATGGTGGTGGAATGGATCACCCGCGAGGGAGGAAGCGATTCGATATCCTTTATCTCGTAG
This sequence comes from Methanoregula sp., assembly GCA_041645355.1. Classification (GTDB taxonomy): domain Archaea; phylum Halobacteriota; class Methanomicrobia; order Methanomicrobiales; family Methanospirillaceae; genus Methanoregula. The sequence goes on from JBAZQF010000003.1 coordinate 46,919, forward strand.
CTCTCAACCTGCGCATCCAGATGGTTGTCTTCACAGGCCTGCCGGACCATGGCGCCAAGCAGGGCTGCCCCCCCGGGCCGGGCCTCCATCCTCATTCCCGGGTAATTCATCCAGTTCGGAACCGGTTTTTGATTACGGGGCCGGGTTGCATATTTCTCTTCCCATGCAATCCAGTCAACCGCAACATCCCCGGCTACAACAACGGTTCTTACCATATTTTTCTCCCGGCATGACCCATGAAAACCACCGACCAAGACTGATCATTGAGCAATTTGCGGGATCAATGATAAAATGATCTAAATAATATTCAGCCCCGCAACCGACCTGCCGGGGCTGACAAAAGAGGGAGAGCCTCCTGGTACCCCTGCCAAAACCGCTGAATCCATCGTGGTACCGCAAACCGGATTTGAAAAACAGCACTATATATTCATATAATTACACGCTCCAAGAGTTTTTCAATGAAAAATATCAGGTTCTTGATATTATTCCTCATATTTTTCTTTGTCCCGCTCACTTCCGCCGCATCCCCCCTGGAAATTTACACCACGAATGTTTTGCATGGCGATGCATTGTTCAATAACGGTTCATATGCGTCGGCTAAGGACGCCTATCTTTCTGCAACACCCTTTATCCGGGGAAATATCTCCATCCTGACACCGCCTCCCGCTGAATTGTACTACCGGATAGGCTTATGTGAAATGAACCTGGGAAATTATCCCAATGCCCAGGAGAATTTTGATACCTCCCTCCGGCAGAATCCCGATCCCGGTTTAAAAAATATTATTTTCCAGGAGAAGGCAAACACGTCCCTTTTTATGCAAAAATTCCCTGAAGCAGAGGGCTTTTTTATTTCTTCGGGAATGTCCCCCGCTTCTGCAGCAGCCCGCGTGGAGAATTATCGCATAGCACATGACCGGAGTTATGTCCCCATGGAAAAAAATGCGGGAGCCGGCACAGCGGCATCCGGGGCATCCGGTGAACCGGGAAACATCACCGTTCATTCCCCGGCAGCGGGCGGTTCCCCCGGAGAGAATACTCCTGCGCCCCTGCTGCCGGCAGAGATGATAATCGGGATCAGTCTCCTCGGCCTGTGCGGGGGTCTTATCGCGGTCTTCTATTACCGGAAAGCCGGGTCTTTTAGTAAAACGGTCAGGACAAACAAGGAGCCACACAGAGATAACCCTGCAACCAATCCGGACCCGCCGCCCGTCCGGTATCCGGCAAAAAAACAGTCCGGGCATCCGGATGTTTTCATAAGTTATTCCCACCGGGATAAACCGGTATCCGATGCCATATGTGCCCACCTTGAAGCAAGGGGGATACGGTGCTGGATTGCGCCCCGGGATGTTTCTCCCGGGGAGCATTTCCCGGGCGCGATCATCACGGCAATTGAACAGAGCAGGATGATGGTCCTGGTCTTCTCGGCAAGTTCAAATGAATCCCCCCATGTTATCCGCGAGCTGAACAAAGCCGTCAGCCTGGAACGGGTTATCATTCCTTTCCGGATAGAAGAAGCGCCGCTGTCGAGATCCATGGAATATCTTATCGGGCTCCCCCACTGGCTCGATGCCATGACACCCCCGCTCGAGGAGCACCTTATCCGTCTCAGTACGACCATCGAGTCGATCCTGAAGAATGGGTAGCCGCAGGGGTATTCTTACTGCCGGCACATGCCTGATTTTCAGGCCGGTGTACAAAAAACCCCGGTCCGGCACTATTATTAAAATAATTCAGCACGAAGTATTCCTTAATGAAAAATGTCTGGATAATAATTGCAGCTTTTATTTTTTTTATTGGTTTTTTATCTTCAGCTGCTTCGGCAGATCTCCAGACAGAATATGTTCAAAGCGGGGATGCATTGTTCAGTGCAGGCTCGTTTGCCAAGGCAAAAGAAGAATACATGAAGGCAGTGCCCATATTCCAGGGAATAAAAAAGGATCCCAATCCCTATTCGGAACTCTGGTATAAAGTCAGTCTTTGCGATATGAGTACCGGAAAGTATGAACAGGCGTTGAGTAATTTAGAGACTGCCTCACTCTATGCAACCGATCCCGTCCTGAAGAAAAATATCCTCCTGGAGAAAGGAGATGCCCTGGTATACCTCCGGAGATTTTCCGAAGCGGAACTCAATTACCAGAACGCAGGCATGTCTTCTGATGCTGCAAAAAACCGGGTAAACGAGTACATACGGTTATATGAGACAAATCCCGGGCCCGCGATTCGCAATGAAAGTCCGGCAATCAACACCACCCCGCTCCTTCAACCGGAGATCACAACGCCAGCCATCAGCCTGCCCCCGGAGTCCCAGAAAACAATTCCGGATCCCCTGTCCCTGTCACTGGCAGGATTCGTAATCGGGTTTATTATCCTGGTATCCTGCGGTCTCCTTGCTATTATCATTTACCGGAAAACCCGGGCGAGCGGACAACCCGGCCGGGAGCCCGGTGGAGCAGCAACCGCTACCGGGCAGGAGACAATACCGGCACTCTCACCCCCGGAAAAACGGCCTGGTCATCATGATGTTTTCATAAGCAATGCTCCATGGGATAAACCGGTATCCGATGCCGTCTGTGCCGCTCTTGAAGCCCGGGGTATACGGTGCTGGATGGTCCCGCGGGATGTTTCTCCTGGAGAAAATTACCCGGAAGCGGTTATCAGGGCGATAGAAGAGAGCCGGGTTATGGTCCTGATCTTTTCCGCTCATTCAAATGAATCTCTCCGCGTGATCCGCGAACTTACCAAAGCCGTCAGCATGGAAATGATTATTATTCCTTTCCGCATTGAAGATGTGCCCCTGTCAAGATCCATGGAATATCTTATCGGGCTCCCTCACTGGCTCGATGCCATGACACCCCCGCTCGAACAGCATATCGCAAAACTGGCAGAAACCATAATTCCCCTCTTAAAAAACGATACCTGACCTGGTACACCAGAGATGCATCCGGGAAACGGGTCCGTTTTGCATGCAGCCCCCCGTATGGATGATCGGAAGAGCTGCCCGCAGGTTCCGGTAATAATCACGGCACTATTCTTTTTATAAGCCTTTTCAATCCGGATGGGTGGGGGTTGATACTCCGGTACCCCGTTTGCGATGCAGCTGCCGTCCCCGCGGGGAATCTATTCCCGGCTCATCCGGCGATGGGAGACTGCCACCGGGGCCTTACCGGTATTCCGGTACAAAAGGCGTCCGGGAGAATGTTCTTTTAGTCAGTCCGGAATTTTCGATCGTGTTTTTTTAAAAAACAAAAAATCATCTTTATCAGCCATGGGGGGAACGGTAATATCATGGTTCGGATATCCGGTCAGAACGATACCATCAACTCGTTCCGCAGAACGATCCGCTCTTTCAACCGGCGGTTTGACCTGCGGAACTTTGAGTCAGTAATTATTATCGGGTTCTGGGCAGCCGCATTCATCCTCGGGTTCATCGGGTACTGGTTTGCGGTCAACTCGCCGGTTGTCACTATGAACTGGCCGGATATCCTGTACATGACCATGCAGCTGTTCACCAACAATTACCAGCTGCAGGTTCCGCCACCCAACCCGTTCCTCCAGCTTGCCCGGTTCCTTGCGCCGGTCCTCATGTATTCCACCATCCTGTTCCTCCTTGCCACCCATGTGTACGAGAGTTACCAGAGATTTTTGCTCAGGATGACTTCCAATCATATCGTGATCTGCGGTCTCGGCCTCCTTGGCCCGGTCCTCGTGGAAGAGTTCAGCAGGGAGGGGAGGGCGGTTGTGGTTATCGAGAAGAAACCAACACCGGATGAGATCGAGCAGTGCAAGCTGTCGGGAGCATTCATCCTCACCGGTGATGCAACCAACCGGAATGTTCTTGCCCTGGCCGGGGTTGGCCGGGCAGAATGCCTCATCTCGGTGACGGGCGAGGACGAGATCAATGCCGAGATTGCGGGGAGTGCAGCATCAATTCCCCGCAGCAGATCCCTCCTCCCTCTGACCTGTTACCTGCATATCGTTGACATAAACCTCTACAGCCTCTTAAAAGAGACCGAATTCCAGAAAGCAAATGCATCCCTGTTCCGGCTGGACCTGTTCAATATTTACCAGACCGCAGGAAGATCGGCCCTCGATCACCCGGAACCATTCCCGGACGACCAGACAGACCCGGCAAAAGTCAGGCTGCTGGTCATCGGAATAGGCCGGATGGGAGAGAGCCTGATCTTCCAGGCAGCCAGGATCTGGCGGACACGGTTTGGGGATACCAAAGGGAAACTGCCCATAACCATCATCGACCGCCATCCTGAAGCAAAGCGGGACCAGATCCTGGCCCGCTACCCGGCGATCAGGAAATTCTGCACCTTTGAGACCCTTTCGTTCGATGCCACCTCCATGGAGTTTGGCCGGGGGGAGTTCCTTAAGACCGTTCCCGGCCGGTGCCCGTTCTCCCGCATCTTTGTCTGTGTCGGCGACCCGTCGCTCGGCCTTGCTGCCGGCCTCAAGATCCACAACCGGCTGCAGGAGGCGGATATCCCCGCTGACGGCCGGCAGGTGCCGATCCTTATCCGTACCAACCATGAGACGGGGTTGTCCCGTTATCTTGAATCCCTCAAGAAGCAGAGTAATGCTTTCTCAAACCTTCATGCCTTTCCCATGATTGATGAAAACTGCAGGGTCGATGTGATCCTCAACACGACCCATGAGACGATTGCACGGGCAATCCACGCGGATTACGTGCAGAAAGAGAAGGGTAAAGGAATTACGCCGGAGACGAACCCCAGCATGAAACCCTGGGAGGAATTGCCCGAACACCTGAAACATTCCAACCGGCTCCAGGCCGATCATATCATTGAGAAACTGCGGGCCATCTCCTGCGGGGTCACCCAGCTGGTGGACTGGGAAGAGCCGCTCTTCGATATCGAGCCCTATGTCGAGAAGCTTGCCCGGATGGAGCATGACCGGTGGATGCAGGAGAAAACTGCTGCCGGCTACAAATACGGGAAGCCCCGGGATGACCGGTGGTGGCACAAGCGGCACCCGTCGATGGTGCCGTTTGACGATCTTTCAAAAGAGGAGAAGGATAAAGACCGGGAGCCGGTCCGGGCGATACCGGGGTTATTGAAGAGCGTGGATTTGAAGATCAAGCGGTTGTAGGACTCACATTTTCATCCGGTCATGAAAAAAGAGTGAGACATGGAAAGATCCGGGTCTCAATCTCATTTTTTCCCGTGTACCGGAAATTTACGATTCGTATTTAGCTGCAAGAGCACTGAAATACCGGTCTTTTGATGTATTTGCAGATTCCGAGAGGGTTTTGAAATATTTTCGTGCTTCCTCACAAGAGCCGGATAACCGGCTCACGAGGCCGAGTTTATAGGTGGACATCAGGATCTGGTGGCAGGATCCGATATTCCCTGCAGATGCATGTATCTGTTCCAGGTGTTTTTTTGCACTTCCATACTCTTTACCGGACACCATGATATCCACCAGCCTCTGGCCACCCCGCAGGAGGGATTCCTGTGACTTGAGATCAGTTGCCAGGGCAAGTTGTTCTTCGGTAAAGGATTTTGCATGGGCATTATCCCCCTCCTCAAAAAATATGTCGGCAATTCTCCCCAGCGCAGTCTGCAATCCTTCACGGTATCCAATCTTTTTACACTGCTCCTGCTGGCGCGTAAATGAGAACCGGGCTGCGGAACGGTCATTCATGAAGGTTTCATACAGTCCCTCAAACCCGTAATAATACTGCAGGCCCATCTCAAACTTATGATCCCGGCAGAGATCCCCCAGTTTCTGGATCATGGCAAATTCTTCCGGCTGGATCAGGGTGAATTCTTCAGCAAATGCCAGGATAGGTCCAGACTGAGTACCTGTACCGGTTAATTCTTTTTGCACCTTGTTTTTCTCATACCATTCATACATGAGCTCCAGGTCGAAACGGATGGTGTGGAAATGATCCTGGTTGGTCAGGAGGTACGCAAACAACAGGTCAGTCTGGATAGAAGGAACAATCTGCCGCTTGCGTTGGATGCAGGCAGCATACCGATCCTGCTCGCCGAGAGTATCATGGATCACGGCACATTTCGTGAGAACCCGCCATTGATCAAATAAATCCGGAAGGTTTGACAACTGGTCTGCAGCCCGCAGGTAAAGTTCACCGGCTTTTTTGAGATCCCCGGTCCGGTACGAGATGTCAGCAAGATTATCAAGGGCCCGGTGGGATACCGCATCCGGGGTCTTTGGGTCCCCGGATGAATGTATCTTTTCAAACAAGACTGATGACTCTCTATAGTGTCCAAAATCTTTATGGACCTCTCCGATGTTCTCCCGGGCCCGTTTCAGCCAGAAGGCAATACCTTTTTCCCGGCTTACTTTTTCCACTTCCTCGTACGATTCCCGGGCCTTGTCGAGCCTGCCAAGCTTCCGCAACACATCCCCCTGGTTGGAAACTGCCCAGACATAATCCTCAAAAAGGGAGGCGTTATAGGAGATTTCTGCCTGCTCGTTGTAATAGGCAAGCGCCGGTGAAAATTCCCCGAGGGCTTCCTTGTTGAGGCCCATCTCCCCTAAGGTTTTTTCAGCAGCCACCCGGTCTTCGGTTATCGTATAGTACCCGTTGAGCGAATCATAGACCGCAAAGGATTTGGCAAAATAACCATGGGAATAATACGCCAGTGCCAGATCTTTTGTATGACCGATAACGGCATCCAGCTCTTTTAGTGAGATTTTGTTCAGCGCCATTACCTGGACAGCCATATCAAATTCAGTTTTATGAGACGCCAGCCAGATTATTCGTGCAATATCATTTTTCTCCCCGGCCCACCGGATCTGTTCCAGAAAGGACCTGAAGGGGATTATGAGCTGCCGTTCTTTTTGAGAATTTTCTTCATCTTTTTCCTGCTCATTATCCCGGACTGCCTGCAGATCCCGTTCAGCGAAACCCCACTGGTAATTCAGGAAGGATTCTACCATCCCGGACTCCCCTTTACCGGACATGAAGGTTATCATGAGGTCCAGGAAATTCAGAAAATCATATTTCGCCCAGATGGGGGAAAATGCATCCGGGTTCATTTCCGATATCCCGACGGCATGACGGATGTCACCCTGCAGACAGTACACCCTCCATGCATTGCGCCGGGCATTATTGACAACGGACGGGGATTTGAAAACATTCCCTATCTTTTCCAGTTCATCATAGACCTGCAGGGCTTTTTCATACTCCTTTTTCATTTCCAGCAGAAATGCCTTGTAAGGATAGATCGTCAAGAGCCCGCGGTCATCGTGTGCCTGTGCATATTCCAGCTCCCGGGCTGCGCAGACTTTTTCGAGCTCTTCGAACAGGTCCGCGTTCGATTTGCTGATGGTGATTGATGTCTTTCCCATATCCTGATCCAGTGCGAGCAGGCTGCTATCAATTCGTGCAGCATTTATCGTGTCACCATCGGATTCAAAGATCTTTTTCTGGTTCAGGAGGGACAATTTCATTCCACGGAAATAACTGATCGATTGTGCAAGATCGTACTGCTTGGAATACAGTTCAAGAGCCTGTTTCTTGTCACCTTTCAAAAGGAAATAGTCAGCCTGGTACCCATATGCCCACTGGAGTCCCTGGAAGTCGCTGATCTCTTTACTGATCTCCTCTTTTTCCTGGTAGAGCCGGTACGCCAGTTCGGTCAGCTGGATACCCCAGAGTGAGTTCCCGCGGTTCCCGATCGATTTCCCTGCCCAGTATTTGCCTTTCTCCCCCAGGATCCGGCAGTAATGTTCCTGCTGGTTATTGAGATCGATACCGGTCATGGTTGAGGCGATATTTGCCTGGTACCCGATACCGATCTGGAGATTGAAGAGATCATCCCGGTTTTTGCAGATAAATTCATGCAGCCGTAACAATTCCCGGGATCGTTCATTCAGATGAACATTATAGAGAGACCATGCAAGGGAAGAGAGGCAGGATTCAATTTTCTCCTCGTTGAGCTGGCGGATGTAGATCTTTAAAACATGTTCAAGGAGAACGATCGATTCATTATGATGCCCGGTATCGGTAAGGAATTCAGAGAACGCCATAACGAATTCATCGGGATACCGGGATGGGGTTGCGATAACGTCCTTATATGAATCGATCATCCGGAAATCAGAATTCTTCTCGATTCCTGCCCAGGCAAACTTGACGGTAAACTCATTGGTTTCCCAGGATTTTATGAAAAATCTGGGATTTTTAAAGAGGTTTAAGAGGTCCTGGTACCGTTTTGCATCCATGAGGTGGGTGGGAAGGTATGCAACTGCATAGGGCGACATTGCCGGCACACCGTTTTCAAATTCCTTCCAGCAGAAATTCGTGATGATACGGTTGCCTTCCGTGAGATTCACGCGGAACTGCGAGTCTTCATATTTCTTTTCCGTTGCAATATCGCCTTTGAGCCATTCCCGAAGTGAATTGTGGAACAGACGGTACTGCATACGGGAATTCCGGATAAACAGGGATGAAATAGGACGGAGCGCGGATTCGATTTCCGAAGGATCATCATCGAGAAACCGGGCGAGTTCCGCCGAATCAAGGGGTTCTTTTGCAGCTATGATTACGCCGAGGACCTTCTTTGCAGGGGCATAATTTTCGTCTTTTGGGAATTTTTTCTGGAACATCCGTAAATAAAATCCAACCAGGTCTTTGGGGAACATTTCCGGTCTCCGGGGATCGATATCGCCATCAATGATTGCTTTCATTACATACACGGCATAGAGAAAAATACCATCACTCTGCCGGACCAGGGCTTTTTTAAAGGCAGGCAGGGCATCCGTCTTCTTCCCGAATTTGTTTCTGACCACCTCTTTTTTCAGGACAGCGTCGATGTACCTGCTGATATCCTCATTATTATTCACGCGGTTGTCACTTTCGCTCAAATCAAGAACCGTGAACTTCGACCCCAGCTGGGCAACAATGCCTTTTTCAGGCCGGGTGGTGGCAATGATCCTCAGCCACCGGGGAAGATAATCGATCTGCTGCAGGAGCAGGGTAAAGATATTATCATCCCGCGCCAGGACTGCCTCGTCAAACGAGTCAACAATAATGATTTTTGGATTTTTTGGAGTGAATTCGGGGTTTTTTATTGCCATGAGCGGCTCGATTACCAGTTCCCGGAATGCACGGGTGGCATTATCGTAGATCGTGTATCGCTCGATCTCTTTCATGACCCCGGCATACTCCGGAATCTGGGTAAAGAGCTGCGCAACAAGATTTCCCACAAACTCCATCGGGATAAGCGATCGCGGGTTGAGCGATGAGCAGAAATGTATGCCGATCACCTGGTCTTCCCAGGACCTGCTCAGCCAGGCGGAAATGGCACTCTTACCGGATCCGGGATTCCCGACTATCACAAATCCCGGATTCGGGGAATACTGTATCCAGTCAGAGATCTTCTTATCGATCCATGGCCGTTCGGTGTAATTATCCGAATAACGGGCGATTTCCGGGCCAAAGTCAAGAGGTTCCTTGCCTAATATTATCGGGTGAAGAGGGGGTTTTGCCGCCGTGGGGTCTCCGGCAAGGTACCGGCAAAGAGTGGAAAACGCCTCTGAATACTCCCCGGAAAAATCGATCCAGTTTCGCCGGCAGAGAAGGAGGGGTAATTTTGAGTTTTTTTCAAATCTGAACATGAGGGGTACAATGGGTTTCTGGTTATTGTACGCGTACATGGTTTCATCCCGGCAGATGCTCTCCTTTCGTATGGCATGGGGACTTATCACGGCAAGAAAAACCGTGGACTCCTCAATTTTATCCTCAATCTTTTTGTCAAATACCTCCGCCTTGTCGATATTGTCCAGGTCAAGAAATGCATAAGGTACAAGGGGATCCTGGCAGGATGTGATCTTTGAATTAAGGAGGTCTTTTTTTAACCGGGTGACGAGATCCACTTCATCCTGTTTTCGTCCATAACTGATGAATACGAAATGGGGAGGTTTGAGCACATCCTCTTTCTTACCTTCACAGACATTCGCATCAACCTGTAAACGGGTATCGGGACGTACGGCAGGGGACGGTTTTTTTTCAACGGGAGGGTCCCTTTCAAGATATACCAGACTATCGGGGTCTGCTTCAGTAGCGTACTTATTTGCAACAAGATATTTCCGGACTCGTCCTGAAAGGTCTTTATCACCATCAAGACAGGCGATTATTTCTGCACCGGTCAATACGCCATTTGCCTTCAGCTGAACAAGAATTCGTTGCTTTGCCGTCTCCAGATCCATGTATCCCACTGAATGGATCATTCCGTTTTGGAATCATAAATCTTGTTAAATATATTTTGATGGAATTTTTTACCGGGATTTCAGAAGGGGTATCGAATCCCGATATAATTTCCCAGGAGTTTCAATACCATGGCATGCCCATCTACGGGGTTTGCTCGATCGCAGTACCGCAGTCTCGCTTTGAAAGAGAGTTTTTTTAAAACCATTCATTTGAATGGGGTCAAGGGGTGCTCCCCTTGGGCAGCCTCCCCCTCCGGGGGAGTGAGGGGGTCACCCTCATGGGGAAATGATGCAGGGCATCCGATGAGATTTAATCAGGTACCCATGGAGTGAAATGAATCCGGGATACCACCGGGATTTATGAGGGGGACCGGAGAGATGAATCCGGGCTCTAAAAATGTACCTGCCGGAATATGCCGGATTGATGTGGGAAGCATTCCTGAATTTCTTTGGATATCTGGATATTTCTTGAAAAAAATGAAATTTTTTCCCGGTTATTATCCAGGTTCATCCTTCACTAGCGCAGCCCGGATGGATTCATACTTTTTGATCAGTTCCGGAATATCCTGTATATCCTTTGCGGCAATTTTCGCATTGATAAGCTGAACCAATACAACGAGATAATTTTCATTATTTATACCGGATTCCTTCTCAATCATCGGGAGAGCCTGCTCAAAACACGGGATCGCTTTCATATTATCCTTGGATTGGACGTAATAGATCCCAAGATTTGCAAGACTGATGCAGTAATCAATCCCATGTGCCTGGTTATTCGCCTTATCGATCTCGAGAGCTTCTGAAAGATGCCGGGCTGCATCCCCGAATTGTTTCTCGTTTCCTTCGAACGCTGCGAGATTTTTCAGAACCATTGAGCGATCGGGACTGTTCTTTTCACAAACGGTTTTTGAAAGTTGAAGAGCCTGATTATAACAGGATTCTGCATTTTTTGGATTATTCGCAAGGATATGATAATATCCCAGGTTCAGAAAGTGAATCATCGAATTCCGGTCAGGCTGAAATTTTAATGCTTCGTCAATATTCAGTGCCTTTTGCAGAAAGTCAACTGCTGCAGGATAATTGGCCCGTTCGAATTCCAGGTGTGATATGGATTTCAGGATTGTCGAGTGATCAGAGCTTCCCTCACCCCGGTTCCGGATGATAATTGCAAGGGATTTTTCATAATCCTCCTCGGCTGACGAGTAGTTTTTCATTGCCAGCAGTGTATGTCCACGGTTCAGATGACTCATACCACAGGAATATCCATCGGGGTCCTCTTTCTGGGAGATCTCAAGAGCCCGGTTATTCCATTCCAGGGCTTTTTCGTATTTATTGCGGAGGGTGTAATTCCCGGCCAGCCCGAACATCCGTGAAAGCGGGGTCTGGTGCGCCGGCCCGTAAAATTCGCTGTCAATCTTAAACGCCCGTTCCCAGTATGCCAATGCACGGTCTAGGCAGTCGTCAGGATTTTTTGATCTCTTCGAGAAATATTCGTACAGGATCGCAAGGCTCCCGAGCCGGATTGCAATATACGGGTGGTTCCCCTTGTAGCATTCCTCTTCGATGGCAAGAGCTTCTTTGAGATACTGTATTTCGATATCATCCTTACCGAGTGTTCCATAAGTAACGGCAATATTATTCTTCCGGATAGCAATCCTCGCATCCTTTTCCCCGTAAAACTGGAGGTCGAGGGTGAGTGCTTTCTTATAAAAGGTAAGTGCCTCGTCGGTTCTGCCAAGATTACTGAGAATACGGCCATACCCGTCATAACATATTGAAATATGATGCCGGTCCGTTTCAGACAGGGGATTTATTCGGGATACACTATTGAGGTTTTCCTCAACCTGTATCGCCTCGAGCATAAGATCCCGGGCCTCGGTATTCCGGCCAAGGTCCCGCAGGACCCGGGCCAGGGTTTCGAGGGCAATCGCGTAGTCCAGGGATCCTTTCACGCCGGATGCAATACTGACGGATTTCCGGGCGAATTCCGCGGCTTCCTTTAAGTTGTCGAGCTCCCGTAAGAACGAGGCAATCTGTGCGTAAATGTGAAGCGTGGCAACCGGTGCTGCCTTCAGGTCATCCGCAATTTTCGCTGCATGGATGGCATGGGGAAGGATACGGTTGCAGGCAGCCCACATGTCGGTGGTGATGGTTTCGGGGTCATTGCTCTTGATGGGGAAAATACGGGAGATGTTCTCAACAGCGGTAGCAGCCAGATTTTTTCTCTTTTCGGCATCCATCGACATTCTGACCGTATCCTGTACAACCCGGTGCATGATCAGAGCCTGACTGGACATATCTCTTGATACAAAGGAATACTGGAGAAGAAGAGAGAGCGCATCCAGGTATTCATCAGATGGGATCAGATCTTCATCAACAGACGGGGCTTTCATAAGGACAGAACAGAGAACATCCTCCGGGATGTTATCCGGAGAGAAAAGGGTCAGGTTTTCAAGAAGGTCGATACTTCCCTTCGATTCCTGCCCGATTATTTCCAGCGACGGTTTCCAGATAGTCTGCAGTTCTGAAAGCGATTTATGACCCTGCCCTTTTTTCAGGATAGTACGGTACTCTTCACATCTTCTTGACGTCTTGTCCATATACGAGGCAGCAAATTCAAGTACAAGGGGAATATTGTCGAGTTCTGTCCCGAGTTGTTCAAAGCAGGCCTGTTCATTGTCACGGTTGAGACGCCTCCGGAGGAAGCCTGCCGATTCTTTTGCCGAGAAGGAAGTGACCGGCATGATACAGGCCATGGAACCCCAGTCAGTATTCCGGGATGTGACAAGGATATGGCCTTTTATTATTGCCGGCAGGAGTGGTTTGAGATCCCCCGGCGACACGGCGTTGTCAAAGATAAGGAGCCAGCGATCATGGTTTTCAAGATATTTCCTCACATCGTAAATCGCCTGGTCATAGCTTTCAGATTGCGCACTCTTGCTACGGAACAGGTTGGCAAAGGTAATCAGCTCCTGCCGGAGCACGGATTTTTCTTCGGCATGGAAAAACCAGACAAGGTTGTAGAGCTCCAGATTCCTGTGTGCATATGCAAGAGCAACCCACGATTTGCCAACCCCACCAAGACCGGTGAGTACCTGTATTCTCTTCCCATGTATGCCGGAAAAGAACTCCTTATGGAGCGTGTCAATAATTTCTTCCCTGCCGGTAAAATTCGGCGTGAGTCTTTCCAGATTATGCTTTGTTTTCTCCGGATGAGGGTGTTTGTCACCCCCGTAATCCCCGCCGAGGTTCAGCCAGGTCCCAAACCACTCCTGCAGGAGGGTTTTGGTATCTTCAGAATCGGGAGCATATATTGAGAGATCACAATAGCTTACTGAATCGATACTTGATTTTTCAACCGGGTCCGGGTGGATTTTGATGGGGTGCAATACATTTTTTCCGCCGGGGGTTTGGTTGATTTTTATTTGTTTATTGAATGCCTGGTTCCATTCGGTTAAACATTGCTGGGATTTTTCAAAATCGGGAGAAAGAATAAAGATAAAATCATCCGAGTCACGAATTGCCTCATCAATCTGCTGCCGGTAATCCCCGCCAAAGTCCCCCTTAAACATGGCAAGGGGCCGATGACCCATCTGACTGAGCTCATCGACAAGGAATTTGGCCCAGGTTTCATCGGAACTGTTGTAGCTGATAAATATGGTTTTTTGAACCATCAGAAATCCCTGATAAGTTCTTAGGGATGAAAAGATTACTTATATTAATCGATTTATCTGCGACAATTTTAAACTCAGATATATTGAAAACCGATAACCGGGAATAAACCGTTTCCGGGTTTTTAGGATTAATGCATGGGTATCCTGCAGGAGCTGGAGGAAAAAATAACAGGATTTAATATATTTTAGATAAATCTTAAAAAAAAAGAGGAACTGTATGGCATGGTGGCAATTCTGGAAGGGAAATGAAAATGACCTTTGCGTGAAATCAAAAGAATACCGGGTGCGAATCGAGGAAGGAAATGCATTCCTCTCTCTTGAACGATATGATGATGCAATCAGGGTTTTTGAAGATATTTTAAAAAATTATCCCGGTGATCCGCTGGCAGACCGTTCAATTGTTCTTGCCCGGGAAAAAAAATCGTCTGCAGAGAGAAAAGAGGTAAAAACTGCTGCTGATATAAAAGATTCCCGGCATCCCAAACCCAATAAAAAATTTGGTTCCACAAAACACCATCCGGTTCCGGTTAGCGGAATTTCTGGTGAACTGGCGTATCTGAAATCATTATACTGCCCCTGCAGTCAGCCATTCATGTTCCACCGTCTTGGTGCAGTCCAAAAAAGCCCAGAACAGGATTACCTTGACTGTTATGAATTACGGTGCAGGAATAACATTCATCATTTTTTCCTGTATCTTGACCCGTATCAGAATAACAATTCCCCGATTGCCCCTAGTAGCATGACGATCGGTAAAAAAGAGGGAGTTGGATGTAATTTTTTTATACCGGATTTTGATTCCCTGACATTTGACCAGATGCCGGAAATAATTACAGGAGCACCACACTACCACCCAGATGACCCACAGGCTTTATTCGCTATTATGGAAGGGGTTTGTGATGGAAGAAATTTCCTCAATAAAAAGGAGTACACCGAGGCAATAGCCCGGTTTGATAAGGTGCTACAAGTGAACGCAAGGATGGACCAGGCCTGGTACTTGAAATGCCGGGCACTCGATGAATCAGGCAATAAAGAAGAAGCTGAAAAATGGCGGACAAAAGGCAGGATTATTTTTCCTGATATGTTCTGATTTCCTGCCTGCGGGAATTCCCATGGTCCGGATTATGTGAAGGTAGAGGGATGGAATTTTACTTTCCGTATTCTTAATTTTTGGGAACGCGTTATCACCACTGTCACGTTATCCTCACTCCCGAGCTCCAGCGCCTCATCAATCAACCGGTCACAATCTATAACCGGATTTCCCCCACAAGCCCGGAATAAAATCCCACCCCTTTTATACCTCCCACACTTTATTTCAAGTATCCATGTCCACATCCTGGCAGACCGTCAGCGTCTTCATCAGCAGCACGTTCAATGACATGCAGACGGCAGCGAGTTAAAAAAATCATATTCACGCACCTGTTTTTCATCTAATAATCTCCCGGTATCATTCGTTATCTAAATTCCTGACCGGATCCACCTTTTTTCCAGGAAGCGCATTTTTGATAAAATTGTATAATTTCTGGTCAGATCCTTCCTCGTGGAGGATGACCTGGTTCTGCTCTTGCCCGGGTGTTTCATGAAGGCGTGTACTTAATTTTTCATCAATATACGACTCAGGGATGATAGAAAATCACCCCAATTATTCCGGATTTCATTTTTCAAATACGGGAAATTATTAAAAATTTCAGTAATGACCCGTGATAACAAGGATAATTCCGATACCAAACAATATACCGGTGATACAACGCCGCAGGTTAGTACTCTCGTACCGCCAAAAAAACTGAATGGTCCCGTCAATAACAAGAGGAATGAGAAAAATAATCCCATACCAGGGATTCGATAAAATACCTGAGAGCCGGAGAGCAAATCCCAAGACGATCCCGATAAAAATTCCCGTGCATCGTGCACATAAAACCGGTTTATTGCGATAAAATAAGAACGAACGATCCGGGCGCCGATGACAGAAACAGAGATCAAAATCCCGGTTAAAGAGGGTTAGTGTCAGGCCGGGACGGCAGAGGGAATCCTGCAATGCCTTGATTTTCATTGCCAATCATTCCTAAAAAAATGATAGTGTATCGATCTTTTCAATTTTCGTGTACTTTGTATATTTTTTTAATTTCCGTCATAAAATCAGATGGATTTACCTGAGCACATTTACCGCAATAATCCCGAGGATAAGGAGGATAATTACAGCGAGAGCGGTTACCCATAATTCTACATGAAAAACAAAATTCAGGATAAGTCCTGCGGCAATAAGAATGATGATCCCGATACAGCAGATTGGAGCTCCGCCGGATGAAGAATACCCGCCCAATCCTCCCCCGGAAAACGAACCGCCTCCACCGGAAGGACCACTATATCCTCCATCGCATAGTATCAACCCGAAGTCTGACATGAAATCCCTTAACAACCTTCTCATTGGGAGAGATGATAATAATTACGAATTATATTTGTTTCTCTCAATAGAATGTTCACGGCATCTAAGGAATGCATTCACCGGCATGAGTTTGGGATTTTGTGACCAAAATACTGATGACCGGGAGAATTTTTTTTCTTATCAGTATTCCGGATCAGGTAAATTGTCGTTTTAAGAATTCGGATTCCTGTTCCCCTTCAGGAACTTTCTTGTCCCGGCAGAGATCGTTCTGCATGTTGGCGAATCGTAACGCTTCATCGGTCTTTTTGAGTGCAAAATAACATTTTGCCAGCCGGCCCAGCGCTACCTCCTCTCCGCTGATATACCCGATCTGTTTACTGATCGCACTTTGTTCCTCAAAAAGAGGTAATGCCATCCCAGATTCATTCTTTAATGCATACAAAAGTCCGCGGCGGCCGATAACATGCTGGAGGCCAAGGCTGAATCCGATTCTCCTGCATTCTTTTTCACAGGTTTGGTAGAATTGATCCAGTTCGTCCATAAGCGGATAATAGCCTGAAAGGATGCGGTGCCTGTCAGTTTTTCCCTCTTCGCTTTCCAGGGATTCAGAAAAGCCCCCGGGCATAATAATCATATCAAGGAAAATATCCAGGTCACGTTCGAGATTGAAGGCAAATGTCTGGCACCAGAGGAGCCTGCTGATATAATCTCCGGCATTCATCATCCGGATTGAATCTGAAGGAAGATCTACGGTCCGCAAATCTTTTCCGTTCTTCAAAAAGAGCGTGTCAATAAGGGCAATATGGAGATAGCTTTCCACTCCCTCATAGTGATAGCCCAAATTATTGCATATCCGGAGTTGCCTGAAATATTGTTCTTTTGCCGCGTTTGGATCTCCTGTTTTCAACAGAATATTTCCTGTCAGTCCCAGGGAATGCTGGGCATGAAAATACTGGTAATTTTTCTCCGATAACTGAGTATGTTCAGCCAGAAAGGATAAGGCCTCTTGGTAATTACCCAGCTGACGGTTGGTCATAGCCAGACCAAGGAGGCCATATAATAGTCCTGCGGAATTATTGGTCTTACGACAGATATCAGATTGGATGGCGTGAAGTTCCAGACTTTTACGTAAATCCCCCCGGATAGACAGAACATCTGCTTTGTTACTCAGGGCGTACTGCATTCCGAATAAAAACGGGTGTCCGTTGAGATCTTTTTTGGCCTGGCTTGTGTTTTCTGCCGTTTCGTAATAACCGAATGCTTTCTGGTATTCCCCCTTTATCGCGAAGATCAGGCCCTGGTCGATAACAGCCTCTACCTGTTTTTTGACATTATTCTCTTTTTTTGCCATCTTTTCAAGATCAACAAATAACCGGGCTGCGGTATCCAGTTCACCTTTTTTCAGGTACACTAATCCCAGGCATTCTATCGTATCAGACAAGCCGTAAAAATCATTCAGCGCGGTATATGTTTTCCTTATCGTCTCGTAAACTTTTATTGCTGCGTCAAACTGATTTCGTTCTTCGAATAATTGAGCTTTTAAACGCAGGCATTCACCCAGTGATCGCGAACTATCAATTGTTCTGCAGAGATCTTCCTGTTTCCCGATCAGTTCAAGTGCTTTTGAAAAGTCCCTTTTTGCCAGGCAGACTTTTGCCTGGTCACCCAAAGCTCTCTGAAGCCCCTCTTTGTAGAGAATTTTGGTACAAAACTGTTCGCACTTCTGATAAAGCAGAAGCGCCTCGTCAAATTGCCCCAGCCGGAAAAACACATTTCCCTGGTTTCCGGTGGAATGGCTCATCCCCCTGATATCCGCTGACTCTTCACACAGGGCATATTGCCGTTTATAGAATTCCATTGCCTTCTCAAATTGCTCATTGTCAAAGAACACGTTTCCCTGGTTCCCGATGCTCATCCGGAGATTGGAATTATCACCGGAAGCGATGCAGAGGGCTTCCTGTTCCTGGTAACATGCCAAAGCATTGTCAAGCATATCAAGTTTGTAGTATGCTGTCCCTTTGTTTCCAAGAACCACGATTAATCCCTCGATATCCGAAAGACTGCGGCATATTTTCTCCTGTTTTTCAAACAGGCCCAATGCTTCAGGAAACTGCCCTTTCAACAGGGCGATATAGCCGAGATTTCCAACCGCCACCTGCCGGTTTTTCTTTTCGGCAAGGATCCTGAAATACAGGTTCAGGTAACGATGGATGGATCCTGAACTCTGGACATACCCGGTATCGGCAAGTAACGAAGCTATTGAGGACAAATAGACCCGTGAATAAAAAAAGGGGAATCTGATCACGTTTTTGTATACATCAGGGAGTCGGATTTCTGATGATCCCTCAATTGCAGCCCACCAGGATTTTACCAGGAATTCACGGGTTTGCCAGGACTGGATAAAATATTCCCGGTTTGTCAGGAGGGATATAAGATCATCATACCTTTTCATTTCAAGCAAATGGTAGGGGAGATATTGGCGGAAATATCCTGACATCTTTGTCGGACCTTTCGTTTTATATTCGGACCAGCCTGCTGTTGCAAGCAGATCATGACCTTCCCTCAGGCTCACAAAATAGGGGCCGGCAAACGAAGGGGTCACCAGCCAGTCAGTCAGCGATTTGTGATAAGGCCTGATAACGTCGACACCTCCCTCATCTGATGTTGTAAAAAAAGAGCCAAGATGTGCGACAAAATCATGAGCCACTTCCTCCTTCCAGGAAAAAATATTTTCAAGATCCCGAAGGGGCAGCGGTTCATGAGCTGCAAGGATTGCCCGGAGTGCAGGACGAATTTCTTTCTGGAACTGTTCATAGTTGGGAAACAACCGCTGAAAATACCGTGTATAATATCCACTAAGACCATTTGGGAACTGGTCCGGATGATCAAGTGAAAGCCGCCCTTGACGGATATCGTCACAGACGCATTCAGCGTAAAGAAAGACTCCTTCACTTTTTTGCAGGATCTGCTCAACAATCCTGTTCTCATCAGCCCGGCTGGCAAGATCCTTTTCCAGTTGCTGGCGCAGGTAATTGCATATATCATTACGGTTCGAATCAGTCCCGGTATCAAGAACAACGGGATTCAGCCCCCTGAAAGGAGTAATCACATCGAATTCGGGACGGCTGGTAACAACGATTCCAATCCATTCCGGCAGTCGTTCAACGTTCTGGGCCAGCATCTCAACAAGCTCATTTCGTCCCGAATCACCTGCTTCATCAAGGGCATCAATTGCAATCAGGTATCGCTGGCGATCACCGTTGATGACCAGTCGCAACGGGGATGCAAGAAGATAATCAAAAAGTTCAGAAGCATTCTTTTTATCCAGATCGGCAATTTCCGGCTGGATCAGCAGAAGTTTCCGATAATCGGGCAGCCGTGTTGCAATCTGGAACGCCAGCGTCCTGACAATCCGGGCAGGGTCCCGATAGGCGGGTTTGTTATATTCACAGAACTGGGCTGCAATAACCTTGTCCTTGCCATAGTGGGCAAGATGGGCGACAATTGCACTCTTCCCGGTGCCGGGTAAGCCCATAATCCAGAAAATGCGCGAGTTCTGATGTTCCATTTCACGCCATCTTTCGATCTCATCAAAAAGCCAGACCCGTCCCACAAATCTTTTTCTCAACAACTGGGAAAGCCGTGAGCCGGAGAATACAGGCTTGAGATATCCTTCAAGAGTCTTAATCTCCCCGGCAAAACGCAGGCTCTCATCGCTCTCAATAACCCGGATGATCTCGCTTAACTTTTCCTGGTACCAGGTTTCCCACTCTTCTGGCCCTTTATCTTTCCACACTTTCCAGTCGTGCATATCGAGCCATTGGATGTGGCTTATACTCTGGGGAGGTTTTACTTCGGTTTCACTTTCAACCAGGATAGACTGGATATTGCCCCCGTGGGTTCCGATCGCTATTGCAATCTCGTCAAGGCAGACCCCCGGGTCACGGGTTGAGAACTTTGAGAGCAGGGATAGAACCCGTTGACTGTCAAGGATGCAGTCGGTGATTTTACGGCGCCAGTCGTCCCCGAACTTGATATCACTTTTGTCAATACGGACCTCATGACCCCGTTTTTGTAGATCCTCACGGAGGATCCACGCAAGTTCCTGGTTTGTATCATGCCCGTAACTCAGGAAGATCCGAAGGGGATTTTTTGCTTTTTTGTAAATGCCCGTGTCAACATCCGGGTCAGAGAAAGTCTTCGAGGTCATACCAATCATTGATCGAAATAGTGGGTAGAATTTCAAAAGGATAAACCTGTGCTTTTTATCCGGGGATCAAAATTGAGGATTGGAAATAATTTTCTGGATAGAGGGGTGATGACTCTGGATTATTGGTCAGATCTGTGGGATATGCTATGTGTAAGGGATTCTTTTTAGACCTACCAGAAAAAAAATCCCACACCTTTTATACCACCCACACTTTATTTCAAGTATTCATGTCCACATCCTGCCAGCCTCTCCCCGTCCCGGGGGGATTCTGCTAAGAGTTCTTCTGCACCTCCCAGTACACCGGTCACGATTGCACACACCCGGACTTTCCCATCCACGTCTTCTGTTACATTTAATCCCCACACAATATCCGCATGGGGATCAAGCCGGGATGAGACTGCCGTGGCAATGTCATCTGCATAAAACCGATTCATATCGGAACCACCGGTAATACAGACAAGACATCCCGATGCCCCGGTGAGATCGAAACCTGCGCTCGTATGCTCCAGCATGCTCTGGAATACACTCTCGTTTTTATTCCGGACCCCATCTTCACTCTCGCCGGAAAGGATTGTGGCAATCCCTCTGTTCCTGAAGATCACCCGGAAATCGGCAAAGTCAATATTGACGAGAGAGGGCACGGTCATAAGATGCGTGATTTCCCTGAGGGTATCTGCGATAATCCGGTCCATCTTCCGGCATACATCGACGGGGGACAGATGAGGATACTGGCTGGCAGTTTTCCGGTAGTCCGCAATGATGACAGAGTCTGCATAGTCAAGAGTTTCCCGAAGACTTTTCTGAGCATGCAAAAACGGGTACTGTTCGTCACCGGAAGGAATCGTGACAAAACAGATCACGAGTGCCCCGTTTTCCCGTGCAACCTGTGCGATCAGCGGGAGCGAACCCGAGCCGGTCCCGCCACCCAGGCCGGCAGTGATGAAGACCAGGTCGGCTGATTCCATAACGGCACTGATAGTCGGAATCCCCCGTTCAGCCGCATGCCGGCCCATGACAGGACAGCCCCCGGCACCAAGACCCCCCTTCAGGGCTTTCCCGATCAGTATCCGTTTATCAGCCCGGGCTGCTTTCAGGTGCTCCATGTCAGTATTGACGGCAATTGTTTCTGCACCAATAATCCCTGAGCGGTGAATGCAGCTCACGATATCGTTTCCAGCATTACCGCAGCCTAAAATTGCAATTCCCGGGGTGTTCATGTATTATCCTTTGAATTGGTTTATATACGGATTTGGTTATGCATGACTAATTATCTCTTCTTGTTCGATAGTAAAAATATGACAGGATACAATGAAATAGCGTGCATTATACGGTTTAATAGGCAAGCCTGCCGATCTACACTGGAGAAGGGAGTGCTGGATTGTCTTTGCTTTTGTTTATTGAGAATTCCCAGCCGTTCCCGAAGATACTGTTATCCGTCCTTATAAAAGAAGGGAAATTCCCGGCAGAGCGGGCGTTCTCGCCCGTAAATGCCGTGAACAAGATGAAAGATCGGGCGTATCACCTCGTCCTTATGTGCGGCAGGGAGACCGGGAAAAAAACCGTACAGGACGCTGCATGGGATGCCGGGGTCTCCTTCCTTTCCGTTGACCTCTCACCCACGCGCCCGGCAAAGAACGCATCCTCGTTGTTGTCCCGCAGCCCTTTCTCGGACTTGCCGTGATACTGAATGTTCATGCTATCCCCCGTTTTTTCTCACCGGTCACTTCCCGGCAAAAACTTGTAGAAATGGATGTTCCTCCCTTCCTGCGGAATCCCGGTCATGATGGCAAATACCCGGACCCGGCCTTCCAGGGGTCTCTCCACCATCGCGCTCCAGACAACATCGGCATGGGGGTCCAGCTCGTAGGTCAGCGAAGTGGCGATCTGCTCGGTGTCGCAGAGGCAGATGTCGATACCGGCCGTGATGAGGATGAAACAGCCGGTGGCTTTCCGGAAATCGATATCCAGCGAGGGGGAACTCCAGCATCTCCGGACAACCGAATCTTCCGGTCGTTCCGGGCAGATAACAGATTCCCCGTCGAGAACCATGGCAAGGCCCCGGTTACGGAACAGGGCGTAAAAGTCATCCGGGGGACACTCGATAAGGCATGGCTCTGTCAGGACTGTCACAAGGCCCCGTATCACCCCGAGCATCAGTTCATCCGCTTTTTCATATGCCACGGGAACCGGCTCATTCTGGTACCGCTGCCGGAACTGCTCGTTGTCGATGACGATCACGGACTCTGAATGACGGAGCAGGTTTGCGAGGCTCTCCATTCCCTGGTTGATCCATTTCTGCTGGATAGCAAAGGAAAGGGAGATGATACCAAGAACAAACGCTCCCTTTTTTTTGGCGATCTCTGCAATTACGGGGGCGGTTCCCGACCCGGCTCCCCCGCCAAGGCCGGCAACCACGAGAACAACATCGTCCGGCCGGAGAAAAGAGCCCATCTCTTCCTGTATCCCGGATAATGCCAGGGCCGATTCCCGTGGGTCCCCTTCCCTCCATCCCCGGTACAGCCCGTTCCCGAGCAGGATCTTCCGGCCAGCGTGCGTGAAACGGAGGTCTTCCCGGTCGGTATCGATGGCTATGGTTGTTACGGCACCAAACCCGAAACCCGCTACCCGGTCGACAATACTGCAGCCTGCCCCGCCACAGCCGATGACAACAAAGCGGGGCGTCCCAACCGCAGGTTCTTCCACGGTGCCCACGCCAAAATCCTGCAGGGTTTTTGTGCCATTTTTAAGCGGGTCAGACATGGTTTAGGCCCACCTCTTCGCCAGGGATATCAAAGATTTTACCCATGTGGGTGATCAGGAGCTCCTGCAGGAAGAATGCCGCAAGCTCGAAATCCCCCCCGCCATAGACCCTCGGGTCCTGCAGGGACGGGATCGTCAGCACGATTTCGCACTCCGGCCCAAGAGCCGGGTTCTCTGCGGCAGTGATGAGGGCAAGGAAGGCCGATGCCTCTTTTGCTTTCCGGGCAACCTGGTTCACCTCGGGCCGGTCTCCCGAGCCGGAGAAGAGGATCACGAGATCGCCCATCGAGACAGGCTCCCGCACCTGGTCGCCAACCCACCAGACCGGGGGGATATAATTCGAGAAGTGCCGGAGCCGGATGGCAAAGGCAAGGGCTGCCGCCCCGCTCCTGCCAAAACCATAGACATGGACAGCCTGTACTTCCCGGATCATCAGGATGAGCTCGTCAATTTCGGGATAGTATAATTCCGCATTCTCCTGCACCCGGGCAAGAAAATCCAGGTACATCTTCCCGGCTTCGGAAAACCCGTCCATGTTGTCCGGGATCATGGGGCACCTCCGGAAGCCGGGGATACCCGGGCGGGTATCACACCGAGCGATATCCCGGCCGGTTTTCGTTCAACGGTAATCTCAACGAGATCGCCCCGGTGGATCCCGCGATCCCGGAACGGTTCGTTCAGGAGCGTACCACGGAACCGGTCGGTCTCCGGTATATACCGGGACAGGCGGACCCAGATATATTCCGGAACATCCCCGGGAAGGGCCGGAAGGGTTGCCATAACATCGTCAAAGAATCCTCTGGCCCGGAACGGGTCGAGCCACTCAAGCTCACGGATAACCCGGAGATCCGGGTTTTCGTACAGGCCCACCCACGCGGGGGCAGGGGGAAGGCCGAGAAGCCGGACCCGTTCCGGTGCCAGGGGCGAGGGATCGAGTGCCTGCACCGACCCGTACCGGAACCGGATCGAGGCAATGTCCTCAAGGAGCAGCAGGGCCGGTTCCTGGCCCGGGGGATCGTCTTTGAGGAGAGCTTCGATCTTCAGGCTGATCCCGCAGTCATGGTCGATGTAGATGTATCCGACAGCGGCACCGGCATCTTCTGGGATCCCGGGGCACTTCTGGCGCAGTGCCGGGAGGTACTGCCGGAAATTGCTCGCCAGCACCCAGGTATTGACCAGGGACCGGTCAGGAAGATTCGGGGATTCATTGTGCTGAACGCTGCTCATCTCACAATCACCTTCAGGTCCGGGCTGCTCTCTTCCCACCCGCCTTCCGGGTCAATGAGCACCAGTCTGACGAGATCTCCTTTCCCGCGCCGGAGGTTCAGCGGCCGCACCCCCCCGTGCAGGAGCAGGTCAGAGACCAGCACTTTTACCCGGGGAACAGCTGCATCTCCCATGTACAGAAGGAGAAAGAGACCGGTTGCCGGAAAGACCCGCGTATTGTTCAGGGCGATCTCCAGTTTTTTTACCAGGATCTCTTCCGGGATCTTCCGGGCATCCTCATCCCTGGACGAATCAAAGAGCACACATTCCTGATTCACAAAGACCGGCCTGCCCGAATACAGGGTACAGGATTCCGGTTTCCGCACCGGAGTGGCAGCAGGTGACGGGGAGAATGTCGTGTCCGGGAGAATTACGGAACCGGGTTTTCCGGCCATGCGGGTTACTCTCCGCTGCTCGAGTTTCATGGTTCCATCCGGCTGGCCAATGAAGGTTTTCCCGCCACCGCAATCCCATTCCAGGCAGGATCCCCCGGAGGGCTGGCCGGAAGCCCGCCGTGGCGACATCTTTGGCAGGAAAACCGCTTTGGCAAAGGAACCCGACCACCCGTCCGGCAATGCATTCGGGACAAGAACCTCTTCCTCAACCGGCCGGCCGGGCTCGGACCGGACCGCAACAAAGGCAGTCTCGGCCGAGAGCACCGAGTAGCGGAGCGATTCGCGGACCACCAGATCCCGCACCCGGTTCATGCCCTCCTGCATCCGGTTCTCGGCATACACCTTTGAGGGAGAGGAGCCAGAAACAGTGTCATACCCAAGGCCGGCAAGGTTCTGCAGCAGTTCATTTTCGGGTAGATCGGCATGCATCAGGTACTCGAGCTCGGCAATGAGCCGGGCCCCGAACAGGGCGCTTACCGATGGCGCAAGGGTGACCGGCACCGACAGAGGGTCTGCATCCGGCCGGCAGAGTTCAAACTGCAGGGGTTCCGGGCCCGGCGGGGCCCGCACCACGACCCAGGTACTCTTTCCCGAGGGCAGGTCGCCGAGATCGATATGGCACCGGCCGTCAGGACCCAGCCGCACTTTCCGGCGGTCAACCAGGAGGTTGTCGCGGTTTACGGCAAGCGAAAGCCCGACCGCTACCGGGGAGTCCCAGAGAGCAAGCACATCATCCAGCGCCGAGGTGATATCCTCTTCTTCCGGAGAACTAGACAAAAATTTTGCAATCCCGCTGCCCCGCTCGGCAACCTGCCGGACCAGGTTCGAGTTGGGCGCCGAATCAATGCAGAGCAGGCTTATGCGCCGGGCATCCGGCAGCCGGGACTCAGTGTCCGCCATGCGGAGGATCCGGCCGCCGTCGCTCACGGCCCCGTCCGTGATGATGATTACGTTCCGGGAAAGGAGACCGGTGACTCTCTGCTGGGAGAGGGCCTGTTCAAGGGCCATGCCAAGTTCCGTGCCACCGCTCTTCTTATCTTTGAGAAAATCGATTGCCCGTTGTTTGTTCTCTTCTCCGGCCGGAAGGGGCTTGCGGGAGAACCAGGAGCTCCGGGACTCAAAGAGGCAGAGATTGAAGTTGTCCCGGCCGGTCAGCCCGGAGATGAACCGCTCAACCGCCCAGTCAGCAGCCTCCCACTTGGCCCCTTCCATGGATCCCGAGTGGTCGACAAGGATGATCACTTCCCGGGGATACCGGGCTGGTGCCTGCTCGGGCGGGGAGACGAGCGCTAGGAAATGCGTCTCTTCAGCCCCGTCAGAAAAGACCCGGCAGGCAGGACGGGTCTCCGGCCGGGCCGGTTCCCAGACAAGCACGCAGTCCCGGTCGGGGACAATTTCGCCAAGGGTTACATGCCCGTCAGCGCCGGTTGAGACGTGATGGGTCCGGCAGGTGAGGACTCCTTCCGCTCCCGGGCTGACCGCAAGGCTGAACCGGTGTCCGGGATCGCGGAGCACGAAAAGGGGCTGGCCGTTCGCGTGCCGGGAGTACCGTTCATCGCCCCGCACGTACCGCGGGGCGGTGGTGAGGGGTACCCGGAACGAGAACCCGGATTGGTCCGGTGTTCCTATGTGGACATACCGGGTCTTTATCGTCACGTCCTGGTCCGGGCAGATACCGGCAATACGGAGGGTAAAGACATCCGGGGATTCCCGGGTAACGAGAGCGGCAGCCCGGTTCTCTTTTTTGGCATTCCGGTATTCACTCTCTGCCGTATCCCGTACCTTGAGGACCGAACTGATGGTAACGTTGCCGAAACTCACGTCGGCGCCCGTGACCGCAGCATCGCCCGGAAGCGGGAAGCGGTACAGGGCCTCGATGACCCGTGGGTTTGTTTCCCGGCTGTACCGGAAGATATGGGTGATGGTAAAATCCCCAAGCGGGCCGGTAACCGTTCCTTCAAGAGTGGTTTTCCGGAGCGGGACAAAACCCGTACCGGCGCTATCCACAATCTCCAGGACGGCAATCCCGTCCGGGCGGGAGTTCTCAAACCAGCGCGTGTTAAAGATCATACTTCTCCTCCGGGCTCTTCCGGCAAATCTCACCGGGCGTCCCGTATCGTTCTGTCATGTTCATGGTCTCACTCCGTATTCGGATAAACCGGATTTCCGGGTTTTCTGCCATAGTTACCCAACGGCAGGGTCTTCTCTTCATCGTCCCGCTCCTTCTCTTCCCGGCAGGTCCAGGAAGAATGCCAGGTTTTTGGAAAATTCTTCCCGGCACGACCCGCAGATATACCGGTTCCGGTCAAGATCTTCTGCCCAACGGTGGTAGGACACAATGCAGTACGGGTCGGGGCACGACCCGAGCGTGCAGGCAAGTGCCAGTGTCTTGACCACCTGCTTTCCCATCCGGTCCAGGAACCGGCTGCGCGAATTACTCTCCTTTTGGAACCGGTACGTGGAGAGCACTCCCCTCCCGCCGGACATGCCATAACTGAAGAGATGCCGTCCCAATGTGGGGTCAAAAAAACCAGTTCCGGTAACCCCGATTGTAATGTTTCCTCCAACCTGTTCAAGGGACGATAGAAAGACCCGCTCCTGGTTGATAGCCGGTATCTTCTCCGGCACCGGCAGGTACTGGCACGACACCGCAGGAATGACCGGCAGGCCCTGCAGGGTGCCGGTAAAACGCTCCAGGGAGTACCGGAGCACGTTGGCAAGCTCAGGATCAGTCCAGCCATAGAGTGCCAGGGTTATGATATTTTTCCGGGGGCGGTCATCGGTGCAGCCGTCACAATGAATCATATCAGGCACCCCGTTAGTCCCCCGGCTTGTCATCATACCGGTAACCCACGATATCGAATGTCCTCATCTTCTCCTGCATGCTCCGGGGGAGCGCCTGGAGCGGGTAGGTTTTCAGCCGGCCGGGCTGAACGCGGACGTTTTTTAAGTCACCCGGATTATCCGAGAATACCACCACCCGGTCGGCATATTTCATCCCAATCCGGACCGCTGCCGGCAGCGGGTCCGCAAAGCCGATATTCTCGAAGATCTTGGTTGGCGAGAAGGGCAGGGCAAGAAATCCTGCCATCACTTTCGTGGTATAGTGGTTCTCCCGGTGGTGGGCCGTCCCGATCCAGGGGTAGTGTTTGTCTAAGAAGATATGCGTGGGCCAGCCGTCTTCCGGGGGAGATTCGATCACAATCCGGAAGCCCCCCGATACAGATTCTGCCTTTTTTGGCGGGATCTTTCCTGAACGGAAATCAAGGATATAGCAGGTGTTGGTCTCACCGGCCGGTTCCTTTACGTAAATCCTGCCGAGATGGGTGTGCCGGATGGTCTGGCGGAAATCGATCCCGCTTTGGAGCCCGGAACTGAAGCGTACCGGCGCGGTTTCCCGGCCGGATGCGGTTGATGACCGGAACCGGGTGCGGAGGAATTTTACCAGGTCCAGTTCGCCCTGGAGGCTCTGCCGGGTGCGGGTGAACCGGTTGTATGCTGAGGGGGACCCGACCTGCTTTGTTTTCCGGTTGATGGGAGTGAGCCGCTTGTCCAGCACGGCTACCTGGAGGGTGAGGACACGCTCGTCCTTTAAGGGATTGAGATTGTAATCCACCACGGATTTGAAGGTGCAGTTGCTCTCCAGGTTCCGGGACGGCGGGTACGCGATCGCTTTCTCATATGCCCGGTATGCAAACGCATCACCGAGGAAATATTTTGCAGCGGCCGTGATGTTGTACAGCCCGGGAAAGGCCTGGGAATCAGCAAGCGCAAGCCGGAATGCATATTCTATCGCCCCGGTCATCTGGTGGGGGGATACCGGCCCGCACTCTTCCAGGAAAAGATGCCGGATCCATTTCTCCCGGTCGAACGGGATATCCCGGAACAATTCATAGGCATAGGTCACAAACGGGATCTCACGTGCCAGCGCAAAAAGCATCTTCTCAGGAACCCGGCAGGTCCGGACCGGCAGCCGGTACGAGTCATCAAAGGAGGGCTGGTCTGTTTTGAGGTAAAAGAGCACGCCGTCTACATTCTCCCGTGAACAGACAAAGAGCACCTCCACGCCTTTTTGCAACAATTCTTTCAGGTGCATGGCCATGCATTGGAGGCGCGTGGCATGGTAGGGAGAGAGCAGGGCCGCATCAAAAGCCTGGCCGTCAGCCGGGGTTCCCTGGCGGGGTAGTCCAAGAAATGCGGGAGTGGGGGAACTTCCGGGAAGGGCACAGTCAGCCCAGGCCCTGAAAAGGTCGCCCTCCGGTATGCCGAAATCCCCTGGCCGGGCAATCACTTTCTCCGGCCCGTGGAGCCGGCACATCCCGATAAAGTACGTGTAGTCCGACATCGTCCCGGTAACGGGGAGGCTTGCATCAATGCAATGCAGAGCGTACCCGTATTCCAGGTACGACCGGACCGCTTCCACCGGGGCCGAGGTCGGGGTTATCAGGATTCCCCGTTTCAGGGCATCGACAATGAGCGAGGTCTCGGGAAGCGAGCGGACCGCTTTGATGATCTCCTCCTCAAGGCCCTGCGGGAGATCCACGGCAATGATAAAATCTGAGCCTTTCCGCTGCAGGATCTCCGCCCTTGTCCGGGCTGCAAATTCTGCATAATCGGACACGTACGGAATAATGGTCAGGTTCGGGTAACGGTTCATTACGATCCCTCCGGATTGTGGTCTTCTGTCTCCGTACCGGGTCCTTATTTTATCCCGGTCTCACCGGCCCAGATCGCAGTCTGGTTCTTGTCAGCTCCCTCGACCGTAAGGAATTTTGCAACAGTCCCGGCTATCGAGAAGCCGGGGTCTTCACAGAACCGTGCCGCATAGCGCGAGATCTGGATTGCGTCCCGGATCGAGTACCGCAACAGGGCGCCGGACTTTTTCTTCTCGGCAAGGTAGTACACGATGGCATCGACCAGCTGCTCTTTGACAAACGGAACGTTCCGCGCAACAATCCCGGTAAGTTCTTTTTCGTTCGGGAGCTCGACTTGCAGGATCGGGCGCAGCCGGGACTCGATATAGTCAGGGATGATGAAAGTTGACGAGTCCTCGTTCATGGTTGCAACCAGCCGGAACTCATCGTGGGCAGGTATCTTGAGGCCGGTGATGGTTGAGCGGACATAGCGCCGGTCATCGAGCAGGGCTGCAAGGCTGGCCCAGCATTTCTCGTTCATGCGGTTTGCCTCGTCAAGGATGCAGATGCCCCCGTTGATGACCGCGGAGACAAGAGGGCTCCCCCGGTAGATGACTTTCTGGTCCGAGGAGAGGACCGGGGTAACGATAAGATCCTCCGGCTGCATATCCGAGGTGCAGTTCATGATGTACACGGGCCGGTCAAACATTCTTGCCGCACAGCAACCAAGCTTGGTCTTGCCGCATCCCGGCGCCCCGACAAGGACCGGCGTCATGGGCCGGTCATGCGCATCCATGCGGATCCAGGCAGCGCAGAGAAGCCGGTGTACCTCTTTCTGGCCTATCCATTCTCCGTCAACAAGATCCGGCTCGCAGAGCTGGATGGTGACATGCTCATCAGCATATTCCAACTGAATCTGATCTTCGGTTCCCATCGGTGTCTCTCCTTATGGCAGATCCCTGCCCTGAGTAATTGAGTGTTTTCCAACAATTAATAATTAACTGATGAATGTTCAACACAAAAAGATCCGGGAGAATTTAAAAGAAGTTTTACAGGCACATAATTTTCCAAAATTTCTAACGAAATACTGGCAGGATTTGAGAACAAATGTTTTTATGGAAAGAGCCGGATATACAATGCAAAGATCATCAACCCAACAAAAAATTGATGGTTGTCCAACAGTTAAGGGTTCACATTTATGGAAGAGCGCTCTGTCAGTACCGATATCCGGAGAATGCAGGCCCTGATAATCGAGCTCGAAGGGGTTATCCGGCGGCTTGAGCTGCACCAGAAGAACTCCCTTGAGACCACCGGGAAAATCCTGGACGAGTGCAATGATCTCCTTGCTGAAGTGAAGCTCGAGTTCCACAATACCCTGACCGATGCCGATGAAGCCGGGTACGGGCAGATACCGGCAATACCTATCGAGGACCCGAAGCTCCGGAAAGCCTGGCTGGCCCTGTACCGGTATCACCATGGCGTTACGGCAGATACCGTTGCAGCCGATATGAGGAGGCACCGGACAACCGTCTCCACGTACCTGAATACATTAGTATTAATGCAGTTTGCACAAAAAGAGAGAATAGGACATGAAATTGTGTACAAAGCGGTTCTTCCTGGGGAGAAAGGAAAAGAATGAACGCTGATCTCATTGAATCATTCAGGAAA
Organism: Methanoregula sp.; assembly: GCA_041645355.1. Classification (GTDB taxonomy): domain Archaea; phylum Halobacteriota; class Methanomicrobia; order Methanomicrobiales; family Methanospirillaceae; genus Methanoregula. Next base: position 78,103 of record JBAZQF010000003.1, read on the forward strand.
AAAACCCTGGTTGTCTATTCTGCCGGGTGCGGGAACGGCAAGAGCGAGATTGCTGCTGGTCTCGCCCTCTGCGCAGCACGGGGAGGGTTCCGGACCTGGATCCTTGATGCCAATACTTTTTCACCGGCACAGGATTTCATCTTCGGGTTTTCCCCTCATAACCCGACTTTTTCGGATTTTCTTGTTGACATGGCCATTGCCGAGATGCCCGTGTACCCGGTGAATACCATAAAGAATAACCCGCACCCGGTCCCGCTCTTCCTCACCCCCTCCGAGCGCAATGACCCTGAGATCCGGTTTGCCCTGCAGGAAGCCCTGAACTCCGGCGCTGATGTGTACAGCAGGATTCCCGGTGCGGTCTATGCAGCCATGCTCCGGGAAAAGATCGATCTTCTCATCATCGATACCCACCCGAGCTTCGAGAAGACCAACGAAGTCTGGATGGGAATGGCCGGATTCCTGCTCATCACCTCCCGCATCAACCCAATAGAGTTCGAATCACTCAGGGCCCTGTTCAAGGATCCATCTTTTTCGGACATCCGGGAGAAACTGGTGGTCTTTACCAACGTCCAGACCGATCGGTCCCGCAATGCAACTCCCGACATGGCAAACGAGGTGGTGGTCCGGCAGCTGAAAACACTCCGGGAGCAACTGGAGAAGGATGCCTGTGCTATCGCCTGCACGGATCCCCCGGCAAATACCCGGGTTCACGAGCATCCGTTCCTGTACTCGGAGAAACTTGCCCGGTTCCAGCAGGCACAAAAACGCCCGGGAATGTTCATTGATATCGAACCCGATGACGGGTTCTCGGTAAATATCAGGAAGCTCGGAGATACCGTTCTTGAGATTATCCGGAGATAATACCCGGTCCCCCCCATGTATCATACCGGCGGCCTTTCCGGTAATTTAAATTCTCTTACCGAAGTGAGACTGGTTTAGCAGCCCGGCGGCTCGTGAGATTTTTCCGGGAGTTCTCCCGGGCTTATTTGCGGGATATCCCGCACGGCACTTCCCGTGCTTCGCCAGATCATTTTCAGGCCGGCAACCTGTGGATAAAAAAAGAGCGGCCGGCCTTATCGTTCACCGGCCTTATCGTTCACCGGCCTTATCGTTCACCGGCCTTTTCCGCTGTCGTACCCGCAGCGCTTGCACCGGTAGGTTCCGTCAGGTTTCCGGGTGATGTTGGGGTCCTGGCACTTTTCGCAGATAGGACGGTCCTGTTTTACCCGGATATTCTGGGGTTGTTTTTCCATGGGAATTGATTACGAGTGATTCTATAAAGATGTGCCGCGAAAAGCCGGATTTTGTGAAGCCGGAAAAAACCGGGCCGGCAATGACGGAATCACAAAACGGGGAGGCTCACCGTAAAGGAACTCATGGCAGGTGTTACGCCAAAGAAAGGCCAGACCCGTTCTTCACTCATGGGGAGACCGGCAGCACGCGACAGGAAAACCCGGAAACGGGAACGGCCATCTATGGTACCGCAAAGAAACTCCCGAGTATCCGGCAGGTGGCTGAAGCACCGCAGGAGAGACCCGTTCGTACGCCGGAGAGGCTTCAGAGCGAGAACGAGGCAGACATCTTGTTGATGAACCGGGTCAGGCTGGTGATGAAATTCGAGTCGGAGCCCTCGCTCTGTTCCAGGCTGATTGCCTCATCAGAGGCGCCGCCAACGGCTGCAACGAAATTCGCTGTCGCGGTTTTGTTTCCAGCGGAGATGATGTTTGCGTCTGAGAGCGCACTCAAAGATGAACTGAGGTCCGGGTTCGAATCCTCGCCAATGGCGTTGGTGATATCGTCCGAGAGTGAAAGATCCGATGTGGCACCGGCATCCGGCCCGGAGGCGCCGAGCTGGGAGTTGATGGTTCCCGGCTTGTAATTGGGGGTCTTGATCAAGATCTTTGACTGGTTTGCATTCGTTCCCGGTATCGTGGGGAGAGGTTTGCCCTTGGTGGGGGTCGAATTCGGCGCCTGGGAGCCCCACCGGAAAGTGCGTACCGGTGTAATCGTGGGTGTGGGTGCAGATGCTATCCTGGTCTCGAGCCGGTCCCGGCTTTCGATGAGAGATGCACTCCCGGGATCCATGGAGAGCGCCTCGTTATACGCCCTGAGTGACTCATCATTCCGGTTGAGGTTCTCAAGTGCTACTGCTTTCCCGAACCAGGCTTCTTCAAAGCGCCGGTTCCGGAGCAGTGCCTGGTCAAAGGCATTGTTCGCCTCCTCGTACCTGCCAAGGTTGTTGAGGGCAAGCCCTTTCCCGTACCAGCAGGGAGCATTATTCGGGTCTAGTAGCCATACCTGGGTGAAGGCCCGGTCTGCGTCCTCGAACCGGCCGAGATTGTTGAGGGCAACTCCCCTGCCGTACCAGGAGAGGGCATAATTCGGATCTATGTCGAGGGCTTTCTGGAAAGCCTCTGCAGCTTCCTGGAATTTGCCGACACTGTTCAGCTCATATCCTTTGTTATACCAGTCCATGGCAGCATTGTCCATTGCCACGACAAGTGAGAACGAGAGGAGGACTGCCGTAATAAGGAGAACCAGAAGTATCCGGTATCGCGTATGCAGCATGAAAATCCCCCGGGAATGGTACAGATTATTCCGTAGTGTGGATATGTACTGAATCTGTTTTATTCTTTCCGGCTCTTTTACCGGTGTGAACTACCATGCCGGCCCGGGAAGAGTCAAATTACTGATAGGGCGTTCTCTCCCGTACCAGCAGGACAACAGCATTTTCTGGAAAAAACCGGAGAGCGGTTTGTTGGAATCATTTCATCTCACATGAGTGTCCGGGGCCTTTGCAACTGAGTATTCTGGTACCATTGATAGTGCGGAACAGGAAAAATCCGAGATCGTTCGAGGTTTCATCCATTTTTCTAAAATTACGAGCGTGACCCCCTCGCTCCCCCAGAGGGGGAGGCAACCCAAGGGGGGATCCCCTTGACCCCCGGCAATATAGCTAGAGGATTTCAGAAGACCGGAATAATTTCCTTCCAGGTTTTTTTCGGTAATTGAGGCCGCCGCGGGGCGCCCTTCGGGGCGGCGGCAGTTCATCAATAGAACCTATTACAGTCCCGGATCTGTCAAAAACAAAACGAGCGTGATCCCCTCCAAATTTCCAGATTTTTTTACCGGGTCAATCGAACCAGTCAGGTAACGGTTCTGCCACGGCAACGCCCTTTTGGGCGTCTTGGTGCATCGCAAGGGGACGGGTGAAAAGGCAGCCAGCACCCGCCGGCTTCCGGTTCACGAAAGCCCGGCGGACGGTATTCTTATCCCGCTCCCGGCCAAATACTGGTAACAATGTTGCCTACGCCCGAACAGGAAGAGCCCCTCACGCCCGCAGGCTGCGACGATCTTCCCTGGTTCACCCTCACCTGGCAGAACCTTCCCTGGACCCCGTGGGTCCCGTTCTCTGCAACAAAGACAGAGTTCCGCACCGTCCCCAATGAACCCGGGCTCTACCGCATCCGACCGGCAGGAAAAGACTTCCTGGTATACATCAGCGAAACAAACCGGACCCTGCACCAGCGGCTGAATGAACTCCGGCTGAACCTGAAACGGGATGACTTAATGCCATGGAACGATCCCGACACCTCCGCCCCGATGCTCTGGGCGCTCCGGGATGCCGAAGGGTACGAGTATGAATGCTCGGCAGCACCCCTGGATGCATCCTCTGCCGGAAGGAGGGGAATGGAGAACTTCCTTTTGTACCGTTACCGGCAGGAGACGGGAGACACCCCGGCCTGCAACTTCGGCCGCTTCCACCCGCGTTACCGCCGGTCCACGATCAAAAGCGGGAACTTACGAGGCGCAAAGCTCAAAGAGACCGACCGGGACAACCCGGCCGGCGGCCCGTCGTATCCCCCGCTCTGTGCCACCGGGCTTCCGGGAGAGCAGGGCTGGATGGGTATCCCGTGGAGCCGGACTTCGCCGCTGGATGCAGAAATAGCCGGAACCGTACCGGCAGCCCCGGGGCTGTACCTGCTCTTCGATGAGGAATCCGGCGAGATCACCTCCATCGGCCAGTCCATGGACCTGCAAAAGCGCCTGGCAGCTGAGGCAGGGAAAGACCGGGAGGGCGTAAAAACCGAATTCTCGTACCATATCGTGCAGGGGCCGGTACTCCCGCATAACCTCCGGGAGCTGGAATGCGACCTGCTTGGCAATTTCTTTGAGCAGTTCAAGAAAGCGCCGGCGCTCCAGTTCCGGCATGGCAACTGAAACTTTTTTATCCCAAAAACGCTCCACCTTTTCCTTAATGCATTTCCGCGTATCGCGGGAACCCGGGAGGGTGGTTTGTATCAAAACAGGAAACACCGATTCAGCATTCACCGGTCTTGAAGCAGCAATCGTACTCATTGCTTTTGTTGTCGTCGCCGCGGTCTTCTCGTATATCGTGCTCGGCGCCGGGTTCTTTACCACCCAGAAGAGCCAGGAAGTTGTCCATGCGGGAGTGGCGCAGGACAGTTCAACGCTCGAGATTGCCGGTAATGTCTATGGCACGGGGACTGCCGCAGCCTCGATTGACACTCTCAACTTGACCTGCGCCCTGGCAGCCGGGGGAACGCCGGTGGATTTCGACAAAGTGGTGCTTACGTACAGCAATGCAACCCGGCTCGAAACCCTGGTCCGGGGAACAAAGGGAACCGCCCCCGCAACCGGACAGTGGACGATAGCTGCCGTCTACAATACGGTCACGGATGATGCTGTCCTGGAGAAAGGAGAAGAGTTCGAGATCATGGCAAAGCCTTCCACGGGCATCATCAAGAATGACCGGTTCCAGCTGGAGATAAAACCGGCAACAGGCCCGGCTCTCGCCATCATCCGTACCGCCCCGGCAGCGATCCAGAAAGTGAATGTCCTGTTCTGACCGTCATTGCAGGCCCGGCAATATACGGGATCGGGAACCCGATGCCGCAGGTCCACTGCTCTTTTTTGGCCGGATCGTATCCAGGTATTCTGTTATAGCAGCCGCATTCTGGATTCAACGGCACGGGAATCCCCGGCAGGTTTTATGAAAAACTTCTCACGGGCACGGGGTGGTCTCCCGGCCATCCTTTCCCGGTAAGAACGGGACGGTGCAGATCATTTTGAGCACGTCTTTACCGGTATTCCGGATCTGGTGGAATTCGCAGGGCTGGAGCAGGAGTGCATCCCCGGCCCGGAGGGGGCTGTTGCTGTCGGAGCCGGTTGAAAGAACGCCTTCTCCTTCAATAACATAGATCTCGTGTTCTTCCTGGTGGTTATGAAAGGAGGTGCAGCCACCCGGTGAGATCTCCATCAGCCGCAGGGCATACCGTGGGCAGCCCTCCTGTGCTGTGAGAAGGAACCGTGCCTGCAGGCCGGAGAACCCAGGTTTGGTAACCGGGACTGCCGGGACATCGGATGCATGTCTGAGGATCATGGTACCGGGTGTATTTTTTGCCGGGCCACATAATTCTGCCGCACTGCCCGGGAACCCCTTGGCCCTGCCGTGGCCTTTTCAGCAGGGGGAAAACCGGTACGCTCCTTTTGGAACCGTCATCTCGAACCGGGCGCCTTTGCCCGGGCTGCCCTGCTCATGTATCGTGATCCCGCTGATGGATAGGATCTCCCGCACCAAAAAGAGACCAAAGCCGGAATTCTGCCCGAAGCCTTTGTTGAAAATACTTGGCTTGTCTCCCGCAGGGATCCCTGCACCATCATCCTCGAAGATGCAGACAAGGGATCCGTTCTCTTGTCGCGTGGTTACCCTCACGGTTGTAAGGCTGCATCCCCCGTGGCGGAGCGAATTGTCAAGCAGGTTATGGAATACTTTCCCAAGCAGCGGGTCGGCAAAGATCTCAAGATCATTGCATTCGCAGCAGATCCGGGTATTCCGGACCGGCAGGCGGACTGCTGCACTCCGGACAAGAGCGCCAACATTCTGCCAGGAGGAGGCGTGTGCACCCATATCCTCGTAATCAAGAGTGAAGCTGATCTGCTTCTCGATGATTCCTGCAACCTGTTCTATCCGGGAAAGGTACCCGTCAATCTGGTCGGGGCTCTCCACCGTTTCCCGGCTCAGCTGGATATAGGTCATGAGGGCCATGAGCTGGTTTTTGATATCGTGCCTTGTTATACCGGCAAGCAGGCTCAGTTTCCGGCCTGCTGCTGCAAGGGCATTGGTTGCCCGGCGGTATTCGGTCATGTCCCGGGCAATACAGCCGATCCGGAAACCCTTTGCCGTGCGGAGGGGAAACGCGATCTGCTGGATGACCCGGCGTTCGCCGTCGCCCCGCATGAATTCGATCTCGTTGATCCGGGGAAAATACTCTGCCTTTCCGGTACGGGACGCTTCAGCAGTTTTTGTTTTAATCCGTTCTATCCGGTCCGGGGTACGGTGTTCAGGAACGAGAAGAGAGATCATGATATCCGCATAGGATCTCCCCACCGCATCTTCCGGTGCAATTCCGGTAATCTGTGAGAAAGTGTTGTTCCATGCAATGACGGTTCCGCTCTCATCCACGAGCATGATACCATCAGCCGATTCCCGCACAAATGACCGCAGGGTCTCGTCGCTCTCTTTGAGCGCCTCTTCCGACTGCCGTTTTTTTGTCACGTCCCGCGAGATCCCGATGAGGACTTCATGGTTGTCCCATATACCCCGGCTGACGGTTGTCTCAACATCGATCCGTGTGCCATCCTTTGCCCGGAGCGGCACGGTGCAGGAATCGGCGGTACCGGCTATCATGTCCCTGACAATGCGCAGGGCCTCTTCCTGCCGCTCTGGAACATGCAGGAAGAGAACCTCCTTATTGAGGAGTTCGTCCGGGGTGTAGCCGAGCCGGCGTATGACCGTCTCGTTCACCCGGATAATCTTCCCGTCCATTCCCAGGACAAAGACCATCTCGTCGATCGAGTTGAAGAGGGTTGTTAAGTTCTGCGCTCCTTTCCGCACCGCTTCATTTGCAGCCATTCTCCCGATCGTGCTGCCGAGTTCCCGTCCGATCGAGACGAGCGTTCTCTTTTCCTCCTCTGCAATAACGCAGCGCCGCCGGCTTGCAACATTCAGTGCGCCGATAACCCGGTTGTTCGAGAGCAGGGGGACGCTTACAAGCGAGCAGAAACCGGTTGAGCTCGAATGCCGGGGGGAGACTTCATCGTAATGATCGGTGATGAGCGGTATTCCGCGGACAAGCAGGGAATCAAACGGGGGTGTATTGATATAAACAGTCTTGACCTGCTCAAGAAATGCCGGGGGCAGATTTTTCGAGGCAACAACCGACGCCGTCCCTTTCTCAAAGTCCGTGAGATAGATCCCCCCGGCATCATAATCCAGCAGGCTGAGCGTTTCGGTCAGGACCTCTTCAACAAGTGCGTGGCAGTTCCCGGCCTCGCTCGACGTAGTGATGATCCGGTTGAGGATCGAGAGGGTCCGGGTCTGCCGGGATAAAGTCTCGTTTGCCCGGAGGATGGCCTCTTCGGCCTGCCGGCGCTGCACAGCTGCCCGTATCTTGTGCATCAGTTCGGCGTACTGGGCCCGGATATTTCCCCCTTTCTGGAGATAAAAGTCCGCCCCGCTGTTCAGGGCATCAATAACTACATCCTCCCGGCCTTTGCCGGTAAAGAGGATGAACGGGATGGTGCTGCCATTCCTGCGGAGCTCCTGCAGGAATGTTATGCCGTCAGTTCCGGGCATCTGGTAATCCGAAACCACCACATCGTACTGGCTCTTTTCCAGGTTTTCATATGCTTCCTGGACCGATGGAACGGCATCGACGATGAACTCCCCGGTCCGCGCAAGGTAGGTCCGGGTCGCGGTGTGGAGCGCCAGCTCATCGTCCACGTACAGGACGCGGATCATGGAGGATTCTCCCCGGGGGCTGCGGTTGTACCCTGCCGGTACGCTTCCTTTGGCACCAGCATCTCAAAGCGTGCGCCCTCACCGGAAGTCCCGGTCTCCCGGATCGTGATGCCCGTCAGGGACAGGATCTCCCGGACTAAAAAGAGGCCAAGGCCGGTGTTTTTCCCAAAGCCCCGTAGAAAGATCTTCTCTTTCTCGCCCGCCGGAATTCCGGCACCATTGTCTTCCCAGAGAAGGACAAGACCGGCAGGGGACGGGGTGGCCGATACCGTGATCCGGGTTACCCGCTCCCCGTGCCGGAGCGAGTTGTCGAGCAGGTTGAAAAAGACCTTCGGGAACATCGGGTCGGCAAATACTTCTACGCCCCGGACATCGTGAGCAAGCGAGATATTCGCAGGCAGGGCAAGGGCAGAAAGCATCTCCCCGGCCGCCTGCCACCGGGGTTCCTGGCTGCCAAGGTCCTGGTACACTTTCGTGAACTCGATCTGGGTACGGATGGCCTTCGTGAGGGACTTGAGTTTTAAAATATAATCCGCCAGCTTCGGATCGGAAAACTCCATCTCCACCAGGTCAAGGTTGCCGAGGATTGCCGTAATCTTGTTATTGATATCGTGCCGGGTTATGCTCGACAGGAGCGAGAGCTGCCGGTTTGCCTGCCGGAGGGCATCTTCCATCCGCCGGCGGTCGCTGATATCCACGAGCATGCCGATGAGCCCGCCCGGCCTGCTGTCGGCCAGCCGGAACCCGTCAACCGAGTACAGGGTCTGGTGGACGAGACCATCGGCGTACACGATCGGGAGCTCGTAACTCCGCCGGCTGGTCTCGCTGATAACAGCCATATCCTCAGCCTGGAAACGGCGTCGCTCCTCCATGGGCAGGTACTCGAGGTCAAGGACCGTCTTACCCAGCAGGTAGTTGCGCGTTGTGCCAAACTCCCTCTCGTAGGCACGGTTGCAGCCGGTGAACCTCCCCGAAGAGTCCTTGACAAAGACTGGATGGGGGATGCTGTCGATGAGCGCCTGCTGGAAGAGCACCTGGCCGGCAAGCGAAAGCTCCGCCTGTTTTCGGGCCGTGATATCGCGTGCAATCCCAAGGAACGAGGAGGGTGTGTTGTCATGACCCCGGATCAGGGAGTTGTTCGAGACAAACCATTGCCAGGTCCCGTCCCGGTGCCGGACCCGGAACTCTATCCCGCCTTTCCTCGTTCCTCTGGCAAGGATATCTGCAAGGAAGGCCCGGCATGCAGGAAGGTCATCCGGGTGGATGAACCGGTCAATCGGCTGGCCCACCATATCCTCAAGCAGGTATCCCAGCACCTCGGTTGTATTGGGGGAGACATAGGTATAGATCCCGTCAAGCGAGAGCGAGTAGACTATATCGTTTGCATTCTCCACAAACGACCGGAACTTTTCCTCGCTCCTACGGAGTTCCTCTTCAGCATTTTTGCGATCGGTGATCTCTTTTGAAGAGCAGATGGCAGAGATCACGGTGCCCGATTCATCCCGGACCGGGTTCACGGTTGTCAGGTAGTACCGGTCGCCGTCCGGGCGGGGGACCCGTACTTCGAATACTTTTCTTACCCCGGTTTTGAAGACTTCGCTTAAGACCGAGAACCGCTTTTCTGCTTCATCGGAGGGGAAGATATCGAATATTCTCCTGCCGGTTATCTCATCAACGGGTTTTGCCACCCCTTCGGCAAATGCCCGGTTGACGTACTGGTACGTGCCGTCCGGGTAAAACGAGAAGATCGGATCGCTGGACTCATCGAGAAGGATGCGGTGTTTTGCCTCGCTTGCGAGGAGTGCCTCCTGTGCCCGCTTCTTTTCGGTGATATCCTGGATAACGCCAAAGAGTTTTTCCAGTTTCCCGTCAGCATCCCGGACAGCTTTTGCCACCGAGTGGATGATCTTCTGCGCTGAACCGTCGACAGGGTTGATGGCGTACTCGATGTCATGGGGCTCGTTGCTCTGCATCAGGAATAGAACATCCTTAAGCACCCTTTCCGGGTCAGCATACCGGGCTTTCACCTCATCGAACGGGATGGTGCCGGCAGGATGGTCAAACCCAAAGAGCCGGAATGCCTGCTCCGAAGCCCAGATCATCCGGGTCTTCGGGTCATATTCCCAGCTGCCGATCTGCCCGATCTCCTGAGCCATGCCGAGCCGCTCCACGTTTGTCCGGAGCGCCTCTTTTGCAGTGCGCCGGTCAATAGCGCTTTTGATCTTATGCATCAGCTCGATAAACTGGGATTTGGGGTCGCCCCCTTTCTGGATATAGAAGTCGGCGCCGTTGTCGATGGCTTCTATCACCACCTCCTCCCGGCCCCGGCCGGTGAAGAGGATGAAGGGGATGGTGCCAAAATCCCGGCGCACGATCTTCAGAAACCCGATACCCGACATCTCGGGCATCTGGTAATCGGCGATGATGGCATCGTAGCGGGTATTTTTCATCAGCTCAAGTGCTGCCGGGGCAGAAGTGATAGTATCAACCGATAACAAGCCGCCCTGCTCAAGGAAAATCTTGCCAAGCTCGAGCAGGTCCGGCTCATCATCAACGTACAATACCCGGGTCACGGTCTCACATTATTATAGGTTCTTCGGTATTTATCATTCGTTATCGTTCCGGGAGATGGAAACAAGACGATATTTCGAATAATTCCAGGATCCCTGGCTGAAAACCCGGTCTGCGGCCAGACCCCCGGCCCCATCCTCCGGCCTACTGCACCACACCCGGGATGAATCGATATTATTTATAAGGAAAACTCCCCATCAGTACTTTGCCATGCTATATCATAGCATAGAGGGAGTCCCATGAAGTATCCTATCCTCGTTCTTGCGGTCCTGCTCATTGCAGCCGCTCTCATGGCCGGCTGTGCCCAGCAGCAGGCATCAACAACCGCGTCTACGACTACACCATCAGCAGCAGTCATCAAGGTCGGCGTCATCGCATCCCTGACCGGCCCGGCATCCAATGTCGGCACCAACATGTGGCAGTCGGCCCAGGTTGCCGCTGACAAGATCAATGCCAATGGCGGCGTTACCCTAAAAGACGGGTCAAAAGCACAGCTCAAGCTGATTGTCGGCGACGACGAATCCACCCAGGCCGGCGGCCAGAAAGCCGCAACCAAGCTTATCACCGACGACAAGGTCGACATCCTTGTCGGGGGATACTCAAGCGCCGTCACCTCTGCCTATGAGCAGACGATTGCCGAGTACAAGGTCCCGTTCATCGTAACGGGGGCATCAAGCCCGGTCATCACCCACCGGACCGACATCGACACCAGTTATGTCTTCCACAACTGCCCGACAACCGACACCTATGGCCTGTACACCACCAACTTCATCGACCAGGTTGTGCGGTCAGCCATCAACAAGAAGTTCAACTTTGATGCCAGCCGGCCGGTCCGCGTTGCACTGCTGTACCAGGACACCGCGTTCGGGAAAGGCGTGCAGACTGCCGTGAACAACACGATAACGAAGAACAACTTAAACATGCAGCTCGTCTCCCAGCAGTCCTTCAAGATGGGGGAGAGCGATTTCAGGACCCAGCTGACCGCCATCAAGGCGGCAAAGCCCGATGTGGTCTATATCGCGGCCTTCCCCAACGAAGGGGCCCCGGCCATAACCCAGGCCCGGCGGGATATCGGCCTCAACACGATCTTCCTCAATGTCGAGAACAATGATAATGCCCAGTTCTACAAGGACCTTGGCCAGTACGGCGATGGGGCCATCATCGAGAGCCGGTTCTCGCCCTACACTGCACCCGCGGGAGCCGTGGACGCTGCCCAGAACGCTTTCAAGCAAACGTACTTTGCCAGATTCGGGGCCTACCCGGACATGATGGGTGCTTCCACCTATGACGGGGTATATGTTGCAGCACAGGCAGTCGGGAATGCCGGCTCCACGGACAAGACCGCAGTCAGGCAGGCACTCGTTGCCCTGAAGATGCCCCAGATGGTCGAGGCCATGAAAGACCAGACCATCTCGTTCACTCCTGATTTCCGGGAGTCAACCTTTGATCTCTGGATGGAACAGCTGGCCCTGAACGCAACTGCCGGTGAGACCCGGCCGTTCATTGTCTGGCCGGACAATCTCAAGACAACCGAATTTGTCCTGCCATCATGGTATGTGCCGGGCAGCAGCACGTAACCTGACCCCATTCTTTTTTCCTATGGCGAGCAGATTGATACAATGTACAAGGCCAGGCAGGTGGTGAGAAGATGGACGAGATCTCGGTATTCCTCCAGATCGTTTTCTGGGGGCTGTATGCAGGCTGCATCTACATCCTCCTTGCCACGGGCTTAAACCTCATCTTCGGGGTCATGAAGGTCGTCAACTTCGCCCACGGCGAGTTCCTGATGATCGGCGCCTACATCACCGCAACCGTCTTTTTGCTCACCGGTCTCAACCCGTATGTCATCATCCTTGTCTCCATGCTCGCGCTCATCGGCATAGGAGCCGTTGTGGAAAGGCTCTGCTTCCGCCCTATTCTCGGGACAGGAAAGCTCAACGAGATCTTCCTCTCTATCGGGCTCATCTACATCTTCCAGAACGGGGCAGCCATGATCTGGGGCGATGCCTGGCAGAGCGTGAAAAGCCCGTACGACGGGATAACGATCCCCATCGGGCCGCTCTCGGTGCCGCTCGATTACATCCTCATCATGGTCTTTACGGCAGCCATCCTCTGCGGGCTCTTTTTATTCCTGAAAAAGACCACCATCGGCATGCAGATGCGCGCAACGAGCCAGAACCGGAAAGGGGCCATGCTCGTCGGGATCAATGTCGAGCGCATTGATATCATCAGCTTCGGGATCGGCTGCGCCCTTGCTGCCGCGGCAGGAACGCTCTGGGTGGTGAGCGGCCAGGTCTTCAACCCCTACATGGGCTCGATCCCCGCGGTCAAGGCGTTTGCGATCATCATCCTCGGCGGCCTTGGCAGCATCCCCGGCGCCATCATCGGCGGGCTCCTGATGGGCCTTGCCGAGAACGGGGCTGCATTCCTCCTTGGCGGCATCTGGAAAGACGCTATCTCGTTTGTGATCCTGATAGTCGTGCTCGTGCTCCGGCCAACCGGGCTCTTTGGCGAGAAGGAGGAGTGAGTGGCATGCAGCTGAACCGGCAGGACCTGACAAAATACGGGACCATTGGAACGCTTGCCATTGCGGCCCTGCTCCCGCTCGTAATCGAGAACATGTTCATCATCAACCTCCTGGTCCTGATGCTCATCTTCATCATCTTTGCCTCGGCCTGGAACCTGCTCGCGTTCTCGGGGCAGGGATCGCTTGGCCATGCCGCATTCTTCGGCATCGGGGCATATGCATCAACCATCATTGCCGTCAGTTACGGGATCACCCCGTTTGTCACCATCTTTGCCGGCGCAGCGGTTGCCGCATTCATCGGGATCCTGATCGGGCTCACCTGCGTCCGGCTCAAGGAATGGTTCCTTGCCATGGTCACGTTCGGGTTTGCCATCATTGTCCAGACGCTGACGGTCAGCATCCTTGCCCCCATGACCGGCGGCTGGGACGGGATCTCGTCGCCCCGGCTCATCAGCCCGGCAATCCCCGGCTACCAGTTCATCGAATACTACATCATTCTCATCATAACCATTGCCGCGCTTGCCGCCATCTGGTATATCATGAAATCCCGGGTTGGCCTGGCATTCCTTGCCATCCGCGAGAACGAGCTCGAGGCCCGGGCTGCCGGGGTGGACCCGGTCCGGTACCGGCTTTTTGCATTTGCCATCAGCGCCTACCTTGCCGGGGTGGCAGGGGCGCTCATGATCCACCACATCGGCTACCTGACGCCCGAGATTTACGGGGTGGAAAACTCGTTCTGGCCGATCACGTACGTTATCCTTGGCGGCCTTGGGACGCTGGCCGGCCCGGTCATCGGGACGGTTGTGCTCACGGTCATCTGGGAAGGGCTCAAGATGACGGGGCTGACGTTCGGGCGGTACGTGATTGTCGGGGTTATCCTGATTCTCACCATCATCTTCCTGCCAAAGGGGCTCGTCAGCCTGCCGGAACGGGTGCAGGAATGGCGGGCGAAGAAAAAGAAGAAAGAGGCCCTTCCGGAGCCGGCAGTGGCAGCCGGGGAAGAGGGCCGGTAATCTTTTTTTTACAGCGATATGATTGGGCCGGGCAGATTTTTTTGTTCATTCACTCCGGAACATATTTCGCTATACGACTGTACAGAATCGGGTCACAGATATTTTACGGTAAGGATGCTTGCCGCCGCCCCCGACGGGGCGCCTCCGCGGCGGCATCAATTACCGGGGATTATCTGAAAAGGAAATTTTCCCGGCGCTCGAATCCTTAATCAATATTGCGGGGGTCAAGGGGCTCACCTCTTGGGCTGCCTCCCCCTCTGGGGGAGCGAGGGGGTCACGCTCACAATTATTGAGAGATGGGGGAAAACGTACTATTATTCAAATTTTTGCAGAACTCTCAATAATTTGTGATAAACTGCCGCTGCCCCTGACGGGGAGTTCCCTCCCGCAGCGCCACCAACTATTGCAAGATCCTGACCTGAATCCCAGTGGAATCGGTGTCCGGTGTGCATACCTCATGACAGATACAAAACGAGATAATCGCAGCATTGAGTGAAATAAAGGCAGTCCAATCCCGGCCAATCCGGCCAATGTACGAAAAATCGTTTTCCCTCCGGTATCACAACTCATTTAACGGAAGATCAATAACAGAATCCTGCATGAGATACCAGCTTTCGCTCATATTTTCCGTACTTCTTGTGATACTTATCGTCTCGGCCGGCTGTTCCGATTCCGAACCAGCCTCAACGGTTTCACCAGGCGGATCCCCTTTAGGGGGCACCGGTGCAGGTGGAGTCAGTGTCAAAGTCAGCGCAATGGATTCAGTCCTTGCCTCCACGTACCTCCAGCTCTCCGATTTCAAGATGAATTTTATTGAATTCGATGTCATCAACCCCACGAACAGTCCAAAGACGTTTATTGTTGAGTCCGAGATCCCGGGCTTTACCGAGAAGGCTGTCAACACGGTCGATGTCCCTGCCCGCTCGAACGTAACCATCGGGCAGGCCCCGTCACTCAGGACAAGTGCGGTTCCCTCCGAGATGACAACCGCCACGCTCCACTACAAGGTCTCCCTTGCCGACGGCACGCGGGTTGATGAGCAGACCTATCCGATCAAAATTTATGCCAAGGACACCATGATCTGGGCTGTTTCTGACGGCCAGGACTGGAATGACATGACCCCGTTCATCGCTGCCTGGGTAACCCCGCACGCGGCCGAGATCGACCCGCTCGTGCGGCGGGCGGCCGGGTACACTGCCGATAATACCATTGCCGGGTACCAGTGCGGGGACAGCTGCTCGGATGCTCAATGGCAGGAATACTCGGATGCCCAGGTTAAGGCCATCTTTACCGCGCTCAAGAACGACTACGGGCTCACGTACATCAACTCGCCCATTGCCTATGGCAAGGAAACCGAAAATCCCCAGCGCGTCCGGCTTCCAAAGGACTCTATTGCACAGAAATCCGCCAACTGCATTGATGGCACGGTCCTGTACGCCTCGGCACTGGAATCCATTGGCATAACCCCCCATATCATCATCCTGCCAACCCATGCGTTTGTCTGTTACGAGACAAAACAGGACTCGCCCGATTCACTCTCCTGCCTAGAGACAACCATGACCGGTTCATCCTCGTTCGAAGATGCGGTCGCGTATGCAAACCAGGAATACCGGGATGAGATTGCCAATGGCAATTTCAAGGCAGGAAGATCACAGGATCTCTCGATTGCAAACCTAAGAAAAGCCGGGATCCTCCCCATGCAGTGAGAGGGGACAGTACATTCCCTTACAAAGGATCACCCTCTTTTTTTCGCGGACAAAAGCCGTTTCTGGTTCTTAAAAAAACCGGGTAATTTTCCGGAAAGGTAACAATCCGGGTATGTTTCAGGAATACAAAAGAACGGTCTTTGGATCTCTGGACCCGTTTTGCAAAGACCGGAGATCCCAATGGGAGGATGAATACTACCTGGCCGAAATATACCCGTGACGGGAGCCGGTATCTCGATATCGGGACTGTCCCCATCGCGGGGAGCGGGCTTTAGTTTCCCTTTTTTTCACTATTGCCTTGATGGACATCTCCTTACAATAAATAACGAGAAGATTCCGGTTTTGGTTGAGTTTTACGCGATTATTTTAAAAAAAATCGGATAATGAAACCGAAACCGATATCCATTCCTGAGGAAGACCGGTTACTTCCTAAAAACCGGAGCTGTTTCTTGAAGTCCCGTATCCCACTACACACCCTGGTCGCCATTCTCTTCTGCCTGGCATTGATGGGCGGGATACTCCCGGTGGCTGTAGCTGATGACCCGGATGCTTATATGAATATGACTATTGAAGAGATGGAACTCGAGCACCTTGCCTATGAAAATGCAACTGCCTATGTTCCCGTCTCATCCATAGCAACGGCCCCGACAAACCTGACAAACGAGTTTCCCAAGTACTCGTACGTGAACTGGAGCCAGGGGTCGTGCGGGAACTGCTGGGTGTGGGCCGGCACGGGCACGCTTGCCCAGACCCTGTACAAAGCAACCGGCACCTCCACCCCGCTCTCCATCCAGTTCTTTGATTCCAATTACATGAACGGGAACATCGGGATGACAAAACCCCACGACTTTGCCTGCACCGGCGGATATCCCTACACCTTTACCGATATTTACAATACGGGCCTGAACCAGTCATACCCGGGCGGACCGTTCGTCATACCCTGGAGCAACACAAATGCAACCTACAAGGATGAGGACGTGCCGGATAATGGCGACCAGGAGTCAACCGTTCCCCGGCACCTGATATCAATAACCCCGAACATCGGTCTCGACCGTGTCGAGGCAGAAACAATACTGGCCAGCCCGCCTTCGAACCAGACTGCCGCGGTGGAGAATATCACCCGTTCACTGGTTGACGGCAAGGTTGTCTACTACACGATGACCCTCCCCAACAATACCGCATGGAAGCAATTCAGGGCTGCATTCTGGGCAAACCAGCCGGGTGTCTTTTTTGATATGGATGCGTACAACCAGTCTTTTTATAATGGCAGTGCCGGTGAGGGAGGTGGCCATGCCATGATCCTCATCGGGTACAATAAAACCGATTCGAATAAGGCCAACCAGTACTGGATTGTCCAGAACAGCTGGGGCATTGACGCGAACAATACCAAAGGCCAGTACAAGCTCAAGATGTGGATGGACTATAATGCCTCGTTTAATAATTTCCAGGGCACAACGCAGGAGTTCTGGATCTATAACGCCAGCTGGAAAACTGATCCGTCGGTCACCAGTATATCACCGGCAAGCGCCCTTTCCGGAACGGTCAGCACCCCGGGCATCGGGGGATCGAACTTTGCATCCGGCGCTGACGTGATGCTCAAAAAATCCGATATGACGCCGAGGCACATAGCAAGCCTGGTGAACGGTTCAGGCGGGGCGCTCCTGGATGACCCGTGGAGGGTTACCATTTCCGGTAATTACGCGTATATTGCCGGCAATACAAGCAATTCCCTTGAGATCGTGAACCTGACCAATCCCTTCAGGCCGGTTCATGAAGGCAGTATTGCCAACGGAACTGCCGGTGCGCTCCTCGACGGTCCCGTCGATGTGGCAGTTTCCGGTAAATATGCCTATGTTGCCAGTTTCAGGAGTAATGCTCTTGAGATCATTGACATCTCCACTCCTTCAGCCCCGGTGTATCAGGGCCGGATCACCCATGGGTCCGGGGGGGCTCTCCTGGGCTCCCCCCAGAGAGTTGCCGTTTCGGGGAATCTTACCTATGTGGTCAGTTCCTCAAGCAATGCCCTTGAGATCGTGAACACAACCAATCCCGCTCTTCCCGCGCATTATGCAAGCCTCTCTAACGGGGTGGGCGGGGCACTTCTGGACAACCCGGTCGATATCGAAATTGCCGACGATTACCCGTACGCGTATATCGCCAGTTCCGGCAGCAATGCCCTTGAGATCGTGAACATAACCGATCCCGCTGTACCCTCGCACAAGGGGAGCATTGTGAACGGGGCGGGGGGAGCTCTCCTGAGCAATCCGCAGAGCGTGACCATTTCCGGCTACAATGCCCTTGTCACGAGCAGAGGAAACAATGCACTGGAGATTGTCGACATCAGTAACCAGTCCACACCGTTCCACCGGGGAAGCCTCTCCAAGACAGCCACCGTCTCGTGGCTGAACGGGCCAACCGATGTCGTGGTCTCAGCTGACCGGAAATATGCGTACATTGCAAGCAACACGGGAGGCACCCTGGACATCATCGATGTCTCGGATCCCGCTGCACCTTTTTACAAGACCGGGCTTGAGAATGGTGAGGGCGGGGCACTCCTGCAGAGCCCAAGCAGCGTTGCGCTCTACCGGTCCATGGTCTTTGTTACTTCCCGCGGCAATGATGCCCTCGAGGTCATTGGCGTTGACGCAATTCCCGCAACAGCTATCTCAGTCACGCCGTCAACAAGCCTCACCGGATCCTTCAACCTGACCGGTGCACCTCATGGCACCTGGGACGTGGTGGTGACCAATGTCAACAGCCGGTTTGCCACACTGTCCGGCGGGTTTACGGTAACCACCTGGATAAACCCGACCCCGACACCCCCTCCGTTCGGAGGGGATACTGATGACGACAAGGAACAATCACCAGCATCAGGAAAAGAAGCAGGCACTGCCGGCCAGGCAAGCGTGTCCTTGAAGACCAATGAGCTTGGCCAGACCCTTGCCCCGTACACCGTCGAGACAACAACGGCGTCGCCAATCGATGTAGAAGTATCCATTCCCCAGTCAACCAAATCCCTCACGGAATCCGGCACCCCGATAAGCCAGGTGACCGTAACCCCGCTCTCCGAGGCTGCAGTAGACCGGATAACACAAGGTGCACACACCCCTGAGGGAACGGCATTCACGGCAGGGGGTCTTGGGGTTGAATGCACTCCGTCCGGGGCAACCTTCAGCCAGCCGGTCGAGATAACCTTCACCCTGACACGGGCCCAGTGGGACGAAGCCCTTGCCCAGGCGGGAGGCAGGGTGCAGGATATTTCGGTCAGGTATTACGATACCCGGACCCGGGAGTGGACCGCCATCCCGACAACCGCGGATCCCGTAACCCATATGGTAACCGGATCAACGAAACACTTCACCATCTTTGCAGTATTTGCAAAGACCACGAGCGTCTCAAAGAAGCCAACGTATTCCTGGGAGACCCCGGCTCCGGCCGCAGTCGTGATCCGCACCACGGCAACGGTTGTCCCGGCGGCAACCACCGTTCCCGCTTCTGTTCAGCCGGAACCCCGGCTGCCGGTCGTACTGATTGCTGCCATCATTGTTGGTATCGCTGCGCTCGCGGGCATTCTCCTGCTCCTCCGGCGCTGGTGGATAAGGAGGCAGAACCCGGAATTGTTCCGTAAGTACGACTGATATCAGACAGGCCGGAAAATCTTCTTTTTGTAAAGAAAACACGAGAGGAAATCAATAAACCGGGGGATTTGGCCGGTCACATTCTGTCCCTTCCGGTATCAGAACCCTAAATACGCTTTCTGGATCCGGGGGTCGTGGAGGAGCGTCTTTGATTTGCCTTCCTGCACGATCCGCCCGTTCTCCAGCACATAGCCCCGGTCGCACATGGCAAGGGCGTTTCTTACGTTCTGCTCCAGGAGAAGGATGGTCATGCCATCCCGGCCCAGCTGCTCGAGCGACCGGAATACCTGGCCGGTGAGGAGCGGCGAGAGGCCGGTTGAAGGCTCATCGAGAATGAGGAGCCGGGGTTCCGACATGAGCGCCCGGCCAATGGCAAGCATCTGCTGTTCGCCGCCCGAGAGGGTGCCGGCCTTCTGCTGTTTGCGTTCCTCTAAGATCGGGAAGAGGCGGAAGATGCGGGACATGCTCTTCTCCGGGTCGGGGTTTCCGGTCCCGCCCAGTTTCAGGTTCTCGATAACGGGCATACCCGGGAAGATCTCCCGCTTCTCGGGCACAAGCGCGAGACCTTCTGTGAAGAGATCGTACGGGTGGGAGCCCAGGATCTCTTTTCCATCAAACTGTATGGAGCCGGTGGCTTTCCGGTTTATCCCGACAATTGTCTCGACGGTTGTCGTCTTGCCGGCGCCATTGGGCCCGATCATGGTGACGAGCTCGCCCTTGTTCACCTCAAACGAGAGGTCCCAGACAACCTGCAGGTTCCCGTGAAACACATCAAGACCTGATACAGTGAGCATTTCCGAACACCACTCTCTTTAAAACGCGTCGATATCCCCAAGATAGGTATCGATGACCCGCTGGTTGTTCACCACTTCGTACGGCCGGCCGTCAGCTATCTTCTCGCCATGATCCAGGACAATGATCCGGTCGGAGACCCCCATGATGACGCTCATCACGTGCTCGATGATGAGGATCGAGACCCCCCGGTCCCGGATCTTCCGGATCAGCTCAACGGCTTCCCTGCTCTCCTTCGGGTTCAGGCCGGTGGTGAGCTCGTCAAGAAGAAGGAGCTTTGGCTGGCAGGCAAGGGCCCGTGCCAGCTGGAGTCGCTTGAGTTCCACGACATTAAGGTTCCGGATTAAGGTTGTTGTCTTTTCCTGGGGGAAATTGACCTCAGCAAGGATCGCAACTGCCGTTTTCTCTGCCTCTTTCATGGACGGGGCATGATGGTTGCCAAAGAGCACGCCGATCATGACACACTGCTGTGCGCTCAGGTTCGGGAACGATTCTGCGATCTGGAACGTCTTGGCAATTCCCTTGTGGCAGATGATGTCCGCTTTTTTGCCGGTGATATCCTCGCCAAGGAACAGTATCCGGCCGGAGGTTGGGGGAAGGATGCCGGAGATGATATTGAGGAGCGTAGTCTTTCCGGCCCCGTTTGGCCCCACAAGTCCGACAATCTCGTCAGCCCCGATCTCCAGGTCTACCTCTTTTACCGCAGTAAGGCCGCCGATCTGCTTGGTTACGCCGGAGAGAGAGAGCACAAATACCACCTTTTTTTATCTGTGCTATAGGTTAGCACGGGGACCTATTAACATATTTTTATCTGCGCCGGGTATTTTGGATCCTGCAGGCCAATTAAAAAAGATTGTGAACAGCCCATATATTGAGTTTATTATAAATCTGACCGCTGCGGGCCTGTTTTGTTTAGCGGAGGATTAATCGGGCAGATCCGGCCGGATCATTTCGATCGTGTTATATGTTACCATGCAACAGATTAACAAGGTACCATGTTTGGATTACCGGATATTACCATTATCGCGGTCGGTGGCACGGTTCTTGTCATCCTTATCGCGCTCGTGTACTGGGGACTGACTTTCAGGGGGCATGACTGATGGCTGCTGATATTCTTACCGTCGTTGTTGTCGGGCTCTACTTTATCCTGATGCTGGCCATTGGTGCCTGGGCGTCCAAGAAGATCAAGAGCACGGAAGATTACCTTGTGGCCGGCCGCTCGCTCGGTTTCTGGGTTTTCATCCTCCTCATGATAGGTACGGTCTGCTCGGGCATGTCCCTCCTTGGCGTCTCGGGTCTTGGCTATAAGGCCGGGTGGCCCACCATCTGGGAGCAGATCTTTGTCCCGCTCTCGATTGGGGTCTGCATCATCTTCTTTGGCGTCAAGCTCCACAATGTGGCAAAGACCCAGGGGTACATCACGGTCCAGGACTACCTGGCCCACCGGTTCGAGAGCCCGACGGCCCTCCGGACTCTCTCGGCCGTAGCCGGTATCATCGTATCGCTCATCTATCTCGTGGGCCAGTACACGGCAATTGCAATTGTCCTCATCTGGCTCTTCCAGATCCCGCTCTGGCTTGCCCTGCTTATCGCAACCCTGGTCACGATGGCCTATACTGCAATCGGCGGCCTGTACGCAGTTGCATGGGCATCCCTCATCCAGTCTATTATCCTGATTGTCGGCGTAATTGTCATGGCGCCCATCATCATCTGGAAAGCCGGCGGTTTCACGCACGTCAATGAGTTCATTGCAACGGTCAACCCGAACCTGGTTATGCCATGGAACCCGGCCGGTGCATTTGCCCCGGCGTACGTGGTCTCGTTTGCTCTCCTGCTCGGTCTCGGGCTTGCCTGTGCCCCGCACGTGATCAATAACGTGCTCGCGATCAAGGATGTGAAGTACTTCAAGTGGTCCCCGCTGCTTGCGTTCCTCATCTACGGCGTGGTCATCTTCCTTCTCAAGTTTGCCGGGTTTGCCGGCCTTACCATGGTCAAGGAAGGTATGTTCACCCTTCCCGTGGTACCCAATGCCCAGGACTTCGTGATCCTGTACGGCATCCAGTACGCCATGCCGATCCTGGCCCTCTGGGCGATCTTTGCGGTCATTGTCCTTGCGGCAGTCATGTCCACTACCGACCGGCTCATGCTCACCATCGGGGCAATGTTCTCGTGGGATATCTACAAGAAAGTCTTGAAACCGGATGCCGAGGATAAGAGCGTCCTCCTCCTCTCCAAGATTGTGGTCGTTGTCTCAGCCTTTGCCACCATGCTCATCGCCATCAACCCCCCCGAGATGCTGGCAGTTTTGATCTGGATGGGTATCGGAACCATGCTTGCCACTTTTGCGGTCCCGCTCCTTGCCGGGCTGTACTGGAGGGGCGCAACCCGCGAGGGGGCACTTGCCGGGATGGCTCTTGGCCTCCTCTCATCGCTCATCTTCGGGTTCCTCAACTACTTCAAGATCAAGGCAATGGGTGTTGACTTTGCCGCGATCCCGCTCCACTTCTCGGCATATGCTTTCATCGTCTCACTGGTAGCAATGATTGTCGTCAGCCTGCTCACAAAGAAGACTGCGGAGAAAGTGCTGGACGAGACCCAGACCGGCTGGTACATCTCCCGCCAGTAACTATCTTTTTTTACAGGACTTTGCCCGACTGGTATGTACGGAAATGCGCGGGGTGTTCAGTAGATACACCCATGAACGAGGTTCACATCCGAAGTATGAAAATTAAAAAAAGGAATTTCAGGAGAGCTCCCCGCTTCAGGGCTTCGGTACGGCACGGCGGGGCGATTACCTTTTTTTGACATTAGCAGGTAATTGAAGCGCCGCGGGGGCGTCCCTTCGGGGGCGGCGGCGCTTATCCTAAAGGGTTTGTATGGGTGCATCATCCCTCATCGTTCTATTTTGTGCATGAGATCTCGTGGAAATTCTGAAACGATCCCCCCAGTAGGTTAACGGGCCGGTAAATGGGTGGGCCGGCATTTCTCACAACTAAAACTGCAGCTGGAGATATCCTGCATATCTTCCAAACAGCCTCACTAAAATGCCATGCAATATACCTGGTTCCATGAACACCAGTAATTCCGGATCCGTACGCATCCATCCCTCAGAACAAAATCGATCTTTTTAGTATCTGCCCCATCGTCTGGGAAGCGGGATGAAAGGTATAAAAAGGCCGTATTATTGCTAGGCATATTTGCCATGCAGAAGGGTTACCTTATATAATGCCCGATTGATTTTAAGTTACTACCCCCTGCAGACTCCCCATGACCGGATTGCGTTCCACCGGGTGTTTATAAAAAAATCCCGGTCCGGCATTTTTGGCATGAGGAGTGCAGGGGGATCATCACCGCCACCGGGTTGCTCCGCGAGTGAGCGGCGTAAAAGCAACAGCAGCACAAAAAGGAGAGAGAGAGAGAGATGACCATCGCGCAATACCAGCAAAATACTGCATTGAATGGAACCCCGCGTGTTATTCACGGGAGGGTACCGGCTGCCAGGAAGAGAAAGATGCTCAGGATCAGTGTTGGCCCGGACCGGTACGGAATTGACCTGAACGAGGCAACCGAGGTAATCAGGGATCTTTTGATGATCCAGTCATGCAACCCGAAGTCCATGACACGGCGCTTTGTCAAGTGCAACCGGAGAAACACCATTGTGTTTAACCTTGAAGAGTGCCTGAGCTGCCAGGACGAGGGAAAGATCCTGCATAAGCCTGCCAGTTTTGTGATGCTGGACGAGAGGCTCGGCGACTCCTGCGTAGGGATACTGGTGCCCGGGATCCCGTCAGCCATCGCCCCGGCAGATTCTGCCCCGGCACGGGGGCCAAAGGAACACCATGACATCCCGGTTCATGAAGTGAAAAGCAGCCAGAAGAAAGCCCGGGACGCGATACCCGTCATTGACCTGCGGGAACTGGTGGAAAATTGCCTCATCCGCCTCAGGTATTATCATTCTCATCCGGGTATCTGAATACCCTGGCACCTTTTTTCCCGGCCAGACAACCCGAGCCGGCACGTGCGCAAATTTCCGGAAAAAAATATTTTTTCAGGCAAACCCTCACCAATATAAATCCTGCCATCCAACCGGTCTCGCGTGAAGACTGCAATTCTGGGAGGCGGACTTACCGGCCTTTCCCTTGCCCGGCTCCTGCACGAGCGGGGCGACGAGGTCGTGGTGCTGGAGGCAGAGAGTGAGACCGGCGGCCTCTGCCGTTCAAGAACCGGGAGCGGGTTTACTTTCGACATCGGCGGGTCCCACATCATCTTCTCCCGGGATCTGGAAGTCCTCTCGTTCATGCGCCGGATGATCGCGGACAATGAGCAGCGGAATAACCGGCATACCAAGATCTTCTACAAGGGGCAGTATGTCAAGTACCCGTTCGAGAACGGTCTTGCAGATCTCCCGGACGAGGACCGGCTTGCCTGCACTTTCGGGTTCATCCGCAACCTCATTGCGGTCGAGAAAGGCGAAGTTCCGCTGCCCGCCAATTTTAAGGAATGGATCTATTACACGTTCGGGGACGGCATTGCGGAATGCTATCTTGTACCGTACAACGAGAAGATCTGGAAGTACCCGACCGACGAGATGTCGCACCACTGGGTTGACGGCCGCATTCCCCGTCCCCCGGTTGAGGATATCATCAAGTCCGCTATCGGGATCGAGACCGAAGGGTACACACACCAGTCGGTCTTCTCGTACCCGCTTGACGGCGGGATCGAGGCTCTCGTACACGCCATAGCCCGGCCGGTTGTGCCGTTCATCCGCACCGGGTTCAAGGTGAAATCCGTGAAGAAATCCGGCACAACCTGGCAGATCAGCAATGGTAAGGAGACGGTAACTGCCGACCGGGTCATCAGCACCATCCCGGTCCAGCACCTCCTGCCCTGCCTTGAAAAGGTCCCGGCCCGTGTGATGGAGGCCTGCCAGTCGTTGAAGTACAACTCGCTCATCTGCGTGAATGTCGGGTACCGGGGGAGCGTACCGGAGATCTCGTGGCTGTACGTGCCGGACCCGGGCCTTGGGAAAACCAACCGGATCTCGTTCCCGTCCAGTTACAGCCGGCACGTTGCACCGGAAGGGCACAGCGCCGTCCTTGCCGAGATCACGCACCAGCCGGGCGATGAGATATCCGGCATCACGGACACAGAGGTTACAGAAGAAGTCCTTGGCATGCTCGAGAAGATGGGCATCGGCAAACGGGAAGATGTTGTCTTCACGTCCGTTGAGCGCCAGCCGTACGCTTATGTGGTCTATGATCTCGAATACCAGGAAAATATTGCGATTGTCAAAGAGTTCTGCAGGCTCGCCGGAATTCCGCTGGTTGGCCGGTTCTCCCAGTTCGAGTACCTGAACATGGACGGCTGCATCCGGAGCGTCATGGATTTTGTGAAAGCGTACCCGGGGGAATAACCCCACCGGTTTTTCCTGTTTTCGTGTATTCTCCATTGTAAAAGAGCGTGACCCCCCGGTTGTACAACCGGTAAAGCCTTTGGAGCAATTTCCTTTTTGACATGAACACGTAATTGATGCCGCCGCGGGGCGCCCTTCGGGGCGGCGGCAGGGAATCGCAACGATTGAGAGCCGTGCAAAAAATCCAAAAGACAATAGAAGTTCCCATCTGTTTTTCAAATAATTGAGCATGACCCCCTCACTCCCCCAGAGGGGGAGGCAGCCCAAGGGGCGATCCCCTTGACCCCCGCTTCTGCGACCAGCATTCATCTGGGGGACAATTACCTTTTTGAACGATCAGGTAACTGGTGCGCCGCGGGGCGCCCCGTCGGGGCGGTGGCTGGTCATCACAACGATTGAGAGCCGTCTAAAAAAATTTAGGAGACAATTGAGGCTCCCACCTATTTTTCAAATAATTGAGCGTGCCCCCCTCCTGTGCAAATGGGGCCCCATCACCCGACTCTCCGTCGGAGAGAGAACCTCAGAAAAAGGGTTAGAGTACGTAAAGATCGACCCCCAGTAAAATGCCCGGATTGGCAAACGGAGCCCGTATATCAGACTTTATACGGGCCCCTTTTTTCGGGTATCCGAAAATAGATCGAATTGGGGGAAAAACGGTACAATAAGCCCGGATTCCTGCCCGCAAAACGGCCGGATGGAAATTTTCACGCCGACGGTTTAAAAAAACGCAAATAGCATCAATTGGACGCAGAAAGTCACCTGTGATCGGACTAAAATATGCTGTTTGGTTCTAAAGATAGGGTTCCGGGAGGCTCATATCAACCGGAAGGATATCCCGATTTTCCAATAAGCCGATAAAAACACCGGCACCCTGAATGAGCTGCCCGGTAAAAACGCACATGAAACTTTTTTCATTCACACCCAGTTCATGCCCGTTTCATCCGTGCAAATACTTGTGAAGATGACTCAATCGCTCCTCCCGGCGGGACAGCAGCTTCACGATTCTTTGCGGGTTTAACCCGCCCCCGCATCATCCTTTATAATCCGCCAGACCAAAAAAGGTACAGGAGTTTTCCCGTTCATGATCTCGGTCATCATCCCCACCTTCAATGAAGAAGAGAATATCGCCCAGTGCCTGGTCTCGCTCTGCCACCAGACGGTTCCCAGGAACGAATACGAGATTATTGTGGTGGACGGCGGGTCAAAGGATGCAACCTGCGAGATTGCAAAGAAATACGCAGACCAGGTTTTTACCCAGACCAGCAAAAAAGTCGGGGGCGCCAGGAACGATGGCGTCATGGCAGCAAAGGGGGATATCATTGCCACAACCGATGCCGACTGCATCCTCCCTCCCGACTGGATACGCCGGGTTGGCGAGGATTTCAAAGACCCGGAGGTTTCCCAGCTCTATGGCCCGGTGTACCCGATCGAGGAAGGGCTCGGGAACCGGTTCTCGCTCCTGCTTGCAAACACCTTCTCCCGCATCGGTTACTACAGCCGCACGTTCTATTACACGCTGGGCTGCAACACCGCGTTCCGGAAGGATGCGTTTATCAAAGCCGGCATGTACCGCTGCATCGATGCCGGGGACGATCTCGAAGTTGCCATGCGGCTCAAGGACCATGGGAAGATCCGGTTCGACGGGAAACTCAAAGTCGGTTTCTCGATGCGCCGGTACCAGAAATTCGGTTCAGTCCAGTCCATCTACGAATGGATCTACATCGTCTCCCACGGCGGGGAGAACGAGAAATACTCGTACACCCGCAAAGAGTACAAGTGATCTTCACGTGTGTTCTGGAGAAACGCACATGAACCGATAGAGTTCACTCCGGACCTATGAAAATCAGTACGGTAGTTGTAACAAAAAAATGGGAGTATTCCCCCCCCCTGTGGGTCGCTCGGCCGCCTCGTCGGGGCCTCGCCGGGCAGGTCGGTTCAGGGGAATTACAGGTTATTGAAGCGCCGCGGGGGCGTCCCTTCGGGGGCGGCGCAAGCCATCAGAATGCCGGAACTGACTCGTTTCTGTCTTACGTGATTTTCAAATTTTCAATGGGAAAATCCTTTCTTAATCCCGACTGTTCCAGATCCGATCATTCGTTTTTAATCATCCCATCCCATTTTAATATCCCGCACCAGAATACTTCTCACAGGTTTTGCACATGCGCATTCCCCTGACCGGTCATACCAGTAATCACGCGGGATTGCCGGCCCGGGCTGGCATGGGAAATGTCACCCGCATCGTGGAAACGAAGGAATACGATACCCCTGCCGCCGGAAACGCCATTACGGTTTTTTGGTTCCGGATACGGGAGTAAATGCAATACTGAGGTTGTGCACCCATGGATAAAAAAGCGGAAACGAACTTCGAGATGCAGGACTTCAAGGATCCCGGTTACGAGATCTTCATTATTTTTGTCTCGGTGCTGTCAGTCCTCAATCTCGTCCTCATCTGGATCCCCGGCTTTGATCCTGACGCAGTCCATGTCGTCGAAGTCATCAACTTCTTTTTAACTATCATCTTTTTAATGGATTTTACGTACCGCCTTTTGTCTGCCGGCTCGAAACACTACTATTTCTTCCGGGACTGGGGATGGGCGGACCTTCTTGCAAGCATCCCGGCACTGCGTATCCTCCGGCTTTTCCGGATCTTCAAAGCCTACCGGCTTCTCAAAAAGTATGGCGTGCACAACATTGCCGAGCAGCTCAAAAAGCACCGGGCCAACAGCATGTTCTATATCGTCATCTTCTGCGTTATCCTGGTGATCGAGGTCGGGGCGTTCCTTGTCCTCGTCTTCGAGCAGTCGTCGCCTGCCGCCAATATCCAGACCGCATCGGATGCCCTGTGGTGGACCTGTGTCACCATCACGACTGTTGGGTATGGCGACCGGTTCCCGACAACAAATGCGGGGAGGCTTGTCGGGATCGCTATCATGGCGATGGGTGTTGCCCTTATCGGCACCCTTGCCGGTTTTATCGCAAACAAGCTCCTTGCGCCGGATATGTCGGATACCGATGAGAAAAGTCCAAAAGAGAGCAGTGCAACCGGTGTTGTCGAGGGGATCCACAATGCCTTAAAAGAGCAGCACCGCGAGAACGTGGAATTGCAGGAGAGGCTGGAACGAATCGAGCAGCATCTGAAAGGAAAGTCCCCGTAAGATTAAAAAGCAAGATATTTTGTTTACCGGCATTCTCCTCTTTTTATGAAAGACGCTTTGCGGTATGCTGCTGAGGCTGCATTCATCCTGCTTTTCCTGGCAGCCGCCGGGTGCACTGGTTCGCCCGGGGAAAAAACCCCGGCAGGTGCACCTGCATCATCTCCCGTCGGCCAGGCGTATCTCTGGAAAAGGGATAATCCTCCTGTTTTTTACCCACCGGCAACAATTCCCAAAAAGAGCGGTTCATAATGGACAACTGCCGCGTCCGGCAGATCTTCACGCCAGGGCATACAGCGGATACCTTGACCAATAAATGGCAAGGCTTTTTTAAACTTCCATCGTTCTTTTTTGTAAAGAGGATACATTTCCTGTAAAAGCCCGGGGCAATACAACAAAAATTACAAAACGGGAATGTCCATAGAGAGAATACCGTTCGCGGTCGATCCAACCACGATTCTCAACAGATCATGAATACCACAAAAACCGCCGGACAGGAAATAATCAAAAAGAGCATTACGGCTTTCAACGAGAGCGATTTTGCCCGTCTCCTCGGGATGACCGTCAGGGAAGCCCGGGACGGGTACGCGGAAGTGACTATGGACTGCACGGGCAAGAAGAACCCGCACGGGGTTGCCCACGGGGGTGCAATCTTTTCCCTGGCAGACCAGGCTTTCGGTATAGCAGCAAACTGTGCGGGGATCAGCCGGGTGGCAGTCTCGGTCCATATCCAGTTCATTTCCCCTGCCACCGGGGCACTTGTTGCACGGGCAGAGCGGGTTGGCGACGATGGCAGGCATTCCACGTTCCGGATCATGGTAATGGAAGGCGACCGGCTCATTGCCGGGTTCGATGGCGTGGCCCTGCAGGTCAGTCCCGTAGTGGATGGGGATCCCTCCGGCAGAACCCCGGTATCCCCCAAAGGCAACCACTAAATAGCAGGCAGGGCAAAATAGTCTTTTAATGACGGACAAGGTTCAAAAACCCAATGCTCTCCGGCTTATTGCAGCGGTCATGCTTGGCTGTATTGTCGGCGCAATCCTCTTTCTCGTGGTTGCACTCTTTATCGGGGCATTCAATGACAAGATGCACATGAATATCCCGATCAACATGCTCGTAGCCGAGAATATATTCAGCCTGGTGCTGCTCGTGGCCTTAATGGCAGTGAGTATCGGGTATTTCTGGTGGAAGGTCTGCACAACACCCCCAACCGAGCCGGAAACCGAAGAATAACCCTGTTCTTTTTTTATAACCGCATCCATCCGGCCGGAAATACAAAAATATTACTCTGTCCCGGGAACGTTTTCCAGAAAACAGTGTTTCATCCCGGGATCATCCGAGATCCATTACCGCTTTCACCTGGCCGGGCACCATGCGGTTGACCGAGAGGGGCTGGACATCCGGCATATTCATGGCGATTGTGAACGGCGTGCCCGGAGGTATGTTTTCGGACGGGGATATGAGAATGGTGAAGAGCTCGTTGGGCTCGAGAATATTATTCTGGTTGGCAGATGTGCCGGGGAGAATCCCGTTTTTGCTCACAATTGCCCATCCCGGGCGGGGCAGGGAGGCACTGCTCTCCTGCATCGGCAGGGTCTCGCTCCCCTGCGGGGTTGTCACAACCACGATGGCCCGGGTGAGATCATCCCCGGTTCCCGTTGCCCAGGTCAGGCGCAGCGATGCAAGACGGATACTGAGCCGGGCGCCCGCAAGACCGGAGTATCCCCCGGCAGCTTTCAGCGCCGGGTAGTCCTGGGGATTCACCGGCATTCCCCCGTATCCCGTGACGGATCCGACAAGAGCCAGGTTATCAGTGAGCGCATTCATGGAAGAAGAGGCCTCTTGCCCGGAAAAATAACTCATGGGAATAAAAATGGAGAACAGGACAAGGGAGAAGACAATGACTGCCAGGAAAACGAAAAGGAAACCGTACAGGTACCCGCTCTCTGACCGGTTGCCACCCTTCATGGATAAGCGCTCGATGTATCACCATAAAAAGGATGTGGAATCACGCGAGGGAAAGTGCACCATTTTCCAAAAAATGATTGGGTTTCGCGCTGTCCCATTCTCTCAGGAAACAATATACTACGCCGCCCCAGACACGACATACCCGGCGGTGCTTCAAGTACGTGCTGATAAAGATCAGATAATTGGTTAATCGGCAGATAATCATCCGGGTAATGCGTGAAACATCGGTTGGGGAGAATTTCAGGAATCTCATAAAAACGGTGGGGGTCACGCTCATAATTTTTGAGAATAGAATGAAAACTTCTTTCAGTACGGATTACACTTACCGCTCTCAACTAAAGCGATACCATGCGCCGCCCCGAAGGGCGCCCCGCGGCGCTTCAATTACCGTACAATAGCTAAACGGAAATTATTCCGCTCTTTCGATTTTTTTCTGATAGATTGAAAAAAAAATACGGCCTATTGGATCCATAAAAATCAGAATAACAGCGGGGGTCAAGGGGTGCTCCCCTTGGGCAGCCTCCCCCTCTGGGGGAGCGAGGGGGTCACGCTCCTTTTGCAATCGAAATTACAGAAAACAACGAATATCACCATTTTTCCATTTTCAACCGGATTCAGCTCATACCATAATGGGGTCTCTCCGGAAGGGTTCCCGCCGCCGTGCCCCGTAAGGACCCCGCGGCGGGCTAGCTCCCCGGGATAATCATCGTTATTTCTGAATTTTCAGGGATGAATTTTAAAGGGAGTATGAATCGCCGGTCAGAGCGCCGGCTTCTTCTTTAACGCATTCACGAGCAGGTTCACGCCGGCCTCGAGATCCGCAAGATCGAGCACTTCGACAGGTGAGTGGATGTACCGTGACGGGATGCTGACCGTTGTGCTCGGGATACCGCCCTTTGTCAGGTGGATGGCAGTGGCATCGGTTGTGCCGCCGCTCCCGACCTCGAACTGGACCGGGATGCTCTTCTCCTCGGCAGCCTCGCGGAGCCACTGGACAACTTTCCTGCTCGCAATGAGGCCCCGGCCGCTGCTGTCGACAATGGTGACAACAGGCCCTTTTCCCATGGCAACGGGTGCATCCTTCATCTCTATACCCGGGTGGTCGCCGGGAATGGTCACATCGGTTGCGATCGCACAGTCGGGGTCCAGTGCATAGGCACTCGTGCGGGCGCCCTTGAGTCCCACTTCTTCCTGCACGGTGAAGACACCGAAGATCGTGAGAGGCGAGTCAACCTCTTTTAAGGTCTTGATGAGCATGGCCACGCCGGCCCGGTTGTCAAAGGCCTTGCCGCTGACGCGGGTGCTTGCAAGGGAGCAGAACTCGCGGTCGATCGTGACGGGTGTCCCGACATCGATTCCCAGGTACGCTACCTCTTCTTTGTTGGCTGCCCCGACATCGATGAACATGTCGTCGACTTTCACGCCTTTCTTGCGCTCGTCGTCATCCATCATGTGCGGGGGTTTGCCGCCGATCACGCCAAACAGGGGCCCTTTCGTGGTATGCAGGATCACCCGCTGGCTGTAGAGCGTGGGGCCGTACCAGCCGCCGAGGGCAACAAAGCGGATGAAACCTTTGTCATCAACGTACTTGACCATCAGGCCGATCTCGTCCATGTGGGCAGCGAGCATCACCTTGAACTTGCCGCCCTTCTTGACTGCGATCAGGTTGCCCATCGGGTCCTCGCGGATCTCGTCAACGTGACCTTTGAGCTCCTTTTTTATTATCGAAAAAACGCTGCCTTCACTGCCCGAGACTCCGTGGGCATTGGATAATTTCCTTAAGAGTTCTTTGACCATATCATTCACCTGTTGCTTTTTGTATCCTTTCAAGGGCCCGGTTCAGGTTCTCCCTCGAGTTTGCATAACTGAACCGGGTATAATCCGGTGCATGCACACCGAACGCGGTGCCGGGGACGACAACGACCCCGGCATCGATGATCTTCTGCGTTATCTCCGCCTTCATGGGAACAAACGCATAAAAAGCGCCTTCCGGGGTCGGGAACTTAAAGCCGAGATCATGGAGACCTTTGCAGATAAGGTCCCGGCGGGCCTGGTACTCGTCCCGCATGACCCCCACCATGTGCTGGTCGCCGGTATATGCTGCAAGCGCAGCGTACTGCGAGATGGATGTTGCGCAGGCCTGGCAGTACTGGTGGACCTTGAGACACTGCCCGATCACCTCATCCGATGCTGCAAGATAGCCGAGGCGCCAGCCGGTCATGGCATAGGTCTTGCTCGTGGCATTGATGGTGATGACGTTCTCGCCAAAGGTTCCGGCACTCCAGTGCTTCTTGCCGTAGATGAAATGCTCGTACACCTCGTCGGAGAGGACCGTGACACCTTTGTCAGCAGCATATTCGACAATCGCCCTGATGGATTCTTTACTCTCGACTGCCCCGGTCGGGTTTCCGGGCGAGTTGATGACCATGAGTTTTGCACCCGCCATCTGCTCTTTTGCAGCCTCGACATCGATGTGCAGAGTCTTTGTAAGAGGGATACTGACCGGCTGGCCTCCGGCTATTGTTGCAAGCGCCGAATACGAGACAAACCCGGGGTCCGGGCAGAGCACCCGGTCGCCGTCGCAGAGGAGCGCCTGCATCACGAGATGGAGGGCTTCGCTTGCGCCGGCAGTCACGATGATCTGGCCGGGAGTATACGAAAGGCGGTTCTCGTTCTGGAATTTCCGGCTTATGGCCTCCCGGAGTTCGGGAATACCTGTACCCGGGGTATATCCGGTCTTTCCTTCCTGTATTGCCCGGATTGCCGCATCCTTGATGTGCTGCGGGGTATCAAAATCCGGCTGGCCGAGGCCAAGGTTGATAGAGTCAGGGCCTGCCGACTCGAAGATCTTCCTGATACCCGAGATCTCGATCCCGAGAACCCTGTCTGAAAACTCAATTCCCATAAATCCTCCTTTATTATTCGATATTGGTGTGCCGGTTCTTGAGCGCCGATTCATCGGTCTTTGTTATCTCCATCATCCGCGAGATGATGGCATCGGCAAAGATCATGGAGGCGGTCTCAAAGAGCGTGCCAAGCGGGGCAAATGACTTGTGCTCGCCCATCATCTGACGGATCTCGAACTCTGCACCTTCATCCTGCACCTCGTCCCGGTGGTGCTCGATTATCACAATGCAGTCCGAGATCTTCCCGATCCGCGAGTCCGCGTTCGAGGTGATGAGGCAGATGTGTGCCCCGATATCCTTTGCCGTCTCGGCGATATCGGCAACAGTCTTGGTCTTCCCCGAGCCCGAGAAGATGACCATCGCATCACCGGGATTCATGGCAGGCGTGATCGTCTCGCCGACAACATAGGCATGGAGACCCAGGTGCATCAGGCGCATGGCAAAGGCTTTGGCAACGAGCCCTGACCGGCCGGCGCCAATCACGTAGATCCGTTTCGCGTTTAAGAGTTCTTCAATGAATCTGTCGCAGTCTTTCGACGAAAGAGTGTTTGCTATCGAACGGATCTTGGATGCCATCAAAAGCATCATTTCCTGTACCCGGTGTTTCTCCATGCTTCTTCCACAAAAGATGCATTCACATAGTAGATGAGAATTTCGCAAAAAGCGTGTTTATAACGGGAAGGATCTTTAAGGAAAGCTGACAAAACTGTAGTGCGTGAAAGTGCCGCTCATCAAATGGGCCGGGGGAAAACGGCAGCTGCTGGACGAACTAAATGCCCGGCTCCCGCCCCGGTGGAACACCTATTATGAGCCGTTTATTGGCGGCGGCGCACTTTTAGTCAGCCTTGAGAACCGGGGACTTCTCACCGAGGCAGTTATCTCGGACCTCAACAGTGAACTCGTCAACCTGTACCGGGCGGTAAAGACCCGGCCGGACCAGGTGATTTGTGAGCTTGAGAAAGACGATCTTCTCAATAACGCGGAATCCTACCGGCACCTCAGGAGAGAGTTCAACAGCCGGGTTACCACCAGCAAAAACCGGATCCGGAGGGCAGCTCTTTTTGTCTTTCTCAACAAGCATAGCTTCAACGGGCTCTGGCGGGTAAACCGCCGGGGCGAGTTCAATGTCCCGTTCGGCTACCATGCAAAACTGAGCCTTCCTTCGGAACATTCCATACGGAAATTCCATGCCATGCTCCAGCACGTAACCATCCGGAATACGGATTTTGAGAAGACCGTACAGCCGGCAAAAGAGGGTGATTTTGTTTACTTCGACCCCCCGTACCACCCGATCTCGAAGACCGCGAATTTTACCGATTACCATGCATCGGGGTTCCGGTTTGGCGACCAGGAGCGCCTTGCAAAGACCTTCAGGAGATTATCCGACCGCGGGGTTTTTGTGATGCTGAGCAACTCCAAGGTTCCGGCAATCGAGGAGCTGTACGAGGGTTTTACGATTGCAACCGTGCCGGCAAAACGCTATATCAACTGTAACGGTGAGCGGAGGAGCGGTGCCTGCGAGATCATTGTTACGAATTACTGAGGCATGGGATAATCCGGCCTGTGCTTTTTTTGGAAATCGTTTTTCTGGCTCTGGAGAAACTCACATGAACGGACGTACACGCCTATAGTATGAAAAAGAAAAGGGAATTTTTTTTAAGGGAAGCTACTCAGGCCGGGTTCTTTTTGGCCTCATACCGCTCAATCTCACCGCACACCGCAAGTTTCCCGTTTTCAAGAACCGATACCGCCCCGTGGCCGCCGCAGATAAGACAGCGGCGTTCGGTGGCAGCGAGAGCCCGGTCAGTCTCGTCAGCCAGCGCAAGCAGGGCTTTCCTATCCTTGTTTGCCAGGTCGCTGTCGACATTTACCGAGGTGACAAGGAAGGCGGCAAGAGAACTGTAATCGGCCCGCTCTTTTGTCATGCTGGCAAAATTGATGACACTGTCGGCAGTAAAAAGGAGGCCATGATCCTTTGCATAGAGAAAGAGCTGTCCGCAGATATGCCCGCCAAGGCCGTCCAGGACTTCCAGTTCGAGATCGGCAATACGAAACGAACTGATGACCGGGAAGATTCCCCGTTTTTTGGCTGAAGCAGGCTGGTAGCACTCAACTTTTTCCGGTACACGGAATTTTGAGAAGAGGTTCACCATTTTTGTATAGAACTCTTCAAGAACTGACCCTTCGCTCCGTGAGCCATAGGCCCGGTTGCTGGTCCGGATGATCTCAAGGGTTGCCGCGTGCATAAAAACCGGCGTGGTGAAGTACCCGGATCCCCCGCAGTGATCGGCATCTGCATGGGTGACGATGATGCGGGAGATGCGGGATGGGTCACCAAGGCCATACTGCGAGAGCATGGCAATGATATCGCGGTGATAGATCCCATAACAGGTATCGATCATGACCCGTTCAGCGGGAGAATCGAGAATGAAGAGGCTTCCTCCGCAGGGGGGCTGGAAGCACCAGAGGGTAACCCGGTCGGTTATCCGGAACCGCTGGACATCGGCATAGAAGTGCTCCCCGGAGGTTGCCCTCATGGTCCGGCCGGTTGCAAGCACGCTCTCGAAGACCTGGTGGGGATCGCATCCCCGGTCCATCAGTTCCTGGGCAATATGGTTGGTCTCGGCAAGGAACGAGAGCAGGAATGCATCCTCTGATTCCCCGATAAGATTGCGGACTTCCTGGGCAAACCGGACATAAAAGACCGTATCGTCAAGGTGCTTCCCGGTCTTGTCGTACTCGATGATCTCAAGGCGGTAGAGGCTCTTGAGCTGGTCGAGAAGTGATTCGACTATTGCGCTCTGCTCGAGGTTGAGGCTGACCATGAGCCGGTCCGGGTGCCGTCCCTTGTCATCGAAATCGATAAAAGCAATATTTGCCCCGGCCCGGGTGGTATAACTGAGAAATTCATAGAGGGCCCCGGGCCGGTTTGGAAGCGATACGCAGAACTTCAGGAAATCAAGAGGCTTGAGTGAGGTCTGGAGGTATCCGATTGCGGCAAGCTCTCCGGTGATTTTCTTATAGGATTCCTGTGACGCCGTTACCTCGTAAAAAACCGTACCGGGGTCGATTCGCCGGTCGAACTGGATCCGGTTGATGTTCCCGTTGTATTTTTTTATGATCTCTGCTGCCCGGTGAAGGGAGCCCGGGGTGTCTGGCATATGTGCAACAAATGAGAATTTCTTCACGACAATGCACCGTTTGTGGTAGTAGCGTTATGACTGGTATCCAAAATAGTTATGGTGGCCGGTTTTTTCAGGTGCCGGCAAACTGATCCCTGTTACCTTGAAAAAAAATCAGGGAGTTTTCTTCCGTACCACGAAAAGTGCCAGTATGAGGCAGATGACAACCAGGCCGCCGATGATGGCAAAGATGTACATGGGCAGGCCGGTATTTGCCGGCGGGGGAACGGGGGCGGTCGTAGTCGAGCATGTTGACACCGAAGTGGGTATTGCAGTTGTGCCGGTTGTTGCAGGAATTATTACCGTTGCCGAAACCGCGGGTGTGGCAGGGATTGTGGTAACGTTCTCCTGCGGGGGAATCGCTACGGTCAGGACCGTCCGGGAGGTCTTTTTGGTTATCGGGTTGGTGATGACAACATAATACTGGCCAAGGGGCATATCCACGTGGAACCCGTTGTTGAAGTATCCGGATGCGCTCACGGCGGATTCATAGGTCCGGAGAATGTTTCCTGAAAGGTCGGTTACATCGATCCGTACTGAACTGACCCCGTTCTCTGCATTCCCGAACAATTGTACATATTCTCCCACTTTCACGACATCCGGCTGGGCGATAACGGAGAAGTCGGGCTTCTTTAAAAAGATGGAGGTTGCTGCTTCATTTCCCGGGTTGGTCAGATCAGTGGCAGTGATAGTGTAGCGGGCGGACTGGAGTTTTTCAATGCCCTTGATATTTGCGGTGTACCAGACAAATCGCCAGGATTTATCCAAATCCACATCAACCGTGTTTCCTGAACCGGCGTTCCCATTCATATCGTAGAGCGGCACGCCAGCTGCAGGAAGACCGGGGCCGGTGATTTTCAGTACCGTCACATTCCCGACCGTATTCTTACCATCAAAAATGATCGTATTGCCGATATAATATCCGCCATTCCCGCGATATGCAATTGACATGGTGTCGGTAACTGCGGGAACCGTTTTGGGGATATCCGCAAGTGCCGGGGTTACCAGGAGCAAAGCAATAATCAGGAACAAAGACAGGGAAATAACTGACTTATGGTTTACTATAGCCATCATCTTACCTCTCGTTAATGAGAATTGCATTTATAAAGGATATATATTTTTGTCATTGCAGGCCTGTTTTTACATTTCATGCAATATCCAGCGGGATTACCCTATAACGAAAGTATATGTAGATTACCGGGCAACCCATGATCAGAAGGAACCAGACGATGACCGACGTGGAACTGGCCGGAAAACAGGGCGGGGAAGACCTGAAATCCAAGATTCTGGCAATTAAGAAAACCTTTTCCTATGAAGAGACTGCATACCACCTCCCCATCTCGTACGCGCTGACCGGGACTGCCGTACATGACCAGAAGAGTGTGCTGGAGGTCTATGCAAAGACCGGAAATAACCCGCTTGTTGCATCTGAATGTCTTCTCGCAGAAAAGACGGCAACTGCAGGAAAGGAGCCGGAGCCCTATACGGGTTTTATCAGCGATACGGTCATCCGCAAACTGGGGTACTCGCTGGTTGACGGCAGCATCCTCGGTCTTGCACTGGTTATCGGGAAGCCCGACAGCGCCGGGAGTGCTGCTGCCATCTGCCGCGAGCTGCAGGAAAAATACATGCTCACGTTCCTTGCCGGGGAGGTTGTTC
Organism: Methanoregula sp.; assembly: GCA_041645355.1. Classification (GTDB taxonomy): domain Archaea; phylum Halobacteriota; class Methanomicrobia; order Methanomicrobiales; family Methanospirillaceae; genus Methanoregula. The sequence goes on from JBAZQF010000003.1 coordinate 116,455, forward strand.
CCACCCTCTCCGCAGCCGGGGTGAAACTCGGCCTCGAGTACCGGCTCATCCCCCTGGGCTCCACGCCTTCCTATGGTATCCATTTTGTTGACATCATTGCCCGGGTTGCCATGATGTTTGGTGGCGTCACGCCGGGTGACACACACCGCCTGCTCACGTATGCAGCCGAGCGGGCAAAAGCCATCGTGATCGTGTTTCCGGGATTATCGGATGATGAGATCGCTTTTGTGGACGGGATGAGGGTTCTGGGTTTCCCCATCCTCTCCCTTGGAGGGTACGAGGGGGGTTCCTGGATCCCCTCGACCGCTGAAACGGTGGTCAGCCGGGGCATGGAAGAGAAAGGGATCCGGGTCAATGTCACCGCAATCCCGATCCCGATGGGATGCTCCCCGGCATTCGAGGGAAAGAGTATCAGGAAAGAGGAGATGTACGTGGAGTTCGGCGGGGGGCGATCCCCGGGATTCGAGCTGCTCCGCCTCCGCCAGCCGGGCGAGATCACTGACGGGAAAGTGACGGTTATCGGCCCCGAGATCGAGTCAATGAAGGAAGGATCGGCAAACCCGCTTGGGATCATCATCGAGGTCTCCGGAAAGAACATGAAGAAGGATTACGAGCCGGTGCTCGAACGGAGGATCCACAACTTTGTCAATTATGGGGAAGGTTCGTGGCATGTTGCCCAGCGGGACCTTATCTGGGTCAGGATATCAAAAGAGGCGGTTGCAAAAGGGGTCCGGATCGAGCATATCGGCAAGCTCCTGGCAAGCAAGTTCCGGATGGATTTCCCGCAGCTGCTCGATGCGGTTGCCGTTACCCTGATCACCGATCCGGCTAAGGTGCTTGCGGCAAAGAAAGAGGCCGAAGCAGTCTATGCTGAGCGCGACGATCGGATCAAGGGCATGCGGGACAACGATGTCAGCACGTACTATTCCTGCACCCTCTGCCAGACCTTTGCCCCGAACCATGTCTGCGTCATCACGCCCGAGCGGCCGGCTCTCTGCGGCGCAATCAGCTGGCTTGACGGGAAGATTGCATTCGAGATGTCCCCCTCGGGGGCAAACCAGCCCATTGAGAAAGGGGCGGTGATCAATGCCCGGAACGGGGAGTTCGACGGGGTCAACCGGTTTGTCAAGAAGGCAAGCCATGGCGAGATCGACCGGTGCTCGCTCTACAGCGTGATGGAGTATCCCATGACCTGCTGCGGGTGCTTTGAGGCAATAGCCCTGATGCTCCCGGAAGTGAACGGCATCATGGTCGTGAACCGGGAATACAAGGGTATTACTCCCTCGGGCATGAGCTTCTCAACCCTTGCCGGCACCATCGGAGGCGGGGCCCAGACCCCGGGCTTTGCCGGGATCTCCAAGAACTATATCCTCTCGGACCGGTTCTTACAGGGCGAAGGCGGCATTGAGCGTCTCGTCTGGATACCCGCCCAGCTCAAGGAGGAACTGAAAGTCCGGCTCGAGAAGCGTCTCATGGAGATCGGTCATGCCGATCTCTTCGATAAGATCGCGGACGAGACAACCGCAACCACCATCGAGGACTTGGCCGTGTTCCTCGAGAAGGTTAAGCATCCTGCTCTTGGAATGGAACCCCTGGTGTGAGGGTGCAGCATGGCATACACCGCATCATTTGACTGGACCGGAACGATCGGGGAAGTTGTGCTCGGCGCCACGAAAGCCGATGGCGGAACCCGCAGGGTTTCCTACCGTATCGGCGGCGAAACAACGCTCCCGTTCCTTCCCGGTAACCCTCCATCCCCCGCTCCCCTTATCGCGTTTGAGATCTGCGACAACCCGGTGTTCTGGCCCCAGATAATCCGGAACTATTGCGGCGACCTCACAGGCAACGTGAGCGAATGGGCAAAGACCGCGGAGCAGGCATACGGCGCCGACATGGTCCGGCTGTACCTGACCAGCACCCGGCAGCGGAATTTCTCTGACATCCCTTCGGTGAAAAAGACCACGGAATCCGTCCTGTCGGCAACGGCCCTGCCCCTCATCATTGAGGGAAGCAATGAGCCGAAGATCGACAGCGAGGTCTTTTTGGCTTGCGGGGAAGCCGGGCAGGGGGAGCGCCTCCTTCTCGGGACAGCAGAGGCAAGCCGGTACCGGAGCATTGCGGCAGCGGCCCTTGCCTTCAACCACTCGGTCATTGCCCAGTCGCCTATCGATGTCAACCTGGCCAAGCAGCTCAATATCCTCTTAAAGGAGATAGGCGTCCAGCGCGACCATATCATCATCGACCCGTACACCGGCGCCCTCGGGTACGGTTTTGAGTACTCGTACTCTGCGATGGAACGGATCCATTTCTCGGCCCTCAAGGGGGATACGGACCTTGCCATGCCCATGATCTGTTCGGCAGCCGACACCCTCACCATCAAGGAGGTGCGGGAAGCGGACCCGGCCCTGCAGGACGAGATGGCAGTCCAGTGGGAACTCTCAACCGGGCTTGCCGCTGCTGCTGCCGGAGCCGCAATCGTCTGTGTGCGGCACCCAGAGACCATCCCGCTCTTAAAAGCAGCATTTGCCGATATGAAAAAATGCTCTCCAGACGCCGCGGGGGTGCCGTGAGATGGCGCTCAAGGCCCTCGACATCTACAAGCTCCTGCCCAAGAAGAACTGCAAGGAGTGCGGCGACCCTACCTGCCTTACCTTTGCCATGAAACTGGCCGGTGGGAAAGCGGACGTGGACCTCTGCCCCTACCTGAGCGATGAAGCCAAATCCGTTCTCGGGGCAACGACACGGCCCCCGATCCGGCTCGTCAAGATCGGGGTTGGCGAACGCTCGTTCAAGGTTGGCGAGGAGTTCGTCCTGTACCGGCACGAGAAGACCTTCTACCACCCCCCGGGGATCGTGTTCCGGGTCAGCGACACCCAGTCTGTGGAGGAGATCGCGGCAGTGACCCGGCGGGTCCGGGACGAGATCTTCACCCGCGTTGGTTCAGACCTCCGCTTCAGCGGTATGGCAATCGAGAACACGAGCGGGGATCCCGCAACCTTTGCCCGGGCGGTTGCAGCGGTTGAGAACGAGCAGGCGCACCTGCCCCCGGTCCTCATCTCAAAGAACATCGCAGCCCTGACAGCTGCAATGGTCCACTGCGGCTCATACCACCCGCTCCTTCACGCGGCCACAAAGGAGAATTTCAAGGAGATGTGTGCCCTTGCAAAACAGCACGGGTGCCCGCTCGTGATCCAATCAGATACGCTCGAAGGCCTTGCCGGGCTTGCAAAAGACTGCACTGCCGAGGGAGTGCCGGACCTTGTCATGGACACCGCCCCTGCAACACTCGGGGACTTTGTGGTCAGGTCCACCTCTATCCGCCAGCTTGCCATCACCCGGGCAGCCCCCGAACTCGGGTACCCGGTGTACCTGGATGCTACAAAGACCGGGCAGCAGGAAGCGGCAGTGGCCCTTGGCATTGTCAAGTATGCCTCGGTCATTGTGACCGATCCCCTGCGTCCCGGGCCTGCAAAAGCTGCCCTCACGCTCCGGCAGAATATCTACACGGATCCCCAGAAGCCGATCCAGATGAACCCCGGGATCTACCGCGTGGGCACGCCGGACAAGGACTCCCCGGTACTGATGACCGTCAACTTCTCGCTCACGTTCTTCACGCTCCAGGGCTACCTCGAGTCCACCCGGGTCCCCTGCTACATGCTGATCGTTGATACGGAAGGGCTCTCGGTGCTGACTGCGGTAGCTGCCGGGAAACTCAACGAGACACTCGTGCGGGATTCGCTCAAAAAATTCGGCATGGAGAACGAAGTCTCCCATAAAAAACTGATAATTCCCGGGTACGCTTCCCCGCTCTCCGGGAGAATCGAGGACGCCACCGGCTGGAAAGTGCTGGTCGGGCCCCGGGATGCTGCCGAGATAGGCGAGTTTCTGCACGAGGAGTGGAAGAAATAAATGCGGACTGTTACGTTTCTCCCGAGTTACCGCAAAATCGAGGTTCCCCGGGGCACGACCATCCTCGATGCTGCCCAGAAAGCCGGCCTGAACATGAATGTTGTCTGCGGAGGCCAGGGCAAGTGCGGCAAGTGCGTTGTCACGATCCAGTCCGGGAGGGCCGAGTTTGACCGGCAGAAATACGGCCGCTTCTTTACCGAAGCCGAGCTCTCGATGGGCGCCTGCCTTGCCTGCGAGACATTTGTGCAGGGCGACCTCCATGTGGTTGTGCCCGAGCACACGCTCATCCAGGAGCAGAAGATCCTTGTGGAGGGGCTCGAAAACGATATCGAGTTCCATCCGTCCGTAAGGAAACACTATGTCGAGCTCCAGCCCCCGTCCCTGAGCGACCCCTCGCCGGACCTGTCCCGGCTACTCTGGGGCATCCAGAAGAGCGGCGGGCCGGTTGCCGAGAAGATGTATGCCCCGCTCGAGGTGCTCCGGGAGATCCCGGGCATCCTCCGGCACAGCGACTGGAAGGTGACGGCAACGATCGGGCTCGTGCCCGGCGGGTACCGGCTCCTCGACCTCCAGGAGTACGATACTTCGAAACGGGTCTATGGCGCAGCCGTGGATCTCGGGTCGACAACGGTGGTTGTCTATCTCTGGGACCTGGTCACGGGCAAGACGGTCAGCGTTGCCTCGAATTACAACAAGCAGATCAGCTGCGGCGAGGACATCCTTGCCCGGGTGAATTTTGCCCGGAAGAACGGCCTTAGTAAACTCCAGGCTCTTGCTGCCGAGAGCATAAACCAGGCCCTCACTACGGCATCCAACTCCGCGGGGATCGACCGGGAAGATATCTACGAGGTGGTGGTTGCCGGAAATACCGTCATGACCCACATGCTCCTTGGGATCGACCCGGCGTACATGATCGCCGAGCCCTATGTCCCGGTGGTGCGAAGGGCGCTCTCGGTTGCTGCGGGAAGGATCGGAATCACGGTCAACCCGAACGGCGGGGTCTTTGTCTTCCCGGCCGTGAGCGATTTCATCGGCGGCGACATCATCGCCGATATCCTGGCCTGCGGCATGAGCGAGCGCGAAGAGATCTCGCTTTTGATCGATATCGGGACCAACTTCGAAGTGGTGCTCGGCAACAAGGAGTGGATGTTCTCGTGCGCCGGTGCTGCCGGGCCGGCCCTTGAAGGCGGCGAAGTCCTCTTTGGCATGCGTGCCAACCCGGGTGCAATCGAGAAGCTCACCATCGACCCGGTCACGCTCACCCCGAAATTTTCCACCATCAACGGTATCAAGCCCCGGGGTATCTGCGGGTCGGGGCTCATCGACCTCCTTGCCGAGCTCCTCTGCACCTGCGTCATCGACCGGACCGGCCGGATCAACACTGCGATCGCAAACCCGCGGATCCGCACCACCGGCCATTTCCCGGAGTACGTGATTGCCTGGGCAAAAGAGACCGAGATCAACAAAGATATCGTGATCACCGAGAACGATATCAAGAACCTGATCATGAGCAAGGCCTCCATCCACGCAGCCTGCTTAACGCTGATGAAGGAGGCCGGAGTGAGCCGGCACGAGATCACCACGATCTACTTTGCCGGGGCGTTTGGGAACTATATCGACAAGCGGAATGCTACTATCATCGGCCTCATCCCCGAGATACCGTTCGACCAGATCAAGAACATGGGGAACGGGGCGGTTACCGGCTCAAACATCGCCCTCATCAACCGGCGCACCCGGAAGATGCTTGACGAGATCGCTTTCAAGATCGCGTACATCGAGCTCAATGCCGAGAACTCGTTCATGGACGAGTACACCTCGAGCACGTTTCTGCCCCACACCGATCTCACCCTGTTTCCCATGGTCGAGCAGATCGTGAACAGCTGCCGGCTCAGGAAGGAGTGAGTGCCATGGCAAAGATGATTCCCGCTCCCCATTCGCTCGCGACCGGTGTCGGTGCACTCCCGCATTCCGATCCCGTGCAGGCCTGCAATGATGTGCTTGAGATCTTCCCCGAGTTCCCGTACATCCCCACGCTTCCTGACCGGGCCCTGCTCGAGAGCATTGTCTTCAATGACTCCGAGCAGCTCCCGGGCCGGATCATCCGCGAGGACCGGCTCCTCTTTGACAGCACAAAGGACCAGACTGCTGCAATGGAGCAGGTGTACATGGATTTCGTTGAGCAGAACTCTGCCGGTTATGCCCTGCACCGGGATTATGCTTCCGCGTTTATCGAGATGATGGGCCGGACACTCCAAGGCGCCCGGGTGCTGAAGTGCCAGGTAACGGGCCCGGTCACGTTTGGCATGCAGGTGGTGGATGCCGAGAAGCGGCCCATCTACTACGATTCCCAGCTTGCCGATGTCCTCTCCAAGATGATCGCCCTCAAGGCCCGCTGGTGCGAGCAGGCCATGCGGGAGCATACGGGAGTTACCGAGACGCTGGTGGTTTTAAACGAACCGTACCTGGCATCGCTCGGGTCATCGGTGGTCCCGGTCGACAAGGAGACCGTCAGGGCCGGCTGGCAGGATATCGCATCCCTTGTCGATGGCGGCCTCGGGGTCCACTGCTGCTCGAATACCGACTGGGAGTTTGTCATCAGCCTCGAGCCGGCCGTCATCTCCATGGACGCGTATGCAACCTCAAAAGAGTTCCTCCTCTATTCTGATTCCATCATCTCCTACATGGAGCGGGGCGGGGTTGTTGCCTGGGGGATTGTCCCCGCAGACCACAAGCTCTTTGCAACCGAGACCGTGGAAACGCTCTATGAAAAGTACCTCGCTATCCGCACCCAGCTCACTGCCCGGATGCCGGAGAAACTCTTCGATAGCCAGTCGCTCATCACCCCGAGCTGCGGCATCCGGTTCGCGGACCGGCAGGGCTCGCTTGAGATCATGGGAGCGGCGGCCGAGATCTCGCGCCGCATCCGGAAAAAGTCATCCTGAACCGGTGATACCATGACCGACCATCCGTTTACCATAGCACTCTCCGGCAAAGGCGGGACCGGCAAGACCACAGTCAGCTCGCTCCTTGTCCGTTCCTTCATTGAGCTCGGCGACGCCCCGGTGCTTGCCGTGGATGCCGATCCGAATGCCAACCTGCACGAAGCACTTGGCGTAGCAGTTCACGAAACCCTGGGCAGCATGCGGGAGGAAGCCTTCTCCCGGAACATCCCGCCCGGCATGAACCGGCATGATTATGTGCGGTACCGCTTCCGGCAGTCGCTTATTGAATCCAGCGGCTTCGATCTCGTTGCCATGGGCCGGCCTGAGGGAAGCGGGTGCTACTGTTTTGCCAATGATCTCCTGTCGGAATGCATGCTCCAGCTCGAGCGCGAGTACCGCTTCATCGTGATCGACACCGAAGCGGGGATGGAGCACATCAGCCGGGGCACGATCGGGAAACCCGACCTGCTCCTGATCGTGAGCGATCCCGGCGCCCGTGGCCTCCGGACCATTGCCCGTATCCGGGAGATCGCAACCCAGCTCGGCCTTGAGAAAGAGAAGATCCATGTGGTCTTCAACCAGTACAAGACCGGGGCAGCCCCCATCGATATCGGCGAAGAGAAGCCTATCGCTATTATTCCGGACGATCCAGCTGTCGAGAGTGCCGACCTTGCCGCAACACCAGTCTCGCTCATCCCGGCGGCCAGCCCGGCCCGGGTTGCCGTGCGGGAGCTAGCAGAGAAGATCCGGCAGATGGCTCTTGCAGGGAAGAACTAAAAATTTTGATAGCTCCATTTTTTCATTCGTTTCCTCGTACCGGCATGACTGGTGCACTATTCTGTTGATAGCAACACTTTTTTTAAAACAGGCCGGCTTATTCCCTTTCATCGCCCCCCTTCCGGAAGACTATGAATAAAATTCTTTATATCGATGATGAGGCGGACCTGCTTGAAATGGGAAAATGTTCCTTGAAGAGTCCGGGGAATTTTCTGTGGATACCGCCATCTCTGCAACCACAATATCCGGTTGTGAAAAACTTCTCCCGTACGATGCGGTTGTTGCCGATTATGAGATGCCGGAAATAAACGGCATTGAATTTCTCAAACGGGTCCGGGAGGCCAAAAATCCCATCCTGTTCATCCTCTTCACCGGTCGGGGGCGCGAGGATGTGGTTATCCAGGCTCTCAACGAAGGGGCAGACTTCTATCTCCAGAAAGGCGCGGACCCGGTTGCACAGTTTGCCGAGCTGATCCATATGATCCGGACTGCAATTGCACGACGCAGGGCCGACGATGCCCTCCGGCAGAGCGAGGCCAATCTCAAGGCCATCATAGAAAATACCAATGACATCATTGCATCTTACGACACGGAGATCCGTCTCCGGGTGTACAACCACGCCTTCAGCGAGGTTTACCGCAACATCTTCGGCGTGGAACTGCAACCCGGCATGCGCACGCTCGATCTCTTCCCTGAATCGCAGCGGGGCTTCTGGACTGACGCGAATGCCCGGGCACTGGCAGGAGAATCATTTTCCATAGAATTCGAAATTCCCGAAAATGACCGGGTGGGGATTTTTGAATCCTTCTTCAACCCGATTCGCAAGGATAACCGGGTAGTGGGTTTTTCAACGGTTACCCGTGACATCACCCGGCGCAGGGAGCACGGGAATGGTCCGGAAAAGAGTTGAGAGATAATAGTATTATTTGCATAAGCGGGATTGATGCCTGCGACGAATGAAGTGGGTATGCCCTTTTACAATCGGGATCAATGCATTGCCACTTTTCTGATATACCGATGGGGGCAAAAGTCCGCACCGATCCGGTAGCGATACCCGATGCCGCCCCGGACGGGGCGCTTTCGTGGCGCTTCAATTACCGGGTCATGGAAAAGGAGAGAGTCCCAATGGACGAAAGACCGGGATGAACATGGGGATTGGGGAGATCACCAGGTCCTGAGAAAGGGGGGTCATAATCCTTTCAACCCCGAAACGCCAAAATGCCGCCAACATCTCCCGGCTTTTTTTTATGGTATGCGAACAGGATGATACTATTATCATTGAGATCAGTGGCGGCTTTCATGACCATTCCAACAATTATTGAAACCTTCCGCACCACGATCAATCTCCGGCTCTTCTCGGTCTACCTTGCCCTGACACTTATAATTCCGGCCATCACGATCCTTGTCGAATATCTCATCACCACCGACCCGTCATTCCGGACAAGCCTGCAGGTCAACCTGCAGAATTTCCATATTTACCAGCTCTTTACCTCGTCCTTTGTCCACCTGAATTTCGATCATTTTGTCGGTAATGTGACTGCCTACCTGATCATCATCATCTACGGACTATTGCTTGCAACTGCCCTCAACCGGAAACGGCTGTACCTGGCGCTGACGAAAGTGATTGTTGTTGCATTCATCCTGTTCGGGGCAGTCTTTGCCCTCCTGAACATGACGACCATGGTGTATGCCGGGCTTTCCGGGATCGATGCAGCGCTCGCGGGGTTGTTATTCCTCTTCTGGCTGATGTATCTCGAGAAGATATCCCAAAAGAGCCGGAACGAATATTATGGCGTGGTGCTGGCAGGGGTACTCCTGTTGTGCGCCGGGCTCACGGCCAGGTTCATATCATTATACCATGGCGCAAGAACCCAGGTGCTCTTTGAGATGCTGGTGGTGATCACGGTCATCTTTATCCTGTCCGTTCTGTTGTACCGGCACCAGTTTGTCACCACGTATCATGCGCTCATGAAATTCTCCTGGTCATCCCGTATCCTCACCTTTGCAATAATTCTTGTTTTTGCCTATTTCATCTGGAATGTCTTTCCCGAGCGGCTCGGAAGTTCAATACGGGGCGTGAGCATATCCCTGCATCTGGGCGGCATCATGCTCGGCATCGTTGTGGGATACCTTGTCATCGGGTACCTGGACCGGATTGCGTATTTCCATGATGAGAAAGAGATTGTATCCGGGTAATTTCAAAAGAGCATCCGGAATATTTTTTATGAATTTGTGTTATCCGGAGTCAAAGAAGAAGGAGTTCTTTAAAGGCACGCAGTCAAAAAAAATTCCGCGAGGGATTTCCACATCCAGGTCCGGGGTGGAAAGACATGCCCGGAATATACGGTTTTTATCCTGTTGTTCCGGAAATTTCAGAAAAAATTCTGCTGATGGATCTGTTCTTATTTAACAGTCAGGGAATTTTTGAACGGAGCCGAAATCGAAAAAATTAACCGTTCATTGTACAAGAAAGATACAGAAAACGGAAGAGACCATGAAAAAAATTTACCTCGCATTCATTATCGCACTCTGTCTTTCCCTGATGGTACTGCCGGCGTTGGCAGCAAATGATGAGAAAGGAGCAGGAGCAGCAGGCCCGATCAAAACCGTGGAAAATAATGGCCCGTCCCATGACGGGAAGACCGGCCAGGACGGCTATGGCGAACAGAACCGGTCCGCAACACAAGTCAGGGAGGTATCCCGTGCTGATACGCCAAACCAGCAGGGCGGGCGCAATACCACTGCTGACACGCCACGCTATAACCAGCAGACTCCCGTGCAGAAGAACCAGAGCGCCGCAGAGCACGGGGCCATACTGAAAAATGAAAGTGCCATCCCGACGGGATGGGTGAAGAACCCGAACACGGTCCGGGATGCAGTCCAGTCACTGCTCGCGATCGAGAACCGTTCTGGCGGCATCGGCCCCCAGGTTTCGGCAATTGCCCGCGAGTTCAATAATTCCGAGAATGCAGCAAAGCAGTACGAGATCCGGATCACGAACCGGGATGCATTCACCCTCTTTTTCTTTGGAGGTGACCGGGAAGCAGCAGCCGGGCTTGCCACCATCACCGCACAAAACCAGGCACGCATCGGCGAGATAGAAAACCTGATGAACACCACAACACTGGATGCAGAAACCCGCTCTATGCTTGAGGAACAGATCCAGCTCCTGCAAAAGAACGTTGCCTATAACCAGCAGATCGCCACAAAGGCAAAACAGGATCGCGGGATCTTCGGGTAAGATACCGGGAAGTAACGATGCTACAAAACCTGTCCGGTGCGGGAGGAGCCTCCATTTTTTTTAAGAGATACCTGTGACTGAACCGGGAAGATCATTTTCACTGAATACAGCCAATACACGATTGGGTGTAGTCCCGGGGGAACAGGATCCCTTTTCCCGATAGGCAGAAATTGATCCGTCCCGATCATTGCAAGAAGGAGAGGGTTCAACAGAATAATTTTTTCCGCACTCAACAGGACAAAAAGATATTGTCACGGATTTTTATAACATCCCGGCAAACAGCATTTCACCGGAGTTTTCATGAAACAAAAGATCCCTGCCATGATTGTGCCGGCAGCGTTTCTGCTCGTTATTCTTGTTGCTTTTACCGGCTGCACCGGTGTTTCATCACAACCGGATATCACGAAAGCTGAGATCAAAACGGTACCGGTCGGGGACATTTCCATTGCTTACAAAGAAGCCGGATCCGGTGAACCGCTTATCCTGATTATGGGATACGCAGGCACCATGGATCTCTGGGATACCCGGCTCGTGAACCAGCTAGCACAACATTATCACGTCATCGTATTCGATAACCGGGGTATGGGCCATTCGACATCGTCCGGCAAAGAATATTCCATCCGGCTTTTTGCCAATGACACCGCGGGTCTGATGGATGCTATGGGGATCAAAAAAGCGCATATCATGGGCTGGTCCATGGGCACCTATATCGCACAGGAGCTTGCGCTCAATTATCCGGACAGGGTGGACACGCTCGTACTCTATGCCGGCGGCCCCGGGGGGAATGAAGCGCTGCCTCCCGCACCCAAAGATATCGCAGCACTTACCAATACGTCGGGAACCGACCGGGAACGGGGCGAACGGCTCTTTTTGGAACTATTCCCGTCTGCATGGCTGAAAGAAAACCCGGATCCTTCAAAATATTTCCCAAAAGTCACCTCATCAAGCCCTCCTGAGAACATACAACGTCAGGATGCAGCGATAATGGCGTGGAACGGTACCTATACCCGGCTTTCGGCCCTGCAGCAGCCACTCCTGCTGGTGGCTGGTGAGCAGGACGTGATTGTCCCGCCAAAAAACTCGCTTGTCATCGCCGGGCAGGTTCCCCAGTCATGGGTTGTCCGCATACCGGGGGCCGGTCACGGGCTGATGTACCAGTACCCTGAAAAACTGGCGGGCATTGTTCTTACGTTCCTTGCTCAGGGCACCTGATATCCCGGGGATATGTCAGACGAGGATGGAAGTGAGCCCCCGGCAATAATACCCGTTTTTTGTTGGGTAAACTACAGTATCCACCTGGCATTCTCTCACGGTCATCTGCCCCCCATCGGGTTCACGCTACCGCTGCCACTATCACCGGAATGAATGAAGAGTAAAAAAATTCTGCTCTGTAGAAATGCACACGAACGGGCGTATACACCCGAAGTATGAAAATGAAAAGGTAATTTTAGGAGGGCTCCCGTTTCAGGGCCTCGGTACGGCACGGCGGGGCAATTACCTGTTTTCAGATATTAGCAGGTAATTGAAGCGCCGCGGGGGCGTCCTTTCGGGGGGGGCGCAAGCCATCATAATGCCGGGATTAACTCGTTCCTGTCCTGCTTGATTCGCAAATTTAATATGGAAATGTCTTCGGAATTTTCCATTCTGGGTGCCTGTGGCCGCTGGCACCGTGAGTGTTTTCATGGGAAAGACCGAGAAAACATCCCGTTGCTCTTGAGGGCTTCGGGTTTATGCTGCCGCTGCCACTATCACCGGAATAAAAAAATTCTAAAAAAAATGTCTCAAATCTTCTCGTGCATCATCACAAAAACATTGCAACAGCAATCGTGGTTGTCCAGAGGCCGTTCTTGTCCCCTTCGGCCGACTGGCAGGTGTGCTTGGTCTTGATGATTTTGCCGCTTGCCTTGTAGATCTGTTCCCGCTCCGACCAGGCGGCATTGACATCGAACTCGATCCCGAGCGTTGTTGCAAGCATGGTTGCTGCAAGATCCTCGGCATACTCCCCGGTCTTCTGCTGGGTCTCGCCAAACCCGTGGTGCTCGGAGAGGTACCCGTACTCGTTCTCATCGGCCGGGAGTGCAAGACCGATGGCAGATGAGACGAGACGGTTCGGCTCGTTGGTCTCGTTTCGCGCCATAACGCAGAACGTTATCCCGCCGGCCTTGAGGCTCCGGAGACCTTCCGCCCGTGAGATCTGCTTGCAGTTGGGCGGGAAGATACTCGAGACGTACACAAGGTTGCACTTCTCGATACCGGCCTTTCGTAATGCCAGCTCAAAGGATCCAAGCCGATCCTTGTGGACACCAACCCCTTTTGTGAAAAAGATCTTGGTCGGGACAAACATAGTTTTTAGATTGTCAGTATTTTTTTTTAAGGTTTGGGGAAAAAAAGGAGAAAAACCGGCAGATGGGAGAATAGAACATATGATTTTTTCGGGATCCCGCACCGGGTCCTAAAAAAAAAGGTACGGATTCCTGGGGATCACGAATCCGGCATTCCCAGCCGGTCCAGGATGACCTGCAGCTCGCCCATGGAATCGATAGCATAATCAGCACCGGCATAGTTCCGCGTCCGGGAGAAGCGGTCCCCGTACCGGGCATAGACCGTTGTTATACCCAGCTGTTTGCAGGGTTCGAGATCCCGGCGCGGGCTGTCACCCACGATCAGGGTCTCGCAGAAATCGGATTTGAGCATCTCAAGCAGGAAGAGGAACGGCTCCCGGGCTGGTTTTTTTACCATCACCATATCGTAAGTAACCATGCTGTCAAAGTAGGAAAAAAGCCCGGCCTTCTCGAGCCGCCTTGTTGCATCCCGGGAATGGGCATCGGTGACAATTCCCATGCGGTACCCGCGGTCCCGCAGCGATTGCAGGGTGGTAATGACCCCTTCGTACGCGGTGATGTGCCGGAGTTTTGCGGTCTCATAGAGCCGGCAGGATGCGGGATACTGCCCATTATCCCGGATCTGCCGGTCATTCATATAATCGAGAATATTCTCGTGAGCCTCGAACCCCCGTACCGGCCGGAGGAAATACTTGAACAGGGTCTCTCCCTCGTCCCGCCCCAGGAACCGGGTAACCTCGCCGCAGGAAGCAATCTGTGCTTCCACCAGGTCAAAGAGGGTATTGTCCATATCAAAGATTATTGTCCTGATGGGTTTTTTTAAAACCTGCTCCCGCGAATCCGGATTCACGTTATATTATCGTTCCCGGTACACTAAAATGAGATCGATTGGGGTAACGGGAACTTCAGGGGCAATCCCTGTTGAAACTGGTCCTGAGGAGATGTGCATGGTATACCCGGTAATCCTTTTCGGGGGCAACCTGCCGGGGTTCCCCGGTGCTGACAGCTGACTTTCTTTGAGGAAGAATACCTCAGTTTTGATGCCCGGTAAAAGAAGTTTTATAATCAATCCTGTCCGGAAAGGGAATAACCAGAGAAAGGCAGATGTCCGAAGCAGAACCGTCCAATGCACTGAAGAACCTTGTACGGTTTATCCTGGCCCTGGCAGTTTTGGCATGATCATCGCACTCTCATAGTATTTCGCTGTTTATCTCCCCATGCAGCAGGCAGTAGTGCAGAACGCACCATTCAACTTCGGCCCCTGCACATTCTGGGGCACCTGTACTGGCTAGCAGAATACCGCTTGTACATCACGTATTCCTTTTTTTTTTACTACCCGTTTAGCTCCAGGATTTCTTGAACATCTGAATTATTTTCCTCCGTTACCTTTTCTGAATTGCACTTTGGGGATCCAAATTATGCCTTCTCTCTTTTTTTTTAATTTATTCTTGGATTCAGGGGCTATAACAGCATATTATCCCGATGAAAAATACTGACAATCATACCAGGACTGGCTGGGCATAGGACAATGACCCCCATAATTTTCCGTGGAGTGGATTGTTGAGCTCCGGGCCTTTTGCATTTCCTGATATCCTTGAACAAAAAACATTATGGAAAAGACGGTTTTGCGCGGGGGTTTTAAAGATACCTATTTGATTCATTCTTTCTGTCCGCAACAGTACATGAACAAAACTACTATTGCCAAAAAAGCGGGCGAAAAAGATTCAAATCAATTTTAAACGCAGGGATTTGGAAAAATTTTCAGATAGTTTGTTGGAAAAAAACTAAAATCCGATTATTACAGCAGTTCTCTCAAGAAAAATATATATATTATTAGTTCCTTTAGTCACATATGGGTGGAAAAGAGATCCGCCCCAAAGGTGAATCATGAGATCTTACAACCATGAAAATGCATTCACCGGCCTCGAGGCAGCGATTGTGCTTATCGCATTCGTTGTCGTTGCGGCGGTGTTCTCGTACGTGGTGCTCGGCGCCGGGTTCTTCACTACCCAGAAGAGCCAGGAAGTCGTCCACACGGGTGTACAGCAGGCGAGCTCAACACTGGAAATCGTTGGCAATGTCTATGGCACTACAGCAACTGCCGGCAGTTCGGTTACCCATATCAACTTCTCTGCAGCATTAGCTCCCGGAGGAACTCCGGTTGATTTCGATAAGGTTGTAATCACTTATAGCAATGCAAGCAACCTTGAAACACTGGCACGCGGAACGAAAGGGACATATCCGGTTGCAGCATCGGGAAGCTGGACAATTGCTACGGTCCAGAACCAGGTAACGGATGATGATGTGCTTGAAAAAGGCGAACAGTTCGACCTTGTCGCAGCACCAACCCAGTCAATTTCCAAGAACGATCAGTTCACGCTGGAGATCAAGCCGTCTATTGGAGCCGCACTCGGAATTTCCCGTACAATCCCGGCTTCGGTCCAGAAGGTCAACACACTTTACTAATTTTTTTTTATGCCGGGATGATAGCCAATCCCCTTTTCCATAGAGTTCCGATTCCTCTGCATCCGCCCGTAATCCGGATATATCCCTGACACGGTTCTAAAAAGGCTCTCACGTCTTCCAGAAAAAGATCATCCTTGCCCTGTTGAGATTGTCATTAAAACTGAATAAGGGGATATTTATCAGAGTACATCGCAGAGTGGGATAGATGACGAAAGGGATCGCATGAAATCCTGCAGTATGCTGATATTCCTGGTAATCGGAATGATTTTAATGAGCGGATGCACCCGTCTGCCTGTAGAGACAACCAACCTGCCGGTCACCGGGCCCACCCCCGTCCCATCTGCTGCGCCAAACCTGACAAAGGTCCTGAAACCTTCCCAGAACTATTCCCAGGTAACACTGGTAATAAAACCCGAGACTCGTCCCGCAACATCAGCCTTCGGTTTTTCCATGGATTACCCGGTGGGATGGAACTATTCACAGGCGCATGTCGACGACTGGATGGCAGGGTACAATTTTTCAAGCCCTGATGGCCGGTCTCTGGTCTTTGTGTACATGGCAAGCGAGAGCCGGTCGGCAGAGCACCTGGACCCCCTGAACACCTGGGCAAACACGACCATCCGCGATCTGGTCCAGTCGTACTGCCACGACGGCGCTGGCAACCGGATAGCCTGCACATCAACCGAGCCCGGCAGCGCCTACCACCACCCGGTCCTTGTCAGCAATGACCGCGTGACTATTCCCGGAAGTACCGAAGCCCGCAGACTGGTCTTTACCTCATATGACGATCCGGCCTATGGCAAAAGAACCGTGTACCTGATGTATGCCGGAAAGATGACCGGCTATAAATTCACGGTCCCGGGCCATTACGAAGTTGCCACGAAAGTGACTGGTCAGGACTGGGACTATGGCATGGGTGGCCTGCGGTACATGATCATCCAGTACGCACCCGGAAGCCAGGTAAATGCCACGTCTGCAATTTTCCGGCACATGATACAGTCATTTAAGGTTGTGAAATAATCGGAAGGTGAAAAACCAAAAAACCCGGGTAACTCCCGATAGTTTTTTTTGCGCAACGGGTACTCTGCCTTGCCTTGGTATCCGTCGACGCTACAATTTCCTGCTGATATACAAAAGAGGGAATAACTCCTCCGGGACTGTCCGGAGGAGCTACTCCACAGAGATCTCCGATGCACCGGACAGGTTTATATCAGTAAAAAAATTTATTCCGGAATTCTCTCTGCCTTGTAGAAGCCCAGGGCCGCGTACGAGAGCTGGTCCGAAAACGGGCTCTTGGCCATCCGGAACTGCCAGACAATCTGTTTATCCGGTGTCACTTCCAGGATCCTGTCAGCGGCGGTGATCAGATTATTCCCGTTTGGCAGCCGGTTTACATCCCGGGCAGGCGTACCGGATCGCTCCCTGATGGGGAACCTCCATACAATTGCTCCCATTGGATCAAGTTCAATCATCTCGTGTGGCATTCCATGGTTGGCAATGAGAAGATTCCCGTTCGGAAGAAGAAGGGGATCGTGCTGTTCGATAAGAACGCCTTCCCCAATCTTCCGGACAAGTTTTCCACTCGGATCCACTTCCGCAACAAGGTTGAAATTCCTCAGGGAGACAAGGGTATTGCCATTCTCAAGCCGGGTTACCGCATTGGTATGGGTCCAGCCTTCACTGTTGATGGACGAGTACGGCGCATGGTCAAAGAGATCTTTTGCATGCCATGACCAGACAATGTTTCCTTTAGGATCCACTTCTTTTACCTGAGCATCGGTTTTTGTATCCGTTGCCCCGAATGCGATAAGCGTGTTGCCGTTTGCCAGCCGGTCTGCATCATGGGAGACCTTGGAGTCCAGGTATTTCCAGATTACTTTTTTATCACGGCTGATCTCGTAAACCCCATAACGCGGAAAGAGCGTCAGGAGGTTGCCGTTCGGGAGAACTTCAACATCCCATCCTGGGTTCGTATATGCTTTCAGTTCAGCGGGGAGCGGGTATTCCCAGACGATCTCACCGAGCTGGTTGACTTCGATTATCCGCGGGTGGGAAGCGTCATGGTTGTCAGGGAGGATTGTTGTTCCCGGGGAGATCTTATCAGGTACAGATATATCGACGATAAAATCCGGGTCCGCGGTCCCGCGTTTCAGGATCACGGGAGTTGTGGCCGTTGTAACAACTTTTGACGGGGCTGCAGATACTGATACCGGGGGAGTTGCAGAAGTAACCTGTGCTGACGGAGCGGCAACCGGTGAAACCGTGGATACAGGGCCGGCTGCCGGTAACGCAGGTTGTGTGCATCCGGTAACAAACAGGAGTGCAACCATGCACATACCAAGAAACAGGATCCTCATGTTCATAGGGGGAAATTTAACCAGCGGATATTTATATCAGATGGGTTTATTTCAAAAACAATATATCCGCGTCTGCGGGGTTCCTGATACATTTATTTTTTGTTTTTAAAAAAAATCTGGAAAAAACCTGTTTTTCCCATACAAATCCGTGCGCTCTCCCCACCGCCAATTTGCCATGGGAACAACGGGGACAGCGTATCTGTTCCGGGAGGATACAGGAAACAGGGAAATGACCGGAAGAGAACCGGGCGGGTTATTCACCCGCAAAGGACAGCTGCTTATTCTTCAATAAAATCCGACACAATCCGCCGTATATCCTGCATCCGGGTTGTGAAAAAATCATAGCTGACAAAAATTTTTCCGGATGAATCGACATGGAGGGTCTGCAACAGGGCCGCGTCGTGAAGTCGGTCAAACCGGGTGATTTTCTGTTCAGATAAGTGTTTTCGCATTTTCCGGACTTTTGTCTGCTCGTAGAGACTCAGGTTTTTAGGGCGGCCGCGGGGCATAAGTTAAAATTATCCTGCTGTATCAAAAAGGTTGGGGTCAGGACGGGTTTTTTGATGAAAAAACCGAAATAATCAAACGATATTTTTCTTTGGGAAGAGAATGATTGAATTTTTTTTAAACGACAGGTAAACCCGGAAAAAACCTGCTGATATTTCTTTCATTTATTCTCTGCTATTTTTTGGATTTCACGGCCATATGCCCGGGGCTGCCCGGTAAAAATACTACAGACCCCGATGGAGGATACCCTTTTTGGGGGGTGATTTTGGAGATTCCACAACAAGGTTTTCATGATCTCTTTTTCAAAAAAAGAGCTGAGCACAATAACCGTAAATACAATGAATGGATACCTCAACAGAGACGGTGACAAAAATGGCAGAAGAAAATCGGGTCCCGGTTCTCGCAATCCTTGCCGGGGGTGTGCTCATCATAACCGGCATCCTTTTGGCATCGGCTCTTGTGCCATGGATCCCGATCCTTCTCGCAACTGCCGGTGTTGCATCGGTCCTGCTTGGCATTGCCATGCTCTTTGGTCTTGCGTACGGAAAACCGTCAAAGCCAAAAGAAAAAGAAAAAAAGATCTGATGGAGTTATTATCAGCACCGGGCGGTGTCGGAATTCTCCGGCAGGCAGCATTTCCAGGGAAGGCACTTCTGCACTACCCAGACTTTCCTGCAGTCTTCATCCCGGGTCCTGATGATCCGGTGGGCAAACGGTGTATCGAGAAGGAGAGATTCCTCTTTGAGTGCCGCCCGGAATCCCATTTCCGTTAGGGGAAAGACAGCAACCGTCTCCCACTGTATGCGGTGCGAAGCCTTGCCGGAACTGGTCTTATAACAGATGCATGCCATACCAGCATCACTACTCTTGACATGTCACGGGATCTTATTAAATTTGCGCCTCCCTGCAAAAACCGTAACTCTGCCGGAAGCAGGATCTCATGCAAACTGGAAGGACCGGTTTTCCGGTTTACCACCCTGACCTCAAAGGTTTAACCTCCGGCAAAACCAATACCAGAATATACCCGGGCAGTCCCATGGAAGAGATCTACTTAATCGAGATACGGCTTGCTACAACCAAGTGGCGGATCCGCACCCTGATTCTCGCCATAGCTGACGCATTCCACCTCGAATCCTTCATAGAACGCCACCCCCATATCACCCTTTTTGGGCCGCTTGTCCTGCATCCCGGCACCACATCAGACGAGCTGCTCAAATCCATTGAGAAGGTTGCATGCGATTTTCTGCCGGTCCCGTTCCTCTTGAACGGCTGGGAGATGCGCAGGGGCATGCACGGCAGTGTCATCGCGTTTGCTGTCACGCCTTCAAAGTCCCTGCGGGACCTGACCCGTGAACTTGCGAGCGTGCTTGACCCGGTATCAGAGAGCCTGAATGCATGGGACAGCCGGCCCGAGGCAAAATGGTTTCATGTAACCGTTGCAAACAAGCTTGAACAGGAGCAGGCTGCACAGTGTTTTTTACAGATTACCGCACCCCCTGCAGGCAATCCGGAATGCGATTCCCGTCAGGTTTGTCCTGCCTGTCGGGTTTTTGCGTACCTTAAAAAATTTTTATGCCGCCAGGATACCGATTCTTTCCCCCCAATCATCCTAGACGGCACCGGCCTCCGGATCACGGTTCTGCAGAACGAGAATATCCTTGCAGAGTACGATCTCCTGGGAAAATGCTGGGTATATGGGGATCACAGCCATGACAGCAGTTCATGGCAGGAGACCCTCAGGCAATACCGCATACGGGCAGGTTTTGAACTGCAGTCTGCCCCTGAGCCTGACAATCGGGATATCTTCGTGATTGCCGACCTCCATCTTGGGCATGCCAATATCATCCGTTACTGTTCCCGCCCGTTCCTCTTCTCGGATTGCGGGGAGATGGATACCGTGCTCATCCGGAACTGGAACCTTACGGTTGGAGAGAAAGCCCGCATCTATCATATCGGCGACCTGCAGTACGGCAGGGATGCCCCACCGGTTGCCGGGTATCTGGAGCAGCTGAAAGGAAAGGCCACATTTATAACCGGGAACCATGACACCCATCTTCCCGGCTGGCTTGAGGATGGTGAAATCCTGCATGAAGGCACCCGTTTCTTCCTGGTGCATGATCCGGATGATGCACCCCCGGGCTTTGATGGCTGGGTCATCCACGGCCACCACCACAATAACGAGCTTGGCCGCTTCCCGTTTTTGGATTTTGTCAACCGTCGGGTCAACGTGAGCGCCGAGGTCATCGGGTTCGTGCCGGTCAGCATCCGGGAACTGCATGATCGGATTCGGGAACAGGAAACGAGCAGGTCAATAAAACCGGTCCTTCTCCGTTTTCCCTATGTTGAGCCGGAAGAATCACAAGATTCCGTCCCGGCACAAAACCCCTCCCGGTCATAAGGTATTTACCCCCTCATGCTGCATTCTCGATTACAGAGTGACAGCCCCATGATCTTCGAGCGAATCTTTTCTGAAGGTCTTGCCCACAATTCCTATTTTATCGGGTCGGGACCACAGGCGGCAGTGATCGATCCCCGGAGGGACTGCGGGATTTATCTGGACCTTGCAGCCCGGCACGAATGCACGATCACCCATATCTTCGAAACCCACCGGAATGAGGATTATGTTATCGGGTCCCCTGAACTGAGAGAACGGTGCGGTGCAGAGATTTATCATGGTCATCGCATGGACTTTTTGTATGGGAGACCGGTCAAAGACAAAGACCAATTCACGGTCGGATCGCTGGAGATAACGGTTCTTGAGACTCCCGGGCACACGGAAGAGAGCATCTCGCTTGTTGTCCGGGACCGGGATGTATCTGCCCTGCCATACATGGTCTTCTGCGGCGACACGCTCTTTTGCGGGGACATTGCCCGGACCGATTTCTTCGGGCCTGAACGAAACGCAGAGATGGCAGGGAAGATCTTCTCATCGATTACCGATAAGCTCCTCTTGCTGGGTGACGGTGTCATTGTCTGCCCGGCACATGGCACCGGATCCGTCTGCGGCGGGGAGATTGCGGACCACCCGTTCACCACCATCGGGTACGAGAGAGCAACAAACCCGGTTCTTCTTCTCGGAAAAGAAGGCTTTGTTGCAAAAAGGACTACGGAGTCCCCGTACATTCCCCCGTATTTCGGGACTATGGAGCGGTACAATAAAGAGGGAGCTCCGCTGATGCCACCTGATTCCCGTCTTCTCCCGCTGAGCGTCAGGGATGTTTCCGGATACATGAAATCCTGCTGCCAGCTTGTCGATATCCGGGCCCCGACCAGTTTCGGGGCCGGGCATATCCCAAAAAGCATATCCCTCTGGCGCGATGGGATCTCTGCGTTCCTTGGCTGGTTCGCCGGGTATGAAAAACCGATCATCCTCATCGATGATTTCAACCGGGACCTTGACACGGTCCACAGGCAGTGCATCCGGCTCGGATACGATAACATCCATGGTTTTCTTGCCGGGGGATTTCCGGCATGGACACGGGCGGCCCGCGAGATTGGAACCCTCCCAACCTGTTCAGTGCAGCAGCTGAGAGAGATCCTTGAAACGAAAACCCTGTTCCTTTTGGATGTGCGGGATATCCGGAACCGGCGCGCTGTGGGCTATATCCGGGGATCGGAGCATATCTACGCGGGTGAAGTGCCGCAGCATCTCGACCGTATCCCGAGAAACGAACCGGTTTTTGTGTACTGCGATGCCGGATACAAGGGAAGCCTTGCAGCAAGTTACCTTGCAGCGCAGGATTACCGGAACGTCACCAATGTGCTTGGCGGCATGACCGCATGGAAGCAGGCCGGGTTCCGGATCGAGAGAGAATAATTCCCGTTACCTTCTCGCAGAATTTAACAAGGTTTATCTGGTTCAATAGGTTATGCAGATTGCTGTGATTGTATGGAGATCATCAAGATCCCGCGAATGGAAAAACAGGAATACGATCGTCTGATCGAGAAAGGCTATATCTGCCGGATCGCGTTCCAGGGTGAGAAATACCCGTACATCGCCCCGTTCCTTTACGTCTTCGACGGCTCGTTTTTGTACTTCCTCTCAACCAAGTACGGCAAGAAACTCGAATATTTCCGGAAAAGCCCCTACGTATCAGTTGAGATAGAAAAATACACAAAAGATCTCTCGTCCTATACCTTTGTCACCCTCCAGGGATACCTGGAGGAAGTCCACGATTCCATAGAGAAGAAGATCATCCGGGAGAAGTTTGTGGATCTGATTGTCGAGCGGAACCTCTCGTGCAATATCATGGCAGCCCTTGGCCACTCCCCATTGGATGCCCCGGTTGCCATTGCCGAAGAGGAGCGCTCCCTTGTCTGGAAACTCGTTGGCGTAAAAGACCTGATTGCGCTCAAGAATCTCTAAACTCTTTTTTACTATCCCGCGATATAAAAAATCCCGGGCGACAATGCATTTTTTTCGTTTTTTTGCTCTGGGGAAATCTTTTAAAAATTCTCGCAGTCGTTTTACAGGGGTCCAGTATATCAAGCTCTTTGCCCCCGCCAGAATGAGGCATCCCATTGAACTTTAATCCCTCATGGGGTTGAATAAAAAACTGGCAAAAAACCGACGGGGGTCAAGGGGATCTCCCCTTGGGCTGCTTCCCCCTATGGGGGAGAGAGGGGGTCACACTCCTTCCATTGGGTCGAAGATAAAAATGACGGGTAGTTTCCCCATGAAAATTCGAAAATCACGTAAAGCAGGTACGTTTCAATCCCGGCATTATGATGGCTTGCGCTGCCCCCGAAGGGACGCCCCCGCGGCGCTTCAATTACCTGCTCATGTCTAAAAGCAGGTAATTGCCCTGCCATGTCGTACCGAGGCCGTGAGGCTTTTGAGCCCTCCTAAAATTACCTTTTTCTTTTTCATACCTCAGGTGTGAACAACCGTTCCTGAGCGTTCCAGCAATACCGTTTTTTCATCCAGAATCCCGTCATCTTCCGAGCATTTATTAAAGGAGCAAAAACCAGAACCGCGGTTATTTCTCTCCCAGATGTCTGAGAAGATCTCCGGTTACCGGAAGAGAACATCGGTGCCCCTTGCAGATATACGCAGTTGGCGTTCCACCGGCAGCCACGAGATTACGCGTGAAGGGCATGAGCTCTTCTTGGATACGTGCCGCATCCGGGTCCTCATCCCGACACCAGACCAGGAAGACAGACGGCAGGTATTGATCCCAGACTTCGCGGATCATGGAAGGCGGTGCACCGTGAGGCCCGGAACCGGCAATAGCAACCACGGTTGAAGGATTGACCAGCAGGTCAAGCGCAGAAAGGAAACCCGTATAAGCAGAGGGGGACTCCTGAACAGTACCGGCAAAAGCCCGGGAGAGCTCCGATGCCTGCTTCTCGTACTCCGGATCTGCGGTGAGCAGGGAGAGGATGGCAAGGTTTTCGAGCGCCATGGAATTTGATGAGGGCACAACCCCGTCATAGATCTCCTTCTTCCGGACAAGGAGATGCTCGGCATTGTCAGCCGTTGAATAAAAGCCACCGCTCTTCTCATCCAGGAAATGGCTGGTGAAATACCGGTGCAGTTCCGCGGCCTGGCCAAGCCGGGAGGGGTTGAAACCGGAGAGGTAGAGGTCCAGGAGTGCACGTATCACGAACGTATAGTCATCCGCAAATCCCGGGATTGCCACTTCGCCGTCGCGGTACCGGTGGAAGAGGCCCCCGTCCGGCATCCGCATCCGGGTCAGGATAAAGTCCATGGCCTTTTCGGCAGCCTCAAGGTACCGTGCATCACCAAAAGCCCGGTACGCGGTGGCAAAGGAAGAGATCATGAGACCATTACCATCCGCAAGCACCTTGGTATCCCGGGATGGCCGCTTCCGTTCCATGCGGGCTGCAAAAAGCCGGGAGCGGATGGATTCAGCCTTCCGGGAAAAATCCGGTTCAGGATCCAGGAAGCCGGCCCCCACCATGTCCGGTGTCCTGGTTCGCGTGAGGATTCCGGTTCCTGAGGGGGCGCCGTGCAATGCAGGGTTTTTTGGGATTATCAGGGGAAATACATTCAATGCCAGCCGGGCATCATCCGCTCCCAGCACGGCTTCAATACCCTCCCGGGTCCAGAGATAGAAGGCTCCCTCGCCATCCGGGCTGTCCGCATCTTCAGCGGATATGAACGCACCTTCGGGGGTTGTGAGATCCCGCAGGGCATAAGCCAGGGTCGCTTCTGCTGTACGCCTCAGGGAAAGGTTTCCCGTAAGAATAGCTGTTTTTGTATATGCCCGGGAAAGGAGCGCCTGGTCATAGAGCATCTTCTCAAAATGCGGGACAAGCCAGTCAGCATCTACCGAGTACCGGTGAAATCCCCCGCCAACCTGGTCGCAGATCCCCCCGCATTGCATGGCAAGAATGGTCTGTTCTGCCATATGGAGAGCATGCCGGTTACCGGTTCGTTGTGAATAGCGGAGAAGAAAGAGGATGAGCAGAGGAGACGGGAACTTCGGGGCCCGGCCAAAACCGCCCCGGGCCGGATCGAATGCAGCAGCAAGGGCATCGTACCCGGCATGAAGGAGCTGAGGATCCGGTTCCCCCTCATGAGGCATATCCTGCCGGGATTTGAGCGCCAATAGCATCTCGCTTGCCGATACCATAAGGGTAGTGCGCTGATCTTTCCAGAGGGCTGTGATCTTTGCCAGGAGTTCGGGAAACCCAATCATCCCAAACCGTCTTTCCGGGGGAAAATACGTCCCGGCAAAGAACGGCTTTTTGTCCGGGGTCAAAAAGACCGAGAGCGGCCAGCCGCCGCTTCCGGTCATCAGCTGGCAGGCTTCCATGTACAGGCTGTCGATATCCGGCCGTTCTTCCCGGTCCACCTTGATGCAGACAAAGTCGCGGTTCAGTGCCGCGGCAATTCCGGGGTTCTTAAAGGATTCATGGGCCATAACATGGCACCAGTGGCAGGTAGCATACCCGACCGAGAGAAAGACCGGTTTGTCCTCGCATTCTGCACGGGAAAAAGCTTCCTCTCCCCACGGGTACCAGTTGACCGGGTTCTGCGCATGCTGGAGCAGATACGGGCTCTTTTCATGGATAAGGTGATTGAATGGGGCAGGTTCACCGGGCCCGTTGCCGGGTTGAGGTGCCGGGGTCATACGAGCCCATAGGAGGTTTGAGATAATGAGCCTTTCAGCCGGGGCAAAAAACGGGGAGCCCGGCCAGGGACTCCGTCCAGGAAAGAAGACCATTCCGCTGTGTTTATGCTGGAGCCCGTGCCAGTCATCAGCAGGAACCCCCAACCCATGCTGGCAGAACCATTCCTCATCGTTGCCGGAACCGGTATCCTCATGATACTCCTCTCGATGGCGCTCGACCGGGTATGGGCAGCGGTTACACCGGTCCGGGGCATCTATCTCGTTCTCCGGGCGCCGGGCATTGTTCTCCATGAATGCTCCCATATCCTCGGCTGCCTCATTACCGGTGCAAAGATCCAGAAAGTGGTCTTCTTCTCAGAAGCCGGAGGCTCGGTCACGTACACCCGCCCGCTCATTCCCTGGCTTGGCGATGTTATCATCTCAACCGCCCCGCTCTTCTGCATCCCGCTCGTCCTCTCACTCATGACATGGGGATTTGCCACGTACCTGGGATGCACGTTCCCGCCATTTCCGGACATCATATCGGCTGACACCCTGCAGCAGACGGGGGTCGTTCTTGTCAGTATCTTTACGGGCAATCTCCTGTACCGGCAGGAGTACTGGTTCCTCGTGTACCTGTACCTCACGGTAAGTCTCGTGCTCTCGATCGCCCCCAGTGCCCAGGATCTCCGGAATGCTGCTTTGGGCATCGTTCTTGTTTTTCTTGCAGGACTTCTCATCTTCTGGAGCAACATCCCGTGGGCGGTTGCGGTAGCCCTTGAGATTACCCGCATCATAGGACTGGGTTTCACCACGGGGCTCTTCTTTTTACTTATTGCGCTTGCCTGTTCGCTGCCGGTTATTGTATGGTATGTATTTGCCCGGATCCGGTAAAACCGGGCAGCATCGATCAGATTGGTATTAATTGATTGGAAAGGCTACATTTCTGCACCCATGGTACGTGAAAAATCCGGGAAACCTGCTGCTGAAAGCGAGAACGGTTTACGTCTCACGCCGGTGATGAAGCAGTACCTGGAGCTCAAGGAGAGATACCCGGACACCATCGTATTCTTCCGGATCGGGGACTTCTACGAGACCTTCAACGAGGACGCCGAGCTCATCTCCCGGGAACTCGAGATCGTGCTCACCTCGCGGTCCCGGAGCGGGGACAACCGCGTCCCGCTCGCCGGTGTCCCGTACCACGCTGCGGACGGGTATATTGCAAAACTGGTTGGCCGGGGATTCAAGGTGGCAGTCTGCGACCAGGTGGAGGACCCGAAGACCGCAAAAGGGATCGTGAAGCGGGAGATCGTGCGGGTGATCACCCCTGGCACCGTGATCGACTCATCGATGCTCCCTTCCGTTTCGGCAACCTACCTCATGGCACTCTGCCCGGATGCAGAAAGGAAGGAATGGGGCCTTGCCCTGCTCGACATCTCGACCGGCGAATTTTTTGCTGCCCGGACCGGGCACGATGCATCACTCCAGAACATCCTCTCCGAGATCGCCCGCTACCACCCGGCCGAGTGCATCGTGCCTTCGGGTTGTGGCCCGGAACTCCGCGGGCGCATTGAAGAGCGGGGGGTTGTGGTCACGCCGTTCCGGGACGAGGTCTTTGTTGAGGCTGCAGCCCGCCGGTGCCTGACCGGCCATTTCCGGGTTGCCTCGCTTGCCGGGTACGGCTGTGACGACTGCCCTGCAGCCATCGGGGCTGCCGGGGCTGCGCTTGCCTATGCAAAAGAGACGCAGTTCTCCCCTCTGGCGCATATCAGCAGCCTCTCGATGCGGTCCTCATCCGACTGCATGATGCTCGATGCCATCACGCTGCGCAATCTCGAGATCCGGGAAAGCATCCGCGGGGGGAGCCGATTGTCCACGCTCGTCTCGTCGCTTGACCTGACAAAGACCCCGATGGGGAGCCGGCTCATGAGCCGCACCATCTGCCGGCCGCTCACGGATATCGCCCTTATCAACCGGCGGCTGGATGCGGTTGAATACCTTGCCGGCCAGACCGCACTCCGCCTTGCACTCCGTTCGCACTTTGCCCGCTCAGCCGACATCGAGCGGATTGCCGCCCGGATCGCGTACGGGAACGCCGGCCCCCGCGACATGCTCGCGCTTGCCGAGACTCTCGATTCCCTGCCGGGCCTTAAGGAGACGCTGCAGGGAACCGGGAATGATTCGCTCCCCGGGCTCTTAAAAGACGCCATTTCCGAGATCCGGGAGATGCCGCATGCTGTTGATCTCATCCGGAAGGCCATTGTAGATGATCCCCCGGCCATTGCCCGGAACGGGAGCGTAATCCGCCCGGGATACTCCGGGGAACTCGATGAGATCCGCGGGGTGCTCCATTCGGGAAAAGACTGGATTGTTGAACTCCAGGCAACTGAGCGCGAGAAGACCGGGATAAAATCCCTCAAGATCGGGTACAACCGGATCTTCGGGTATTACATCGACGTTACCCGGCCCAATCTTGCCCTCGTCCCCGCTCACTACGAGCGCAAGCAGACCACCGCAACGGGAGAGCGCTACACCCTCCCCGAACTGCGCCAGAAAGAATCACTCATCACCAATGCCGATGAACGGGTGCTTGTCATGGAGCGGGAACTCTATGCCGGGCTTATAGCAGAACTCCAGAAAGAAATCGGCACCCTCCAGGCAATCGCCGGGGGGATTGCGGTCCTGGATGTGTCAGCGGCACTGGCCGAAGTTGCACAGAAGCGGGATTATGTCCGGCCCCGGCTCAATGACTCAGATGCCCTTGTCATCCGCGATGGCCGGCATCCGGTGGTGGAGCAGAGCGTTCCCGGCGGATTTGTCCCCAACGATGCCGAACTTGCCGGAAGCAGTGCCCAGATCATGATCATCACCGGGGCCAACATGGCCGGCAAGTCAACGTTCATGCGATCGGTTGCCCTCACCTGCATCATGGCGCAGGCCGGCAGTTTTGTCCCTGCCCGGCATGCAACCATCGGCATCATCGACCGGATCTTCACCCGGGTTGGTGCATTCGATGACCTGGCAAGCGGTCAGAGCACATTCTTTGTCGAGATGCTCGAACTCGCAAACATCCTCAACAACCTCACCCCACGGAGCCTCGTCATCCTTGACGAGATTGGCAGGGGCACGAGCACGGCCGATGGGAGTTCCATTGCAAAGGCCGTGCTCGAGTTCCTGCACGGCAAGGGGTCAGGCGGCCCAAAGACCCTCTTTGCAACGCATTTCCACGAACTGATCGCCATGGAGGAGAGCCTGAAACGGGTAAAGAATTTCCATTTCGCGGTCAGGGAGACTAAAGATGACGTGGTCTTCCTGCGCAAACTCATCCCCGGTGCGACTGATAAGAGCTATGGTATCCACGTGGCCAGGCTCGCGGGAATACCAAAGAAGGTGACCGACCGGGCTGAGGTCCTGCTCGATGAGGACCGGAACCGGCCGGCACCCTCGGGAGCCCGGCCCCAGCGCTATACCCAGATCCTGCTGGTTGACGATCATAAGCCACCTGAAACACCGGCCTCCGTGCATCCGGCTCTTGAAGAGCTGGAGCGGCTCAACCCGGACGAGATGACCCCCCTGCAGGCGCTCTCGGTTCTCGCAGAACTGAAAAGATCCCTAGCCACCAGGAAAGGCTGATGATGGAAACAAATGCCCCCGCACCGGTCATCCGCGTTCTCGATGCAGCAACCGTCAACAAGATTGCTGCCGGGGAAGTGGTGGACCGGCCGGCATCGGTGGTAAAGGAACTCATCGAGAATGCCATCGATGCCGGTGCAAAGACGATCCGGATCGATGTCACATCTTCCAACGGAAAAATATCCTCAGTCCGTGTCACGGATGATGGCTGCGGTATGCCTCCGGCCGATGCCCTGCTCGCGTTTTTTGAGCATGCAACAAGCAAGATTGCATCGATAGATGATCTCGACCACATCGGGACGCTCGGGTTCCGGGGTGAAGCGCTTGCCAGCATTGCTGCGGTATCCCGGGTAACCCTTGTCACCAAACTGCGGGGGAGCGGGGCAGCAGCCGGCACAAAAATTGTCGTACACGGGGGAAAAGTGCTCATGCAGCAGGAGACCGGCACCCCCGAAGGCACAACCATTCTCGTGGAAGAGCTCTTCTTCAATACGCCGGCCCGGAACAAATTCCAGAAAAGCCTCAACACCGAGCTTGCCCGCATCCATACTATCCTCGAGGGAATCTGCCTTGCCTGGCCACAGGTCGCGTTCCGGTTCTTTTACAACCAGCGGGAACAGATGGTCACCGACCGATCAGAGAATGCGCTGGATACCATTGCCCGCATTTACGGCAGCGGACTTGCACAGGAACTCATACCCGTTCACCGGAAAGAACCGTTCATGACCGTCAGCGGCTACATTGCACCGCCAGCCCTTGCCCGTAAGGACACGTCAAGGCTGATCATTGCCATCAACCGGCGGTTCGTCTCATCCCCACTCATCAGCAACGCGGTCAAGGAAGGGTACGGCACTCTGCTTGCAAAAGACCGGTTACCGGTAGCATTCCTCCTGCTCGGGATCGATACCCGGCTCGTTGACATCAATGTCCACCCGACTAAAAAAGAGGTACGGCTCTCGAACGAGAATGCAATCCGGGATACCATCCGGAACGCGGTTAATACTGCCCTGCTCAGCCATGACCTGATACCTGCAGCCATCTCACCGGAGCCGGTGACCGGAAGCCTGGTACCGGATCCGGAAGAAACGATGAGCCGGAGATACCTGCAGGACGAATGCGCACCCGGGGAAGTCTTTGAATCAACCCATGCCGGTACAATCTCCTCCGACCAGCGCCTCCGCCAGACCGAACTTTTTATGGGATACCCGTTGGCCCCGCCAAAGATCCCGGCTATGGAAGTGATCGGCGAGTTTGGCGGGATCTATATTCTTGCCCGGACCAGCACCGACGAGCTCCTCATCATCGACCAACACGCAGCCCATGAACGGATCCTGTACGAGCAGGTAGCCCGGCGGGATTGTGCCGGACCGCAGTTCCAGGAGCTCATCTCGCCCGTTATCCTCCACCATACCCCGCGCGATGCCGCCGTCATTCGAGAGCTCCTCCCCGCCCTTGCCGTGGAAGGGTTTGTTCTTGAGGATTTCGGGGGCGACGCGTTCCTTGTCCGGGCAGTCCCGGTGGTTCTTGGCAGGACCGAAGGAACAGAGATCATTGACGACATAATCAGCGATCTTGTCCGCATGGATTCAGCCAGATCGGTCACCAATCGTGAACGCATCACCCGGATCATGGCATGCAGGGGAGCTATCAAAGCAGGGACGGTGCTGACACGGGAGCAGAGCCAGCGGATCTGCGACCAGCTGCGCCTGACAAAAAGCCCGTTCACCTGCCCCCACGGCAGGCCGACCATCATCCGCTTCACCCGGGAAGATCTGGACGGGATGTTCAAGAGGATCTGAACGGGTTGTACCCTGTTGGAATTTTTTTATCCGCACATCGATAATAAGCAAAGAACCTCTTTTTCCCAGTGGGTGACAGTATGCGGGAGGCTCAAGGGAGCATCGGATTTTTTAAAATCATTTCCTATTGAAGAATCATGCTCAAAACAGAATGATGGGGCTTTGGGCACCGATACCCCCGTTTCGATGAACGCCGCCGCCCCCGACGGGGCAACCCCGCGGCGGATCCATTGCCTGCTCATCTGAAAACAGGCAGTTGCCCCGCCGTGCCCCGCAAGGGGCCCTGACGCGGGGGGGACTCATATTCATTCCGGGTGATTGACTGATTTGAATCGTTCGGGTATGAACTCTATCGGTTCATATCGGTTTCAATACCATGGCATGCCCCTCTACGGGGCAAGCTCGACCGGAGTACCATTTTCTCGCTTTGCAAGAGTGTTGTATGAAACCATTCGTATGGATGGGGGTCAAGGGGTGCACCCATTGGGATGCTTCCCACTCTAGGGGAGTGAGGGTGTCACCCTCAAAATGAAGAAATATTGCGGGAGCATCCGTGGAGAATGAATCCGGTAACAATGAGTGAAACAAATTCAGGATATCGCATCCCTTCAGCCACCAGTACAACGGTTGATGAATTGAATTATCCGATCTTTTTGAAATGGAAAATCTCTGACATTCTTTCCAGAAGCCTTCCTGCCAGATAATAATCACTAAAAACCAGAATTTAAATCCGGATTTTTTTGAGATAATGGTATGTGTGTTTTTGTCACAACCTCAACCATTATTATTCCCGTCAATCCACAAAAATGAGAACAATTCCGCAAGATTCGGATTCATTTTATGAAAAAAACCGACCAGATGAAAATCACGGATAGCGATCTTTCTCCGGTGTATGACACAACCGGTTCTGGTATCGCAAGGTTCCGGCAGATGGTGCTCGATCATTACCGGGACCATGGACGGGAGATGCCATGGCGGGAGAACACGGAACCTTACCATATCCTCGTTTCCGAGATCATGCTCCAGCAGACCCAGGTGGAGCGGGTGACCGGCATATTTCCCGGGTTCATTGCCGCATTTCCCGATTTTGGAACGCTTGCAGAGGCCCCGCTCCCTTCCGTTTTATCGGCCTGGCAGGGACTGGGATACAACCGCAGGGCCATTGCCCTCCAGCAATGTGCTGCCCGGGTCATGGCTGAGTTCGGCGGGGTGCTCCCGGACGATCCATCCATTCTTGCTACGTTTCCGGGCATTGGTCATGCAACGGCATCGTCCATCTGCGCTTTTGCATTCAACCAGCCGGTGATCTTTATCGAGACCAATATCCGCAGGGTCTTTATTCATTACTTCTTTTCGGATTCTGCATCTGTCAGCGACAATGAGCTTATTCCGCTGGTGGAGCGGGCTCTTCCTGCAGAAAATTCCCGGATCTGGTATTGGGCGCTTATGGATCTTGGGACAGTGCTGAAAAAGACGGTAGCGAACCCGAACCGGCGCAGCGTGCATTATACAAAACAGTCAGCTTTCGCTGGTTCCGACAGGAAGATCCGGGGAGAGATCCTGCGGCTGCTCCTTGATGGAAACGAAAAATTCACGGAAAAGATCATAGCGGCGTTTCCAGAAGAAGACCCTGCCCGCATGGAAAGGATTATTTCCGGCCTTGAGCGGGACGGATTCATTGTCCGGTCAGGGGATTGTATCAGGCTGGCTTCGTAACTGACATCCCCCCGCTACGGGATCCAGGTTTGTCTGCATCAAACACTTGATATGAATGCATTCTCCATACTCGATCAGGATACCGGGAGTTCATATGACAGATATCAATAATATTCCTGACGATGTGAAATGGAAGATCGCATCCGGCACGGCAGCAAGGATCCCGGCACTCTATGATGCCGCGTTCCGGGAGATCGTTGGCAAACGGTATGATGAGATCGAGCAGGTCATCTGGATGGAACTTTCAAGAACTGCATTCGATGTTGCCCGTACTCTTGCCCTCCCGGTGGATACTGCAGAAGACCTTGCAGAGACAATGCGGACGGTAATGATCATCCTCTTTGGCCCCGGGTTCAGGAGCGAGAGCATAAAAATTGCCGATGACCGGTCGGTCATTGTGGTGAAACGATGTCCGCTTCTTGAAGAAGGTACCGCATGTGATACCGGAGATATCAGGACATTCAGGAAATGTATGGCCCTTACCCTGTCAGCAGTCCCGTACCTGAACAAGAACTATTCAGCCAGGTTTGTCCGGACCATGTGCGGCGAAGGCGACCGCCAGTGCGAGATAAAGATCCAAGCCGGGGATCCTGATCAAAAATCCTTATGAGCCGGGAACGGTTTTACTGCTTGAGGTAGTAACCTGCCGCCATGAAGATCAATCCGAGGTAAAACATGATGGCAAATGGCAGGGTGAAGCCAAGATTGATCGTATCCAGTCGTTTTAAGTCCTGGAGAAATATCATTGCAAACCCGAGAACGAAAAGACCTATGCTTATTTGTGATTTTGTGGCTTTGTCCATGATCTGACCCGGTAAAACTATGCTGCCCTGCAGGAAAAAAGATTGCGGATTTCCTGCCGGCCGGTTATTGTTTCCCGGTCGAGCCGGCTGGCGGAAACGGGGTCTGCTGCCTGATATACCGGTAACCTCCGGGAGGAATGCGTATCTCGAACCGGACTCCCTGTCCCGGTTCGCCGGTTTCATCAAGCGTTATGCCGGTGATCGCCAGGATCTCCCGGGATAAAAAGAGTCCAAGACCGGTATTTTTCCCAAATCCCCGCTGGAAAAGATTTTTCTTGTCTTTTTCGGAGATCCCGGTACCATTATCGGTGTAGGTTATCAGGGCACCATTATCGTTTTCCTCAAACGAGAAACCGATGGCGGTCACATGCCCGCCGTGCCGGATCGAGTTCTCCATGAGATTGTAGAACACCTTCTCGATAAGGCCGTCAGCGAAAACCTCGACCTGCGGGACCTGTATCGTCACGGCAATGCCAGCATTGGCACCCAGCTGCCCTTTTGCCTGCCCGATCATCGTGTTCACATTCTTCCATGACGGAACATTTGCACCCATCTTCTCGTAATCCCGGGTAAAGATAATCTGCCGTTCAATGGTCTGCGCAGTGCGGATCTCCTTTTCTATGCACTCCTCCAGTTTGACCGGATCATTGAGATTTTTCTGGGATATTTTCAGGTACCCCATAAGGATCATGAGCTGGTTGAGGATGTCATGCCGGGTGATCGATGAGAGCATGGAAAGTCTCTTGTTCAGGTTCCGGATTGCCACCTCAATCCGTTTCCTCTCGGTAATATCCCGGATGATCCCGACAATGAACTCCTGGCCGGATGCGTCAGTGTAATAAGTTTTCTTGAGGGTGATCGTGAAATCCTGCCCGTTTAAGTTTTCCAGAGGGGATTCTTTCTCGTGCGGTGATTTAGTCAGGAAGACCGATTCATCATCTTCGAAGAACTCCCGTGACTGGTCTTCCGGGAAGAAATCATATACGGACTTTCCGATCAGCTCTTCGCGGGATCTGCCGAACATACGGCAGAAGCCGTCATTGACAAGGACCCAGCGGTGGTTGCGGTCCTTGACAAAGACCGGATCGCCAATAGCATTGATGACCGTCTCGAGGTTCCGGCGGGATTCCACCTCCAGTTCGAGTCTCATTTTCTCTTTCTGGAGACGCCGCTCGTCAATTGAATTATGAAGGATAATACAGAAGACCCCGACAGCGACCGTGGTCATGATGATCATCGGAAAGGCAACGTTGACCGTTACGGCGATAATTTTCTCGACTGAGTCGCCGGAAAGGATCCTGACAACAATTGCAACTGCAGAGACAAAAGACTCCACGACTGCAGTGATAATAACCGCATTTTTTGTGGAAACCAGTTCCCGGTTGCTGTAGTAATACACAAGGCCGCCGATGATCCCGGCTATGAGGGGGCCGATTGCTACCGCATAGACATTGGTTCCACCAACAGAGAGACGGTAAAGGAAACCGATGATGCCGGCACCAAGTCCGACATACGGTCCGCAGGCAAGACCTGCAGCCATGGGCCCGAAATCCCGGATGTTCACCGTGGCGGTATAAAACGTGATGCCGCTGCTCATCCCATAGACCGAGAGGAGACCAAAAACAACTGCCAGGAATACCTGGAGCGCAAGGGAAGCCCGGTGCTCAAGAATTTGGGTATAGAACCTGCTCTTTGAGAAAAGATAGGCAAAAAGGAAGACAACGCAGGCCATCTGGAAGAGAAGGATGAATTCCTCAACGAGAGTGACCGCCATGGTATGAGATGATCCAGAAATGGTATAAAGGTTATGTCAAAAAAGACGGATGGTTCAGGGATGATTTGATTGATTCCTGTGTCCGGGCCGGATTTGCGGGCAGGATGACACAGAAAAAACATATAAAAGATACGCCCCGGCCGGGACTTGAACCCGGGTCAAAAGCTCCGCAGGCTTCTAGGATGTCCACTACCCCACCGGGACGCGGGATTACTGCCTGCCTTACTTAAATCGTTCTCATCGCATAAATACCTCACCGTATAGGGAAAATATCTCCGGTGGAACCTGGCATGAACGGGAGTTCACTCCCGAAGTATGAAAAGAATTAACCTGATATCAACGAGGACTCCCCGCATCAGGGCCCCTCGCGGGGCACGGCGGGGCAATTACCGGTTCACGGAATACCGCGTATTGAGACCGCCGCGGGGTGCCCATCAGGGCGGTGGCAATTATCCTCAAGGGGGAATGGGGGCATCACCCCTCATCATTCTGTTTTGGGCACGTTTTTCATGGGAAATACTATGTGGCCGGGGTAGGTGTTTCCTTGAGTTCCAGAGAATTCGGTGGGAAATCGCGGGGGTTCTTGCATTCAGTTCCCGCAAATATTGAGGTATCTTCGAAATTTCCAACGGGCTTTACCCAGATGCCGACAACACCGGTGACCAAATACCCGGAGGTTTCTATGAGCAGATCATCAGGTTTTGAGACTCTTATGACTTTATTCAAGTATTGCCCGTGCCCTTTGCCAAAACCATCCTGGACATATATGGCTCCAGTGGTCTGGTTCCGTACCGTTATTTCCAGGAACGACACCGGATTCACGTAGGTATATGATGCAGTTTCACTCTGGGTTGAATATTTTTTCGCCACTCTCACGGTTCCCGACACATACGATACGTCAGTGATAGAATAATTGATATACATCGGGGGATTTTTCAGATTGAACGTATCAGCCGTTTTTTTGATCTCGGACTGGGACTGGAACTGGGTCAGAGAGATAAGGCACACCTGATCCGCAGTATCCGGTGTAGCACGGGTCCAGGTCCGGTAATTTAATGTAGGGGTTACCTGAGTCGGGAATGGAGTAGCAGGGCTCAGGAAATTTTCAGCTGCAGTCGGGGTTGCCACAGGAGACCGGGGCGGGGGTGGCAGGAACTGGGTTGAATTATCCGGGTGAACCTTTGATTCGGGAAGTTCAGCCGGCGGGGTTATGCAACCGGACAGAAGGCAGGTGAGTATGACAATTACTATGCACAAACCGTGCACATAACGAACCTTCATCAGTCAGTGTAAGACGTGCACCCTTATTAAATATTTTTCTCTTTGAAAGAAAATAAAAATACGTATCCGGATTTTCCAGATCAGTTACGCAGATTCTGCAATTTATTCATGATTCCTGATATTTTCAAAAAAAAAGGAGCGGAATGATTTGATATAAAGGAGATGGATTTTCTGCAGAGGAAAACGCTCAATATTTTCTCTCAATAATTTTTTTGTATGGCTTATACATACTAACAATACATATTATTATTATTCCTCTCTAAAGACTACAGGAAATCTATGGGGTATGTATTCGCTCGCGTTTACAACCGCTAACCTGCCGGGCAGCCGGGTAATACACCCCCCCATCCGATTATTTATAGGCTGCGAATGAAACATAGACGACGGTAAGGAGTATAGCATATGGCATCTTATGGAAAAAATTTCTGCATTTTATTAATTCTCAGCATCTGCCTGGTAGCTCCTGTTATGGCAGGTACTAAATATACTGCCGGGAGCCCGGATCTTTCTGCATATATATCCGGGGCAAATGAATTTACGCCGGGAAAAGACGTATCGCTTACCCTGGTCATCCAGAATACCGGGCTCAATGAATTCAAATTCATCAATTCCGGTATTATCGATAGGGACGATCTTCCCAATACGGCAAAGTTTCTCACGGTCACGATCAGTCCCGGGGATACACCGCTTATAATAAAATCTGATCCTCAGATGGTTGGCGATCTCAAAGGAGGTAGTAATACAAACGCTGTTTTTACCCTCAAGGTAAAAACGGATGCTGCTGCCGGAACATACCTGGTTCCGGTGAATCTGAACTACAGCTACCTGTACCAGGCAGAACAGCTTGGTGTTGATACCATGCAATACCGGTATAAGAATACTTTTAAAAATATCACCGTTCCCATAAAAATCAAACCGGATGTTGCCATAGATGTTCTCTCGGCAACGCCTGAGCACCTCAATGTCGGGACTGAGGGCTACATCAATATGAAAATCCAGAATATCGGGTCGGAATATGGGACAAAATCGATTGTCAAGATTTTAAGGAACGGCAACAGTCCTATCATTCCAACTGACAGCAGCGTATACATCGGGGATTTCCCTCCGGGCAGCACGGCAGACTGCCGGTATAAAGTTATGGTTTCTTCAGATGCCGAACACCAGACATACCCGGTCGATGTCGTTGTAGTGTACCAGAATAAGGAGGGCGATTTTATCACCTCCCGCAGTGACACCATCGGCATTCCTGTCGGGGGAAAAGCGGATTTTGGGATCATTTCAACCCCTCCTGAGATAAATCCCGGAAGCAAGAAGGTCATAACCGTTGCATTCAAAAATACCGGTGAAACCACTGTTTACAGCGCACAGGCCCGTATCAGTGCGGTGGATCCATTTACCAGCAATGATGATGTAGCATATCTCGGAGATCTTCAACCGGGCCAGGTTGGAAATGCATCATTTATTGTAAGCGTGGACAGGAGTGCCACCATCAAGGAGTATGGCCTGGATTCTGAAATCCGGTACCGGGATGCGCTCGACAATACCTACATCTCGGATACTATGAAGATCCGGATCAACGTAACCAGTCCTGCAGGTGTCATGACCCTCCTGTCAAACCCGATATACCTGTCAATACTGATAGCGTTGATCATCGGTATTGCCTATGCCGTCTTCCACTACCGGAAGAAACAGTGAGCTCCGGGCCATTCGAATCCTTTTTTTTTCACCATATTACAACAATATCCGGGATCTTCTCATCATCCCTGCAGGATCTCATACCTTCGGGCAGGGACGGTCAAGTTACCAATATGCAGGTGATATAAAAACAGGACCCCATAAACCGTCACCGTACAGTTAATCCCGCAGAGCAGGTTTCTGACGGGCTCCGGTTAAAAAATGTTAAATATCGCAGACCCAAAGAGTGTATAAAAAATGGGTTCAATCAAATTTTTTTCTTACCCCCGGGGACGAAATAGCATGGAAAAACAGATGGGTTTGACTGATTCGAAAACAGCATATCTGCTTTCCCGGTTTCCTTGTTCCCGCTGCCAACACCATGGAGACAGAAAATACCGACAGGATGCACGGATCATGGACCTGAGCTCTGATTCAGATACCCGGAAAAATGCTCTTCTCCAAAAGATATCCGGTATCATTCCAGGAGCCGGGATAACCGGACAGGTACGGAACAGGTTACCCGCTTTTGATAAAGAGCCCGGGATCCGGGCAGATGTATTGTTCTGTGGGGAGGGTAGCTTATGATGATCCCACGGATCGTTGTTGCCGGTACCCATAGCGGGTGCGGGAAGACAACCGTTGCGAGTGGGATCATGGCAGCCCTAACCGGACGGGGCATGAAAGTCCAGCCCTTCAAGGTAGGGCCGGATTTCATCGACCCGTCGCATCATACGAAAGTCTGTGGTCGGGTATCAAGAAACCTGGATCCCTTCATGATGGGCGAGAGCGGGTGTTTGGGCACATTCCTTGACGCAGCCCGGGGAGCGGATATTGCAGTCATCGAAGGTGTTATGGGGGTGTTTGATGGGGTTGATGGATCAGACTTCGCCAGTACTGCCCATGTGGCGCGGATCCTCAATGCCCCCGTTCTCCTCGTTGTTGATGCAAAAGGGATGTCCCGGAGCATCCATGCCCTCATCAAAGGCTTCCTGCGATATGACCCGACAATTCAGATTGCGGGTGTCATCATAAACCGTATCGGGAGTCCCCGCCATAAGGAGATGATTGCGTCATCTCTCGAAGCGACTGCGCTTGGCTGGATACCCCGCCGCGAGGACATGGTGGTGAAAAGCCGGCACCTGGGCCTTTTTATGGCGCATGAATCAGAAAAAAAAGAGAACACCGGCACAATAATCGAAGAGTTCTGCGATGTCAACGGGATAGTGACTATCGCCGGCAATGCACCCCCTATCAAGGCAACACAAACCGGTTCACCCACCATTCCTGCCCGGACCCGTATTGGCGTGGCAATGGACAATGCGTTCTGCTTTTATTACCAGGATAACCTGGACGGTCTTAGAGAGGCCGGTGCAGAGCTGGTCTTTTTTTCCCCGGTTCATGACTCAGTTCCGGATGTGGACGGGATATACCTGGGAGGAGGATACCCGGAGCTCCATCTTTCCGGGCTTGAGTCATCGCCATGCATCCCGGGATTACGAAAAGCCGCTCTGGACGGGATGCCGATCTATGCTGAATGCGGCGGGCTCATGTACCTGTCAAGGGAGATACGGGCGGAGAAAACCTACCGCATGGCCGGCATTCTCCCGGCAGATGCCGAGATGACCGGGCGCATCCAGGCCCTGGGTTATGTGAAAGGCGAGGTTGCCGGCAGCGGGTCAGTCTTTTCAAAAAACCAGGTAATTGCCGGGCATGAATTTCACTATTCGCGGATCATTCCGGACCGGGATGCCCGCTATGCAATCCGGTTATCCCGGGGAAAGGGTATCGATGCCGGGCAGGACGGTCTGATTTCATCAAACGTGCTTGGATGCTATACCCATGCATACTTTTCAGCAACCTTTGCACACGACTTTGTCGGGGCAGCCTGCCGGCATTCCCGCAGCTGATTCTGGTGCACTTTTCTCATTTTTCCAGGATCCTCGCAAGAAATAAAGGTTATTAGCCCGGATTCTTTTCACAATACTGGAGTGTAATCGATGCGCAGTGATGATATCAAATCAGGGTACCAGCGTGCACCCAACCGGTCGCTCCTCCGATCGCTCGGGGTTACCGATCGCGAGATGAAACTGCCTTTTATCGGCATAGCTAATGCGTACAATACCATTGTTCCCGGTCACGTCCACCTTCAGAAACTTGGGGAGAAAGTCCGGGAAGGCATTGCAGCAGCCGGGGGAGTACCGTTTGAATTCGGGGTTATCGGCATCTGTGACGGGATTGCCATGGGACATGAGGGGATGAGGTATTCCCTCCCGTCCCGGGAAAATATCGCCGATTCGATTGAACTGATGGTCGAAGCTCACCGGTTTGACGGGCTCGTCTGTATCGGGACATGCGACAAGATCGTTCCGGGAATGCTCATGGCAGCAGTCCGGTGTAATATCCCCACCATTGTTCTGACCGGGGGCCCGATGCTCTCCGGATTCCAGGATGGGAAAGACCGTTCCCTTATCGATGTGTTTGAAGGCGTCGGAAAAGTAGCAGCCGGTGCAATGAGCGAGGCAGAGTTGTGCGAGCTTGAAGGCTGTGCAATGCCGGGATGCGGCAGCTGCCAGGGGCTCTACACGGCAAATACCATGGCATGCATGACCGAGGCTTTGGGAATGTCACTCCCGCATTGTGCGGCCACTCCTGCCGTAGATGCAGGAAAACTCAGGATTGCCCGGGAGAGCGGGGAGGCCATCATTCCGCTCGTGAAAAAGCAGGTCCGGCCCCGGGACATTGTAACAAGGAAGAGCCTCCGGAATGCAATACGGGTTGACATGGCCCTTGGCGGATCGACAAACACCGTCCTGCACCTGATGGCGGTTGCAACAGAAGCTGAAGTCCCGCTCTCGCTTGAGGATTTTGCCGGGCTTGCCGAAGAGGTACCTCACATCTGTTATATGCAGCCGTCCGGCCCGCACTCCATGCAGACCCTGCACCGTTCCGGAGGAATACCCGCTGTGCTCAAACGGCTGGAACCATATCTGGACAACACCCCTACGGTTGCCGGGCTGAAGATCCAGGAGATTGCAAAGTCCGCTATTATCAGGAATGAAGAGGTAATCCGTCCCTTAAAGAAACCCATCAGTGCCACGGGCGGACTCCGGATACTGAAAGGTTCCCTTGCACCGGATGGAGCCGTGGTGAAAAGTGCTGCCGTTCCAAAAGAGATGTGGAAGCACAAAGGCCCGGCCCGGGTTTTCGATGGGGAGCAGGCTGCCATGAAGGCAATCCTTGGGAGAAAGATCGAAGAGGGGGATGTTCTTGTGATCCGGTACGAAGGCCCAAAAGGCGCACCGGGCATGCCCGAGATGCTCTCTCCTACATCTGCACTCATGGGGCTCGGGTACAAAAAAGTTGTTCTTATAACCGACGGGCGCTTTTCCGGCGGTACCCGTGGCCCCTGTATCGGCCATGTTGCACCG
Organism: Methanoregula sp.; assembly: GCA_041645355.1. Lineage (GTDB taxonomy): Archaea > Halobacteriota > Methanomicrobia > Methanomicrobiales > Methanospirillaceae > Methanoregula. The sequence goes on from JBAZQF010000003.1 coordinate 158,186, forward strand.
GAAGCTGCGGTTGGCGGACCGATTGCTTTTGTCCATGACAAGGATACAATTGCTGTCGACCTGCAGGCAAAGACAATCGAGCTTCTTGTCACAGATAAAGAAATCAGCCAGAGAAAAAAAGGCCATAAAGCCCCGAAAAAAGTCCTCACCGGCGTCCTTGCCCGGTATGCAAAGACCGTTGAGCAGGCAAACCTAGGGGCAGTCCAGAGATAATTTTTTCCCGGATTTTTTTCCGTGGCAATGCCGGTACCACCGGCTTTGGGAAACTCCGGTGCAGGATGCCCCGGCCAAACCCCTGCTCAGGGTCCGGAAACCCCCCTCCCGGCCCTCAGGGCTTTGCCAATACCGGACTTGTCCAGCCGGAAGCCGTTGTAACATTGCTACATATTACCTCACCAATTCCCGTCGGAAAACCCTGAATTATTCCGGGAGAATTACCGTATTTTTCCGAATTATTGCCTCTGCCAGATTAGGGGGTGAGGCAAAACTCGTACAACCGGGCACGATACGGGCCCGGATTTTTATCGTCAGGATGGGGGGTTGTGGAAGTGTTTCCTGATAGCCCGAATTCCTGCTGAAAAATGGTTCTGATGAAACGCACATGAACGGGGTTCACACCCAAAGTATGAAAATTTAAAGGTAATTTTAGGAGGGCTCATGAGCCTCAGGACCTCGGTACGGGACGGTGGGGCAATTACCTGTTTTTTGATATGAGCAGGTAATTGAAGCGCCGCGGGGGCGTCCCTTTGAGGTGCGGCGCAAGCCATCATAATGCCGGGATTGACTCATCCCAGTCTTACTTAATTTGCAAATTTTTATGAGAACGACGCAAATCTGCTGGGTTCACACCGGTTCATGTGCGTTTCAACAAAAACTAAAAATAAAAATTAACTTTTCTCTTCCCCGGCTTCATACACAAGCAGGTTGTACCGGGTTGAGAAGAGGATGAACGGCACGTACAGGATCACCATTACGAGAAGCCCGATGATGTCGCCGATAACCGGGATCAGCGAGAAGATATTGGTTATCATCCCGAAAATGAACCCGATCACCCCGATGATAACAAGAGCTATGATATAATTCAGCCACCCGATCCTGCGGATATGGGCGGTGATGGCTGAAAAATTGAAGGCCTCACTGATTCTTCCGGTTTTTGCAAACCGGACTGTACCAAGGAACGAGAAGATGCTGATGATGAATGCTGCAACAAGGGCAGCCAGTATGAGCAAGATGAGGATCCCTGCAGCTGATACGAATTCGGGATGGCTCATGAACCACTGGTTGACCTGGGCATTGGACATTGACGAGAAATCCTGGTAGAACGCCCCGCTTGTTACGAGCGACGATACGAGTGGGAGGAACGCGATGATGATGAGAAGGATAACCGGGGCTGCATAGATCAGTTCAACAACAAAGAGCTTGAGCCCGTCAATAAACATGGACCCCCATTCCTTCAGTTCAGGGGCAGGTTTCTCTCCCCGCAGGATCCTGACCATGTACCCGAGGATAAGGGGGAATATGATCATGCAGACAATAAGAAGAAGCCAGCGGCTCCATTTCGACCAGACGCCCTCTTTTGCATACGAGAACGATTCGTCAAGCATCACGCTGTAATCCATTTTGTGTCACCGTATATTCTCAATGACTTTTTTGTATGAAAATAAAAAGATATGCCAAAATGAAAAGCGAAAACAAAAAAAAGAGATTATGCTGCCGTTCCGGCACTCTCGTAGAGCAGGGTAAGGTACCGTGCTTCAAAGAGGACAAGAACCGGGAGCAGGATTATGAGGATGAGCATCCCGACAACCGGGATCATCATGCAGATCACTTCGATGATACCCATAATGATGAACATGATTATCAGTGCAATGATGTACGATACAAATCCAATTTTGCCGATGTGGGCAGCTATTGCACCGAAATTGAAAGCTTCGCCGAAACTGTTGGTACGGGCAAAGCGGACAACTGCCGTTGCAACAAAGATACCGATAATGATCGAGACGATGAGGAGAATGATGAGCCCGAAGAGGAATGCACCGATAAGGCCCATAACCGCGTTGGGATCGGTAAGGCCATATTGCTGGGTCATCACGCCGGTTACCACTGCACTTCCGATGACAACAAATTCAATGATGATGACCGGGATGGCATAAATCAGGCCGACAATGAACAGTTTGATCCCATCAATGAACATTGAGCCCCATTCTTTGAGCTCAGGTGCAGTTTTCTCTCCCCGGTAAACCCGCATGATGTATCCCATGATGAGCGGGAAGATGATGCAGCTGATGATCAGCAGTATCCAGTTTACCCACTTTCCAACGAGACCATCTTTTGCATACCCGAAAGAGTCTCCAACCATTTTTCCAAAGTCCATTACAATCACCATAAATCCGTCTTATCATTTGGGGACATTGCTCCACAAACGATTTAAATAACATATGATAAATTCGCAGAATATAAATTTATCGCAGAAATCGGGCTGAATTCTAAAAATAAAAGAGATTTTCAGTGCCTGAAGTACCGGATGCCGGTAAAAACCATTGCCATGTGATGGCGGTTGGCAGCTTCGATAACTTCCTTGTCCCGTATCGATCCCCCGGGCTGGACGAGTGCAGTTGCCCCGGCCTTTGCAGCCACTTCCAGCGTATCCGAAAAAGGCAGGAATGCATCGGACGCCACGGCAGATCCTTTCAGCGAGGCACAGGCTTTCTCGATCGCGATCTTTGCCGAATCAACCCGGCTCATCTGGCCGGCCCCGATGCCAAGGGTGCGGGTCTTGTCCGCAAAGATGATCGTATTGCTCTTGGTGTGCTTGCAGACCTTCCAGGCAAGCTGGAGGGATTTCATCTCATCCGGTGTCGGGTCCCGGTCAGTGATGACTTTCCAGTGTTCCTGGTACTCGGGAGTCCGCTGAACGAGAACGCCGCCATCGATGGTGCGGATCTCATCGGAAGGGACACTTCCGGGCAGGACAATAACCCGCATATTCTCCTTTGTTTTCATAATTTCAAGCGCTTCGTCGGAGAAGGATGGGGCAAGAATCACCTCAACAAAGGTATTGCTTATCTCCCGGGCAAGTTTTGACGTCAGTTCGCGGTTAACCGAAACAACCGAGCCATATGCGGAGACCGGGTCCACATCCCTTGCAGTAACATATGCTTCAAAGACATCCGCGCCGGTGGCAACCCCGCACGGGTTGTTGTGCTTTACGATAACGGCAGCGGGCTCATCGAATTCCCGCATGAGGGAGACCCCGGCATTGAGATCCAGGTAATTGTTATAGGACATCTGTTTGCCCTGGATGGGAACTGCCCCGGCAATCCCGGCGCTGCCATACACGGCTGCCTGCTGGTGGGGATTCTCACCGTACCGGAGCGATCTTCCGTGAGTATACTGGAGGGTAAATGTTTCAGGAAACGGGGAGTCCAGCTGGTAGAGGTGGTTGCTGATTGCTGCATCGTACGCAGCGGTTCTTGCAAATGCTTTCTTTGCAAGCATGAGCCGCTCTTTCTCATGAATGCCGCCACTGGAGAGAGCCGCCGTTACCATCGGGTAATCGGACGGGTCTACAACAACAGCAACATCCCGGTAATTTTTCGCTGCAGCCCGGATCATGGCAGGTCCGCCAACATCGATGTACTCAATGAGCTCTTCCAGGTTCATCTTCCGGGCAGCCATGGTCTCGAAAGGGTACAGGTTGACGACCAGGAGATCGATATGGTTGATGCCGTGCTTGGCCATGACAGCATCATCGATCTGCCGCCGTCCAAGGAGCCCGCCATGTACTTTGGGATGAAGGGTCTTGACCCTGCCATCCATCATCTCGGGAAAGCCGGTGTAGCTGGAAACCTCAGTGAATTTGATTCCGGCTTCGGCAAGGGCTTTCCCGGTTCCACCGGAACTCATTATACTGTATTTTTGTTCGGTCAGTGCCTGTGCAAGCCCAATGATGCCCGTCTTATCCCATACAGAAAGCAGTGCCCACTTCATGGACTAATATATGAAGAACAGGAATGAAAAAGGTATGCCGATAGTATCCGGTTGCTTACCAAAGACCAAAAAAGCCGGCCCGGGATCCGGGCATCTCACCGATCCTGTGGAAACAGCGTTACGAGATCCTGCGAAATGCCGGTCCTGCCAAAAATTCCATCCCATTCTTGAAAACGGGCAGGTATCGCCGGTTTACCCCGCAGAACGATGTCAATATTTATATAGAACTACAATGCAATAGATATTGGAACATCAAAAGGGATGTCTTATGGTCGAGGCAGAAAACACTCAGGAAACGGCAGATTGCGGGGATTTAGCGTCCCAAAAAGATCCCCATCCGGATCCGCAGTCACTGTCGGATGAACAGAAGAAAGCGTTTGCTGACCTGAACGACCAGTATCTCAGGCTGGCAGCGGACTTTGAGAATTTCAGGAGACGCACAGCCAGGGAGCGGGAATCGATCACAACTCTTGCCAAAGAGCGATTTGCAGTTGACCTGCTTGAGGTTGTAGACAATTTCGATCGGGCACTCAAAGCCGATGATGCACACCTGCGGGAAGGCATAGTCCAGATCCAGCAGCTGCTCACTGCCCAGTTGCAGCGTCACGGCATTGAACCTGTTGAATCCTTGAAAAAGACGTTCAATCCAATGGAACACGAGGCAATCGCCCATGTCCCGTCGGAAGAGACTGCGGGAACCGTAATCGACGAAGTTTCCCGCGGGTATCGTATGCACGACAAGATTATCAGGCACGCAAAAGTTGCAGTATCAAAAGGAAACGAGAATAATCAGGAGGTATGAAATATGGCAAAAGAGAAGGTTCTGGGTATTGATCTGGGAACAACATTTTCCTGCATGTCCATCATGGAAGCCGGAAAACCCATTGTTATTCCCAATGCGGAAGGCGGCCGGACCACCGCATCCATAGTGGCATTCACAAAAGAAGGAGAGCGGCTTGTCGGAAGCCTTGCAAAGCGGCAGGCAGTAACCAACCCCCAGAGGACCATCCAGTCTATCAAGCGGGATATGGGCTCGAGCAGGAAAGTAAAGATCGACAGCAAGGAATACACGCCCCAGGAGATCTCTGCAATGATCCTGCAGAAGCTCAAGATCGATGCCGAGGCTTACCTTGGGGAGAAGATCAACAAGGCCGTTATCACCGTCCCTGCCTACTTCAACGATGCCCAGCGCCAGGCAACCAAGGATGCGGGAAAGATTGCCGGTCTTGAAGTAATGCGCATCATCAACGAGCCCACGGCAAGTGCCCTTGCCTACGGTATCGACAAAGAGAATGATGCAACAGTCCTTGTGTATGATCTTGGCGGCGGGACATTCGATGTCTCGATCCTCACGCTCGGCGATGGGGTCTTTGAAGTCAAGTCCACTGCAGGAAACAACCACCTTGGCGGCGACGACTTCGACAAGCTGGTCCAGGACTACTTAATCGAGGAGTTCAAGAAGAAGGAAGGTATCGACCTGCGGAGTGATCCCTATGCCATGCAGCGCCTGCGGGATGCTGCGGAGAATGCGAAGATCGAGCTCTCCCAGCGGCAGAGCACCAACATCAACCTGCCATATATCACCACCGATGCGAGCGGCCCGAAGTTTCTGAATATCGACCTTACCCGCTCCAAGCTCGAGCAGCTTATCGGACCTCTTGTTGAATCAACAGTAGGCCCGGTCAAGCAGGCGCTCAGCGATGCAAAACTTGAACCCAAGGACATCGATCACGTTCTCCTTGTCGGAGGCTCGACCCGGGTACCCCTTGTCCAGGATACGGTCAAGAAACTGCTGGGCAAGGAGCCGGACAAGGGCATCAACCCCGATGAATGTGTCGCCCTTGGCGCAGGTATCCAGGGCGCAGTCCTGACCGGCGAGACCAAGGATATCGTGCTCCTGGACGTCACCCCGCTCACGCTCGGCATCGAGACGCTTGGCGGGATTTCCACCAAACTCATCGAGCGGAACACAACCATCCCGACCCGGAAGAGCCAGATCTTCTCAACGGCGGCCGACGGCCAGACCAGTGTCGAGATCCATGTAGTCCAGGGTGAGCGTGCTCTTGCAAAAGACAACTTCACGCTCGGGAAGTTCCAGCTGACCGGTATTCCCCCGGCACCCCGTGGCATTCCCCAGATCGAAGTCACCTTCGACATCGATTCGAATGGTATCATTCATGTCTCGGCAAAGGATCTTGGCAGTGGCAACCAGCAGGCCATCTCGATCAAAGGAGACAAGAAACTTTCCGAAGAGGACATCAAGAAGATGATGGATGCGGCCAAGCAGTTCGAGGCAGAGGATAAGAAGCAGCGCGAAGAGATCGAGCTCCGCAACCAGGCTGACACTGCTGTCTTCACGGCCGAGAAGATGCTCAAGGACAGCGGCGACAAGCTCGAGCCCGAGGACAAGACAAAGGTCGAGGAAGGCGCTGCAGCCGTGAAAAAGGCGCTCGAGGCAAACAACATCGACGATATCAAGAAATCCATGGAGTCGCTCACTGAAGCTGTATATGCAGTGACAACCAAGTTGTACCAGAAAGCCCAGGCAGAACAGGCAGCCCAGCAGCAGGCAGCCGGCCAGGGGCCGGGTTCAGGCCCTGCAGGACAGGAACCCAAAACGGATGACAATGTCGTCAATGCAGATTACAAGGTAAAAGAAGAGTGAAGTGAGAATGGGCGCGGACTATTACGACACCCTCGGCATACCACGGAGTGCCGATGACAAGGAGATCAAGAAGGCGTACAGGAACCTCGCCCGCAAATACCATCCCGATGTCTGCAAGGATGCCGGTGCTGAAGAGAAGTTCAAGGAGATCAACGAGGCCTACAGCGTCCTCTCCGATGAACAGAAACGGCGCCAGTACGACAACATGGGTCACGAGACATTCACCAATGCCTCGAAGGGCTCCTACACGGGTGGCGGAGGGTACGGCAGCGGGGGATTCTCCTCTGACTTCTCCGGGTTCGGGGATATCTTTGACTTCTTTGGCGGAGGCCAGAGACGATCAGGTCCCCAGCCGGGAGCAGACCTGCTCATGCGGATCCAGATCAAACTGGAGGACGCAGTATCCGGTACCGACCGCGAGATCGAGGTCATGCATACCGAGCCCTGCCCGGCCTGCAGCGGATCCGGCAGCGAGACAAAACGGCTCAATACCTGCCCCCGCTGCGGGGGTACCGGCCAGATGCGCCAGACCGCACAGTCCCCGTTCGGCCAGTTCGTCCGCATGACACCCTGCACCCAGTGTGAAGGCAGGGGTAAGATTCCCGAGAAGGTCTGCAAGGACTGCCGGGGATCCGGCCACACCCGGATCAAGCGGAAACTTTCCGTCCACATTCCTGCCGGTGTCGACAATGGCATGCGCCTGCGCATGGAGGGCTATGGGGAGGCGGGGGATTACGGGGCGCATAATGGCGACCTTTTCCTCGAGATCTATGTCCAGAGCCATGACCGGTTCGTACGGTCCGGGGACAATCTTGAAACGGTTATCGAGATCTCCCCGGCCCAGGCAGTCCTCGGGACAACCGTCGAAGTCGAGACCATCGACCGCAGGCACATCGACCTCCATGTCCCGGCAGGCATCCAGTATAACACGGCCCTCAAGATCCAGGGCGAAGGGATCAAGAGACGGGGAAAACCCGGCGACCTGCTGGTACGGGTAAAGATTGTTACCCCGAAATCGGTGAGTGGCGAGCAGAAGGAGCTCTATCTTAAGATCGCTGAGCTTGAAGGGAAAACCCATGGAGTTGGCGGGTTCTTCTCGGGGATTATGGGCGGGAAGAAGAAAGCCAAATAATTATTTTCTCTCTTTTTGCACACCTATTTGAACGCTTAAGGCCAATAATGCTGCAATGAAGCTTCTTTTCGAGCTTTCCGGTGAGAACCCGACCCTCCCGTTTGCCGAACTCGACTGTATTGGCGAGGTTCTTGACCGGAGGCTGCAGGTAGCGGTTGCAGAATGCCCGGATCCCCACAAAGCCGGGCGGCTGGCTATGACCCAGGGCGTTCTTGAATACCTTGGCGAATGCGAACCCACCCTCCCTGCGTTTGCGTCACTCCTCCGCGAACTTTCTCTTGAAACGACCCGGACATTTGCCGGAAGGGCAAAGAAAGTCCATGGCGGTTGCCATGAACATAACCCCTGCTCCCAGAAAGAGTTCGAACGGCTGATTGGCGATATGATATCCGGGCCGGTCTCTCTCAATAATCCGGAGACCGAGTACCGGGCAATCCTCTCGGAAGACCGCTGCTATTTTGGCCGGGTATTGTTCGCCATCAACCGCAGTGCTTACGATGAACGAAATCCCGGCAAGCGGGACTTTTTCCACCCGGGGGTCATGATGCCGAGGATGGCAAGAACGCTCGTGAACCTTGCCTGTGCAGGGCAGGGCGATACCCTGCTCGACCCGTTCTGCGGGACCGGGGGTATCCTGATCGAAGCAGGACTTGTGGGTTCCCGGGCGATCGGCAGCGATTTCGATCCCCTTATGATCGGAGGCTGCCGGCAGAATATCCGGGATCCGGAACTTCTGCTTGCCGATGCAACGGCCCTGCCTTTCGGGGACTATACGATGGATTCCGTTGTTACGGACCTTCCCTACGGGCAATCCGTCTGCATAAAAAAGGCCGATACCATGGACCGGCTCTATGCCGACTCTCTCGATGAGATCCGACGCATCCTGAAACCCGGCCGGAGGGCAGTCATCGTCACCCACAAGGATATCTCCGGTCTTGCCGCTGATCATATGACTGTGCTGCAGCGCCACGATCAGCGGGTGCATAAGAGCCTCACCCGACGGGTCCTCGTTCTGACCGGCTGATGGCCCGGCACCCCCCCTTGTTTCTGAAGAATTCTTTATCAGGATCCGTGTTCCAGATATATTCCGGTTGATATGAGACACCGCTTTCTCCCGTATTTCATCCTCGCGGGCATACTCTGTTGTGCCCTTATCAGCGTACCCGTTCTTGCCTATTCAGCGGATGCAGTCAGGTATTATGATGCAGGAAATTCCTTCTTCAAAGCGAAAAATTATACTGCCGCCATAGTAGCATACGACAATGCAATCGGGCTCGAGCCGGGTTACTACGAAGCCTGGAACGCCAAGGCCGATGCCCTCAATAAAGACAAGCAATACTACAATGCGCTCGTCGCATCCGACAAGACAATCAGCCTCAACCCGCAGTACCTCCAGGGCTGGCTCAACCGCGGGACTATCCTGTATATGCTGGGCCGGTACGAGGATGAACAGAAAGCCTACGATACGGCGATTGCCATTGACCCGACCAATACCAGTGCCTGGTTCTTCAAGGGTTTCTCTCTTGGCGGGATGAAGAAATATGACGAGGCCATCGCTGCCTTCGACAAAGTCAAATCCATTGACCCCGATTACCCCCGAATTGATTATTACCGGGATATGGCGGTTCAGATGAGGGATGAAGAGTCCCCGGTCTCCATGAAAAACCTGGTGTATATCATTGGCGGTGCAGTAATCATCATCGCAGCAGCTGCATGGTATCTTGCAGTGCGGAAACAGTACTGATTTTTTTGTAACTTTTTTTGGTGAGGAATTTCCCCCGGCTCGATCATTCCAGGCGGTTGTGGATTCGTTCAGGAACCGGATATATCGTCTGAATCAGCCTTCAAACAGGCATATCATTCTCTTGCGGAAGGTATCTGCCTTAATCACCGGGCAGTTTCGTCAGTTCTCCGGGATTCATTTGCATTTCTGACGGCAATAAATGAATTACTTTTTTAAGAGCGCAACAGTAATACTCACTATGGACAAGTCATCAGGTATTATTCTCCTCTTTCTGGCACTCCTTGTGACGGGCGTCTTCATTGCGGGTTGTTCCAGCGATACCGCCGCTCCAGCTGCGACAGCTCAGCCTGCCGTAACCACAGCTGCTGCCACATCAGGCGCTTTGTATTCTGCCGGAGATATCATTAAAAATCCGAAATCCACTTCCAATTCAGCGCTCCTCATCATCGGTTACGATGCCGGTTCGGATACCTATGAGCGGGCATACATTTACCCCAACAGCGACGGAAGCTGGGGGTACCGGATGGATTCCAAGACCGAAAAGATTAGCCGGTCAACTCTGGAAAAGATCTACACGCAGAAAGTGACAAAGAAGACCGTCTCGGCAGTGCCGATCAGTACACCAACACCTGCGGTTCTGCCAACAGAAGTGTATACAACTACAATCACGACTGCATCTGCAACTGCCTCAACTACCACTTCATCCACCGGGTTACCAAAAATTATGGCAGTTCCAGATCCGGATGAAGGAAAAACCGGAACAACAGTCTCAATTACAGAACTCAAAGGATTAAATTTCGTATCCGGTGCAACGATTACCTTGGTAAAAACCGGAAGCCCCAGTATCATAGCAACCAATGTGAATGTCCAATCAGGGAATCTTATTACCTGCACGTTGGTAATCCCGGTAAATGCAACGATCGGTATTTGGGACATCGTTGTAAAAAATCCGGATGGACAATATCACCAATATAATAACAGCTTTACTGTTCGCCAAGGTTCAACAACCACAACCACTACTACCTCCACGACCACAACATCGGCCAGTTCTCCAACAATAACTAATAATGATCCTTCAACGGCTGTCGGAGCAGGTTATTACCCAATTACGATCACTGGATCGAATTTCCGAAATGGATTAACCGCAAAACTTACTCTCAGTGGCAAGTCTGACATTACTGCAACTGAATGCTCACTATTTAATGAAGCGAGGACTGAGATGAGATGTTTTTTTACCTTACCCGAAGGATCGGCAGGACTCTGGACACTCGTTGTGTCTAACTCAGATGCTACTTCAGCAACAAGGTCCGATGCTTTTAGAGTATATACTTAATATCTTTTTTCGCAATTTTTTTGTTCTGTAGAAACGCACATGAACGGGTGTTCACACCCGAAGAATGAAAATGAAAAAGTACTTTTAGGAGGGCTATCCGCCTCAGGGCCTCTCCGAGGCACGGCGGGGCATTTACCTGTTTTCAGATATTAACCGGTAATTGAAGCGCCGCGGGGGCGCCCCGTCGGGGGCGGCGCAAGATATCATAATACCGGGATTGACTCGTCTCGGTCTTACTTGATTCGCAAATTTTCGTCGAAAAATCTTTTCATATTACTCGATGACACTCTCTTGGGCGAATGAGTCTCCCCCCGGATACAACAACTTTGCGAATGCCCGTGTGCTCCAGCCGGAGGCGATTGTAACGTTGCTACATATTACCTCACAAATTCCCGCCGTAAAACCCTGAATTATTCCGGGAGAATTACCGTATTTTTCCGAATTATTGCCTCTGCCGGATTGGGGGATGAGGCAAAACTCGTACAACGGGGCACGATACGGGGCCGGATTTTTTATCGACTGGGAAGGGGTGATGAGGGGTTTTCTCATCATTGAGGTTTTCTGAAATGAAAATTTTTTGAATCATTCATTTCAGAATACATGAAAGAAGAGATCTCCGTAAACAAATTAGAGAATCCTATTGGATTTTTGGATAGAACGTCAGGTACGGGTTAAGCTATACCTGAGCAGCGCCGCAATTCCGCCAAGCGCAACAAGGCGCTCCCCGGGCTCGAAACTGGATGAAAGGACAACAACGGATGCCCGCATGGACTCGGACTGCTCGATGAGCCGGGCTATGGCCGGATCCCGGAGGAATGAGTCGGCAACCAGTACCTGTTCTGCAGCCCCGTACCCGATTGCTTCCTGCACCTCCTTTTGGCCATAGGCTACAGCCCGCTCCTGGGATATACGGAGGAGGACCTCGTCCATCATGCGGACTTCGCGGGAGAGCTGGATATCCTCGATCAGCTTGTCAAGAGCCCCCTTCCCAATCACTTCCTGGACTGCTCCCCTCCCGATGCGACGCGTCTCGATAACGATTGCTTTTTCCATGACCGGGATCGAACGGCTTTTGGCAAATTTTACAAAATCATCCTTGATGAAACCCGGGCCGGCAATGATCAGGGGCCCCGATATATCGCTCACATGCGAGAGGACGGATTCAAAAAAGCCGGTCCGTGATTCGGTCTCCGCCCCTTTCCCGCTGCCGGCCGTGATGGTTATGATACTTTCCGGGCCGTACTGCCGGAGCCGGAAGAGCTCGGCTTCCCCTTCTTCCAGGGTAAGGATGTGAATTACGCCATACACGGAAGCCTTCAGCGCCCGCTCAATCCGCTCGAGATCGATTGGGCGCCAGTGCTTGATTACCGAGATCTCATAACCGGTCTCGACATTGATCGTGTGGTGGGCTCCGGTATCCACGCCATGCTCGATGATCCCGGTAAGCCGGAGCCGGATACCGTGCTCCGAGAACTCCAGCCGCTCGATCCTGACACCCAGCCGGACCGGGCGCTTCTCCACTTTTTCAGGCCGGATCTTGTCCCCGGCAGTGTCAACACTCCGGAACGTTGTGGCAAAAACAAGGTCACCGGGACAGATGATATGCTGGAGATGCCAGAGATCATCGAGGCTCTCCGGGAGGAGCCGTATCTCGCCATCGTTGCCTTTGAGTTCTCCGTACTCAGCTTTCATGATGCCCTGCAATATCCGAGCCGCCCGGGGGCACGAATGCTGCTACCTGATCGGTATTGAGGATATTTTTCAATGCCCGGAGTTCATCTTCGGCAAATTTCTCCTTGAGGATCCTCAAAACTTTCTTTGCAACATCGTTTGGCTCAAACTGCCCGGGCCTGAGTTCAACAAAGGTCCGGGTCTTCCCCCCGATAACTGCCGGGGGCCCGCCAATGACTACGGTATTTGGCTCGATCATGATCCCGATTCCAATGGCAAGCGGGATGTTCCGGTAATAAGTCCGCTCTCCCCGGACAATGAATGAGCCGCGGGAGACAAATTCACCGGACTCCGGGGTCTTGCTCACCTGCGCAGGGAGAGCAGAATAAACATCGGCAGAGAAATGCCCGCTCCGCCATGCTCCCGAATAGGATGCGGCAAACTGGGCAACTTCGTCCATGCGTTCGGTTTTGCCCTTGACAATAACAACACTCGCACCATGGACGTCCGCGTGAACGAAAAGGTCCCCGCCGGCCATATATTTTTTCACCAGTTCCTCGTTCTGCCCCGCATCCCTGCCGCCAAGGACAACAACCCCGTCACTTGTAATAAACCAGCGAAACCGGTGGTACCAGAGTTTTTTTAAGGGAACAAATTCCCGTCGCGGGGCCTTTTTTTTCACAACAACGGCTTTTGCCATTGCCGCAAGTGCGCCCTCTTTTTTCTTTTTGAACTTTTTTATAATATCGTAATACCTGCCGGCGTTCTGCTCAATGCCTTCATGGACAAAGATCTTGACTTTCTTTCCAAGATCGACTTCAACCGCTGCATCTTCAGGATAAAATGCAACAATCTTCTTCGCATCCGCCGATTCCGCTTTCCGCAGGTGTTCCTCGATCTCCTGCCAGGATAGCTTCCTGCTGGCAGTGTCAAGCGTGGTTATGAGCTGGCTGATGAATGCATAATTCTCGTAAATCACATTGACTATTTCTTCAGTATTTTTTATGGTCCGGTCGAATTTTTTAAGCGCGGTCTCCTGGTGGGCGCGGATACGATCCTCTTTTGCAATTTTTGGACGCGATGATGACTTCTTCTCTTTTTTTGTCAGGGGATAGAAAGCCTCAAGGGCTTCGGAAAACGCGGGATATGCGGTTGTACCCACGCCATCCCAGAGATCGATTGGCTCACAGTGCTTAGCCGCGATAACCGGGGATGGCGTTTCAAGAACCCTCACAAAGAGTGCCTGGACAGACCTGAAAATGGCCGCCGGATCAGCCGATGCAGCCGGGGTGACCTTTTCAAGACCCGCATCCCGGCAGATATACTCGGCATACATGCCCCCGAGCATACATCCGATTGCAAGCGCTCTCACAAGGTCACGGTCATCTTTTTTGAGAGTCTCCGCAAGGGATTCCAGCGAGCCGGTGGGATCCGTTATGCCGAGGGTGTACAGGGCACCCGGGATGATCTCGCGATCCTTGAACCGGTGGTGCCAGAGCGGTTTTACAATTTTGAAATGCTCATCTGCCAGGATGACATTGCCTTCATCGAACAGCTCCATGATGAGGTGGAATGTTGTTGTACCTTTCCCGACATCGATGATGAGGATGCGTTCGAGCCCGTGCTGCCGGATGGCAAGCACTTTTCCACCGGAAATATACTTCCGGAGCAGCATGGCAAACTGCGGGGGATTTTTCGGGGGCTCGGGGAGATCCTTTACCAGGTGAGCCCGTCTCCCCGCTTCGATAAGGAGCTGGTACCGTTTCTTGTTCTCGCCATTAAGCCGGATCGCGAGGGTCCGGGTATCGAACTGGTACACCTTGTCGATCCAGAGCGGCAGCTTGTTGCACAACTCGGCGGTCATTGCCTTAACGTCGATCCCGCTCATTCCCTGCTCGGATGCCATTGGTATATAGTCATAGTATGCGGGAGCTAAAAAAAACGTGTCCTGCTTTTTAAACCCAAAAAAACGGTGCAGCCCCGGATTTTGAGTGCGGAAAACCGGTTGACTCCGGGTAGAACCGGTATCTTTTCTAACGATTTTTAAAAAAAAGGAAAAAACGGCTCTTTTGAAATCCTCGTTATTTTTTTCTCCTCTCACTATAAGGAGCGTGACCCCCACACTCCCCCAACGGGGGAGGCTCCCCAAGGGGAGCACCCCTTGACCCCCTTCCGGCCCATATGGTTTTTGATCAACCTGGTCGCCCAGCGAGGGCTTAACGAGGCGCCCGAGCGACCCCCGTAGGGGGTGGGAATGTTCATATTATCAGAACAATCTTTGTGAAAAATTGATTCGTATTCCAATAGATCTTTGATATTCTCAAACGGGATTTTACATTACCGGCTAAGGATTTCAACCGAGCCGAAAAACCGTTTCCTGCAGAGATCACGAACCCCAAAAGGGACAAAAGACATGCCTCACGTACAGGTATCCAGACGATCCTGCGATACTAACTTACATATGGCTTGCGCACTAAAAATAATGACAACTGGTGTTGCGGGATGAGCGAAGAAGTAATCGAAGAACAGCCTGTTCTTTCAAAGAAACAGAAAACCAAGCAGGATAAACAGGCAGAACATATTGCCCGCATCAAGCGTACGCTTGTAGCCTCATTCCTGGGTATTTTTACCGGGATCCTTGCCTATTATATCGGGGGAGTCCCGAATGCGGCCGGTATCCAGAATGACGGGTTGCTCGGTTTTATGCTGATGCTTGCAGGAATCGTAGTCCAGAAACATATTTTTATCCTCTGCCGTATGGACACCGGCAAGCTTGGCGCAAAAGACTGGTTCTACCAGGGATTCATGACCTTTGCATTCTGGTTCATGACCTGGACAATCCTTCTGACCGCAATGCCCCGATAATCTTTTTTTGTGATCTCCATGAGAATAGCAATTGTCCATAAAGACCGCTGTCATGCACGGAAGTGCGGTACGGAATGTATCCTCTACTGCCCCCGGGTCCGTACCGGCGATGAGACCGTTATCCTTGGTGCGGATGGTAAGGCGCTCATCTCCGAGGAGCTCTGTGTCGGGTGCGGGATCTGCATCAAGAAATGCCCGTTCGATGCCATTGACATAGTCAGTCTTCCTGAAGAGCTTGAGCACCCGACTCACCGGTACGGCAAGAACGGGTTTGCCCTCTATGGCCTCCCGATTCCGGTTGAAGGAAAAGTTACCGGTATCCTCGGGGCAAACGGTATCGGAAAAAGTACTGCAGTAAAGATCCTGTCCGGCCAGCTCCGGCCCAATCTCGGGAATTTTGATAACGAGGTTGCCTGGGCTGAAATCTTAAAACAGTATGCCGGGACCGAGCTTTTCGATTATCTCCAGACCGTGTCCAAAAAGACCCTGAAGATCGCATCAAAACCCCAGTACATCGATTACATCCCGAAAGTCTTCTCAGGAACGGTCCGCAAACTTCTCAGCACCACGGATGAACGGGGCCGGATGCCTGAAATCCTTGAGAGTCTTACCCTTGACGGGATTCTTGATCACGACATAAGCACGCTCAGCGGGGGAGAACTCCAGCGGGTTGCCATCACTGCATGTCTTGCCCGGGATGCAGACCTTTATTTTCTCGATGAAATCACCCCATTCCTCGACATTTACCAGCGTATTGCAGCTGCAAAACTGATCCGGGATCTTGCTGCCGAACGCCCGGTGGTGATTGTTGAGCACGATCTTGCCATTCTCGACATGCTTGCCGATACCGTCCATGTCGGGTACGGCAAACCTGCGGTTTTTGGTATCATCACCCGTCCCAAAGGGGTCCGTGTCGGTATCAACCAGTACCTGGAAGGATATCTTGCCGAAGAGAATGTCCGGTTCCGTGATACCCAGGTAGTCTTCGAAAAACGCGCACACGACAAAGGCTCTGATCGCGAGGATCTTTTCATCATCCCCGCCCTGACCAGACAATATGAAGAATTCCACCTCACCGTATCCGGCGGAACGATCCGGGCCGGTGAAGTGCTGGGGGTTGTTGGTGCTAATGGTATCGGGAAAAGCACGTTTGCAAAACTTCTCGCAGGAGCAGAAACCCCGACAACCGGCACTCTTGAGACTTCCCTGAGGATCTCGTACAAGCCCCAGTATGTCAAAGCAGATACGTCTGACAGCGTTGAGATGTACCTGCGCGGGCTCACAACAAAATTCGATTCCTCGATGTACCAGCACGAGATTGTCGAATCCTTAACGCTCACGCCAATCCTCCAGTCTTCGGTTGATTCCCTGAGCGGAGGGGAACTGCAGCGTGTCGCGATCGCTGCATGTCTCTCGAAGGAGGCCGATCTCTATATCCTTGATGAACCCAGCGCCCATCTGGATGTCGAGCAAAGGGTCAAAGTGACAAGGATGATCAAACACCATGCCGAGGGCAGGGAAGCCGGGATCATGGTGATCGACCATGACATTTATCTCATCGACATGATCAGCGAACGCATTCTTGTCTTTGAAGGCGAGCCGGGCCGTCACGGGACCGCTGCAGGGCCGTTCCCGATGCGGGACGGCATGAACCGGTTCCTGCGGGAACTGGATGTCACGTTCCGCCGTGACCAGAGCGGGCGGCCGCGTATCAACAAGCCGGAATCGTTCCTTGACCGGGAACAAAAAAGCCTGGGCGAGTACTATTACTATGCCCAGGATGAGGCATAGTTCAGGTTATCATACCTTTTAATATTTTAACATGCCATTTTCCCTATATGCGGGGAGAGAAGCTTTCGGATGCGATAACGTACGATAAGCTCCATCTCCTGAAGAAGGATTTCGACGGGTATATTGATCGTAATACCCAGAAAGTCGATGCCAATCTGCCGGTTTTCTACGGATATGTCATATCTGCAATCGAATCATCATTCCCGGATCTCCCCAACAATGCCTACGATGAATTCATTGACAGTATTACTTTCAAGGTTCTTGACGCGAGTGCAAATACCGGCGACTTCGAGTACATCAAAAAGGTGATGGCAAATGCCGTCCGGTTCAAGAAGAACAAGGGGGCTGAGCAGGGAGTCAATATCGTTGTCGGGCTCAAGCTGCTCAAATCCGGGGATTTTATCCATGCCCTTACTTTCCTGAAAAAATATGCCGTGCTCGATGCCAAGCTCGGAACCGCGGTGGCATACTGCTACCACGTCCTCTCCCTCCGGGAATTCAAGAAAGATGATCCTGATTCAAAAAGCCACCGGCCCGGTGAGATGGAGCTCTTTGCCCGGGAACTTATGCTCATCCTTGCAAAACAGAAGCCCGGCGTGAATCAGGTACGCCAGCTGGAACTGGATGATCCGGCTTTTCTTGAGAAGATCTTCTGGCAGATGCTCCTGACCGCCCTTGAATGGTTCCCCAGTGAAAAATGGTTTGTGGAGATCGGGCTTGCGAATGCCGTGATGACCGGTAATGCCGAGATGCGAAAGCGTTTTCTCGAGATGGGGGCCGAACGGTTTTACAATGACATCCAGTTCCTCCGCGAAATGTATTACTATAAACTGGAAAGCCGCGATGCTGCCGGGGCTGCCGGTATTGTCAACCAGCTCCTCAAGCAATATCCCGATCTGCTTGAGCCAATTTATCTCGGGCTCAAACTCTCTCTCCTGACAAACAAGAAAATAACCTACCACAGTTTCCGGAAACTGGCGATAACGAGGGGTATGCCCTCACACCTTGTAGAACTCTTTGACTTTGCCTTTGACCTTCTCAGCCACGAGCCAAAGGAAGCCATGACCCGGCTCGCCGATTTCGAGAAGGAGTATCCCGTGCTCCAGTATTATGTCACCACCCTCAGGTACCTGGCAGGCGATTTTTCCTCAAATGATGAGATACGGATGAAAAAAGCTCGGAAGACTCTCCTTGATTCTATCGATCAGCTCTGCCTTGTGGAATTAAACCGGAAAAATGACCGGAAGTTACCGGCTCCGACGCAGAACTGAATTTTTTATCAGTTTTTAAAAAAGGCGTAAACCGTCCTCCTGATGGTATCCGGGTAATAACTGATGTTCTCTGGTTCATAGGTGCCCGTTTAACACCATGATTTTGATCAGCTGCGGGTAAACCTGCATTCACGGGACATTCTCTGGTGAAAAGTTTCCTCAGATAAAAAAAAATGGAAGACTAAAATCTGACCGTTCTCAAAAGAGAACGCCAGACCGGCATTTTTTAATACAGATTCCCCTGCCATGCACATCAATAAAATCCAAGCGGGCCGGTATTTTTTATCGCGAACCTGGATCTGCAACGGGAGTATCAGGAACCAATCATCACCACCGGGTTCTTCCCGATATCCAGGTACCGGGGATTTTCACGACTATAGGGAGGCCATGTTACATTCATCGCACTTCCGGGATTACTGGTCTTTGCAAACTGCGTCCAGTACGCAATCATCGTATCCGAGACCCGGCGGCTGGCAGGGTCCGGTTTTGAGGAAGCCGGCCGGAAAACAAAGAAGAGCTCGCTCCCGTGGAATGCCCCGAACGGCTGGCCGGGCATCACGTACGTAAAACGGTACAGGTACGTGCTCTGGTTGAGAGTAGCCATGGACCCGGCAATGGTTTTTGCTGCATCGGCAAAATCAAAGTCGGTCATAATACGCTCCATCTGGTACTGGACCTCATCCGGGGTTTTTGCCGGGTACGCTGCAAGGACTTCCCCGGCGTGCTCACCGAAACGGTTCCTGATATACTTCTCATATGCCGATGCGTTCATGCCCGTACCCGCGGCAAGCATGGTCCCCTCGTCGGCATTGGTCCCGATGATGAGCGGGACTGCAATCTGCTGCCCGTCCCGGAATATGTCTTCGGGTGCGGCAGGGAGGATATACCCGTCAACCGAGGGCTTGAACTTCAGGGTATGGGTAAGCCAGAACGTGGATGCCGGACGGGGCGTTGCATTGATAATGGTCATGGCATCCAGCGTGCGCATCTGCCGGATGGCACCCGGGCCGGGGTACCCGAGGCTCTTTGCAAGATCCATCCCGTTCTGTTCGGCAGCACCCCGGGTGCTGACAATATTGAGCTCGGAACCATTGGTCCAGAGCGGCCCGCTCTCGACAATGGCCTGCCGGAAGAGACCCTTTGCCTGCGGACTTGCGAGCTGGGCAAGGATGCTTGTTGCCCCGGCCGATTCCCCAAATACGGTCACTTTTGAGGGATCGCCACCGAAGGCACCGATATTTTCCTGCACCCACTGCAGCGCTGCCTGCTGGTCCATAAGACCATAGTTGCCCGAGGTGCCGGTGGCAGATTCATTTACAAGATCCGGGTGGGAGAGGAACCCGAGGGACCCGAGCCGGTAATTGAGCGTGACAACAATGACTCCGGATTTAGCAAGCACGCTGCCGTCATAGAGGGGTTGTGAGCCGGCTCCCTCGATGAAGGCACCGCCATGGATAAAGACCATGACCGGCAGTTTTTCACCGGGTGTATGGGCCGGGGTCCAGACATTTACAAAGAGGCAGTCCTCGCTCATGGGTTGCGGGGGAGAGCCCGGGGTGGGGTCATCCGTGATTACCTGGGGGCAGATGGGACCGTACCCTGTTGCATTCCGCACGCCGGTCCAGGGCTGAACAGGTGCAGGCGGTCTCCAGCGGAGGTCTCCAACCGGCGGCGCTGCATAGGGGATGCCGCGGTAGACCGTTATACCATTCTCCGTTGTTCCCAGGACCGGCCCGGTACCGGTCTTCACAATACCCGGTCCCTCTGTTTTCTGGCTGCAGCCGGCACCCAGGACAAGGCCGGCAAGGATCAGGAAAACAAGCAGTATTTTCACAACCCGTTCCCTCCCGCGAATCATCCGCACGACCCTCTCATAAAACAAGAAGGGGCCGGAATCTCTGATAACGGTATCGGTTCTTTTTTTGCGTTCAGAAGATGTATGTTGTCCCGACCGTGTTCAGGATGCACCGGCCCGGCATGGCCTCCATGAACCGGTTGATAGCCTTCCATCCCGAGCAGTGCATGGGTACAAGGTAATCCGGGCTTATCTCCTGCATTGCCTTAATTGTGGGTTCAATGATCGGTTCGAATTCAGTGCCGGAAAGATGGAAGCCGCCAAGAACTGCATGGACTTTCCCTGTTCCAGTCAGTTCCTGTGCATATCTGATCGTGTTGATGATCCCGGCATGGGCACACCCGCTGATTATGACAAGGCCCTTATTGCGGATATGAATGACGAGCGCCTGGTCATCCCGGATAGGATCCGTCACCCATTCACTGCCATTCCATGCTTCTGCCCCGGGCAGTCCCCGCTCGAATCCCGTGATGCGGGGCACTTCCCCGGTTACGAGCAGGTGACCTGCGGCAAGCGCTGATGCTGATGCCCGTTCCTGCAGGATGGCTCCGGACCGCCCAAGCTCACTCAGATCCGGGTGGGGAAGGGGGACCGGGCTCATGCCGGGAAATGTTATTCTCCGTGCGAGGAACGCATCCGGGTGAAATACCAGCGGCACCGGGCGGGATGATCGCCGGAAGAACTCGACAAGCCCCCCGGTATGGTCGTGGTGGCCATGGCTCAGGACAACACATTCCGCTTCATCCAGATTGCAGCCAAGCTGCTTTGCGTTATGGAAGAGAGAAATGGTGGAGAGCCCGGTATCCATCAGGATCGTATGCACCGTACTTTGGGAATAGACCCGTACCAGGCAGGAGAGGCCGTGCTCGGCAAGGATACAATTTCCGCTATCCAGTTTCATCCGGTGGTCAACCGCCGTTGACTGCTTCAGGAGCTGGTCGGTATAATTGTCGACAAGGACGGTCACTTCCACCCGGTCGGCTGGCCTGAGATCGTGTTCCATATCTTCATCCTCCATCAGTCGATCAAGAGCAGGGCCATCAGTTCCGGGTGGCCCTGCACCGGGAACCGGATAGGCATTCCTGCCATCTCTGCGGTCTTTACCATGTTGACACCCACGGCGTGCTCGGGGATCCGGGCCTGCGTCGGGTGGACGCAGATGCCGGCCTTCACATTGCAGGTCTCGCAGAGCCGGCACGAGCCGTTGACAAACGCGAGGGCGAGCGGGAAGCCTGCATTGAATGCCGTCCGTTCCAGCTCGAGCATCAGGGGAGCAAAAGCCCCGGTGCCATCGAAATGGTCTTTCCAGAACTGTGTTGCGCTCTCTTTTTTGTCGGCCGGGGCATCGGGGTCGAGCCAGTACCGGTAGATCGAGCAGATCACATCAGGGTCTGCTTCGGCGGGCGAGATGAACTTTACAAGAAGTGCGTAACGGTACTCGGAGAGGATCTTCCGGAACTCGTCCGGTGTCGGGACATGGGGCGGGCAGGTCAGCTTTTTGCCGTAGGCAATGCAGCCGGCCCGGCACTTCAGGGGCACGCGGTTCTCGACAATGATCTCCGATGCGGGGATCACTTTTGCATCCTTTGCGCCAAGCGTGCGGGCTCGCTGTACAAGAAAATCAAATGAGGGAGGTTCTGTGCTCGGTGACATGATTATTTCCCTGCTGTATGCATTATGGTTGGATACCCATCATGTATCAGCTGTTCTGTATACTGCCCGATACAACAAAAAAGGTTTTTATGTTCTCACTCGGCACAGATCCGGTCATAGAAGACGGCTGCAGCAACAGCGCCAATGACCGGGCCGATGATATAGATCGGGAAGAACGCCCAGAGATTCGAACCCCCGAGGAGGAAGTCCATGATATAAGGACCAAATGTCCGGGCCGGGTTGAGTGACCCCCCGGTGAGGTTGCCGGTAGCAGTGATCATGGCAGCAACGGTCAGCCCGATAACGAGCCCGGCAAAACCTGCCGGTGCCCGCTTGTCAACCGCTACGCCCATGATGACCAGCATCAGGACGAAGGTGGCAATGGCCTCAACAAGGATTGCCTGGCCGTACCCGATGCCCGGGAACGGGGCGGTTGCGCCGAGTCCGCCGATCGTGACGGCATCCATCCCCACGCTGAAGAAGAAGAGCAGGCTCCCGGCTGCAGCACCGATACACTGGGCAATGATGTATGCCACGGCTTCCCCGGACGGGAACCGTTTTGTTGAACAGAGTGCGATTGTCACTGCAGGGTTGAGATGCGCCCCGGAGACCCGGCCAAGCGCATAGATGACCGCCGCGATAACAATGCCGAATGTTATGCCGATGGCAAACCAGTCGGCAAGCCCGCCAAGCTGGCCGATACCGATATTAAATGCCGTTGCCGGTCTGGTGCCGTGGGCTAGCATCAGCGTGATGGCTGCGGCCCCGGCACCGAAGTACACAAGGAGCAGTGTGCCGACACCTTCGGCAATGCTGCGACGGGCAAGCGATGCCATTACTTACCATCCCCGAACCCGGCACTGCAGTCAGGACAGAGCATCCGCGGCATCTTCTTTGGCAGTTTATGGGATGGGATAGGATAGCTTCCTTCCCAGACATCAAGCTCTTTCCTGATCGTGTGTTTCATGCACGTCCCCATGCCGCAGACAATGCAGACTGCGACAGCATCACTCTCTTTTCCTTCTTTTGCACAGATGTAGCATTTCATGATCCTTCACCTTTTTTCCGGATGAACGTCCCGTTCCGGTACTCATCGAATGCCTGTTCCAGCTCAGCATCCGTGTTCATCACTATGGGGCCGCCCCATGCAACCGGCTCACCGAGGGGTTTACCGGAAACGAAGAGGAAACGCATTCTCCCGGAGCCGGCTTCTGCCTCGATAAAATCCCCGGTTTTGCCAAAAAGGGCAATGGTCCGGTTCTCCAGTGTGTCATTTTGAGAAGCATCAAACTTTCCACTGCCCTCAATCACGTACGCTGCTGCCATGTAACCCGGCCGGACCGGGTGCGTGAACCGGGAATTGGGCGGCAGGGTAACGTCCAGGTATTCCGGGTCCGCGACAATGTCCCGGACCGGCCCGGAAATGCCATCAACCGTCCCGCTGATAACCCGGACGGTTGTCCCGTCGTCCCGGTTGACAACCGGGATATCTTCTGCCACAATCTCCTGATACCGGGGGTCCATCATCTTGTGGCTCTTTGGCAGGTTGACCCAGAGCTGGAACCCGCCCATGCGGCCGTTCACCGGCTTTGGCATCTCCTGGTGGATGATACCGGAACCGGCTGTCATCCACTGGATTCCCCCGGCCCGGACATCCCCTTTGTGACCCATGCTGTCGCCATGCTCGACCCGGCCTTCCAGCATGTAGGTCACCGTTTCGATCCCCCGGTGCGGGTGCCAGGGAAACCCGGCAAGGTAGTCTTCCGGCGTGTCTGCCCGGAAATCATCGAGCATCAGGAACGGATCAAAGAGCGGTACCTGGGAGTACCCGAATGCACGGTTGAGCCGGACACCGGCCCCTTCGCGGGTTGGCCGGGCAACAAATGTCATCGCAACTGCACGTGACTGTGACATAATGTGGAAATCGGACAGGATCAAGATAAATGTACGGTTATGGGATTTTTCCATGAAATGGATCCGGTTGAGGTCCTGAACGTCGAAACAAAATCCCTTGCGGACCCGGATCCGGAAAAAGAGAGGGTCAAAATCCGGTTTTGTGAGCCGGATCAGGCCCGGGCAGACAACAAAGCCTGGAGTTTGCCGATGAGATCCGCTATCAGGTCATCGTTCACCTTCTGTTTTGCTGCCGGCTGGGATGAACTGCCCTGCTGCGAAGGCTGGTTGTTGCCGTCCTGCCATTGCCCGGCACTGTCAGACGGAGGTGTCAGGTTCCCGTACCCGTGCCCGTTTGCCCGTGCAGTCATGTTGCCAAAGTCACCGGATGGTGGCGTCATGTTGCCAGAACCCGGCCGGTCGCCCATGGCAGTCATATTCCCGAATTCACCGGCAGGGGGCGTCATATTCCCGAATCCCTGGCCGCGGCCATGTCCGATGTTCTGGTGGGTCATGTTCCCGAAATCACCTGATTGTGGTGCCATGTTCCCGGAACCCTGCCCGTGACCCCCTGCAGTCATCTTGCCGGACCCGCCGGAAGGCGGAGCCATGGAACCGCTTCCCTGGCCATTACCAGGCCCCATGGATGGGGGTGCCTGCCCTGTCCCGCTTCCCCCGATGTCCGAGTTTCCTGCTCCTGCCGACGGTGGTGCATGCATCCGGCCCATGCCGCCCTGGCCCGGCGCATTTGCGGCACCGGACTCCTGGGCCTGTACTACCGGTACCAGCAGCACTGCTGCACATACCAGCACTGCCATAACCGTGATCGAATTTCTAATGGTCTTCATTTTTACCAATCCTTGTAATTGACACCTGTTGTGCAGGTTGTCTTGCACCAACTCACCAGATGAAGACTATATATTGCTCTCATTATCCCCGTGATAAATAGGAAAATAATTGTCAATGATATCACCGGGAAGTTCAAACATTGGCAGATCCAAAAAAAGCCGGAAAAATGGATGAGTGATGGAGAGAGAACCGGGATTATTAACAATGACCCGGAAATCCGTATGTGAAACGGTTATTTAACTTTCCCGTCAATGGTTATCGTCTTCTCGGCAACCGGGATAGGAATGCCGAATTTTTCAAGCGCTTTTTCGACAACGAACCGCACCCCGCCGCAGCAGGGCACTTCCATGTGAACGATAGTGATTGACCGGATGGTATGCTTACGGAAGATCTCTGCAAGTTTGTTGATATACGCTTCCAGGTCGCCATCCAGTTTCGGGCAGAACATGATGAGAATCCGGCCCTGAAGAAACTCTTCATGGAACCCGGCATAAGCAAACGGGACGCAGTCAGCGGAGATGAGGAGGTCGGCATTGTCGAAGTACGGTGCTGACGGGTTGAGGAGGGCCAGCTGGATTGGCCATTGCCGGAGCATGGACCCGCTTTTACCACCGGATGGCTGGCGGGGGCCAAAGCCGCGTTCCCGCGGGATGCTCCTTGCAGCAGACCCCGGGCAGGCAGCGAACGGGTGGGCTTCATGGGGGCCGGCATGGCAGACACCCTCGCCGGTCCTGCCGGACTGAGGGGATGCAGGCGTTTTCTCCGGCGGCTTATGGTCGGGTATGGGGATGCTCTTCTCGATCAGGTACTCGATTGCCTGGTTGTAAAGGGAGAGCTGCCCGTGGCTGGCAAGGTGTTCGAGATGGGCCTTTATGACCGGCATTCCCTGCCGGACAATGACTTCCATAACCGCATACTCATTGTACGGGACCGCCTCGCGCTCGATGACCGTGATGGCTCCTTCCGGGCAGGTGCCGATGCAGGCCCCCAGGCCATCACAGAAAAGGTCGCTCACGAGCCGGGCCTTGCCGTCGATAAGCTGGAGCGCTCCTTCCGGGCAGTCCGGGATGCACCGGCCGCATCCCGTGCATTTCGCTTCATCGATACTGATGATCTTGCGTTTCATGAGAGGCCTCTTCTCTGGTTTTATCGGATCAGGGTATCAAGCTTATGGAAGAGCACCGGTCCCGGGAGAATATCCCGCGATCTTTTCAACAGATATTTCAGCCGGCCCGGGGTAAAATGTATCATGGCCCGATCCCGCAGCCGGTTCGTTCTTTTCGCCGGCGTCCTTGTCCTTCTGCTGCTCATCCTGCTCCCGCCCGTATCCGCAGGGCAAACCTTCAGATCGTCTGCTGCTTGCAGCCTGCCCGTGTGCCAGGGTTCATCGGCACCGTCAACGGGCGGCTACCCATTCCCCGGCCCCGTATCGGAAACCTATCTCCCGCCGCCCGGGGTTATGCCGGTTGTTGTACTCCAGGGAAGCCCGTACGAAATGGGATACCAGTACGGCCTCCAGGCCCCGGAATATATTGCCATAAACCGGGACGCTGCCTGGGCCACTGCACTCTCAAAAAATACCTATGCTGATATTGTGGATAACTGCACCATCTCAGAGATGTACATCTCAAAGGAACTGACCGGCTTTGATTTCCCGGCTTTTTTTATTGGAATGTCCGATGCCATGAATGACCAGGGCATTGCATTTTCCCGGATGGATCCGGTTGTCATGTCCTATTACGGGGGACGCGGCGGACCGGTGCCGGAAGAGCACTGCACGGGGTTTGCCGCATACGGGAATACTACCGGAAATGGTATGATTGCCGGGATCAATTTCGATTATTACCAGGTACCGGCCAATTCCTACCAGGTTTTGCTTGCCGTTTACCCGGAGAACGGGTACTCAGCCATCCTCCCAACCGGGGCCGGGCGGCCTGGTTCCAATGCAGTGGCAAACGAGAAGGGGCTTATCTATCTCCTCTCTTCGGCACCCTCTGATGGCAAAGGGGATCTTGGGCCGGGGATCTCCGGTTTTATTGAGATCCCGTACATAGGCATGACTTCTGCAACGGTACCGGAAGCCGAACAGTCACTTCTTGCAATGACAAAGGGGTTTGCCTTAAACCGTCTCCTGGCTGATTCATCCGGCAATGCAGAAGTGATTGAAGCAACCCGGGCACGGTCGGCAATCCGGTACCCGCACAACGGCAGTTACATCATTACCACGAATTTCTATCTTGACCCTGCTATGAAACCCTCCCAGAAGATCTGGGACGCCGAAGTGTACTACCCGTCCACGTACTACCGCTACATCACGCTCGATAAAGAGATCCGGAACACGACCGGGAATCTCAATTACGGGACCGCAAAAAAATTCCTCTCCTTAACCGACTGGTGGGACGGGAAGCAGTGGCACTACAACGATCCCTGGAGCACCAATACCATCAGCCGCTTCCGTTCAGATGTCGGGTCCATCTACTCGTTTATCGCCATGCCCGGCGAGAATGTGGTATCAGTCTGCACCGGAAATCCCGGCATGCCATACTGGGGAACAAAAGCCCCTGGCCAGACCGGGACGTACATCAATTACACGGTCAGCAAAACCCCCGCAGTCATGGTGTATAACCTCCGCAGAGATGCCGATTCCGCGTTCTGGAATACGGTAAAAGTGCTTGGCAGCAGCCCGGCCCCGGAGACCGCCCGGCTCTATACTTTGGCAGAGGAGCAGTACTGGGAGGCTGTCTGGTGGCAGGACCGGGGAGTTCTTGAAACGGACCGGACCGCCCGGGCAGTGGCGTTTGGCCGGGCAGCAACCGGGTTCTCAAATGTTATTGCAACGCTTGACCGGGTACAGGCACTCTCAGTTATACCAGCGGCAGGCTGATCGATAAAAAACCGGTAAACCGGCCGGGAGCATGACCCCCTCACTCCCTCGGGAGGGGGAGGCAACCCAAGGGGAGACCCCTTGACCCCCACTGTTTTTCTTATTTTTTAAGGATCCAACTAACCGGTTTTTTTGGCTTTATCAGAAGAGAATTGAAAGACCGTAATAATTTCTGTTTAGCTATAGCCCAGTAATTGAAGCGCCGCGGGGGCGTCCCTTCGGGGGCGGCGCAGTGCATCGCAACAATTGAAACCGGTAAGTATAATCCGCACTGACAGAAGTTTTCAATCTCTCAAAAATTACGACCGTGACCCCCTCACTCCCCCAAAGGGGGATGCTGCCCAAGGGGAGCACCCCTTGACCCCCACTGTTTTTCTTATTTTTTAAGGATCCAACTAGCCAATTTTTTTCGCTCTATCAGAAGATAATTGAAAGACCGGAATAATTTCCTTTCAGATAATCCCCGGTAATTGAAGCGCCGCGGGGCGCCCTTTTTGGTCGGCGCAGGGTATCGCAACAATTGAGAATGGCAAGAGTACTCCAAAAACAGTGGAAAAAATCATCTCAGAAAAACAGTGCTAAAAAGGATTGACTGGAAATACGCTGGATGATCTTCCCTGAACCCCGGGCAATCTCAACGGAAATAATCCACAATATTCCGGAACAACTGCATATTGGGCGATTCTTTGGGAACCGGCCTGCCTTCCCGTTTCAGCATCTCTTTTCTGAGCGGCCAGTCATACAGGTTCACAAACTCCATGGCCCGCTCGGGATGCGGCATGAGGCCAAGGACTTTTCCGTCTGCGGACGTGATGCCGGCAATATCCTCAACCGACCCGTTGGGATTGTACGGGTACTCGCCGTCCGCCGGGCTTAAGTCTTCCCGGCAATAGGTGAACGCGATCATGCCGCTGCGCTTCAGCTTTGTTAAAGTCTCTTTTGAGCACGAGAAGTTGCCTTCCCCGTGGGCAACCGGGCAATAGATCCGCTCTATGCCTTTTGTCCAGAGGCTCTCCGCCCCGGGTTTTAAGGTAACGAACCGGCATTCCAGCACGCCTTTCCGGTTTGGCATGAGCGCAATCTCGCGCCTATACTGCTTATCAAAGGCAGGCACGAGGCCAAGGTTTGAGAGGATCTGGAACCCGTTGCAGATGCCAAGGACAAGGTTGTCGCCGTCAAGGAACCGCTCAAGGTCCGGCCAGATGTTGTTTCTCACGCGGTTGGCATACGCATTGCCGGCACCGGTATCGTCGCCATACGAGAACCCGCCGGGGAAGACGAGCAGCCGGTAGTCCTGCATCTTCTTTCTGCCATCAATCAGGTCATTGATGTGGACAATGTCCGAACCCATTCCGGCCCGGAGGAGTACCTCTGCGGTCTCCATCTCGGAATTGATCCCAAAACCGCTCAGGATGAGGGCCTTATCGGGGAGGAGCGTCTCTTCCGGAAGGGTCTTTGCACTTTTTACAATGCCGGTCTTCCTGTGCAGGGCAGCCATGATCAGTACCTCCCGAACGGGGTTTTGTACGCCGCTTCGAGTTCGTTTACCGGTACATCGATGAGAAGTTTCTCTCCGGTTACCCGGAATGGGCCTTTTGTCACCCGCCCGATGAGCTCGGCATCCTGGCCAAGTGCCAGCTCAAAGGCCCGCTTATTGTCGGGAGCTACCGTTACCACAAACCGGCTGAGCGATTCCGAGAAGAGAAGATAATCCGGGCGCATCCCTTTTGGCAGGGTGATATCCATCCCCAGCCGTCCGGCAACCGATACTTTTGCAAGGGCAATGCCAAGCCCGCCATGGGTGACGGGGAATGCCGAGGCCACAAGGCCATGAGAGATGGCTCCGGTCAACCGCTGGTAAATAACCTTTGCCCCTTCGGGATCGAGTACCGGGACATGGTTGCCACAGGACCCGAGATGGGCAAAATATTCTGAGCCGCCCAGTTCTTCCTGGGTCCGGCCGATCACGTAGACAAGATCCCCTGCAATTTTTACATCCAGCGAGACGGATTTCTGCACATCCGGGTGGACCCCGATGGATGAGATGAGGAGGGTCGGGGGTACGGATATTCTCACCCGGTTGTTCTCCTGGTCATAGCCCGAGAAGTCGTTGAACATGCTGTCTTTTCCGGAGATGAACGGGGTTTGAAAAGCTGTTGCAAAATCATAACATCCTTTGGCTGCCAGCTTCAGCTGCCCGAGACGTTCCGGTTCATCGGATGAACACCAGCAGAAATTGTCCAGGATCGCAATTGCATCCAGGGGAACGCCGATGGCAATAAGCCCGCGGATGGCAGTGTCGATACCGGCCCCGGCCATGAGATACGGGTCGATCTCCGAGTACGAGGGAAAGAGGCCCTGCGAGAGGCCAACACCTTTTCCTGAACCCGGCAGGACTTTTGTGAGCGATGCAATGGATTGCACTCTTCCCTTCCCCTGAACCGGGCCAAGGACATGGCCGCCCTGGACGGTGTGGTCGTACTGGATGGAGATGAACTCGTGGGAGCAGAGATTTTTACGCTTCAGCATGGCAAGGAGCGTGCTGTCCAGGCGCTCGGGACACGGGATGTCCGGCTCCGGGAAGGCTTGTTTTGTGTACGTTGTCTTAAGGTGTTTTTTCGGCAGCCCGTCGTGAAGGAAATCAAGGCTGATATCCATGACCACCTGGTCAAAATAGGTGACCGTGCAATGGCCCGAGTCCGAGAACGTGCCAATCGCGGTGGCTTCGACATCCCGGCGCTGCATCAGTTCCATGAATGCATCAAGGTTCTCTAATGGAACCGCAAGGGTCATGCGCTCCTGGGATTCCGAGATCCAGATCTCCCACGGGGCCATGCCCGGGTACTTCAGGGGCACTTTCTCGAGCTGGACCCTGCAGCCGCCACATTCTTTTGCCATCTCGGCAACCGAGCAGGAGATCCCCCCGGCCCCGTTGTCCGTGATGCTCCGGTAGAGACCGAGGTCCCGGGCTTCCTTAACAATCACGTCCGAGAACTTCTTCTGGGTGATGGGATCGCCAATCTGGACTGCCGTGACCGGGCTTGCCGGGTCAAGAGCCTCTGACGAGAAGGTTGCCCCGTGGATCCCGTCTTTTCCCACCCTGCCCCCGACAACAACAATGAGATCGCCCGGCTCGGCTTTCTTCTCGTACATCTTCCTGCCCGCATGCTCGCGGGGGATAATGCCGACCGTGCCGGCAAAGACGAGTGGTTTTCCGGCATAGCGGGGATCAAACCAGCAGAACCCCTGGGGGTTCGGGATGCCCGAGCAGTTCCCGCCAACACCAACTCCGTGCACAACCCCGTCAAGGATCCTGCGGGGGGAGAGGACCGGGTTCATCCGGTCTCTGGCCCGGTACAGGGGGAGTTCCTGGTCGGGGTCGCCGACACAGTACCCGTACACATTGATGCAGGGCTTTGCACCGAGCCCAAAACCGATGGTATCGCGGTTGACCCCCACGATTCCCGTGAGTGCACCGCCGAATGGGTCGAGCGCTGAAGGGGAATTATGGGTCTCGACCTTGTGCGTTACCAGGTAGGTGTCGTCAAAGATGATGGCCCCGGAGTTATCGGTAAAAACCGCAACGCAGATATCGTCTTTTCCCTTCTCCCCGCGGATTTTGTTGGTTGCACCCTGGATATACGTCTTGTACAACCCGAGCGGGAGATCGTCGTCCATGGCCGAGGCAAAGATCGTATGCTTGCAGTGCTCGCTCCAGGTCTGGGCAAGAGCCTCGAGTTCCAGATCCGTGGGGTTCCGCCCGAGTGCCTGGAAATAATCGCGGATTGCATGCAGCTGGGCAAGATCAAGGGCCAGGGGCCCCCGACGTTGGCCGGTGACGGGGTCGGGAATTCCTTCTTTGCCAAGCTTTACAAGATCCGCGTCGTCCAGCGCGAGATCCACGGTCTCTGCAGTCAGCCGTTCATGCAGTTCAACATACGGCACGACAAGGTCCATGCCTTTTTTGCCATATTCCGGTCGGGTTTTTATATGGATGCGGTTTACGAGGGGATTTGCAAGCGCCCCGGCAAGGCTTTTTACCGCTTCTCCGGTTATAGTGCCCCGGACAAAATAGAGCTGGGAACTGTACACTGCCTCGCCCGGGCGAAACGAGAACCGGAAATAATCCTCAATGGTCTGGCGCGCGGTTGTCCCGACATTATCGGTAACACCGGGAAGGAAACCAACCTCGATCGCGTGATCGAAGATTCCCGCAGTCGGACTGTCAACAGTGAATTCCTGTTCAACCGGGTTGGCAAGCAAAGAGCCTATCTCCTTTAGCTCTTCCATAGAGAAATCCCGTGAAAAGAGGGAGATGGTATAGACCTCAGCAAGCTGGAGTTCGTCGATGAAATATCCCAGCGATCGGATCCGGTCGGTCCGGACTTTCAGCCGGGGATCGGTCGTGTATCGGACTTCAATCCGGTGGACATATGCCATGGGTACCTGCGATAATGTTGATCGCAGAGTACAAAATAGATATCGTAGCCGCAATGCAGGAGAACCGGGCCGGAAGAAAAACACAGAATCACAATAATAAAAAGGATTTCCCGTTCCATAATGATCAGGAGGCTCTTCATGGTGCAATCCCGCAAATGCCCGTTCTGCTCACCGTACGGCGATGATATTGTTGCCAGAAATCCGCTCTGCTATGCCCGCTGGGACCGGTTCCCGGTATCCAAAGGCCACCTGCTCATCATGCCGTTCCGTCACGTACCGGATTATTTTTCACTGACCGCGGACGAGAAACTGGCCATGATAGATATGACCGAAGAATGCCGGAAGATCATTGAGGAGAATTTCCGGCCATCCGGGTATAATCTCGGTTATAATATCGGAGAAGCTGCCGGCCAGACCGTGATGCACTGCCACTGCCACATGATCCCGCGATACACCGGGGATACCGATAATCCCCGCGGGGGTGTCCGCCGGGTTGTTGCCGGAAAATATTACAAGGATCCTCTGAGACGGGCGGTCTCTTTTGGGAACGGGGAACCCGTGCACTAAAGTTTTCCGGCATGGACCAGAGTCTTTATACAAATTCCTGTTTTAACTAAGTGTGGAATACATGACCCGTAAATGTGGAAAATGCGGTATACCTGCTCCTGACGATGAGGCCCTTTTCTGCAACCGCTGCGGTTCCGGGATAATTGAGGAGATCGAACCAGCGTTTCCGCTCTGCTCTTCCTGCGGTACCGTGGTATCGGATGAACTTGCCGAGTTCTGTAACCGCTGCGGCTCCCGGATTGTCACTCCCGCCCCGGTCTGTCCGGGCTGCGGCAATGTGGCAATAGATTCTGCATCCATGTTCTGCACCCGGTGCGGGACCCAGTTCGGGGACAAAAAGGTAGTCACAAAAAAAGGAAAACCGGTGGAGGCTGCCCCCCCGGCCCCGTCCGTTCTCGTAAAACCAAGAAAACCGGCAGCATCAAAACCAATGCGCCAGGAACCGGTGCCGGACTGGGATCCTTTTAATGACGATGTATACCATGAAGAGCCCCGGGCAATCCCTTCTTCCCGTACCGAAAAAAAATACGCCCACCTCCCCATGGTGGCAGATGAACTGGCAGTTCCGGCACCACGAAGTGAAAAACGGACCGATCCCCAGATCTCCTTCTCATCCAAGAAATATGCCCATCTGCCCCTTGTGGCTGAAGAACTCAAAGACAAAAGCTCGCGGGGACCAAATTACGATATACCCGATATAACCGGTCCTTCGGGAAAAGGCAAAAAGCCCCCCCAGAAAAAAGGGATGCTTGGCTTATTTAAAAAATAATTTTTTGGGATTATCTGAAAGGAAAGTTTTCCGGTCATCTTAAACCCTTTTTTTAATAAAAGGATCCATCCGGTTAAAAAAAAAGATCCCCGGAAAATTCCGGTAAAATATGAGGAATCAGATCTTAACAACCTGGATATTCACGGAGTACGCGGTCTCGTTACCGGTCACCGGCTCCCAGGAGCGCATATAGGTTGCCGAGAACTTCTGGCTGCCGGTATCTTTTGCAAGGATGATCCAGGTGCGGATACCCCCGGCACCAGTGAGACCTTTCGATGCTGCATCCTGGCTGAAATCCGAGGACTGGATGACAAGCCCTGGGGATACGGTTGCATTCCACATGAACCCGGTAGTTGGGTTTTCTGCAAGCTGCACGGCAAAGCGTGAGCCCTCGCTAACATTTGATGTCTTGCCATTGTCTGCCTGGGTGAATGTTACCATCTTCTTCTCTCCCACGACGGGTGACGGGGTTGCTGCAGCGCCGGCTTTGCAGCCCTCTCCACGGAAGAGCGCCCACTCCTCGCAGGAGGTGCCGTTCTTAAACATGCACATGCCATATTCGCTCCCGTCAGCATTCTTCACAATGTTCACGCTGCCGCCCGAGTTTACACATGCTGCCGATGCAGGGTTTGGCATGTTTGCAATAGGGGCAGTCGTAACTGCTGGTGTTGCAGGGGTCTGCATTGTAGTCTGGGTGCACCCGCTGATGAGCGTGACCGAGACAAGAATCACAAAGAGACAGATGAGCCCATAAAGAGCGGGCTTTGTTCGCGGTGATAATGTCATAGATTATCACTGCAATCTGTTCCGTTAATAAAATTGCTTTGAATGCGAAGAAAATTGCAGTTATCGGGATTTGGGTTTTCTTCATCCTGCTTTGAAAATTCACGGGCAATATGGGATTCCCTTTCGTGCCGGGCGCGAATAAGCTGGAGACCGCGGGAGAATATGATCCCGTCACCTTAATACCGCTTGACGGTGAAGCAACAAAGGAGAGATCCATGAAAGTCTGTGTCCTGAATGGGAGCCCCAAAGGCGCTGAGAGCATCACCGTCCAGTACGTGAAGTTCCTGGAAGCTGCATTTCCCGCCCATACTTTTGTTGTGGAAGATATCGGGCAGAAGATCCATGCCATCGAAACCCGCGAGGGCGAGTTTGCCCGGATAACCAGCCTGGTTTCCTCTGCCGATATCGTCCTTTTTGCAACCCCGGTCTATTACCTGCTGGTCCCGGCCCAGTTCAAGCGGTTCATAGAACTGGTCTTTTCCCGGAACGCGGCAGCTGCATTTGATAAGAAATATGCTGCAACGCTGACAACCTCCATCCATTTTTTCGATCACACGGCGCACACGTACCTCACTTCGGTTGCTGAAGACCTTGGCATGCAGGCGCTTGGCTCGTTCTCGGCAAACATGAATGACCTTCTTGAAGAGAAGAACCAGGAAGCGCTCGTGCTCTTTGGAAAGACTCTCTTTGAGGGCGCAGCGGCAAAACCAACTATCCAGCGCCATTCAGCCCCGCTGGTGACCCGCGATCTCCCCTACCGTCCCGGCCCCATCCCGCTCCCACAGGAGACCGGGGGAAAGAACGTGCTCATCCTGACCGATGCTGCGCCCGGCTCGAACCTCGAGAAGATGGTCCAGCGGGCAGCTGCCGGTTTTGGCCGTTCTGCATCTATCGTATCGCTCGAAGAGGCCCGGATGAAAGGCGGGTGCCTTGGCTGCTGCCGGTGCGCTTTTGATAACACCTGCGTATATGAAGACGGGTATACCGGGTTTATGAAAAAGACCGTGCTTACCGCCGACATCATTCTCTTTGCAGGCACCGTCAAAGACCGGTACTTCTCGGCGGCATTCAAACAATTCTTTGACCGGAGTTTCTTTCTCGGCCATGTGCCGTCCCTGGCCGGAAAACAAGTGGCAGTTCTTGCCCAGGGCCCCTACTCCTCTGCCAGGCCGCTTCCTGAAGTGATGGCCGCTTATATCAGTGTCTCCGGCGCGAATTTTGCCGGGATAGTGACTGATGAAGAACCGGAACCGGTTGACAGCCGGATCGATTCCCTTGTCGCAACCTGTATCCGGCTCGCTGCTTCCGGATATATTTCCGCGCCCCAGTTCCCCGCCATTGCCGGTCATAAGATCTTCCGGGACGAGATCTGGGGCGGCATGCGGGCAGTCTTCAAAGCCGATGACCGCTATTACCGGTCACACGGGGGCTACGATTTCCCCCAGAGCCAATACATCCGCCGTATCCGGACCGCGATCCTTTCACTGGCCCTGTCCATTCCTGCGGTACAGAAAGAGGCAAAGAGCTCCATGAAACAGCACATGATACAGCCGTTTGAACAGGTCTTTGTGTCAAGCCCGGTGCTTGCGCGCCTGCGACGAAAGGAGTGAGACGGTGTCAAAAACTCCACCGGTCATGGATACAAAAACCCTCTCGGCAGCATTCTCTCTTCTCTTCCGGCAGGGACGCTCGCCGCCATCCTGCCCGGCTCCCGATGATGTAGACCTCCTGAACCGGATCCGGGATGCTGTCCCGGAAGTATCCCCCGCAGTCTGCCGCGAAGCCCTCATCCGCGTACGCCGGCTCTCGTTCGATGCTGCCGAGATCGGCTGCGGGTTTCGCGATGGCCAGTACGGGAAAGGAGAATCGGCTATGGCTGCAGCCCTTGCCGAACTTGAAGAGAAGAACCCGGGCTTTTCCATTGCCGAGTACCGCACGGCTTTTGCCGTCGGCCAGATGTGGGCCGGGCT
The DNA here is from genome assembly GCA_041645355.1 of Methanoregula sp. Lineage (GTDB taxonomy): Archaea > Halobacteriota > Methanomicrobia > Methanomicrobiales > Methanospirillaceae > Methanoregula. The sequence goes on from JBAZQF010000003.1 coordinate 194,314, forward strand.
CTGAAAGCCGGGAGTGCACGGTCAAAGGATTCTTGTACCGTTCCGGCATACATTATGGCACTCATCCATTCTTTGAACAGAACGGGGACCTGATGGATAACGCTGTACACCTTCTGAAAAAATACTGGGGATATACCACCTTTTTACCGCACCAGGAGGTTATCATCCGGTCGGTTCTTGAAAGGAACGATACCCTCGCAATCATGGCAACCGGGGGAGGAAAATCCCTCTGTTACCAGCTCCCGGCACTCTGCCGGGACGGCCTCACGCTCGTTATCTCGCCCTTGATCTCGCTCATGAAAGACCAGGTTGATGACCTTAACTTCCGGGGAATTCCGGCTGCAGCATACACAAGCGCTCTGGATTCCCGAGGCAGGAGCAGAATAGAGGAAGCCATCCGCAATGGCAGTTTAAAGCTCCTCTTTATCTCTCCAGAGAAATGCATGCAGGCAGGATTTCTCTCCTCGCTCCGCGAAGCCCGCGTGAACTTAATAGCCATCGATGAAGCCCACTGCATCTCGGAATGGGGCCATAATTTCCGGCCGGAATACCGGGAACTCGCGCAGGTAAAAAAGAATTTCCCGGATATCCCGGTCATTGCACTGACGGCTACCGCAATCCCTGAAGTCAGGTCCGATATCATCCGTCAGCTGGGCCTCAAAGATGTGAAGGAATTTGTTGGCAGTTTCAACCGCCCGAATCTTCAGTACCGGGTCATCCCGAAAAAAAACCCCCTCATCTTTCTTCTGCACTATCTTGGCCAGCACCGGAGTGATCCCGGGATAATCTACTGCTTGAGCAAGAAAGAGACCGAGGAAGTTGCAGCCGAACTCAAAAAACGCGGCTTTCCCGCGCTTGCCTACCATGCCGGGCTCTCGCCGCAGGTCCGCACCCGGGTCCAGGACGCATTCATCCATGGCAGGGCCACGGTTGTCTGTGCAACAGTGGCTTTTGGCATGGGAATCGACAAGCCGGATGTACGCTTTGTTATCCACTATGTCCTGCCAAAGACCGTTGAATCCTATTACCAGGAGACCGGGAGAGCCGGCCGGGACGGGAAATACAGCGAGTGCATCCTTCTCTACAGCCGGGGGGACGTATCACGGGTCCGGTCCATGCTCGAGCATGACGATACTCCTGAACGGAGCCTGAAACTCTCTCTCCAGAAACTGGGGGATCTTGTTTCCTACTGCGAGTGTACCGGATGCCGGCGCCGGTTCCTGCTGGAATATTTCGGGGAACAATTCCCGCCCGAGAACTGCGGATCGTGCGACAACTGCGACCATCCCCCGGATATGGAAGATTCCACGGATGCGGCCCGGCAGCTGGCCCTCGCCGTGCAGCAGCTGCCGTTCCCGTTCGGCGCCGAGCTCATTATTGCGGTCCTCCGGGGATCAAAGACGGCAAAGATCCAGGAGTACAACCTGTCGTCCCTTAAGGCGTACGGGACCGGCAGGAAATACAGCAGGGAGCAGTACCGGATCTGGATTGGCGAACTTATCCGGCAGGGATTTCTTGCACGGGCCGGGGACAAGTACCCGGTGATCTGCCTGACCGGAAAAGGCCATGAACTGATCCGGGGAAGACTCCGGGTCATGCTCCCGGTTCCGGAACCGGTTATAAAAAGACGCACCCCTGATGCAGAACATGCCGACTATACTCCGGATGATGAGGCCCTCTTTTTGCGCCTCAAATCACTTCGGTCTGACCTGGCAAAAGAAGAGGGGGTGCCGCCATTCATGATCTTTTCCGACAAAACCCTTCATGATATGGTCCGGAAACGACCTGCCGATGCGGACAGTTTTCTGAGGGTAAATGGCGTGGGCCAGGTCAAGCTGGAGCGGTACGGGGAGGCATTTCTTCAGGAGATAAATAACGGAAAAGAATGAGATCTGTTCTGAGATAATTCCGGAAATTTTTTTTTGAACCAGTCTGAACCGGGTCGGTCCGCTTCCGGATAATGCAGGGCAAAAAAAAGAAAAAGAGATTATTTTCTCCGCAATGCACAGCCGATACCGGCAAGTGCAACTGCCCCGAGGACAAAGAGCATATCAGCCGGGGATTTTTTGGTTACCGGTGCCGCTTCGCCAAGGCTCATGCTGACGGGAGTTGACTTCCCGCCGGTTACCGTTATCGTCTGCACCGCATCCGAATACCCCTGCAATTTTAAGGATATGATATGGGATCCCTCTGGGACATCATGCAGGGTAACCGGAGTTACGCCTTTGAAAACATTGTCAAGGAAGACGCTTGCACCCGGGGGTGAAGAGACAACCGAGACCTGGCCGGTGGTATCCGCAACCGGGCCGGGCGCCACCGGGGTCAGCGGGGCATTGATCGTCACGACCTGCCCGCCGGCAACAAAGACCGTCTGGGTATAGTCCTGGTAATCCGTGAGCCGGAGGGTTATCGTGTGGGAACCCTGGAGCAGGCTTGTTAAGTCGATATAATTATCGGGTTGGGTCTGGCCCATGTACGTGCCATCCAAAAAGATCGAAGCACCGGTTGGCGCGGATGCCACTTCAATGGATCCAACGGTCGGCGGAAGGTTGCCGAGAGTGACCGAAAGGGGAGTCCTCTGGCCGGCAATGACCCGTACCGTTGTGACAAATTCGTCATACCCGGCTTTCTGGAGACGGATGGTGTGCGAGCCTGGCGAAAGGCCGGGGATGACGGCCGGGGTGAATGCCATGTACTGGCCGTCAACATAGATATCCGCACCCGACGGGCTCGAACTTACCGAGACCGAGCCGGTGGATGGCGACGGGGGGATGGGGACCAGATTTGCATTCACCGTGAAAGCATTGGGGGTACTCACATACACGGTTGTGGTGTACGTCTGATAGCCCGAATAGGTAACCTGGATGGTATGAGTGGTGCCGGTGGCAACCGGGGCAAATTCTGCAGGAGTATTCTGCTGGGCCCCGCCATCAAGGATGGCAACTGCGCCGCTCGGGTTCGAGTACACGTTAATTGCTCCTCCCGGTGCCGGTGACGGATTCAGCGTTGCATAGAGCGTGACCGTTTCACCGGCCTTTGGCCAGCTGGTTATTGCCCCGGTATAAATGTCATAGCCGACTTTCCGGACCGAGAATGTCTTTAAGGGGGTTCCGGTTACCGCTACTTCGGTTGTGCAGGACCCGTCAGTGATAACGCAATAATCGGATGAGTCGGTGAACCAGACCGCAGCCCCGTTCACGTTGCAGACCACCTTGATCCATCCTTTTTCACCGCCAATCGGGGGGATGAATGGGCTGGTGTGGACGGGTGTCGGGGTTGCTGTCGGCTCCGGGGTCTTTGTAGGTTCCGTTGTTTTTGGGATTACCGGGCCGGGACCAAGAATATACTTGAGCGTGGCATCGACCGATGTGCGCTCGCCCGGGGTTACATGAATCGTGGTTGAGTACGGTTCGTAGCCGACGAGGGCTATCGCAATCGTATGATCGGTACCGGCGGTCAGCTCGGTTGCCCCAAGCGGCGTGTGGCCCCGGGAAGTCCCGTCAACCAGGACTTCGGCACCGGACGGGGTGGAGATGATCGTGACCCAGCCGATGTCCGGAACAACCGGTGCCTGCGTTGGCACTTTGGTTAAAATCGGGACAGGCTCCTTTGTTGGAACCGCGGTGGGTTCTTTTGTGGGTTCCTTTGTGGGTTCAGCAGTAAGAACTTTCGTAGGCTCGGGCGTGGGTGCCTTTGTGGGTTCGGTTGTAGGCACTTTTGTTGGTTCCGGTGTAGGAGTCTTTGTTGGAGCTGCCGTTGTTTCACGAACCAGACCGGAGATGATATCCGGCTCAGCTGCCTGGAGTTTGGTATCCATCCCGCTGATAGCAGCCGTGACCGGCACAGCCGCAAGAAATACGAGAAGGAGGAATGCGGAAAGCAGAACACATAATCTCATGGTAAATACCTTAGTATCGTCAATATATCCGCTCTTATTATCTGAAAGTTATTATTTTGTTTTTGCAAATCCGACCTGAAAATAAACGGTCAATACAACAAAAAAGATCACGCTGAAAAGAAAGTAAGGAGTGGGAGGAGTAAGCCTCCTTCTGTTTTAGCGGCATTCAGCTTAGCGCCAAACCCGCGATTGGGCTCCGTTTTCAAATCAGAGCCTTATACAGAGCGCAATTTATCAAACATTAATGTGAAATTTACAACATTAGACTTGCAAATATACTTGGAAAACAGGAAGGCGAACTTAAGTAAATATTCTCATTATTGGATTGATACTTCTGGTGAACTGATTTGGAAATATACAAAAGGCACAATTAACCAAAAGAATTGCGATGCCTATAGAAGTTACATTCTAACCCATTATTCAAGCAAATTCACTTGGGATAAGAGTTTGGGCTTCTTTAGATCATTCCTAAAGTATCTCGGAAAATTATACCTGAATCCAATTTACATGTCTTTCTCTCTTTTCCTCGAAAAACCACATGTGGTAAAAACGCGCATGTTATCTAACCAGCGACATGTTACTGTTGAAGATCTGGACAACCTCTTCAATCATATAACCACTCATTACCAAACAGGGAAACTGCCCTATGCCAATTATATTAATTATCTCGCGTTTGTGGGATTCGGAGCATATACTGCTCAAAGAATGTGGGCAACTATGAAGAAACTAACCGTCGCTATGTTTAGGGCTGCCCTTAATGACAAGAACTGCCCTGTCATGTTGATTTCTCCAGATATGGATAAACTCCGCTATGAACATTATGTGCCCATCCATCCTGCAATTGTTCCTATCATTAAAGAAGCGATTAAGGGACGATTAGGAAATGAATTAATGTTCAAATATACTGCCTTCGAGGCTTGGCTAAAAAGAAACCCTGTTGGGATGACCCAAATTAAGGGATTTTTCAAGCCGAGTGACTTAAGAAAATTTGGCGAACAATATGGAGACGAGATAGAATGGAACTCTGTTAATCGAGCACACATTATGAGTCATGATATCTCGCTCATCAGTTTCAAGCATTACAAGTCATTCACACCACAGACAACTTATAAGATTTACATGAATGCTTGGAAAGATACAGATTTGATTCCCGAATGGGGGAAGCATAAAGAAATTGTGTATCATCGAAAATGGAAGGATACAAACAATAGAAGAGCGATGAGGGGTAGTTAACCCAGTTATTAACGTATTATGGCAGAAAAATTTGGTCAACATTGACTATATAATAATTTTGCAATACCCTTATATGTCGTTTTTCCGTTTTTGGACTATCCGAAATCGTCCGTTAGGGGTTAAAACGATTTTATGAATGTTGGGATAATATTGCAATTTTGATACTATTCCAACATAAATTCCTTCCTTCTCACACCACACATATGTTTACTCTGGTGAAAAAACACTTCAATTTAATACAAATCTCTGCAAAACGCACAAGACTTGCTCAAATATTGCATATGTATGCTTTAGTGAGTCAGTGAGGTAAATTATCTCTCATAGACCGTTCTTGCCAGAGAATGTCTATAAGTGGTATTTGGAATATTGGTGGACAGTCAATGATTTTTTGCTGTGATATCATAGAAGTTGATCTTTATCATCAGTAGAATATAATTAATATTTATGCCGTTAACGGCAATCATTGATGGAAAAACGATAATTGCCCCAACCCTTTCCAAAGAAGAGTGGAACACTCTTAAACGACAGCATAAAAAGGGGCTCCAAATTAAGATGTTATGCTGTGGAGAATCTGGACATCCTAGAATTTCGAAAAATGGAACACAGCATTTCTATCATGCACATGATGTAGGATGCGATTGGGAAAACGAAACTATTGATCATTTAGAAATTAAAAATCTGATATTTCAGACATGTAAATCTGAAAATTGGGAAACCTACACAGAATACCCATCACCAGACCGTGAATGGATATCAGATGTTTTTGCAATCAAAAATAGCAAAAAAATTGTTTTTGAGGTTCAGATTAGTAAAATTCCTATCAATGTTCTTGAAGAAAGAGATAAAAAATATCAAAATGAGGGGATTGAATCTTATTGGTTATTGAATAATTACTTTGAAAAGCCAAGTGAATTTCGTTCAGGATATGATGACCTGCTTTATGAAGTCGAGAATAGATTGGAGGATAACATACCATATATTGATAATTCGTTATTTCACACAGGATCTGAAAACCATGTTTTTATCTCAAAAGGAATCCGGACTGTCGGATTAAAAATTGATAATAAAACAATATATACAACCCATAATCCCTCACTAACCCTCCAAGAATGGGTTAAACAAGTCCTTAATGGGGAATATAAAAAATATCTCGATGACAATTTAATTTTCTTCAAGGAAAAACTCCAATTAAAAAAAGTTGCAGCCCCGTTACTCTTAAAATTCAACGAATTTTATTGTAAAATTATCCTAGATAAAACTTACAAGAAAAATATTGATAGTTATTACAAAATTTTCAAAACCAATGATGCTGTAAAAAAAATTACAGATTTGAAGGAGAGATTTGGGTCAGCATATTTTGAATCAGATAGACTAGATAAGGATTATCGATCTATGATTTCTCCGAAGTATGGAGTATTTTATTGGAAACTACCTCCTTGGAATGAGGATGAAGAACCATTTTTTAGACTAGAATCCGAATCAAAGATTACCGAACTTAAACAATGTGTGGATCGGTTAATATTATGTGAGGGATTTTACAATTCTGCATTTAACGAATTAAAACATGAGATTGATTTAAGTTTAGAGAAACAACGGAAAGAAATCGAGATAGAAAATATAACTCTTCAAAATTCGGAAGAGAGAAGAGATCCCGCTCAACTCGAATTATTTGGTAAAGACGGTAAATTGCTGACAAGATCCCGTGATGTTTTATTTGTTACTTCATCAGAATTGAAAGAAAAGTGGCTTTCAGGTTCAAGAGGTATGAAATATCAAGTTGGCCCGAGTTTGTTGTATAAATTTCCTGAAGAGGTTGCTATTGAGTTTGAGCAAAAAGGGTATGGGGAAATAATAAATGATGAATAAGTGCTTTTATCGTTGCCCCTATGAGAGCGAAGAGGCGGATCAATCAGTAGGACATGTTATGACAATCAAATATCTGGACATGGGCAATTATCCAGATACTACACGCACCTTGTTTTATACATTCTAATACAATTGATCCAGACTTCCAAATCGAAAATACTAATCATGACTGATTTGATAAAATGTTCTCATGATCATAAGAATAATTAACAAAAGCAATATCCTTTTTAAACCAAGTAAGGTTTAATGACGTATTTGTAACGAATGAATTATCTTTTAAATTTTTAACTTGAAGTTTAATCTCAACTGGGGGTTTCTCTACACCAAGGTCTTGTTGAGAGAACGTCCAATATATTTTGTCACTTTGACTTTGGAAATGATCTCCCAAAATATACACCTTATTTGTTGGAAGACTTACTTGGACGAAATACCCATAATTCGTTGACCAATTGTATGAAGTATACATAATTTGCTCATTACCTGATATGTTTGTGACCTCTAATCGAATACCTTCAGGTGAAGTGGCAGAGGGTGAAAAATACATTTGATCAGGTATAATTTGAATATTTGATGAATAGGACTGTCCTACTAGGATTCCGGGTGTAACAAATAAAAAAAGTATTACGTATAAGGCCAATGTAAGTATGATAAATATCGTTCCAATCCTCCGTCCATACTCTTCGGTTATTCTATTGGCCTGTTGGCCCATCGAATATGCAATAATACTGTAAATGATGCACATCACGATCAACAAAAAAAACATCGCAAATATCAAGGAATACGGACTAGGAATAAAACTACCACATCCCCATAGAAAGATGATAAAACCAATCATCATAGGGACGATTATTATCAACAATATGAACCTTTGAAAATCTCCAGCATACCATTTATTATCCGAAAAACGATTCAACACAGGAAATGGTTTGAATCTTTCATTCTTTCGGCATTCAAGAATTTTTAATATAATGATCACAAAGAGGGCTGTTATTAACAAGGCTCCAAACAGCGTTACGAGAGAGAGAAAAATTGCAAAATACCCCAAATCCCCTGCTAACCAATCGCTTCCCCAATACTTTTCACCAAGATTAGGTAAGAGCGATATCATCGTTCCGATGATACCGATTATTGTAAAATATTGAAAGTTCTCTTTTAAGAAAGAGAGAATCGTAAAATGTCCTACTATTGGTCTCTTACAATAAGGACAGTTCATATCGAGACAAAAAATTTCATTCCCACAGTGAGGACATATTTTCATTATAATCGTATGATTCTTTTGTGACACGAAATATCTTATTAAATATGTAATCGTTGGAATACTTTTAAGGTATATCTAAAATTTGAACTGATTGAAAAGATATGGAAGTTACCACCCTGTAATTTCCTTCACTTTAAAATTGGTTGCTTCCTTATCGATAACATATGCCTTAAATTTCCAAATGCCACCGGGCTCCAAATTATTTACATTGGCAAGTGTGCTTCCAACCTGCGCTCCTGAATCATCATATTCGTTAATTGTAATTTGAACATAATTGTATGTTTTATCGCCGTTGTTTTTAACAGATCCAACAACATATCTAGAGCCGTAATCCCCAGTTTCAGTATGGCTTTCTACCAATTGTAATGGGGATGCTGAAACGGTTGTCTTTACCGCTGTAGCCTTTACAGTTGTTTTTGCCCCCGGATATGGTGTTGTTGAGACAGGTGAGTTTACTTGAGACTCACTGACACAACCTACTACAAGAATAAGTGCCACACAACACACGACAGTAAACAAGGTTAGTTTTTGCATACGAAGATAGATTTTTGATATCCATAAAGGATAAATCTATCCAAAGGTATGAAAATTACCTACTTATGAATACCATCACAGACATAACGGTATGCCTCTGACAACAATAAAGATCCAAACAACAACACGAGAAAGACTTGCTGATTTAGGGAAGAAATCAGAGAGTTATGATACCATCATCAATCGGTTGATTGGTTTTTATTTAGAGCATAAGGAAGATAAATAAAATTTCAACTACCTTTTTTAGGCAAGTCTTACTTTGCCAACATCAATTCTAATTTCAGCACAGCATATATTTGTTTAATCTGGTGAAGCATCGCTGTTTTCACATGCATCAAGGCAATTCTTTCCAGAGAATGCCCATGCATGTTAATATAGCAAACCTTTTCGTTATGCAATTTATATTTTGCATCGTTGGTGCATATGGGGAAGATCTGTAAAGATTGCGGGAAAAGTCTAGGTTTTTTCTCAATTTTTTCAACTGTTGAACGCTGTGAAGATTGTGAAAAGAAATTTCAAAGTGAACAGATGGTAAGGGCAAACGAGATTAACGAATTGAAAGGACAATTGATTTCATCAAAAGAAATTTCCGCATCTCAATTGGAATTGCTTAAACAACAAAAAAAAGAGTTCTTGATAAAATACTATCAAGAGATCCTTCAAGGTCTTACTGCCGACAAAGAATTATCAAAACAAGAGTTTGCATTTTTAGATAAACTTCAAGAGGGATTAAACTTAACGAGAGAAGAAACTAAATTCGATGACTTGATTCTACCATATCTCTACGTCCTGTCTATAAGACAAGATAATGATTTACCCGTATTTAATGAAATGAACTTTGATGATGGCTCCCGTGTCATTTTAAAAAAGGGTGAAAAAATTCATCTTGGGGGTTTTAGTATTGTGAAAGAAATGAGAACCACCAGCCATACTTATGAGGGGGGTTCTCAAGGGATGAGTTTTAGAATTATGAAAGGGGTAAGTTATCGTGTGGGGGCAACTAGAGGACAAATAAAACCTGTCCAATCTCTTGTAGAAACAAGTCGCGGCGCTTTCATAATAACGAATAAACGGATATTGTTACATCCCGCTCCAAATAACAAACCAATGGATATCCCTATCAATAAAATTGCATCATTTCGCTGTTATTCAAATGGATTAGAACTTTATAAGGAAGGAAGAGAGAAAGGTTTCTTATTTTCTCTCTCTCCGGGTCAAAGCGAATGTGCTGGAATCGCGTTGAATTTTCTAATAAACAAATTGGAATAATATATACATATATATCTTTTTTTAGAGGTAATTTTCGTCTATCTTTATACCAGAAGCATCGATTTCTTTGGCAAGTTTTTTCTTCCAATTACTCTTCAGAGGAATATATACTAATCCATGAAGATCTGTCGGAAGTTCCACATCCTCTTCATACAATACTCTTACCCTATCTCGACCAAGATGACCAATTGTAATCCCTAACTCAAATATTACGTTCTGTCGGGCACGCGGTTTATAGTGACTTAACATTGCCCTTGACAAATCGGCTAGTATCTCGGCAAGAGATGCATTATTTTCTCTAATGAGGTCATCGATATGATTACGATCATCTTCTTGCAACAACCCCCGTGATATATATTCTTCAACGGATTCGTTAATGAACTGATCAAAATTAAGGGTTGTTTTCGGTATGCCAAAATCATCTTTAGTCAAAATTACTATTGCAAAAGAGGTTTGAGTAATATAGTGTTCGACTTTTTCAATAATCGTCTTTCCAAGATCAGCCTGTTTGTGTAAAACTATAGGTTCAATATCGAGGGATTCAAGATATTGTTCAACGTTCTCTAACAAAACGTGATCATGCCCATGAACGATGAAGATTTTACGAGTGCTGGCTCTTTCTTTAGTCTTTAAACCTAATACAGGATTCCCATCTGAAAAATTTTCCTTCCATGGGAATTGATTCCCACACTTTTCACAAAATAACGGAACTGACGCTGGAATAGAATACTGTTCCACATCATATCCAGTATCGATTGTAATCTCTCTACCTTTAATTGGTGTATTGCAGATCTGACAATTTGAAATTGTTCTCTCTCCACACTGTGGGCAGCGTTCTTTTCGAGATTGAGGATGTCTTGTATAGGAATCTGTAATCTGATGACCGTTGAGACAAATTTGCTGAAAGTCCAAGATAGTCTGAAACCTAGACATTAATTTCAATATAACTCTTGCACCTAATAAAGGCTCATCGTTAGATATTTTACCTCTATCTTATCAAAATTGAAGTTCTCCAACCTTCAAGTAAAATATGCATCTCGTAGTCAACGATTTACAATTATTTCACGTCTAACAGTGTCTAAAATCTATAACGGTTGTAACATTTTGCCACTAAACAAAAGTTCTGTGCACAAGAAGTGAGGCTTTTAAATTCGGTTTACGATAATACCATCTAATGAAAAAGATGCTATCATAACTTTCTAGACTATTCTAACATCAAATCCAATCTTCTCACAGCATACAAATATGTGCTCTGGTGAATTTTGATTCTATTTTGGCACAATTCACCACAAAGACCCTGATGCTCATTTTAACATAACATATGTATGCTCTGGACATTTTGATAGTCCATTATTCTATTGTTTCAATACGCTCCCAATTGCAATCACAATTGTTTTCATGTGACACGATAACGTCAATCAACAGGGATTATTTATGCGATGGGTAATAGGCCAATCTGAAAACAGTTCAAGAATAAACATTGATAAAATTGAACGTATCTCTTCGGAAACAGGTCAAGTATGGGGTGGAGATGGTCACACAGATTGTGATTTTTTCGCTCATGTTGGGGGTATGAAATATCTAATTTGCCGTGTTCAAATTGTAACTGGTGCACCCTACTATGAAACTGAATTTATTGAAAAAATTCTAGCGGCTTTAAATGATGCGAAGGATGGCGAAACAATCGATCTTCAAATTTTATTTCCAAAACAAATAAAAATTCGTCCAAAAAAACTTCGTCCAAAAAAAATGAAACCCGTGGTATGGTAGAATAAGAAATGGTTGTGATAAACAATATCTCACGTCTGAACACGTTAGAACCGGATACGTATCAAAAAATGTAGGGTGCGTACCATTTTCACGGCGTGGTATGTATCACTAAAAATTTTTTTTTGGAATGTATGTATCAATTTTTTTTATAACACACTGTTGACTAAGATAGGTCTAATAAATTATTCAATGTCAGAAAATGCTATTGTTACTAATGCAAGACCAATTCCAAATAATGAGAGTCCACTGGTGAAATAACCTGATGATAGACGACCAATTATCGTTGGAAGCAATGTTTCAAATGTCGCATTAAGTGCACCAGATGTAATGTCCCCCCACAACCCACTAAAAATTATAATAAGTCCAACAATCATAAGGAAAATTGCCATCCAATATTGGACTTTACCCAATGTCGATAAACCTTGGTAATCCATAAATAACGTTTTATCCGAATCAATATATTTTTTGGGTACTGTGACTTATCCTATATGGGCGTTGGGAAACAATTTTCGAAGCGTCGTTCCTACGTTTTCATTTCCATTTGCCTGATAATTTTTTAAATACGAAGTTTAATATCAAAAAAAAATACGGTAATATTGAGTGAGATCAAATAGCGCGAAGCCGAACTTGATCAGCAAATTTGTTTTAAATACCTTTGGCAAAATTATGGCTTTGTTGAACTGCCAATATTCAAATTTCTAAAAAATTTTCCACAGCCAGCCGCTAATAGATTGGGATACGAAGGGAAGATTACATTTTTCGCCATTCTGTTTACCGTGAAATTTAGTAGGATAATGGTTGGCACAGTCCGTGTGTTGAGACATTACATTCTATGTCGCCCTGTGAGGGCAGCGTAGTTGCATTAGTTGCATGGGCATTGCAACCAGATATTTACACAGTTTTATGACGATAATAATAGGAAGGATTGAATAAGTTGCATTGTTTTGTTAATATTGAAATATCAAAAAAAGGCGTTTACAACATAATGCTATTTATTAAAAGACATAATTTGTTTTATGAAGCCCCTCAATAAAGATGCAATTCAAGAAAAAATGATACTTCAATATTCTGATTCGAAATTTAACGCCTTTTTAGATTTTATGCCTATTGTTTATCCGAATTTTCTCAATATTATTCGATGGAGAGAGAGTATAAGGACTAAAATGAGGATCATTAGTCTCCTTTCTAAAGATATTTTTCAGCAATATCAACTGACCGTAGATCAAAAAGAAAAAGACAAATTAGAAGGATATGGAGATGGAATAGCGGCAAGTCTTCTTTTAATAAGATTTGAAAATTATTTGAACGCAGTTTATTCCCTTTTGAACAATTTGGCATATATTGGGCAGATTTCCCATAAAGGTTTAGCACACCAATTTAATACTCAAAGAGAACGAGCCAGTAACTATCGAAAGAAATACCCCAGATATTCCGAATATCTTGATTTGATTGAAAATTGTCAATGGTATGATCAATTGCATGCTATGCGAACAGATGCGACGCATTTTTTAGAGGGATTCGTCTATTATACCGATGATGGGTTAGGTATTTTGTATTTCGATAAAGAACCAAAGGAGTTTAATAATGATGTAAAATTGAAGATTGAGGACATCCGAATCTACACGGAACAAAATATCAAAGATCTCTCTGACTTTCTGGATTGTTTTGGGGAATACTATTTAACAAAATATTGCAATAATGAGTCTTCAATTCCTCTTGCATGTCCTATTCTAGTCGTTAATGGCAAATCTTTTTTTTCTGGGTTTAGAAGCGTGACATATGAAGAATATCAAAATAAAAATATCGGTAGATGTATGTCCAAAGATCCAACATGTAAGTTCAAAGATTTTTGTCCTGCAAGACAAGCAAAATGAATTAATGATAAAATAATGCAACTCTGCAACTTTTACTCATTTCACGTTGATAAAGTAGGTTGCATTGGGGCTGCAACTGTGTGCAACTGACTGCAACTATCAATGAGGGTTTGTACTTTCACTTTGCTGGATTTAACACAGCCCGTGTGCAACACAGACATGTAAGTTTTACGACGTAAATATTTACTTCATTTAAAAAGCGTGTCCCTTTGATTGAAGTACAATCTGTACGTACTTTTGCAATTGGGGTACTAATTGTGGAGATCACGAAATCTCTTTCTATATTATATATGTATGTCCATGAAATCCACATGTGGTAATTAAAGACCGTATTATGCTTATTTTTAAAAATAGGCTGTAAATTGAATCAGACATTTTTCTTTTTTATGATAATTAGAATATCTCTACCGTTCACACCAAGAGGTTGAAATTCTGTTTCATACCCTTCTTTGATTATTCTTTCAATTGATTTGTATGATTTTGGTTGATGTAACTCTTCAGCCATTTTCTTTGAGAAATCACCTAACTTAACACACGCGCCCTGTGCCAGTTCTTGATCCAATCTTTTGAAAATCCAAGTGATCACAGTGGGTTTGAAAGCAGCAGAGATTGACTTCCGAAGTGCTTTGAAAAAACCCTCCCTGCTCGATGCTGTGTCATATTTGAAGGTAACAACCTTTGCACCATTCTGTTTCTTGCATTCCTTCTCAAATGATTCTTGCTCGTCTAATTTACTGAATAAAATTACACACTTCTCTTGGTCGGGATTTTTTAGATCTACCCGAAGGGTTCTACCGATGACTTGAATGAGGTGTTCGACAGCACATCTCTCTGTGATAATACGATTAACAGGGTAAACTGGTGGAACGTACTTACCTTCGGCTTTTTTCCTATCGCGCTCGGCTACTTCTCTTTCGATTTCTGATGCCGTCTTATAGTCTCCCTTGAATGCAGGATGCATAAAATACGATGCTGGCAAGAATGGTGTTCCGACTATGACAGATAGAGGAACATTGAGAAATTCATTCGTGCCTTTTGTTTTTGATCCATAGAACTTAACGAATGAATGGTTAATCTTTTGAAAATCATCATCAGGTTTGAATTTTATCTCATACGACTTCTCATGAGTGAAGAACGGTATTTTTAATCCTAAATCAATTAAAATTTGGTTGAATGTATTACACGTCGTTGTAACTTTTCCAACAATGCCTTTTGAAGTAAGAATTGAAGAACGAGGATATTTTGCATCAACTAATTGATAGACGGTAAATTGTGGACTCTCGCCCGACTCAACACAATATTGTTCTAAATCTTCCAGTTGCTTGAGATAATATTCATCGATGGAATTATGTGAAGCATTTAGGTAGATAACGCGATATTGCTGAATGTTCTTCTTTGTAGAGAATATTTTTAGAACTCCAAAAATGCCATGCTCGTCGTAATAAATCTCAACTGATGTGTCACAGGAAACTGCATGAAGTAGTCCGGTGAGTGAATCATACTTTGCGAACTTTTCTGTCCCTGTGAACATCTTATTAATCAGCATTTGGCTATTGTGAAGATCATTCTCGATTGCTTCTTTATGCTCACGTATATAATCCAAGATTTCTGTTGAGGGTTTTCTTTGTTGAAGCATTTTGGCAAGTGTGGATAATTTTTCACAAGAAAAGTCATCACACTCTTTGATCAATTCGTCGAGATTCTCTTCGGTATCGGATATTTCTTCTGTGATGACTTGTGAGATTGGAACATCATCAATAATGATTGAGGGAAGATGGCTTTCACATTGCTTTAGGATACCATCAAGCATTCTTGGAGTTGTAAGAATTACGAAACCCTCTGAAGAGGATATGAGCGCTTTTAAATCTGTTTTTTGTGTTTGATATTTACATGAGTTGAATTCAGGACACGATGGGCACTCATATGGGGGTTGAATAAAACCATGCAATTCAGTGTATCTTTGACTGTGAGTACACATCCCTGCCTGTGTTTTTCCCCGTACAATAAGCGATTTAGATTTCACAGGCGGTGAAAATCGTCTTTGGTATGTTGATTCGAGCGTTGAGTAATCTTGCATTACAACTATCACAGGTCTTTTGTGAGAGATTTCATGCTCTATGAACTCTCTCGCCCTCGTAGTTTTACTTCCACCAGTATGACTAGAGTCATAGATATTCTTTTTTTGAATTTCAGAATAGGGCTTGACCTGTGCACTCACGTTATCACACTGATTGAAAAAAGTACGTTGCGATTAGTAATTAGGAGTTCCGTTTAGTAGTTAGTGTAATCTCAATAGCAAAGACATCATCTTGATAATAAATTCCTTTTTCCTAACGTAAGAAAAGACGCGTGAATACGAAAAAATAATGCCACTGTTAATGATACATTTCTATGGAATTCATTCATCGCACTCTTTTAAAAAAGATGAATCCCAAGAAAGGTTTCACTGCTCCTTACATCAGATTTGCTTGGGGTTATGATCGCACACTAATTGGAAAACCAGTATCTATCTATAAGGTTGATGGGGGATTCTTTGTTTCTTTAGAATCTAACGAGTTTAAACCAGTTAAAAAGAAAAAAACCACTATTGATGATACTTGTTTTGCAAATAATAAGTGTAAACCAATTGAATTAGAAAATCCATGTATATCCACTCTTGAATCTCAAATATCTACACAAATACATGATATTGAAAAATCTAGTGAGATAATTGATGCTAAAAGTAAAACTGCTCTAAAAGATCACGCTGAAAAGAAAGTAAGGAGTGGGAGGAGTAAGCCTCCTTCTGTTTTAGCGGCATTCAGCTTAGCGCCAAACCCGGACGGATACCGAGCGCTCCATTGTCCTGTTCTGGCTTGCACCCGCAGGGATTCGCCGTTTCACCGTATCCTGTTCGTGAACGCTCAGCGGGTTACTTGCATGGAGACCATGCTTCTCGCCGTTGCCGGCTCAACCGCATCATAACTGAAAACAGGCCGTGTCGTTTCTGTGCCATAGCCGTGACTCTCGCCACCCGTACTTGTGTACGGCTGCGTGCCCGGTGGGTGGGGGGACTTTCCTCAGCAACATAAAGTTACCGTCGGCCGCTCTCTCCCTCTCCAGCATATATGGGAAGGGGGACGAGATAAGGGCAGCGCTCGTGACCGAGCACCATTTTTCCCCTGGAGCCAGATGAAAAGAATCTCGAAAAAGGAAAATTGCAGCTGCCTGGGATAAGTTTGACCTTACCCCGGGTGGGTACCGGGTATCATACTGCCATACGGTGTAACGTCATAAAGCTACGGCGGAGGCCAAAAAAAAGCGACCTTCATACAAGCCTTCCATTGGCAGAAAGTCCGGAACAATGACTATCATATCGTCGAAAAAACGACCTTCCAAAACACCCGTAAAGGGAAAATATCTCTGTCCAAAATAAGCCATTTTCAGTAAAATTCTTCGAATCTGCAAGTATTTTTCCGGTGGTGGACAGATCACCCGTTTATTCCTGTCCACCGAACCCTGTCCGTGGAAAAAGGGGGCTGATACGGGCTTATTTTCCCTTGGGGATGATGAAGTCATGGAAGGGGGTCAAGGGGATCACCCCTTGGGCAGCCTCCCCCTCTGGGGGAGCGAGGGGGTCACGCTCGCTATTTTAGAGAAATATATGAAAACCTGAAATTTAAGGATCGCTCTTGCCACTCTCACCGTAACGATTCCCTGCGCCGCCCCGAAGGGCGCCCCGCGGCGCATCAATTACCGGAAAATTCCTAAAAGAAATTATCCCGGTCAGCAGAATCTCACAGCAAAGCCGTTGACCCGACTGCAGCACCAATAATAATCAGAACAATGGCGGGGGTCAAGGGGCGCACCCCTTGGGCTGCATCCCCCTCTGGGGGAGTGAGGGGGTCACGCTCCATTCGTTGAGAAGAGAATACATGAAAAGAGAGAACGAGGATTTCCAATTGAAAATTCGCGAATACAGTAAGACAAGAACGATTCAATACCGGCATTATGATGGCTTGCGCCGCCCCCGAAGGGGCGCCCCCGCGGCGGATCAATTACCGGAGAATATTGAAAACAATTATCCCGGTCACAACCAATTTTCTCGATCAAAAATCAGGGGGGTCAAGGGGGGGCTCCCCTTGGGTAGCCTCCCCCTCCTGAGGGAGTGAGGGGGTCGGGCTCCTTACATTGAGAAGAGAATACATGAAAAGAGAGAACGAGGATTTCAACAAAACCGGAATTTTATTTTTTATTAAAACGGCAATTATCCCACCCTGTTCCTGCAAAATCTTGAAAATTTTTCTTTAGCATTCCCCACTTCAGGGCTCCTCCGAGCATGGCGGGACAAATGACGAACAGATCTGCAGCATTTTGAGGCCGCCGCGGGGCGCCCTTCGGGGCGGCGGCAGATCATCCTTATTGGGAATAGAGGCCCGAAAAACCATCATCACATTTTTTTCGATTATGATCTTTTGGGGAAATACAATCAGACTTCAGGACTCCGGCACGGAATGCAATTTCTCCCGCTGTCACCGGAACCAAGAGAGACGAGCTCCATAGATAGATTGTTATCCTCCTTGCGCTAAGCAAAATCACAAAGCAAGGGGAAGAGCTATGGAGTTACTCACCGCAGAGGAGGGTTCAGTGGCAGTCCGTTCTGCACGGGCTGCCATAGAGCACGTTGTTGCAAAGCGACCGAAACCCGCACTGGATTTTACACCGGTCTTCCATGAAAAACGCGGGGTTTTTGTAACACTCAGTAAAGGCGGACAGCTCCGCGGGTGCATC
This sequence comes from Methanoregula sp., assembly GCA_041645355.1. Taxonomy (GTDB): domain Archaea; phylum Halobacteriota; class Methanomicrobia; order Methanomicrobiales; family Methanospirillaceae; genus Methanoregula. The sequence goes on from JBAZQF010000003.1 coordinate 212,786, forward strand.
GGGCTTCCCTACCCGGTGATGCCTCTTTCTGAGGCGCTCGACCATGCAGCAAAAGCGGCGGCCCTTGAGGACCCGAGATTTCCCCCGGTAAAGAAAGATGAGCTGGCTGCAATATCCCTTGAAGTGACCATCCTCACGGTCCCGGTCCCGATTACCGGTGAACCCCAGGACCGTGTCCGGCAGGTCGTTGTCGGGAAACACGGGCTGATCATGCGGGGGATGGGTACAAGCGGGCTTCTCCTCCCGCAGGTTGCAACCGAGTACGGCTGGGATGCGGAGACGTTCCTTGACCATACCTGCCAGAAAGCCGGGCTTCCCGGCCGGTGCTGGACCTCCCGGAATGTTGAAGTCCTCACGTTTGAGGGGCAGATCTTTTCCGAGAAACCTTCCGGGGGAACCGTTTAACCTTCCGGCAGCATATACATCCAGACATAACGGTGCGGCATGGCAATTGCATTCGAAAGTCTGTACAGCGATATTGCGGGACGGAGCGGAAAACTGAGTGCCGGGAAAAAGACGGTCAGGACTCCCGCGCTCCTCCCGGTCATCAATCCCCATCTCCAGCTGGTGACCCCAAAGGAGATGCAGGCAATGGGCGTTGAAGCTATCATAACCAACGCCTACATCTTCTCCCAGAGCAAGCAATACCGCGAGCGCGTCCTCTCCGAGGGCCTGCACAAAGTGCTCGGTTTTGACGGCGTTATCATGACCGATTCCGGCTCGTTCCAGCTCTCAGTCTACGGGCAGGTTTCGATAACCAATACCGAGACCCTCTCGTTCCAGCGCGATATCGGGAGCGATATCTGGGTACCGCTCGATATCCCCACCCACCCTTCCTCCGACCGTGCTACAACGGAACAGGAACTGAAGATTACCATGGAGCGCCTGGCCGAAGCCAAGCAGGTATTTGGTCCCGATGCCCCCATTGCCGGCCCGGTCCAGGGCGGGATCTTTGAAGACCTCCGGGAGCGGGCCGGGCGGGAAGTAACCGATCTCGGTTTTTCCTTCTGCCCGATAGGTGCAGTTGTTCCGCTCATGGAATCCTACCGGTACCGCGACCTTGTCCGGGTTGTGATGGCGGCCAAACGTACCCTCTCCCCTTCTGCCTGCATCCACCTTTTCGGGGCAGGCCATCCCTCGATGTTTGCCCTTGCAACAGCAATGGGCTGCGACCTTTTCGATTCAGCGGCATATGCCCTGTATGCCAAGGACGGTCGTTATCTTACGGTCCACGGGAGTTTCCGGATCGGGGAGCTCTCCGATCTTCCCTGCGCCTGCTCGGTCTGCCGTTCCCATACTGCCGAAGAACTGGCCGCTGCACCGGACCGCGAGCGCCTGCTCGCCCTCCACAACCTTGCCGTCACACTTGCCGAGATCTCGCGCATCCGCCAGGCGATTTCGGACGGGACACTCTGGGAACTGGTGGACGAGCGCTGCAGGGGCCACCCGCAGCTGCTCTCGGGATACCGGGAACTCCTCACCCATGCTACGGCCATTGAGCAGCGGGACCGGGTCTCGAAGCGGCGGTTCTTTTACCGCGGCAACGAGAGCTGCGCCCGCACGGAAGTTGTGCGGTACCAGGAGATGCTCCCGCGCCTCCGGCTCGGAAAGAACGTTCTCATCGCCTTTGAAGGCGGCGAGCGGGACGAGTTTGACGACTCGCTCCTCTTCAAGCCCCCGTTCGGCCCCTATCCCCGGGAGCTCAAGGAGACTTTCCCTATCGGCCCGTCAGAACTCCCCGAATGGGACGAGCCAATGGTACGCCAGGGACTCAAAGGGGTAAAACGGCTCATAGAAGCGCATCCCCAAAGCCGTTTCACGCTCTCGTGCAGTGAGCGCTGGGAACCCCTGGTGCGGGAAGAACTGGGAGATATCGAGGTGCGGCATGACCCGGTTTAATATCCGGAAACGGGACGGGCTTGCACGGACCGGCATCCTTGAGACCGGAACCGGGTCATACAAGCTGCCCGCCGCACTCGACACGGAGACCGTCTTTCCCGCACTTGCAGGACAAGCCAATGCCAATATCCCGCTCTCTGCACCGGCATCTTTTGTCACTGAGTTCTTAAAAAATACCGGCGAGCAGCCGGTATCAATCCACCCCCGGCTCGATAACCCGGCAGCGAGCGGCGACTGCGTCATGGTGGGGAACTGGCATACCGCCTTTTCCAATCCCCGTTCGTACTCGGAATGGCTTATCCAGCTCAAGGAGAAGACCCCGGCGGATACTGCATGGTACGCTCCGGCAGCAGCTCTCCCTTCAACGGTCGCCATCCTCTGCTACACCGGTTTCGATCTCTTTGATTACCGGGCGGTTGACCTGAAATCCGCGCAGGGTATTTTCTGCACACCCGAGGGAGAATTCGCTCAGGATATGCTCTCGCAGGGCACCTGTTCCTGCCCGGGATGCAAAGCGGGGGATCTTAAAGAGCACAATCGCGAGGCACTCCGGCAGGAGATTGCGCTGGTGACCAAATTCATTGAACAGGCACTGTTACGGGACCTGGTCGAGTCCCGGTGCCGGATGGATGCATCCCAGGTTGCCATCCTGCGCCACCTTGACCGCCAGTATACGTTCATGGAATGCCGGCAGCCGGTCTCCCGCGGCGGAGTGATGCGGGCAAATTCTGCCGAATCCATGGACCGGGCCGAAGTAAAGCGGTTTATGGAACGGGTTGTCACCCGCTACATCCCGCCTAAGACCGATGTTGCCGTCCTCCTTCCCTGCTCGGCGCGGAAACCCTACTCGCTCTCCCAGAGCCACAAACGCTTCCAGCAGGCCGTGGGTGGAAGGGCCCACGAGCTGATCGTGACATCTCCCCTTGGCCTTGTCCCCCGCGAGCTCGAGACCGTGTACCCGGCCGGCCATTACGATGTCCCGGTGACCGGGTACTGGGATGCCGAGGAGTGCGCGGTGATTGCCGGCGTCCTGACACGCTATTTCACGAAAAACCAGTACCGCCGGGTCATCGCCCACCTGGAAGGCGGGGCGCTCAAAGTTGCACGGATGGCAGCGCTTGCCTGCGGGATCACGCTCGAATGTACCTGCGAGGAGAACCCGACAAGCGATGCAGCGCTCAACCGGCTCGATGCTGCACTGGCGGGTGAGCGCCGGGTAAAAGACGACCGGCTCCACGGCATGATCTCGTACCAGTTCGGCTGCGATGTGGATACGAAAGGGACAACCCTCCGGGGCCATTTCCCGGAAATCTTCTACAGCCGGAACAATGTGCAGGTCTTCTCTATTGATACTGCAGGCGGCCTTCTCAGGCCAACCCATGATGGATGGAATATGATCCCTTCCGGGTACCGTGTCTACATTGATGATTTCATACCGGAAGGGGATGTCCTCATTCCCGGGGTCCAGTTAGCAGACCCCGGCATCCGCGACGGCGATGAAGTGCTGGTTGTCGGGAAGCGTGCGCTTGCCACCGGAAAAGCAGCGCTGCCGTCAGAAGATATGTGCCGGTCGAAACGCGGGGTTGCCGTCCGGGTGCGTAAGATAAAGAAGCTATAGAATCAACTTATACGATACATTGCAGATCGTTATCGGAGTTGAAAAGCTTGCGCTGTATCGAAACTGACAGACCGGCGGGGTGGGAATTGTGACGAGCCCCGAAAATATTCAGGCGATAAAGGATACTGAAAAAACCCGTCCAAATCCCGCGCCCGTTGTAATCGCGGTTCCAAGGGAACTTGTCCCGGGAGAACAGCGGGTGGCAATGGTGCCCGAGATCGTGCAGAAACTGACAAAATCCGGTTTCCTTGTCCGGATCGAGCATGATGCCGGGAAGGGAGCTTTCTATCCCGATGAACTTTTTACTGCAGCCGGGGCACAGATCGCAACCAGCCCGGCCGGGCTGCTCGAAGGCGCACGGATCGTGCTGCGGGTGCAGCCCCCCACCGTGGCCGACGTTGACCAGATGGCCGAAGGCACCATCGTTATCGGCTTTATGAACGCAGCAAATAATCTTGCCGCCATTGGCCGGATGCGGGACCGCAGGATCACGGCTTTTTCCCTTGAACTGGTGCCGCGTATCTCCCGGGCCCAGAGCATGGATGCGCTCAGTTCCCAGGCAATGGCCGGGGGCTATGTTGCAGCCATCCTCGGGACAGAGAACTGCCCGAAATTTCTCCCCATGCTGACAACCGCAGCCGGCACCATACGACCGGCAACCGTCCTCATCCTCGGGGCAGGGGTTGCAGGCCTGATGGCAATTGCCACGGCAAAACGCCTCGGGGCCCTTGTCGAAGCTTACGATGTCCGGCGCGCTGCCGGCGAACAGGTCCGCAGTCTTGGCGCCAAATTCCTCGAGCTCGAGATCAATGCCGAAGGCCAGGGCGGGTATGCCCGCGAACTCACTCCGGAAGAGAAGGAGAAGGAACAGCAGATGGTGTCAGCAGCGGTTGCAAAAGCCGATATCGTTATCACGACCGCAGCCATCCCGGGACGCAAAGCTCCCGTCCTCATTGTCAAAGAGACCGTTGCAATGATGAAGCCGGGCGCAGTCATCATCGACATGGCAGCAGAGTCGGGCGGCAACTGCGAACTGACACAGGCCGGAAAGACGATACGGGAACACGGCGTCCTGATCATCGGGCCGCAGAACCTCCCGGCCCGGGTGCCGTTCCACACGAGCCAGATGTATGCAAAGAACCTCCAGTCTTTCCTCTCGCTCCTGGTTGACAAGAACGGGGCAGTTACAAGCGATTTCTCGGATGAGATCCTTGCTGCAAGCCTCCTTGTCCATGCCGGAGAGGTTCGCCACAAACCAACGCTCGATCTTATGAGCGGAGGGAGATCATGACCGATATAGACACTCTCTGGACCGCAGTCTACATTGCAATGCTGGCTGCCTTTACCGGCTATGTTGTGATCAGCCGGGTCCCCTCAATACTCCACACGCCGCTTATGAGCGGTTCGAACTTCATCCATGGGATCGTCCTTGTCGGTGCCATGGTTGCGCTCGGGCTTGCAACAACACCGGTTGAACAGGTGATCGGCTTTATCGCTGTCGTCCTCGGCGCGGCCAACGTAACCGGCGGCTATGTTGTCACGGAACGGATCCTCCAGATGTTTGACAAGAGCGGCAAAAAGCCCGGAAAGGAGGGATAACGATGTTCGACCTTTCATGGCTGATTGCACCGGTCTACATCCTGACGATATTCTTCTTCATCATCGGCATGCAGCGGATGAGCCACCCGCTCACGGCCCGGAGCGGTATCGTCTGGGCAGGCGCTGCAATGATGATTGCAACGCTTGTCACGTTTTTTACCCCGAACCTCAACAACATAGCCCTCATCGCCATCGCGATCGTCATCGGCGGGGGATTCGGGTACATTGCGGCAAAACGCGTTGCCATGACCGATATGCCCCAGATGATTGCGCTCTACAACGGCATGGGCGGCGGAGCAGCTGCCGGTATCTCGGCCGTTGCGCTCCTCGGGGTCACGACCCCTGCCACCGGTTCGCTCGCGGTAGTGGGCGGCCTCATCGGTGCGGTCTCGTTCACGGGCAGTATCATCGCGTTCTTAAAACTCCAGGGCTGGATGCGGCCGCGGCCGATCACCTTCCCGGGCCAGCAGATCGTCAACCTCCTGGTCCTTGCCCTCGCGGTCATCTCCGGTATCTGCATTCTTCTGCAGCCGGCATGGCTTCCGCTCTCAGTTGCCATGTACCTCCCGCTCTTCTTTGTCCTCGCGCTCGCATTCGGGCTCTTAATGACACTCCCGATCGGCGGGGCCGATATGCCGGTCGTTATCTCGATGTACAACGCCTTCACCGGTCTTGCCGTTGCCCTTGACGGGTTCTCGTTTGCAACCCCCAACTATGCTATGGTCGTGGCCGGTATCATCGTCGGCGCTGCAGGCACGCTCCTCACGCTCAACATGGCAAAGGCCATGAACCGCTCGCTCTCGAACGTCTTCTTCGGGGCCTTCGGTGCAACGGAAGAGAAGGGAGTCGAGATCAAGGGAAGCATGAAAGCAATCGAGGCCGATGATGTTGCGGTCATGCTTGCCTATGCTGACAAGGTTATCGTCGCGCCCGGTTACGGCATGGCAGTAGCCCAGGCCCAGCAGAAAGTCAAGGAACTGACCGACCTCCTCATCAGCAAAAATGTTGAGGTGAAATTCGCCATCCACCCGGTTGCCGGCCGGATGCCCGGGCACATGAATGTCCTCCTTGCCGAAGCCGGGGTCAGTTACGACCACCTCTTCGACCGCGACGAGATCAACCCGGAGTTCCCGAGTACAGACGTAGTCCTTGTTATCGGTGCCAACGATGTCGTCAACCCGGCAGCGCACCGGAAAGGCAGCCCGCTCTTTGGCATGCCAATCCTCGATGTCGAGCAGGCAAAGAATGTCATTGTCCTCAAGCGGGGCCAGGGTAGAGGTTTCGCCGGTATCGAGAACGACCTGTTCTACCGGGACAATACCCGCATGCTCTATGGCGATGCACAGGCGACGGTCGGGAAACTTGTCCAGGCGGTCAAGAAGTTCTAGGTTCCGCAGCTCTGGATTCGTACTCTGCAGGCTTTGCAGCCGGTACCTGCCCTTCGCGGGAGAGCGGTTGTTCAGCACCGGGAAAGACAGGGGAATAAATCCTTTTTCTTATCACGATGCCACTTTTTTCAAGGTTTTTTTTAACCGCTCTGTTTCTCACCCGGTCCAGGTAAAAAACTGCCCCTGAAATAAAAACAAAAAAAAGAAAAACTGAGCGTTACTACGTTTACTCTGGATGCCATTCTGTTCATCTTGTGGAACTGAAATAAAACCGGGAAATAAGTACTGCACTGAATGTGGAACTCCGGTTGAAGACACTCAGTCTGCAGTTCAATCGGAATTGCCACAAAACCCGCTCCCACCCGTTCCCCCGGCCAAACCCGGCCCAGGCAAATCCGTCTACCTCGTGGTCGGGATCATTATCATCTGCATCATCCTCACTGCAGCAATCCTGGCAGGATCTCCTTTCCTGAAAACGGGCACATCGGCTTCATCTGGACAGGGTCTTCCGGTATCCGCCACGCCAACCGGGTACGCTATCGTATCCACTCTCGGGCCTGAAAATCCTGCGGTTCCCTCATCCACTCCCGCAGCGTATGCAACAACCGTCCCGGTAACCACACCCACCTCACGGATCGTGGACAGTGAGAAGTTCGGGAGCGATTATGAACGGGTCTATTCGATCAGCAAATCATTCTCGTTCGGACAGAAAGAATCCTTCAGCCAGAATGTGACCACACCTCCCCTGTATATCCGGTTTGATCTCAGCCCGGCGATGATCAACCGCCACATCCTTGTTGGTATCGGGACTTCCCAGGAACATATGGTCAACAACACCGTGGCCAGCCCGAATGCCTGGTTCGAGGTGGATGTCTATGATGCAGCGGACGGGAGGCTTGTTGAACAGCAGGGATTCGGGAAAGACTTCAGCGATATGACAAAGCAGGAGTTTATGGTGCGGCAGAAGGGGAACTACCGGATCGAGATGTCCGGCCATGAAGTTTTTGCCAATGTATCGATAATGACGGGCCTTGAGTAACCTTTTTCCCGCGCTCATCCGGCCTGAACCCATTATTTCCGGCATCGTGAGAATCCCATAACCCTATTCTTTAACTGATTGTTCGGACCAGTACTAGAGATACAAAAAAAGGAGTGGTAATTCAATGAATTTTGGAAGTCTTGGTGGAATGGGCGGGGCTGTTGCAGGGTACCTTGCAACTCCCGAAGGCCAGGAAGCTGCAAAGCAGTTCCTTGCCTCACCCGATGGAATTAACCTGCTGAAATCCTTTGCTGCAAGCCCCGCGGGACAAAAAGCGCTCTTCGCCGTTGTCCCGACGCTTCTGGAAGGAGTGAATCTCCCCCCGGGTGCAAAAGAGATGATCCTTGCGGCACTGCCGAAATAATTTTTTTATTATAATCTTTTCAATGAATTCCGCATTCTGAATATCCGCGGGGAATGAGAACTCGCTTGTGGAGGGCTCCTCTGGGGCCGGCGAAGAAATTTTCCTCAATCCAGCACAGGTAATGAATGCACCGTTGGAAGCTACTTTTGGTTGCTGCGCAGACTATCTTATTTGAAAACGATGGATAATTCAAAAAGTTTTGATCGGTAAATACCCCATCAATTTCCATGATGACTGATGACCTCATACACCGATATGATGAACTGCCGCCGCCCCGAAGGGCGCCCCGCGGCGGCCTCAATTACCGGTAATATCTGAAAAGAAAATTGTCTATTTCTCCCGAACATCTTTCATTGTAATAACTGAATTCTGGACAGTAGAATCCATAAAAATCCGAAAAATCGCGGGGGTCAAGGGGGTCTCCCCTTGGGCTGCCTCCCCCTCCCGAGGGAGCGAGGGGGTCACGCTCCTTATATTCTGATGAGAATATAGCAGAATCGTGGATTTCAACTATCCCGGAACAACCCCATAATTGACTAGGAATCAGCAAAAATCCGGTAACGGATTTCCCCGGTAAAAACAGATCACAATTTCCCACGGATATTTTCCACAAAAACCGGTGATCTTATATGGTTATCGGATAGAATGAATGGTAATGCAGGGGGTTATATCATAGAAGATACCATCCCGATTCCTGACGGGCAGGTCGTGCGGAAAAAACTCCACTTTTTCTGGATTGCCGACTGTTCCGATTCCATGCGGGGAAAGAAGATTGCAACCTTGAACCAGGCAATCAGAGAAGCTGTCCCTGAAGTCCAGAAAGCCGTTGCCTCGTACCCGCAGGTTGAGATCGTTATGCGGGCCATCAAATTCTCTGACGATGCATTCTGGCACATCGGCCCGGACCCGGTCCCGCTCGAACAATTCGTCTGGCCCGAACTCGAGACATCGGGACTGACCGCTACGGCAAAAGCCCTCCGCCTGCTTGAAAAAGAACTCTCCATCGAGCGCATGCCTAGGCGCGGCCTTCCCCCGGTCTGCATCCTGGTATCGGACGGGTTCTGCACCGACCCGCGGGAAGAGTACGATGCAGCGATAGCCGATCTCGCCAAGATCCCCTGGGGAGTCAAGGCGGTCCGGATCGCGATTGCCATAGGCGATGAATCGGATTATAACGAGACCGAACTGCTCAAGTTTGTCAACCAGGACCAGATTGGCCTCCTAAAAGCCCATTCCCCCGAAGAGCTGGTCTCGTACATCAAGTGGGCCTCGGTCTCGGCCTCCGTTGCCTCGTCCCGCGGGCGCAGCCGGGGTACCGGGGCGGCTGAGGATACCTCCAATGTAATCATTGACTCCCCTCCCCCCCTGATCACCTCGAATACTGAGTTATTCTGAGGCCGGAATATGCAGCCCACGCGGGATTTCCAGTGTACCTGTGAGGCAAGTCTTGGCTGGGCTTTCGGGTGCAGCCGGACCGGCGCCTCGCATATCAGTTCCGGCCGGCCCTGCGAGGATGCATTTGCCCTCTTTTCCGGCTCCTCCGGGGCCATTCCCTGTATTGCCGTTGCTGTTGCCGACGGGCACGGGGATCCCCGGCATGACCTGAGCAGGACGGGCTCTGCCCTTGCAGTCCAGGCTGCGATCGATGAGCTGGTGGTCTTCCAGCGCCTGCATCTCTACGATGTTCCCGGCACATCGATCCGGGCCGAGTTCAAGGCAGATTTCCCCCGGCGCACCAGCCGGCGCTGGCGGGAGGCGGTGAACGAAGAATCCGCCGGCAAAAAAGAGAGCGAGCCGCAGGAAGGCATATCACAGAATCCGGAATACCGCCGGTACGGGTCCACCCTCATCTCTGCCATGGTAGTCTCCGACATGATCCTCATCAGCCAGATCGGGGATGGCGATGTTGTGCTGGTACGTCCTGACGGCACCATCGAATGCCCGATCTCCTCCGATCCATCCCTTGTCGGGAAAGAGACCCACTCCATCTCGTCCCGGGATGCCCATCTCCTCTGGCGCACCGCAACCCTGGACCGGGGGCAGGGCGGCGTACTTATCATGGCAACCGATGGCGTTTCCGACTCGTTTGACGGGTCCGAAGGAGAGGAGTTCATCAAATTCATCCGGAGCCTGGTTGCACGGATCCGCCAGTTCGGCATAGAGAGTGTTGCAGGCTCCATGACAAGCTGGCTTGACCGGTACTCTGCCCTTGCAAGCGGCGATGATATGACCCTTGTCTTTGTCTGCATCAATGAAATGACCGAAGAAGCCGCAGAACCTGCAGGAACGGTGAACTGACATGCCCCTTGCCATAGGCCAGCGGGTCCGATCCGAAATCTCCGGCAGTGAACTGCATGTCATAAAAAAACTGGGCGAGGGAACCCAGGGGGAAGTGTACCTGGTTGAAGGGCCCGGGGGGTACCAGGCGGTCAAGTGGTACAAACCCGAACAGGCAACCGTTGAACAGAAAGCAGCAATCCTGTACCTTGTCCGGACCGGGCCGCCGTTCGGCGCCGGGGGAAAACGGTTCATCTGGCCTCTGGATCTTGTCACGTCGACCTCCTCCCGGCAGTTCGGGTACCTGATGTCCCGGATCGATACGCAGCGGTATGCCGAGCTTGGCGAGGTCTGGGCTCACATAAAACCGGTGCCGAACTTCTCTGCCCTGTGCGAGATCTCGTACCAGCTCGCGAACAGCTACCGCTCGCTCCACCTGTCCGGGCACTGTTACCGGGACATCTCTGCCGGTAACCTGATGTTCGATTGTGGATCCGGCGATATCCTGATCTGCGACAATGACAACGTAGGGGTCAACCGCCAGTCCCGCTGCCAGGTCTGGGGCACCATGGAATACATGGCACCCGAGATTATCCGGGGGGAGGCGGACCCGTCCACCCAGACGGATCTCCATTCGCTTGCCGTCCTGCTCTTCTATCTCTGGGTCTGGCACCACCCGTTCCATGGCGATATGGAGTACCGCTTTCACTGCTGGGACATTCCGGCAAAAAAGAAAGTCTATGGTGAGACACCGGTCTTTGTCTTCGATCCGGCAAACCATTCCAACAGTCTCCCTCCTGACCCGGATTATGCCATTGCACGGGAACGGTGGGAGTACTGCCCCGAAGATCTGAAAAATGCCTTTACCAGGGCATTTACCGAGGGCCTGCAATATCCTGACCGCCGGGTTACCGAAGGGGAATGGCAGAACCTGTTTGCCGGAATCCGGGACCGGATCGTTCTTTGCCCCCGATGCCGGGCAGAGAATATCGGGCACCTTGACCGGGGATGCGGGTGCTGGCACTGCCATACCCGGATACCAGCCCCGCCAACTCTTATTGTCCGGCGCCCCGCCGGTGAGACCCGGATTGCGCTTGGCCTTGGCAGCACGATCCTTAAAAGGCATGTGACCACCAACCCGGCGCAGGATGACGGATCCGCCAGGGTAGGGGTTATCGTATCTCACCCCACGATTCCGGGCGCTGCCGGGATCCGCAACCAAACAGCTGCTCCCTGGCAGGCGGTCTTCCCGGATGGTACCCGTATAGATGTTCCCCCGGGAAAAGCAGTACCCCTGAATCCCGGTGTGATCATAACCGTAGAAGGGATATCCATGACCATTGCCGCACCGAAGAACGGAGAGTACGAATGAAAGACCTGCCCCGGATTATTCTCAAAGACCTGGTCCTGCGCTATGGCGATTCCATTGCCCGGGACCCGTTCCGGTGCGAAGCCCTGCTCCGGGACACCTGCGGGAGCTGTGGCCGGGAGATCTTTGTTCTCACCAGTGCCGTGCGCCAGCATGTCCCCCTGGACCTTCTTGCCCCGCGCCAGAACTTTCCTCTCTCGCTGATGAAAGGGTTCATGATCAAGCGTCTCCAGGACGAGATGGGTTTCTCTGATGAATCGGCCCGCTGGGCGGTCGACACCTGGGCAGATGCGCTCGGTCTTTCTGATGAGGCAATAACCGATCTCCCGGCTGCAAACCCCCCGGTGACCCTGACCTCGCAGGAACCGGCGGGTATCCGGCCGGACACGGATCCGGCACAGCGACAGCAGTGGACACAGGAGCTCGAAAGCGGGAATACCGGATCCCGGATCCGGGCCATTGATCAGTTGACGCGGGCCGGGGACCCGGAGTGTATCCGCCTTCTGATAAGTGCCCTGGAGAACGATCAGTGGAGAGTCCGGTATGCTGCCTATGATGCACTGGTCTCTCTCTCCTTGAACGCAGTCCCGTTCCTTATTGAAGCTCTTGGCGACCTGCATGACCGGCTGGTCTCCCGGGTGGTGCTCGTCCTTGCTGCAATCCGGGACCGAACTGCCACCGAACCCCTCACCGCACTTCTCGGACGGGATCACTCCCTTGATCTTACCATAATCTTTGCGCTTGGCGAGATAGGGGATCTGCGGGCCACGTCCCCGCTCGCGAAATGCCTGGTCTCCCCGGACCGTGACATCAGCCTTGCTGCATCCGCGGCACTGCAGAAGATCTCCCGGGCATAAGCAGGTTCACCGGCTACCAACCAAAAAAGGGGGCCTGTATGCAAACGAAGATTTTACCCGGTCCCGGCATCGACCATGCTGAAGGTGAGGGCCCGGCCAAATACTTTTAAGAAAGCCTTGCGCTCGTTCTCTATCCCCCAGATCTCAAGCTGGCAGTCGCCACGGGCAAGGATCTCGAGGTGGACGGTATCCCGCTCAACCCGCACAAACCGTACATGCTGTACCAGCGCCGCATGACTCCGGTCAAGGCTCTCGCCAATACGGATGAAGGTTGCCAGCATCCGGAGCATCTCCCGTTCCCGGGAATCAAATGTGGCGATCTCGGGATCCTTTTTTTTCGGCGCCTTCTTCCGGTGAAAGCGGGCTAGGTTTGCCATGAACGAGACTTCCTTCTGGTCAAAACCAAGCAGCTCGGAGTTCCGGATTATGTAATAGGAATGGGCATGGTGGTTGGTGTAGGAGATGAACGAGCCGATATCATGGAGGAAGGTGGCATACTCGAGCAGTTCCCGTGTTGCATCGCCAAACTGGTGGATACCCAGGTGCTTTGCCGAGTCGAACATCTCAAGGACAAGGCTAGTTACGGTCCGGGCATGGACTTCGTTGATGCCGCAGGATCGCCCAAGCTGGAGCACGCTCCGCTGACGGCTCGATAGCTCGCCGAGCATGGGGAAAGAATCCATGCGGGAGAGATAGTCCACAAGGAGACCGTCCTGGAGCCCCCGCCCGGTAACCGAGATACTGTCAAGCGAGAGTTCCTTCATGAACGTGTCAAGGACTGCAGCGCCGGCAATGATGATATCGGCCCGCTCCGGGTTGATCCCCGGCACTTTTTTGCGCTGTTCAAGGGGGAGGGATGAGAGGAGCTCGACGACCTTTTTCAAGTCTTTGTAGCTCAGGGCCAGGTCCGATGCCGGGGCTGCCGGGTGGAGGGCCTTATGCGCAATCTCAGCCAGGTTGAGGATGGTACCGGAGCTGCCTATTGCACAATCAATCGTTTTTGCCTTAATCCGGGGCAGGGAATGGATGATCGCATTCCGGATATGCTGCTGGATCTTCCGGTACCGCTCGGATGAGACCGGCCCGGTATCGCCCGGGGGGAGATACAGGTTGGCGAGCCGGATTGCCCCGAGCCTGAAACTGTCCAGGTACTGGTATTCCTTTGCATCCCCGACCGCAACCTCGGTGCTCCCACCCCCGATATCAATAAAAAAACCCTGCCGGGTGCCAAGGTGGGTCCCGCTCGCAACACCTAAGTAGATAAGCCGGGCCTCTTCCCGGCCGGAGATGACCCGGATATCGAGCCCGGCTTCCAGGCGGATCCGGTGAAGGAGCTCGTTCTGGTTGGAAGCTTCGCGGGCTGCCGATGTGGCAACGGCAACAAATTCCTCGGAATTGAAAGTCCGGGCAAGATCGGTGAACTTCCTTGCAACAACAACCGCCCGCTCCATTGCCTCAGGGGTTATCTCATCCTCCTCAAACTCGCCATCGCCGAGACGGACCTGCTGTTTCTGCCGGCTCAAGATGGTATAGGAATGGTTGGGATTGAGGCGGACAACAAGCAGCCGGATCGAGTTTGTCCCCATATCGATAAAGGAGACAACCCTGCCATCCGGCCCAATCTTCCCGGGATTCAACGGATCACCAGTTGGCGGGAGAAGGCCCGTAAGAAGAGATCGGATTTCATCCGGGCATGTTCTTTTTCAACCGTGATATCGGCCGGGGATAGAGCATCAAGAAGGATCTCATCTTTGCCAATCACCGTGTGGACTTCCTGCACCGAACCGGTGCGCTGGTAATCAAGACCATCAGCTACGCGGAGGATGGCTGCGACAATGAGGGCCGGTCTCTGCAGGTTTTCTAAAAGGATCCGGTAATAATATTCCTGTTCCGGCGCTCTCTTGCCGCGATGGGCGGATACGGCAAGACTGATGAACGCCCGGTCCGGAATATCCAGGGGAAGAATTTCCGCGCTAAAAACAAGTTTAGCCCCGGCCTGGTTGTGTTGTTTCTGGCCCGCCATCCAGCCAATATCGTGGAGCATTCCTGCACATTCGCACAGGAAGCGCTCACCTTCACCCAGCTGGTGAACGGTACGGAGATTGTCAAAGAGCATGAGCGCAAGCCGGGTCACATGGGAGCTGTGAGAGATCCCTTCAGGGTAGACGGATGCAAGCCGGGTAACCGCAGCCCGGATATCGGCCTGACTTTGAGGGGCTTTTGGGCGGTACTGCTTCTTTCGTCCTGACATGAGGGTATTTTTGAGTTCATCCCATAAACCGGCCTTTTTCTGGGATTCCCAGTACCGGGTGAACCGGCGGTACAGGAAAGACCGCTCTTTTTCGCGCTCCGCCAAAAGGATCTTCAGGCTTGCAAGGGTTGCGGTATCCGGCCGCTTCTCCTCGTTTGCGGACCGGAGCCGGCTGCGCTCATGGAGGAGGATCCGGATAATGGCATCGATCCAGACATCGCAGTCATGGATATCGCCAAGGATCTCCTGGATCTTTTTGACCCGCAGGAGGGGTTTATTCAGGCCGAGACGGTACACGGGGCCGAATAATTCCATGGTGTACCGGAGTTTTTTTGCAGCAATGCGGGTTGCATGGTGCTCTGCAACCGCTTCGGGATGGCTGACCCAGGGTTCAAACGAGAGAAGCGCTTCAAGCCGGGAATCTATCCGGTATGCCGCTACCGGGGATATGCCATACATCAGGGCTTTTGACGGGGCCCGGTTGCCGGTGGATGCCAGGAAAAATGACTTCATCTCCGGAATTACCCGGCTTTTCTGGAGGGCATCGAGCGCCGAGAGAACCCGGGACTGGAGCCCGGATCGTTTTTTCCGGGTCTCGGCAAGCAGGTACCGCAGGGCCTTGTCTTCCGGCGAGGCATCATTGCCTGCACCCGGGTGCCGCAACTTCCAGGCACTGCTGCTCTTTTTGATCTGCTTTTGCAGGTACGCGATCTGCACATCGGCGTCCCGTGCTTCCCCCAAAGCCCGGGTGATGTTTGCGATCTCCTGCATCCACCGCCGGTACTGTTTTTTCGGGAAACATTCCCGGAAGAGCGGGAGGGCTGCCCGCAGCCTGCGGGATGCAACCCGCATCCGGTGGATATATTCAATGTCTTTTGCCTCACGGACGCCGTTCATCTCTTTTTCGAATGCCTCGAGCCGGGGCGGGAGCTGCTGCATGCCAAACCAGGTCAGGGCATTGATGGGCAGGGTGACTTCAGGAGGCGTGATCATACCAGGTACCGCGGTGTTCCATAAGCCAGGACTGGGCATTTTTTGGTTCCACATCCGGTAACCGGGGGGCCCGTACATAGGTCCCGCCGGACTGCATCAGCCGCTTCTTGACATTGTCCCCGAGCTGGACCGGTAAAATCGTCGAGATGATCGCGGTGCGGAGGATTTTATCCTGGACCGGAAAGAGGATCTCCACGCGCTTGTCCAGGTTCCGCGGCATCATGTCGGCGCTGCCAAGATACACTTCCTCCTCACCATTGTTGCGGAAATAATAGATCCGGGCATGTTCAAGGAACCGGCCCACAATGGCACTCACGGTGATATTCTCGCTCACCCCGGGAATTCCCGGACGCAGGCAGCAGATGCCCCGTACCTGGAGCTCGATTTTCACTCCGGCGCGGGAGGCCTTGTACAGGGCAAGGATGCAGTCCTTGTCAACAAGGGCATTCATCTTGAAGATGAGATGGCCCCCGCCATGCTGCCGGTGGTGTTCTATCTCGCGCTCTATCTTTGCAAGGATCGTTCTTCGCAGGGTAACCGGGGCTACCATCAGCTTCCGGTACTGGTCGATCCGGGCATACCCGGTGAGGAAATTGAAGAGGTTTGCAATATCTTCGCCGATCTCCTTATCGCAGGTGAAGAGACCGAAGTCGGTATAGATCCTGCTCGTTGTTGCATTGTAATTGCCGGTGCCGAGGTGCATGTAGCGCCGGATGCCGTCTTTCTCCCTCCGCACTACCATGCAGAGCTTGGCATGGACCTTGAGCCCCACAACCCCGTACACCACGTGAACTCCCTCAGCTTCGAGTGCCCGGGCCCACCCGATATTGTTCTCTTCATCGAACCGGGCTTTCAGTTCAATGAGGGCTGCTACATCCTTGCCATTCTCGCGGGCTTCCATAAGGGCATTGACAATCGGGGAGTTGGACCCGACACGGTACAGGGTGATCTTGATTGCAAGGACATCGGGGTCATGAGCTGCCTGGCGGATGAAATTCACGACCGGAGAGAAGCTGTCATACGGCTGGTAGACGAGGAGATCATGACGCCGGATAGCGGCAAAGATATCCCGGTCTTCCGCAAGCTCCGGGGGAACGGACGGGAGAAACGGCGGGTCCTTGAGATCCGGGCGGTCGATAGCCATCAGTTCCATGAGATCTGCCATGCCGATAGGGTGGCCCATGCGGTAGATCATGGATGCGGTAGCCCCGAGTTTCTTCTCGAGGATGTGGCAGATGGCAGGGTGCATGGCGGATTCCACTTCAATCCGGACCGGGGTTCCCCTGGCACGCTGCTCCATGATCTCTTCAACCGTGGTAAGCAGGTCAGAGGCTTCGTCCACCTCAATTTCCAGGTCGGCATCGCGGGTGATCCGGAACGGGAACGAGGAGACAACCTCGAGCCCCGGGAAGAGGTGATCGAGGTTTGCTGCTATGATCTCTTCAAGGTAAATGAAATGGGCGGCGCCGTCAGGGTTTTTACCGGATCCCTCCGGTTCCGGGATCCGGACAAGCCGGGAGAAGAGGTTGGTCGGGACCTTGACGCGGGCAAAAAATTCCTTTTTGCCGGGATCCCGGACAATGATTGCAAGGTTGAGGGAGAGATTGGAGATGAACGGGAACGGGTGCGAGCTGTCAAACGCGAGCGGGGTTAAGGTCGGGAAGATCTCGTTTATGAAAAACGAGTGCATGACCTCTTTTTGCGATTCGCTGAGCGTTGCATAGGAGTGGATGACGAGCCCCGATGCAGCAAGCTTCGGGAGGAGCTCGTTGTGCCAGCAGTCGTACTGGGCTGCCAGCTCCGGGAGAAGTGCCTGCTGGATTGCATCCAGCTGCTGAGAGGGCGTCATGCCATCCGGGGGTGCCTTGAGCACGCCCTTCTTGAGCTGCCGCTGGAGACCCGAGACCCGGACCATGAAAAATTCGTCAAGGTTGTTGGCAAAGATGGCCAGGAATTTTACCCGCTCCAGGAGAGGGTGGCCTGCATCGAGCGCTTCATCGAGGACGTGCCGGTTAAATTTTATCCAGCTCAGTTCCCGGTTGATGAAGAGCAAGGGATTGTCCAGAAGAGATTGATCCGTTTCCACAATTGCAGCCGGTGACGCAGAGGACTCCATATAAAACCCCGGTATATTCAGTATTAGAGATAGACGCCCGATATGGATATAATTCTTCTCACAGGCTTTGTCCGACGTTACGGGGGACCTTATGGGAGAAGAAGGCAGTTCGATTACCCGTTGAAATTATGGAACCGGTAACAGTTGTCAATGAATTCCTGCTTCTGTCGTTCGTTCGGTTTTGTTGCCGGGCTGAGGTACCCGATATTTGGGGTCTGCCGGGCCGGGCAGTACGGGCAGAGGGCAGAATCAACATCGTTTGCCTTGTCGCGTACCGGGCAGTAGTAAATCCCCCCCGTATATTCCACCTTGCCACCTCCGGGAAAAGGAGTCCCGGGGGGGTGGCCGGGTTCGTCGAGCACGAGCATGCAGTAGCCCGAGAGGAGATACTTCAGGAAACGGAGGTGCGGGCCATCCCCTTCCCCGTCATCACGGCACTGGCCGGCAACCATGTCCCAGTACTTCTTCTGCTCATCACCCACCGGCCGTATGAGGGTTTTGAAAAGTCCCTGCTGATTGCTCAGGTGGATCCTCTGATAGGTTCCAAGAAGACTTTCGGTGATCTTCCCGGTCAGCTCTTCACGGTACTCGGGCGTGAGGTCCCGGGCCTTTGTCTCAAAGTTCCGCTTCATCTGCTGGATATCGACCGGGCGGTATATTGATACGAGCCGGGCAATATGCTCCCCGAGCTCCCCGCGGGTTTTTGCATCCTTTAATCTCCGGCAGGCTGAGGGTATGTCTGCAGGTAAGACATGACCCGGGGGAGGTTGTGGCTTCTTTCCAAAGAGCGACATAGGGATACCAGGAAGATGGTACTGATCGTTTCCTGATATGAACCGGAAAAATATAACTCCTCCGGTTGTGGCGGAACGGGTTTTGGGAAACGGGGGTTCTCGCCGGGGGTCACAGTCGCAATTTTAAAGAAAAAAAATCTTTAATTGTTTTCGGATTTTCTCGTACCCCTCTCACAAGTTGCGATAGGTTGCGCCATCCCGAAGGGCGCTCCGCGGCGCATCAATGAGCGGCAAATATCTGGAAGGAAATTGTCACAGTCATCCGAATTTCTCAGTCAAAAATACCGGGGGTCACGCTCCTTGAATTATGAAAAGAATAAAACGGAAACGCGGATTTCCAAATGAAAATTTGCGAATCACGTGACACAGGGGGGGTTCAACCCGGCATTATGATGCCTAGCGCCGCCCCCGACGGGGCGCCCCCGCGGCGCATCAATGAGCGGCAAATATCTGGAAGGAAATTGTCACAGTCATCCGAATTTATCAATCAGAAATACCGGGGGTCAAGGGGATCTCCCCTTGGGTTGCTTCCCCCTTTGGGGGAGAGAGGGGGTCACGCTCCTTATATTGAGAGATGGGAAAAAGGACAATGCGCATTTCGGATTGAGAATTCGCGAATCAAATACGACTGGGACGACTTAATCCCGGCATTATGATGCCTAGCGCCGCCCCCGACGGGGCGCCCCCGCGGCGGTTCAATTACCGGGGAGTACCAAAAAAACATTCCGATAATCTGAACCCTGGCCAAATAAATGATAGTCATCCAAGTAATTCCGTGAATGTCGCGAGGACGCACCCACAGGATACTCCCGATAGAATAAAAATCTGTACACAACAATCCAGCCCAGCGAGGCCCCGACGAGACGGCCGAGCGACCCCCGAAGGGGGTGGGCATGCTCATACAATCAAAAAGAGGTATGAGATTATTTCGGGACATGACATATTTCCCGTGTATAATGAAATCTCTATTATTTCCATCACGGTTATTAGTAATAACCGGCCCCCGGTTCCTACACCGCAATGCATTCTTTTATAAAAAAGCACAATCATAGCATCTCTTCATCATGTCGCTTGGTCCGGTTCCGGTCATTATTGGCGTGCTCTGCCTGCTTCTCCTTGTACTTCCTGCCGGAGCAGTCAGCATACAGCATATCGATGCAACGGTTGCCGAAAATGGTGATACGGAAATTATTGCTGACTATACCCTCAGCTGGGTGGAGAAAGCAGCGGTCTGGCCTGCAGCTATCCCCCTGCTGTATTCATCCCCGAAGAAGAATATCGATATCCTCTCGGTCTCACCTAATGAAGCCCGGGTCAATGTCAAAGGCCTGGTCAAAGTGCGCCAGATCCCCGATGCCCGCAAGTACACCACACCGGCGTTCTCCCTTGCAGAGGCCAGGAAAACCCTGAACACGTTCTGGTTTGGCAATATGGTTGCCCTGGACGGGTCGGCAGGAACCCTCACCATCCGGTTCCCGGACGGGGAGATCATCGAGTATCAGGACCTCACTACCGTCCCATCCTTTGAGCACGTGACGGGTAACCAGTAGTAGGGATACCCTACGGTTACCAGGCAGATCCGGCCCGGATGTGCCATATATCCAGGTTCATTTCCGGTCGATCCGGTAGGTTCCCGTTGGTACCAGGATCTCGAAACGGGCTCCTTTCCCAAAAGTACCGGTCTCCGTTACGGTCATGCCGGTGATCGAGAGAATTTCCCGGGACAGGAAGAGGCCAAGACCGGTGTTCTTCCCGTATCCTTTGGTAAATATCCGTCCTTTCTCGGTTTGTGGAATTCCTTCCCCGTCATCCTCCCACAGGATGGTGAGATGATCCAGAGAATCGCAGGCTGATATGGTGATATTCTTTGCATGTTTTCCATGACGGATGGTATTATCCAAAAGATTCGAGAAGACTTTTTCGAGGATTGGATCTGCATAAACGATGACACCATTACATTCGTTCCGGAGATTCAGGCCGGCAGGCACCGGAAGATTCCGCGTCACCCGGCCAATATCCTGCCAGACGGGGGCAGTTGTACCCAGGTCCTGGTAAATTCTCGTAAACTCGATCTGGTTGCTGATGGCATTTTTTGCAGTCTCCACTTTGTCAAGATAGCTTATCATCTTGGGATCCGCTGCGATCTCCCGGGCAAAACTGAGGTATCCGGCAAGGACCGTGATATTGTTGAGTATATCATGGCGGGTGATGCTGTTGAGGAGATTGAGTTTCCGGTTGGTAACCTGGAGCACCTGTTCCGTGCGTTTCCGCTCGGTAATATCGCGGGTAAATGCAAAACTGTATTCCCGGTTATCCTTGTTGACATACACTGCCATGATCTCGACATCAATGATAGTACCGTTCCTGCACCGGTGCCGGGTGGTAAACAACAGGGTTTTTTTGTTCCTGAGATCAGATACCGACTTTTCATAGATTTCCGGAGAGAAATCCGGGTCCAGTTCAGAAATTTTCATGGAGTGGAATTCCTCGCGGGTATACCCGGTGATCCGGCAGGCTGCATCATTCACGTACAGGATATTTCCGGCAAAGTCAAGCCAGAACACCTCGTCAAACGCCGCATCAACCGAGATCTTGAGGAGTTTTAACTCGTCTTCGATATGTTTCTGCTCGGTAACATCCTGGCATACGACAATAACATTCAGTTTTTTGTCAGGCCCAAAAATGGCCCGGGCACGCTCGTCAACCCAGAGCATACTGCCATCTTTCCGGATCTTGCGGAACTGCCAGTGGAAAACTTTTCCGGGCGACTGCAGGCAGGTCCCAAACTGCTCCAGGACTGCCGGGCGGTCTTCCGGATAAAAGACATCCAGCACCGGCCTGCCTTCCAGTTCATTGCGGGTATAGCCAAGCGAAGATGCCCCGAACTGGTTTACTGAAAGGACGGTTCCATATTCATCCATGATGAAGAGCATGGTCGGGTTATCGTCGAACAGAATACGGTATTGTTCCTGGCTTGCAATAAGAGCCTGCTCTTTTTTGCTCAGTTCATCGTACTTCTGCCGGAGCTTATCTTCCGTTGACTTGAGGTCCTCGTAGGCAATTTTTATCTCCTCGTTTTTGCGATGAAGCTCTTCCTTTGCCTTCTCAAGCCGGGTTGTCTCGGCAGTAACCGTCAGGATTGCGGAACGATCATTGATGGTTACCGGGAGAGTTGAGAAAAGGACCTGGACTTTCCTTGACCCCTTCCCGGTAAGGACCATGGACATATGCTCGATCTTTCCTTTCACGAGCAGGTGGGTGGTAAGCCTGCCGAAATCGATCGGGGAGAGAAGTCCGAGGTCCACGGGAGTCTTTCCCAGGACTTCTGCAAGCGAATAACCACTGCTCTTCAGAAACGCGTTATTGACCGCAAGGAATTTGCCATCCGGGATACTGTTGATGGTGATAGGATACGGGCTGTTGTCGAAAATGACCCGGAACATCACTTCCTGTTCGCGGAGTGCTTCTTCCGAGGCCCGGCGTTCGGTAATATCCCGGGCAGCGGCAAGGACAACGGTCTTACCCGTGAGATCGATGCGGCGGAGGGTAATTTCAACCGGGAAGACCGATCCGTCTTTTCTTTTATGTTCTCCGGAGAATGTGGTGATATCATCCTTAAGGATCCGGTCCCGTATCCCTTCCATCTTCTTTTTGTGGGCGTCGGACACAATATCCCGGACCGTAAGACCAAGCAGTTCTTCCCTTGTGTATCCCAGCTTGCTGCACATGAGGTCATTGACGTCAAGGAAAGGACCCGGCAGGCCATCGGGACGGATCTCATGGATATACACTTCATCCGTTGCGCTGTTAAAGAGGGTGCGGTACTTCTGTTCGCTTTCACGGATTTGTTTTTCATTGAAGACTAGCTCATCATACTGCCCGCGCAGCTCTTCATCCTGGGCAGTGAGCTGCTCATACGCAGCCTGGATCTCATCATTCTTTTGCCGGAGTGTATCTTCTGCCTGTTTCAGGTTTGTGACATCGCGTCCAACGGACTGGTATTCCCGGAGAGATCCTGAATCATCGAAGATTGCCCGGTTGGTCCAATCCAGCCATCGTACCTGGCCGTCGTGCAGGATCATCCGGTGGGTTATCTGCCCGACCGGATGATCCCGGGTAAGGGAGGCAAAATGCCGGTGTACCAGGGGGATATCTTCTTTTGGGATATTTGGGAAGATGCGTTTTTTTAGGATCTCTTCACGGGTTGTCGAGAAATACCGGCAATAGGCATTGTTGACAAAGACAAATGTCCCGTCAGGCAGGCTGCGGGATATGAGTTCCGTCTGGTCCTCGACAACGCCCCGGTACCGCGCCTCGCTCTCGATTAAGGCCGCCTCGGTCCGCTTTTTATCGGTTACATCCCGGAATATCCCCCGGGTATACTGGGGTTTCCCATCGGCAATATGACAGCTTGCCATCCCCTCGACAAACACTTTCCTCCCGTCCTTTGCCCGGAAGACCGCTTCTATGATCCCAACATCCTCTCCTCCAACCACCCGAAAAAAGATCTCCATGCAGTGCTGCCGGCTCTCCTCATGGATGATATCGAAGATGGTCAGACCGGCGAGTTCTTCCTCGGTATACCCAAGAGTATTGCTCCATTTTTTGTTGACGAACAGGAAACGGCCCTCTGGAGTTACGCTCTGGATAAGGTCCGAGGCATTCTGGATATCATGAACCCGCTGCTCCTGTTCGGCAAGCGTAAGAAGCGTGTGTCTCATCTGTACTGCCCTGCGGACAACATGTGCGAGTTCAGTAAAAAGAGGCCTCGGGGCTCCTCCTTTCTGGAGATAATTATCAGCACCATTGTTCAGGGCCTCGATAACCACTTCCTCCCGGCCCCGGCCGGTGAATATGATGAACGGGATCCGGTTGCCGCCCGCTCTCACGGTCTTCAAAAAAGAGATGCCATCCGATTCCGGCATCTGGTAATCAGAGATGATAGCATCGTAGTTCTTCTGCTCAAGAAGGGTGAGGGCATCCTGAACAGAGACAGCAGTATCAACGCTGAATTCATTGTTCTGCTCAAGGAACTGTTTTCCCAGTTCAAGGAGAGAGGGTTCGTCATCTACATACAGAACGAGTATCGGCATTTCCTGGACTCAAGACTCCTGTTCTCCAATCCTGGGTGGAGATTTATTTACTTTCCCGGATACCCGCCCTGAAGGATATCCTGTTGTGGGTATGCTGGATATTTTCTGGTATCTGATATAATATCTTCGCAGGCCGGCAGAGGGGGGTATGGCAGGTCAGATAATTCAGATTGTTCATTCTTTATAGAAGATCGATAAAAGGGAATCCGAAAAAGAACGCAGGATATGTCCCGATAGAGCCGGGGATGATTACCTTCGACGGGAATTTTTCTCACAAAAAAAGAGACTGTCCTGACAGGACAGATTCACTTCCCGCTTGTCACGGTCTTTGAACCCCGGAGGATGCCGACCGTGCCGGTCCGGACAAATTCCTTGATCCCGTACTGGCGCAGGAGTTTTTCGAGTGCATCGATCTTGTCGCTGTCGCCGATGACCTGGAGGATCAGGGTCTTGGCCCCGACATCCACGATGGATGCCCGGAAGATGGAGGCGATCTGCATGATCTCGGCCCGGGTGCTGCCAAGCTCAGCGGTCACCTTGATGAGGGCGAGCTCCCGCTCAACCCGTTCGCTGTCGGTCAGGTCAGAGACCTTGATGACTTCGATGAGCTTGTTGAGCTGCTTCATCACCTGCTCGATCTTCATGTCATCGCCGATAACAACGATGGTGATCCGGCTCATGTCCGGTTCCTCGCAGGGTCCGACAGCTAGGCTCTCGATATTGAACCCGCGCCGGGAGAAGAGCCCGGTAACCCTTGATAAGACACCGGCCCGGTTCTCGACCAGCACGGATAACGTGTGCGGTTTCATACTCGCGGATGCCCCCCTATCATCTCGTTGATGGCAGCACCGGCCGGGACCATGGGGAAGACATTGCCCTCCCGCTCGATCCGGAAGTCCATAACAAACGGACCATTGCAGTCAAGGGATGCCTGCAGGGCACTCTTCACCTCATCCGGGGAATCGACCCGCATTCCTTCTATGCCGTACGCATTTGCGATCTTCACGAAATCGACCGGCGGGAGTTCCGTAAACGAGTACCTCCGGTCAAAGAAGAGCTCCTGCCACTGCCGCACCATGCCAAGGAACATGTTGTTTAAGATAACAACCTTGACCGGGATATTGTTTGACGCGATGGTGCCGAATTCCTGGATGTTCATCTGGATGCTGCCATCGCCCGCAATATCGAAGACCGGGACATCCGGCCGGGCAAAATGAGCGCCCATCGCTGCCGGAAGCCCGTATCCCATGGTACCAAGTCCCCCGGAGGTGATCCAGGTACGCGGGTTGTGGAAGCAGAAGTGCTGGGCAGTCCACATCTGGTTCTGGCCAACTTCCGAGACAATGACCGCCTTGTCCTTCACCATGTCTGAAAGCATCCGGATAATGTACTGCGGGTGCAGTCCTCCGTCCTCTGGAACCTTGAGCGGATGGTGCTGTTTCCAGTGCCGGATTTTCTTCTGCCAGTTCTCCCGGGCATCCTGTTTCTTCATTAAGGCCAGCAGGTCTTTTAAAACGGCCTTTACATCACCCACAATCGGGACATCCACCCGCTTGTTCTTGCCTATCTCGGCTGGGTCGATGTCGATGTGGATGATCTTCGCATGCTTTGCAAAGGTATCGATCTTGCCGGTTACCCGGTCATCGAACCGGGCGCCGATGGCGATCATGAGGTCGCTTTCCGTTACTGCAAAGTTGGCGTATTCCGTGCCATGCATGCCGAGCATCCCCAGGTTGAGCGGGTGGTTGCACGGGATGCAGCCAATGCCCATCAGGGTTGTCGTGACCGGGATGGATGCAAGCGTTGCAAATTCCACGAGCTCGGCGGATGCGTTTGACGAGATGATCCCGCCACCGGCGTAAATGAGTGGACGTTCAGCCTGCCCGAGCAGTTCGAGCGCTTTCTCGATCTGCCGCTTGTGGCCTTTGTACGTGGGATTGTAGCCCCGGAGGACAACCTTCTCGGGGAGTTTCACATCACCGGCAAGCCCGGTGCTCACGTCTTTTGGGATATCGATGAGGACCGGTCCCGGCCTGCCGGTACCGGCAATGTAGAACGCTTCCTGGACAACCCGGCTCAGTTCACCTGCCGTCTTCACCAGGTAATTGTGCTTGGTGACGGGCATCGTGATACCGGTAATATCCGATTCCTGGAACGCATCGTTCCCGAGAAGGTTGGTCGGTACCTGGCCGGTCAGCGCAACCACCGGGATCGAGTCCATGTAGGCTGTTGCAATGCCGGTGACCAGGTTACAGGCACCGGGGCCCGAGGTGGCAAGACATACCCCTACACGACCGCTTGCCCTTGCATACCCGTCCGCGGCATGCGCTGCAGCCTGTTCGTGCCGTACAAGGATGTGCTGCAGGGGTGAATCATAGAGTTCATCATAGATAGGCAGCACCACTCCGCCGGGATAGCCAAAGATGATCTTGACCCCTTCGCGCTGGAGTGATTCAACGAGGATTTTTGCCCCGGTTTTCATGTCTTGTCCCTCAGTAGTCTGTTCATGCCGGCGATCATCGCCTCGACACTTGCCATGATGATGTCGGTGCGGGCGCCGCGTGAAGTAATTATCTTCCCGTCTTTACTTAATCTTACTGTCACTTCGACAAGGGCATCGGTTCCGCCCTGGATTGCGTCAACGTGATATTCTTCAAGCCGGATGTCTGCCACTTCGCCTACGCATTTGCGAAGCACCTGCATGGCCGCATCCACCGGCCCGTCACCGGTTGCAGCACCGGTCATCTCCTGCCCGTTTACCACAAGGGTTACGGATGCTGTCGGGATCATGTGGCTTCCCGAGGTGGCGGTGAACTGGCGCATCTTGATGACCGGCTTGCACTCTATCGCGAGCACGGCATCGGCAACCGCCATGAGGTCGGCGTCCGTGACGCGCTTCCCGCCATCGCCCAGCTGCTTGATCCTTTTGACGATCTCTTTTACCTGGGGCTCGTCAGCCTTGTAATTCATTTCCTGCAATGCCGCTTCAACCGATGCGGTTCCGGAATGCTTGCCGAGAACAATCCGGCGCTTGCGGCCAACCATCTCGGGTTTCACCGACTCGTACGTGGACGGCTCGCGGATAACGCCATGGGCATGGATGCCGCTCTCGTGCGTGAAGGCCATTTCGCCTACGATCGCCTTGTTCACAGCAAGGGGCACCCCGGTGAGCCGGGATACGAGGCTCGAGAGCGGGTAAAGGTGCTCCTTGTGGATCCGGGTTTCATAACCGTACAGCACTTCGAGCGCCATCACAACTTCCTCAAACGGCGTATTGCCGGCCCGTTCCCCAAGGCCATTGACGGTCACGTGGGCGCAGGATGCCCCGGATTTCAGGGCAGCCATCGTATTGGTCAGGGCAAAGCCGAGATCGTCATGGCAATGGATGGAGAGCGGGGCTATTTTTGCAAGGGGCGGGATCCAGTCGGCCACTTTTTCCGGCGTGAGCAGGCCTACCGTATCGCAGAAGCAGAGCCGGTCGGCCCCATGTTCGACGCCGGCACTAAAGAGTGATGCAAGGAACTGCTGATCTGCCCGCGATGCATCCTCGCCGCTCAGTTCCACGATCAGCCCCCGGCTTTTCGCGTGCTCGACGGCATCGAGCGCCATTGCAACGACTTCCTCGCGGGTCTTTCGCATCTTCTTTGCAATGTGCAGGTCACTGACCGGGACAACGAGATGGATGGAGTCCACGTCGCAGTCGGCAGCATAGTCAATGTCGAGATGGAGGGCCCGGACAAACGTACAGATCTCTGATTTCAGCCCGGCACCGGTGATCCGGCGGATTGATTCCCGTTCTCCTTCCGAAGCAGCTGCAGACCCGGCCTCGATGACATCGACACCAATCTCCGAGAGCCGTGATGCAATTTCCAGTTTTTGATCTGGATTCAGCGAGACACCGGGAGTCTGTTCCCCGTCCCGTAATGTTGTATCTAAAAAGCGCATGTTATCGACAAATAAAACATTCACTCATGGCAAATCACCATGAATAATCGTAGGAATGAAGAATATAAATAGATTCGGGCATTTTGAGTTTTTTTGTTATTCTGGTGCAGTTGCGATACAATCTGCCGGAACATTGTTTATTGCCCGTGATATTCCGAATTCATTTCACTCCACGGGTACCTGAATCGTATCGGATGCCCTGCATTCTATCTTCATTTTGAGGGGGACTCCCACACTCCCCCCTGGGGGGAAGCATCCCCAGGGGTGCACCCCTTGACCCCCATTCAGATCAATGGTTCCAACCAACTCTCGTGCAAAGCGAGACTTCGGTACTGCGGCCGGGCAAACCCCCTAGAGGGGTAAGCTATGGTATTTAAACGCACATGAACGGACGTTCACACCCGAAGTATGAAAATTAAAAAGGGAATTTCAGGAGCGCTCATAAGCATCAGGGCCTTGGTACGGCACAGCGGGACAATTACCTGTTTTTTTATATTAGCAGGTGATTGAAGCGCCGCGGGGGCGTCCCTACGGGAGCGGCGCAAGCCATCATAATGCCGGGATTTACTCGTCCTTGTCTTACCTTATTCGCAAATTTTCAATAGAAACCGACATGAACCGATAGAGTTCACACCAGAACGATGAAAATCAGTCAATCACCCGGAATTAATATGAGTCCCCCCCGCCTCAGGGCCCCTCGCGGGGCACGGCGGGGCAATTACCGGTTCACGGAATATCGCCCATTGAGGCCGCCGCGGGGCGCCCTTCGGGGCGGCGGCAATTATCCTAAAGGGGGTATGGGGGCATCAGCCCCCATCATTCGAATTTAAGCATGATTTAATATGGAAATGTCTTCGGAATTTTCCATTCTGGGTGCCTGTGGCCGCTGGCATCGTGAGTGTTTTCAATAGAAACTCCAGGGAAATTATTTCGGGATTCGACAAAATTATTTTTTTACTTAAAATGAACAAATATTTGTTATATTTCATGAAAAAATCCTTCTTTTTTTGGTATTTGATGAAATGGTATAAGGAGCATCCCGACAAAATAATAATATCCCGTATAAGAGATGCACCAAGTTCCAGGAGGATGAGATGTTCAGGGTAATGTACGTTGACGATGAACCTGCCTTACTGGATCTGGGTAAAATATTCCTTGAACAATCCGGCAACCTCCAGGTTGATACGGTTTCTTCTGTTGAAGATGCAATAGTCCTGCTCCAGAAAGAGAGATATGATGGTATCATCTCTGATTACCAGATGCCGGGAAAAGACGGCCTGGATTTCCTCAAATATATCCGTTCCCACAACATTGACCTCCCGTTCATCCTTTTTACCGGTCGCGGACGGGAAGAGATCGTCATAGAAGCCCTCAACAGCGGTGCAGACTTCTATCTCCAGAAAGGGGGCGAGCACAAATCCCAGTTTGTTGAACTCGAACATAAGATCAGGAAATCCATTGAACGCAAACGTATCCAGGACCGGCTCAGGGAATCCGAACAGCGGATGGCCGGCATCATCAATTTCTTACCCGATGCAACATTTGCCGTAAATCTTGACAAGAAAGTAATTGCCTGGAATAAAACCCTGGAGATGATGACCGGTATCCCCGCGGATGCCGTTCTTGGAACTTGTGGATTCCCGGTCACTCCTTCTGGCAGCAGCATGAGAAAACCGTCCCTTGTCGATATCGTTCTCACCCGGAACAAGGAGCCTGAAATACAATATCCCGATGTCCACCGGCAGGGGGACCGGGTCATATCGGAAACCTATATGCCTGAACTTTATGGCGGAAAAGGTGCCCATGTCTGGCAGGTAGCTTCGCCACTCTATGACACCCGCGGCAATATGATTGGAGCTATTGAAGCATTCCGCGATATCACCCAGCGAAAAATTGCCGAAGAAGAACTCCGGTACAAGAATGAAGAACTCCATGCAGCGTATGAGCAGCTCACTGCAACAGAAGAAGAACTCCGGCAGAATTACGATGAGCTGAGCAAAAGCGAGCAGGAACTCCAGCAGGAGAAGGAGCGGTACCGGAGCGTGGTCGAGGACCAGACTGAGCTCATCTGCAGGTTCAGCCCTGATCGGAAACTTACGTTTGTCAATGATGCCTACTGCCGGTATTTCGGGCTCGGCCGGGCCGCGTGTCTTGAAGAGCAGCACCATGTAGAGATTCCGGAGGAAGAACGACAGGCATTGCACGAGCATATCCTCTCCCTTTCACAAGAGAACCCGGTTGCTTCCATTGAACACCGCATCATCACCCCTTCCGGGAAGGTGCGGTGGCAGCACTGGAGTGACCGGGCTATCATTGATGCGACCGGCAAAATAATCGAATACCAGTCGGTTGGCCGGGACATCACCCGCCGGAAAGAAGCAGAAGATGAGTTGCAGAGAAAGAACGAAGAAGTCCATGCTGCCTACGAACAGCTGACCGCAGTTGAAGAAGAATTACGGCAGAACTACAATGAGCTGAGCAGGAGCGAGCTGGAACTCCAGCGGGAGAAGGAGCAGTACCGGAGCGTAGTCGAGGACCAGACTGAATTTATCTGCCGGTTTACTCCTGACGGGCAAATAACCTTTGTCAATGATGCCTACTGCCGTTATTTCCAGAAAACACGGCAGGAACTCATTGGCAGAAGATTCTCGCCAAAAATTGTTTCTGACGAGCAGGAGATGATAAAAAACCATTTCTCCCGTATCCGGCCCGATCACCCGGCCGGCACTATCGAGCATCGGATCATCATGCCTGATTATGAGATCCGCTGGCAGCAGTGGTCGGACCGGGCAATCTTCGATAACCAGGGAATGGTTATCGAATTCCAGTCAGTGGGAAGGGACATCACAGACCGGAAACGAATGGAAACCGCACTGCAGGAATCCAACCAGAAACTCAACCTCCTCTCGAGCATCACCCGGCATGATATCCTCAACCAGCTGACCGCTCTTCAGGGATATCACCTCCTCCTCAAGGACACCATCCCGGAAGATGACCGGAAACGCTGGCTGGCAGGAGCAATAAAAGCCGGCGAGACCATCCAGAGCCAGATCCTGTTCACCCAGCAGTACCAGGATATCGGTCTCCAGAAACCCCGGTGGCAGAACCTGTTTGCCTGCCCCGGCTCCGTTGCAAAAGAACACGGGTTTTCGCTGGTATCTGTTGATTCCGGCTTAAGCGAGATTGAAGTATTTGCCGACCCGCTCTTAAAAACAGTATTTTACAACCTGTTTGAAAATGCGGTCATGCATGGCGGGAATACCCGGCACATCCATGTTACCGGCCAGAGTGCAGGGAACGGTTTTTTGATCATTGTCACTGATGACGGGAATGGAATACGCGAACCCTACAAGGAAAAGATCTTCAAAAAAGGGTTTGGCAACCATACCGGTCTTGGCCTCTTCCTTGTCCGGGAAGTTCTCTCGATTACCGGACTGACCATAACAGAAAGCGGGATACCCGGGGAAGGTGCCCGGTTCGAGATCCTGGTGCCCCGGGACATGTTCCGGAAGATATCCGGGACCTGTTCCATCAGATAGCTAAAAATAATCCTGACCGTGAACAGGAAGTTTTTCTACCTCTGCATAATTATATACGTAGAGGATACTGTGCCATGTCCCGAACACTTGAACAATGGATGGTTCCCGGTCTGTTTATTTCTGTGATCCTGACCGGGTTTTTTCTGGTTCCTGCAGGAGCTCTCACCATATCTCAATCAAATTACGGGGTTTCTTCCTCCCCGGTCATTGCAAACGGCGATCCGGTCCTGATAAAAGGGATCGCAACCGGGCACCCGAGAAACGGACTGCAGGTCTGGCTCACCGGATACAATTACCTGAAAGTCTCTACAATATCGGTCAATGATGACAACACGTTCACGTACGAACTGAAAGATACCGATACCCGCACCATGTCACCGGGACAGTATTTTGTCGTGATTCAGCACCCGATGATGAATGGGCAGTTTGATGTGGTGTACAATGCAGGAACCGGTGAAGTATCCAACCTCCAGCTCGGTACAAACGGGATGGCCATATACAAAATGTCGGGATCCGGAAGCCTCCAGAGCCCGGCCGGGGCATCGGCACTTGTCCGGGCTATCAGCAGCCAGAATATTGACGATACATTCACTACGTACTCGTTTGTAATCGGCACACCGTCAACCACAATCAATCCAATCGGCGATCATTATGTTGGCGACAAGTTCACTATTTCCGGGTACACGAACCTGGCCTCCGGTGACAACCTGCAGGTCGAGATCACGTCCACGTCATTTTCACCCACCCAGAAAACCTCGGACGGGAGATTTTCCGGGATCGCGAAAACCATCAAAGTCCAGCCGGGAACCGGTGGGAAAAACCCCTGGTCTGTTGACGTGGATACCTCATCCTTCCGGCCCGACGAGTATATGGTAACGGTCTCCGGCATCACCCAGACAACAACCGGATCAACAAGCTTCAGGGTTCTTGAACCGGTTGCGCCTGCTCCAGCAACTCCGGTGATGGTGGTTACAACAACCCCGACGCCAGCGCCGACCACCATCGTCCCCGCAACAACGCTTCCGCCAACCAAAAAATCCCCGGTTGGTCTCCTGCCGGTCATCTGTGCCAGCAGTCTTGCCCTGGTATTGATACGAATCAAAAAAGAGTAGAAAAGGGTACAGTTGATACGAGATGATCCGATCCGGTTCAGACCCGGATTGTGAAAAACCTGCTTGTCGGGGGGCATTCCGCATAATGGCCCCGTTCTGTCAGGCCGGGGCAATTCCGTTTCGTCAAATGAGTGAGAAATCGATCTGCCAATTTTCAAAAATTACGAGCGTGACCCCCTCACTCCCCCAGCGGGGGAGGCTGCCCAAGGGGTGCACCCCTTGACCCCCGCTCTTTTTTGGATTTGGTAACCCGGATGATTATCATTTCAAAAATCGGGTTTCAGATCCCCGGAATAATTTCCGTTGAGCTATTGTACGGTAATTGATGCGCCGCAGGGGTGCCCCGTCGGGGGCGGCGCAGGGAATCCTTACGGGTATATGAGAGTATATCATTCTTTTTTTTAAAGCATGCTTTCCAAGAAAAATCCTATTTTACGTTATGTCTCTCCTCCCAAGTAGGAGCGTGACCCCCTCTCTCCCCCAGAGGGGGAGGCAGCCCAAGGGGAGAACCCCTTGACCCCCGCTCTTTTTTGGATTTGTTAACCCGGATGATTATCTTTTCAAAAATCGGGTTTCAGATCACCGGAATAATTTCCGTTTAGCTATTGTACGGTAATTGATCCGCCGCGGGGGCGCCCCGTCGGGGGCGGCGAGGGAATCCTTACGGAAGTATGAGGTAGTGCGAGCCCCTGTCTGCATATCTGACAAGAGGAATTCATTGATACCGATTAGCAAATGAGTGTGACCCCCTCACTCCCCCAGAGGGGGAAGCAGCCCAAGGGGCGAACCCCTTGACCCCCACCGTTGTATCTTGTTTTTATTCAACCCTTCAAGTAACAAAATCTCTGGGGGAAGCCACTGGTGTGCGGTGGCAAAGAGCATGATACGCCAAAGCCCCCCCAAAGTGACTGCCTGATTCACGTGCGCACATTAACATCGCATGAAAAAAGAGCAGTTACCAGCCAAGCACAAGCGACCTGACCTGGGTATAACTGTCCAGGGCATCCTGCCCGTTCTCCCGGCCGATCCCGCTGGATCCGACTCCTCCGAACGGTATTTCCGGGGGAATTGTCAGGTGCCGGTTCACCCAGACGATACCGGCATGGATCTCGTCAAAGGCTTTTTTCGCGGTATGCATATTCGAAGTCCAGATCGAAGCACCGAGGCCAAAACGGGTACTGTTGGCTTCCCTGATGGCAGTTTCCAGGTTGGGAACGGTCATGACCGGAAGCACCGGCCCGAATATCTCTTCGGTAACGAGACCCGACCCGGCCACGACATCCGTTACCAGGGTGGGCCGGTAAAAATTCCCCTGCTCATACGCCATCCCCTTGAGAGCACATCCTCCGGTAATAATCTTCCCCAGATTATTTTCACGTGCATCTTCAACCGCCCTGCTGATAATCTCGCGCTGGCTGCTGCTGTTGAGCGGGCCCATATCGATCCGGGGGCCGAGGCCGTTTCCCACATTCAGGGTACCAATCTGCTCTTTGAGTTTCCGGATAAATACATCGGCAACCGCTTCATGGACATATAATCGTTTGACTGCCGTGCAGGTCTGGCCGGCATTGTAGAACCTTCCCCTCACTGCTCCTTCGACTGCGCGCTCGATATTGGCGTCATTCATCACGATCATGGGATCCGAACCCCCCAGCTCAAGGGTTAATTCCATGAGGTGATGGGAGGCAAGTTCGCGGATTTTCATGCCGGTTGCACAGCTGCCGGTGAACGAGAGTTTCCGGACATCCGGGTGGCATACGAGGCCCTCACCGGCCTCTTCACCCCTGCCGGTGATGATATTCAATACGCCAGGCGGGAGGCCCGATTCGTCAAGGATCTTTGCAAGCCGGAGACTGGTCAGGGGGGTTGAGGATGCCGGTTTCAGGACCAGGGTATTTCCGGCAAGGAGCGCTGGGCCGGTCTTCCATCCCATGATGAGGACCGGCATATTCCAGGGGATGATGGCCCCGCAGACGCCGAGCGGCTCGCGGACAACAATCCCGTCGCCGGAGGACCCAAGGCGGAGGAACTGGCCGGACTGGTGTGCAGAGATCCCGGCATAAAATTCAAGGATATTTGCAAACCCCCGCACTTCGTCAACAGATTCCCGGAGGGGTTTTCCCTGTTCCATGGTCAGGAGCCGGGCAAGATCCTTGTGCTGTTCCCGCACCTTCTCCGCGGCATGGAACAGGATCATCCCGCGCTCCCGCAGGCTCTTCTTCTTCCAGGCTTCCCCTGCTGCTTGTGCGGCATCCACTGCCCGGGCTGCATCTTCGGCCCGGCCGGCAGGCACGCGATCAATGGTCTCACCGGTTGCCGGGTTCTTTATCTCCATCCACGCCTCGTCAAGCGATGCGGTTTCAGTACCCCCAATCCTCATCAGCATAATAATTACCCTGTTTTTCCCGCTCTGTTAGAAATACATGGACACACGTTTTTATAAATTCCCCACCCTGCCCCGGGGCGGATTGGTCACTATGGTGAAAAACCGGGATCATCTGGAGAGCACGGTCGTGTTTTGCAGAAAAAATCCCTGCTGCCGTTTATGAGTTATACTCCGGGTTGTGGATATACTGCATGCCATCGGCATAGGCATTCTTACCGGTAAATGTGGCAAGCGCCTGTTCCCCGTCACTGACCACCATGACCGGAGTATTCTCCCGCACAAGGAACCAGAGTTCAACAAGTTCGCATTCTTCAATTTTCAGTCCATGGACAAGAGATGAAGCCGGTTCAAGTTCCATCCGCTCCCGTCCAAGCTCCCCGGGCCGGATCCGGAAAAAGAAGAAGAAGACCTGGCTGGCATTCAGCAGATCCGAGACCAGGATCTCGGATTTCATCTCTTCAGGAAGCAGGTCAAGTCTCCGGCAGAGGCATGCCGTATCTTCATCGCAGGCTTCCAGGATCTTGTCCACCGCCGCAACAAGGGTCTTATAAGGAATTTTTGATGGATTGTTACTCATTGGCATCCATTGGATTTACCGGGTAAAAATCACTTCCTGCTGCACTAAAAAAACGTCCCGGAACAAAAACCCTTATTCCGATCGCCGGGATATGAATACAGGTGAAAGAAGAGGACACGGACTGGCAGATCTATCACCTTATCCCGGAAGGTTCTGCAATTACCGGCCCGGAACTGTGCAGCAGGAGCGGACTGGACGCGGTGGCAGTTGCGGCATCTCTTGAAAGGCTTGAGCGCTCCTGCTTAATCGAACGTTCAGGCGATTCGATCCGTATGCTGAACTTTGGCGAGGCGCTTCTCCGCAACCAGTGCAAATACGAAAAAGACCTGCCGTTCACTATCGAGAACGGGGTAATAAAAACAAGGAAAAACGAGCATGCCAGACCATGAAGTAGCAATTCTCCGGATCGGCCACCGGCCTGAACGGGACCAGCGCGTGACCACCCATGTGGGACTGACCGCCCGGGCTCTCGGGGCAAAGGGAATGTACCTGGCAGCATCCGACAAGGGTGTTGCAGAGAGCATAGCAGATGTTGTTGACCGGTGGGGAGGGGATTTCTTCTGCCAGGACAACGTGAAGTGGCGCTCCTGCATAAGGAACTGGAAGGCCGACGGCGGGACCGTTGTCCACCTCACCATGTACGGGCTCAACCTCCCGGACATTATCGGCGAGATACGGCCCCACGGCAGGATCCTTGTCATTGTCGGGGCCGAGAAAGTTCCCGGTGAGATCTACGGCATGGCCGATTACAATGTCGCAGTAACGAGCCAGCCCCATTCCGAGATCTCGAGCCTGGCACTCTTCCTTGATCATCTTGACTTGGGAACAGGGCTTACCCATGAATTCCCCGGCGCAAAGATCCGCATTATCCCTTCAAAAATGGGAAAACAGACGGAGGGCCTGTGAAGGGACGGGTGCTCATTGCCGGTTTCTCAACCCGCCATGTAGCACAATCAGCCCACAAGGCCGGCTATGAAGTCTGTTCTGTTGATCATTTCTGCGACCAGGATCTTGCATGGTATACCAAAGACCGGGAGAAATTTGAAGACCTTGCCGGTCTCCCCGATGCCATAGAGCGCATCTGCAGGAGACACAGGTTTGACTTTTTTATTCCCACTTCCGGGGCAGAAGAGCTGGAGATCCCAATCAATTCCCCGAAGTCATCCCAAAAGACCATTGCGCAATTCATGGATAAGCTCGATACCCAGCATTTTTTTGATAGGAACAATATTCCGGTCCCACGAATTCTCCCACAAGACCAGTACCCAATTATGGCAAAGCCCCGGAAGGGAGCCGGGGGATGGAGGAACGCAATCCTCAATGACCCTGCTGCCGAGACTGCATGGGAATCGCTCTATCCCGGCGTACCCTACATCCGGCAGGAGGTTATCAAAGGCGTCCCGGCCAGCGTCTGCTGCGTGGCAACGGGAACAAGCGCCATGGCAATTGCAGCCAACAGCCAGATCCTCCGGGGGAACGGGGAGTCCGCGTTC
The DNA here is from genome assembly GCA_041645355.1 of Methanoregula sp. Taxonomy (GTDB): domain Archaea; phylum Halobacteriota; class Methanomicrobia; order Methanomicrobiales; family Methanospirillaceae; genus Methanoregula. The sequence goes on from JBAZQF010000003.1 coordinate 249,495, forward strand.
GGTTTCTCCGGGTCGATGACCCCGTTCTCCCACCCGGATACGGGCCGGATGATCGCACTTGCCGAACGCATTGCAGCTCTCAGCGGGTGCCGGGGAACAATCGGGATCGATTTTGTTCTTGGGGAGAAGATGCCGTATGCGATCGAGATCAACCCCCGCTTCCAGGGAACGGTAGATACGGTTGAGCGTGCCTGCGGCTGCAACCTCTTTTCCTCTCACATCAATGCCTGTGCGGGAATTCTTCCGGCATCAAGACCACCGTGCGGGCAGGTTGCAGTCCGGAGCATCCTGTTTGCCGACCGCGACCTGACCATCAAAGCCGATCTTGCGGTCCTGAAAGATTTTGTTGCCGATATTCCCTGGCCGGGAACCATCCTTGAGGAAGATCAGGCTATCGTGAGCATATATGGATGGGGAAGCACAGAAGAATCTGCACTCGCGCTGCTGGATAAACATATTACCATCGTCCGACAATATATGCGCTGATGGATCCAACGGAAGAAGCGATCAATGATCCCGCAATACGTTCCTATCTCCACCGCCTTGTCGGTGATGAAGGCCTCAACCTCCTTGAACGGTTTCCCCGGGAAGGCGAATACAGTGATGAAGACCTTGCAGCCAAGACCAGTATCAACTTAAACTCGGTACGGCACACCCTGTATACGCTCTACGAGAAACGCCTGGCTGAATACCACCGGATCAAGAACAACGAGACCGGCTGGCTCACGTACCTCTGGCAGCTCCGCATCGATCATATCTATGACTCGATCCGGGAAGATATGGCCCTTGTTCTCGAAAAACTGAACCGGCGCGAGAGATACGAAGAAGAGAATGACTTCTATATCTGCAAGGACTGCCACCTTATCTTCACGTTCCCGCAGGCAATGAACATTGATTTCAAGTGCCCTGACTGCGACCAGCCTATGGGCCACTTTGATAACGAGATGCTGCTTCGGGCCCTCAAACACCGTATCGCAGATATCAGAAAATCCCTTGGTCATGCCTGACCGGAGCGAAGAACATTTTGAGAGGATGCTGCATAAGGCCGGGTGCAGCGAAAAAGTGATCGCACATTGCCGGGCAGTGACCGCCTGCGCCCGGGAATATGCATCAAATAATCCGGATAGTGATCTGAACCTCGTTATCGCCGGCGCAATGCTGCATGATATCGGCCGGAGCAGCACCCATTCCATACACCATGCCCAGGAAGGCGCCGATCTTTTGCGCCACCTGGGACAACCGGAAGCACTTGCACGGATAGTTGAGTGTCATACCGGTGCCGGGCTCACTGCTGACGAATGCACGGTTCTTGGGCTTATCCCCCGGGACTGTGTTCCGTCAACCCTGGAAGAGAAAATTGTCTGTCACGCAGACAACCTGATTGCCGGGAGGCACCGCGTCTCCATCGGCGAGAGCATCGGGTCTGCAATCCACCTCCCGAAAAAAGTACGGAAACGGATGTACCGCCTTTCCGGTGAAGTGGAACTGCTCTGCAGGGGCTGACCGGCCCGCCACTCATAAAAGCGGTTCCGGCTTTTTTTAAAGAATAGCGATAACGAGAGAACACTGCGGGTTTTGGGACTCCGGATTAGTATGGATATCATTAAAAGCCGCAAGTCCAATATCACTAAAATACCCTTACGGACCGCGGGAGTCTCTTGAAAAAAAACAGGATCACTGCCATGATAAATATCCTCCTTGTTGACGACCAGCCGGAAGTGCTCGAGATTACCCGCCTGTTCCTTGAAAAAGAGGGGGATCTTGTTGTTGATACGGCAGCAAGCGGCGAAGAAGCCTTTGCAAAACTGAAAGAGAAGCAGTATGATGCCGTCATCTCCGATTATAATATGCCGGAAATGGATGGTATCGAGTTCCTCGATGAGTTCATGAGGCAGGCATTCGATCGGCCATTCATCATTTTTACCAGTAAAAGCCGGGAGGATATTGTTATCCGGGCCCTCAATTCCGGTGCGGATTTCTATCTCCAGAAGAGCGGGGATCCCAAAAGCCAGTACGCCGAGCTCCGCAACCTGGTACTCCAGGCAGTGATGCGCAAGCGTGCAGAACTGGCACTGATCCGGTCCGAGATCAATCACCGGAGGATTGTTGAGGCGATCGAAGATTCGATCTACCTCGTGGATAAGAACAGCCGGTACCTGTTCATGAACACGTACCACCAGCAACGCCTGGGCATCACGGACGGCAAGTACGAGGGTCGCAGCTACAGTGAATTCCATTCGCCTGAAGAGTGCGAGCGGTTTTCCCGTTCAGTCCAGGAGAGTTTTGAGTCCGGAAAATCTGTCCAGGATGAATACTGCAGCAACGGGCGCTGGTTTATCCGAAGATTAAGCCCGGTACGGAACGAGGCCCTTGAGCGTATCTTTGCCGTTACGGTCATTTCCGCTGAGACAACCGGGCGAAAGCAGGTTGAAGAGGCCCTGCGGATCACTGATGAGAATTACCGGATTGTTGTCGAAGCAACGCAGGACTCTATCTATACAGTCGATCCTTCCGGGCTGTACCTGTTCATGAACACCCACCATAAAAAACGGCTCGGAATCGATGGGGAAAAATATTTCCGGCATCCCTATGCGGATTTCCACACTCCCGAGGAGAACCGGATCTTCTCGGAATCGATACGGCAGGTAGTTGAAACCCGGACTCCCCGCATAGACCATTATTCACGGGATGGCCGGAAATTCCTCCGCCGGATGTACCCGGTCTTTGGTTCATTAGGAGATGCAGTAACCGCGATCTCGGTCATATCCCTTGAGGTGACCGGGCATTCGCCGGGCCCCTGATCGTACTCTTTCCGTCCGGAACCGGAATCGTACAGCCCATAATGGGAGGGGGATAAAAAAAGGCTGATCCGGGCCTATCCTTTTTGTTTCAATCCGGGCCAGGCTCTCTGCCGGAACGTTTCCGTTCCTCTTCAAGCGCCATGAAAAAACGGGCCAGAAAAGCATGCCGTTCTTCGGCAATCTCCCGTGCGGATTCTGTGTACATGGTATCCTTCAGTTTTGAGAGCTTCTCGTGATAATGACTGACCGCGTCATCCATGCTCCCGCCATGCTCCCCGGCCCGCATGAAAGTCCGGGCAATGCCGACAGCTCCCATTGCATCCAGCTTGTCGGCATCCGAGAGGATCCGGGCTTCAAGGGACCGGGGCTTATCCACGGACCGGTACCGGTGAGTCCGGATCACGTCGGTGATTTCTGGGATGAGCGTTTCCGGGTAATGGATTGAGGCCAGGTATTCGCCGGCAATCCGTGCACCCTCCGTTTCATGGGGTAATCCCTCTGCTTTCTCAACCGGCCGGGCAATATCATGGAGGAGGGCAGCGGGAAGAAGAATCCTCATATCCGCGTGTTCACGCGTACCAATGATCCGAGAGAGCCGCATGACCCGGCAGACATGGTCCATTCCATGGGATCCATCCCGTCCGAGCACACCGGATACATAATGAAAAATTTCCCTGCACTGCCCGTTCACCGGATCCGTCTCCTGCAGGAGAGTATGGCTGGCACCGGTATAAAACCAGCGGAAATCTTCCCGCCAGATTTAAAAAAAAATTCTGCTTTGAAACTATCACTGCCGGGCATTCTTATCATTATTCCGGTTATTATGGCTAATTTGCCTGTTGGGGGGGAATGCCTATCGTTGAATGCTTATCGCGATGTCGTTTTGAATTCCTTTTTTTGTAATTTCTGTCAAACCAATTTTCCCATACGGGCTCGTTGATTATTTTTAACCGGACATCCAACAGAAAGAGCAGAAATGGAACAACTGATGGATCATACCGCAAAATTCGCAGCCGATTCGCTTGTCAAACAGTATCCCCTGCCGGAACAGATACCAGAAGATGCCCTTCTGGTGCTTGTCCGGAATAATGGGATTTGTTTCAAAGGACAAGAAGATCCAACCATTTTTATAAAGAGGTCCCGCTACCCCCATACCGTACCTGAGGATGAATCGGAATATCTGGGCCATCTCGGGCAGGTTCCCTGTTATGCTGTCGAATTACCCGGGGATTCACCCGCTCCCGAAGGGCTCATCTGGTCAGGTATACGGGAACTTTCCGGTGGGGTACCGGATAAGGAACTCGCGGTTGCCGGTCTTGCTGTGCAGATTACCGATTACCATCGGACCACACGGTTCTGCGGCAGGTGCGGGACCCCGACCCGGTCTTCCCTCACCGAACGGGCCAGGATCTGCCCTGCCTGTCACTCAGTTACCTATGCCCGGCTTTGTCCGGCCATTATTGTGGTTGTGAGGAAGGGAAACAGCATCCTGATGGCGCGTGGAAAGCAGGCGCCCCCGGGGAGGTACAGTCTCGTTGCCGGCTTTGTTGAGCCGGGAGAGACGATAGAGCATGCCGTGCACCGCGAAGTGCTGGAAGAGACAGGAATTGCTATCAGGAACGTGAAGTATATCGCAAGCGAGCCCTGGCCGTTCCCGAACTCGCTGATGATCGGATTTGTTGCGGATTATGAAGGGGGAACCATAACTCCGGATAGAGTTGAGATCGAGGCTGCCGGCTGGTTTGAACGCGACAACCTGCCATATCTCCCGCCAAAACTCAGTATATCCCGTACTCTCATTGACCTGTGGCGAAACGAGAGAGCCGGAACCGATCCTGCTTTACGGACTGAATAGAGAAACAGGTTCTCTTTTTTGGCGGATTCGTATCGGGATTCCGGTGATTCCAGGATTCAATTCTCCTGATTTTCAACCGGATACGAAAAAGACCTGGCATGAAGCCAGATATTTTTTATACCTTACCTTCTATTATCCACTATACACGAGGAATTACCATGAGAATCACCCGTATCCTTATCGCAGCTCTTGCCGTGCTGCTCACTGCTGCCTGTATTGTTCCGGTGAGTGCTGCCGAACCAATCGGAGGAAACCAGGGATGGATCAGTGTGCACTGCAACATTGACGGCGCAACGGTCTATTTCGATGGCACGTACCAGGGCGTAATAACCGGCGGTGTCCTGAACGTCGCGGTATACAGCACCGGCACGCCGTACAAATCATTCACGGTCAGTAAGAACGGTTATGCTCCCTACTCCGGGACCATCCCGTACATGCCGGGCATTGGCGAGACAGAGAACCTGTACGCGACCCTGAACCCGGTGGTTCCCACTACCCAGGCAGTCATCGGAGGAAACCAGGGATGGTATACCGTGAACTGCAATGTGAACGGGGCAACGGTCATGTTCGATAACCAGGTTGTCGGGACCATCACCCAGGGAACCCTCACGGTGCCGGTATATACCACCGGAACCCCCTACACAACCTACACAGTCTCGATGAACGGGTATCTCCCCTACACGGCATCCATGCCGGGAGTCCCGGCACCCGGCCAGACCATAACGCTCTATGCAACCCTGAACCCGGCACCGACAACCGTTCCGGTCCCGGCGCCGACAAAATCGCCAGTCCCGGCCTGGATCTGCCTCGTCGGGGTTGGAATTGCCGGTGTCCTTTATCTCGGGAACCGGAAATATTAAAAAACCTTTTTTTTTACCCGGAAAAATTACCGGGTGCAGGTATCAGGTTTTTTCCCTTATTTCACGTGCTCCCGGAGCTTTGATCCGAGAAGCGGGAGGAAGTCTTTCTTTCGCGACATTACGCCATCCAGGCGAAGAGGAAGGTCCCCGCCAAACAGGGTGCCAAGGAAACCCGGGTCTGCAACTCCGTACAGATCGCTTGAGTTTTCCATCACGCTGGTAAAAAGGGCAAGAACGATATCGGTTGCAGAATTCTTCCTGATCCCGGCAAGTTCCTGCGCGATTGCCGCATCCCTCTCCCGGTTCCAGGCAAATGATGGCACCATGACCTGTGCAATCAGGATTTTTTTTCCGGAGAGGACAAAGACCTTGGTATCCCGCAGAAGGATTGCATCCAGCGGGGCTCCCGAGAGATCCATTGCCTGCTCGAGGAGCAGGATACCGAGTTTCTCCGGATCCTCGCGGGCAACCGGGGCAAGAAAACCAACTGCCTTCCTGTCCCGGTGAGTGGTTGTTGACATTTTCAGCGAGAGGGTATCGGACAGGATACCCGAGAGAAGCGCTCCTGCCGTGGAGCGGGAGGGGACAAGGCCGGATTCCAAAAATTTCATTGCAATGATGGTAGAGGTTGCGCCTACCGGTTCATTCAGGAAGTGAATTGGCCTAAGCGTGGTGATGGCACCGAGCCGGTGGTGATCGATGATCTCGAGAATCTCGGCTTCATCGATCCCATCAACAGCCTGCGAAGCCTCATTGTGGTCCAGCAGGATGACCGGCCGCCGGACCTCATCAAGCAGGGTTGTCCGGGTCAGGATGCCCGAAAGGGTTCCGCTTTCATTGACAACGCAGGCAGCCCGGAACTTTGAGCCGGATACAACCTTGCGGGCATGAGCGATGGTATCGGTGCAGGCCAGCACCGGGACATTGGTCTCCATTACTTCGCGGGCGGGCAGGGAGAGGTTGATCATCTTGCCGACTCCGAACGCGTCGAGTTTCGTGGACAGGACCGAGACACCGCGCCGGGTTGCGGCTGCAGCAACACGCTCGCCAGCCGGTGCATCCTCAGCAATGATCAGGCAGGCTATCCCTGCAGATATAAATGCGAGCTGGGCGGGTTCATCATCGCCGACCACGGCAATATCCTTCCGGGTCATCTTGCCAAGCGTCACATGGAGTGCATCGATGGCGATGTAGACCCGTCCTTCCAGCAGGGTGTGGGCAGAAACTATGACATGGGCATCGAGGATCCGTGCAAGAGTCTCGACCGGGATAGGGGTGACGGCTAATTCGGACAGATGGATAGTCTCGATACAGGCAACGGCAAGGGCATGCTCGCCAACCATACCTACAGGTTTTCCGAGGGTATCAGTAATGACAACATTCCGGATACCTTCCCGGGCCATCAGGGTCGCAACATCAACGGTGGGAACATCCTCAGGCAGGGCAAAGACCGGGTTGTACCGGATATCCGAGAGTTTCGGCTCCACGGAGGGTATGTAGACGGGTTCTGACAGCGAGAACCGTTCGAGCATAAACCGGGTCTCGGGGTTCATATCGCCACAGCGGGCAGGAATGTACCGCCCGGGTTCTGACAGATTTTTGAACTCTGCATACCCGATAACGCTCGCGATACTGTCGGTATCTGGTTTCTGGTGGCCAAAAAGGTAGATCTGGTTCATCTGGGTACCCGGTCAGGAAAAAACCCTGAATTTTGGTAAATATGTGTCCCGTAAGCTCATAAGATATAGCCCGAACCGGCCTGGATGATCCAATACCCGGAGGGTCCTGTCAAAAAAACACCAGAAAGGGCTCAATAAAAATGTGCAAGAACAATTAATGGTTGAAAAAATACCGTTGAGCTGAAGGTACCTGTACGGTTCTAAAAATGCCGGTCAGGACCTGAAGGTACCTGTCCGGTTCTAAAAATACCGGTCAGGACCTGAAGGTACCTGTCCGGTTCTAAAAATACCGGTCAGGACCTGAAGGTACCTGTCCGGTCCCGCCCCTTGGACCGGTCCCTTCCTTTTGTCTGGTCCCGGCCTTCGGTAAAATCCCATCCCCTGTCCCGATCTACACCCTGTACCCAGTCAAGTTTCGGGTTTAGCGGCTGGCGCCGCTCACGGGTGTCCTGCTTTGGCTGTGCAGGCTCCTCGGGAGGTCTCTGGCTGGCGCGGGGATCCGGTTTTTTCTCCCGTTTCGGCGCAGGAGGCAGTGAAGGCCAGTTTTTTGGATGGATGGTTCCTGCCATTATGACAAAATAGGTTCTTTTTATTTATATACTTTATATATCTCCAGCACACCGGCCGGGATCTCCGGGGCTCTTTTCCTTCAGCCGTGTAATGGAACTATTCACAAAAACTTACCAGCATGGAATTAATTCATTGCCGTTCACGTTGAATATGGTGATACCATGTCAAAACGGGCCGTTGATATGACCTTCCAGGCAATGTACACGCTCACCGATCTCCGGGTTCTGTTCCGGGAAACCGCACCTGCCCACATCCTCGATCCCCGACAGAAGGCCGAAGCAGCCCGGCTGCTTGAGAATCTCGAGCGGCAGGTTGCATCCCTGAAGCAGGAGATGCTGAAATGAGATGCGGGAACGGGATCGAGGCGCGGCAGGTAGATGAACTGTTCATCAATATCGATCCAATCCAGGCCGGAGGCCGGCTCACGGCCGATGCCATGAAGGCCGTCATCGCGTATGGCGACGGGTACTCGGTCTGCGACAACTGCCGCAAGCCCAACCGGCTGGACTACATCAGCAAACCGCCGATTGCCGAGTTCCACAAGGATGTTGCATCCTGGCTGAACATGGATGCTGTCAGGACAGTCCCCGGAGCCCGCCGGGGATTCCAGGCCGTTGCCCACACCTACGTGCAGAAAGGTGATCCGGTCCTCCTCACGTCCCTCTCCCATTATACCGAATTTCTTGCTGTCGAAGAGTCCGGGGGCATACCCCGTGAAATTCCGGCGGATGCCAATAAGATGGTGACTGCCGATGCTGCCGCGGCAAAGATAGAGGAGATCAAGCGCGAATTCGGCAGGCCCCCGGTCCTTGCCTTCATCGATCACGTGGATTACCAGTACGGCAACATGCACGATATTGCATCGATAGCAAAAGTGACCCGCCAGTACGATGTCCCGATCCTGTACAACGGCGCATACACGGTCGGCACCCTGCCTGTTGACGGTAAGGCTTTGGGGGTTGATTTTATTGTCGGATCCGGGCACAAGAGCATGGCAGCCCCGGCACCCTCCGGTATCCTTGCGGCAACAAAGGAACGTGCGGAAGAAGTGTTCCGGACAACAGCGATCGTTGGCGATGTCACGAACCGGAAGTTCGGGATCAAGGAGCCCGAGATGATGGGCTGCACGCTCATGGGTGTAACCCTCGTGGGCATGATGGCCTCGTTCCCGCACGTGAAAGAGCGCGTAAAGCATTTCGATAAGGAACTGGAGAATAACCGGATCGTGCTCGATGCCCTCCTGTCTGTTGACGGGACAAAGATCCTCTCCGAGTTCCCCCGCAAACACACCATGACCCGGGTCGATACCATCGGGTCGTTTGACAAAGTGGCAGAAACCCACAAGAAGCGCGGGTTCTATTTCTCCGGCGCCCTTGCCGACAAAGGGGTAGCAGGTCTCATTCCCGGCGCCACCAAGGTCTGGAAGTTCAACACGTACGGGATGACCCGCATCCAGGCGGAATATCTCGGGAACGCATTTGTGGAGATTGCAAAGGAGAACGGGCTTCCGGTCAGCCGGTAAACCGGCCGGGGAATACCGGAAAATCTTTTTTTTATATCCGGGCAAACGACCGGACGTATTTTGTTATTTTTGCTCTGGAGAAACGCACATGAAAAGGAGTTCACACCAGAACCATGAAAATCATTCAATCACCTGGAATAGATATGAGCGCTCATGAGCCTCATGGCCTCTCACAGGGCACAGCCAGGCAATTACCGGTTCACGATACCGCTCATTGAGGCCGCCGCGGGGCGCCCTTCGGGGCGGCGGCAATTATCCTAAGGGGGATGCGAGCTTGAGGCCCCATCATTCTATTTTAAGCATGATTTTCATAGGAAACGCACATGAACGGGCGCTCAGGGAGATGAGAAAACCCCCAACGCTCCGTCGCTCTCCGTGGGAGAAAAAAACCCCATCACCCCATCCACTGTCGATAAAAATTCCGGCCCCGTATCGTGCCCCGTTGTACCAGTTTTGCCTCACCCCCCAATCCGGCAGAGGCAATAATTCGGAAAAACACGGTAATTCTCCCGGAATAATTCAGGGTTTTCCGGCGGGAATTGGTGAGGTAATCTGTAGCAACGTTACAATCGCCTCCGGCCGTAGCACACGGACATTCGGGTGGTTCCCGGGCCGGCCATGCCAAAAAAATGAATGGACCGCAGGTCGCCCATTTAGGTCGGCGCAGGTTATCGCAACTATCGGGAGTCGTATGAGAACTCTGAATACATCGGTTTTTTTCATCGTTCATTACGAGCGTGACCCCCTCGCTCCCCCAAAGGGGGAGGCTGCCCAAGGGGAGATCCCCTTGACCCCCGGTTTTGGATTTGGTAATCCGGATGTCCGGGACAATTTTCTTCCAGATATTTACCGGTAATGAAAAACCGCCGCGGGGGCGTCCCTTTGAGGTGCGGCGGCGTTCATCGTATTTGAAAATTGAGGCAACAAACAACGCGTTGTATCCCATCCGATTATTGATTTTCCCACTGAACTACTCATTATACAATTCACCTTTTTCGACCATTAAGCAGTAAATTTTTTTTAATACCTGACAACACCTCTGTCACACCATTCCCCGGCCGATTTGGGATCACAAACCCCTTGTTCTCCCATTTCTGTCAGGTAAGATTATTAACCGCCATAGCCTACGAATCGGTTGAACAATAATCCGGTCTGCCGGGATTGTACGGGAGTTTTGTTGCTATGCTTGGAAAAGTTGATCTCGCAAAAACCGCGGATGAGAGCACCTATGACAAAACGCTCACCTCACTCCAGGAGCGCCTCGGCATTCTCCAGCGGGCACTCCGCGACCAGAATATTCCCACCATTATCGTGATAGAGGGCTGGAACGCTGCCGGTATCACGATGGCAGTCCATGAGATCGTCCAGGCACTGGACCCCCGCGGTTTTGCCCTCCACGCAATCGAGAAAGCCTCCGAAGAAGAGCGGGCCCGCCCGTTTCTCTGGCGGTTCTGGCTCCGCACTCCCCCAAGCGGGCGCATTGCGCTCTTTGCAAGGAGCTGGTACAGCCGGGCCATATCGGAAGAGATGCAGAAACACACGTGGGAGAAATCCTTGAAAGCGCGGGCCGAAGAGATCAGCTGCTTTGAACGCCAGCTGCATGATAACGGCACAGTCATAATCAAGTTTTTTTTGCATATCTCAAAAGAAGAGCAGAAGATGCGCCTCGAAGAACGGGAGCGTAACCCCCTTACGGCGTGGCTCGTTACCCCCTCCATCTGGAATGTACACCGGCATTACGATGATTCATTTCCCCTGATCAATGATTTCATCAACAAAACCAATACCGATTATGCCCCCTGGACAGTTGTCGAGGCAACCGACCGGAAATACACGATCCTCAAGATCTATTCGACCATTGTAAAGTCCCTGGAAAAAGTTGTTGAAGCAGGAAAAGAGGCAAAAGGCCGGAAGACCCGGCAAAAAGATCTCATCAAACCAAAGAAAAACCCGGTTGTGCGGCGATCCCGGCCGGACAGCGCGTATACCAAGGAAGAATGCCAGCAGATGCTGGGCAGTCTCCAGATCGAGATGCTTGAGCTCCATTACCTCCTCTTCAAGAGGAAGATCCCGCTGATGATCGCCTACGAAGGATGGGATGCTGCCGGAAAAGGCGGGAATATCACCCGGCTCACGCGGTTCATGAACCCGCTGGGCTATTATGTTGTCCCGGTATCGGCACCCACCCCCCATGAGAGCCAGTACCATTACCTCCGGCGGTTCATCAAGCACTTCCCCCCGGGCGGGGATATTGCCATCTTTGACCGGAGCTGGTACGGGAGAGTTCTTGTCGAACGCGTGGAAGGGTTCTGCTCTGAGCCCGAATGGCAGCGGGCCTACCAGGAGATCAATGAGATGGAAGAGGATTTCATCTACTCCTCTGGCGGCGGGATCGTCAAATTCTGGCTCGAGATCAGCAAGGATGAGCAGCTCAAGAGGTTCCAGCAGCGGGCAAACGATCCCCTGAAAATTTACAAGATAACCGAAGAAGACTGGCGAAACCGGGAAAAATGGGACCTGTACGAGGAAGCGGTGAACGAGATGCTGGCCCGGACAAGTACTGAGGCTGCCCCATGGACCGTCATTGAATCGGATGACAAATGGTATGCCCGGGTAAAAGCGATAAAGACCGTGATCAAAACAGCCCAGAGCCTGCTCTGAAAGAAAGGGATACTGCCCGTTTCAATCCGGACGCTGCTGTTGCATATTGTGGATGGTATGGGGATGGTTTCCCATAGCAGGGCTATTCCGGGCTCGTAATTTTATTCTTTTTACAATTTGGGAACAATACATAACACTATCAGCATAAGAAGCAATATACTATTAGAAAAAGAAAAACGGGGGCAGAAATGGGACACAGGAATGTAGATTCAGGAAGGAGATACTATTGCGCTCACCTTATCTGCACCTATCTGATCCAGAATCATCTCACCCGGGCAAACGTAACCTCAAAGGAGATTGCACAATTTCATCACCTGTCCAGGAAATCCTCGCAGTCTATCAGTGCCATGCTCAATTTCATCTATAACAACTGCATACGGGAAACCCGGTTCGGTTTTTACATACATGGTACAACCCCGTTCAAAAAGACGGATTATCCTCACCACTACCACATTGAGCTCATTGATCACGCTGAGGGTCTGCTCTGATGTCCGCTGGTCCGGTACCGGTGAACCGGTACGGAGAGTTGACACGCAGTCAGTTTTTTTTCTCGGGACTTCCTGCAGGAAGCCGGGTTCTGCCATGACCTGTGACGCATGGGAATGGTTCATGGGAAGATATGAGGACGAGTTGCGGGGCCCGTATGGTTTTTACGAGATTCACCCGGTATGGAAGATGTGGTGGTTCCATGCAAGTGTCGTGGTACTATGCCTTGGTATAACCTGGTTTTTCTGGACGGCATGAGGCAGCATCCATACTGGGAAAGAAAAAGTCATCAAAAAAAGTGCGAACAAATTTGACAAGGAGGAATTTCTCTGATACGGTTTGCGAATAAGAAGGTAGTAGTGGTGCGACGGTGCAGGTGGTGCCAGGCGCGGTGTGTTTCATTAGCGGACCAGAAACAGCATGAGCGGTTTTGCAGCCGGAACAGTACACGATAAAAATCCTGTAAAACAGATCCTTTTCTTACGGGGATGCATGCGGCATAGAATAATAAGCCGCAGACATTCATATTGTGAACAGGTTTTTGTTGTGCCCCCGGTTCTCATGATAGTTGGCTGACCGTGTCGCTTCACCATCTGTTCTTTGCTTGTCGGTATGCCCGGTGAAGAGGATGCGGATAGTATCAATATCGTCCTGATAAAAGCAGCCTCAGGGTAGTCGATGAGCACGATCTCACCATCGGTCCTGTAATAATTCTCTTCACCCGTGGCGGTCATGTAATGTTTCCGCGGGTCCCCGTACGGGGCTGCATTGGTTATCGTACCTGAAAACTCCCATGATACCTGCAATGACCGTGGCTTGTTCATGCAATGGCAACAGGGATTTCCTGCACCCATTCAATGCCCGTCATCTGCTTTTTACCCCCGGCCCCTCCCGGGACAATCCAATCCTCCGGCCGTTTTCGTGAACGGAAAAATTGCTAAAAAAGGGATATGGTTATCGCTTGCCCGTCATCTGCCCGGTTACGGGATTATTGGGACTGCGTGATCATCATGTCATCCACGCGGATGAGCATGACCGCAGTCTCCGATGCACTCTGGATGGACTGGCGCTTGGACCGCAGCGGTTCGACAACGCCTTCTTTGATCATGTCAACGATTTTGCCCTCGTACACGTTCAGGCCGGCATTCTTCTTTCCCTGCGAGTGGACATTCTTGAGCTCGACCAGCTTATCAATGGGATCGAACCCTGAGTTCTCTGCAAGCGCACGGGGTATGGACTCGAATGCGGTTCCATACGCCTCGATCGCCATCTGAACACGGCCGCCAACCGTCTGCGCATAGTCGCGGATCTTCATTAAGATCTCGATCTCGACTGCTCCGCCGCCGGCAACATACGTGCCGTCTTCCATGGCATCCATTACCACGCGGGTGCCATCGACAACGGCCCGCTCAAGCTCGTCGAGCAGGTAGTCGCTTGTCCCACGGAGAAGGATGGTCGTGGTCTTCGGGTTCGTGCAGCCGGATATGCGGGTCACTTTGCCTTCGGTATCCTCTTCAACAAGTTCTGCAACCCCGAGATCTTTTGCCAAAAGCGTCTCGGGTTTGACGACAATAGTTGCATGGAGTGCCCGGCTCGCATACTTCATATCAGCCTCGGGCACGTCTTCGATTGCAAGGATGCCGGCTTTTGAGAGGTAGAACTGGGTGATGTCCGAGATCCCCTTCTGGCAGAGGAGAACATTTGCGCCGCTCTGAATGATCGCATCGGCAAGTTTTTTGAATGCTTCGCGTTCCTGCAGGGAGAAGGCATTGACCTGATCTGTTGTGGAGATCTTAATCTTCGCCTTGATCTGGGTTTTTGTGATCTCAAGGGGAGTTGCAATGAGGGCGACTTTTGCCTTGACAATTTTTTTGGGCATTCCACTGTGGGCCCGGATCTTATCAAGAACCACGCCGCGGATCAGTTCGGCATCGTCCATGGAGAATCCCTTCTGTTTCTTGATCATCACATCTTCTTCGTCAACGAGGGTTTTGCCGTCCACGGTTTCGGCAACAGTCATGACCGCGTCGACAATGATTCCGTCAAGCTTTGTCTTCACCTGCTCGATGGACTTGCCGGTGATGGCGGTATTGGCGATCCTGAGGAGAAGATTCCGGTCCGATGCATCGGTCTTGAGCGCAAGGCCCCGGACGATCTCCAGTGCTTTCACCATACCCATGCGGTAACCTTCTGCAATAACGGTCGGGTGGATGCCCTGTTCAAGCAGTGATTCGGCCTGTTCCATGAGAGCCCCGACAAGGATGACTGCCGTAGTTGTGCCGTCCCCGACTTCCTTGTCCTGGGTGAGCGCTACCTCAATCACCATCTTTGCACCGGGGTGCTTCACTGCAATCTCCCCAAGGATCGTAGCCCCGTCGTTTGTTATGACAACGTCCCCTCCTTTGGGATTCACGAGCATCTTATCCATTCCCCGGGGGCCCAGGGTTGACCTGACTACTGCGGCTATCACCTTTGCCGCCTTGATATTCGAGTCCTGGACTTCCTTGCCCCGGGTCTGTGTTGTTCCCTGCCTGAGAATGACAATCTGCTGTCCGCCAAGTTGTTGTGACATGTAAAACCTCACTAATGATATTTTCGTTTCTGGTATTCCGGTACAGCCGTCCGTGCTTCCGGCGTGCTGCTCCGGGTATTGTGCAGTCGTGACCTGGGATTTGCATCCCACCACATCACGGTTGTGAATGGAGAATGCCAGTTATCGGTCCGGCTGGTAACACCGGTTCCCTGCATTCCCTGTGACGGTCAAGACTTGCTTCCTAACCTCATAGGTCTATCGGTAACCCGGGCTCTTCCGGTGTCCCTCATCTGTGCGGGGGGTGTGTTGAGGGTATTGAGGATTTTTTTATCTCCGCAATTCATCGGCCGGTTGCATATTTACGTTCCCATCAGGAATGCGCCACATCCCCTTTGCCACCGTTATCTCGAACCGTGCACCTTTGCCCGGCTCACTATTCTCGGTAATGGTAATGCCGGTTATCGAGAGGATCTCGCGGGAGAGGAAGAGCCCAAGGCCGGTATGTTTTCCAAAGCCGCGTTCAAAGAGCCGGACCTTGTCCTCTGCGGTGATCCCGATCCCGTCATCCTCGACCGAGATAATCAGGTCCTGCCCGGCTTTACGGTGGGTGAAACGGATCCGGGTCATACCTGCCCCCCCGTAGTGGAGAGCATTATCGATCAGGTTGTAAAACACCTTTTCAAAAAGGGGATCCGCGTAGATTTCAAGACCGCCAACTTCGTCAATAACCTGGATATCCCGGACAGGGAGAACTCCCACTGCACTTCCAAGACAGGCTGATAAGTCCTGCCAGACCGGTGCATTCACCCCAAGGTTCTGGTACTCCCGGGTAAATGCGATCTGGTGTTCGATAGCATTTGCAGCCCGTTCCGCCTTAAGGAGGAACTCAGAAACCTCGGCAGTATTATCCAGGGAATCCTTTGACAGTTCAAGGAATGCCTTGAGGGAGAAGAGCTGGTTGTTGATGTCATGCCGGGTGATGCTTGAGAGGAGGTTTAGCTTCTTGTTCACCTCACGAAGTGCGGTCTCCATCTGCTTGCGGTCGGAAATATCCCGGATAATTCCCACGAGGAATTCCTCTTTGTCGCTCGTGATGTACAGGGATTTTTTCGTGACAATGGTATACCGGTTCCCACGGGCATCGGTTAAGGTCTCTTCGTTCTCGTTTATGGTGCGGGTACTGAATACTTCCTCATCTTTTTTGCGGAAGATGTCCGCTTCATCTGCGGGGAAGAAATCGTAATCGGTTTTTCCTATGAGTTCTTCCCGGGTATGGCCGACAAACCGGCAAAAACCATCATTCAGGGTCACGAACCGATGCTTGCGATCCTTGACAAAGACCGGATCGGATATCGTGTTGATGATGGCATCGAGATATTTTTTTGATTCACGCCATGCTAAGGCTATCGCTTTCTGGCTGGTGACATCGCGGAGCGATTCGATCGCCCCGACGATCTTTCCGGTATGATCAAAGAGGGGCGTTGCCGTAACCCAGAAACTGAGCCGGGTGCCGTTTGGCCGCTTCGTTTCAATCTCGGCCAGGATCGTATGCCCGTTCCGGTGGTGCTTCGGGTACATCCGGCCTATCGCATCCCGGTCATCGCGCAGCACCAGATCGATCAGGACCGGCCGGTTCTCACCGTAGAACCAGGCAGCGTAGGCATAATCGCCTTTGCCAAGAATGGAGGATGCAGCTATTCCGGTCAGTTTCTCCATGGCCCGGTTCCATGCAACGATCTTCCCACCGTCATCGATGACCATGGTGGGATCCGGCAGGAAACTGATGATATCGGCAAGCTGCCGGTTGGCATCCCGCAGCTCGTTTTCAATACGCTTACGGCCCGTGATATCCCGGTTGCTGGCTCGCCGGCCAATGAACTCCCCCGTGTCAGAATATATCGGCTGGCAGACATGGCCGATCCAGCGGATATCCCCGTTCCGGTGGATGATGCGGAAATCTACCGCTCCGGGTTGTTCCCGGGTAAACGCCTGAACCATATGGTGATCGAGAGCATGGTTATCATCCGGGTGGATGATCTTTTTGATCAGATTTTTATCTTCTGCAAATTCCCTCCAGGTGTACCCGGTTATCCGCTCGCAGGAAGGCGTAGTATACCGGATAGTCTCGTCGGGGGCAATCCAGTATTCCCAGTCATAGGTGTAATCCGCAAGCATGCGGTATTTTTCCTCGCTCTCCCTGAGGGCAATCTCGGCTTTCATGCGCTCCGTTATGTCCCGCCCTATGACCTGGATGCCGGTGATCTGACCTGCATGGATGATGGGAGATCCCGAAAATCCGATGACGGCATAGTCCCCATTCTTTCTCCTCATCCGCAGGGGGATCTCATCCGGAACGGAACCCTGGATAATACTCCGGATAGTATCCTGCAGCAATCCGATATCATCCGGGTGAATGAATGCCTGGGGCATCCCGCCGGTTATTTCTCCGGGATGGTATCCGAGGCTGTTCTGGACCGACGGGGATACATAGAGTGCCTTTCCTGACAGGTCGGTAAGCAGGATAATATCGGAACTCCGTTCTGCTACGCCCCGGAACTGCCGCTCACTCTCCTGCATCCGCAGGGTGAGGAACGAGACCACCGCGGCGATGAGGATGAACATGACAATCCGTCCCCCGGCTGACAGGAGTTCCCCGGGAAAGACCGGAGAGATGATGACCGTCATGCCGCAGTAGACCGCCGAGAGTGCGCACGCATAGAGTACTCCGCGGCGGGGAAAGAAGTATGCCGTGAGGATGATGGGAATATAAAAGAGATGGGGAAAGACATTGGTGATCCCAACCGAGAGGCCAAAGCCGTTCAGGACCAGGACTGCCGCCGAGATAACAAGAATAAGAAATCCCAGAATACGGGGTCGGTTCTGCAGGCTGATAACAATGGAACGGTCCATAGGAAAACACCCCTTAGTCCTGAAAGTATTGGTTTGTTATTGATGACCCGGAAAATAATACTTGTCCTCTGTAGTCCGGCTTTACTGGATTATTTGGCTGAGGGAGATTTCTGGTTCCCCCATGAACACCATGCACGGATATTTCTGCAGGGTTTTTTTATTCCACGATCTTCCCGTCAAGAGCAGTGACAAATTTCAGGTCAGAACAGGAATGGACGAGAATCTCTTCGATTCCCATCTTCTGCTCGATCTCGTGGATTTCGTCCAGCACCGCGGCCGTTGCCGGCATATTCGGGACCGCCCGGCAGGCAAGGTCCCCGGGGTTCTTCTCGAAAGTGCCGATCCGGCGGGCGATGGTGATCGTCTCTTCCTTGTCATAGGTAATGAGCGGGCGGAGGACGGGAACAGTTACCGCCTCGGCGATCACACCGAGATTGGCGAGCGTCTGGGAAGCCACCTGGCCGAGGTTCTCCCCGGTCACTACCGCAAGCGCTCCTTCGTGCTCCATCAGCCGGGCTGCCACCCGCTGCATGAAGCGCTTGCAGATAACGCACCGGTAGCGTGGCGGGATCTTTTGCTCGCTCATGCGATCAAAGAGGGTCTCGCTGTTCGCGATGACAAGGGAGGCCGGGTTGCCGGAACACCACAGCGAAAGTTTCCGGTGGTTGTCAATGGCGGCAGCCGTCACATCAGCTCCTGCCCATCTCCCGGCATCGAGGTACAGGTGGGTGATCTCGCAGCCCCGTTTCATCGAGAGCCAGGATGCTACGGGAGAATCGATCCCTGCCGAGAGGAGGACGAGCACCCGGCCCTGCGTGCCCCACGGCAGGCCCCCGGGCCCGCAAATACGCTCGTCATACACGAGCCCCCCAAACTCCCGCACTTCGACAAAGATCTCGTAATCCGGTGTGTCAAGGTCAACTTCGAGACCGGGGATATGATCAAAAACCCAGGACCCGACTTCAGTCCCCAGCTCCTGGCTGGTTAACCCGGTCTTGTGCTGGCGCTTTGCCCGGACCGCAAAACTCATCCCGGCACTCAGGTGGGGTTGTGCAAGAGAGAGGGCAGTTTCGGATAAATCCTGCAGGGAACCCGTTGTCCGGTGGCAGATGCTGACATCAACGATCCCGAATATGCGGGACACGATGCCCGCAACCGTCTTTGGATCATCCCCGTAGATCAGGATCCTCCCGCGGGGCGTCTCGTACCGGCAGGTGATACCCGAAGCCAGAAGAGCCTTCCGGATATTACGCAGGAGCATCCCGATAAAATGGCGTTTCACCGGTTCGCTCTTGAGGAAGAGCTCGCCATACCGCGCCATAACAAGAGTCTCCTCACCGGGTTCGTTGTGCATTCCCTTCTCCACGGGTACCATTTCCTCTCCAGTTATTGCCGTTCATGGGAGATAACCATTCGCGGCAAAGAGCCCCGCTTACTTCCGCCTTCAACGAAATACTTTAATCAGGAGAAAGAATAGTGTACTGAAATGGCGAAAAAGGCGACAAAGAAAATCGAAGAGGAACCGCTCAAGTTATTCTATATCTTCTATAACCAGGAACGGTGGGATAACTGGCTCAAGACGCTCTCGGAATCCAGTTTCGAGGCTGATCCAAAGAGCGAAGAGCTGCCCGAGGGTTTCAGGATCCTTGACGGGTTCTCAGTGGATATCACCCTCTCGGTGCTCAAGATCATCAAACTCTTCCAGAACAAGCGGTTCACGAAAGACGAAACCCTCGACAAGCTCTCCCAGATCGAGGCGATCGTCATGTCAGCCCCCCCGGAAGGGGACCTCGGGGAGATCGTGGAGATCCTCCAGCTGCCCAAACTGGCGCTCTTTGCCGGCTGCCGGAAGTACCTGCAGGGGGAATTTGACAAGGATATCAAGACGCTTGTCAAGAAAGGCCGCGACCAGATAGAAAAAGACATGGAACTGTCGCTTGAGTGTGCTGCGAACATCGGGGCGAGCGTCATTGACGGCGCAGCCTGCTGCGGCAAGTATGTCAAGGACGATCTCGAGAACCCGACCCTCTTTGACGAATGGTTAATCGAGTGCGAGCGCATGAGCGACGCCATGATCTCCTTAAAGAACTTTGACGAGTCAACCGGAGAAGACGATTGATTGCTGACCGGGCACGGTTCCGTAATGCAAAGAAACTGGAAAGGCTCGCCGGCTATCGCCTGCCCGAGCTTGCGTTTTCGGGAAACATGCTCGAGACCCTCTGCTCGCATATCAATTACGATGCCCTGGATTTTGCGGTAAGGGAACAGATCCTAGCTTTTTTCAATGATTTCCTCCGGTGTGACTGCCGGGAAGCTCCCCTCTGCGGGTGCCCCGAGAAAAAATTTGCAAAGAAAGTGCTCGAGCTTCGGGAGAATGGCTTGGACCACCGGCAGATTGCCGCATACCTGCAGGACGAGTACGGGATAGAAGTTTTCCCTGCCGATCTCCTCTCGTTTTTGGAGGAATCGGTACACGTGCTTGAAGCCATCTCCGATGTTGCCCGGCTGCAGGGAAACGAGACGCTTGCAAAGAAGACCGATGAAGAGATCCGGCTGATCGAGCGGTAGATTTGATGTGTTATACATATTTTATTGTCTCTTCTGCCAAATCAACCTGAAATAAATTAATAATCACTATATTCACCCTGTCACAGATACCTATGGGACACCATACCATGATCAGCCCTGGCACCATGTATACGGGAGAATGGTCTCCATGATATGGCAGTATTCGCCTTACTTTATCCCGTATATTGCCTGCGGGGGTGTCCTGGCACTCTTCGGGATTCTTGGGTGGCATTTCCGGATCCGTGTCTGCGCAAAGTCCTTTACGCTTCTCATGGCAGCTGCGAGCCTCTGGGCATTCTGTACTGCGCTCGAACTGGCAAGTGCCGACCTCGCCACCCAGATGCTCGCGATAATGATCGAGTATCCAGCGATGGCCGTCATCCCGGTTGCCTGGCTCCTCTTCACCATCGAGTATATCGGGCGGGATGACTGGATCACAAAAAAGACCTTTGCGCTCCTCTGCATTATCCCTGTCATTACCGTTCTCATGGTGGTGACCAACGGGTTTCACTTCCTGTTCTATACCTCGGTTACGGAAGCAGTTTTTAACGGTCTTTCCTATCACCTGGTGAGCTACGGCCCCGCTTTCTGGCTCCATTCCGTGTACTCATATGCTCTCGTGATCCTGTCGGTGCTCCTGATCCTCCAGAGGTTCCTCTTCTCGTCCCCGATCTACCGCGGGCAGGTCACCCTCATCCTCATCGCCGTCCTGCTCCCGCTTGTCATCAACATGGTGCTTGTATTCCGGGTGGGATCGGTAGCGCTCGTAGATCCGACACCCTTTGCCCTCCTCATCTCCGGTTTTGCCATCCTGTATGGGATGCTGCGCTTCCAGCTTCTCGACATCACGCCGGTTGCCCAGGAGCAGATCCTGGAGAACATGAACGACGGGGTCATCGTATTCGATCTCCAGAGCAGGATCATCAGCCTCAATCCCCCGGCCGGGAAATTCCTGGGAATCTCTGATGAGGCTGCTATCGGCAGGCTCATCATTGACGTGATGCCGGCATCGGTATCGGACTGCATCCGTTCTGCCAGTTTCAGTGAACTGACCGAGATGCAGCATGAGGTCGGTCAGGAGATTGACGGACAGCGGAGACTGTTCGAACTCCGGTGCATCCCCCTGCGCTTACGACAGGGCCGGGTGAAAGGACGCATGATCCTGATCCGGGATATCACGGAGCAGAAACAGACGCAGATAGCACTTACTGAAGCCAGAAAAAAACTCAACCTCCTCTCGAGCATCACAAGACATGATATCCTCAATCAGGTAACGGCGCTCCTCCTGCATATCGATGTTGCAAAGGAGATGGTACCGGATCCTGAAGTCCTGGACTGGCTGAAAAAACAGGAAGATGCCGTAGTAAAGATCCAGCACCAGGTCGAGTTTGCACGGGACTACGAGGATCTCGGGGTCCGGCCCCCGCAGTGGATGAATGTGAATACCATATTTTCCGGTCTCATGCCTGATATGGAAGCCCGGGGTATCTCCTTTATAGGAATGAATGAATCGCTCGATATTTTTGCAGACCCCCTGCTCGAACGGGTGTTCTATAACCTTGTGGATAATTCATTCCGGCACGGGGACCATGTGACAACAATCCGTCTGCATAATGAGCGGAACGCGGACGGGCTCGTACTGGTGTATGAAGATAATGGTGTGGGCATACCGCCCGCCCAGAAAGCAAAGATCTTCGAGCGCGGCGTGGGGAGGCAGACCGGCCTTGGCCTTTTCCTTGTCATGGAGATACTGAGCATCACCAGAATAACCATCCGGGAATGCGGCGAGCCGCAAAAAGGTGCCCGGTTTGAAGTCCTGGTGCCGGCCGGGCAGTTCAGGCTGAAACCGTAATAATCCGCGGGCGGGTTTTTACCCCCACACTTTTTGCGTGCTTCCGGTATAGTGACGGGGGTCAAGGGGGGCTCCCCTTGGGCTGCCTCCCCCTCCCGAGGGAGTGAGGGGGTCACACTCACGTACGATAGAAAGAAATTGGCCTGATAAAGAACAAAAAATTTTAGATTTTTAAAAATATCTCACCGTGCCTCCGCAACATCCAGGGCAACCTTGGCGGTGCACCGGGGGCAGCCGACTTTGACCGGTTTCCTGGATCGCTGAAGCGAGAAGAGCCGGTTTCCCATATAGGTCCATATATGCCCGCACCGGTGGCAGGTGATGCGGCAGCTTGTGTAAAGGCATTCCATGATCACACAACGTTCATGGAGACGTATTAAGAAAGCGCTGGCGAAGGGCGAAAGTGAAAAGCCCGGCACGCACTCAGGATCTTTTCATCCTCCTTCCGGATTCTGAGGGCGGGTCTCCGGAAAGGATCCTGTTCCCTTCGTCCTGCTGCGATTCTGCCAGTCCAAGGAGTTTCCGGAGCATGCAGGCCGAGATGTACTTCCCGGTCATGGCATGGATCCTTTGCGAACCGGTATCAGGATCCGTTTCGACAGTAAGAATAAAATCCTCGTTGCGGGCCAGGGCATCTTCTACGAGTTTGGGAAGAGACTCTGCCGGGAATATTTTTTTTGGCTTTTTGACCTTTCGGGCTTTGGCCATAAGGGAGAGATGGTATATTGCTGGTAATAAAAAATACGCTTTTGAGGAATTCCGGTTTTTGGACATAAAGCGCCAGAGATCAATTCAATCAGAGATACGGGTTTCCGGCGACGCTTTTGCATTTCCAAAAATTATCGTGATTAAACCTTTGACCATTCTGACAACAGAATAGCAACGGGGGTCAAGGGGGGCTCCCCTTGGGCTGCCTCCCCCTCCCGAGGGAGTGAGGGGGTCACGCTCCTTACATGGAGAAGACAATAATAAGAAAACTTGGATTTTTAGAGAAGCCGGAGCCGATCCCCGTTTCTCATCGGGTGGACATTCTCGTTTGCGGTGTACCCGAGGTCCCCGGCAAATTCCGCATAGGCGGCGGTCATGGTTATATCTGCATGGGCGGGGATGATGTGCTGGGGCTGCAGCATCTGGAGGAACTCGTAGTGGTCTTCCCGGTAGGCATGACCGCTGACGTGCAGGTCCTCGAAGACCCGGGCCCCGGCCTTTTTGAGGTGCTGGGTTATGACATACCGCTGCCCGACATTCATCGGGTTCGGGATGATATTTGCCGAGAAGAGCACCTTGTCGCCCTTGCTCAGCTGGTACGGCGTGTCACCGAACGCTATGCGGGTGAGGATCGACCCGGGCTCTCCCTGGTGGCCGGTAATGATCGGCAGGAACTTGTCTTTTCCTTCCTTCATCATCCGGCGCATGATCCGGTCCACGGTTCTCCGGTTCCCAAAGACGCTCGATGTCGGGGGAAATGAGACATACTTCATCTGCTCGGCAGTAACGGAATACTTCTCCATCGAGCGACCAAGGAAGACCGGTCTCCTGCCGATCTCGTGGGCACATTCCGCAACCGTCTTGACCCGCGAGATGTGGCTCGAGAAGGTGGATACGAGAATTGCGCTCTTGTCATCCTCGTAACTCGTGATAACGTCCCGCACGAGATCGCGTGCGATCCGCTCGCTCGGGCAGCGCCCGGGCCGGTGGATGTATGTGCTCTCGACAATAAGGGCCAGCACGCCTTCCTTTCCGAGCTGCCGGAAGCGGGCAAAGTCCGGGGGGAGGCCGATAACCGGTGTCCGGTCAAACTTGAAGTCGCAGGCATAAACTATCGCGCCGTGAGGGGTATGGAGCACCGGGGTGACGGTATCGATGATCGAGTGCTGCGTGCGCACGAACTCGAGGACAAGGTTCGGGGAGATCGTGTACCGCTCCCCGGCCTTGAGCGCAAAGAGCCGGTTCCCTACGCCGAACTTCTTCTCGCCGGAGATTTGCTGGCGTATAAGTTCTGTGGCGTAGGGGGTCGAGATGATGGGAGCCTTGTACCTGTGCGCAAGTTTCGGGATAGCCCCGATATGGTCGAGGTGGCCGTGCGAACAGACAATGGCTTTTACCGTGCCTTCCACTTTCTGCAGTACCGTGTCGTCCGGGATTGCCTTGATCTTGATTAAATCAAGGGAATGCATCTCATCAACTTCGGCATCCTCGTGGATCATCAGCTGGTCGAGGCGGAGCCCCATGTCAAAGATGACAATTTCCTTTCCGCAGCGGACGGCGGTCATGTTCCGCCCTACCTCATCGTATCCGCCAACGGCAATAATTTCTATTTCCATGTAATTTGTTTCTCCTTTATTCCGGGTATTTTTCTTAACTTTTCCGGCCCGTTTCACAATATCGCTCGCTTTTACGGGTGCATCCGTATCAGATCCCGGTTGTATTGTACCGGATAATTTTTCAGGCCGTATATGAGCGCTATCTTTGGATATTTACGGTACAGACATAATCCGGTAACCGGATTACCTGACCCGTTGTATGACATATCGGATTTTTACGTAAGGAACCGTACGGGATCCTTTCCCGTCACGGTAAAGACCCCCGGCAGGGGTCATCACCACAAAACCGTGGATCATCAGAACCCTGCAGGGATCCATCCTCCTGATGCCATGGGTATCCGGGCATCATCCGCATAATCCCGCACCCTGTCGGGTATGCGGGCTGTTCCGGATTATGGGTATCCGGAACCGTGTCTATGATAAATAGCAGGGCAAATACATCAATCTTTGTCTTTTTTTTAAAGGATACCGGGCATACAGAAAACCCATAACCCGCTCAGCCCCGTGAAATCGGTGCCGGACCTGGCTTTTTCATTTTCCGGCCTGTGTCGGAACACTTACCCGCACGTTCCGGCGGCGGCTGCCGAAGATGAGGCAAGCGTGGTATTGCAGGTCTTTGGCCGGTCAGTAAAACTGCAACAGATCATCGACTTGATGGCTTCAGGGTTCCTGCCGCCGAATTTGAACTCACTTGCGGTTGCACCGTTTAAGACAAGCGTCGGTGAACCCGTTGCGCCATACGAATTCGCGAGCCTGAAATCATTTGAAGCATAGGAAAGCCCCCGATCCGGCGATGCCGTGCAGGCCGAGAGTTTTACCGTATCCACTCCGGTGCTGTTCTGGCATGACGCCGAAGACATGGAGTTGAGGAAGCACGATACATAATTCCAGTACCGATCGGGTTGCTCTTCACGGATACAGATCTGGCGCAGGTTCTCTTTTGCCTCAGTTGACCCGTGCATGGACCGGACCGTGCCGTTTGAGACCGTGCCGATATACCGGACCTTGATATGGGCACCGATGGTCGGAAGGCTGGAAACTATGTCGGCAAGAACTTTCTGTATCTGCTGACCATAGGGGCAGTACGAGACAACAAAGGCTTCAAGGAATGGGGATTCAGCCATAGCCACAGAATTGCACGCATTTGCGGATGAAGCTAAAGGGACCGGCACCGTGCCTGGTTCCGAAGGATTGAACTGACTTACCATGAATGTAGAGGGGAAGAGATATTTCCCGTCTTTTGACATGAATACAGAGAGGGTCTCTTCCTGTTCGTCCGCAGACCTGATAGTGAGAAAGAGACGGTACATCCCGCTCTCCTCAGTAACACTGACAAGCCTGACAGAGGTCCCGGGCCCGACAAGATTCGTCTGAATAAAATTTGCTGCAATTTCCGCATGGGCTGATGCGTCAGGCGCAGATCTGCTCATGAAGGAGGACCTGGCTGCTTCGGATAAAGATACACCGCTGATTCCGATCACCGCAGTTGCCACAAACAGGATCATGAATATTATTGCAATAATCTTCCAGGGATTGTCCATGAAATCAGCCAGATTATTTCTCTTCTGGTAAGTTTAATCCGGGAAATTTTAAGTCTTTGTTTTCCCGCAAAATTCTTTTGGGTAAAAATAACCGGTTGATTCGTTTTTTTGGTGACCGGGTGGCGTACTGGACTTGCAGGAGAGAGAAAAAATATCTTCGTAAATGACTCCGGGACCACCATCAGACAATGGAATGGAAACGGAGGAAAATAAAAGCGACATACGAATTCATATATACAATAGAATCCTTGATCGAAACGTAGGATATTCTGACCTTCTGCCCTTTAGCTCTCATTATTCTATAACTACTGATATCACGGTGACAGGGATCTCGGGATATTGTATTTCATTGGGGGTTTCTGTATATGAGAGCAAAACATGTTCTTCCGGTGATGGTGATCCTTTTTGCTGTGGCAATTCTGGCAGTCCCTGTTGCAGCAGACCATCAGGTAACTTTTATCAATACCTGCAATCAGGATGTCTACATTAATCTGCAGGGGGGACCCCCGGGAGTTTGTGATGGCATGTTCAACGGTGATGGCTCCCAGAAAGTCTGCAGTGGCTGTGAACAATGCGGCACATCCGGGAGCAACCCGATCATTTGTAATACATCGGTATCAACAGGAAACGATACGCCGATCTGTTGTCCGGGTGCGAACACGGACCTGTTATATTGTGATATGGGGCAACAATGCTCACCTTCAGGATGCTGTCCCGGTGAATATGCATCCGGAGGCCAGTCTTATAATTGCCCGGAAGGGGGAAATTATTCTCCCATTTGTGGAAATACCACCATGACCAAGGCCCAGATCGATGCACTTTCGGGATACTATAACGCAAGCCAGAATCTTCACCGCATTGCATGCAACGGGTCTCTCATTGCCGGTGGTGGATTCAAGGTTGCTGCCAGCACCGGAAGCCAGACATACACATTCCCCGATAACTGGAATGGAGCATTCTTCCCACGAACCGGTTGTACATTCGATGCAAACGGGTACGGAAGCTGCAATACCGGTAACTGTAAAGACAAACTGGACCGCGGTTTGCTCCAGTGTGGGGGGGCAGGATCTGCCGCACCCGCTTCAAAAGCAGAGATCAACTTTGGCAATAACACGAGTGGTGATGATTACGATATGAGTTATGTCAATGGCTTTAACATCGCCATGGTATTTACTCCGACACAGTACGACCCGACATATACAGGAACAAATAAATGTACCCCTGGAGGATGTTCGGTCGGTCTTCCAAATTTTTACAGCCCGAAAGTCCCCAACTGGGATATCCTGAAATATACCAGTGTCAGTAATTTCATCGGGATTATGGACGATTGCGACTATTTCAACTCCGCATATAATACCACAGCAGATTCCTCCGGAGCAAATGATGTAAACATCTCTCTCTCGAACGGTTACTGCTGCCCGGTTGCTCAGGGATATGTAAATGACTCATCGCATTGTGGAGATATCCCGGCAGGGCAGACATGCAAGATCTGTGCCGGGCAAAACAATAATTTATATCCATTCAATCAGTCAGGAGCATTGCCGAATTCTGCAAACCTTTTCTTTGATACATGCCCGACAGGATATGCATTCACCTATAACGACACTGCCGCCCTGATGACCTGCCGGGGAAACACTTCCTTCTCGACAAATTACCAGATCGCCGTATCCTGTCCAAGTGGAACACTCCCTCCAACCACTCCCCCGCCATCGGATTCCGATACTGCTATCGTGAGCTCATCATCCGGTATAACCTTTGCAACAGCCCCGGCAACCGGAGCCGGCCAGACGGTGACAATTTCCTTTAATCAACAACCAACAGCAGCGACCGGGGTTGCCGTATCTTCAGTCCAGATTACTACGGCAAAGCCTACGGAATCCTTTGCTGTTATTGCCCAGCCGGTTACTGTCAGCAACGCCATTGCGATTACCGATAAACCTGTTGCCGGCTATCTTGAAATTTCCGCACCGGGTGTCCCGGCAGGAAGCATCAACCAGGGAAAGATCACTTTTAACGTTCATGCGGGCTGGCTGACAAAGAATAACATCGCACCGGAAAATGTTGTCCTGATGAGGTATCACGACCAGCAGTGGTCGGCACTGCCAACAACATTTAGCCGGGCTTCCAATGGCATACCCATGTTCACCGCAACATCATTGGGATTCTCGTACTTTGCAATCACTGCTAATATGCCGAATTCCACCGCTGCCACAGTAAATACAACCATTGCAGCAACGCCCGCGGGTGCAGGTACATCAACGGTTACCGCCACCACAACAAAAATGGTATCCTCTGCAATGGCGACAATGACGACGATGGTCCCTGCCGTAACCCAGGCGACGGCACTTTTCTCCTCGTTCCCCGGGGGTCTTCTCGGGATCGCAGTAGTGATTATCGTAATCATTGCTGCCGCAGCAGTCCTGATGTACCGCTGGTGGATTCGGAGACAGAACCCGTCGCTGTTCAGGAAATATGACTGATCTTGAAAAAATGAAATACCCTCAGCAGGTAAGGCTGGTTTTTTATCTCAGCCCAAATATTCGACCTTCATATTCGCGTTTTGGCAGCCTTTCCGGGTCCCGGAAGGGGTAAAATACATGGCAGAGCCGGGGTCGGTTTAAGGGCCTGTGGCGGCCTTTAAGTGAGGTGCAATTCTGCCGTATTTTGGCAAAAAGAGCAAATATTGGGCATATTCTCCACGGGAACTGAAACGGAGGACAATACGGGGTTTTCCGGAATCGATCCTGAGACCCGGATAGGAAAAAAAGCCCGTACAGTGCTTATTTTTCCTGAGAGTCTGGATCATGCTCTCCCGCTACAAAACAGAAGGGATCTTCTCCCAGAAAATCGCCATCCACCGCATGCGCCCTGACCCGGCATCCTCCCCCGCAGAGATTCCGGTGGCTGCACGTCCTGCACTTTCCCCCGAACCGGACTTCCTTCTTTCGGAACCGGGCCAGAACAGGGTTCTGGCCATCGGCCCAGATCCTGCTGAAGGGCAGATTCCGGATATTGCCCGCAAGAAATTCATTGGCTCGGGCGAACTGGCAGGGATAGACGTTCCCCCGGGTATCGATGTTTGCCACCCGGGTCCCGGCACTGCACCCGCCCTGTAATGATTCCAGCAGACCCCGGGCATCGGGAAGGTCCTTTGACCCGTCCTTCTCCATGGATTCAAGCAGGTGGATACCGTCCTGCGGGGCATCAACGGTCAGGAATTCCATGGCTTCAGGATTGATCTCTTTTGCTTTCCGGTAGAGGACGTCGAGCGCTTCAACCACCCCGGCCCGG
Organism: Methanoregula sp.; assembly: GCA_041645355.1. Taxonomy (GTDB): domain Archaea; phylum Halobacteriota; class Methanomicrobia; order Methanomicrobiales; family Methanospirillaceae; genus Methanoregula. The sequence continues at coordinate 278,948 of JBAZQF010000003.1, forward strand.
TCCAGCTGCAGCCGGGTATAGGTCTCACTCCCCCGGCCCGTTGGCACGAGCCAGTACAGGCAGAACCGGGATGCCCCGAGAGTAAGGGCAAGGTCCACGAGATCCTCAAGCTCGTGTTGGTTTTCTTTTGTGAGCGTGACCCGGACCCCGCACCGGAGCCCGGCCTTGTTACAAGCAGCAAATGCCTTTATCGTCTGCTCAAATGCACCTGGCGAGTTCCGGAACCGGTCATGGGTCTCTGCCCGGGCACCGTCCAGTGAAATTCCGGCATATTCGATCCCGCTCTCCTTGATCCTGCGGGCAACCTCTTGAGTGATAAGCGTCCCGTTTGTGCTGAGCGCCATCTTGATACCACGGCTCGCGGCATGGGTCGCCAGTTCCCAGATATCCGCACGCATCAGCGGTTCACCACCGGTGAAGAGGATGAGCGGGACACCCATGCCGGCCAGATCGTCAATAACCCCGAACGCTTCGGCAGTCGTGAGTTCTCCTTCTGGGGTACGTTCCGGTCCGGACCTGCTGTAGCAGTGCGTGCAGCTCAGGTTGCAGCGATCCGTGAGGTTCCAGAAGACCACCGGCCGGTGCATACCCGAGAAGGCAAGGTACGTGCTTGGCACATCGCCCTGAGGCTTGTGCCGGTGCTTCATCACTCCGCTGACGGTTCCCCGTCCATGCATGCATTGCGTTATCCGGTTCATGATCCACCCTCGTTCTCGCCAATCCGGACATTGGGCACCCGCTTGAATTCGCGGGTACTGAAAAGGACCAGATAATCCGGGCAGCCGATCTTCCCCGCAATCGCTTTCACTTCGTCCTGTACCTGGTCTTTGCTGGATCCGTGGTGGACGGTGTAATGGGAGTACTCCCACCGGCCCGGAACGGGCCGGCGTTCATAACAATGAGTCACCGTGGGAAAAATCGCGAGTCGTTTTCCCAGGTCATCATTGGAGGCCCCCGTCGGCCTCCATGCCACAAGGGCGTTTGCCGTGATCCCGATCTTACGCTGATCAATGCGTGCCCGGAATTTCCGTATGATCCCTGTTTTTTTCAGATGCCGGATCCGTTCAAGGACTTCAACGCCCGTGAGGCCCACTCGTTTTCCGATCTCTTCGAAGGGGGCCGGAACAAACGGGAGACCCCACTCCAGTTCCTGGAGTAATTGGACATCAATCGGATCCATGAGGGCCCTCCCCGGATTGTGCAGATAAAAAGGAGAAACGCACATCGATTTTTATCCGCCGGATTGTTGGCAGGTCAAGCATGTCCGATGCAGGGATCCCGGACCGGCTTAAAATTTCGTCAAGAACGGCATGAACCCCTGCCTCATCCTTTGCGGCTATTGTAAACCAGAGGGAATAGTCATGCTCCCGCCGGAAGTTGTGGGAAACTTCCCGGTAACTGCTGACCAGGGCTGCTACTTTTTCAATCCGCTCTTTTGGAACACGGAGGGCAACAAGCGTTGCAGCGTTCAGGCCGAGATGCCGGGACTCGAGTACCGGGGAGATCCCCCGGATGATCCCGGCCTCTGATAGTTTTTTCAATCGGCCGAGCAGGTCAGGTTCAGGAATGCCAAGGCGGGCTGCGATTGCCTCCCATGGCCGGGGTACGAGCGGGAGATCGTCCTGCAGGCATTCAAGGATGGCGAGGTCAGCCGGGTCAGGTTGAAACGCACCGCTCATGACAACGCCCCCGGTTCATAGGAGCAATACGGGTCTTCGCCGCAGCATTCCCCGCTGAGGGTCTCCGGCATTGCAAGCCCGTCGCACCAGAGCGGGGAAGCTGCATCTTCCCGACTATATGCCCGGGCCCGGCAGCCGCCGCACACGGTTTTGAACCCGCATCGTCCGCATTTCCCCGTGAGGAGATCCGGATTCCGGAGTGCTGTAAACAGCGGGGAGTTATTCCAGATCTCTGAGAAGGGGGTAGTCCGCACGTTACCGGCACTGACCGGCAGGTAGGGGCAGGGGGTCACATCGCCATTGGCGAAGATCCGGCAATAGGTGATACCGGCAAGACAGCCGCGTCCCCATGCCGGGTTCTGTATACCCAGCTCGTCCGCGATACGGCGGAACTGCGGGGCGCAGGTTGGCCGTATGTTACAGTTGCTGTCCCGGTACCGGATCAGGATCCGGCGAATCAGGTCCTCGTACTCTCCCGGGTTGCGGGGCTCAATCTGCCGGGCCCTCCCGGTAGGAATGGGGAAGAAGAGCTGGTAGTCGCGGATCCCGAGAGATGTGCCAAGACCGATTACGTCTTCGACTTCACTCATGGCAGACCGGATGACCGACATGTTGATCTGGACACCGATTCCTGCATCGCGGCAATGCCCGATGGCAGCAACAGCTCTTTCCCATACCCCTTTAAGACCCCGGAACGAATCGTGGGTGGCAGGGTCTTTTGAGTCCAGGCTGATGGCTACAGCCCGGATCCCTGCATCCCGGAGTTTCACCGCGGTATCGCGCCCGATAAGGTACCCGCTGGTACCCATGACCATCCGGAGTCCCTGTTCTGTCCCGTACCGTGCGATATCACAGATATCCTCACGGAGAAGAGGTTCGCCTCCGCTCAGGACGACAACCGGTCTGCCGGTAGCCCGGAGCTGGTCGATGACCGAGAACGCCTCTTTTGTGGAGAGCACTCCGGCTGTTTCCTTATCGCCCGCATCCACGTAACAGTGGGAACACTTCAGGGGGCACCTGAGGGTGATGTTCCACGAGATGATACGCGGTGCACTCACCGTCACGTTCAATGTTTCAGTCCCTTTACCAGATCGAAGCGATCAAGGTTCATCACTTTGGTCCAGGCTGCCACGAAGTCGTGCAGGAACTTCTCCCGGGAGTCCGCACTCCCGTACACCTCCGCAAGAGCCCGGAGCTGGGAGTTCGAACCAAAGATGAGATCGACTCTTGTTGCGGTCCACCTCACTTCGCCGCTCTTACGATCGCGGCCTTCAAACACGTCATTGTCTTTCGATACCGGCTTCCATTCCGTCCCCATATCGAGAAGGTTTACAAAGAAGTCGTTGGTCAGGGCCCCGCTTTGCTTGGTGAAGACGCCGTGCCGGATCTGTCCGACGTTGGTGTCCAGCACCCGCATCCCGCCGACAAGTACCGTCATCTCGGGCGCGGTCAGGGTCAGCAGCTGCGCCTTGTCAACCAGCAGCTCCTCTGCCAAAGCGGCAAATCTGCCCCCGAGGTAGTTGCGGAAGCCGTCCGCCTTCGGTTCGAGCACGGCAAAGGAAGCCGCATCGGTCTGCTCTGGTGAAGCATCCATGCGTCCCGGGGTGAAGGGGACCTTTACCGTATGGCCGGCATTCCTTGCCGCCTGCTCGACACCGGCACAACCGGCCAGGACAATCAGGTCAGCCAGCGATACCTTTTTGCCGGATTTTTGTGCCTTGTTGAACTCAGTCTGGATACCCTCCAGCACCCTGAGCACCTTTGCCAGCCGGGCCGGCTGGTTGACTTCCCAGTCCTTTTGTGGGGATAAGCGGATGCGGGCACCGTTGGCACCGCCGCGCTTGTCGGAACCGCGGAAGATGGATGCCGATGCCCAGGCAGTCGAGACCAGCTCGGAGACCGACAGGCCGGATGCAAGGACTTTTTTCCTGAGGGCAGTGATATCCTTTGCATCGATCAGTTTGTGATTGACCGCGGGAATGGGGTCCTGCCAGATGAGATCTTCTTCTGGTACCTCCGGACCGAGATAGCGTGAGCGCGGACCCATGTCGCGGTGGGTCAGCTTGAACCACGCCCGGGCGAACGCGTCCGCGAGCTGGTCCGGGTGCTCGTAAAAGCGCCGCGAGATCTTCTCGTAGATTGGGTCAAACCGCAGGGAAAGATCCGTAGTCAGCATACCGGGCGCCCGACGCTTCGATGTATCGTGCGCTTCCGGTACCGTGCCGGTGGCTGGCTCGCCTTTCGGCTTCCACTGGTGGGCACCGGCCGGGCTCTTGGTCAGCTCCCATTCGTTTTCGAACAGGACCCGGAAGAAGTTATTGCTCCATCGGGTCGGCGTGTTGGTCCAGGTGACCTCCAGGCCGCTCGTGATCGCATCCCCGCCTTTACCCGTGCCGTAACTGCTCTTCCAGCCGAGACCCTGCTCCTCAATGCCCGCCGCTTCGGGCTCCGGTCCAACATGGGTAGCAGGGCCGGCACCATGGGTTTTGCCAAAGGAGTGACCGCCGGCAATGAGCGCAACCGTCTCCTCGTCGTTCATAGCCATACGGGCAAACGTCTCGCGGATATCCTTTGCCGCTGCCACGGGATCCGGGACACCGTTCGGTCCTTCCGGGTTGACGTAGATGAGTCCCATCTGCACGGCAGCAAGCGGGTTTTCAAGCTTCCGGTCTTTGGAATAGCGTTTGTCCTCCAGCCACTTGTTCTCAGAGCCCCAATACACGGCTTCTTCCGGCTCCCAGACATCCGCACGTCCACCGGCAAAGCCGAAGGTCTTGAATCCCATCGATTCCAGGGCAACGTTGCCGGCAAGGATCATAAGGTCGGCCCAGGAGATCTTCCGGCCGTACTTCTGCTTGATCGGCCAGATCAGACGGCGCGCCTTGTCGAGGTTCGCGTTATCGGGCCAGCTGTTGAGGGGCGGGAAGCGCTGCTGGCCGGCCCCGGCGCCGCCACGACCGTCAGCCACGCGGTAGGTGCCGGCGCTGTGCCATGCCATGCGGATGAACAGGGGGCCGTAGTGGCCAAAGTCGGCCGGCCACCAGTCCTGCGAGCCGGTCATCAGCGCACGCAGGTCATTTTTCACGGCCGCCAGGTCGAGTTTTTTAAATTCTTCTGCATAGTTGAACTCATCTCCCATCGGGTTGGACAGGGAAGAGTGCTGGTGCAGGATTCTGAGATTCAGCTGGTTGGGCCACCAGTCCTGGTTCGATGTACCCCCGCCGGCTACCTGCCGGTGCATCCCACCCGTTACCGGGCATTTACTGTCATGTGTCATAACATCATCTCCGGTTATCCGATAAGGTGAACATCCTGCAGGAAGGCCGGACCATGCTGACCAGCAGTCGGGGAATTCCGGGTATCCAAAACCGGAACACCCCAATCGGCACTCAGGGTTTTCCTGGTGTGATGTATCAAAGGTAGAATTGCCACGGTCACATTTAATAAGATAGGGTTTTGGGAAGAACAGAGAATTTTTAGGGATTCCTGACGGTACCGCCTGTCGTGTGATTCCTTGTACACGTTCAGATGGATTCCTGAAGCGTTTCAAAAGAGAATTGACCTTTTGGGAAATGCGAGGGATGGGATTCGAACCCAAGAACTCCTACGAGACTAGGCCCTCAACCTAGCGCCTTTGACCTGGCTTGGCTACCCTCGCCCGATAATCTGAGGGAAACACGAAACAGCATACTGCACCCGATCCGTGTCAGTGACCCGGCCCGGTTACCCCTGCTTTGTGCCATAACAAAGAGGTTGTCTATCTAATAAAAACTTGTGTAAGATAGCCGGGTCAACGTGTCTGGTTCCACTTTTTTTCTGCGATAAGTCATCACCGGAAATTCCAGCAGGTTCCAGAAAAACAATGCAAAAGGCACCCGCGCAAATTCACCGACATTGATGACACCAGATCAGCATCGCTGTATATTTATAGGCGTCGTTCCCAGTGGTTAGTATGTGGTCGGATATTATCCAGGAGTTTGCCGACTCCCCCTCCCAGAGCCGGGTAGTGCGTTTCCTCCTCGAGAACGGCTTTGGGGTAACACAGGACGGGCGGATCAGCTGCAATGGAATCGAGATGCCGGCAACCGCTGTGGCAAAAGCCATCCGGTCGGACCGGCGGGTTGTGGATTCCACGGCACAGCGGATTCTCGAGCGCCCGATGCTCCGGGATATTTTCTTAAACATGCGGGCTACCCCTGACCTCTCCAAGGTTGCCGAATCGCTCGGATTTACCGTCATCACCGTTCTCCCACGGAATGCCAACGAGCGCGGGATTGTCGGGGCCGCTGTCAGGGTCCTCACCGATCACAACCTTTCTATCCGGCAAATCTTTGTCACCGACCCGGAATTTTCCGAAGAGCCCAAACTGGTCATCATCATCGAAGAGCCTCTGCCATACGGCGTGATTGAAGATATCAGGGCTTTGCCTCAGGTGAGACAGGTCATCATCTGAGCGGGGTAACCGGTACCTCGGACGCTATTGCCTTTTTTGTTTCATAACAGTATATGCCGATTCTTTTTCTAAAACAGGGTGAAGGAACTACCCGATCACGAAAGAAAGATGGCAGAAAATGTGAGGGATTTGGGTGAGACCACTTCATGTCAGGGCCTTTCCGTAGAAATATTTCCAGTTCCGGCTTTCTCATGATAAAGGAGCGTGACCCCCTCGCTCCCCCAGAGGGGGAGGCTGCCCAAGGGGGGTGCCCCTTGACCCCCGGTTTATTCTTTTGTCAGAATATGCAAGGATACGATGGATTATTTCATTGAAAGGTGATGAAAATGCGCCGCGGGGCGCCCTTCGGGGCGGCGCTGGTCATCCCAAATAATTGAGCGGAAAAACTCTTCTGTATACCTTTTCATTCACTTTCGTTCGGACATCTTCTTTTTGATTACAAAAGCCCCTGTCCGTCACTCACGTCCCCTTGATCACCATCAGGGTGATATCGTCAAACTGCGGCATATCACCGGTGAACTGCCGGACCTCATTTAAGATCTTTTCCAGGATCTCATTTGTTGAGAGATCGGCATTTTCAATAATTACCGACTTGAGCCGGTCTTCGCCAAACATCTCTTCATCTTTATTGATGGACTCCGTGACCCCATCCGTATACAGCACAATGACATCCCCGGGTCCAATATCAACCGTGCAGGAAGCATAGTCCCGGTTCTCGACTGCTCCCAGTACAATGCCAGTTGGCATGAGTTCCTCGAGAGATCCATCCTTTTTCCGGCAGATGATTGGGGGATTATGGCCGGCATTGACATAGGTGAGGGTCCGATCCTTCTCAGAGAGCGTGCCGTAAAAGAGCGTAACAAACATCCCGGCTTTTGAGTCCTGGGCAATGATATTGTTGGAATGATAAATTGCCTCGGCAGGATCACGGTGCCAGAGCGCATTGACCCGGACAACGATCCGGGACAGGGCCATGAAGAGGGCTGCCGGTACGCCTTTTCCGGACACATCTGCGATAAGGATCCCGAGTTTCCCTTTTCCAAGGGATATGATCTCGAACGGTATCACGTCAAAGAAATCGCCGCCCACTTCCTTTGCCATCACGCTTCTTGCCGCGATATCAAAGCCGTTGATTTTGGGGATTATCTCGGGCATGAAGCTCTGCTGGATCTCGGCAGCGATCTGGAGCTCGGCGTTTGACCGGGCAAGTCGCCCTTCCATCTCGCGCCGCTCGGTGATGTCCCGGATCGTCTCGATGGCACCGGTCACCTTCCCCTGCGGGTCATACAACGGACTCGCTTTCGCCCAGAAATACCTGCCCGATCCAAGGTTGGGGATGAACGTGTCCACAACAAGCGTATCCCCTTCCCGCGTCACATGAGTATACCTGCTCTCCACTTCTGCTTCCGGCATGAGGACGAGATCCGCGAGCATGGGTTTTCGATCGCCATAAAACGGGAGGGAATACTCATAGTCTCCTTTCCCGAGTATCTGCTCTTTTGCAATGCCGGTCAGCTCTTCCATGGCATGGTTCCAGGTTATGACCTTCCCCTCAAGGTTAATGGCCATGGTGGCATCCGGCAAAAAGCTGATAATATCAGCAAGGCTCCGCCGGGAGCTGACAATCTCCTGCTCGGCCCGTTTCCGGTCCGTGATATCCCGGATCGTCTCTATGGCACCGGAAATATTCCCCTGAGGGTCATACAGCGGGCTCGCTTTCGCCCAGAAATATACCCCGCCCGGCCGGAAGTCGGGGATGAAGATGTCGACAACGAGCGTATCGCCAACCTTCTCGATCGTATCATACCGTTTCTCGATCTCAACCTCCGGCATGAAGATCAGGTTTGCCAGCATCGGTTTCTCAACGCCGTAGAACGGTATCGCATACTCGTACTTCCCCTTCCCGAGCATCTTCCCTGCCGTTACGCCGGTTATCTCTTCCATGGCATGGTTCCACGCGATAACCTTTCCCTCAAGATCGATCACGAATGTTGCATCGGGGAGGAAATCGATGATCTCCGACATACGCCGGGTAGTACTGATCATCTCCTGCTCGGCCCGTTTCCGGTCCGTGATATCCCGGATCGTCTCGATGGCACCGGAGATATTCCCCTGAGGGTCATACAGCGGGCTCGCTTTCGCCCAGAAATATACCCCGCCCGGCCGGAAATCGGGGATGAAGATGTCGACAACGAGCGTATCGCCGATCTTCTCGATCGTATCATACCGTTTCTCGATCTCAACCTCCGGCATGAAGATCAGGTTTGCCAGCATCGGTTTCTCTACACCATAGAACGGTATCGCATACTCGTACTTCCCCTTCCCGAGCATCTTCTCTGCCGTTACGCCGGTTATCTCTTCCATGGCATGGTTCCACGCGATAACCCGGCCCTCAAGATCGATCACGAATGTTGCATCTGGCAGAAAATCGATTATTGCATCATGAAATACTGTCCCCGGCCGCTCCATCATCTCACATGCAGGAATGGATCCTGATGCGGTATGAATATTCTTCATTTCATACCGGTGTTCCGGATGCTTGCCGGGATTTCCGACAGACAGATGGATCGTTTCCGTAACATGAGGGTCTTTTCTGGTCTGACGCGTAAACAGTAAAGATACGGGGAATGGTTATGGGAGTGTTCCGGTACGAGAGCAAATATTCGGCTCCAACAAAAGAGCAGCGCGAACGGTACATGACCGGTGAGCGGGAAGAACAGACATTCGGTCCCGGGGGACAGATCCTGCTCATTGCTTATGACGAGGCAGTGTACATCAAGGACGATATCGATGAGGTCCGGATCCTCTTCACCGGCATCAAAGACAAACAGAAGGCGTACGATGAGGTCAGGCGACTTATCGGGCACCACGAACAGAAAGGAGAGGAAGAATCCCCGTTTAAAACCGGACACGATCTTTAAAAAACTCCCGTGTTGGGAGATAGGGATGGCAAGAACCGGGCCTTTGCCGGAGATCCGGCTCAGGCCTGAGCCGGTACACTGCGCATTGCAAGGTACCGGGCCTCTTCTTCCCGGGCTTTATTTTCCCAGGCACTGACTGATGCATTATAGGAGGAAAATTTCGGGTTGTACACAAGAGCGGTCACGCCCTCCTTCAGCCCGGCAACGGTATTTCCCCCGCGGAAAGTCCCGTCCAGGTATTTCCGGATACCGTCCATAACCACCAGATCCATACGCTTGACCGCAGAGGCAAGGACAACCGAGGGGCCGAGATGGGTCTGGTCGGAATCAACGCCGATGATATACCTCCCCGGGGCAGTCTTTGCTTCGGCAATTGCCCCGGTGCCCGAGAAACCGGCAACCGTGTAGATCACGTCCGTGCCATTGCGGTACATCCGGGAGGCGATCTGCCGGGCCGTACCGGGATCCGTAAAACCGGCCGTGGTATCACTGACATATGCCAGGTCCACCGTTGCCGGCGGATCAGCTGCGCGGGCTCCATCGATATACCCCTGCCGGAACGCATCGAGGTGCGGGGAAGGCATGCCAAGGATTATTCCCACCCGGTGCGTCCTGCTCGCCTGTGCAGCAAGGACGCCGGCCAGGTAGCTCTCTCCATAGGAGGTGATCTCGTACGCTTCCACGTTTCCGGACCCGATACCGGTCTGGTCGATGGCTAAAAACCGGATGGACGGGTTCTCCTCTGAAAGCCGGTCGGTCTCACCGGCATAATTGAAGCCGATCGTGATGACCAGCCCGGGTTTTTCCCCGTCTTTCATGCGGGAAAGTTCCGGAAATACCGTGGTATTGAAGGAAGTGAACTCCCGCTTGGAGAAATGCATTTTTTCCTGCGCTGCAAAGAGACCGCGGTAAGCGCTATCCGTGTAGGAGAGGTCCCCTTTGTCAGCGCCATAGACCATATACACCACCGGCCCGGGCTGCTCGTGCGGGGCGGTGATGAGGAATACTCCGGCAATGACTGCCACAATTGCAACAAGGATCCCGATTACCAGGTAATTCATGTTCATGGGTGCAGGAACTCCCGGACCGGCTGGTCCAGGTTTACATTACCGGTATTGATCATGCGGACATGCGAACCGGTTACCCGCTCATAGGCGGCAGCATAGAGGTCCCGGAAGGTGATATCAGGGTTTGAGCGGATCAGGTTGATGACGTTTGAGGTAAACTCGTCCGAGAGCCATTGCCGGATATCCATGTCGTAGACAGCACCAAGCGACGGTTCATTGCTCGCCGCTCCCGTTATGAAAAGCACACCTTTTGCCGTTGCATTCAGGGCAATACTCTCCCCAAAACAGGTATCGACAAAAAAAACCATCTCGCGGTACCGGTTGTTCCGGCTCATCGAATCAGTAAGATCCGTAAAATCACGGGTAGTGAACGGCTTATCGCCTGACCCGAACACAATCATCCCCGGGGCCCCATGGCTTGCAACGTAAACAAAGAGATCCGTACTTGCATTGCTCTCAACAACCACCGGGCTTGATGGGGTCTTGTTGCCGGAGATCACATTCCGCAATACCCCGGGGGTGACCCGGGACCCGGAATAATCGACTTCCGCGCCATAACGGATGTTATTCCCCTTGGGAATATTGTGTATATCACCTTTGAGAGGATTTTCCGGGGCATTGGGGATATCATCATAGATCATCAGGATGATGTGATCGTCATCAACCCCGTTCTGGCGGAGCAGGGTATAGACGGTGAGGGCATCTGCCTGGTGGCGGTAGTTGATCCATCCCCGCGAGGGACCGACAAGAACGGCCATGAAATCTTTTCTCTCCGAAAGGGGGGTCTCTTTTGCCGACAGATCCCCCGTATAGGAACCGGGGCTCACCGTTGCCCGCGAACGGGCAACCGACTCACCGGCTTTTCCGGAGCTCCCGGTCTTTGCCGAGCAGAGCGATTCGGTGGTCAAAAAATTCCCGTCTTCAATTGTCCAGTGGGAGTACCAGGTGATGAGAGGATCAACGCCAAATTCCGTGTCATAATCCAGCGGGCCGCTTGCACCGGAGATAGCAGGAGATCTCCCGGACCGTATATCGTTTATTGCCTCGTGTATCTCCTGGGCATCCCATCCCCGTGCGGTCCCGTTGCCGTACACTACCCTGCGGACAGAAGTATCCAGGGACTCAAAAGGCACTGAGTCCTGCCGGGCGGAGGTATAAGCAGCAAGCAGGAGTGCATCATAGACCGGAGCCGCGTAATCGGTTGGTGGATAGCCAAACTTTTCCTGGAAGGCAACCGTGAACCCGGTTGTCGGGTCGGCTGACGGGGATGTTCCTTCAATACCCTCCGCGGCAGATCCCAGCAACCGGACAAGAGCCGGCGAGACTGCACTGTCATACAAAAACAGTTTCACCGGTTTTCCCGACCGGTCTATCGCCCGCTTGATAGTAACAGCATCTTCGGGGGTGCAGGCAGCAAGGATGTATTCAGGATTCGTCTCAAGAGCAGCTGCAACATCCGCATCAAGGCTGCTGCCGGGTTCGAAACGGGAGATGGAAGCGAGGTTGATCCCTGCCTCATTTGCAAAGAACCCGGTCCAGTCATAGAATGTCCGGCCATAGCTGGTGTTCTCGGAAAGCAGCGCAATGCGGTGAACCCCTTTTGCCTTCATGAGAGAGAGGGATATTTTCACCTGCGCAACATCCCCCTGGGGAGTGCGCCAGAAGTAACCGTTCCTGCCAAAGGCCCGGATAATATCGCCGGAGGTGGTGAGCGGGCTGATGAGCACTTTCTGTTTTTTGATAAATTCGGGAGCCAGCAGGTAGACATCATCGCTTGTCGGGGGCCCGATCACGATCCGTACCGAGTCATCTGCCAGGAGTTCCCGGGCCAGCTCCCTGATGTCTCCGGAGCCGGTATCCTTGTACACCAGCTCAACCGGTCTCCCCCCGATGCCACCCTGGCGGTTGATATTCTCTTTTGCCCATTCAAGGGGTTCTTTATATTCCACATCGCCGGTTACCGGAAGGAGGACCCCGATACGGACCGGCGTACCTGCATGGAGAACCGTATACCCTGCCCAGACAATTACCACAATAAGAAGGGGGGTAAGAACAAGAAGCAGGATCTTTTTTTTGTTTATAGCTATCCCCCCGTATCAGAAAATATAAACAACATTCTCGGCAGTTATGGATTCGGCCGGTTTGTGTTAGGAAAGATGGGAAAACGGGCATGATAAGGGTATGGATATGACGTGTCCCGGGTCCGGCCTGGCAGGATTAGAAACCGGTTAAAAACGGATCTCGCAAACAGAACAAACGTGAGCCTCTTGCTCCCATAGACAGAGAGAGACTGCCCAGGGAAAAAAAACCTGACTCAATGAGTATCCTGATTTTTTGGAACCGCAGGCCGGACAACAATCAATACAACTGAAGGGATAGATTGGCCGTGACAATTTCCTTTTGAATATTAACCGGCACATGGAGCGCCGCGGGGGCATCCCTCCGGGGGCGGCGCAGGGTATCGCAATCAGCAGGAGAAGCTCGAGTATTCATTTCTCATACATTGTGAGTGTGACCCCCTCGCTCGCCCAGAGGGGGAAGCAGCCCAAGGGGTGTGCCCCTTGAACCCCATCACTATTCTGCCGTCAGTAAATTCAAGGTGGTAATTGCTATTAAATAACGGAGGTAAAAAAAATACCGGGAGAAAAACCCTTACGGGCTCAAAACCGCCGGGCCCGGTTCCAGGTACCGGCCCGAGCCCAGGAGCCAGGTCCCGTCAACGTCGGTCACATAGCTGATCTTGAGCTGGGTGGTATTGGTTGAAGGGTTGACTGAGTAATAATCAACAATCCCCCCGCCGTTCCGGGCAGTCATGGTCATGGCCCGGATATGATAAAAACCAACCGGATCCGTTGCATTGAAACGGTTCTGCCCTACCTGGTCGGGACGGTACGGCCAGGCAAGAACCGTCCCGTTATAATCATAGGCAAAAACGTACAGGTCGCCCCGGACAAAAGATCCGTTTACGTTTCTGAAACTCTCAAGCGCTTTTGTTCTCCCGTTTTGGCGGGCATAGGTTTTTGCCTCGTTAACAAACGCTTTGAGCTGCGGGTCAAGGATCCGGTCTTCGCTTGTGTAAATGCCGGCCCCGATCCAGTACGTGTCATCCACCGGGCGGACGTAGCTGATCTTGGGCTTCACGGTGAAGTTCAACGCCGGGTCCGCGTAGTTGTACAGGAGGTAGCCCCCGCCGGACTTCGCAAGCTGGATCTCGGTGCTGGTGTAGGCTTTGCCGGATGCGTCCTTTACCGGGAGGAAATTCGTTCCAACCAGAACGGGCTGGAAGGGCAGGGCAAGCGCATTTCCTGCATAGTCAAGGGCATAGATATACACGTTTCCGGAAACGAACGGGCCGGTGGCATTGTTGAACATGGCAAGGGCCGTCGTCCTGCCGCTTTTCCGGGCATATTCAGCAGCCCGGTCCACGTATTCCTTCAGCTCAAGGGCAGTTGAAGGCGCATTCCCCGAAGGGGCAACAGCAGGGTCGATCGGGCCAAAGTAAATGCCGGACCCAAGCCACCAGTCATCCCCGGCCTTCTCCACGTACCCGAGTTTCTTCTCAATCGCATTGTTATGCACGGGGTTGATGTAATAATACTCGACAAACCCGGAGCCGTTTTTGGCCTCATCCCTGAGTTTCCGGATGAACGACTGGCCCATGGCGTCCGGTTCATTGAGCCGGTTCACGCCGATCTTCTCGGGATTCACCGGGTGGGCTATGGTTGTTCCATTGAAGTCATAGGCATAGATATAGAGGTCTCCCCGGAAAAATGAGCCGTTCCGGTTTGAAAATTCTAAAAGGGCCGCGTCTTTCCCATGGACTTTTGCATAGGCAACCGCTTCCTGCACAAATGAGACCATCATCTCTTTTGTGGAGGACGGGGCTGCCGGACCGGTGGGATTTGCTACCGGGGGCTGGGTACACCCCGCGGCAAGCACCAGAAGGGAGAGGATGAGAGTGAGAGATATGAATGCTGGCCCGGTTTTCATGCTCTATAAATTGGGCAGGATTCCTATTAAACTCAAGGGAATTTCCTGATGAAAAGGCCGATAGTTGCAGGGAACCGGCAGGGACAGGTTCAATTATTTTTGCAGTATGGGACACCCTGTCGAGTGTCCGGGGTTTCCTTTTTTTCATATCTGATGGTGCCCCTCAGTAATCCCCGTAAGGATAACTGCCGCCGCCACGGAGGACGCCCCGCGGCGGCCTCAATTTCCGGAATACACAAACAGGTAATTGCCCCACCGTGCCTCGCGAGAGGCCCTGAGGCGGGGAGCCATCCAAAATTCCTTAAAAATACTCACAACTTCGAGTAAACCATGGGAATTTATTGGCATTTTCCTTAAAGTCCATGCCGGGCATTCAATAGCAATGAACTCCGGCTCTTACCCGCACTGGAGGAAAGCCACGTATCTTCACGGGGACTGGTTCACTCCGGTTCATACCGGGGCAGCAAAAAGGTAAACGCAGTGCCGGCACCCGGCTCGCTTGTGACCGCGATGTCCCCATGGAGAAGTTCCGCCATCTTTTTTGCAACCGGCAGGCTGATGCCCAGGTACCCGAATTTCTCCAGAAGTTTTGACTCTTTTGTTACCGAGAAGGGCCGGAAGAGGATCGGGATTATCTCCTCCGAGATGACCGCATTGCGGTTCCTGATAACAAAATGATAATTTTTCTCATCCATATCTGCAGAGATCTCGATCTTTGCAGGAACCGTCGAATACCGGATCACGTTGAAGATAAGGCTCTGGGTGATGAGGAAGAAATATTCGCTGTCGGTAGTTACTCTGAGGTCATCGGGAATCCCGATGCGGATCTCGACATCGCTTGAGACTTTCAAAACAGAGATATACGTGCCAAGCAGGTGCTTTGGGGAGATCTCCCGGAACTGGGGCTTGAACCGGGGCAGCATCTGCTCGGGGTCATAGCCGAGATCGCTCAGCTTGATGATATGCTCAATGATCTCCCGGACATGATCCACGTTCTCTGAGCATTTTTCCAGGAGCGCAGTTGTCTGTGCATTCAGGCCGGACTCCTCCGGGTCCTCCAGGATCATGTGCAGGTACCCCATGACCGGCTGGAGAGGAGTGCGGAGTTCGTGGGCCGTCAGGATGATGAACTCCCGTTTCTTTGCCAGCTCGTGCCGGAGATCCTCTTCGATCTTGCGCAGCTCCGTGATATCGAGGAGCGAGTAGATCCGCCGGGAGGTTCCCGGTATCATGTCCAGGATGACATAGACATTCCTGATATTCCCTGACCGGTCCTTAAGCCGGAACTCGTAGTGCCGGGCCTCTTCATCAGCATTCTTCCGGACCAGGTCATGGAACTCGGTCACCATGCCGAGATCGTCCCTGACAACGAACGGCACCAGGGTAACCACTTCAGAAATTTCCTCTTTTGGATAACCCACCAGTTTTGCAAATTCGGAATTCACAAGAAGGATGGTCAGGTCTTCATCGACAATGGCCATGGCTGTGCCGGAGTTTTCAAAGACCGCCCGGTACATGGTTTCGGAATGGATTAGGTTCTCTTCGGTCTTCCTGCGGTCCTCTTCGATATCGAGGGTTAAGGCAACCGCGTCCAGGATCCGTTTCTCCTGTTCGTCGAGATCCGCATACGAGAAGCTCTCAAGGGCTGCCTCGTCGGTTTCGTAGAGATTGAATATGCGGTTGAATCCTGCAAGGAAGAGGATCTCCCTGACCCGGGGCTGGATGCAGGCTATCTTGAGTTCGCCCTGCTTCTTTTTCATTCTCCGGAGCCAGATCAGCATCACGCGAAGTGCGGAACTGCTGATGTACTCAATACCCGAGAAATCCAGAATTACCCGAATAGTGCCGGAGAGAGCGAATTTTTTCAATACCGCATCCAGTTCCGGAGAGGTTGCGGAGTCCAGCCTTCCCGACAGGTACAGCACATCGGCAGATTCGTCTTTCTTCTGGCGGATCTCAAGGCCCTGCGACATTACCGGTTATTTACCGGGTATTACTACATAATATTTGGGAAATGCACCCGGGCGGGGAGGGACTGGAGTTGCCAGGGAGAATCAAAGAAAAGATAACGGGTTTTTTTTAACACCATTTAATGTCTGATTTTCAAAAGATCTCTCCTTTCATATGGTGATGATACGGCAGGATTCTGTAGGAATTTTTTTTAGGGTCATGATCCGCCGCGGGGGCGCCCCGTCGGGGGCGGCGGGGTTCATCGCAACCATTGAGAGTCATTTACGAGCGTGACCCTCTCACTCCCCCAGTGGGGGAGGCAACCCAAGGGACTGGGGGACCCTCAAAACCCCTATGCTCCAAGTCTATGCAAAACCCGGAGAGGATTACATCACCAAGTATGCCCTTGAAAAAGCTGGAATAAAAATCCCTTCAAAGAAAAGAGAACGATCCAAAGCTCTCGATCCAATATCCTGTCCTCAATGTGAGACACTCAACCCACCCAGTAAAAAGTTCTGTGGCCAGTGTGGGCATTCGCTCACGGAAGATGCAAAAATGCAGGTGGATACTGTGTCCCAACAACTCCATGAGCTGTTTGCTGAAAACCTAAAAGCTCACCACTTTTTGCTGAACTTATAAAAGAACTGAAAAAATCACCTTTTTGATCTTTTTCAGAATTGGCCACATAATCTTTATCTTAACGTAGTTACAACACTGTAAGTGTTTACAGAATATTAAAGGCTGTAAGAGGGTGATCCAATGAAACGTATTGCGATCGTATCCCTAACCAAAATTAGCCTAGTAATACCGATGTGATCAAAGCTCAACGTTGTTGTAGAACCAAAGGCTGTAAGAGGGCAATGCAACGAAACGTACGACGGTTGTATCCCTAACTGAAATTAGCCTAGTAAAAACCGACGTGATCAAAGCTCAACGTTGTTGAAAAACCAAAGGCTGTAAGAGGGCAATGCAACGAAACGTACGACGGTTGTATCCCTAAACCAAAAAATAGCCTAATAAAAAATACCGAGCTGAGCCACCATGACTGAAAGCGCAAATAAGAGAATCCCCGTGACTGAAGAGATCTGGGAATCCCTCGCCGGAATGAAAAAACACGGTCAGACGTATGATCAACTCCTTGCGGAAATGATCGCACTCAAACAGGAACGTGATTTTCTTGCCCACATTGAGGAGATCGAAAAGCACGGTGAGTTTGTCAGCCTGAAGGATGCCGCAAAAATGCTCAACATCCCGCATTCAGGCTGAAAGAACAGCCTGAAGAAATTTTACCTCTTAAAAGAGTGGTAACCGATAGGCAGGATTGGTGAAGTATACGTGGAAGTACGCATTGAACGAGGCGTGATCAAAACCCTCGAAAAGTATCCGGAGAAGATCCGGGAACATATCTTCAACCACCTCTGCAAACTTGAGGACCCGTACAGCGCACCCGATGTAGAGTGTCTGCATTCCAAAACGCAGATATATCGCATGCATATCGGGCGGACTTATACAATAATTTTTAAGATTGACAAAGAATCGAATATTGTTCGGGTCGATGATCTGATGACCATCGAACAAGCCCACAAAAGATACGGTCGCTACTACTGAGGTAGTAGCTACCCACTCTTACTATTCTTAAAATTGATATTATCGTTATTAATGCTGAATTTCAAAAATCCTTTGTGATATGCTTAACTAAGAATTTGTTTTTTCCATTAAATGAAATACTTTAGTCAAGATACAAAAAATATATAGAGTAACTAAACCCCCAAAGGGGGAGGCAGCCCATGGGGAGGACCCCTTGACCCCCCGGGTAATTGCCGGGTTTTTTTTATTGTATCAAAAGAACCGGTCAGGTCACTGATCCGCCGCGGGGCGCCCTTCGGGGCGGCGGCGTTCATCGTAACTATCGAGAGTCGCTTGGGAACTCTGAAGACATCTGAATTTTCATCGTTTTTTTTAAAATTATAAGCGTGACCCTTTTCATGAAAAGTTCCAAACACTGCTCCTGCAGGGCAAGATCACGATACTGCGGCCTGGCGATATTGAAAGTGAGACTGACAATAAAGAGAGAGAACTCCCCCCTCCATAAAAAAATTTACCGGGCCTTGTCGTAACAGATCCTGGCTTCCTCGTGCTTGCCGATCCGGTCAAGGATCTCGCCGATATCATTCCAGATCTCTTTCCTGCCCGGCTCGATCTCGAGTGCACGCTTGAAGGAGGTGAGGGCTTCCTGGTACTGGCCGAGCTCCTGGAGCGCACGCCCCTTGTGGATCCAGGCATCAACAAATTCCGGCTGGATCTGGATCATGGCATTGAAAGCTTCCACGGCTTCCTCAAACTGCCCCAGCGCAATCAGGGCACTGCCACGGGTGAAATAGGCAATGGTGAAGGAAGGATCGATTATCAGGGCCCGGTCATAGGACTCGATGGCATCCTCGTACTGGTGGAGCGATGAGAGGACCATCCCGTGCCGGGTCCATCCCACCGCATTTTCAGAATCAAGGGCCAGGCCCCGCTCGTAGGCTGCCTTTGCATCCGAGTATTTCCCAAGATCATAGTAGGCATTCCCTTTCCCGATCCAGGCCTCG
Source organism: Methanoregula sp. (assembly GCA_041645355.1). Taxonomy (GTDB): domain Archaea; phylum Halobacteriota; class Methanomicrobia; order Methanomicrobiales; family Methanospirillaceae; genus Methanoregula. The sequence continues at coordinate 297,599 of JBAZQF010000003.1, forward strand.
ACTACGTTCCCGTTCAGCTCCAGCGCTTTGTCAAAGGCCTCGATGGCATCCCGGTACATGCCCAGCTCGGAGAGGCTGACCCCCTTATGGGCAAATATCTCTGCAGGATGATCGAGCTCGAGGGCATGGTCATAGGACCGGATTGCTTCCCGGAACTGTTCAAGGGCGGCATAGGACAGGCCCCGGTGATCGTACAGGGCAGCATTATCCGGTTTTATCTCGATGGCGCGATCGTATGCCGTGATCGCGGCATCATGGCTTCCCTGCTCTGACAATGCCCGGCCTTTCCAGAAGAATGCCTGCCAGCAGGACGGGTTGATGTCAATAGCCCGGTCAAACGCCGCAATGGCGGCAGTCAGGTTGGAGAGCGCGATAAGGGCCCGGCCTTTCTCATAGATCGCGTTGGCAAAGCCCGGGTTGATCGAGAGCACCTGGTCAAACGATGCAATGGCATCATTGTATTGGCCGGTCCGGATCTGGGCCCGGCCCCGTTCATAGATGGCATCGGTAAACTCGTTCTGGATGCCAAGTGTCTGGTTGAAAGCGGCAATCGCTTCCTCGAACCGGCCGGTGCTGGAAAGGGCCACTCCTTTGTTGTAGTAGGCTTCCGGGTACCGGTCGTTTATGCGCAGGGCCCGGTCAAATGCCTGGATTGCCGGGTCATACTGCTCCTGCTGGAGGAGCGCAAGCCCGCGGTAATAGTAGGCTTCGGTATACTCGGGGTTCAGGGCAAGAGCCCGGTCAATGGTTTTTGTGGCTTCATCATACCGTTTGAGCCTGATGAGCGCTATTCCCCGGAACAGGTGCGGGGCTGCATACTTGCTGTTGAGGGAGAGGGCATGGTCGTAGTCCTCCAGCGCTTTCTCGTATTCATTCAGGCTGGCATGCGAAATTCCGCGGTACAGCCAGGCCTCGGAGAAATCTTCTTTTAAGAGAAGGGCCCGGTCATAGGCAGCAAGCGCCTCATGGTTCATGGAGAGCATGGCAAGCGCCCGGCCTTTCTGGTAGAAAGCCTCCGGACACTTGGGGCGCTGAATAATTGCAGTTTCGAAATTCTTGATGGCATCATGGTACTTGCCAAGGCGAAGGTACGAGACCCCGAGGTAATAACTGGCAAGGGCATCTTTTGCATCAATGCCAAGCGCCTTGTGGAAGAAGCTGATGGCGTCCTGGTCTCTCCGGAGCGAGGAGAGCGCAATGCCCTTGCCGGTCCAGACACTGCCGAAGTTGGGCCGGATCTTGAGCGCCAGGTCAAATGCATTCAGCGCCTCGTCGTACCGGAGGAGCCGGGTCAGGGCGGATCCTTTATGGTACAGGGCTTCGACAAACTTTGGCTGGAGTTCAAGGGCCCGGTCAAAGGATGCAACCGCTTCCTTGTAGGTCTTCATGTCAAAGAGTGCCCGGCCTTTATCATAATAGGCCATGACATACCCGGGTTTAATCTCAAGCGCCCGGTCAAACGTATCGATGGCATCCTCATACCGTTTGAGGGCATAGAGGGCGCTTCCCTTGAGATACCACGCCTCGGCGTTCATGGGATCGATCTCGAGGGTCCGCACATAGGATTCGATAGCCTCGTTGTACTTGCCGATCTGCGACAGGACCATGCCCCGGTGCAGCCAGGATTCAACAGACTTGGGGCGGAGGCTGATGACCCGGTCAAAGGCTTCGATTGCATCGGCATGACGCCCGATCTCGCTTAAGGCCAGGCCTTTGTGGTAATATGCCTGTTCATTGTCGGCATCGAGGTCGATATTCTTGTTCAGGGCAACGATCGCGTCATCGTGCCGTCCAAGGTTCGAGAGGGCAAGCGCTTTCTGGAAATACACATCCGCATAGTTCTTCTCGATGCTGAGCGCCTTGTCAAAGGTCTTGACTGCCTCCCGGTACATCTTCAGGGATGCAAGTGCCCGGCCCTTGTCAAAGAGCGCCTCGGTATAGGAGGGATCGATCTCAAGCGCCCGGTCCAGTATTTTTATTGCCTCTTCATTGTTGTTTTGCCGCATCAGGGCCGCACCCTTGAAATGCAGCGAGGGGACATGGAGGGGCTGGAGAGCAAGGACCCGGTTGTAGCCCTCAACCGCATTCTCGGTCTGGCCGCTGATATCGAGAGATCGGGCTCTCAGGTACAGTGCGTCGAAGTAATCGGGGCGTATACTGATCGCATTATCAAATGCGGTCACTGCATCAATGTGCCGGCCGATACCGGCAAGGGCAACACCCTGTTCATACCATGCATCGGCATTGTCAGGAGTCAGGGTGAGGAGCTGGTGGAAAGACTCGATGGCTTCAGCATACCTGCCCAGTGCCGAATACGAGAGGGCATGGTGGTACATTGCATCATGGTTCCCGGGATCGAGATGGAGAGCCCGGTCCAGCGATTCTATGGCATCCGCGTACCGTTTCAGGTGGTAGAGTGCAAGGCCTTTCTCGTACCAGGCAGCGGGATGATCCTCTGCCGCTATGAGAACCTCATCAAAAGACCGGACCGCATCATCATATCTGCCAAGGGAATAATAGGATCGGCCCCGCTCCATGAGCGCTTCTGCATCGCCCGGGTGGGATTCCAGGACATGATCAAATGCTTCGACTGCCGCCCCATGATCGCCGATACGGGCAAGGGACAGACCTTTGTTGTACCAGATTTCCGGATTGGTTTCGTACAGGGCAAGGGCAGTATCGAATGAAGGGACGGCGTCTTCATAGCGGTCAAGGTTCATCAAGGATATACCCCGGAGGAATGCGGGTTCGAACCGGTCGGGCAGGAGAGGAACTGCCTGGCGGAGGACCGGTTCTGCCTGGTCAAAGTGGCCAAGCCGGGTGAGGGCAAAACCTTTCTCGTACAGGGTTTCCCCGTTCTGGGGTTCAAGGATCAGCGCAAGGTCAAAGGTACGGATTGCAGCCTCGAAATGGCCCAGGCGGGAGAGGGCCTTTCCTTCAGCCATCAGGATCTCTTTATTATCGGGATCCTTCTGGTGGGCAGCATCATACGAGTCCGCAGCGTCCTCGTCGCGGCCCAGCTGTTCGAGCGAGAGCCCCCGGTGGTACCAGGCTTCGGACCGGTCGGGAACCTGCCGGAGATACTCATCAAATGCCAAAACGGCATCTTCATACCGGCCCAGTTTTTCAAGGGAGATGGCCTTGTTGAATCTGGCATCGGCATACTCAGGATCGATCCCGATCACACGGGAGAACCCTTCAAGTGCCTCTTCGTATTTGTAGAGGGCCATGAGAGCAAGCCCGCGGGCATAGTGCCCATCCCTTTGGCCATTGTCGATCGCAAGCGCAAGGTCATATGCGCTGACTGCTTCTTCATACCGGGCAGTCCTGGACAATACCTCTCCCTTCTCAAAAAACGCCTCATAATCTGCCGGATCTATCCGGACCGCATGGTCGAAGGCTTCAATTGCGCCCTCATCCTGGCCGATGCGGGAGAGTGCAAAGCCTTTGTAGTACCATATCCGGGAATCGGCATCGCTCAGTGCAAGCGCCGTGTCAAAAGCCTGGACTGCATCCGAAAACCGGTCCAGGTGTATGAGCGAGATGCCCCGGTAATAGGCCGGTTCAAAACGTTCGGGCAAGCGGTTATCGGCCCGGGCAAGCACCGCTTCTGCCTCGGCGTGCCGGTCCAGCCGGGCCAGGGCAAAACCTTTCTCATAGAGGAGATCCCCGTGTTCCGGTTCTATGGCCAGGGCAAGATCGAAGATGCGGATTGCATCTTCAAACCGGCCAAGCCTTGAATATGTCTTTCCTTCCGCCATCAGGATCTCATGGCTGGCGGGATCTTTCAGACGGGCCCGGTCATAGGAAGCGGCTGCGTCCTCATCGCGATAGAGCTGCTCGAGCGAGAGGCCGCGGTGATACCAGGCCGCGGACCGGTCGGGATCCAGCCGGAGATACTCATCAAATGCCACAACGGCATCCTCATACCGGCCCAGGTTCTCAAGCATCAGCGCTTTGTTGAAGATTGCTTCGGCAAACTCAGCATCAATCCCGATTGCACGCAGGAAGGAGAGAAGGGCTTCTTCATACCGGTCCAGCGCGGCAAGGGCCAGGCCCATTTCATGATGCCCGGTGCTCTGGCCGTCATCGATTGCAAGAGCCAGTTCAAATGCCCGGACCGCTTCCCCGTACTGTTCCAGCCGGGAGAGCACCAGCCCTTTTTCAAAGAAGGCCCCGTAGGACCCGGAGTTGACCCGGATTGCCTGGTCAAACGAGAGGACTGCAGCTTCCAGGCTGCCGACCCGGGTGTAGGAGAGCCCCTGCCGGTACCATGCGTCAAATATCTCCGGGTCAAGTTCAAGGGCTTTTCCAAATGCCGCGGCTGCACTCTCGTACTCGTTTAAGCCAAAGAGCGCGAGTGCCTTGTGATAGCGGGCATCGACATGCGCCGGTTCGAGGGAGAGAACCATCTCAAACGCTGCAAGTGCATCCCTGTACTGGTTCAGCCGCTCAAATGCAAGACCTTTGTCGTACAGGATACCGCAGTGTTCCGGTTCGAAGGCAAGGGCCCGATCAAAGATCCGGATGGCATCTTCATACCGGCCAAGCCGTAAGAATGTCTTCCCTTCCGAGATGAGAATCCTGATATTCAGCGGGTCCTTGAGCCGGGCTCTCTCATAGGACTTGACGGCTTCCTCATCGCGATCGAGTTTCTCGAGCGAGAGGCCGCGGTGATACCAGGCTTCGGACCGGTCAAGAACAAGCCGGAGATACTCATCGGATGCCGTGACGGCTTCTTCATACCGGCCCAGGTTCTCAAGCATCAGCGCCTTGTGAAAGATTGCTTCGGCAAACTCAGGATCAATTTCGATTGCACGCACGAAGGAGAGAAGGGCTTCTTCATACCGGTCCAGCGCGGCAAGGGCAAGGCCCCGTTCATGATGCCCGGTGCTCTGGCCGTCATCTATCGCAAGAGCCAGGTCAAATGCCCGGACCGCTTCAGCGTGCTGTCCGAGCCGCGTGAGCACCAGCCCTTTTTCAAAGTACGCCCCGTAGGACCCGGGGTTGACCCGGATCGCCTGGTCAAACGAGAGAACTGCAGCTTCCAGGCTGCCAACCCGGATGTAGGAGAGTCCCTGACGGTACCATGCGTCAAATATCTCCGGGTCCAGTTCAAGGGCTTTTCCAAATGCCGCAGCTGCATCCCCGTACTGCTTGAGGCTGAAGAGCGCAAGGGCCCGGTGATAGAGGGCATCGACATAGAGCGGATTCAGCGAAACTGCCATCTCGAATGCGGTAAGGGCATCCTTGTGCAGGTTCAGCCGCTCAAGCGCAAGACCTTTGTCAAAAAATGCATCAGGGAACCGGGGATCGATGGTATTGGTGGTCTCAAATGCCCCGATTGCTTCGGTGTCCCTGCCAAGGTGTGCAAGCGCCAGGCCTTTGTCATACCAGGCATTGGTGAACTTACGGTTGATGGCGATGGCCCGGTCAAACGAGACTACCGCCTCCTCAAACCGCTCCAGTTCTGAAAGAGCCACCCCGTGGTCATACCAGCCTCCGGCATTCTCTGGTTTTATCGCGAGCGCCCGGGTCAGGCATTCGAGGGCGGGAAGGAACCGCCCAAGCGAGAGGAGGGAACTTCCCTTCCGGAGCCAGGCCCCGGCACAGTGATCATCTGCGGATAATACCCGGTCAAAGCAGGAGACGGATTCCTCATAATTGCCAAGTTCGCGGTTTGCCCGTCCCTTGTGGTACCATGCAGCAGCATTTTCCGGCTCGAGTGCAAGAGCACGGTCAAAGGCGCTGATGGCTTTTGCAAACTCGCCCAGCTCATACTGCAGGGTGCCCGAAAGAACCCAGACGTCGGCATGATTGTTCTCGGCGCTGAGTGATTCGTCCACGGCCTGCAATGATTCCTCAAACCGCAGCAGTTTTGCAAGGCTGCGGCCTTTCTGGAACAGGACCGTGGCATCACCGGGCTGGATCTCGAGCATCCGGTTGAACATCTTTAAGGCATTGTCATGTTTCCCGAGATGGGCATAGCAGATACCTGACCGGTACACGGCATCGGTTATGGTGGCATCGTTCGTTATGGCCTGTTTATAGGACCGGATCGCTTTTTCAAATTTCCCGGTCTCCTGTAAGACGAGCCCCTTGTGGTAATGGGCCCGGGCATGCGAGGGAGCGCCTTCCAGCACATAGTCAAACGATCCCAGGGCTTCGGTAAACTTTCCAAGGCGCGTGAAGGCAACGCCCCGGAGGTAGGCTGCTTCAACAAAGGTGGAATCGATCTCAAGGGCACGGTCAAACGAGGATATGGCTGCCTCGTCATTCCCAAGCGAGGTGAGTGCAACCGCCTGGGAAAGGGCTGCCCGGGCCAGGCGGGGATCGAGTTCGAGCGCCCGGGCATATGCGTTCACCGCAGGAGAGAATTCCCCCAGCCGGAATAATGCATCCCCTTTTTCATTCCAGGTTGCCGGGCTTGCCGGATCGTATTCGATCGACCGGTCAAAGGAGAGGAGAGCCTCCTTGTCCCGGTTCAGTTCCTTCTCGGCATATCCCCGGCTGTAATAGAGGACCCCGCTGCCGGATCCCACCGTGAGGGCCTCATTAAATGCGGCAATGGCCGGTTCATAGTGTTCCAGCGCAAGGTGTGCCATCCCGCTCCGGAAGATCGCATCGTAATATTTCGGGTTGATGACGGTTGCCCGGTCAAATGCCCCGAGCGCTTCCTGATACTTCCCAAGGAGGGAGAGTTCACAGGCTTTGTTGTACCAGCCCCGGGCACAGGTTTCGTCAAGGGAGACGGCACGGTCAAATGCCCCGAGTGCATCCTCGTGACGCTCCTGGCTCGAGAGGCCGACCCCCTTGTAGTACCATGCCGCAGGACTGTCCCCGTCAAGGGCAATCGCTTTATCAAGGGCAGCGAGTGCATCATCGAAGCGGCTGATGTGGAGGTACGCCTTTGCGCGGAAGAGCAGAACAAACCCGTTCTGGGGCCGGCGCTTTAAGGATTTCCCGAAAGCCTCGATCGATTCCTTGAACCGGCCCAGCCGGTACAGGGAATATCCTTTGCAGGAGAGCAGCTCGGGATCATTGCGATTGCTCTCGAGTGCATGGTCAAGCGCTATTACCGCATCCTCGTACCGCGCAAGTTTTGCCAGGGCAAACCCGCGGCCGGCATGTGCCCGCTCGTTCTCTGCATCCTGGGAGATGGCGGAATCGAAGGCCGAGATGGCTTCTTCAAAGCGTACCAGTTCAAGCTGGGACTCTCCTTTGACAAGGAGGGCCCGGACATTCCTGGCATCGAGAGTGAGGGAACGGTCCAGGGAGGCTATGGCCTCTTCGTACCTCTGGAGGAGAGAGAGGGAATATCCCTGCTCGGCATACACCCGTGCGGTATCCAGCCCGAGTGAGATGCTGTGCTCAAAACATCCGAATGCTTCGGCAGGTTTTCCCAGGTGTGAGAGTGCAAGCCCTTTTTCAAAGAGGATGTCAGGGGAGAGGGGCTGTATTGATAAATACCCGTCAAATGCCTCTACGGCCTCTTTGAATTTTTCCAGGAGAACGAGCGCCTTTCCTTTCTCTCTCCAGGCCTCGGCATTTGCAGAATTGATCTCAAGGGTGGAGGAGAAGGCATCCGCCGCATCAGCATACTCTTTTGTCAGCATCAGGGCAAAGCCTTTGTACAGGAAAGCCCGTTCGCATCCTTTGTCTGATGAGTTGACCCGGTTATAGACCGATATTGCTTCCCGGTATTCACCCAGGTGATCCAGGGCCCGGGCTTTGCCATAGAGAGAGACCAGGTCTTTTGGATCGACTGACAGGACCTTGTCAAAGGCATCAACCGCTTCGCGGTGCCTGCCAAGCGCCGTGAGAGTCCGGCCGTTTTCGCGGAAGGCATCGATAAAGTCCGGCATGATCCGGTTTGCTTCCTCAAAGGCAAGCGCAGCCTCGGGCATCTTCTTCTCCCGGAACAAGGCAATGCCCTTGTAGTAGTGTGCTTCACCGAACTCGGGTATCAGCGCGAGTGCCCGGTCAAGAGCATCCACCGCCTCGGCATCGCTGCCAAGGCTGAGGAGGGCCCGGCCCTTGTAAAACCAGGTATGCGGGTTCTCCGGTTCCAGTTCCAGCGCCTTGTTGTACGAGGTGACCGCTTCGGGGAAACACTCCAGGGCAAACTGGCAGAAACCCCGGATAAGCCATGCATTGGCTACCCGGGGACTGACCTCAACGGTCCTTGTCAGATCCTCAATTGCCCCGTCAAACTCGCCAAGCTCGGCAAGGGCAAGACCCTTATGATACAGGGCTTCATTGTTGCCCGGGTCAATGGCGAGAGACTGGCCAAATGCGGTTTTTGCTTCTTCCTGCCGGCCCAGTGCAGCAAGAGCGAGCCCTTTGTGGTAGAACGGGTCGGCATTGCGTGCATCAAGGACGATTGCGGCGTCGAAAGTGGCTATTGCATCCTCGTAATTTTCAAGCCGCGACTGCGAGACGCCTTTGTGGTACAGTACTGCCGGGTCAGCCGGGGTTATCTCAAGGGCTGCATCAAAAGCCCGGACTGCCTCCTCATGCTGGTTGAGCGAGGCAAGGGCTTTTCCTTTCTGGAAGATCGCCGGCGTAAACTGGGGTACCAGGCCTAAGACCCGGTCAAAGGACTCAACCGCCATCGGGAAACGGGAGAGCTGCATGAAGGAGAGGCCGCGGTTATAGACGGCCTGGGCACTTGACGGGTCCAGTTCGATTGACCGGTCATAGGCTGCTACGGCTTCCTCGAACCTCCCGAGTTCGAAGAGGCTGACGCCCTTGCTGAACCAGGCTTCCGTGTACGCTGGCCGTATGGCGATAGCCCGCTCGCTTGCCGCAAGCGACTCCTCGTTCTGGCCCAGCTCGTGCAGGGCAAGCGACTTGTAGAGCGCTGCTTCTGCCGACCCGGGGTCATATTCAAGGGCCGAATCAAAGGCATAGGTCGAGTCCCGGTACATTTCCAGGGAGTAGAGGGCCCGGCCGCGCTGGAGATGGGCGGGAGCATACGAGGGAGCCAGCGCAAGCGAGCGATCAAACGAGCTGATGGCATCCTTGTGCCGTCCCAGCTTCAGCAGGGTAAAACCGCGGTTATAATATGCCGGGGCGTACTCGCGGTCGATATCCAGCGCCAGGTCAAACGAGAGGAGCGCCTCTCCCAGTTCCCCAAGCTCGAGGAGCGAAAGGCCTTTGTGGAAATGGGCATCCCGGAAATTGGCATCGATCTCCAGGGCCCGGTCAAACGATTCAACCGCAGGCAGGAATTCCCGCAGGGCTTCGTATGACCGGGCCTTGTAGTAATGCGCAAGGAAGTTGTTGGGCGTCTGTTGGATCGTGCGGTCGAAATCCAGGATAGCATCGTCGAACCGGCCCATGTTGTAGAGCGCAATGCCTTTCCTTAGCCGTGCATCCGTGTATTTCGGTTTGAGCTGGAGCGTCTTGTCAAAGGCAAAGACCGCGTCACTGTGCCGGTTTAAGTCGGCAAACGATTTGCCTTTGTGGTAGAAGGCAAGAGCATTGTCCGGGTCATAGATCAGCGACTTGTCAAACGATTCGAGCGCTTCTTCAAACCGGCCCAGCTTTTCGAGTGCAAGCCCCCGGTTGAAGTGCCCCGGGGCATTGCTGGTATCTTTGGCAAGGTTCCGGTCAAACGCCGCGATTGCTTCGGGGAATTTGCCGGTCTTGAGAAGGGCGAGGCCGAGAGAATAATAGGCTTCGGTGTACGAGGGTTCAAGCGACAGGGCCTGGCTTAAGGCCTGGATTGCGTCATTGTACCTGCCCGTTTCGATAAGGGATTTTCCCTTGTAGTACCAGGCCGGGGCAAAATCCGGGCGAAGGGCACTCATCTTCTCAAACGAGAGAGCGGCATTCCGGTAGTCCCCGGTGCGGGAGAGGACGAGCCCTTTGTGGTACTGGGCATCCCCGTTTCCAGGATCGATCTCGAGCAGGATCTCAAAGACATGGATAGCTTCCTCGGTGCGGTTGATATTCTCAAGAGCAAGCCCCTTGTAGTAGAACGCATCGATGCTCCGCTGGTTGAGGGAGATGGCATTATCGAATGCATCGATGGCATCCTGGTAACGGCTGATGTCAAAGTATGCCCGGCCGATCTTGATCCAGCCGTCTTCCTGGTCCGGGTCAATATGGAGCGACTTGTTGAAGGACCCGATTGCATCTTCCGTCTTCCCGAGCTGGCTTTGCGCATCCCCTTTTTTCATCCAGATATCCTTTAGGGACGGGTTGATATCGAGAGCCCGGGTATATGCGGCAATGGCATCGGCAGTCTTTCCCAGCTCCGAGAGGGAGCCTGCTTTCCGGATCCATGCTTCGGTCAGGTTCGGGTTGATCTCAAGGGCCTTTGAATAGGCATTGATCGCGTCCTGCTTCCTCCCAAGCTTCGAGTGGGAGTTGCCTTTCTGCATCCAGATATCGATGAGTGTGGGGTTTAAGGACAGGATCCGGTCGTCGGTCTCGATCGTTTCTGCGTACCGTTCAAGGAAATAGAGGGATCCGGCCCTGCAGATCATGGCATCGATAAGCGACGGGTTCTTCTCGAGGCTGCGGTCAAGCAGGGGGAGGGCCTCTGCATAGCGTCCCTCGGAATAATGGGCAAATCCCTGGTACATGTACGCATCCGTGAGCTGCGGGTCGAGATCGGTTGCCTTCTCAAGCGTACTGATGGCATTTGCATAGTCCCGGGACTGGAGATAGGCAAGCCCCATGTAGAAATACGAGGACGCATTCGACGGGTCCAGCTGGATGGCACTTGCAAACGAGCGGATAGCCTCTTCGTACCGCTCTTTCTGGAGCAGGGCTATTCCCTTGAAATGGTACGCCAGGGCATTTCCGGGTTCCAGGGTTAAGGAACTTTCAAAAGACCGGATAGCATCATCGTACCGTTCCCGCCCGGCATACGAGACCCCGAGGAAATAATACCCGCTTGCATTCTCGGGTTCGAGCTGGAGTGCCGCCTCGAATGCCCGGATAGCCTCGTCATAACGTTCCCGCTGGGCGAGCGCAACCCCTTTCTGGTACAGGATCTTCGGATCATCGGGGGAGATTTCCAGCGCCTGGTCGTACGATACCACCGCTTCAAGCGGTTTTCCCAGGTGGGAGAGAGCATTTCCTTTCTCGTAAAAAGCCCGGGCGCATTTCCGGTGGATCTCCAGGGTCCGGTCAAATGCCCGGATCGCCTCTTCGTACCGGCCCAGGGCGGAGAGAGAAAGCCCCTTGTAACACCAGGCCCAGACATCCCGTGGGGTTTCGTTGAGCGCCTTGTTGAACACGGTGATGGCATTGTCATGCCGCCCCAGGTTATAGAGGGCTATGCCCTTCCTTACTGCTGCTTCCGTAAGCCTTGGTTTGAGCACCAGGCATTTGTCAAAGGCAGCCACCGCCTCTTCGAGCTGGCCGACATGGCCAAGCGCGATTCCCTTGAAAAGCCAGGCTTCGACAAGGGACGGGTTCTGTTCAAGCGCTTCATCGAAAGCCACAACCGCTTCCTGGTACCGCAGGAGGCTGAACAGGGCATGGGCTTTCTCGTACAATGCCCCGGTATTCTGGGGAGAGAAGGCAAGGACGGCATCGAACGCGATAACCGCTTCAGGGTACCGCTTGAGCTGGACAAGGGTGGTTCCCCGCTGGTACAGAGCCAGGACGTGGGTGGGGTCGATGTCAACAGCCCGGTCAAATTCCCGGATCGCCTCTTCGAACCGGTTCAGCTGCACCAGCGCAAGGCCGCGGTTGTAATAGGCATAGACATAATTCGGGTTGATCGTGACGGCCTGCTCGAATGCGGCAAGGGCTTCTTCGTACCGCTCGAGTTTTGCAAGCGCGATACCCTTGTCATACAAGGCCTGGGCATATGCCGGCTTGAGCTCAATGCTCTTGTCAAACGCCTCGACAGCATCCGCATTGCGCCCCAGCTTTGCAAGCTGGAGCCCTTTCTGGTGATATGCCTGCGCATTGCCCGGGTCATAGGCAAGGGTCCGGTCATATTCCTGGATGGCGTCGTCGTTCTTTCCAAGCTTTGCGAGGGCAAATCCCTTGTGGTACAGGGCCTCGGTATACGCCGGGTTGATCCGGAGGGCCTGGTCATAGGCAGAGACTGCTTCCTGGAACCGGCCAAGGTTTGCATAGGAGAGCCCTTCCTGGTAAGCGGCAAGGGAACAGCGGGGATCGTTTCTGAGCGCTGATTCGAACGCATCGATGGCCTCCTTGTGACGGCCAAGCCGGGTGAGTGCAAGGCCGCGGTAATAAAAAGCCCCGGCATGATCGGGCTGGATCGAAAGGAGCCGGTCAAACGACTCGATGGCATCCTCGTACCGGCTCAGGCTGATGCAGGAAATTCCCCTGCGGAGCCAGGCATTCTGGTTTTCCGGCTCCAGGGCAAGGCATGCCTCAAAGTCTTCAACAGCGCCTCGGTAATTTTTCAGCCGGTAATTGGCAAGACCCCGCTGCTCGCGGGCAACCGCGTTTGAGGGGTTGAGTTCAAGCGTCCGGTCAAAGGCTGCAACCGCCTCTGCGTACCGGTTCAGGGCCTGGCACGCGAGGCCGTTATAATACCAGGCATCGGTGAGTCCCGGGTTCAGGGAAGCAGCCTCAGAAAGGGCATGGATAGCTTCTTCATACCGGCCGGTCCGGAAGAGCGCAATGCCGTTTATTGTCCAGATGTCGGCATGGCCCGACTCCTGGTCAAGGAACCGCTGCGATGCTTCAACCGCTTCTTCAAACCGTTCCTGCCGGGCAAGGATGAAACTCCGGTAGTACCAGACCCAGATATCGCCGGGATCCAGCTCCACTGACCGGTCAAAGGCTGCAAGCGCTTCTTCGTATTTTCCCAGATCGTAGAGCGAGATCCCCCGGTTGTAAAAGGCCCGGGCATAATCCGGCACAATTTCTATTGCCTTGTTATAGGCATTGATGGCATCCTGGTGGCGGCCCAGGTCGGCCAGCGCAATACCCTTGTTATAGTAGACTTTTGCGTTCCGGGGATCTACCATCAGGGCGTGATCGTAGGCAGAGATAGCCTCTTTGAACTCTCCGAGCTCGTAGAGGGCGATACCTTTGAGGATCCAGGCTTCGACATTATCGTATTTGAGTGAGAGGAGGCGGTCGCAGGCAACAAGGGCTTCTTCGTTCCTGCCTATCTGGGCGAGGGTGGCGGCTTTGTTGTACCAGGCATTGGAATCGGAGGAGTCGATCGCGATGGCCTGGTCATAGGCCAGAATTGATTCTTCATATTTACCGAGATCGTATAATGCAATTCCTTTGAAATAATGAGCTTTTGCCAGATCCGGATACAGGGCAAGACCCCGATCGAACATGACGATGGCGTCCTGGAAACGCCCAAGGTCATACAGTTCGATACCCTGTCGCATTAATGCTTCAGCATCACTCTTGATGTTCATGAATGGTTACCTCGCCATTACCCATAGTGCGCCTGCTCGTATGGGCCGCCATTGATCTTTTTTGTTCTCTTTTTTTTGCGTGCTCTTGTACACTCAGGTATACAGGTTACATAAAAGCCGCATATACCCTTTCCGGTACATTCTATGATAGGTATTGATTTATGAATACTAATTTATATGCTGCCTGCCGGCCGTAAAAATCAGGAAGTGCCAAGGGTCCTGATGACCCGGGCAAGCCGGCCGATCCCGGTCCGGATCTTCTCTTCATCGGAATTGGAGAAGTTTATCCGCAGGGTATTATTCCCGCCGCCATCGATATAGAACGGTGAGCCGGGAAGGACGGCAACATTCTCTTTGATGGCGGCATCGAAGACCGCCATCGAGGAGATCCCATCCGGGAGGGTCACCCAGATGAACATGCCCCCCTGCGGGCGGGTGAACGTGACGGTGGCCGGGAAGAGATCCTCCATGGAGCGGATCATGGCATCCCGCTGTTTCCGGTAGGATGTCTGGATCCGGGCAATGTGGGCATCGATATTATTGGTCCGGAGATATTCCATGGCTATCCTCTGGCACAGGTAATTCGAATGCAGGTCCGAGGCCTGCTTGGCAACAACCAGCTGCTCCATGACGGCCGGTGGTGCAACAACCCAGCCCATCCGCATTCCCGGGGCCAGGATCTTTGAGAACGACCCGGTGATGATGGTGTGGTCCGGGATATACTGCCGGAGGGACGGGAGCGACGTTCCATCGAAGTTCAGTTCCCCGTACGCATCGTCCTCGATAAAGAGCGCGTCGGTCTTTGCAATGATCTCCGCGATCTCCCGGCGCCGCTCTGCCGAATACGTGATCCCGGACGGGTTCTGGGAGTTCGGGATCCCATAAAAGAACCGGAGGGGATTTTTTTCCAGGCAATCTTCGAGCTGGACGGGATCGGGGCCTTCCTCGTGGAGGACGACCGGGTGGAAGACGACCGGGTGGAAGACCGGCTCATATAAGGAGAATGCCTGGATTGCTCCAAGGTAGCCGGGCCGTTCGATGGCGATATGATCACCCTTCCCGACAAGGACCTTTCCCAGCAGGTCGAGGCACTGCTGCGATCCGTTCGTTATCAGGATCTCGTCCGGGGAGATATCGAGCCCGAGCCGTTTCCGGTACCGGTCTGCGATAAACTCCCGGAGCGGCCGGTAGCCTTCGGTAGTGGAGTACTGGAGCGCAGTCCGGCCGTCTTCTGCCAGGACCGATGCAGCAGCAGCTGCAATATTCTCCACATCGATGAGCGCCGGGCTTGGGAGACCACCGGCAAACGATATGATCCGGGGGTCTTCGGTGACCTTGAGAATTTCCCGGATAAAGGATTTCGGGGTCTTTGCCATCCGCGGAGCAAACGTGTATTTCCGGCGTGTGACCTGGTGCTGACCAGGTCCGGGGTGTGTCGGTTGGCTCATGATTCACCACAATTCCTGAGTATGATTGGAAAAGAGAGAGAATAAAGGAATCCGTGAGGTTTACATGGGAAATCCTCCGGGAAAAGCGGATTTTGGAGAAATCTGAGAAATTTTTTTTAAACGAGCCCTCCCCCCATCCCTGCCGGGGAAGAAGCACAGTCACCGGCGCCTCGGGAAATTATCTCAATCCCTCTTTTCAAACCCGGTATGTATGAAACCGTATAGTGATAACGATACACGACAGGGGGAAGGCTGATTGCGGGCAGATCCCCGGTTTCAGGTTCTCCGTCGTAGAACACCGATTAAAAATCCATTAAAGTTCCCCATCCAATCCGGGCCCTGTACAGCCCCGGATTACCCTTTTGGGAGGGTCATTCCCTGAATTGAATGCGAAAAATACCGAATTTAGTGCAACCCTTTTCCGGGAAACTGATTTGCAGGCAATTTACGGCAAACGGACGATTTTACATGGCGCGGCAAAAACCCTAATGGTACCTTTTGGATGGCCGATCTCAGGCCGGATCGGACTGTAGCAGGCTGAAATGAAAGAAACCCCTGTTTTGGGGATCGGTTTTCGGTAAGCCTAAATCTCTGGTTACCCTGAAACATCAGTAAATTTTCGGGAAATGTTTGGGTATGCTCCGTTCCGGACTTCCCTGATACAACCGCTGGAACCTGCACCCCAAAACCGGGCACGATAAAAAACCCGGAGTCTCACATGAGAAAAAAATTCTGCAAAAAAAGTTACTCTCTCTTCTTCTCGTACATGTGCCAGATCTTGCAGGCGCCTTCATGGCTCACCATGCAGGGGCCCACCGGTGTCCGCGGCGTGCAGACTTTCCCGAAGAGCTTGCAGTCGGATGGCTGCAGGATCCCCCGCAGGATCCGGTCGCAGGCACAGGCCGAGTGTTTGCTGATGTGCTTGTACACTATGCTGAACTTCTTCTGGGCATCGTACTGCCCGAACTCTTTTTTCAGCCGGAGGCCGGAGCCGTTAATGACCGGGAAGCCCCGCCACTCCACATCGCACGGCTCAAAGACCCGGTACATGATCTCTTTCGCTTTCGTATTCCCTTCGCGGCTGACGGCTCGGGGGTAGGCATTGTCCACCCGGGTTGTCCCCTCTTTTACCTGCCGGACGAGCATCAGGAGACCAAGGAGAATATCCTCGGCCTCGAAACCGGCTACAACCTGCGGGACCGGGAAATGCTCGTACTCCTCGTATCCCATCACCGTGCAGACATGGCCGGGGAGCATGAACCCGTGGAGCTTTGCCTCGCCCTGATCGAGCAGCCACTGCATGGCCGGGGGAACGATCCGGTGGCACGAGAGGATCGAGAAGTTCGCCGGCGGCTTTGCAAGGATGGTGGCGGCAACTGTCGGGGCCGTGGTCTCGAACCCTACCGAGATGAAGACCACTTCCTTGTCGGTCTTACTCGCAATTTCCACGGCCTTGTGAACGCCCTGGACTACCCGGACATCGCCGCCGCAGGACTCAAGCGAGCCTTTGGAGCCCGGCACCCGCAGAAGATCTCCATAGGTAGCAATGATGCAGTCCTTATCCACCAGATCCAGCGCTGCATCGATCTCGCCCTGGGGCGTGATGCAGACCGGGCAGCCGGGTCCCATCACGATCTTCAGCTTTTCAGGCAGCAGGCTCCGCAGCCCGGTCCGGGCAATCGCTGCCTCGTGCGTGCCGCAGATATGCATAAAGGTCATGTCGCGGTCAACCAGTTCGTGCAACATGCCGGCTATCTCTTTTCCCGTTGCCATATGATCTCAAAATTATTTACCGCAAAATCACATAAGAGTACGTATATGGAAATTGGTGTTACCAACCTGAATTACATCTATGCGCTTGCAACTCTTGTATTCGGGATACTCCTTGCCCTCATTGTCCGGTTCCTTGTCCGGTGGCTTAAAACCAAAGCCGGCGAGACCGACACGCACTGGGACGATATCATCATTGCTGCTATCGGTACCCCCGTCCAGGTTGCGATCATTGTCGTGGCTGCATATTTTGCCATCAGCCATTTCGGGATCCTGCCGCAGTCGCTCCAGTTCATTCTCGATCCCCGCTATGTAACGGCATTCTATATCGTCATCGGGGCCTGGATCATCTCGTCCTTCCTGCACGACATCATCGTCATTTACGGCCATGAACTGGCAGAAAAGTCAGAAGGCGACTGGGATGACCGGCTCATCGAACTGCTCGAACTGCTGGTGAAATGGCTGGTCTGGTTTGGCGCCCTGATGGCGATACTGTCCGTGTTTGAGGTGAATATCACCCCGTTCCTTGCCGGTGCAGGTATCGCCGGTCTCGCGGTTGCGCTGGCTGCCCAGGATATCATCTCGAACTTCTTTGGCGGGGCCATCATCACGATAGACAAACCGTTCAAGGTCGGGGACCGGGTCAAGGTTGACCAGTATTACGGCGACGTCATCAATGTCGGGCCGCGGAGCACCCGGCTCCGGACGCTCGATTACCAGATCGTGACCATCCCGAACAACAAGATCACGACCAACGTTATTGTCAATTATTCCGAACCGGATGAAAAACTCCGGATCACGATCCCGGTCCAGGTTGCCTGTGGCACGGATGTGGCAGCCGTAAAGAAGATCCTGCTCGAGATCGCACAGGACGTTATTGCGAAATCCGATTATCTTCTTACGGACCCGGCCCCCAAAGTTTTCTTTATCGAGTTTGCCGATTCCAGCCTCAAGTTCATTCTCTATGTCTGGGCAAGGAAATACAACCTTCCAGATGAGGTGAAGGATGCGATCAATTCCCGGATCGCCGAACGGTTTGCTGCCGAGGGGATCGAGATCCCGTTCCCGCAGATGGAAGTGCGGCTGAAAAAGTAACTTTTTTTGCTCTGTAAAAATGATTCGAAAAATTTGACGCTTTCAGGGGCTTTGCCCCCGCCGCTGTGGCGCCCCCACTTAGGATAACGACGTATTACCGCTAATTGAACTTGAGGCCATCATACTGCGCCTTTGTCCCCCACGGGGGACTCATTCGCGCAAGAGGGGGGTCATCGTGATATATGACCAACGTTTTCTACAGAGCAAATTTTTTTATTTCTCTTTTCACTTCCTGTTTGCCCGGATTTCCTGATCCTTTTGCATGGAATGAGTGTGACCCCCTCACTCCCCCAACGGGGAAGCAGCCCGGGGGGAGGACCCCTTGACCCCCCCTTGCAGATGAATCTGGCAGCATATGTGGCCGGAGTAAAAAAAGTCCGGATCCGCCGCGGGGCGCCCTTCGGGGCGGCGGCGCTCATCATTATGGGGGAGACATCAGATCCACTCGTAATTATAGAGGAATTTGCGTATCAGCAATTATTGAATGCTCACATTTTTCAAGCAGGGGATCTCTCGTAAATCTATCACCTTTCTTTTCAATCCGGGTTTACCGGATTTTTTCCCATCCGCGAGCCGGGTTATGCGGGAAGGAATTTTCCTGCGCCAAAACCTGGAATCGGGCTCTTTTCCCGGATCGTCACTCTTGATATCCGCAATGTTTTATAGGGATTACTCACAACGTAGTTAGGCAACCGCCAATGGGGCGGAAAAGGCAGGAACGAATCTCCTTTGCGGGGATGATGAACTGTCGAATCCGTTGTTGCAAAATTATCCAGCCTATGTGACACAGCCTGGCAGTGTGCCTCCTTGGTAAGGAGGAAGTCGCGAGTTCAAATCTCGCCATAGGCTCTCTTTGTTTTTTCTTTACAATTCTGAAAGATTATTCCTCTTTCTCTCTTCCCGCCCTTTTAAAAAACCGGCTCATCTTTTCTCACTGAGCAATAATTATGGAACTGCCGGAAGGTATTGTTCCCGTCATGAAATATCTGCATAACCCTGAAAATATTAGCCGGTGTATGTCAATAATGAGAATTTTGACGGAGTAGATCTGCAAGTATCCTTGGTTTTTTAGTTGGTTACGACCCATCAAAAAGAAGATTTATGTATGGGTATAGTCTAACACATTTGTGTGAATCATCTCTTCGAACTCCTTACTCAATTGAATCCCTGGTGGAACGATCAGGATTTTGATACGGGAAGATCCCGGAAGAGGTATTTCTCGAAGATCCAGCGCTATCTCAAAACAAAGGAAATCATCGTACTCAGTGGTGTCCGGCGTTCGGGAAAGACTACCCTGCTGTTCCAGATTATCCGACACCTCATAGATACCGGGAAAGTTCCCTCAAGGAACATCCTTTTTGTCAACTGCGATGAGATGGAAATTTCAGCGCTTGAAAACGCAATTGTGAATGTAGTGGACATCTACCGCAGGGAGGTTGCTGCAAAAGGTACCATATACCTGGTCTTTGATGAGATCCAGAATATCAAAGGCTGGGAGCGCGCGATAAAATCGCTCTATGACCGGAAGAATTTCAAAATTATTCTATCCGGCTCTTCTTCATATCTCATGGACTCGCAGATCTCCACGCTGCTCTCGGGAAGATATTTTTCCGTGCCGGTCTTCCCACTGGATTTTTTGGAATATCTCTCGTTTTACGAAATAGAACTGACCGACGATCCTGTCAGCCTTACGGCCCATAAATACGAGATTCTCACGATGCTGAAACAGTATCTTCGGGAAGGTGGTTTTCCTATTGTTGTGCTGCAGAAGGAAGAAACTACAAAACAGGATTATCTCAGGGCATATTACGACAGTATTGTGTACCGGGACATAATCCGGATCAATGAAGTGCGCAACCAGAAAGCACTCGCCGATCTTTTACATTACCTTTTTTCGAACCTGACTTCACCTTACTCTTACCGACGCCTCAAAGAGATACTGGGGATCGATATTGCTGCCGTGAAAGATTATATCCATTTTGCCGGGATGGCAAAAATCCTCTTTGAGGTCCAGCATTTTTCCTACTCAATCGAGGCTCAGTCCCGTCCGAATAAGAAGATCTATTGCATCGACAACGGGCTTCGTAACGCGGTATCCTTCCGGTTCTCAGATGATGAAGGAAAACTGGCAGAGAACCTTGTCTTTGTAGAACTGATACGAACCGGAAAAGAACCCTATTACTGGAAGAAAAAGAAAGAGGTCGACTTCGTGATCAAGTCTGCAGATAACCACCTGACTGCGATCAATGTCTGCTATACGGATACGATTCCCGACCGGGAGTTTGAAAGCCTTGAGGAATTCAGGAAAGAATTTGGAAAAAAAGTCAAAGATATGATCATTCTTACAAAAGACCGGGAAGATCAGCGGGATGATATAGCCATAGTTCCTCTCTGGAAATGGCTGATTTGGGAAAAATAGATCAGCCCTATTTTTCTTTTTTTTAAAAATCCCGGTATACAGGTTTCTGGAAATCGGTTTCAATGACGGGAATGATCAGGATATCCGGGCTCGCTTTTGCAGGAATGTTGTTTGAAACCCTGCATTTTAGGGGTCAGGGGGGAGCAGGGGGTCACCCTCAAAATGGGGAAATAATGCGGGCATCTGATGAGATTTAAGCAGATACCAATGGAGTGAAATGAATTCGGGATATCACAGTTCCGGTTCCCGACAGATAAAAAAAACCGATATCGAATACAAATCCTGATATATTAATTTCTCCAATACTTAAGAGGAGTAAATATACCCTATAGACCATCTTATGCCAGACAGCCCCATGTGCCCGGAATGTAGTCCCGCGGATGAAGACAAAAATGGCGAATCTCCAGATTGCAGTGGCAGCCGGAGCCCGGCCTCCCCGGAACCGGCTGCCAGCTCGGAGGCTTCGCCGCCGATGGATCCGGTCCCGGCCGGTTCCAAAATCGTTGATGGCCCGGCTCTTCTCATTACCCAGCCGGATCCCCGGAGTTTTATCTATAAATATACTCTCGCGTGCTTCCCGATACTCCTTGTGATCCTCTGTATCTTTGTCCGGGCATTCCTTGCAGGGGCAACAAAAACGGTCATATCCGCCATCCCGGGGACCTTCAGCATGGTGGTGCCGGCCATGACCAGCATTGCCGGTCTCTCGATCTTCCTGATCGCCCCGGTCATGATCTTTGTCATCGTGGCCGGGATTGGATGGGCCCTGCGTTTCACCGAGCTCTGGACCAGTACAGCAATAACCCTGGGGCTGAGTGTTACGGTCGCCTTCATCCTCATGGGCGGCTCCGGTATCCCTCCGCTCTCGGAACGCTACCTCTCACTCCTGCTCCACTGGATAGCGTTCCTGGTCCAGCCGTTCTCTCTTCTTGCAGCGGTCCTGATCCTTCTCTGGACCGAGAAATTCCGGAAGAGTCTTTCTTACCAGATCCACACGGAGAATATCGTTATCCGGGGGGGCGTCTGGAAACACCAGGAGCATATCATCCCCCACCACCAGATTGCCCGGGTTGTCCTGGAGCAGGACTTCTTTGGCCGGAAATACAATTACGGGACCGTCATTCCCCAGAGCATCTCCCGGTGGGGTGCAGAGACCTCTATCCGGGGAGTGGGTGCCGGGGGCCAGAAGAATAACATCGGTGCAATGATAGGATATGCAAAAGGCCGGGAGGAAGCTTCCCGGTTTCCCATGGATTGTTTTTTCGGGATACCGGACCCCCGTGCTGCCCAGGAGCTGATGACGAGCCTTATGCTCCGTCCGGCGTCCCGGGAGGAAGAGCAGGTGGAGTACCTCAAGCAGATCTGCGATAAGATCTGATATTCTTTATTTGGAATTTGAGAAACACCAATAGATTTTACCGTTACCTGGTATCGGGAACTTCTCTTTTTGCCTGAACATTCATGTCACCATAAGGAGCGTGACCCCCTCGCTACCTCGGGAGGGGGAGGCTGCCCAGGGGGAGATCCCCTTGACCCCCGCAGTTGTTGTGATTTTTTATCAATGCAATTACCCTTAAGATTTTCATTTTACCGGAAAAAATGAAAGATGCCTGGATTAATTCCATTCAGATATTTACCGGTAATTGATGCGCCGCGGGGCGCCCTTTTTGGCGGCGCCACTCATCCTTACGAAAACAGGTGAGATTATTTTTATCCCCACAATCTGAATTGGAATTTCAATATTATTACGTTCTTGTCGAACAACGCACCGTTGTGCTTTTTTTAGAGCTGCTCCTTTTTTTATCTGCAAATTTGGAACACCGGTTATTGCCCCTCCATGCCGTACCGGGGCCCTGAGGCTTCTGAACTCTCCTAAAATTACCATTTTCATTTTCATACGTTGAGTGTGAACACCCGTGTAGGTG
This sequence comes from Methanoregula sp., assembly GCA_041645355.1. Classification (GTDB taxonomy): domain Archaea; phylum Halobacteriota; class Methanomicrobia; order Methanomicrobiales; family Methanospirillaceae; genus Methanoregula. Next base: position 319,635 of record JBAZQF010000003.1, read on the forward strand.
CGTTTCTCAGAGCATACATTTTAAAAAATTCCCAAAACCAAAAAAAAAAAGAAAATGAAAAAGGGTTCTGTGAGAATTATTCTTTCTTTCTCACGATGAGATAGCCAACAATCCCGACAAGCCCGATCACAACAATGCCCGGGAGCATGGGGCTCTGGGTGGGTTTGGTTGAGACCGGGGCTTTCACCGGGGTACCAACCGGGGTTGCTGCTGCTGCAGGAGTCTGAACTCCTCCACCGGCAGGTGTTGCCATCTGGCCGAATGTCTGGGGTGTGGGGCTCGCAGACGATGCTCCCGACAGCGGTTCCACAATGTAGAACACCGAGAAGATACCCGTGTGGGTCGTAGTTCCGGA
>JBAZQF010000004.1:0-260197 GCA_041645355.1 Methanoregula sp.
GCATCAGTGCTCCAACGGGTCATCATATTGTATCAGCAGACCCATTGTTCATCATCTGCGAGCACGAGAACGCAAAGACCGCTGGAGCCCGTCGCCATTCCGGGCTAGGCCACAACCCCTTCACGCCAGTACCAGGGTATCTCCCCTGCTGACTCAATACAATCGCAGTGTATAAACTTAAGAGTTTTGTTGTTTTTTTGCTTCGTGGGCCCATGTCCACCGGTGCCGATCAGCATGAACGGGTATCCGGCCTGAACATCCATAAGCAAATTCTCCCGTGCCCCACGCCGGACTGCACCACCGGCGCACAAAATCATCATCCATATATTATCCGGTGCCCCACCTCTTTTCTAATGGTTGAGGGCAGTTACACGTGTGGAACATCAGCAGTGCCCCTGCTGGGTATGACCATCGGCGAGATGGTCAACAGTATAGCAGCAAAGTACCCGGACACCGATGCGGTCGTGTCCATGCATCAGGACATCCGGTGGACCTACCGGGAGTTCCTGGAAAAGGTTGACCAGGTTGCCCGGGCCCTGATGGGCCTTGGCGTGGAGAAGGGCAACCGGGTCGGTATCTGGGCCATGAACTATGCCGAGTGGGTGGTGGTACAGTTCGCCACCTCCAAGATCGGCGCCATCATGGTGAACATCAATCCCGCGTACCGCACGTACGAGCTCGAGTATGTGCTCAAGCAGGCCGAGATCCAGACCCTGATCGTCCAGGGCCGGTTCAAGACCTCGGACTACATGGGGATGTTCTACGAGGCCTGCCCCGAAGCCTACGAGGCCAAGCCCGGCAGGCTCTCAAGCGAGAAGTTCCCTTTTTTGAAAAATGCCATCTTCCTTGGGGACATCCCGTATAACGGCATGTTCACGTGGGAGGATTTCTTAAAAAAGGCAGAAGAGATCTCGGTTGACGAACTGGTTGAACGCGGGGAAGCCCTCTCGTTCGATGACCCCATCAACATCCAGTACACAAGCGGGACAACCGGGTTCCCGAAAGGTGTTGTCTTAACCCACCACAATGTCCTCAACAATGGGTTCATCATCGGTGAGGGTATGGGCTTTACCGAGAAGGACCGGCTCTGCATTCCCGTCCCCTTCTACCACTGCTTTGGTATGGTACTCTCCAACCTCGCGTGCGTAACCCACGGCTCCACCATGGTCCTGCCTGCGCCCACCTTCGATGCCGAGGAAGTCTTAAAGACCATCGAGAAGGAGCACTGCACGGCAGTCCACGGTGTCCCGACCATGTTCATTGCCGAGCTCGCCCACCCGAACTTTGCAAAGTACGACCTCCGCTCCCTCCGGACCGGCATCATGGCCGGCTCCCCCTGCCCGATCGAGGTGATGAAGGAAGTCAACACCCGGATGCACATGAGCGAGATCGTCATCGTCTATGGCCAGACCGAGACTGCACCCGGGGTTACCATGACCACAACGAAAGACCCGGTTGAGCGCCGGGTCACCACCGTTGGCCGGGCATTCCCGCACACCGAGCTCAAGATCATCGACCCCAATACCGGCAAGATCGTGCCGACGGGCGAGATCGGCGAGATCTGCGCCCGGGGCTACTGTGTCATGAAGTGCTACTACAACAACCCCTCGGCCACCCATGCCACCCTTGACAAGGACCACTGGAACCACACGGGGGACCTCGGCACCCTGGACGAGGAGGGCTACTTCAAGATTGTTGGCCGGTTAAAGGACATGGTGATCCGGGGCGGCGAGAACATCTACCCCCGCGAGATCGAGGAGTACCTCCACCACCACGAGAAGATCTCGGATGTCTATATCGTGGGCGTCCCGGACATCAAGTACGGCGAGGAGCTCTGCGCCTGGGTGAAGATGAAACCCGGCCAGACCATGACCGAGCAGGACGTAAAAGATTACTGCAAGGGGAAGATCGCCCACTACAAGATCCCGCGGTATGTCATGTTCGTCCAGGACTTCCCGATCACCATCTCGGGCAAGATCCAGAAGTTCAAGATGCGGGAAGAATCGATAAAAGTGCTCGGCCTGGAAGAGGCTGACAAGGTCGAGACCGCGTAACACACATCCCTCTTTTTTTCCGACTTCGTGCAGTAATTCCCATCCCGCTCTTTTACGGTGATATATGGCAGTACCGTGTGTCTCCGCTCCTTATGCCGGTACGCCCGGGTATCACCGGCTGAACGGATACCTTATGGAGAATATCCTGTCAGCTCGGTTTTGTTATCGTCCCTGTCGGCCTCATCCCGAGGATGAACCCGATAATAGCGAGCAGGATAAACCCGAACTGCGATGCATTGATCATGGACACGTCAAAGATGGTGATGAGCGAGAGCTCGATAGCATCGAGTCCCGTGTAGAGGAGCAGGAAGAAGAGCCCTGCGAAAAATTCCATTTTTTTCCATTTTATGGCAAAACCAAGTGCCATCAGCGCCACTATCACGTTCAGGTATTCAAAGAGGAGAACTACCAGATCCAGCACAGCCGAAGCCATTGACAACTACCTCAGTGGGTAATGCAGTACCGGCACTACTTAATGGTTGGGGAGCTGCAGGGAAGCGACCCGGATAACCAAAAAGCCCCGGGAAAAAACGTGGAGGATGCTGCCCGGGTATTCCTGGTGCCACACCAAAAAAGTGGGGAAATATTCCCTTACAGGACCCCGAACCATGCAACGTATGAAATGGATATCATCACGATAAAAAGAAGAATGAGGATCTTGTACCCGCAGCTGTGGCAGATGCCAAAATGGGACGGGTTCTGTTCGTGCGAATAGGTGGATTTGCAGACGCGGCAGGTTTTGGAAGGCCCGGCTTGTTTTGGATGATCATGGTGTTCGAATGCTGCGTGATGAGACATGTCAGGCGTATTGATCGGGAAAATGTAAAATAGTGTCGGATCGGGTTTCAGAAAAAAATCCCTGTGACAGAACAGGACCCATGCCTGCCTATTTTCCACCGGCAAGTTTTTCGATGAGACCGGCCACCCGTTCCTTTGCTGCCCGTGTTGCCTCCTCGTTGCGGCAGATCGAGATCGTAACACGATCGCCTTCGCGGGTGCCGGGCGGGAGGAGGGTTACCGGGAGGTTCAGCCGGGCCGGCTCACCTTCGCACGTGATCAGCACCGCGATCGTTCCTTCGATCCGGTCGACCATGGCCTTCATGCGGTACCCCCGTCGGCCCTCTGATCGATAAGAACCCCGGATCCGTCCCGGAGAACTGCCATGTCGCCGCTGTTGCCAAAGAGCGGTTCGCTCCGGCCCATAAAGAGCGAAGTATCGTTCATCATCCCGGTACCTGAATAAACCGTTACCGAAGAGGACGGGAGGAGAAGTATCGCAGGAAACCGGTAGGTACCGGAGCTTGTCCTGTCAGAAATGGTCCATCCTGCGATGAGCACCGGGCCGGTGCCCCGGTTGGTGAGCCGGACCCATTCGCCGTTCAGGTTCTGGCGGTCATCGCCCGGGGCATTGAACTGCGTAGCGCTGATGTACATGGATGAGGCATTGCCGATCTGGACGGGTGGCAGGGTAACGGAAGGCACAGGCACGGTGATATTTGCCGGGATTGTGGGGAGAGTCAGGTTGATATCAGCGGGAATGGTGGGCAGGATCACCTGCGGGGAGATTACGGCTGGCGGGAACATCTTCGTACTGGTTACACGGGGAGTGCCGGTCATTGACTGGGTCCAGGTGTTCCCGGGTCCCTTTTCGGTTGATACCGAGTACGAGATCCCGTCCGTCCGGACCCGGATCGTTCCATTGAGATCGGTCCGGTACACCGTTGCTCCGGCACGTCTGAGATTCTGCAGGGCTTCATCATGGGGGTGCCCGTACGGGTTATCCTTTCCGACTTCGATCACCGCCACTTCCGGGTTCACGCGGGAGAGGAACGCCGGGGATGTCGAATACCGGCTCCCGTGGTGGCCCACTTTGAGGATCTCGGCATCGAGGGTATAACCGGTCCTGACCAGGGCCTCTTCCGCTTCCCTGCCAGTATCGCCGGTGAACAGGAAATCGATCGTGCCGTAGGAGATGCGGAGCACCACGGAGTCCTGGTTCAGATCATCCCCCGCCCGGTCATTCCCGGGAGAGAGGATCATAATGCGGAGTGCCGGGTCGAGCTCGATCGTCCGTCCCTGTTCTGCAACCGTGTAGGGGATCTTTTTTGCATCAAGGGTTTCCAGGAACTGTTCGTACACCGGTGACGGGTAGGGCACACCGGCATCCAGCACCTGACCCACCGGGAATGCCAAGAGCACTTTCTGCATCCCGCCGATATGGTCGGAGTGCGGGTGGGTTGTAACCAGGAGATCGATGTGGTCCACACCCAGGCTCTTCAGGTCGGTAACAACAAGGTCGCCCCTGTCGATCTCCCCGGCATCGATCAGGATCGTCCTGTTGCCAAACACGACCAGTTCCGAGTCTCCCTGCCCCACGTCGAGAAAGTAAACCGAGAGTTTCCCGGTATTCTCCGCCGAGTGCGAACCGGCCGGAGTTCCTGCAGGGATGCCGGTGCATCCTGCAAATGCAGTACAAAAAAAGAGAATGACCAAGATGCAGGCAGAAGCATGTACCGGCAGCCGCATGGTCTCTTTCATGGCTGGGATCCCGTCAGGATGACCCGGCACGGTTCACAAGATTTGCTGCTGCAGATGCCGCGCCGGCAAGGATCTCATCCTCGCCCGGTATCTCCCGGTTGAGCATCAGGACCCTGCCGTCGCAGATGGTGGTCTCGACCGCACTGCCGCTGCAGGCGTACACCAGGTTTGAGGTGGCGTTGTGGAGCGGGACATTGCAGGCGGTTTTTGCTGAGACGAGCACAATGTCGGCCGGTGCGCCGGCTTTGAGGGTGCCGGTACCGAAGCCGAGAGCCTTTGCCCCGTTTTCGGTTGCCATCTTTAAGGCTTCTGCGGCCGGGAGCACGGTCGGGTTGTTCCAGAAGAACTTCTGGAGCAGGGCAGCAGTCTTTGCCTCCTCGAACATGTCGAGGTTGTTGTTGGATGCGCAGCCGTCCGTGCCAAGGCAGGTGTTTGCCCCGGCAGCGGCGAGCGTGGCGCAGGGCATTGCCCGGTTGGTTGCAAGCTTCATGTTGCTTGCCGGGTTGTGCGACACCGAGACCTTGTGCTTCCCGAGGAGCGAACATTCGGCATCGTCGAGCCAGCAGCAGTGTGCCGCAATGGTGCGGGGGGTGAGGATCCCGCAGTCCGCAAGGAGGGCTGCCGGGCGCTTCCCGTGCTGGGAAACGCAGTCGGTCACTTCCTTCTCCGTCTCCGAGAGGTGTATATGGATTCCGGTCTTCTGTTCCGCTGCAAACTCTGCGCACCATTTCAGTCCCTGCGGCGAGACCGTATAGATGGCATGGGGGCCGACCGCGGTCTTTATCCGGGGATTGTTCATGGCTTTGACCTGGGAGGCGAGTTTCTCGGTGGCTTTGCATTCGTTCTCGCGCTTTTCGTCATTAAACAGATCGATAAACCCGTACGAGAGTACGGCCCGGATGCCGGCTTCGTCCACGGCCCGGGCTGCATCGTCCATGAAGAAGTACATATCGTTGAACGCGGTTGTCCCGGTCCGGATCATCTCAAGGCAGGCGAGTTTTGTTCCCCAGTACACATCATTGCCGGTCAGGTGCGCCTCAAGGGGCCAGATCTTCTGCGAGAGCCAGTCCTGCAAAATCATGTCATCCGCATAACCCCTGAGAAGCGTCATTGCCGCATGGGTATGGGTGTTGACAAGGCCCGGCAGGGCGATTGCCCCGTCCCCGTCAATCATGACATCCGCTTCACCCTTATGCTGTGCCCGGACATCCGCCCCGATGGCCCGGATTGTCCCCTTCTCGTCAATGAAAATGTCGGTTTTCTTACCGTTGCTCACGACATTGGTGATGAGCAGCGATCGTTTCTTTTTAAAGATCTCGTCCATGGTATCATCCCTCATCGGTATCCTAACCCATCTCTCTGATAATGGTGTCCACAATCTCTTCTGTCCGCTTCCGGTACTGCCGGGAGATCTCGAGCACCTCTTCCCATGTCAGGGGCTCTTTTGTCAGGCCGTTGGCATAATTATCCACCGTGCAGATGGCGGCAAACGGTATCTTAAGTTCCTTTGCGAGCGCTGCCTCGGATGCAAGGGTCATTCCCACAAGGTCAGCGACTTTGGCAAATGTCCGAATCTCGGCGGCAGTCTCGAACCGAGGCCCCCGCGTCTGGATATACGTGCCGCCCAGCCGGGCTGCGGGGACTGCGCGGTGCAGGGCTTCTGAGAGTTCAACAGAGAATTCCGGCATCTCGTGCACAACCGCATGGTCATGGATGGAGGGGATATCGGCAAGGCTTGCATAATCTGTTGGTATCACAAGCGACCCCGGCCTGATATCGGGGTTCATGGATCCTGACGAGGCGAACGCAACAATCCGGTCAGCACCGCATAGTGCGAGTGCGGCAAGGTTTGCCCGGAAATTGACACGGTGCGGGGGGAGGTTGTGCTGGTGACGCATCAGCATCACGATCTCCCCTGCAAGCACCTCAGCGCTCCCAAACGGCGTTGCAACCGTGCGTTTTTCAAGCGCGGGGAGCGTGGAGAAGAGAAGGCTCGTTCCTCCGATGATCCCGAGCATCAGGAACCCCGCCCGATCCTTCTTTTGCCGCTGTATTTTTTCCGGATTCTGCCCAGCATAGTATCCCTTCGCAGGAGAATGATTGGTGCGATCTGCACTAATAATTAGCGAATATCTCCGGATTCCAATCGCAAGGGTAATCGCGCCGGAGCCCAAACGATCAGAGCATGGGCACGTTTCTCACGGTCAGCGACGGGACGATAAAGAACGGGGACTGCACGGATATCTACTTTATACGAACAGAAGAGGCACTCATGCAGGATGGCCTCAACCCGGACGTTGTCATGGAAGTGACCGCGTCCTCCCTGCCGGATCCCTGGGCTGTCTTCTCGGGGCTCTCCGACGTTGTTGCGCTGCTGGAGGGGTTACCGGTCACCGTGGATGCCATGCCCGAAGGCACGGTCTTTTACCCAAACGAACCGGTCCTCCGGATCACCGGAAACTACCGTGACTTCTGCCGGTTTGAGACTGCCATTCTCGGTTTCCTCTGTCACGCATCCGGTGTTGCCACTGCTGCTGCCCACATCAAGAAAGCAGCCCTCAACCGCCCGGTCTTCTCGTTTGGCTCGCGCCGGCAGCACCCCGCGATCGCGGCCATGATCGAGCGGTCGGCATGGATCGGCGGGGTTGACGGCGTCTCCAATACCTGCGCTCCTGAAGGGATGCCCGTGGTAGGGACCATGCCCCACGCGTTTGTCATGTGTTACGGGAGACCGGAAGATGCCTGGCGTTCGTTCGACCGCCATGCCCCAAAAGAGATCCCGCGGATCATGCTCTGCGACACGTACTGCGATGAGAAATCCGAGTCCCTCCGGGCAGCGGAGTGCGGGGCAACTGCCGTCCGGCTCGATACCCCCCGGTCGCGCCGGGGCAACATGCGCACGATTATTGAGGAGGTCCGCTGGGAGCTTGACATGCACGGGCACGGGGGGGTAAAAATCTTCCTGTCCGGCGGGGTTACCCGCGGGGATGTGGTCGCGTACCGGGATATCGTGGACGCGTTCGGGGTAGGCGGCGCGATTGCCAATGCCCCGGTCATTGATTTTGCCATGGATATAGTTGAGATTGGAGGAGTTGCGAAAGCCAAGCGGGGGAAGCGGAGCGGGAAGAAACAGGTGTACGGGCTTCCTGGCGGCGGCCACAAAACCCTGCCGGCTGCATCGGCCCCCCCTGACGGCGCGGTGCCGCTCATCACACGGTTTATTGAAAAAGGCCGGGTAATCAGCCTGCCGGAGATGCAGGAGGCCCGCGCCCGGCTGCTGGAAAAACTGCCCGGGCTCATGGAACACGGGGATCCAAAGTAGGAAAGACGAACAATTCTTTTAACCTATGGCATCCTAGTAGTTAGGAGCGGGCCGGTAGATCAGTGGTAGATCGCTTCCTTGGCATGGAAGAGGCCGCGGGTTCAATTCCCGCCCGGTCCATCCCGTTCTGATACTATTCTTCTACGCGCCAATTGCCGGAATTATCCCGTGCCTCTCGTTTTTGGGGGATCCATTTCACGCCGGGCAGATGCTTTTTGGTATCTCAAACCCTGTTGAGTCCCAGCGAACGGGCTATGCCTCGCAGGACTTCCGTAATGCTTAAGGAGCATGGATTCGAAATACTCGTTCAGGGAGTACAAGAGCTGACTACGACAAGGGCAAAACCCCCGGCAAGGATGCCTTCCGGTCAGCCCGGGGTTCCAAAAGAAGCGGTGAATGCAAGCCCGGGCTATTCATCCGGGGAGAAAACCATTGGTATGAGAACAAAGCCCTCCCGGAAGATCCTTGTCGTCGAGGACAGCCGTACCCAGGCAGAGTATCTGATCCATATCCTCAAAGAGCAGGGCTATGATGTAGTGCATGCGGTCAATGGCCGCGAGGCGCTCGAAAGGATCAGCAAGGAGATACCGGCAATCGTCCTCTCCGATATTATTATGCCGGAGATGGACGGGTATGAACTCTGCCACCACATCAAGTCCGATGCAAAGATGGCAGCCATCCAGGTGATCCTTGTCACGCAGCTGTTCGATGCAGAAGATGTTCTCCAGGGGCTGGTTGCCGGTGCAGATAATTTCATTATCAAACCTTACACCCCGGAACAGGTGTTCTCTCATGTCGAAGCTGCCTTCAGATCAGCAGGCACCCCGGACCGGGAGGGGCCCCAGCCCGGTCTGGAGTACCTGTTCTTAGGGAAAAGCCACCGGATAACCTCCGGCCGGGCCAGGATTCTTGACATCCTCCTCTCCACGTATGAATATGCCATCCGGAGAAATATTGAGCTCCAGGAGACACAGGAGACACTCAGCTCAACAAACGAAGAGCTCACTGCCACCATGGAAGAGCTGACGGCCTCTCTTGAAGAACTCCATGAATCCAATAAAAACCTCCAGCGGGAGAATGCCGAGCGGAGCCGGGTCGAGCGGTCGCTTGCAGAAGCCAACAGCAAGCTCAACCTCATGACAAGCATCACCCGCCATGACATCAACAACCAGATCCTTGCCCTTACGGGATATATCGATCTTGCGGAGATGGGGGTCTCGGATCCGGTTGTCCTTGAATATATCAGAAAAGCGAAAGGTGCAGCCGGGACTATCCAGAGCCAGATCGCATTCACCAAAACCTATGAATCAATCGGCGATTCCACCCCGCAGTGGCAGGATATCGGGAAGATCCTGGAACCGATGCGGCCGCACCTGCAAAGCGCGGGGATACAGCTGGAAATGAACGTGGACCCGATCGAGATCTACGCCGACAACCTGCTCCCGAAAGTCTTTGAGAACCTCATTGACAACTCTCTCCGGCACGGCAAGCAGGTGAAGCGCATAACCGTATCCTCAAAGAGAAAGGAGAACAAGAGCCTCTGCATTGAGTACCGGGACGATGGCGAGGGTGTAGTGGAAGCCGACAAGGAGCGGATCTTCTCCAAAGGGTACGGAAAAAATACCGGTCTTGGCCTCTTCCTCGGCCGGGTGATCCTGGGGATAACCGGCATCTCGGTCAAGGAAAACGGTATCCCCGGGAAAGGGGCCCGGTTCGAGATAACCGTACCGCCTGGCGAGTTCCGGTCGCCGGGTGCATAGTTCCGGAATTGTGGTAAAAATTCCGCAGTCATAGACCCGCAGTGGAACCGGTGTTCTTTGTCATTTAGCTCAAATCCCTGCGTTTTTTAACTAGCCGGCTGTTTTGTGACTACCATGACGTACTTTTTATAGTTACGGGGTAAGGGTAAGTCTGAAGATTATGCGTATCCGTGACCTGATCCTGCCTGAAGACAAGGTCTTTTTCTCGCTTTTTCTGGAAATGGCGGAAAAGATCACTGAGGCTTCGACCACATTAAACGAGATCACCCACGAGCTCCCGGAAGGGACCGAGAAGGCCCACAAGGTGCGCCAGATAGAACATCACGGCGACGAGATCACCAAGAAGATCTATGAGCAGCTCAACGAATCCCTCATCACCCCCCTTGAACCCGAGGAGATTGCACGGCTCGCACCTGCATTTGACGATGTCCTTGACAAGATTGACTGGGTAACCCACCAGCTCTGCAACTACGGGATCCCCCAGACCAATGATGTGCTCAAGGAATACTCGTACCTGATCCTCCTCTCGTCAACCGAGATCACCCACGCAGTTGAAACCCTCTCAACACTCAGGGATCCTGCCGGCGTCAAGTCGCATGCCGCCGAGATCGGCCGGCTCTACAACCTCTCAACCGAACTCCTCTCCCGCGCCATCCTCGAACTCTTCAAGACGCAGGATCTCCTCATGATCATCAAGCTCAAGGATATCTACGAGGGCCTGGCAAAAGTGATGGAGAAATGCAATGATGTCGGGCATGCCTTGAGCGACATCGCGATGAGCCACACATGATGGGCATGGAACCCCTTATCCTGTTCGGTGTGATCCTGGCGCTCGCCCTCAACTTTGTGAACGGGCTCAATGATGCCTCGCATTCCATTGCTACGGTGGTTGCAACAAAAGCCCTCTCCCCCATAAAAGCGGTCCTGTACACTGCGATCTGCAACCTTATCGGCCCGTTCCTCTTCACTACTGCTGTTGCAGCCACGATCGGGACAGCGATTGTCAGCCAGAGCGGTCTCACTCCCCTCTCGATTGTTGTCGCGATGGGCGCGGCAATCATCCTCGTCTTCGTAGCAACCCGTGCCGGTATCCCGCTCTCGAGCAGCCACGCGATGGTGGGAGGTATTCTCGGGGCAGGTATAGCGGTCGGGGGGCTTGCGGTCGTGATCCTCCCTGGCTGGGACACGTTTGTCCAGGTGCTGGTATACGGCCTGATCGGTGCCGCATGCGGGGCAGCAATTCTCGGCCTTTTTACGGCATCGTTCCACGAGGAGGTCCGGCTCGGCCTGGTGCTCGGCGCCGTATGCGGGGCAGCGCTGATCATACCGGCCCTGATGCTCCTTGGGATCATCAAATTATCCGGCCTGTTTGCCATCGTGCTCTTCATCTTCATCTCTCCCATCCTTGGCATGGCAGGAGCATTCGTCTTTGATATCCTCGTCTCCCATGCCTTCCGGCACTCCCGGCAGAACCGGATGAAACGGATCTTCCAGCCGCTCCACGTGCTCGCGAGCCTTGTCCAGGCAACCGCACACGGGGCAAACGACGGGCAGCACGCGGTTGGTATCATCACTGCCCTCCTGGTATCTGCAGGGATCCTTGCCACGTTTGCAGTCCCGCAGTGGGTCCTCCTCTCGTCGGCTGTTGCGATCGGTCTTGGGACCGTTTTTGGCGGGTGGGCGGTGGTTGACAAGATGGCAAAGGACATCACCAAGATCCGTCCCTACCAGGGATTCTGCGCTGCCACGGTGAGCAGTGCCATCCTTGTCACGGTCACCGAGCGGGGGATCCCGGTCTCCTCCACCCACGCGATCAATGGATCGATCATCGGTGTGGGGGCAACACGGGGCAAGAATGCCGTTCAATGGCGGGTTGTCCGGGATATGATGGAAGCCTGGATCATCACCATCCCGCTTGCCATGGCAGTCTCCTTTGCCGGATTTTTTCTCGTCTCATTTGCCCTGGGCTGGTTTTAAGGTTAGCAGACCATTTCGCTATATTTTTATGATTCACCGCCGATTACCACTGGGTTTGTTATGGGTTTGAGGGAGCTGCTGATACCGCACGATAAGATCTTCTTTGATTTATTCGAAAAGCAGGCTGCGGTCAATAAGGAAGCTGCATGGCAGCTTGTTGCGCTGACCGAGGATTTCACCAATGTCAAGGAGAAACGTCACTCGATCGAGAAGCTGGAACACAAGGGGGACATCATCACCCATGATATCTACGACCAGCTGAACCGGACTTTTATTACGCCGCTGGACCCGGAAGAGATCTCGCGGCTTGCATCTGCACTTGACGAGGTCCTGGACTATATCGACGGCGCTACCGAGAAGATGTTCTATTACGGCATCGAGGGCACCGACTCCCATATGATCGAGCTTGCAAAACTGATCCATATGTCAACGGTGGAGATCGAGAGTGCGGTCAAGGGTATACGATCAATCAAGGACCCGCGGTACATCGAGGAGCGCTGCATCGAGGTCAACCGGCTCGAGAACCTTGCCGACGACGTACTGGCCCATGCGGTCACGGATCTCTTCAAGACAACCGATGCAATAACCATCATCAAGCTCAAGGATATCTACGAACACCTTGAGACGGCTACGGACTACTGCGAGGACGTGGCAAACGTGCTCTCCGATATCGCGATCCGGCATTCATGAACGGTCTCTTTGAGGGCAGAGCATGATCGAAGCAACCTGGGAACTCATCATCTTCATCATCGGCATTGCGCTGGTCTTTGATTTCACCAACGGGTTCCATGATTCGGCAAATTCCATCTCAACGGTGGTCTCCACAAAGGTCCTGTCGCCCCGGAACGCGGTAGTGTTTGCTGCGTTTTTCAACTTCATCGCAGCATTCGGTTTTGGCGTGGCAGTGGCAAGCACGATCTCCAAGATCATCCACCTTGAGATCGTCCCGACAAACATAGTTCCCTATATTATCCTCGGGGCACTGGTCGGTGCCATTACCTGGAATATCATCACCTGGTTCTTCGGGCTTCCCACCTCGTCTTCCCATGCCCTGATTGGGGGGCTTGCCGGGGCAGGGATCTCTGCTGCCGGCCTTGCAGCGATCAAGTGGTCAACGATCGAGCTCGTTGTCACGTTCATGATCCTCTCGCCCCTGATCGGTCTTGCCTGCGGGTTCCTCTTCATGGCTGCCGTGCTCTGGCTGACCCGTGGGGCTCACAAAAAAACAGCAGAAACCCATTTTAAACATCTGCAGCTCTGCTCTGCTGCGGCTTACAGTTTCAGCCATGGTACAAACGATGCCCAGAAAACCATGGGAATCATCCTGCCGCTCCTCTTTTCGATAGGGTATTTCGGAGCAAGCGTGGATCCCAACAACCTGCCCATGCCCATGTGGGTGATCCTTCTTTCCTATGCTGCTATTGCTCTTGGAACCCTGTCAGGCGGATGGCGTATTGTGAAAACCATGGGATACAAGATCACCAAGCTCCGGCCGGTGCATGGGTTTGCTGCAGAGACTGCCGGGGCTGCTACCATTCTCGGTGCATCGGCTGCCGGCATCCCGGTGAGCACAACGCACGTGATCTGCTCGTCCATCATGGGTGTCGGCACCACGATGGGATCGAGCACGGTCAAGTGGGGAGTTGCCCGGAGCATCATGTCTGCCTGGATCCTGACCATCCCGATCAGTGCGTTCATCGGGTTCGTGGCATTCGCGGCTATCCGCGTGGTAATCGGGTACTAGGGTTTTTCATCGGAAAGGCCCTGAAATCCGGTTATTTTTTACCTTTTTTTATGGAGTGACCCGCAGATCAACGCACATTCCTTGGCCGGTGTTTCCGGAAACCTTAAAAAAAGAGCTTCTTATTACCGGATTACCCGGATCCTTTCTGCAGCATCTCCATATCGGCGTCCTGCTCGTCAAAGTACTTCTCGAGATAGGTGAGGGTTTCCAGGTCGACATCAGCGTAGGTATGGGATCCGATCTCGAACGGGTTGTCCATATCCCTGATCAGGAGGAGGAGACCGATGAGCATGCTCGAGATGACCGCAAAGATGATCGTTCCTTCAAGAAGCGGGTCCATCTTCACAAAGAGCAGGATAAGGATCACGCTGCCGGTAGCGATCTCGGCAAGAGCATAAGCCGCAGGAATAAAATCGGTCCTGATGATCACTTCAACCCGGTTGGTGATCTTGTCGATCGCCCCCAGCTCATTGCGGAGCTTTGCGATCAGCGGGGGGGCAACATTCAGGAAGGCAAGGGTCCGGATATCGTTGTTGATCTTGTTCATGTCGTGGTTGATATCATGCAGATTGAAGTTGTTCTCCTTAAAAGAACGGTTGATGGTCCGGAGCAGGTCCCGCACATGCGATCGCAGCAGGCGGGTCGGCGCCTCGTCCGCGAGCGGGAGCACCCGGCTGTCATTGTAGAGGGCCTTGAGGGAAGCGGCAAGGTCCCCCCCGACTTTCTCGCTCTCCTTGAAGTCCGTGAAGGTACCCGTGAAGATGATCGCAATGGTAAAGATGGCGCCCGTGATGAATGCGCCTACCACCGGGTTGATGGGGATCGTATCATACCCCATGATGTCGATAAACGTCCTTACCACAAGGAGGGCAAGCATCATGATCACGGCCTTGAACATGATGCCCCATTTCTTTTTGAACTCTGAATCCATGACAGATAATTTCGCTTTTCATCAATTTAGGGAGATGGGTCCGGATTGAAAAGCCCGACCTGGCGCATGGGGGGCGGATGATTTTTAGCATTGGCGGTCAGGGACCGGGTTGTCATGTTACCCGAAAAGGAGTCCCGTATCAGCGGGGCAGTGTCCTGAAATACCGGCACTTCGCGCTCACCACGCACTCATCACACACCGGCTTCTTTGCATCGCAGGTTGCCCTGCCGTGGGCGATCAGGACATCCGTGAGGTCGCCCCAGGTTTCTTGCGGGAAGAGTGCCATGAGATCGCGTTCAATGACCTCCACGTTGTCCGTATCCGAGAACCCGATCCGCTGCGAGAGACGCCGGACATGGGTGTCGACAGCAATACCCTCGTTCTTGCCCAGCGCGTGATACATGACGATATTGGCGGTCTTGCGGCCTACTCCCGGGATAGTCAGGAGCTCATCCATTGTTTCCGGAACGTTCCCGCCAAAATTGTCGAGCAGGGCCTGCGATGCGGCGATGATGTTCTTAGCCTTTGCGTGGTAGTAACCGAGACTGTGGATGATCTTCTCCACATCTGCCGTTTTTGCTTTCGAGAGCTCTTGCGGGCCCGGGTATCCTGAGAACAGGGATGGTTTGACTTTCAGGACTGCCCTGTCCGTTGTCTGGGCGGAGAGGATGGTGAGAATCAGGACTTCAAAGGGCGTGCCCCTCGCAACCGTTTCAGGAGCTTCGCGGGCATCGGGATACTGCCTGAGAAGAAGTGAATAGATACGGGCAGCATCCTGTTTTTTCATGGTCCTATGGGGTAGGGCGGATTCGAACCGCCGTCAAAGCGTCCCAAACGCTCTAGGATGGACCAGGCTACCCTACTACCCCGTGCCATCATACCTGTGCCGGCAAGATAAAAATAGGTAGTGGATCGATCAGAGCGGCAGCGGTTTCTTCTTCCCTGCAGAAACAACCGTGCCGGTATATTTTCCCTTGAGGATAGCGTTTGCGAGATTCTTCGGGTCGCGCCCATCGAGGACAACGAGGGGAATACCGCTGCGTTCAACCACCCTGGCAGCAACAACGTCGAGCACGTTGTTGGATCCTGCCCCAAGGCCCTTGCTCCCGACAATTTTCAGGAGCTGCTGGGGAGTCAGGGTATCGAACCGTTCTGCATTCGGATCCTCTTTGGGGTCTGCAGAATAGATCCCGTCAACCGAGGTTGCGTTGATGAATACTGCAGCGCCGACACGCTCGGCAAGGACGGCAGCCACGGCATCGGTGGTCTGCCCTGGGGTGATTCCGCCCATGACCACGATCTTTGCAGACTCTGCAAACTTCTTTGCCTCCGAGTGGCTCTCAGCCACCTTGGGGTATGCATCCCCGCCAAGGGCGGCAATCAGCATGGTCGCGTTCAGGCGGGTGATGAGAATGCCTATCTCATCTGACGTTCCCTCATCGATGCCCAGATCGCGGGTAACGCTGATATAGCGCCGGGCCTCGCCGCCACCCCCGACAACAACGAAAAGCCGGTGGCTCTTTGCTATCTTTTTCAGTACGGGGACATATTCCCTGATCGTGTGGTTCTCCAGTTTCGGGATCAGGATGGAACCGCCAAGCGAGATGACTACCGTCTTCATTCCATTAGTTTTTGTACCGGAGGCACATAGAGTTCACTATGTTTTACTGTCCGGTCTGCAAAAGCCAGGAGATCTTTCCGGTTGTTGGCGGGTATGTCGGCCAGATTTATCTCTGCAAGGACTGCGGGTACCGCGGTTCGTTCGTGCTCGAGATCGAGAATGCCGATGCATTCCGCGAGCTGGAAAAGGATGATAAGGAACACAAATGATCATTCATTGATCCGGTTATGCAGGAAGCACGCCAGTACAGGAAAACGGAGAATAATGCCGTAACCTGTTCGCTCTGTAACCACCGCTGCGCGATCCACGATGGCAAATCCGGGATCTGCGGAGTCCGCGAAAATGCGAAAGGGACCCTGTATGCAACCACCTACGGGAAGATCAGTGCCGAGGCTGTAGATCCGATCGAGAAAAAGCCCCTGTACCATTACCTCCCCGGCACCCGCTCGTACTCCCTTGGCAGCATAGGCTGCAACTTCCATTGCCGGCACTGCCAGAACTGGCATATCTCGCGTGCAGAGCGAAAAGGGGCATACCTGCGGGATCTCTCACCGGAAGAAGGGGTGAGACGGGCAGGCGAAAGCGGCAGTGCGAGCATCTCGTGGACCTACAACGAGCCCACCATCTGGCACGAGTACACGCTCGACATGGGCACGCTTGCAAAAAAGGCCGGCCTTGGCACCATTTACGTAACGAACGGGTACATCACGGAAGAGGCGCTGCGGGAACTCTCACCAATGCTCGCGGCCTACCGCGTGGACCTCAAGGCGTTCACGGAGGATTTTTACAAAAAGGTGTGCGGGGCGCACCTCCAGCCGGTTCTTGACTCGGCAGTCCTTGCCCGGGAGCTGGGTATGCATGTCGAGACCGTGACGCTTGTCATCCCCGGCCACAATGACAGTATCGAAGAACAGGCCTCCCTGATCCGCTGGGTAATCGATAACCTTGGCCCCGGAACCCCGATGCACTTCTCCGCCTTCCACCCGGATTACCAGATGACCGATCGCGGTGCAACGCCGGTTGCAACCCTGGAAAAGATCTACACAAAAGCAAAAGAGCTTGGCCTCCGCTTCCCGTACATCGGCAATGTTGCCCGCCACCGGTACGAGAATACCTACTGCCCGTCCTGCGGCGCCACCCTGATCGAGCGGCTCGGCTTCTCCAGCAGGATCACGGGACTGGACGGGCAGAAGTGCACGAACTGCGGGGAGGCTATCGAGATTGTGCGGCATGTCAGCTGAGCAGGATAAACGGACCCGGTTCATCGCGGACCGGATGCTTGGGACCCTCACGAGGTACCTCAGGTTCATGGGGTATGACACCACGAGCGCAAACGGCCTTGCCCCGGGCAACCGGAAGGAGGATACCGTGCTGCTCGGTATGGCGGTGCAGGAAAACCGGATCCTCCTGACAAGGGATGCCGAACTCTCAAGGCGGGGAAAAGATAGTGCGGTCTTTGTGCGATCCGAAGATGGTATGGAACAGGTGCAGCAACTCGTGGATCTCGGGCTCGTGGAACCCCGGATGATCCTCTGCCGCTGCTCGCTCTGCAACACCCTGCTCCGCGATGCCACCCTGCCGGAAATTGAGGGCGCGGATTATGCACCAAAAGACCGAAACGGGCTTGTTTTCTCCTGGTGCGGGAAGTGCAGGAAACTGTACTGGAACGGGTCGCATGGCATCCGGATCTCGGACCGGATCACAAAGACCCTGAAAGGCCGGTAGCAGGCTGGAACGGGCGAAGGGATTTTTTTATACACAAACTCCATTGCCCAAAAAGACCAGATCACGAAAGAAGGAAGGGAGATTGTTGAAAAACCATCTGATACTGATCTGGTGCGTGGATGTTGTTATGGGGATTGTGTTCCTTGCCAGCCTCGTCACCGGTCTTACCAAGCTTGCCGTACTCTGGAGGGTGCCCCTGCTCGGGCAGGCAGTCCTGCCGCTTGCGTGGTTCTCGGAGGTTCATGACCGGGCCGGCATGCTTCTCGTGATCCTTGTCTTCATCCACCTGTTCCTGAACCGGCGCTGGATATTTGCAACAACAAAGCGGATCCTCTCCGGGGATATGCCAGGGGAGTGACGGGCAGTGGTAAAAAAAATTACCGGAACATGCTCATGTTCAGGTCACCGGAATTGGAATAGCCCCGCGCCTCCCAGTAGCCCTGGTACAACGGGTTATCTGAGAGTTCTATCTTCTCCACCCACTTGATCCACTTGTACCCCCACTTGTCCTCGGCCACCAGCTGGAACGGGTAGCCCCGCTCTGCCGGCATCGTGACATTGTTCATCCGGTACGCGAGAAGGATATCCCGGCCCTGGAAATAGGAGAGGGGAAATGAGGTTGTATACCCGTCACGGGCAGTGAGGATGACCGTATCTGCCCTGGGATCCGGCCCGGCATCGGCGAGGATGTCCCGCACAAGCACCCCTTCCCAGAGGATGGTTGCATCCCACCCCTCAACGCAGTGGAGGGTAATGATTTTGGTATAATGCGGGTAATTTTTAAGGATCTCATCGTAGGTTAGGACCACGGTCCTGCCGGAGAGGCCGGTCACGGTAAGCCGGTAATCTGAGATATTGACCTGCTGGGGGCCCCGGATAGAATTTTCCCGGAAATCATTGACCGAGGAGAGATCTTTACCCTGGTACGAGCGTACTTCCACGGCAGCAAGGGAAGCCGGGTTTCCTGTGCCAGGCCCGGCTCCTCCCCCGGGTATCCCGAAAAGGATAAAAAAAACGATTGCGCCGGTCACCAGGAGGAACAGGATGATCAGGATCGTCCTGTTGTTCATGAGGGAAGATAGATCCCGGAGCTTATCAAGACTCACCTTGGGGTACTAGGAAGCGTGCCTGACAAGCGAGATATTCCGGAGGTTTCTTTCAAACTTTGGGAACGGATCCGGAAACAACTTCCCGTATCACCAAGTGAAGCAGGCAGAAAAGAATGGTGGATCAGATCTCTTCTACCAGGATTTTATAGAAATTCTCTGAGGCATTCCGCTCCATCCACGGGCGGTGGCCGCATCGCTCCAGGAGCACGAACCGGAAATCTGCAAGTTCTTTTGAGAGCGGATCGTTCACCCCTTCAGCCGGGTGAGGGTCCCAGTCGCCATGGATCGCAAGCACCGGGCACCTGATGCTCTTTGCCATCTGCAGGAGGATCTGCGTCCGCCGCATCTCCGCAGCCTCGTCCCAGACTCCCCGGAAAATATCGTACTGGCAGTGGAATGCCTCGTCTTCCGCGCTGGAAAGATCAAAGGCATCGGCACGGGTGAGCAGGCATCCGAGCCGGGCAAGGAGCGCATTCTTGTTCGCTGTCTCCGGTTTGTCGAGATCCCCTATGAGTGCCTGTGCCTCAGCCTGCTCCTTCTGTTTGAGCCGAGTGAGGCGGGTCTTTGTTATCGAAGCTGCGTACTGGTCCCCGAACGGCGGGCAGCCCACGAGGATCAGTTTCTTTACAAGCGCCGGGTACCGTGCGGCAACGAGCCACGAGAGGATTGCCCCCCATGAGAACCCGACCAGCGTTACCGGTACTTTTCCCTGCTCCACAAGAACCTTGCGGAGTTCCTGGACCTGTCCTTCGAGCGTTGTCTCGGTCTGGAGGGGTTCAAGCACCGGCCGTACCGCTGACAGTTCCCGGGCAACCGGGGCCATCTCTCCGGGAGCTCCCGGGCCCCCGTGAATAACCGCAATCGTGTAGGGTCCGGGCCCCCATTTTCGTACCGGGCTCATCCTGATACCGGTTATCCTGCGAGTATATATTGTTCCGGGTGTGCATGGCGTGAAACTGCCGGGCCGGCAGGATCACCCGTTCCCCTTTGCTTTTCTCATCAGTGCAAGAAGTCCTGAAAGGATCTGTGCAGGTGACGGGGGGTTTCCTGGAATTTTCATATCAACCAAGAAGAGATTTTCAGCCCCGCCGAGCACGGCATAGGTTCCGGCAAAGATGCCCCCGTTGCAGGCATCGTCGCCAACCGCCACAACAAATTTCGGCGACGGCATGGCATCGTACGTCTTCTTTGCCGCGATTGCCATATTGTGCGTGACCGCCCCCGTAACGATCAGGACATCCGCATGCCGGGGAGATGCAACAAACGTGATGCCGAACCGCTCGACATCATAATACGGGTTGTTGAGGTTGCCTATCTCGATCTCGGTGGCATTGTCGCTGCCGCAATCGAGCTCCCGGATTGCAAGGCTCCTCCCGAACACGGAATCAACTTCGCGCCGGATCTGCTGCCCGATCGCCTCGATTGCTTCGTTATGGGCCGGGCTCTCTCCTGTTATTTTCTTTTTCAGCAGGCAGGATAGTGCGTTTACCATTCTCTTTCACCTCACAGGTCCGTTCCCGCGTACGACAGGTTCAGGCTCTTGTTGATGACCGGGAAATCCGGCACAATATTCCCCTGAATTGCGTGTTCGATGGCGAGCCAGTTGCAGAACGATGCTGTTCTCACCTTGTACCGATCCACCACACCGTTGCGGATCAGGATCCAGCAGAGGTTCTCACCCCGGCAGGATTCCACCATGGAGAGGGCGTACCCGTCACGCACCGTGAAACCGGCGGTTACCGGTCCTTCGGGGAGGGATAATACCAGCTGTTCGATAAGTTTCAGCGAATCGAAGATCTCGGAGGCCTTGATCGTGAACCGCGATAAGACGTCCCCGTCATTGAGGGGTTTTGGCTGCGGGACAAAACGGTCATACACGCCATATGGGTGGTCAACCCGTACATCCGCTTTTCCCCCGGAAGCCCGTGCTGCCGGGCCGGTGATATTGAGCGGGAGGAGAATATTCTTTTTTATGACTCCTGTCGAGACGAACCGGTCAATGACCGAAGTGGTCGAGAGCACGATCTTCAGGCCCACCTGGTAGCGTTTCCCGAAGTGGCTTATAAATTCCCCGAGATGCCCGATCTGCTGCCGGCTGATATCGCGCGAGAGGCCGCCACAGCAGACCATCCCCCGCAGGAACCGGGAACCGGTCAGGAGCTCATTCATCCGGAACACCTCTTCTTTGAGGACCGCAAACTGGTTAGCCCCCAGCGGGAACGCCACATCGACGAGCATGCCTGACTGGTCCCCGAGGTGGCTTGCGATCCGTTCAAGTTCGAGGAGGATCGTGCGCAGGTACCAGGCCCGGTCGGGAACAATGGTTCCTGCTATCCGTTCAGCCGCCATGCAGAGGGCTGTCGCGTTGGCTACCGACTCGTCCCCGCTGACAGCCTCGGCAATACGCACGCAGTCCTCAACGCGTTTGCCTTCTGCCAGTTTCTCGATGCCCCGGTGCTTGTAGAACATGCGGACCTCGAGGTTGAAGACGGTCTCCCCTATCACGCTGAACCGGAAATGTCCCGGTTCAATGATGCCCGCGTGCACCGGCCCCACGGGAACCTGGTATACGCCATCGCCGCTGACTTTCCGGAACGGGTATTCCTCAGCCGGTTCAACCTCTGGTTTTGGCTGGATGGGAACGTTCTTTGTGGATTTTAACAGCGGATGGAACCCGTCGGGGTAGGTCTCGTGCAGGAAGAGTCGCCGGTCATCGAACGCACCGGCAAATTCCACCCCGAATCCGTCCCGGCACTCGCGCTCGAACCAGTTGGCCGAGGGAAAGACCCGGGCAATCGATCGGGTACTGTTCTCAATGTTCCGGACAACCACAAGGATGTTTGTCTTTTTCTCGAAAACGTAAAAGAGCGAGAATCGTGAACCGGTCACAAACCCTTCCACGCAGAAGAGTCCGGAGAGGACGCACTTGCTCTGGGAGAGACTGAGAACCAGGTCCTCAAATTCGCGTTCATCGACCGTGAGATAATATTCCCCGGCGCAACCGCTTACGATCCGGCCCTGATCCTGTATCCCTTCTGCCATCTCCCTGACCGCGGCAAATCCGCAATCTGCATTTCCTGTCATCAGAACCTCAGCTCCTTCACGATCTGGTTAAAGAACGAGATCTCGCCGGAAGTGAAGACTATCCCGAGGATCAGGATTAAGCAGAGGAGTATGACAATGGGCACCTTCATGCTGAGTGGCGTGGGGTAACGATCCGTATCCATGGAAACCCCGTCCGGCGATACCCGGGTAAAGGCGCTGATCACGAAATACCCAAAGGCAACTGCTGCAACAAAGAGGAGGACGAGGACAACGGCGAGTACCAGGGGCGAAACGGAGCCCAGCCCGAGCAGGATGAACAGTTTCGAGAAGAAGATGGGGAACGGCGGCATCCCGATGATTGCAAGACCGCCAAGAATGATGCCCCATGCGGCAAGGGGCTGGAGGCGGAACACGTCCCGGATCTCATCAACGGCATCGGTCGAGAGGTGGCTGCGGTACTGGCGGTGGAGGATCCCGGCAGAGAAAAAGAGGGAAGCTTTTGAGAGGGAGTGCGCCATGATGTGAAAGAGCACCCAGAAGATCACAAGCGGGGTGGCAACAGCGATTCCTACCAGGAGAATGCCCATGTTTTCTACGCTTGAAAACGCGATCAGCTTCTTGAGGTTCTTCTGCGGCAGCATCGAGAATGCTGCAATGGCAATCGTGAGAACCCCAAAGAGCCCGATGATCGGCGTGATGGAGGCAAATGCGGGATTCTGGTGCGCAATTGCTGCCATGCGGAGGATCCCGTAGATACCCACGTTGAGGAGAACCCCGGAGAGGATGGCACTGACCGCCGAAGGCGCCTTGGCATGGGCTTCGGGGAGCCAGGTGTGGAACGGGAAGATGCCGGATTTTGCAGCAAACCCGATGAAGATGAGGGCGGATGCCGCAACCATCATGCCCGGGGGGAAGGAAGCAGCATTTGCAATAAGTGCAGTCCAGTTCAGGGTCCCGTCCCCCATCACCGTTCGCGAGGTCTGAAACAGGAAAATGAGACCAACGAACGAGAAGAGCATGGCAACCGAGGCCACAAAGATGTACTTTATCGCGGCATCGATGTTCTCCCGTGCCGAAAGCGTGGCGATAAGGATGGCGGACGTGATCGTTGTCAGCTCCGCAAAGATCCAGAAGAGGGCAAGGTTGTCCGAACAGAATGCAAGGACAATGATGAGCAGGAGAAGCGCCCATGCCCCGTAAAACAGCTTCAGGCTCCCTTTCTCGAGCTCGCCGCTCTCGAGGAGGCCGGCAACATATCCCCGGGCATAGACCGCGGCGAGAGTGAAGATGATGCCGGTGATCAGGATCTCGAATATGCCCAGGTGGTCGATGAAGAAGAACTGGTTGCCGATCAAAAATGAGGAGACCGGAACCGTCTGGAACAGGAGAAGGAATACCGTTATTATCGTAAAGAGGATGGCCTGCCCGGTACATGCAAGGTTCATGCGGGCCGGGGTATAACTGATGGCGATGAGCAGGAGGGCGGCAACCGTACAGGCAATAAACGCGATCAGGATCATGGTGTCTCCTCCTCTTCCCAGAGATGGAAGCGGTGAAGCCGCTTGTGGTAGTCCTCGAGCGTGGAGTCGAGCCCGATTGTCAGGATCGTTGTCAGGAGCACGACGATGACAAGGTCGATGATGATCAAAAACTCGATGATGAAGGGCAGCTCGGTGATAAAGAGCCCGAAGAGCAGGACCCCGTTTTCCATCGAGAGGTAACCAAGCACTTTGGTGATAGCCCGTTTCCGTGAGAAGGTCACCATCATGCCCATGAGCATCAGCGATATGCCAAGTACCGCCCCGAAGAAGAAGAAACGGTTCTCGTCCGGTACGCCTCCAAGGATCTTTGAGAGCACCATGTAGATGACAAGCATCAGCCCCATCGAGATGAGCAGCGAAGTGGTCGGGCTGAGGAAATGGAACTCGATGTCCCGGCGGATCCTGACCTTCTCCTGGATGGTTGCAATAAAGTAGGGGATGATGATGACCTTGCTTGCAAACGTGATTGCGGCAATCGCGAGAAGAACCCAGGTATTGTGGAGCATATAGAGAACGATGGCGATAAGCACAAGCATCAGGGACTGGAGAGCGTACACTGAAACGAGCGAGAGCAGGTTGCGGGTTGAGATGATGTACGCTGCCGTGATGATCACGATAACAAAGAGGATCTTGACAACTGACTCGGCAAGCGTTATGTCGATCATGCGAACACCTCGATGATGATCACCAGAGTCGAGAAGAAGAATGCCATGGCAAAGAGGCTCGGGAGCCGGAAGAACCGCATCTTTGCCGTGGATGACTCAAAGAGCCCGATGATTCCTGCAAGGATGCTCCCTTTCACCACAAAGAGGATGGCTGCTATGGCAAGGCCGGCAAGGGTGAACGTGGTCATCAGTCCGAACGGTACAATAAGGTTGATGAGGAGCGCCATCAGGAGCGTCAGCTTGATCGCCGATGCGAGTTCCATGAGCGCAAGGTTCCGGCCGGACTGTTCGAGGATCATCCCCTCGTGGATCATGGTCAGCTCGAGATGGGTCTCAGGGTTGTCGACCGGAATCCGTGAGGTCTCTACGATGAGGATGATAAAGAGCGAGATCCCAAGGAGGATGAGGACCGGAGTCGTGAGCGTCCCGGCTGCGGCGGACGTGGAGAACATGTCGAAGATGTTGAGGGATTTGAATACAAAAACCAGGGCGGCAAAGACAATGATGGTGGTAGGTTCGATGATGGCCGAGATACTCATCTCGCGGGAACTGCCCATCCCGCCAAAGGAACTCCCCGCATCCAGGCCGGCAAGGGCCATAAAGAATTTGGCAAGGGCGAGAAGGTAGAGGAAGAGGATGATGTTCCCGATACCCCCGACCGGTTCCGGGACAAACACGAGCGGGACAAAAAGGGCTGCTGCAAGGAGCGCTGCCATGTTGACGAGCGGGGTGACCCGCATGATCCGCGAGGAATTGGGCGAATAGATAACTTCCTTTTTCAGAAGTTTTGCAAGGGTATAGTACGTCTGGAAGACCGAAGGCCCGCTCCGTCCCTGGGTGCGGGCTTTCACTTTCTTTATCAGGCTCACAAAGAGCGGGGCTGCGGCAAGGACAACGAGCGTATTGAGCACCAGGTAGAGGACAAACATGCTGTTCATGCAAACCCCCCGAGGTAGACGATGATTGCTATCACGGCAAGGAAGACGTAGAGCAGGTACGTGTCAAGGCACCCGTTCTGGACCCGGGAGATTGCCGTTGCAGCCCGCATTGCTGCACGGGCTGCCGGCAGGTACAGGTACTCCTCGAAGAGTTTCAGGAGCCGGATCTCTGCGGTCCCCTCCTTGAAGATAGTATTTCTCTCGTCGAAGAATGACCGCTCGTTCTTCATCCGGGTCCGGTAGATGGCCGAGAAGATGATATCGATAGGCTCCGAGAGCCCGTGGCCGCTGTATTCGGCAGATGACTGCTGGGAGAGTGTCCCGCACCCCCAGGTCTCGCTGATCCGGACTTCCCTTGAAGCAGTAAAGTGCAGGACAAGAAGGGTCAGTCCAGCCATAACGAGGAGGAGGAGCCCGACAATGAGCATATCCGGCTCCGGTACAGAAAAACCTGCAAGCTGGAAAACCTGCAGGGCAAAGAGGCCGAGGAAGATGCAGGCGCCGGCAAGGATGGCAGGCCCAAGGAGCATCAGGAACGGGACCTCCTTTGCCTCTGCACTCTCTCTCGATCGGGGCAGGGCAAGGAAGATCGATCCAAATGCCTTGACAAAACAGGCTGCGGAGAGTGCGCTTGTCAGGGCAAAGAGCGCAAGGGAGATGAACATGACGACTTTGAGCAGGGAATCGACAGCGTACACCGAACTGAAGAACGCGGTGTAAATCAGGATCTCGCTTGCAAAACCGTTCAGGGGTGGGAGAGCCGCGATCGCCAGTGCCCCGACAAAGAAGAGCGCTGACGTCCAGGGCATGACATGAGATAGCCCTCCCATGTGCTCGATGTCCCGCGTGTGGGTTGCATGGACAACGGATCCTGAAGTGAGGAAGAGCAGGCTCTTGAAGAGGGCGTGGTTGAGGGAATGGAAGAGTGCCCCAAGGAGGGCGATCATAGCAAGGGCCGGGAGGCTGACCGCGTTCAGGATCACCCAGAGGCCGATCCCGATAAAGATGATCCCGACATTCTCGATGCTCGAGTAGGCCAGCATCGCCTTGATGTCATGCTCCTTGAGGGCGTAGATGATCCCAAGTACGGCAGATGCGGTTCCGGCTGCAAGGATGAGGAGCCCCCACCAGATATCCGGGGTGAAGACATCCAGAAGGAACCGGATCAGACCGTACACGGCTATCTTGAGCATCACTCCTGACATAAGGGCCGATATGGGGGATGGGCTCGCAGGGTGGGCATAGGGAAGCCACTTGTGGAACGGTATGATCCCGGCCTTGATGGAGAAGCCAAGGAAGAGGCAGAGGAACGCAGCAATGATAAGGGGCGAGGCGGGCGACTGCACGAGGGTCATCGCTGACGAGCCGGTTCCCGCAGAGAGCACGATCACCCCGAGGAACACAAACAGGGTCGAGAGCTGCGTCATCACAAAATAAAAGATTCCTGCTTTCCGCGTCTCGGCTGCGGTGTACTCGTACATGACAAGGAAAAAAGAGCCGGCCGCCATCAGCTCCCAGAAAAGAAGGAACGAGTAGGTGTTTGCCGAGGCAACCACAAGCACCATGGCGAGGATGAAGAGACTGGTGCCGGCACAGAGGAGATTCCTGCGCGAACCTCCGTCAAGGTGTTCGAAATATTCCCCGGAATAGATCGCAACACAGAACGATACTACTGCAATGATAAGGAGGAAGAATGCGGCAAGGCGATCGATCACAAACGCAACAGAAAAGAAATCAAATGGCTGGTAGGCAGTCCAGGCAATCTCCTGGCTGGTGATGAGGACGATGAGCGAGAGGAGTGCAAGGACACACGAAGCGGCAGCTGTACATACCAGTGAGGCAGTCCGTGCAGCCCGTCGATCCTTTCCCGCAGCTGCGAGCGGGATGACTATCCCGAGCAGGAGGAGAAGTAAAACAAGGTAAAAGATCTCGATTCCCATCAGTCAGCCCCCATGGTACAGGGGTTATTGCTCCCCACAGGAGACATTTCCGGCAGCAGCGAACCTGCTTTGGGAGCAAAAAAACCTTCCATCACGCAGATTATGGGTGCATTGGCTGATAAAAAAAACTGGATGCTTGTACGAAATGACATTGAAACCATCGGGGATGTTAATTTAACACGGTTATTTTTTCAACCTTATATATTAATGTGACCCCCGTGACCAGAAAACGGCGGTAATTTTTTATTTTTTTGTTTGTATAGAGGACCGCTGCTTTTTTAGGCAGGAAATTCTCCATCTTCCCGCGTGTTTGCAGATTTTAAAAGAAAATCCGGCTCTTTTACGATCTGCGCGCTCAGTGGTTCTGCAGACTGGGAATTGAACCCTCCTATCAGAAATGGTCTTCTTGAAAAAAATTCAAAAAAATTTCTCTGTAGAAACACCCATGAACCGGGTTCACACTCGAAGTATGAAAATTAAAAAAGGGAATTTCAGGAGGGCTCATGAGCATAAGAACCTCGGTACGGCACGCCGGGGCAATTACCTGTTTTCAGACATTAGCAGGTAATTGAAGCGCCGCGGGGGCGTCCCTTCGGGGGCGGCGCAAGCCATCATAATACCGGGATTGACTCGTCCTTGTCTTATACGATTCGCAAATTTTCATGGGAAATGATTCGAAAAATTCGACGCTTTCGGGCGCTTTGCCCCCGCCGCTGTGGCGCCCCCTCTTGGGATAACAACGTATTACCGGTAACTTAACTAGAGGCCATCACACTGCGCCCCGTCCCCCAACGGGGGACTCATTCGCGCAAGAGGGGGGTCATCGAGCTATATGATCAACGTTTTCTACAGTTCCAAAAATAATTACAATACTTTCTCTATCTCGTTTTTGATCCGGTCAAGTGTGATGCGCCCGATTCTCGTTAATTTTCCGTTCACGAGCACCATGGGGATCGGGGGCATGTCCCGCTCGATGATCGTACGGATATACTGCGGCACCCCGTCGTCGATAAGGGTAAGTTTGCACGAAACGCGGTCGCCATACGTATCACCGAGCACTTTTCTGAGTTCATTGAATGCGTCGTTCAGTTTTCCCGAATGCAGGCACCCGGAGAGCCCGCAGGTGCGGTTCTCATCACAGGGAAAGGGAGAGCATTCAGAGGTTTTGAGGCCGACAACTTCAACAATGACCGTACCTGCCATGCCAGTAGAGTTGGACAGGCCAATATTTGAGCATTCGTTCCCGGACCTGAAAAAAAGGTAATTATGCAAACCGCTCGAAGCGGTCCTTTTTCACTTTGCAGATCGGGCAGATGTCCGGCGGTTGTTCGCGGGCACAGAGATACCCGCACACCCGGCAGCGCCAGATGGGCAGGGTAAAACCGGTTGCGGGTGTGGCAGGCACTGTCTTTGCAATTGCCTGCAGCCTGCGTTCCGAACGCGGGGGGCGCCGCTCGGGCACCGGGGCTGCCTGCTTTGCCCCTTTCGATATCGCATCATTGACGTAGAGGGCGCAGTAGCAGGCTCCGTACGCATCGATATCCGGGTCGCGGTAATCGCAGGGGCAGATGATATCAAGATCATCCTCCCTTTTGCCGCTGGCAAGCCGGCAGGGGCAGGCCCGGTAGCCGTACCGCTCCTCGTTTTTTAATAGGCCCCGTACAAGGTTCTTTGTGAACTCCGGGTCGGGATTGAGGCGGTACCCGCCACCCTCGGCCTCCTTTTTTATGGCAAGGTAAACGCGTTCAACCTCGTCGTCGCTGACACCTGCCATATTCATGCACCGAGAGCCTCGCGGATCTCCTGTTCGCGGAAACCGACAATGGATTTTTTGTCATCGATGACAAGGGTCGGGAACGAACCGCTGGGGTTCCATCTCTCGACGGCATCCATGGCATTATCCTGCTCGGTTCCCTCAAGCAGGTCAACGTAAACAAAACTGAACTCAACCCCGAGCTCGCGGAGCAGCTCTTTGGTTTTGTTGCACCACCCGCAGGTGGAGAGTGCAAACAGCATGATGGTGCCCTTGTTTTTTCCGTTGATATGTTCGACAGCCATGAAAAATCCCCATCCGTTTTCGTCAATGGAGATTGCGGCAGGTACTATTTATAACTGGGGATAGGTGATCGGGATAAAAAAGGGCGGCAAAGGTGCCGGTTACTTGTTCTTCATGATGATCTCAACGTCCTCGAGGAGGGCCTGGAGATCTTCTTCATGCTCCACTTCCTGCGAAAGTATGGTAAGGAGCATATTGTAAGTGACCGGGTCCTTGTCTCTTGTCTTTTTCATGAGGGCATTGTAGGTTTTTATCGCGCACTGCTCGCCCTTGATATTCTGTTCAAGGACTTTTACAATAAACGGGTCGTCCGGGGCCTCGTACCCGCAGTTGGTCAGCTTGAACCACTGCTGGGGATTGGTGACCGGTGTCCCGCCCAGCTGGATGATCCTTGTAGTGAGGAGGGTTGCATGCGCAAGCTCCTCGGTTGCGTGGAGCGTCAGCTCGGCAATAACCGCTTCCTTGTTGGGTCCTTTCACAACTTTTGAACCGATCCAGTACTGGTAATGCGCAAGCCATTCATCGGAAAATGCCTTGTTGAGCGAGTTCACAAGGTCCTTGACATCCGTATCAACTATTTTTCGTCCTAACGTTCCCATGGTAAACACCGTCAATAAGGATTACTGACAGTTGAATATCCATCCTTCACCGATATATGGGTATCTTTACTGGCAGAGCGGATGAGCCGACAAAACCGGTAAAATGGAACACAATCCGGTGACCGGAATGGAAGGCAAATGGTACCTGCACTATCGTTAATAACTATTCAGGCACATAACATATGGAAATCATGAAGGCGGTTCTGGGTCTTGAAGACGGTCAATACGTCATAGGGGAGGGGTTTGGTGTCGAAGGGGAATGTGCCGGCGAACTCGTATTCAATACGCAGATGACCGGCTACATGGAATCCCTGACGGATCCGAGTTATTTCGGTCAGATCCTGATGTTCACGTTCCCGCTCATCGGGAACTATGGTGTCGATCTGCAGAACTTCCAGAACCGGAACATCTGCGCCCTTGGATGCATAACAAAAGAGATCTGCGAGAAACCCGCCGCCCAACCGTCCATCAGATCCTTTTTTGAAGAGAACAACCTCCTCGGCATCAGTGGTATCGACACCCGTGCCCTGACCATCAAGCTACGGGTCCACGGGACTATGCGGGCAGCCCTCGTTATCGGCAGTGACGACGGGGATGCCGCAGTCCGGCTCGCACGAAAAACCCCTTCCATCACCGATATCGTACCCATCCCGGAAGTCTCCTGCCGCCAGCCATACCATATTGCGGGAACCGGTAAAAGAATCGCCGTCATCGACCTCGGGATCAAGAAGAACATGATAACGAGCCTCCGGAAACGCGGCGGTGACCTGCATATCTTCCCTTACAATTCCACGGCAAAACAGGTCCTTGCCTGCAGACCTGATGCCCTCTTTGTCAGCAACGGTCCCGGGGACCCCAAACAGGCCACCGATGCAATCCGGTGCATACGGGAACTGCTCGGCCAGCTCCCGATCTTCGGTATCTGCATGGGCAACCAGGTATCAGCGCTCGCGCTGGGCGGCAACACCTACAAGCTCAAGTTCGGCCACCGGGGTGCAAACCAGCCGGTCCGGTACAAGGATGGGAGGATCTTCATCACCACCCAGAACCACGGGTTCGCCGTTGATGCCGATTCCCTGCCGGAAGGTTCGAAAGTAACCTACATCAATGTCAACGATGGCACCGTGGAAGGTTTCGAGAATGAGAAACTCTGCCTGACAACCGTCCAGTTCCACCCGGAAGCCCATGGCGGGCCACGGGATACGGAAGCGCATTTCTTTGACGATCTTTTCAGGAGGATCGCGTAAACATGCCCAAGCGGACAGATATCAAATCGGTCCTCCTCATCGGATCCGGCCCCATCCAGATCGGCCAGGCTGCTGAGTTCGATTTCTCGGGATCGCAGGCCTGCCGCTCACTCCGGGAAGAAGGGATCAAAGTCATCCTTGTCAACTCGAATCCTGCAACGATCATGACCGACCCGGAGATGGCGGATGTTATCTACATCGAGCCGCTCAGGGCCGAGATCATTGCCAAGATCATCGAGAAGGAGAAGCCGGATGGGATCCTCTCCGGCATGGGTGGCCAGACCGGGCTCAACCTCACGGCTGAGCTTGCCGAGATGGGCGCCCTGAATGGAGTCGAGATCCTCGGAACCCCGCTCGAGGCCATCTACAAGGGTGAGGACCGCCAGAAATTCCGTGACCTGATGACGGAGATAGGAGAGCCGGTCCCAAAGAGCATCATCCTCAATTCCTTAAGCCAGGTGGATGATGCGATTAAGGAGATTGGGCTTCCCGCGGTTGTCCGCCCGGCATACACGCTCGGGGGCGCCGGTGGCGGTATCGGGAAGACCCGCGAGGAACTGATCCGGATCATCGAGGGGGGTCTTTCCCGTTCCCGTATCCACCAGGTCCTCATCGAAGAGAGCGTCATGGGGTGGAAGGAGATCGAGTTCGAGGTTATGCGGGACTCGGCTGACACCTGTATCATTGTCTGCGGTATGGAGAATGTTGATCCCATGGGCATCCATACCGGGGAGAGCGTTGTCGTTGCCCCGATCCTTACCCTTCGCGATGACGAGTTCCAGATGATGCGCAGTGCAGCGATCCACATCATCCGCTCTCTTGATGTCCAGGGCGGCTGCAATGTCCAGTTTGCTTTCCTGAACGGGGATTACCGGGTCATCGAAGTGAACCCCCGGGTCTCCCGCTCATCGGCTCTCGCATCCAAGGCCACAGGATACCCCATTGCACGGGTTGCAGCCAAGATCGCCATCGGGATGCGGCTCGACGAGATCACCAACACGGTGACCGGCTGTACCCCGGCATCCTTCGAACCCACTATCGATTATATCGTGGTCAAGGTCCCCCGCTGGCCGTTTGACAAGTTCAAGGGTGCGGACCGGACCCTCTCAACCTCCATGAAAAGCACGGGAGAGGTTATGGCGATCGGGAGGACGCTTGAAGAAGCGTTCATGAAAGCCAAGCGGTCGCTTGACACGGATGTGCGCACGCACACCAGCCCAAGCGAGATCCGGATGATCCTGTCCCGGCCTACTGATGAGCGGTTCCATTGCCTGTTCGATGCATTCCGGCTCGGGTTCCCTCTCGAGGAGATTGCAAATCTCACTTCCATCACCCCCTTCTTCCTGGAAAAGATCAAAAACATCGTTGACAGGGAAAAGGAGCTCGTGATCCGGTGCGATGCAACAACCGTGTCTGCTGCAAAGAAACAGGGATTCTCGAATGCAGAGATTGAGAAACTGACCGGCAGGTCGCAGGACGAGATCGAGAAACTGGCAGGCTTACCCTCGTACAAGATGGTCGACACCTGTGCTGCGGAGTTCCCGGCAAGCACCCCGTATTTCTACTCAACGTACGAGCCGGCCTGTGAGATTGTGCCAAGCGAACGGCAGAAGGTGCTCATCCTCGGGTCAGGCCCCATAAGGATTGGCCAGGGAATTGAATTCGACTACTGCACGGTCCATGCGGTCCAGGCATTGCGGGAGGAAGGTGTTGAAGTCCATATTGTCAATAACAACCCGGAGACCGTTTCAACGGATTTCGACACCTCCGACCGGCTCTTCTTTGAACCCATGCAGCTCGAGGACGTAGTGAATATCCTGCGGAAGGACCATTATTACGGGGTCATGGTCCAGTTCGGTGGCCAGAACGCGGTCAATCTCGCGGTTCCGATTGAGGGGGAGATCAAACGGCTGAACCTTTCTACCCGCATTCTCGGGACCAGTCCCGACTCCATGGATATTGCCGAGGACCGGGACCGGTTCAGCGTACTCTTAAAGCAGTTGAACATAGCCTGCCCGGCAAATTCCTCAGCCTATTCCGAGACCGAGGCAAAAGCCAAGGCAGAACAGATCGGCTACCCGGTTCTCGTACGGCCCAGTTACGTGCTCGGAGGCCGGGCCATGGAGATCGTCCATGACGAGCGCGAACTCGAGACCTACATGAAGGAGGCAGTCCGGGTCAGCAGGAACCACCCGGTACTGATAGACTCGTACCTCCAGAATGCGGTTGAGCTTGATATTGATGCTGTCTGCGATGGGGAAGAAGTCCTCATCGGCGGCATCATGGAGCATATCGAGCAGGCCGGCATCCACTCGGGAGATTCGGCCTGTGTCATTCCCACCCAGTCCCTCCCCCCCCAGGTTATCGATACTGTCAGGACCTACACCCGGAAACTTGCCCTGGGGCTCGGGGTCATCGGCCTTGTCAACCTCCAGATGGCAGTCAAGGACAATGTTGTCTACATTCTCGAAGCCAACCCCCGGGCGAGCCGCACCGTGCCCTTTGTTTCAAAAGCAACAGGTATTCCCGTTGCAAAGATCGCTGCCAAGGTTATGGTCGGCAGGAAACTGCGCGATCTCGGGTATAAGGAGCGCGAGATTAAGCATGTTGCCGTGAAAGAAGTCCTTCTTCCGTTCAACAAGCTCAGCGGGGTCGATACCATGCTCGGTCCCGAGATGAAGAGTACCGGGGAAGTCATGGGCATTGATTACGATTTCGGGCTTGCATTCTACAAGGCCTGCATATCTGCAGACAATGAACTCCCGCTCAAGGGGAATATTTTCATCTCGGTGAACATGGAGCAGAAAGAGGAGGTTATTCCTGTTGCCCGGCAGCTCCGCGATCTCGGCCTTATCCTGTATGGTACTGAAGGCACGGTGGATTACCTGCATGAGGCCGGTGTTGAGGCAAACCTGGTGAGAAAAGTCCAGGAAGGATCGCCGAATGTGCTCGACATGATGCGGCACGGTGAGATACGGCTCATCATCAACACGCCCCAGGATAAGCAGTCCCGTCAGGATCATTACCAGATCATGCGTGCGGCAGTGGACTTCCAGATTCCCTATATTACCACCCTTCAGGCAGCGCGGGCCGCGGCGCTTGCCATTGATGCCATAAAACGCGAAAAAGTAACCCTTGAACCGATCAGCCATTACCTGAAGTAACACCGGCGTAAAATACAGGTTTTCCTGTTTTTTTTCTTTGGCTGATGCCATTCGTACGTAAAGAGATGAATCCGGCTCCGGCCATTTGGATCAAAAAAGATTGAATATGCTTATATACCGAAATAACAAAAAAAGATGCATGAAGAAATTACTTGTTGTTCTTGCAATCCTGTTTATCGGGATTCTGCTTGCGGGATGCACATCCCAGCCGGCAGCGCCAGTGGCCACCCCGACACCTACACCGGTCCCGACACCTGTCCCGACAACGGTTGCACCCACCCCGACCCCCACAAAGGTTATCATCGTTGTTGTCGAGAACAAGACCACTCCTGCCCCGACTGCAACACCCGCCCCGACCGCTGTTCCGGAATACAAGATCACCTTTACCCAGGACCTGACGATTGTCCCGGGAGCAACAGCATATGTTCCGGTTGGCTCGAAAGTGACCTGGATTAATGCAGATCCGTACAAGCCCCACTCGGTTATGGCAACTGACCCGTCAGATGGTGCATGGTTTGGCGGACAGACGACTGCTGAGATCCCGGTAGGAAAGTCATTCAGTGTTACCTTCGCGAAGGCAGGTACCTTCGAGTACACCACCGGACCCTTCCAGCCCCAGACATCCGGCATAATATACGTAAAGTAATCAAATAACCGTTCAGGATTACAACCTGAACAACTTTTTTTCAGTTCTCGGACTGCCGCAAAGAGACCGCAGTTTATTTGCAATGCTGAAAGGATTCCTGCAGTTAAGCCCTTAAAATATAAGGGAAAAACACAAAAACACTACTTCACGATCAGTAAATAAGGAGCATCCATCATGGGAAAAGGTACGATTGTTCTTGCATATTCCGGGGGACTTGATACCTCCATCTGTATACCGTTGTTAAAAGAGCGGTACGATTATGACCGTGTTGTCACGGTTGCCGTCAATGTTGGCCAGCGGGACGAGGAGATCGATGTTGCAACAAAAAAAGGTGAAAAACTTGCCGACCGGCATTATACCATCGATGTCCGGGAGAAGTTTGTCAAAGAGCACATCTTCCCTGCTATCAGGGCAAACGGATCCTACGAGGGTTACCCGATGGGAACGTCTCTTGCCCGGCCCCTGATTGCCGAAGAAGTTGTCAGGATTGCACAAAAGGAACGCGCAAAGGCGATCGGTCATGGATGTACCGGAAAAGGAAACGATCAGCTCCGGTTCGATTTTATCATCCGCAGCGCCGGCCTCGAAGTCGTGGCTCCCATCCGTGAGCTCAACCTGACCCGTGACTGGGAGATTGAGTATGCAAAAAAGCACAGGATCCCGGTCCCGGTTAAGAAAGACAAACCCTGGAGCATGGATGAGAACTGCTGGAGCCGGAGTATCGAAGGGGGAAAACTGGAAGACCCGGCATTTTACCCCCCCGAGGAGATCTTCCTCTGGACAGTATCTCCCGAGAAAGCACCCGCAAAGCCTGAGAAAATTACTCTCGGGTTCAAAGCCGGGATACCGGTATCGATGAACGGTAAGAAACTTGGGGGGTACGCGCTCATCCAGAAGCTCAATATCCTTGCCGGCAGCCATGGGATCGGGCGCAATGATATGATCGAGGACCGTATCCTCGGTCTCAAGGCACGGGAGAACTACGAGCACCCGGCAGCAACCGTTATCCTGACTGCCCACCGCGACCTGGAAAGCCTGACCCTGACCCGGTCGGAGCTGGCTTTCAAGCGGATGGTAGATGATAAGTGGTCGGAACTGGCCTACAAAGGCCTTGTCTATGAACCCCTCTATGCTGCCCTGAATGCGTTCATCAACACCACCCAGGAACGGGTGAACGGAACCGTTGATCTCGAACTCTATAAGGGAAGCGTTCGTGTCATGGGCCGAAGCTCACCGGATGCGATTTATTCAAATGATCTGGTCTCCTTTGACAGTGCAAGTATTGACCAGTGCCACGCGATCGGGGTCTCCCAGTATTTCGGCATCCAGGCCCGGCTTGTCCGGCAGATGCAGAAAAAGAAGAAATAATCATTTTTTAACAACTCAAGAACAACTATTCTGCATTATTTGATTCTGCGGGCAAATATTGCCTTCTCATCAGCACGTTTGTTGCTTTTATAATGTCATAAAAACCGGGCGATCATATCTTCTTTCGTGAATGGCGATACCGCTATGGGGATGCTCTGCGCCGCCCCCTTTAGGGTACGTCCCCGCGGCGCTTCAATTACCTGCAGCTATCTCAACAGCAATTGCCCGGTCGTACCCCGGAGGGGCCTCGATGCGGGGAAACCTCCTTACAATCTTCCGATAAGAGAAACAGTTTTCATTTTTTTCTACCCTTAAAAAATGATTCCATAGCCTGGAGTTTTGATAATTACCCGTGATTGATAAGATCCTCGAGGGATTTTTCCTCCCGCCGGGGAACCTGCGTGAAAACAGAAACTTATAAGGACTGACAATAAAGAATCGGGTATATGTGCGCCAGTTTTTTTTCCCGCTTCATAAAACCCAAACCGCATATCGTGGAGAGTCCGCCCCCGCCTTCCATAACCCACGGCGCCGGTATGCAGATCCCTGAATACAAGAATAAACCCTATTTCATCGTTGCCTCCGTGGAAATGGGAAACACAACCACAAAGTGTATCCTGACCGGCGTGAGCCTTGAGACCGGGATGTCGTATGTCATTAACAAGACCGTGAGCATGAGCCGGGATATCCGGCCCCCCAAACCCGGCGAGACAATTTTTGGCGCAACGCTGGATGGAACAGAGCTTACAAGGGAAGCGGTGACCGAACTTGTCCGTGACACCCTGATCCAGTGCCATGACGAAGCGCACCTCAGTATCCAGACCGATCTCGACTTTGTTGTACGGAGTACCGGTGTCGTTGCCGAGATGGAGTCCCCTGACCAGGTAGGGGATTTTGTTATCGCACTTGCAAGCGGGTGCCTCAAAGCAGGAGTCCCGCCGCGGAAGATGACCCCGCCCATGTCAAAAGAGAACCTGTCAAAAAAACTCCAGGAATTCAGTTTTGCCGACAAGGTGGTCTTTGTGGGAGCGGTTGCCGGGGTCCTTCCCCCGGTCGGGTCAACCGGCGTCGAGATGGTGGCCAATGAGATGGAAGGGGAACTGGCAATGGCAGGGATCAAGGAAGGCGCCAAGTGGACCCCGGTGGATTTTAGGAATCCCTGTATCTCGGTCGATTTCGGGACAACCCTCGACGGTCGGATAACGAGCGATGTTGCGCCTGACAGCATAAACCCGTTTGCGAAGACTGTCGGGAATTTCTGCGGTCTTGCCGGTGCCGTTCCCGATGCTATCGTGCGGGGAACGGGACTTGTAAAGGAAAGGACCGGCACGGCGCTTGATGTCTTTGGCGAGCACAGTATAACCGGCGGTATGTTCTCCGGGGGCAATCGCAAGGTTGTCGAGGACTATGTCAACCGCTGTCACAAGCATATCGATATCCGGATTGTACCTTCGGATCGTGAACGTTTCGGCCGGGTGCCGGTGAATGCCCGGCTTGCCAAGGAGTCCGGTATTGCCATGATTGGCTGTGACTGCGGCGTAAACAGCAGCGATATGGATAAACTGCTGGCTATCGGGGCCGAGATCCACAAGGCTCACGGGCTTGCAACCTTAAACGAGGTGATCGACCGGGTCTGTGCCCGGATGGCCCTCCGGCTCATCGATGTTGCTGTCGCGGAGAACCTGGTGCCGCGGAATGCCTCGATCGGGTTCACCGGCAGGGCTGCGATCTCCGGCAGGAAACCGGATTACATCCTCGAAGGGATCATAGAGCGCAACCTCTTTGACGATCCCGTTGACCATGTTGTTTTTGTTGATGACGGTCTTGCCCGGGGCGCAGCGCTCATGGGCAGGTGCATGAACTCGCTTGGAAAGCCCAAAAATCCGATTGGCGGCGTGCGGGGCGGACGATGTATTATGAGCCAGCGGATAAAGATAGGTAAATAAGGAAAAAACAGAAACCATGTACCCATGACTGACGATGAAAAGCTCTACGATATCGTAATCCCCCCGGGCGTCCCCCGCAAACTGATCATCGAGATCTCCAAAAAGTTCGATGTGAAAGTGGTAGAAAGGCTCGAGAAACTCAAGTTCGCAAACATGGAAGGCGATGAGCGCGAACTCCTGGCATTCCGGGGAAAACTGGAAGAGATCCAGAAGGTTGAGAAATACCTGCTCGAACAACTCCGGGCTTTTACTGCCGAAAAATAGGTTTTGTAAAAAACCCTCTTTTATTCTATTCTTTTTCCTGGAAACTGATCATGGCCATCAAACAACCATCCGTGTCTTTCCAGGTTTTCCTGTAAAAATCACTTCACTGAATGGATATGATGAAGGGGGTTGTTCCCCCCATACCCCTTTTCGATGAACGCCGTCGCCCCCGACGGGGCACCCCGCGGCGGATCAATTCCCCGCTTATCTGAAGACAGGGAATTGCCCCGCAGTACCGGGGTCATGATGCGGGAAACCTCCCTTGAGAAGAATTTTCCTGGTTCCGGTATGAACCGGATCAAATCATACGTGTCTCAACAGAGCAAAAAAGAGATCTTTTTCCCTTTCACAGGACCGGCCTGCTTTTTAATAAACGGACCAGCAGGGCTTTCTGGGCATGGAGCCGGTTTTCTGCCTCGTCCCAGACAAGGCTCTGGCCGCCTTCCATCACTTCATCGGTGATCTCTTCCCCGCGGTGTGCCGGGAGGCAGTGGAGCACCCGGGCGTCCGGGGACGCGTGCTTCATAAGCGGGGCATTGACCGAGTAATTCCTGAAGACCCGCATCCGCTCTTCCTTCTCTCCTTCATCACCCATTGAGATCCAGGTGTCCGTCACAATAACCTGGGCATCCTGAACGGCTTTCTCGGGCTCCCGGACCAAAGTAACGTTCCCTCCAAGGGCACGCGCTTTTGCCACGATCTCTTCTGCAGGTTCGTACCCCTTGGGGGTAGAGACGGTCACGTTCAGCCCGGTGAGGACGGTCGAGAGGATGAGGGAGTTGCAGACATTATTCCCGTCCCCTACCCAGGCAACCCTGAGGTCATCGGTTGAACCGAAATGCTCCTGCATGGTCATGATATCTGCAAGCAGCTGGCAGGGGTGCTCGAGATCGGAGAGCCCGTTGATGACCGGGATGGTTGCATATTTTGCGTACTCCTCGATGGTGCTGTGCTTGTAGGCCCGGATCATCATGCCGGATACATACCTCGAAGCTGCCCTCGCAGTATCGCGGATCTCCTCGCCCCTGCGGATCTGCATGTCGCGGGCATTTAAAAAGAGGGCATGTCCGCCCAGCTCATTCATGCCGACTTCGAACGATATATGGGTCCGGGTCGAGGATTTCTCAAAGATCATGGCAAGGGTTTTTCCGGCAAGGAGGAGGTGAGTGGTCCCCGCTTTCTTCTGCCGTTTGAGCTGGTGTGCTTCCGAGAGGAGTTGTTCGAGCTCCAGCTCGTTGATATCGAGAATGGAAATAAAGTCCTTTTTCATCGTAGCTCCTTCATGTGGGCGATCCGCCGGTCAAGCAGGGCACGGGTGCCGATGTCGTGTCTATGAAAGACGCGGCCCTGAACCGATGAGGCTGACTGTTCTGCGGATGCTTCCGCTTCTTCGAGAGTGTCGCCAATACCAACAAAAGCGAGCGTCCGGGAAGACAGCGTTACAAGGTTCTCACCTTTCTGCTCCACGTTGGCATAATAGAGGAGGGCCGGGGAGTTTTTACCAATACTCAGGGTCTCTCCCATGTGCGGGGCATCCGGGTATCCTTCCGGTACAATGTACTTGCAGACCGTTGCTTTCTGTGCAAAGGTTACCTGGGACTTCGAGAGCGATCCTTCGGATATCCGGCACACGATCTCGGAGAGGTCCGAGGTCAGGAGCGAGAGGACGTTCATAGCCTCCGGGTCACCGAACCGGGCATTGAACTCTATCACTTTGGGGCCGTCAGTGGTATTCATGAACTGCCCGTACAGGATCCCCTTGTACGGCTGGCCGGTCCTCTCCATTGCAGCGACAACTTCTTTCATGATGTCGAGTGCTCTGGTGTAATCCCGCTTATTGACAAAGGGGAGCATGTGATCCGGCAGCGAGTAGGATCCCATCCCGCCTGTATT
Source organism: Methanoregula sp. (assembly GCA_041645355.1). Lineage (GTDB taxonomy): Archaea > Halobacteriota > Methanomicrobia > Methanomicrobiales > Methanospirillaceae > Methanoregula. The sequence continues at coordinate 40,094 of JBAZQF010000004.1, forward strand.
GGGGCCGGTATCGCCTTCAAATGCCCGCTTGTGGTCCTGCACAAGCGGCATGGGAACGAGATGGTTGCCGTCAACGAATGCCTGGAGCGTGAACTCCTCTCCAAGAAGCCTCTCTTCGATCACGGCTTCCCCGTTGAGGGACCGGACATAGGCAATTGCCCCGGCCCTGTCGACCTGCTCTCCCATGATGCGGACGCCTTTTCCCCCGGTCAGGCCCACAGGCTTGACCACAAGGTCGCCATCGTAATTCTCGATGAATGCGACCGCGTCCTCTCCTGACTGGAAGATACGGAACTGGGGACAGCCGGCAATCATGTGCCGGTTCATCATCTCCCGGCAGAAACCCTTGTCCGTCTCGAGCCTTGCTGCTGCACGGGTCGGGCCGACCGTGGCAATACCTGCAGCTTCAAGCTTGTCGACAATCCCTGCCTCGAGCGGGGCTTCAGGGCCAATAAACGCACAGTCTGCGCCGGTCTCCTTTGCAAATGCCACCACGCGGGCGGTGTCCGTTTCCTTTGCAAGAAGAACTTTTTTTGCAAGGCCGGCAATGCCCGGGTTCTTCCTGGCCATTACCGAACTGATCTCAGTTTCGGGGTTGCGGGCAAGGGCTGATGCTATGGCATGTTCCCTCCCTCCCCCGCCCACAACAAGTACTTTCATAATCCTTCCTATTGTACACCCGGATTAAAAAGTCCTTACTGTTTTATGAGCTCGCTCACCCGGACGAGCGGGATGAGATCCACATCGTGCTTTTTGAGCATGGCAGCAGCTCCCTGCTCCCGGTCAACCACCGTTACCACCCGGGCCGCGCTGGCCCCGGCTTTGCGGAGTTCATCGATCCCGTACAGGGCTGAACCCCCCGAGGTGGTGACATCTTCGATCAGGAGGACATTCTTACCCCTGACCCTGCCGATGATCATCTCTTTTTTCCCATGGTCTTTTCCGGCTGACCGTATGATGGCATACGGCTTTTTGGCAGCGAGAGCGGTTGCAACGGCAAGGGGGACTCCCCCGACTGCAACGCCGGCCACGATATCGAAGTCATAGGATTCTGAGACAACACGGGCAATGGCAGAGAGAAGATCCGGGTTGGTCACTGCAGTTTTTACATCAATATAATACGGGCTTTTCACGCCGGATGCGAGCGTGAAATCCCCAAATTCGATTGCTTTGTATGAAACAAGCTTGTCAGCTAAAGCGTTCACCATGGAACCTCCTTGACCTTGATGATATATCCGATTATATTGGTGAGCCGGTGGAGAATGGGCGTGAGGATCAGGATCACAATGAAGGCCGCAAGAGTGACCTGGGAGAAGAGCCAGGACGGGTCAAGGATGAGCAGAAGGACAAATGCCCCGATCACCAGATCGTACATATCCGCGAGCGGCCACTTGGATCCCCGTTCTTTTCCAAGCCTCCGCTTGAAGAAACTCTTGACCAGGTCTCCCAGGAGTGCCCCAACGGCAAGCAGGGATATGGAAAGGAGTGTCTGGACCGGAAGATAGGAAAGGTCGAACATTGCCTGCGCCTGGATCTGGAGAAGGCCGATCACGATACCGGCAAGGATGCCTGCAATGAGCCCCCGGTACGTCTTCCCATCACCAAAAAGGCGGCGCCCGTCAGAGAAATTTCTGCCAAGATCTATGGGAGTACCTCTCCCAAAAACCGCTGCAACGGGGTTGGGAATATACGCCGGCAACATGATCCAGATTGCTGAGAGCAATGGTATTATGAAGAAGTCAACACTAATAATGTAGCACTCCAATACCTCTAATAAAGTGCAGTAAAAAAGATTAAGGTTACTCAACGACCAAAAAGTATTTGATAATCTTTCGGGTGGACATTAATGCTGGTAAAAAAGACACGGGGTCTTTGCCCTACGTGCAATTCCGTATTGGATGCGGAAATTGTGGAAGAAGACCAGAAGATCTGGCTTAAGCGGACCTGCCCGGAGCACGGGACTTTCCGGAACCTGTACTGGTCGGATGCCCGGATGTATCATCGTTTTCAGGAATACGATGCCGTGGGGAACGGGGTTGCAAACCCCCAGAACCCAAATGCTCCGGCAAACAGCTGCCCGACGGCCTGCGGGTTGTGCAATAACCACCACTCCGGGACCCTTCTTGCCAATATCGACCTGACGAACCGCTGCAACCTGGATTGCGATTTCTGTTTTGCCAATGCCCGGGCCTGCGGTTTTGTGTACGAACCGAGTTTTGATCAGGTGGTCAGCATGCTCCAGGTGCTCCGGGACGAGAAACCAGTTCCTGCCCCCGCCGTCCAGTTCTCCGGTGGCGAACCAACCATGCGGGACGACCTTCCCGATATCATAAGGAAGGCAAAAGCCATGGGCTTTCCCCAGGTGCAGATCGCAACAAACGGCGTACGGATCTCAAAAGAGCCGGAGTACCTCCAGCAGCTCAAGGATGCCGGTCTGAACACGGCGTATCTCCACTTTGACGGGGTCACTTCGGAAACCAACCCTTTTTTGAAAATTCACTTAAAAGCGATCGAGAACTTCAGGAAGATCGGCATGGGGCTTGTGCTTGTCCCGACCGTTATCCGGGGCCGGAACGACAAGGAAGTCGGCGACATCATCCGGTTTGCTGTTGAGAATATCTCGGTTATCCGCGGCGTCAATTTCCAGCCGGTTGCGTTCACCGGTGCGGCAAGCGATGACGATCTCCAGAAATCCCGTATCACAATCCCCGATCTTCTCCAGGAGATTGAGAACCAGATGCCAGGGGTGCTGAAAAAGGATGACTTCTACCCGGTTCCCTGCGTGCTCCCCTTCTCGGACCTTGTCGAAGCATATACCGGCCGGCCCCAGGTCCGGTTCACTGCACACCAGCACTGCGGTGCAGCCACCTATGTCTTTGTCCAGGAGAACGGTATCATTCCGGTGAACCGCATGGTCGACGTGGATGCGTTCTTCGAGACCATCGAGCATATGGCAGAGACCCTCAAGAAAGGCGGGACCCTCAACAAGTACAAAGCGCTTCTCGAGGGTGTCAAGAGCATGCATGACTCGGTCAAGAAAGGTGAACAGAGTAACACCAGGGAGTTCTGGAAGATGATCGGTAAGACCCTTATTGGGCAGAACTTCGATGCACTCCGGGAGTTCCACTGGAATGCGCTCTTCATCGGCACCATGCATTTCATGGACAAGTACAATTACGATATCGAGCGGGTCCAGCGCTGCTGTATCCACTATGCAACCCCCGATGGCAAGCTGATCCCCTTCTGTACGTACAACAGTGGTCCCGTGTACCGCGAGCAGGTCTGGAAGAAGTATGCACAGAAGCCGGAACAATAAGTAACCTTTTCGAATTTTTTTTTTATTGTTGCGATGCCGAACGTGAGAAACCGCCTCGTCGGGTTTTGCGCCAGGCACTTACTTATTCGGGCTCATGAAAAGTTATGATTCGTTGCAGGTTATGAGGAAAAGAAGGGCTGTTTTGGGGGTTCGCACACAGTATATATCACTCCCCGTTCCTCAGTATAATTAATGCAAATTCCGGATTCCGATCTAACTTCAGCAGCACTCGCCTCCGCCACGCTAGCGGCGTACCGGAGTGCTGTCATCCGCCTCCCCCCGGATGTGCTGCGGGTCATTCAGGAAGCGGCCGCTGCCGAGACGAATGCCGTGGCCCGCGGGGAATTTGCCAACATCCTCAAAAATATCGAGACTGCCGAAAGGCTTGGCATTCCCATGTGCCAGGACACCGGTGTGCCGGTCATATACCTGACCCTGCCGCCGGATGTCCCGCTCACGCAGGAGCTGTACAATGCAGTGGCTGAAGGCGTCCGCAGGGCAACCGAAGAAGTCCCCCTCCGTCCCAATGTTGTCGACCCGCTCACAAGGCACAACACGAATGACAATACCGGCGCGGGGATGCCGGCGATCCACGTGAAGCCCGGAAAAAAATTCACGGTCACGGTCCTTCCCAAGGGTGCCGGGGCCGAGAACATGTCCCGGATCGCCATGCTCCTGCCTTCCCAGAAAGGGCAGATAGAGAAGTTCGTTGTCGAGACTGTGTACCTTGCCGGGTCAAAGCCGTGTCCCCCGATCATCATCGGTGTCGGGATCGGCAGCACATTCGATGGTGCAGCAGCGCTTGCAAAAGAGGCACTCCTTGAACCGGTCGACACCATGACCGATCAGGAGCAGCAGCTCTTAAAAGCGGTCAACCAGCTCGGGATCGGACCCATGGGCCTTGGCGGGGATTTCACGGCGCTCGCGGTCAAGGTGAAGACTGCCGGTTGTCACACGGCATCGCTCCCGGTAGCAGTCAATATCCAGTGCTGGGCGAACCGGCACGCGACCGTGGAGGTGAGATGGTGACAAAACCCGTCCGGCTCACCACGCCCCTGGGGGACGAGGTGCTGGATCTGAAAGCCGGCGATACGGTTGAGCTCTCGGGTATTGTGTATACCGCCAGGGACGAGGCCCACCTGCGGATGCAGGAAGACGGGATCCCGTTCGACCCTGCGGGGGCAGCCATTTACCACTGCGGGCCGGTCATCCAGGACGGGAAAGTGATTGCAGCCGGCCCCACGACTTCGGCCCGGATGAACGAGATGGAGGGATTTTTAATCGACCGGGGAGTCCGGGCGTTCATAGGGAAAGGCGGGATGGGAAAAACGGTCAGGAACCAGCTTGCGGGAAAAGGTGTGTACCTTGCCTTCACCGGCGGATGTGCAGCACTTGCATCCTCGCACATGACCTTAAAAGGAGTCTTCTATGAAGATCTCGGCATGGCCGAGGCAGTCTGGGTGATAGCACTCGACCGGCTCCCGCTTGTTGTCGGTATTGATTCGCACGGGAACGATATCTTTGATGCAGCAGGGAAGCATTCAGAAGAGATATTCCGGAAATATACCTCAGGATCCTGAAGTGATCCAAAGAAGAGGTTTTTTGTAAAGGCTACCGAATATATACTACGATAGGACTGCCATCACATGAAACTCGCCATTGACGAGACCCGGTGCAAGGGCTGCAACCTTTGTACAAAGGTTTGCCCGTATAAGATTTTCAGGGAAGGCAAACGCCTCAACCGCAAAGGGATCGCAGTACCGGAACTTGACCGGCCCGAGCGCTGCACCAACTGCCGCCTGCGCAACCTCTACGGGAGACAGCTCTGCGGAGTCTGCCAGCTCACCTGCCCCGACCAGGCCATCCACTGGATCGAAGAGAAACCGTATGAACTGCACAAGGTGGCGATTGAATATTGACGTCGAGACTTGAATTCTGGCAGGGAAACACGGCATGCGCAGAAGGGGCGCTTGCCGCGGGCTGCAATTTTTTCGGAGGGTACCCGATCACCCCCTCCACCGAGGTTGCAGAGCACATGGCAGCCAAGCTCCCGAAAAAGGGAGGCGTCTTCATCCAGATGGAGGACGAGATCGCGAGCATGGCCTCGATCATCGGGGCAGCCTGGACCGGAGCCCGGGCAATGACCGCAACAAGCGGTCCCGGGTTCTCGCTGATGATGGAGAACATCGGGTTTGCCGCCATGACCGAGACTCCCTGCGTTGTCGTGAACGTCCAGCGGGGCGGTCCCTCCACCGGGCAGCCGACCATGTCCGCACAGGGGGACATGATGCAGGTGCGGTTCGGCTCCCATGGAGATTATGCCATCATCGCCCTCTGCCCGGCAACCGTGCAGGAGATGTACGAGCTGACGGTGAAGGCCTTCAACCTCGCGGACAAGTACCGGGTCCCCGTATTCCTGATGGCCGATGAGACGATCGGGCACATGCGGGAGAAGATCCTTGTGCCGGACAAGGTTGATCGGGTGGCAAGGAAACCGTTCGTGCCCGGGACACCTCCTTTCAGGGTTACGGACCCGGATCTCATCCCCGGTTTCCCGCAGTTCGGGACCGGCGAGCATGTCCACGTGACCGGCCTTACGCATGACGAGCGGGGGTACCCGTGTGCCACCAACCCGAAACTGCACGGATCGCTCGTGAAGCGGCTGGTGGACAAGATCGAGAATGCCCGGTACGAGATGGCCGACTACGATGTCATCAACCCCGCAGCAGAGCAGGTTTTCATTGCCTACGGCGCACCGGTTCGCACCGTCCAGCAGGTCATGCACAATAAAAAGGACACAAACATCGGGTTCCTCCGGATCCGCACGGTCTGGCCATTCCCGGAAAAAGCGCTTGCGGAATTCAAGAACGCAAAGCGCTTCCTCGTTCCCGAGATGAACCTCGGCCAGATAGCCCGCGAGATCGAGCGCCATGTGAGAGTCCCGGTGCGGAGTATCCCCAAGCTGGGCGGCGAGCTCCATACTCCGGCAGAACTCGTGGAAGCCCTGGAGGAAAAATCATGAGCTACGAGGACTGGTACCGCGAGGACCGGCTCCCCCATATCTTCTGTGCCGGCTGCGGGAACGGGACTATCATTAACTGCACCCTTGCGGCAGTTGACTCCATGGGATGGAAGAAGGAGGATACGGTCTTTGTCTCGGGTATCGGCTGCTCGTCCCGTGCGCCCGGCTATATTCTCACCGACTCGCTCCACACCACCCATGGCAGGGCAATCGCGTTTGCCACCGGTGTCAAGATGGCAAAGCCGGATTTGCATGTGGTGGTCTTTACCGGCGATGGCGACATGGCCGCAATCGGCGGCAACCACTTCATCCATGCCTGCCGGCGCAACATCGACCTCACGGTAGTCTGCATGAACAACCAGATCTATGGCATGACCGGCGGCCAGGGTAGCCCGACAACCCCCAAGGGCTGCCTCTCCTCCACCACCCCGTTCGGGTGTGCCGAGACGCCGTTCGATCTCTGCGATCTTGCAACGGCTGCCGGGGCAAATTACGTTTCGCGGTGGACCTCGTACCATGTCAAGGAGCTCGAGAAAGCGGTCAAAGCCGGGCTCGAGACCCCCGGGTTCTCGTTCATCGAGGTGCTTGTCCAGTGCCCCACGGCATTCGGGCGCAGGAACAAGTTCCGGCAGGTTGCCGACCATGTCGAGTACCTCCGGGCCCATTCGCTCCTCAAGGCAAAACGCGACCGGATGATCGAGCAGGGCGAGGATATCCCCGCGGATATGTTTGTTGTCGGCGAAATCATGCGGAGGCAGCGGCCGGCTCTCGGGGTGAAACCATGAGATACGAGGTCAGGTTCTCGGGATTCGGCGGCCAGGGGATCATCCTCTCGGCCGTCATCATCGGCCGTGCTGCCGTTATGTACGACAACAAGTTCGCTGTCCAGACGCAGGTGTACGGGCCGGAGGCCCGGGGCGGGGCCTCGATGAGCCAGGTCATCATCGACGATGATCCAATCCTGTACCCCAAGGTTGCAGCTCCCGACATCTTCCTGATCATGTCGCAGGAGGGATTCGAGAAGTACGGGGCAGCGGCAGAGGACCCGGCAGTCATGCTCATCGACTCCACCCTTGTCCACTCCCGCCCGAAGTGCAGGTGCATCGAGATCCCCGCAACCCGGGAAGCCAAGCAGAACCTGAAAAAGGACATTGTGGCAAACATCGTGATGCTCGGGGCGCTCGTTGCGGCAACGCATATTGTGAGCGAAGAGTCCTTAAAAAAAGCCATCCTCGATTCCGTACCCAAGGGCACCGAGGATCTCAACCTGAAAGCAATGCAGCTCGGCCTGCAGCTGGGAAAGCAATCATGAAACTACGCGAATACGAGGCAAAGAATGTCATAAAGGCGGCCGGGATCCCCGTCCCGGCAGGCTTCTTGATCCGGTCGGCAGATGAACTCACCCCGCACCTGAACGAACTGGGCAATGCGTTTGTCTTGAAAGCCCAGGTTGATGTCGGCGGCAGGGGCAAGGCCGGCGGTATCCTGATGGCCGATCCGGCAACCGGGACAAAAGTCGCAAAGGAGCTCTTCGGAAAGCAGATCAAGGGCCTGCCCGTGAAAGAGATCCTTGCCGAGCAGAAACTCGACATACAACACGAGTATTACCTCTCGATCACCGTGGACCGCTCGAGCAAACAGCCGCTCATCCTCTTTACCGAGGCCGGCGGCGTTGATATCGAGATCACGGCAAAAGAGCACCCGGAAGCGATCAGGAAAGTAATCCCAAACCCGCTCATGCGGGACATCCCGCCGTTCATGCTCCGGGAACTCATTGGCACGGCTCCAAAAGAGATCGGGCCGATCATCAATAAACTCTACCAGGTCTTCATCAGCAAAGATGCCCTCCTTGCCGAGATTAATCCCCTTGTCACCACCCCGAATGGCGTCTTTGCTGCGGATGCGAAGATCATCGTGGACGACAATGCCCTCGGGAGGCAGGGATTTACGGTCAACCGCGACCTCTCGGAACGCGAACGGGAAGCCGAGAAGCACGGCTTCTCCTACGTGGAGCTGGACGGGAAGATCGGCGTCATCGGAAACGGCGCCGGGCTCACGATGGCAACCCTTGACCTGATCGAGTTCCATGGCGGGAAGGCGGCCAACTTCCTCGATGTCGGCGGCGGGGCCGAGAGCGAGCGCGTGATGAACGCGGTCCGGCTCGTATCAAGCGTCCCGACCGTCAAGGTTATTGTCGTGAACCTCCTGGGAGGGATCACGAAGTGCGACGAGGTGGCAAAGGGCATCATTGCCGCAAACATTTCCCAGAAGGTCATTGTCCGGCTTGCGGGAACAAACGAGGCTGAGGGGCGGCGTCTCCTCTCGGAGAAGGGGTACGAAATGCTGGATACGATGGATCTTGTTGTGAAAAAAGCCGTGCAGGTGACCGCATGATCTACGGAGACAAGAATACCGGTATTCTCGTGCAGGGAGCAACCGGCAAGCAGGGTGAGTTCCATATCGGCCTGATGAACGCATATGCCAGACAGGTCGGGGGAAAGGGCGTTGTAGCCGGGGTTACGCCGGGCAAGGCCGGCCAGCAGGTGCACGGGGTACCGGTGTACAATACCGTCAAAGACGCGATGAGCAGGCACGATATCGGTGCCGCGGTCATCTTCGTTCCCGCCGGTGCCGCAGCCGATGCCATCATGGAGGAGGCAAATGCCGGTATCGATACGATCGTCTGCATCACCGAGCACATCCCCGTCCAGGACACGATGAAAGCGCTTGCCTATGCAAAGATGGAAGGAGCCCGCGTAATTGGCCCGAACTGTCCCGGCCTCCTCTCTCCGGGGGAAGTCAAGATGGGGATCATGCCGTCCGGGCTCTTCTCCCGCGGAAACGTGGGCGTCATCTCCCGCTCGGGCACGCTCACCTACGAGGTTGTGGACGAGCTCACCCGGGCCGGTATCGGCCAGAGCAGCGTCATCGGTATCGGGGGCGACCCGGTAATAGGCCAGACATTTGTGGATGTGCTTGAGCTCTTTGAGAAGGATCCGGAGACAAAAGCCGTGGTCCTGATAGGCGAAGTGGGCGGGAACCTCGAAGAAGAAGGGGCAAAGTCCACCGATCTCCCGATCGTCTCCTATATTGCCGGAGTTTCTGCCCCGCCGGACAAGCGGATGGGCCATGCAGGGGCAATTGTCGAGGGCGGCGAAGGCGATGCCCGGTCCAAGATCGCCCGGCTCAAAAAGCACGGCGTCCCGGTAGCGTCCCGCGTCTCGGAGATCCCGGAGATGGTCCGGGAGTTATTCCGGTGCAGGTGCTGAGTTTTTCGTTTTTTTTAAGCCCTATTTGATTTCAATACTTTTTTTATTCTCTTCGCCATCTAAAGAGCGTGACCTCCTCACTCCCTCGGGAGGGGGAAGCTGCCCACGGGGAGCACCCCTTGGCCCCCTTCCGGTACCCATGGTCTCCGATCAGCGTTTTCGCCCAGCGAGTGCTTTACGAGGCGCCCTTCGGGGCGGCGGCAGGTATTGCAATACTGGAAATTAAAAAAATTTCAAGAATTTGAGAAGTTCTGAGATTCATGCTGTCAGTTCAGGTTCTTTTCAAAACTCTTTTTTCCCTACCATCACACCGTTGCACTCAGCCCGTACTTCAACCGGATCGCTCCAAAGCTCCCGTCCTGTTTCATCCCGTCAAGGGCACCCTGCCATGCCGCCACAATGCTGTCAGGAGTATCTTTGGAAAACGCGATATACATGGGGACGCTTTTTACCTGGTAGATCTCTTTGACTGCGAGCGGATTGATCCCTTCCTTTTTCACCGTTGCCGGGAAATTAACCGCACTGCCAAACCACAAACCGGTCTTATTGGCAAGCAGGTTTGCGAGGCATTCGGCATCGGTGTTGCAGGTCACCACGTTGGTGAAATTCTGCTGCACGAGGAACTGGTGCCGTGCATCGTCTTTGACCACGCCGATAAGGCCGGCGGTTTTTGCTGCTTCGATACTGCTGATGGAAATCGCTGATCCGTTCCGGGTATAGAAGGTAAAGTCATAGGCAGTGATCGGCCCGGCCCACTTGAAGAGGGCTTCGCGTTCCTCAGTGCGTCCGGTGGAATAGAGTGCAACATACGGACCTTTGAGCGCGGCATTATATCCCTCGCTCCAGGGCAGGAGTTCGATCGATCTCGTCTGGTTGAGCCGGGATAAGATCCCGTTCACAACCTCGGTTGACTGCCCGGTCACTTTCCCATCTGGACCCGGGTAGTTGAAAGGCGGCAGGTCCTCGGTGATGATCCGCAGGTTTGCACCGGATGCCGCAGCTGCGGGGGTCTTTCCGGTATCCGCTGCCGGCGCTGTTGCAACACACCCGGCGGCAAGGCAGAATGCCGCTGCAATAATCAGAAGTACGGCAAGCATTTTTTCCCGCGTCATAAATCGGTTCGCATCAGTTCTGTATGGCACCGGTATCTTCCTCTTCATCCATGTTCCGGTTGCCCCTCTGCGGTAAAAAACTTTGATTTTGTATTTCCTTTTTCAATGCATGGCAATATGCTCGAAATATCGCTTTGCGATTTTATTATAAATATAAAAGTAATTAGTTTTTACATGGCAGGAATATTCGTTGCGTGAATGATGAACCGGAAAAAGACGCGAGAAATTCTCATGGGGAGCGCAATACTCTTTATTGCGGTCATTGCATGTGCAGCGCTCATCCTCATCGCCGGCATAACTGATCCGACACCGCCCACCGTAAGGACCGGATGGTATCTTCCCCAGAAGGATCTCATCTGGACATCTGCGGCATCCGGATCTGATCAGTCGTATCAGGAGCATCTTATCCGTTCCGGATGGCGCGATGGATCGGTACCGCAATTTCCGGAATTATCTCCGTACTGCCGGTATGAGAATTACACACGGGAAAAAACCGGGAGCCGGTATATGATTGCAGTATGGTACTTCACTGACGATAATAAGTTTCTGGAATCAGCTTTAAGACTCAAAGAATACCTGAAAAATTCAGGAACACTCACTACGGTCGAGCTGGATTATCCCTCGAGTAATGGGACAAGCCAGTCTATTCGCGATTTCCCCAATACACATGATAACAGCCGGTTGCCCGGTCACTTGACAACGACCGGTTATGAAAGTCCCGATTCCACGGGGTTGTTTTTCACAGCTGAAATTCCCGGGCCCGGGATTCAATCTGGTGTCAGCAGGTATACGGTGAATAATGAACATTATATCGTGTATTATGCAACGGCCGAACCACAGGATCTTGGATCCCAGTTGTTGTTCCTTCGGGAGATGATTGGGGAAACGTATGCGTATGAGACGGGAATAAAAGCCGCCCCCCTTTTTACCAATCCTAGCATCTTACCTGAATACCCAGACCACACCGATACGTGATGAGTGGAATGTTGATACAAATGAGGACTGGCAGTCACCGGCAGATACCTGCCAATATTACCAGCCCGATTCAAGGACTGATTCCTATGTCAGTGTCAGTGCATTCTTTGTCGGTTCATGTACGTCCAGGCCACCGGATTTGAGAATATGCATGACTGGCGGCTAACGGTCAGGGATAATACCCCCGGAAATACAGGATCAATACATGAATTCTCAATCAATATCAGTTGAAAAGAATCCAGATTATTTTGTGAGGCAGTTATGATAAACAGACATGTTCTCCCTCTGGCGGGCACATCGCTGGTCTTCTTCCTTTTCCTAATCATCATGGTGTTCCGTTCTCCGGGTGCTGCCCTGAAAACGATTGTTCCGCTTATTGTTGCAGGAATCTCATTCTGCGGATCGCTTCTCGCAGTCATCCGGCTGAAAGCGGTTTCGAACCACTGGTACTGGGGAATTTTTCACCTGGCCGGAACCGGGATAGTCTGCATCGCTGCTATCGGGATGCTCAGTTCCTGGGCACGGAATATGGAGTTCCTGGAACTCTCCCTTGCATTCCTTTCACTGACATCAACCGGATTTTTTATCGCATTTCCTCAGCCACAAAGAAAGATAACCCGGTATTTTGCTCTCGTTTCCGGTGTGATCAGCATCTATGCAGTATTCCTGATATGGCAGCTGGTATCCGCGTTTTTACATCCCCTGCAGACATCGTGGAGCGTCCTTATCGTATATTCAGCGTTTTACCTGATACTCCTCCTGCCACTTGTTGGATTGTGTCATATCGGTGCGGCTCTGACTGAGAGCCCATCCAAATAAAATACCCGGTTTCATCGTGCAATTATGATCTGGGAGAATCATCCGGCGTGTCCCCTACAGAAGGAGCTGTCCGTGAAACCTGGCAGCACAATTTAAATATCCCGGCCTCCAACGAATTGACTGACTAGTCAATTTACAAAATGGAGATCGTTTCATGTTATACCGAACTGTCCCAAAGACCGGCGACAAACTCTCGATTCTCGGCTTCGGCTGCATGCGCTACCCAACGACCCGGACCGGTGGCGTTGATGAGGAACGCACCATCCGGCAGATCCGGCAGGCCATTGACGGCGGGGTCAATTATCTCGACACGGCACCGGTCTACCACATGGGGAAGAGCGAACCGGTCCTTGCCCGGGCCCTTGCCGACGGGTATCGCGAGAAGGTCCGGATCGCCACCAAGCTGCCCCCCTGGTCGGTTTTTGAACGTGAAGATATGGACCGGATCCTCGATACCCAGCTTTTAACCCTCCAGACCGATCACATCGATTACTATCTGCTCCACAGCCTCAGCAAGAGAAGCTTCGAGAGCATGAAGATGCTCGGAATTTTCGAGTTCCTCGATTCGGCGAAAAAGGACGGGAGGATCCGGCATGCCGGCTTCTCCACCCACGCAAATAACGCGGTGTTCCGGGAGATCGTGGATGCGTATGACTGGGATTTCTGCCAGATCCAGTATAACTATCTCGACGAGCACAACCAGGCAGGAAAAGACGGGCTCGAATATGCTGCAAAGAAAGGCATGGCCGTGATGATCATGGAACCCCTGCGGGGAGGCAACCTTGCCGGGCGGGTGCCGGACTCTGTCCGGAAGATCTGGGACAAGGCCCCCGTGAAGCGTTCCCCGGCAGAATGGGCTCTCCGCTGGGTCTGGAACCACCCGGAAGTGACCGTTGTCCTCTCCGGCATGAACGATGAGACCCATATCCGGGAGAATCTCATGGCGGCAGAAGATGCGCTTTCGGGTTCGCTCATCGAAGCGGAACTGGCCACCATCCATGCAGCCCGCGACGAGTACCGGCGCCTGATGAAGGTCGGGTGCACGGGCTGCGGGTACTGCATGCCCTGCCCGGCCGGGGTAGATATCCCCGGCTGCTTTGCGAGTTACAACAGCCATGCCCTCTTCCCCCATGACCGGTCAATCAAATTCCATTATATTGGTCAGCACGGGGGTCTCATGGGCGAGAAGTCCTCGGCCGGGCTCTGCCGGCAGTGCGGGAAGTGCGCCAAAGCCTGCCCCCAGCACCTGCCGATTCCAACCCTCATGAAGGATGTATCCCGGGAGATGGACGGGATGATGGGCGTGGTTGTCCCCATCCTCAAAGGGGGGTTGTGGTGCATGAACAAGCTTGGACGGGTGCGCCGGTTCGTTACGGGAGACAAGTCCCATGCCTGACCCGGGCAGCGACAAGCAGGAAGCGATCCTGGACGCGGCCCTCCGGCTCTTTACCGAACGGGGTTTCTTTGGGACCCCCACCTCGCTCATATCAAAAGAGGCGGGGGTGGCTACCGGTACGCTCTTCTTTTATTTCAAAACAAAAGAAGAGCTCATCGATACCCTCTACCTCCGGGTCAAGGCCGAAGCCGCAGAGGCAATGTGCAGCGGCCTTTCAGGAGAGCCCGGTGTACAGGCAAAGCTGAACCGCCTTGGCCGGAACGCGATCGCATGGGGAATGGAGCATGCGGAGAAGATGAAGTTCATGGAACAGTTTGCCCATTCGCCATTTGTCTCCACCTCTGCTCAGGAGGAAGGCATGTCCCGGTTCCTCTTCCTGCCGGACCTGATCGAAGAGGGAATCCGGGAAGGCACGATCAGGGATTATGACAAAAAGCTCCTTGTTTTTATGATGGCTTCATCGTTCTCCGGCCTCATTGCCCGGGTTGCGACGGCAAAATCCGATGCGGAGCGGGAGCGGATCATGAACCAGGGCATGGAATTTATCTGGAACGGCTTTTCAGCCGGGACCGTTCAGGAAGAGAAGAAGAACGGGAAAAAACCCGCAAAACGGTGACAGCATGACATTTATTCTGGAAGCAAAGGAACTCTCAAAACAGTTCGGGGACGTGACGGCAGTGAATACGGTCTCCCTTGCCGTAAAGGAAGGAGCGCTCTATGGCCTCTTAGGCCCAAACGGCTCCGGCAAGACGACCATGATCAAGATGCTGACCGGCCAGATCCGGCCCACCTCCGGGTCGGCAATGGTGCTCGGCCTCGATGTTGAGAAAGACCCGGTCGGGGTCCGGGCAAAAGTCGGGATCATCCCCGAACAGGAGACTCCCCCGAGTTTTCTTACCGCACAGGAATATCTCGATTTTGTCGGTGCGGTCAGGAAGATTCCGGATATTCGTGAGAAGGCAGAGTGGTGGTTCGATTTCCTCGAGTTCCGGGACAAGAAGAACGTGCTCTGCAAGGACCTCTCCCGGGGCACCCGGCAGAAACTGATGTTTGCGCAGGCCTTTGTCCACGAACCGGCGCTCGCCCTCATCGATGAGCCCTTGATCAACTTCGATCCCATCATGCAGGACGTTGTCAAGGAATACCTTGCCGGGTATGCAAAGAAAGGAAAGACGATATTCATCTCCACCCACATCCTCGAGATTGCAGAAGAGATCTGCTCGGAATTTGCCATCCTGCACAAGGGAAACCTGCTCCACACCGGCCCCGTATCCGATCTCACGGCAAGAAACGAGCACCTATCCTCGTTCTTCCTCTCGCTTGTCCGGAAGGATCGCCATGCTTGAGCTCTTCAAAAACATGGTCAGAGAAGAGTGGCGGATGCATTCCACCATGTTCGGGAGCCTCTCCTTTGCACTCTTCCCGGTCATGATCTTCGGGATCGCGTTCATGAGCTCGTTCCTTCTGCCGCTTATGCGATCGAACCTTCCTGCCGGGGAGATTGCCATCCTCACCCACGCAAGCTTCCTGATGCTCGGGTTCATGGTAGGGGCGTTCGGTTTGCTCGGGAACGAGGTGATGAACCGCAGGTTCGGCCAGGCCAGCCTCCTTGCCTACTCGGCCCGGAGCCTGCCGCTCTCCGGCCGGTTCATCTTTTTCAATTTCGTGGTCAAGGACCTCATCTATTACTTCTTCCTCTGGGTCTTCCCGTTCGGCCTCGGGTACATCCTTGCCTCGCCATTTACCGGTGTTCCCCTCTTTGCGGCCCTGCTCCTCCTGCTGACCCTGACCCTCTCGTTCCTCTCCGGCCTCTGCATAGTCTTCTTCCTCTCAACCGTCTATTCCCGGTCGCGGGCGCTCCTCTGGCTCATCGTGCTCCTCACCGGGGCCGGGTGGGGGATCATATCAGCGGTCACCGGCATGAACCCGGCACTCTTCTTCCCGCCGCTCCTCCTCTATGTATCGTTCTCGTACCCTACGTTCATCCTCACCTGTGCCGCTCTTGCGGCCCTGTTTGCAGTGTCGGTCTCCCTCTTCGATCCGCTGGAGACCGGGCAGAGCAGGGAGGTAAAAAATTCGTTCTCCCCACTCCTGAAAAAACTCTCATTCCTGCCCAACCCTCCCCTTGCCGCAAAGGACATGATCGACCTGTACCGGAGCGGGAGCGTTGTCGGCCAGACCCTCTTCTCGTTTGTTATCCCGCTTGCGGTGATCTGGTTCTTCCTCTCCCTCCTCACCCCGTACTTCCCGCCGCACGGCCTCATCTTCCTGTATGCCATTGTCGCAGGGGTCATTGCCTCGACCATGTACACGTGGGTTACCATGTTCGACTCGTTCGGGCCGTACGCCTGCCTGCCGGTCCGCGTCAGCACGCTCATCTCCGGTAAGCTGACCACGTTTTCCCTCCTCCAGCTTGTCCCGGCAGTTTTCATTGCGGGGGCAGCGATCGTGAGCGGGGAAGCGGCGAATCTTATCCCGGCAGTTGTTCTCTGCCTCGCAGTTTCGTTCTATGCAGCCGGCATCATGGTCTGGCTGACCGGGCTCTCCCCGAATGTTCTTGTCTATGATGTAAAGGTGCTCTTCATCTACCTTGTCCTCGTCGGGATTGCACTGACCATCTTCACGGCGGTTGCCTTTGCAGGCCCGGTCTTTGCCCTCTCTTCCGTGATCCTCCTGCTGCCGGCATGGCTGTTTGTACAGAAAGCGAAAGTGAAATGGGATGCCGTGGACCCGGCGGGGTTCTGAAAAAGACCGGTTCTTATATAAAAGGAGTGTGACCCCCTCTCTCCCCCAAAGGGGGAGGCATCCCAAGGGGAGCATCCCCTTGACCCCCGGAAATATCACAGATCTTTTTAGCGGTTGTACCGAACCGATTCAGTCACTGATTTGCGGTTGTGGTGCCCTTTGGGGGTGTTAACCCCCATCTATAAAACCCGGGTATCTCCTGCAAGCGTTTATCGTCTTTCCATTCCAACCGTTAGGAATCCTACCATGACGGCACCCCAGTATTTCCCCATCCCTTCCGAGATGTTCGCACTTGTGAATGATACGGTCAGCAGGAAAGTGTCCCGGCTTCCGTTTCTCCGGGGCGGGGTTATGGTCAATGGCGAGCTGCTTGGGGTTGCCATGGAATGCCTCAACGCCGAGTTCAAGAAGACTCTTGCCCTCACCACCCCGCAGAACGCGCTGGTGATACCGGATGACGGGCTTGACCGGTGCATTGAGGCGCGCCTCCACCTGCCGGGGAAGACCGTCTCACCGGTAGTTGCAGAAGTGCTCTGCGCTGCAGGGATTGCTGAATCCACGCAGATCCTTGAACGAGGGTTCCCCCATCCCCGGAAAGGAATCCGCCTGCTCGGTCCCTGGACCTGGCATACCGCTTCCCCGGCACCTCAGGTGAACTTAGCCGGAACGGACGCGGATGCGTCGCCCTTCTCCTGGACGAGCGTATGCCCGGTCTGCCGGACCGGCATCCTCAACCGGGTCACCGGAAAACAGCTCTTCGGCATACCCCACACGGAATTTTATATCGAATGTTCCCATTGCGGGGCCAAGTTCATCCCCGTGGGAACCCAGTTCCGGCTGGTCTCGATTGCAAGCATCCGCGACCCCCTCTGGAAAAAGAACCTTGATAAAACCTTCCCTCCTGAGACCTGGGCAGCTCTTGCGCGCGGCACGAGCCCCGGGGGAAATCCCATTCTCCGGAAACCGGAAAAGAAACCCGACAGCCTGCCGGTTGCTGCTCCCGCATTTACCTTAACCCAGCTCAAAGACGGTTCCTTTGCGGTCCCGTTCCAGGGAAAGACCCTTTATTTCCGGCCGGTAAAACTGAACTTCTCCGGGGGGGTAAAAGAGGATCTCTTTGCCCGGTCAAAAACCCTTGTCCAGGATCTTCTGGAAAGACCGGCCTACGAGCACCTCCGGTCACCGGTGAATGCGAAGTACTCCCGGTATCTTCCCATGGCTGCCGGGCTCTTCCTTGGCCAGCTCAAGGAAAGGCACGACCCGTTCTACCGCGAATTCCTCAACACGTACGGGGATGAGAAATACGGGACGTTCCGGATAGAAGAGACCCGCGACTCTGACAGAAAAGGGGTCCTGATCGTGGTGGTGAAGAAGGGGTTGTATCATGTTGCCGACTGCCGGGAGACTATCCGGAAAATGGCAAACGATACGTTCGGCCGCCTCCTGCCCGATGATTGTCTGCTCGACCGTGACAGTACCCGGTGCCGGATCAATGCAGTACTCTGTAACAACAAAGCGGACGCCGGCGTGTACCTGTATGCATGCGAGAGCGGGGATGAGAGGGAGCAGATCATCAACAGTATCCGGGAGCGTGTTTCAGCCTGACTGCCAAAAAATCATCTGTAAGACAGTCGGATACTGATCAGAGAATTTTTCTTATCCAATGAGAACATTATAGATATCTAGTCCGGATATCGTATAAGCGGAGTCCATCGATGAAATGCCCACACTGCGGGATGAATATCAGAGATAATATCGTCGAATGCGGCTATTGCGGCGGTAAGATAGCCCGGCGTCCCGAAAAAACGGCACCTGCGCCCGGCAGGGGTGCTGCTCCTGGCGGGATGAAGGCCTCCATGGCTTCACAGAAACAGGATATGGCCGACGATGCGGAGATGGAGGACGATGAGGGCGGAGGCCTTTCGGGCTACCTGCAACCCGGGGAACAGGTCCTGATAGGCTCGCTCAACGTATCCGTAAAAAAATTCTTTTTCCATGCCTACCTGACCAACAAGCGTGTATTTTTGATCGATACCCAGGAAAAGAAGCTCAAGGTCACCGCAAAGGATGTTCCGCGCGATACGATTGTCGGAAGTATCGTGGAATTTTCAGAGAATTCCGATCCCGTTCTTGTTCTCTCCATCCGCTCTGCTGACGATGAAGTGAAAACCTTGAAACTGGTCTTTGCCCAGAGTGGAACCGACCGGTCCGGGGAGATCGATGAATGGATTGCCCTGCTGCAGGAAGCAGAGGCACCAAAGAAAGGCCGGAAACCCCCCGTGGAGGAGCCGGCTGAAGAAGAAGCGCCTTTTGAAGAGATACCGGATTATGAAGAAGAACCTCCCGTTGTCAAAAAGCCGGTAAAACCCCCGGTCCGGCAGGAGCTGTACCCGGCCAGGAAACCGGTCAAGGATCACGAGAGACAACCCCCGGTCAAGCGTATCCTCTCTCCTTATAAGATACCGGAAGAGGAACCGGAACCAGAACCGGAAATCGTATCTCCCCCGCGGCGTCCCCAGCCCCAGATCCGGCAGGCTGCTGAACCGGCCAGGAGACCGGTTATAACTTCCAGTAATGACTGGGACAGCCAACCGGAAAAAGAGCCTGCAGCTCCCCCGGTAAGGAAACCAGAAGTCCAGTCCGCAATGAAAGTGGCAATGAAAGGTGCGGTAAAACCCATCACCCATCCGGCAGGACAACCGGTAAGAAGGATGGTGACTCAGCCGGTCACCCCGCCCGAACCCGAACCTGAACCCGTGCCGCAACCCGCGGAAATCCGGCCGTTCACACGCCGCCCGGTGAGCCGGGAGATGCCACCGGAACCCCGGCAACCTGAAGAACAACCCGCGGAAGGGCCCCAGTTCTGTCATAACTGCGGAAAAAAGCTCCCGCATTCAGCGAATTTCTGCCCCGGGTGTGGGACGAACTTGGGCCAGCACCGGACCCTGCCCAATGCCCGTTTCCCGCAGGCGCAAGCCGATAAGAGGATGACCCGGACAGATCCCCCCCATGAGCAGCGGGCCCAACGCGATGCCGAGGATTCTGATGACGAAGAGGATGAGATCGGAGAAGTTCCGGTGCCGACAAAACCTCCGATCAAGAAAGCCCCGAAGGGAAGCGAGATGACCATTCTCCACAAATTCCTCCGTCGATAAATCGCTTCTCTCTCCCGGCTTTTTTTGGTATTTTCTTTTTTCTGCCCGGATTTTTTACTGTATTATCCTGGACCTTGAGGAAATCCGGGCAATATAACCCAGAATAACGGGGTTTTTGGCCAGGCAATTATCACTACAGGTAATAAAAATACGGAAACAATTGTGTTTTTAGAAATCGTTATATTACCTCCAGTCCCTTGTACTATTACGAAGTTTCACGAGGAAATCAATGAAGAGAAATATCCAGATTGAAGCATTGGACCAGATACCCCTTGAAAAACAGCGGATCGAGCTTGTTGAACGCAAATGCCTTGGCCACCCGGACAGTCTTGCCGATGGCATTGCCGAATCCATCAGCCAGGCACTTTGCAAAGCCTACCTCGAAGAATTTGGCGTAGTCCTCCACCACAACACCGATCAGGGCGAAGTTGTTGCCGGTGAATCGGCACCCAAGTTCGGTGGCGGGAAGATGATCCGCCCGATCTATGTCCTTCTCGACGGTCGGGCCACCAAGCAGTTCGAAGGCGCAAGAATTGCAACCGATTCCGTTGCGGTCGAAGCAGCCCACAAATATATCCACAAGATCCTTCCCGAACTCAACCTGAACCGGGACCTCATGATCGACTGCCGTCTCGGGACCGGATCAACCGACCTCAGAGATGTCTTCAAGCCAAGCCAGGGAAAAGTCCCGCGGTCAAACGACACCTCCTTTGGTGTCGGCCACGCCCCGTTCTCGGAAGTTGAGACGATCATCAGGAACAGCTCGGACTATATCGATACCAAGCTCCGGAAGAAGTACCCCGCCATCGGCCAGGACATCAAGATCATGGGGCTGCGGGATGGGAACACCATCACCCTCACGATTGCCTGTGCTATCGTTGACCGGTACTGCAAGGATATCCGGGAATACTCGGAGTACATGAGCCTGCTCAACGAAGAGATCACGGCCATTGCAAAGAAGAGCACGAAGCGCAAGGTTACCGTCCATGTGAACACGGCAGACGACATCAAGAAGAAGAGCGTGTTCTTAACGGTAACCGGTACCTCCGCTGAGATGGGAGACGATGGATCGGTAGGCCGGGGCAACCGGTGCAACGGGCTCATCACCCCCAACCGCCCGATGAGCATGGAAGCGACAAGCGGAAAGAACCCGATCAACCACATCGGCAAGATCTACAACCTCCTCTCCACCCAGATCGCCCGCGAATGTGTGACAAAGGTGGACGGCATCGAGGAGATGTACGTCCGGCTGCTCTCCCAGATAGGGAAACCGATCGACCAGCCGCTCGTGGCAAGCATCCAGGTGCTCCCAAAATCCGGTGTTACCCTCAAGGCGATCAATGCCGATATCCAGGAAATTGTTGACAGCCAGCTCGCGAATGTGACCCACATCACCGAGAAGGTCATCGAAGGCAAGCTCAAGACCTTCTGATACAACAATGGCGAAATCTGAAAAAAATATCAAAAAAACCGCCACCAAATCCTCTTTTTCCGATATTGTGCGGCTGGCGATTCCCAACAAGGGCAGGATTGCTGCACCGATCATGGACCTGGTCGAGAAGAGCGGGCTCCACCTGGCCGAGAATGGCGAGCGGAGACTGATCACCCGGACTCTCGATCCCCACGTTGAGATCCTCTTTGCCCGGCCGGTTGATATCCCCGAATACGTTGCAACGGGTGCAGCCGATCTCGGCATCACCGGCCACGACATGGTTGTGGAACGGGAAGCCGATGTGGAAGAGCTTCTTGATCTCCAGTTCGGCAAGGCCAAACTGGTGCTTGCCGTGCACGAGGACTCAGAGATTACGTCTGCAAAAGAACTTGCCGGTCTCAAGATTGCAACCGAGTTCCCGGTGATCACAAGGAATTACTTCAAAAAACACCGGGTGAATGTCGAAGTCGTCCTTGTCGGGGGTGCCTGCGAGGCAACACCCCACCTGGGTATTGCCGATGCGATCATCGATCTTTCCAGTTCGGGAACCACGCTCAAAACCAACCGGCTCCGGGTCATCGATGAAGTGCTTGTTACCTCAACGCACCTCATAGCGAACCGGAACTCCCTCACGGTAAAAAAAGAGAAGATCGACGAGATCCACCTGGCCCTCGAGAGCGTGATCCGGGCACGGGGCCAGTGTTACCTGATGATGAACGTGAAACGCGCTTCGCTCGATACCGTGAAACGGGTGCTGCCCGGCCTTTCCGGCCCGACGGTCATGGATGTTGCTTCAAACGAGGACCTTGTTGCCGTGCATGCGGTTGTCAGCGAGGAACGCGTCTATACCCTCATCAATGCCCTGAAACGGGCGGGTGCAAAGGATATTCTCGTCATGGCCATCCAACGGATGATCCGCTGATCCACCATGAGAATCTTTCCTGCGGTTGATATTCTCGGGGGGCGATGCGTCCAGCTCGTCCAGGGCAAACGGGAGAGCGCAACTGCGTACGGCAACCCGCTGGACTGCGCAACCCGGTGGCTGGATGCGGGGGCTGATGCCCTCCATGTCATCAACCTTGACGGGGCATTTGGCACCGCTGCCAGGAATGCCGGGCTGATCTCCGAACTCATAAAAAAGACCGGTGTCGAGATCGAACTGGGCGGGGGCATCCGCTCAATACAGGACGCGAAGCAGTGGCTGGATACCGGGGTGTCCCGGATCATCATCTCCACTCTTGCCACCCAGGAACCGGAATGCATACGGACTCTGTCTGAAGAGTTCGGGAGCGACAGGATCATGGCCGGTGTCGATGCCAAAGGCGGCCAGATCGCGGTTCATGGCTGGCAGGAAACAGCGGGCGATTACCTGGTCTGGGCAAAGCGTTTCGAGGAGCTTGGTGCCGGCTCCCTGCTGTACACCAATGTGGATGTCGAAGGGCTCCAGCAGGGGGTCCGGTTTGAGCCGGTCCGGAAGCTGATCGATCACGTAAAGATCCC
This sequence comes from Methanoregula sp., assembly GCA_041645355.1. GTDB lineage: Archaea > Halobacteriota > Methanomicrobia > Methanomicrobiales > Methanospirillaceae > Methanoregula. Next base: position 62,835 of record JBAZQF010000004.1, read on the forward strand.
GGTTGTTGTTGCCGGCGGAGTCTCGGGCCGGCCGGACGTGGCCGGGCTCCGGGCTGCCGGTGCCTGGGGGGCGGTTCTCGGGTCCGCCCTGTACAGCGGAAAGATCTCTCTTAAGGATGCACTGGAGGAATGCCAATGAGAATCGTGGAAATCAGGCGTGAGACAAAAGAGACGAATATCGCTATCCGGCTCAACCCGGATGGTTCCGGGAAAGTTGCTGCAGACAGCGGGGTTGCGTTCTTTGACCATATGCTCACTGCAATGGCACGGCATGGCGGGTTCGACATGACCCTGACTGCACAAGGCGACCTGCATGTTGACTGCCACCATACCGTTGAAGATATCGGGATCGTCCTTGGCGATGCCATAAAACAGGCCATCGGCGAAGGGAAGGGGATGAAACGGTTCTCCCATGCCATCATCCCCATGGACGAATCGCTGGCGCAGGTGGCACTCGACTGCGGGGGCCGGGGGTATCTTGCTTTTTCCGGCTCGTTTGGCAACAAGGCTGTCGGGACTGTTCCCTCAGACCTGTTTGAGCATTTTTTTTACTCGCTCTGTACCCGCGCCGGGATAACGGCCCACATCAGTTTCTCCGGGAAGAATGATCACCACAAGTGCGAAGCCGTGTTCAAGGCATTCGGGATTGCCCTTGGAGAAGCACTCTCGATAACCGGCGATAAGAAGATCGTCCGGAGCACGAAAGGAAAATTCTGATAAAATTTCCTTACAGGAATATCTGCATCCAGACCGTGTCGAACACAAATCCTTTTTTCTCCGCCACTTTTAAAAACCGTCCGCATTCAACAAACCCGTGACGCTCGTGAAACCGGATACTCCCCTCGTTGAGGGACGAGATGCTGGCAAGGATCGTGGTAATTCCCTGTTCCTCTGCTTTTTTTTGCAGATGATCAAGCATCCGGGACCCCAGGCCCTTTCCGGTCAGTTCCGGCCGGATGAAATACGTGATCTCGGCAGTATGGCAAAACGTGGGCATGGGACTGTAGGGGCGCAGCAGCCCAAAACCGGCCAGTGACCCGGCGGCGGTCCGGGCCACGACCGAGGGGTACCCGGTACATGCCTGCCGGAAAACCTCGAAGAACTGGTACGGGACTTTCTGTTCAGGATAGGCGGCAAACGAGTGCTCAATGTAATAGTTGAAGAGATCGATAACCTCTTTTCCATCGGCAGGACTGAGTGGTGTGAATGTACATGATTCCATAGCAATCAGGAAAAACCCGGAATATTCACTTTTATAGGGTGCAGTACGGGATAATGAGAGAAAAAAGAGTTGATCAGTTGGACTTTGCAGCCAGGTCAACGTCTTCTTTCTTGATGGTCTTTCTGCCCGCGTGCTCGGCAAGCTTGTTGGCTTCCTTGGTGAGCTGGGCAATGTACTTCTCAGCCTTTACAACAAGGGCTTCAGCTGCATCGCTTCCTACTCTTTCGGCTCCGTTCTTCTTTGCAATCCTTACAACTGCGGCGATTGGTAAATCTGCCATGTTTCTAACCTCAAAAAGAAAGTATATTGGTATATTTAAATACTTTTTGGCAAAATCCCATAATTTACTCAGTATTACGATATCGGAGGGCATCCTGCAAAGCAAGTAAAGAAAGGAGTTCAGAATTTCGCAGAATAATTTTAAATCGGATAATATGGCTCTTTTAAAAAAAAGAAGGAGTTTCTGGCGTTTAAAATTATTCCAACAAAGATGCTGCGAGCAATAGCGCATTCGTGTAATTTGGTGAGGCGCGCGAAGTATCCACGAAAATTTTGCGGATATTTACCACAGGTGCGCCATGGCCGAAACCGGCTCCAAGAAATGTCAGGGTCCGGAAGACAAGGTTGCCGCTGATACCATCGGGCGCGATGATCAGGCCGCAGCTTTTGATCGCGTCCTCAATCAGGATCTCGCAGTGCTCTGCTCCGGCAATCCGTGCAACCAGTTCGGCATCGGCCATGCTCGCATCCACCTGTTTGTGCCTCCCGACATCTCCCAGCCTTCCCCCCGAGAGCACTCCTGTTTTTTCCGGCAGGCCGAATTTTTTTGCAATAACCCGCCCTTTCCTGATAAGCTCCACTTTCTCGGGAACGGTCCAGCCTTCGTCAACGCCAACCGGGGTGAGAAGGAATTTTTTCCCGGTGCTCGTCTCAAGCAGGGCTATTCGTTCGAGATGATCGACACCCTCTGCTTTTTTGAGTGCTTTTAAGGTTGCATTCGCAGGGAGGGTTCCCCGCACCGCTGCATCGATCCTGCCTGCCATCAGGTCGCTTACCATGGCCTCTTCCGGCTGCGGAGATTCAGCAATATGCACTGCAGGATTTGCCGTTTTCCGTAATATGCATCCCGGCCGGCAATAGCAGATGGTCTCGAACGGGCCGCTTACACTCTCTGCACTGGCGAGTACTTTTTCCGGATCCTCTGCAATGCCGATACCGATCCGTTTCAGTGCGGCAGGCATGCAATATCCTCTTCTGCGAGGTGCATGATCCCATTGTTGACAAAGTCGAAGACCTGCGTATCGTTGCCCTCGTAACGGATCCGCAGTTCCCTGGTGCTGTTGACGGTCCCGATATCTTTTGCCGTAATGCCGACGTCCGCAAAGACCCGGATCAGTTCGGGAACATGTGCTTTCTTTGCAGTAAGGATGAATCCCATGCCCGGGTACATCCTCACCCACTGCTCGAACGTGATATTATTTGCTGCAAGAGAGGGTTTTGGTATCAGGCCGAGATCGATCTCGGCTCCCTTCCCGCTCACTTCCAGCAGCATGCCGAGTGTACCGATGATGCCGGGGTTGCTGATGTCTTTTCCCGCGGTGACCAGGTGTTTTGTCCCGATCGTTTCGAGCACGGCTATCTGTGCCCTGACCTGGGCTGCCGTTTTCATGGTAACGGAATCCCAGTTGAGCGCACAGGACGGGTGCACACGGCCTGAAAGATCGATTGCCGCAACCACGCTGTCGCCTTCCTGTGCCGTGTGGCTGTAGATGATGGAATCGAGCCGGGCGGAGCCGAGGATCGAGACATCGATCACGCTGTACGGGGCGTCCGGGTGGAGATGGCCGCCAACGATCGGGACGCCGAACTGGGCCGAGGCGTCGTGCATGCCTTTGACTACCAGTTCCTGCACGGTGGTTTTTGCGATCGAGAAGATGTCCACCATGGCAATCGGCCGTCCGCCCATGGCAGCGATATCGTGGATGTTGACGAGGACCGAGCAGTAGCCTGCCCAGTACGGGTCGGCTTCCATGAGCCTGCTCCAGATGCCGTCGGCTGCAAGGAGAAGTGCCTCCCCGTTGTGCTCGATGACTGCCGCATCCTCGCCAAATGATGCAACTACGTGCGGGGCATCGATCTTCAGCGCCCTGACCATCTCGCCGATGGTATGCTTTCTCCTGACACCCTCGTATTCCCTGACTGTTTTTGCTATCGTTTCTGTGGAGCAGCTCTGGACCACGGCATCACCTTAAATGTTATGAAAATAATTGCGTGTATCCTATTTTCACGTTATCAGAGATAACTTATTTGTTCTGACTCCGACAGCAGGATTACCGGGCAAGCAGAGTGTTTTATCTGATTCACGGCCAACGTGTTGGTATGGACTGGGCAGAAAAATACCGGCCGGCACATCTTGCCGATATTGTCGGCAATGCCTCAGCCGTCCGTCAGATCGCAGACTGGGCAAAGAACTGGACCCGGAAATCCCGTCCCCTGCTCATCTACGGAAAGCCCGGCATTGGCAAGACCTCCACTGCCCACGCGCTTGCAAACGATATGAACTGGGAGGTGATCGAGCTCAATGCGAGCGACCAGCGGACTGCTGCGGTTATCGAACGGATTGCCGGTGCCGGCAGCACAACGGCGAGCCTGACCGGCGCATCGCGGAAGCTGATCATTCTCGATGAGGCAGATAACCTGCAGGGGACATCAGACCGTGGCGGTGCCAAGGCAATCGTTGAGATCATCCGCGGGACGCAGCAACCGATGGTGCTGATCGCCAACGATCTTTACGGTCTGTCTCCGGAGATCCGTTCCCGCTGCGACCCGGTCCAGTTCAAGGCCCTCCCTGCCCGCTCGATAGCCCCGCGGCTCAAGTACCTTTGTGCCGCGGAGAAGATTGCCTGCAGTGATGCGGCAGTCCATGCCATTGCCGAGAGTGCTGAGGGGGATATCCGGTCTGCCGTCAACATGCTCTATGCTTCGGCGATCGGGCGTACGAGCCTTGACGATTCCGGGGTCCACACTTCGCAGAAGGATGAACGGGTATCTATCTTCTCGCTTATCACCTCCCTGTTCGGGAAGACCCCGGACAGCGAGCTGATGCGCCTTTCCTATGATGTCAATGATACGCCCGAGACCATCGAGCAGTGGGTGGAAGGGAGCGTTCACCTGCTGCCTGACCTGCAGGCAACGGGGCTCGCCTACCGGCACCTTGCCCGGGCGGACGAGTACCTCGGGTATACCTACCGGCGGCAATACCATACGCTCTGGAGGTACGCCACCGCCATCATGCTCCTGGGCACGGCCGATGCTGCCGGCGGGAAAGGACTCCATGCCCGGATTATGCCCCCGGAACGCTGGCAGAGGATGTCAACCGCAAAGAAACAGAAGATTATACGGGTGGCGAGCCTGAACAAGGTATCCGGCGTTATGCATATCCCCCAGAACACCCTGCGGGAAAGTTATCTTGGTATGGTCTCGATGCTCATCGAACAGGATCCGTCCGGCTATGCCCGGGAGCTGGCGTTCGATGCCGATCAGCTCAACTTCTTCTTAAATGACCGGGCCCGGTCAATGGAGGTAATAAAAACCCTGGCGCAGGAAGAAAAGGAGAAGGAAAAGATCTCAAAAGAGCAGAAGAAACCAAAAAAGGAGAAAGTCCCCGTGCAGGAGAGCCTGCCGGCAGCTCCTGCCGAACCTGAGGCACCTGCACAACTTCCTGAGAAAAAGAGCCCGGCAAAAACCCAGTCAACCCTCTTTGACGGGTTCTGATCGCGTAACATACCGGTGGAGGACAACCCCGCAGTCTATTTTCTCCCCGCCGTCGGCATAGATTTCAAAGCCAAGATGGTACACGACAAGGTCCGAGCCTGCCCTCCTAGCAAGGGATACCAGGGGGGGAATCATCTCGATGGCCGGACGTACCGCATAAATAACGTCTGCACCCTCGTAAAGGGAGATGTCCGGATCGAAGACATCGTCGATTGTTACCGGAACCGGGCCGGCGGGCAGTTCTTTCACATCCGTGGCGAGAAGAAGAGCTCCCGCGCCAAGGACGATCTCTGCTGCCGTAGTATTGCGCCCGATCCCCACTTCAACGGCACGGGAGTAGTTTTTTGCAATATACTGGCCGATACAGGTCTCAATATGTTTATAGGTCGTTTAAGTTCACACCCAATATTTTTTTAGAATATGTTTATAGGAGCCCATTCCAACAGAATATAGCGATGCATATCCATATCTTTTGGGATTCGCAGTCTCCTGCGGGTCTCCAGATGCCGGTGGCCCGCAAGATCTCTTCGGTACTGGGTATCCCGTCATCGGTATCGGAGAACCATGTCCGCATGATGGGGTATGTGGTAAGTCGCCAGCAGATCGATGCGCAGGCGCTACTCGACAGCGCCCAGACCTATAAACACCGTCATGGGATAACCGATCCGGTCCTCCTTGTTGTTCACCAGGACCTTTTCCGGAACGGGAACAGTTTCGTCTTCGGGCTTGCCCGCCCGTCCGTTGGCGCGGCAGTGGTCTCGAGCGCCCGGCTGGGGAATGAATACTACGGGCGCCCGGGAGACGATGACGACCTGATCGACCGGTTAACCAAGGAGGGTGCCCATGAGGTCGGGCATCTCATAGGGCTCGATCACTGCGGGAATAACGAGTGTATCATGTTCCGGCCGGACACGCTCGATGAACTGGACCGGAAGAAGAAGATGCTCTGCCCGGCATGTTCTGCCCGTCTGGATGAATGCCGGGTTGGTGAGTAACGGGATTTTTTTGGCTTTGGATATTTCTCTCTTTAACCGGCTCGAACTTATTATCCAGATCAGGTTTTTACCCTGCATTAAACTTCATGGAACGATCAATCGCTCCTGGGGGCTCCGGCACATCATGCCTCCGCCCCCGCCGCCCGGGCATTCCCCCGCAGAATGATAGTCACTCAGGTGGTTGAATATTCTCACAGCGGAATCGGGACGGGGGTCGAGGGGATGCTCCCCTCGGGCAGCCTCCCCCCCTGGGGGAGTGAGGGGGTCACCCTCATTTTGCATGAAAGGTACATGAACGGGCGTTCATACCTAAATTATGAAAATTAAAAAGGGAATATTCGGAGGGCTCATGAGCCTAAGGGCCCCTCGCGGGGCACGGCGGGGCAATTACTGTTTTCAGACATAATCAGGCCCTTGATCCGCCGCGGAGGCGCCCCGTCGGGGGCGGCGGCGTTCATCCTTAATGAGTATGGGGGAGTGAGGGGGACACCCTCATTTTTCAATTGGAATCAAGAAAAAACCGTATAAAATTCAGGATTTCTCCTGAACCGGAATTTGAATAGCTCCCTGGATTTTTTTGATTCCGCACCTTCCTTTTTCCATAGAACCCCCTATAAGCGAAAAACCGATATACCACAAACCTGCAACAATCCCGTAATCGTACAGGTAATATGAGTGAATGAGCAGGAATGTCATGAGAACCCCGTGTTCTGTTATCCTGGATCCCTCGGGCGAAAAACATTCAGTTGCTGGTCACCCCGAGAGCCCGGCCCGCCTTCTCCAGGCATGTTCCGGGATAGATCCGGATATTCCAAGGCTTTGTGCTCCCCCGGCATCTCCGGAAGATCTCTTCCGGGTTCACGATCCCGGCTATGCTGAATGGATCCGGATCATGTGCAATGATCTTCAGGGTCCGGTATTCATCGATTCCGATACCTACGTAACCCCTTCCTCATACGAGATTGCCCGAAACGCCGCAGGCGCAGCGATTGCCGCTGTCGACAGGTCACGTGCCGGGCAGCATTGTTTTGCCCTGGTACGCCCACCCGGGCACCATGCCGAATACAACCGTGCCATGGGATTCTGCCTCTTCAATAATGTGGCAATTGCCGCTGCCTATGCCCTGACGCATGTCCCACGGGTTGCGATAGTTGACTGGGATGTCCATCACGGGAACGGCACCCAGCATTCATTCTATGGAACGGATCGTGTGCTCTTCTGCTCGGTGCACCAGGAACATTTTTTCCCCTACTCGGGCAGTGTTGCCGAGGCAGGGATTGGTGACGGGGAAGGGTATACGATCAATGCACCGCTTGCTGCAGGATCCTCAATTGCGGATTACTCGGCAGTATTCCAAGAAATTTTCCTGCCCGCACTCAGACGGTTCAGCCCTTCAGTCCTGCTGGTCTCTGCCGGCCAGGACATCCTTTTTGATGATCCCCTCGGGGGCATGAATATCCGGCCGGAAGATATCGGGATCCTGGCCGGCATGGTGAAATCAGCGGTACATTGCCCTCTTACCCTGGTGCTGGAAGGCGGGTACGGGCCATCCCACGGGGCTGCGGTATCCGGTATCTTTTCCGCCCTGATGTCTGACTGCGAAACGCCACCGGTTCCGGATCCGTCCCCGCAGACCCGGAGTATTGTGAAATGCCTCAAAGACCTGCACAGTCTTGCGTGATCAGATCCATTATTTCGATGGGCGGACCTCGATCTCCATCTTACTTATCTTCTCATAGGTCTTTTTCAGCTGGATGATGGGCCAGAGACCATAGAGCAGGATCGTTACCGGCTCCCACATTGCTGCCCAGCCGATGATCAGCAGGGCATCGGCAAAAATCTGGGTATGCAGCTCGCTGCTGACAGAGAAGATAAAAAACCTGACTACCAGGGCAACTGTCAGGAACGCAAGCCCGATCAGCATGGCGGTTCTTCCATACCGGAACTGGGAACGGTACTTCTGGTCGGCAACCAGCATTTTGTACCGGAAGTGGTTGTGGATCGCGGGGGCGATCTTTTTTACCTCTTCACCATATGCGAGTTCTTCGGGCAGGTAAAAGATCATCTTGAACTGGGTTTTTGCCGGAAAATCCTTGACGATATTGACAATATATCTCTCGGCATCCGAATCGAGTTCCTTCTCGTGGAACGGGGCGGGATCGAAGGTGTTGAACATCTGGATGATGGTAGACAGCTTGATCTCGATCAGGATGGTGCCGTTCTCGTTTTTGTAGAGTGACTCGATCTCTTCCATCCTGATACTTCCTGCTTGATATTGGAAAGGGAACCCGATAAACCTGCCTTCCTGCCGATCCACCGGGTTCTGTCATCAGCGGGATTCCTGCAGGGAACGTTTGATCGATTCGAGTGCTCCTTTTATGATCTCCTGTGTGTCCTCGTTCTCCATCCGGTAAAGCCGCTGAAGGGGCCGGAGTGCATCCGGGTCACCGATCTGTCCCAGTGCCCAGGCGGCTTTCTGTCTCACGCGGGCGTCATCATCCCAGAGCGTGTCGATGAGCGGTGCAACTGCTGCAGGATTCCCGATCCGTCCCAGGGCCTCTGCGGCTTTCCAGCGGGTTACCTCATCGTCATCCAGGAGCAACCCGATAAAATGCTCCAGTCTTTCTGCCTGATCCGGGTTTATCGGATTTTCCTCCTCGTTTGCGGGAGGATGATCCGGGAGATCTTCCATACTGTAAAGGGAGCTCTTATCGTAAAAAAAGGGCGCGATACCGGAGATTATTCCTTTTCCTTGACATACTGGATGCCCGAAGGCTCCTTGTAGTCGGTCTTGATGACAATGGTATTGGATATCCGGTTGAAGACCCGGAGCTTGGAGTTCGGCATAGCCAGCCAGCCGATCAGGCAGTCAAGGACAAGAATGGGAACAAACGTCTTTCCGAGGCTTTCTATGGCCGCTCTTCCGTAATGGATCTTTGTCCCGTCCCGGTTGACCACTTTTAAGTTCATCACCATCTTGCCGATCGACTGGCCCCTGAACCCTTCCATCACGGTCCAGTACAGGAAGAAGAAGATGGTCTGGAATCCGAGAGCGAAAGGATCCCAGTGGGGAATATCCCAGTAGAATGGCAGTACCCAGACCGGTTCAAGGAGCCCGTGAACAATATTCAGAAAGAGCGTGATGAGGATGATATCAATGAGCCAGGCCCAGAACCGTGAGCTCCATTTTGCCAGATAGAGTGTCTTGTCCGCAGGAACCGGATTGATAAATACCGGCTCGGTCATCTGAGGGTCATCTGCCATGTGTAAATTCTATTTGCAGCAAAAGGGAATGAAGTTTACTCAATCAGACAAGGTGATCTGTCTGCTGGCGGATTCGTGCTTTGGTTCTTTTGCTCTGACAAACTTATTTGGCTACCAAAGAGCAATGTAAGAAAAACGGTGCATTGACCGGATCAGGATCACTATGGTAGATGCAGTCATTACTGAACATGCAGGCACGCGGCATGGAAGTATCACCCGGTTCTACCAGTACGGTAGCGGAGGGATACGGGTACTTGATGACCGGAAAACCCTCCGGCGTCTGTACCTTTTCGACCATGCGTCCAACACGATGACGGAGAACGACCCTGTCCGCAGGGACAAGGTCCTCCGGCGTTTTGTTTTCGACCCGTACGGGATGCTCGAAGAGACATTCTCGTTTGGCGAAAGGCCCCGGACATTCAAGTTCGAGCAGGGTGCTTCCCGGATAGCTGTGCGGGAAGGCGGGGATTACGGCGCTGTCGGGAAACTGTTCACGTTCGAGGATAACGGCGTGTCGGAGACCGGGTGGGGGAGGAACGGGGAGATTGAACGGGTCTATATCTTCGAGCCCGGCAACGATGCGATCGTGGAGCGGGCAGGAGGCTGGTTCGGGGATATTGACCGGACGATCGTTTTTGAAGGGATCGGGGCATCGGTGTTCCGCGAACCTGAATCATTCCTCCAGTTCCTGATGTTCACGGAATGGCATCCCCAGGAAGTGGACGATACTATCGAGAGGGCTGCAGCCGAGATCCGGCGCGGCGGGAATGTACCCTCCGGCGTTCCAAAAAGCAGGTATGCGTACTCGGGTCCAAGGCATGCTTCTGCAGATATGGGCGGAGTGCGGGGGCAGGATCCGGTCGCCCGTTCGCCGGCTCTGCAGCGGGACGATCGCCCGGCCCGGATCTCCCGGGGCAGCACGGCGGAATCCGGCATCGATTTCATCCCGGATGCCGATTCACCGGCACCGTCCGCTCCCCGGGGTCCGCCGTCACGGCGGAGTGACAGCATCCCCATCGAGGAACGCAGGCAGCAGCGCGACCATGATGTCCAGGGACGGTATACCAGCGTGAGAAGCGATGAGATTGCGCTCCAGGAACGCTTCGAGCGGGCACGCGGCGAGCGGGGCGAGTTATCCAAAGGCAAGAGTGTCGAGATCCCCCTTGAGGAGCGTTTCGGGAGTTCGCGCCAGGACCGGGAGCCTCTTTCGAAAGGGAAGAGCGTTGAGATCCCCTTTGAGGAGCGCTTCGGGAGTTCGCGTGGCGAGCGGGAGAAGCTCTCCATGGGAAAGAGTGTCGAGATCCCGCTCGAGGAGCGCTTTGAGAGTGCACGCCAGGACCGCAAAAAGCTGGAACGGGGAAAGAGTGCCGATATCCCGTACAGCGAACGCCGTGGCGGCAGCGACCGGTAATTTTCCCTCTATTCTTTTTTCACCAGAATGATGATGGCTGCACAAAAGAGCGGCAGGAGTCCTGCTGCGGCTTTTTGCGTGGACGGGATGGCAGGCGCCTTTGAACCTCCCGCCGGAATGGTGAGCTCGCCGCTTCCGGAGCCGGCAAGGCTGCAATTCGCTGTTACTTTAACCGCATCACCGGGTTTTACCCGGAGCGGGTAGGTACGGGTAAAGGTATCCGGGGATGGCTGGCTGGTATAGGAAGCATCCGTTACGGTATTTCCATTGACCGTTATCACCACTTTACGGATATAGTGGGTTTGAGGATCTGCAACCGGGTGTGTTATCGTTACCGAGAGATCCGAAGAGGTCTCGTTATAGGTCAGGATCACGGCGGAAGGGGGGTTGGCAGACGCGGGGAGAATGATAAGACACCCGAATACCAGCAGGGCGGCGAGTGTTGCGATCTGATGCCTGAATCCTGCTCTGCTATTGGAAAACTGCAATATTTTTTGCATGGGTCACCCGTGCATGAGAATGTATCCGGGGAGTCTTAAAGCTTCCATCCGGGAAACCGCCCGACTTTCACGATAGGTGGTATTATGTGAATAGTTTAAAACCGGGCTCAGCGGAGTTTATTGCCTGTCCCGATCTTTTCGGGCTTGGGGTGTTCGATATGGCGGGTACGCGATTTCTCTCAATTCCTGTCACGTTTACGGGCATCCGGGTAAATTCCTGCACAATCCTGCGTTTCTGGTTACGGGACAATCCTTTCTTCTGTTTGAGAATGATGATGGGCATTTGATAACCTCCCGGATAATTCTCCGGGCATCGTATTGATCGTGTCCGGTTCCGGGATCCCAGATACCAGACGATTTATATACGGCATCCATGCATCTGATCCGGATATCCCGTCGGAGCCTCCGGCTTCAGGAAAACCAGTACTATTCCGGGCCCGTATAGGGCTCCGTTTGACAAATGGACGATCCGTACTTCCGGCTGGAGTGGAAATGGTGTCTACGCTCATGGAAAAAACGATATTTCGGGCGTCTTTTCCAAAAAGAGGCCAATTTAATCGCACTTCAACCTGCAAAATAGCGGCCTTCCGGCGCTCCCGTTTTTCCGGTCGTACAAATAATGCGGTAAATGAAAAAAACCCCTGTTTTCCGGATCGGGGTCATGTCGGAGAGGTGCCTGTCTTCGTCGTAGAAATCAGTTGTTCTGACATCGGGAGCATGCGACCCTGCACTGTGGAGGGCGTATGGGGAATACCCGCAGGGCTATCGGATATTTTCCCTGCGCCCGGCCAGAAATTTGTGGGTTTTCGCCGGATTTCTCTAAAAAATTTTTCGTACAAAAAAATCCGACTCGCGTTTTTACCGGAAAATGATCTCGTGGCTGTTTTGTCCGGATTATTGTGTCAGGTCAGATCGATCAGATCCACACATGCCCCCGCCCCGACTGTTACCATCCTAACGTTGCAAATTTGATCTCGTCCATTCCCGTTGATAAACTGCTTTAAATTCCGGGCCGGTTCCCTTGTTTTTGCGAATTTTAACCTCCCTCTTTTAGGGATATTGGGATTCGGGACTCCTGAATCCGGCTTCGCAGGTGAAGTGAAGCCGGAGGACCGTAAAAAACGGTACATAAAAAAAAAGAAAAACCCGGATTGGGATCAGGGCTTTTCCAGCACAACTGCCTGGCTGAGCGGAAATGACGGCCGTTCCCTGATCCTGAACCCAGCCCGTGTCGCAACATCAAGCGATGAGGTAAATGCCTCTTCTGTCACATGGATTATGGGTTCGACCACGAGGTATTTTCCCCCGGATCTGAGACACTGGAATATCTCATGATAGAGCCGTTCCTGGTCTGGTACTTCATGGACCATGTACATAGAGAGCGCGAAGTCGGCCTTAATGGATATTCCGAGCGAGTCGGGGCGACACTGGTGCCACGTTATCCGGGCGCCGGAACTGTCCTTCCCGCATTTATCTTGTGCATAGCGGAGCATCTCCTCCTGCAGGTCAATCGCAAGGACTCGACCGCCCTCACCGGCCATCGCTGCCATCGCCCGCGTGAAGTTCCCGGGACCGCACCCGATATCGATTGCCGTCATGCCGGGCTGGATGCGGCCATCGAGGATCTTCTCCGGGTTCTGGAAGAATCGCCGGACCGGATTGTCGAGCATCAGAATGTGCCAGAAAGAAAAACGACAGACTTTTTCTGAAGGGGTATCTTCAGCCGGGGGAAGTGGTTTCATTTCATCCCTCCGGGGAAAAAAATACGATAATCACTATCACGCTGATCTACCGTCCCGTAATCTTCCCAGCCTGTGCATGACGGGTTGTCGCCACTGGTAGTAGAGGAGGAATGCCATCGCCAGCAGGAGTAAAAATGCTGTCTCATAGGCAAGCTCGTGGAAATCATTGATCGTAACCCTGACAAAGTCCCCGTCAAACCACCCGGACATGTTGTTTGCCTCAGCATATCCCGGCAGGTAGAGTGACACCAATAAGCTCGATACTGCAACAAGGACGGAGAACGTGACAAGCGTTGAACGTCCGGCAGCACCCAGGGAACTCGTCCGGGCTGTTTCCGGTCTCTCAAAAGTGCCATCGATGGATAGAACCAGTGTAATCAGTGTCAGTACTAATGCTGTCGGGAATATAGTTTCATTTCCCTCAAGAATTGACCATCCGGTGATAATTGCCATAACCAGGCATATTCCCCAGAGCATGTGTTCATGTTTAATTCCCATGTATGTATCCTCCATTGTTTATGGTACAGGTTGTTGTGTGCATGTCCTTCCTCTTTTGTCAAGTAAGTTAACAATTTTCCGGTACAAAAAAAATTATCCCGGTCCCTTGCCGGATTCATAATTATAGGTCTCTTCGACAGCCAGCAGGAACCGGAGGATCAGGGCGAACTCGTCATCAGTTAGGTCACCGAGTTTCTGGTGCAGACGTGCATAGATCTTTGCGTGGAACTGTTCGTGACCAAGGAAAGCAATCGTCCCGCGTGGCGAGAGCCGGAGGAGGATCTCCTTGTCATTGTCGGGGTCACGGTGTTTCTCCACAAGACCCTTCTTCGCCAATTTGCCGATCTTCTGGGATATGGCGCTCTTGGAGATCCCAAGCTGGCGTGACAGATGGGTCACATTGATATCCGGGTTCTTTCCTATCGCCATAATGGTGTGGATCTCGGAGCAATGAAGCAGGTCACCGGACCCGAAGTCCATCGGGCACTTCTCATCGGCATCCACCTTATTGAGGACCCGTATCCAGACTCGGGATAATTTTTGTAAATCCGACTGTGAAACCATCCGTTCTCCTTTGATTGTGCGCCACATTTAGTTTAGCACATTAACTATAAAGGCTTATGTAATCCCGGGTTTTTTATAGGACTTATGCGGGCAACCGGGTTAAATTCCCTTCGCAAGGTTCCGTTTCCGGATAACCTTTGCAGACCCCCGAACTCTTTTCCCCCGGTAATCCGGGAGGAATGGAATGTGTTCTTATGGCCACTGATGCCGGGAAAATTCCTGAGGGTGCGCCTGTTATCTGTTGTGACGGTACCGAACGCGGCCTTGATACCGCATGGCTCGTCAGGAGTTCTGCGTCAGCAAATATATTCCATCCGGAACGAGGGTTCAGGTTTATTGAGCAGCTGGCAAAACCCGGGATAGCCGTGAATCCTGAAGTTGGTATCGGTTATATCCGGTGAAAGGACCGGAACGAATGCGTGCGATGGGCGGGGGCCGTCGTCAGGTGCCGGCACTGAGGGTACTGATGAGAGCCGGTTCAACGGGAGCCGGGGAACGCATGCACCGCAAGAGGGGGAGTCCCGGGTTGACCCCCCCACTCTATTTTTTGGACGCGGTAACTCCTCCTCTCGCAGATAGCGGGTGGGGGTGGGTTTGTGGTGATGGGCGGAACCGGGGCCGGGATTGTGGACGACCCCGTCGTCGATTACCGGAACTCAATCCATGCCTCAAATCCGGCATTGGGAGAAACCCGGACGTGCTCGAACTCAGGTTTTCCCCGGCCTCTGCCATCCAAACGTTGCTCCATATGACCTCCTTTATTCTCGCCGGAGAAACACTGGTTATTCCGGGACAATTACCGTGTTTTTCCGGATTATTGTCTCTGGATTTTTGGGGCAGAGGTAAAACTAGTACAACCGGCACCGTTACGGGCTCCGTTCTACCGGAACCCCCCGGGGCCTCCCGGTCTCCTGGGAGGCGCTCTTCAAGAGAGGCATCCTGGAGATCCCGGGCCGGACAAATCCGGAAATTCTTTTACACACACCCGATCCGGCAAAAAATCCGGCGCAACGGGAGGTAAAGCAGCCCGGAACATTTTTGCCGGTGACCTACGGTGCAGACAAAAGGGTCCGGTTCGTCCGGTCCTGTCGGGAAACTGTCGTGCTTCTCCACAACTGACCGTGGGACGGATCTCCGGAAAAGAGATGAATGGACTACCTTCATGAGTTGCAACCGCACTATATCATCAATACAAAATTACCGGTGGAATCTATGGCAGACGGACAAGATTATTTTCTCATCCTTCTCATCGTATCAGTGCTGCTGAATTTCCTGGTCCCTGTTCCGGTGTTCCTTTCCCCGCCCTTCACGTACTCCGGTCTTCTCATCATCGGCTTTGGTATTGTCCTGGCTTTCTGGAGCCGTTCATTATTTATCAGAAATGCAACAACCCTGCAGCTGTACGAAGAACCCACGCTGCTTGTGACCTCAGGCCCGTTTCGCCTGAGCCGTAACCCGATATACCTGGGAATGGCATCAATCCTCCTGGGTGTCGCAGTATTGCAGGGAACACTGGTCGCCCTCATATTTCCCGTCCTTTTCGTTCTGTTGACCGGATTTTTCATTATTCCTTGCGAAGAGCAGAATCTCGAAAACCTTTTTGGAGAACCGTACCGGGAGTATAAAAAAAGCGTCCGAAGGTGGATATAACCCCTTGAGGTTTCTTGGGCGGCATACACCTTGTTGTGAGGTACTCTATTGACGGTTCCGGAACCGGATTGGTACCGTGTCCGTTGTCGCATCTCTGATACCGGGGGCATTGTGTAGTGCCGGAACCGGGCTGGCCAGTCCGTGTGCGGCGGGGGCGGGGTTTGATGTGATTGGGCGGGAGTTACCAAAAAAAAGATCTCCACGATCCTTTTATATATTTTCAGCATAAATTCCCGTTTTGTTTCTCATCATAAATCCGGATGCGAACAGATGGCGCTCCCGCAACCAGTCCGGGATAGCAGGGAAAAAACCGGGTTTCTCCGTGGAAAAACCGAAAGGGCATACAACTCCCCAGCCATCATGCAACAGACCCGGCATGAGAATTTCATGAAATAAACACGGGAAGATCACGGACAAAAAAGGGAAATTTCACGACCATGGCCGATCAACCCCCGCAACCTTCCGCTACCGCCGCTACCAAAGAGATTTGGTACGGGCTAAGCGGTAATGAGGCCGCAAAAAAACTTAAAACATCCCTGGAAAAAGGGCTCAGCGCTGCCGAAGCCGCCCGCCGGCTTGAGTTGTATGGCAGAAACATTCTTGAAGAGGAGAAAGAAAAACCTGCCTGGCTCCGTTTCCTGGAGCAGTATACCTCGTACATGCAGATCGTCCTCGTCCTCGCGGCGATCGTGAGCCTGTTTATCCGCCAGTATCGCACCTTTTTACTCCTTTTCCTCCTGACAGTCTTCAACGCAAATCTCGGTTATCGCCAGGAGGCGAAGGCAGCGGCCAGTGTCGCAGCACTCAACAAGATGATGAAGATTGTTGCCAAAGTGCGGCGGGATGGCGGGGTTGTCCAGATTGAAGCCGACAAAATAGTTCCCGGCGATATCGTGATCGTGGATGCCGGTGACCGCGTCCCGGCCGACGGTCGTGTAATCGTTTCGGCAACGCTCCAGATAGAAGAATCATCCCTCACCGGGGAGAGCACAGCCGTCGGGAAGAACACGGATCCTATAACAAAAAAGGACGTTTCTCCTGGTGACCAGCTGAACATGGCGTTCATGAACACGAATGTGACGCGCGGGCATGGAGAGATCCTGGTCACCACCACGGGAATGAACTCCGAAGTGGGCCATATCGCCACCATGCTCCGGGAACAGAAAGCGGAAAAGAGTCCCCTTACCCGGCAGATCAATAACCTCACCCTCATAATCATCGGCCTGGCAGGGTTCGCGTTTATCAGTATTGTCGTGCTCGGGCTCTTACAGGGAGAATCTTTCACTACGTTATTTGTCATCGGGATATCACTTGCCATTGGTTCGATTCCCGATGCCCTGCCGGCAGTTGTCACCGGCATTCTCGCCATGGGCACGGTCGCAATGGCAAAGAAGAACGCCATCATCAAAAACCTGCCCGCTGTGGAGACCCTGGGTTCCACTTCAGCTATCAACTCGGACAAGACCGGGACCCTGACGATGAACCAGATGACGGTCCGGGCGATATCCACCGTGAAACATCGCTACAGCGTTACCGGGGAAGGCTACAGTTTTACGGGAAAGATACAGAGGACCCAGGGGGACCAAAAAGGAAATCTCGATTTCATTCTCTTTTCCTGTGCGCTATGCATCGATACCGAGATCAGGGACGGTCAGGTAATCGGGGATCCGACGGAAGGGGCGCTCTATGTCCTGGCAGAGAAAGGCGGGGTTGATGTCAGGCAGTTCCGTGAAAACTATCCCCGGGTAGCCAGCATACCCTTTGATTCCGACTATAAATTCATGACCACCTTCCATGTCATGAAGGACGCATCGGGAAAAGAGATCATCCGTGCGTACGTGAAGGGGGCACCGGACGTGATCCTGACACACTCATCGTACAGCCTGTGGCCGGACGGCACGGCGCAGGAACTGACTGAGGCGGACCGGAAAACGTTCCTTTTAGAAAACGAGCGTATTGCCAGCGGAGGATTGCGTGTGCTCGCGTTTGCCCAGCGCGATTTCGATCCGGCGACTTTCGACCCGAAGGCCGACCTCATCCCTCTTATGCAGGACCTGGTGATTACCGCACTCGTCGGGGAGGTAGATCCTCCGCGGGCGGAAGCAAAAGATTCCATTGCAAAGGCTAAAAACGCGGGTATCCGGGTCAGGATGATCACCGGGGACCACGCAGTGACCGCAGAGGCCATCGGGCGGGAACTGGGAATAGAAGGACGGGCAGTCACCGGTGCCGAATTTGCAGCACTGAGCGATGCAGAAGCGGAACAACAGGTCGATGAGATCGGTGTAATCGCACGGGTCGCACCGGAACATAAGGTCAGGCTGGTGAATGTCCTGAAAAAGAAAGGCCATATTGTGGCGATGACCGGCGACGGTGTGAACGACGCGCCAGCAATCAAGGCGGCAGATATCGGCATCGCGATGGGGATTACGGGAACCGACGTTGCAAAGGGGGCAGCCAAAATGATCCTCACCGACGATAATTTTGCGACAATTGTGACTGCCATCGAAGAAGGCCGGAAGGTGTACGATAACCTGCAGAAATTCCTGCGGATCCAGATCGCCAACCTCTTTATGTTTATCATGGCATTTTTGGGTTCCTCGCTCTTTGCAATAGCCGGGACTGCACTCTTCAGCCCCGGTCAGGTGCTCTGGATTCACATGCTCGTTGTCGCACCCATCGGCATCATGTTCGGCCTCGACATGGCGTCACCCGGGATCATGAACCGGGCACCACGGAAAGTCCGTGAGCCGCTCATCAGTACAAAGATGTTTATCCGGCTGTTCATCGCCGGGTTACTCATGGCCGCGATGGCGCTGTACCTCTTCCACCTCGGCAAGGTCACTTTCGGCTCTGTTCAAACCGGGCAGACCATGGCGCTGGTATCTCTCTCGCTTATGAATATCTTTCTTGCATGGAACCTGCGGTTCCCGAAAGATACTGCCTTCCAGGAAGCGACATTTTCGAACTCCCGGCTGGTATACGTCTATCTCTGGGTTGTCCTCGGGGCTGTCCTGATGACGGAAAGCCGACTCTTCCAGGCGGTCTTCGGGACTACTTCACTTACCCCGTACCAGTGGGGGCTCTGTCTCATCCCCGGCCTGATCCTTTTCGCCGTGGGCGAGATCTTCAAAGCCGTGCTCCGTTATAAAGACAGGAATTCTCCCGTTGCCATGTGAGAGACGAAATAATCCAAAAAACCGGGGCTGATCTTTTTTGGGTCTGGTATCATTCCAGCCACTGAACTTCGTTATATTTCCATGAATGCAGTGCGAGGAACTATGGAGAGTACACATCGGGCATTTTGTTTTGTTGTAAGGGATTGATGCAAAGGAACATGCTGTTGTTTTGCTGAGACTTGTCCATCACGCCGAAGCGTACGGCTCATTTTTACCTGTTAGCTTTTCCTCAGTCAGTCCGCGTGCAGCGGGGTGGGGTTTGTGGTGATTGGGTGCCCGGGGCCGGATTGGACCGGGCCCGTCGTTCATCTCCGGAACCGAAGGGCACTGAGGAACGGTGGAACGAACCGGTCCTGTCTGTAATTGACGGACCTGGAACCGGATTAGTACCGAGAGCGTTGCCAGCTGCCGGAACTGAGGGTACTGAGATGGGGTTTTCAACTGTGGATTCGAAATTTCTGCTCTGTAGAAAACGTTGATCGCATAACTTGATGACCCCCCTCGTGCGCCACCAGTCCCCCCAAGGGGACGGGGCGCAGTGCGATGGCACCTCTAGTTAAGTTTCAGGTAATACGTCGTCATCCCAATTGGGGGCGCCTCGAGCGTGCGGGGGCGAAGCCCCCGAGAGCGTCAAATTTTCCGAATCATTTCCTATGGAAATTATACTCAGAATAGAATGATGGAGCCTCGAGCCCCAATACCCCCTTTTGGATAATTGCTGCCGCTCGAAGGGCACCCCGCGGCGACCTCAATGAGCGATATTCCGTAAACCGGTAATTGCCCCGCCGTGCCCTCCGAGGGGCCCTGAGGCTCATGAGCCCTCCTAAAATTACTTTTTTAATTTTCATGCTTCGGGTGTGAACCCCGTACATGTGCATTTCTACAGAGCAAAATTTCCAATGACCTGACAGGTTAATGAATCTCCCAATCCCATCACGAGCTCGGATGCTCTGAAGCAAAAAGATTACGTTCCTGAAAATCGGAAAATATTCTTTAGTCATCTATGGTGTTGATACTTTCATCAGAAAGAGTCTGGATGACCGGAAGGCGTTGAAACAACGGCAGTCGCTAAAAAGGCCCTGCTGAACAAAGATCCTCCGCCATTGGGGAAGTCTATGATGAAACAACGAAAAAAGAGGACCGTTTCGTCTGAACAATTATCGGAATCCGCACTCAACGAGTGCCTGGACCTTGTTATTTTCGATTGGGGCGAAGGGTTTTGTACCAGTCCGCATTTCTTGAATTTAAGCGAAAATGAACGGTTGCAGTCAGAAAACGTCGTCGGGTTTTTTACTGATATGATGTTCAATTATTTTGATCTGGATCCTCAGGAATGGAACTCATATGCAATGAAAGAATGCTGCGTTCACTTCTTCCCGGAGAAGATATCAGAAGGTCCTGAATTTTTTCAGTGTGTCGTCCCGGTGCTTTCGGCATTTTTTGCATACCTCAACGAACAACATCTTCAGAAAAATGCTGCAGCCATGGTCCGGGAGATAAAAAACCTGCATAAACGCATTGTGGAGCAGTCATCCAATCCTGATCACTGGGGAATGGCAAAAAGGTTTGTTATGGCGGCCCGCTCGGAAGGTATCGATGTTACAGATTCAAAGGCAGTCCGTACGTTTATCGAAGCGTATAATCAGAAGGTCATAAGAGATGGACCTGCCTCCAGCATGTTTTATAATGCACCGTATGACTTCGTTATCGTGCCCAAGGGAAAAAAAGCAACCCGGAAGAAGCGGTGAACTGCCCCACTTCTTTTATTCGTCCGGCAATTGCAGACGGTTGCGGTAAGACCCCCGCTCCAGAGTTCCCCCTAATATACACAAATGTTAACATTTTTGTTAATATTTACGTACGGGAGGGGGTTGTCGTCAAGTGCTGGTACTGATAGCACCAGCATAGCGCCGGTACTGGACGGGTCGGATATGGAATGAAACGAACGAACCGTTTCAGATCCTGCCGTACTTTTTGTGTGCCTGTTCTGTTGTCATGATCTCGTTGACAACGATCTCCCCGTCATCGGGATAAAAGAAGATTGTGTACCGGTAAGACACATGCATGCGGTACCGTTCCTTTTTCATCGTGAGCCGCTTGATATCTCCCGTAGCGTGCGGATGGTCCGCGAGATGATCGATGTGCTCGCCTACGATACGAAGATCCTTATCGGGCAGACCTGAGAGGAACTTTATCGCCCGTTCCGTGATCCGTATCTTCACGATATCACGTCTTTGAAAGACCGAGACCTTTCTTTGCCTTTTCCCACGTGACGGTCTTTTCGGTTACGTCGATCTCATCGAGATCCGCTATGAGCTGCCTGCGCTGGTGCTCTGAGATGAGTTCGGCGATCGTATCGTCAAATGTCTTGCCCGGTTTCCGGAGGTTTGAGAGGGTTGCCCAGGTACCCGGTGTCAGGGCAACCCGTTTATTCGCAATTTCTCCTTCTGCTGATGACATGGTATACACACCTCGTTTGATCGGTTTTTATCCGGATCGTATAAAATTCATTCATGATTGCCATGCTGGTACAGCATGATGATATTGACAAGATTGACAGGATTTCCTATTAAAGATATGGCTCGACGCAATTGCCCGGGCAGCTGCTGCATGCGGCGGGGCCGGGCTTGTGATAATTGGGCGGACCCGGGGCCGGATCCGGTACCGGACCCGTCGTGCTTCTCCGGAACCGAGGGCACTGATAATGGGCCGGTTCTGACGGGTCAAAAAAGCCATGATGAAACAATTTATTCATTTGACAGCATACTCAAAGATAGAGCGGTCAGGAGGTTTTCCGGATGGCACCAGATTCTGACGAATGGTTCCGGCAGGCGCAATAAGATATTGGTACTGCTGAATCATGGTCCTACCGGCTGATTAAGACCAGAGCCGCAGGTCAGAGAAGGCAATGACCGTAAGCAGAAGAAAAATATCAGGAATCGTCCGGAATAGTATCCGAACGGAGTGGGGCACCCATGAGATGGAATGATTTTATTTTTTTCCCCGGTGTAATCATTGAATTCCTGGGAGTTGTTGTCCTCGTTGCCGGAGGTATTACCGGCAAGCCCGTGCTCCTTATCGCCGGGGTAGTAATCATCTGTATCGGCTCTGCATTGACAATCATCCGGATCATACGGCGGGCTCGCAAAGGGGCAGGTTCACCGGATCCGGGGATACAGGCACCGGCAGATGCGGTATCAGAAAAACCGGTGGATTCGACGGTTCTCTACCAAGACCATCTGGTAAGCATCTCCGGGAACTCGATCACGTTCCACCATTATTCATTTCCTCTCTTTTTGTCGGACCGGCAGGTATATTTCCGGGATATTGTCCGCATCGATGTAAAAAAAACGGCTCTCGGGACCGGGAAATGGCGGATTGCGGGGTCCGGTGATTTCCGGACCTGGTTCCCGATGGACTGGGACCGTCCTTCCCGCGACAGGACATTTTTTGCCACGATGAGAGCAGGGTGGTGGAAGATCGGTTTCACGGTGGAGAACTCCTCACGGGTGCTGTCCATCCTGAAAGGACAAGGCCTGCCCATTGTTGAATCGGGAGAATAAAATTCCTCTCTTTCTTCGGTGATCCTCCGCTTTACCTGCGGTGAATTGTCCCCTCCGGGGATCCAGTGCCTGGACCCGTTTTGGTTTCGTTGATTTCGTGCAAAATTTTTTCAATTTTTTTATTTGTCCGCGGAAACCCTTATTTCAGAAAGTCCGGGCCAGGTTATACAGACGCTGGGGCATCCGCTTCCATGCCGGCCGCATGTGGGGCGGGGCCGGGGCTCTCTTTTCGTTGGGCTGACCCCAGACCGGATGGGGCGAGGGCTGTCGTCAGGTGCCGGCACCAGGGCAATGAGTCGCGCCGGTACTATCTGGTCGGAGCAATAAGGTTCAGACCATGCATTTTTTACCGTGGAAGTCCATCATCTTTTATCGGAACCATGACATCGGCAATGGAAATACGTGAAGTCCTGCGGAAATGCCTGCCGGAGATTCGGGAAAAATATGGCGTGACATCCATTGGCATTTTCGGATCCTATGCACGTGGAGAGGCAGCCCCTTCAAGCGATATCGATATCATTGTCGAATTCGATCGCCCGATCGGATGGGAACTGGTTGACCTTGCAGATTACCTTGAATCCACCCTCCATCACAAGGTCGATCTTGTCATACGAAGATCCCTCCACCCACTCATCCGCGACACTATCCTTTCCGAGGTACAGTACGCATGACTGCCCGGTCCCCCGCATTGTATCTTTCAGAAATTGTGGCTTCGATGGATAAAATCGAGCGTTATATCGCCGGACTCACCTATGATGAGTTTATCCTTCGCGAGCAGACGGTCGATGCAGTTGAACGCAACATAGAGAAGATTGGCGAAGCTGCTGCTGCGATCCCCGATGAAGTCAGGGACCGGCATCCCGAGGTGCCCTGGAAAACGATAGTCGGCCTGAGAAACAAGCTTATTCATCACTATTTTGCTGTGGATCACGAAGTTATCTGGCAGATTGTCACGAAGAATATCCCGGCAACAAAGGGGAAAATTGCTGAGATCCTCCGGGAATATTCCCGGTAATGGGTGCCGGGCGATTCACACCCGAGACAAAGGAGATTCTTACATGGTTGATGTAAAAGTCCTCGAAGCGGTAACTTTTTTTGGCGCTGTCGTAAGGGAAAACGGGATCCATATCCACGACCTTATCGTGTTCGGGTCATCGGGCCAGGGAACAGCATCTCCCCATAGTGACATCGATATTGCTATCATTTCCGGTGATTTCGCAGGCAGGGATATTTTCGAACGGGCTCTTTTAACGAAAGATGCCGAGATCCAGACCGTGAGAAAATTCAGAGTTGCCCTCGATGTTCTCACTCTGACCCCGGAAGAATACCGGGACCCGGCATCGCTTATTGCCGGCACAATCCGGAAAGGAATCGTTGTGCCGGTTCCTTCATCTGCGTGAGATATTCCGGCACGTGCGTTCAGTGCCGGATCTTTTCCTTGCCGGCTGCGTACGTCGGAGCGGGGCCGGGGTTGTGGTGGTTGGGCGCGGGACCGGCTTAGTACCGGACCTGTCGCGAGGTGCAGGAACCGAGGGCATTGAGGAGGCCGGTACCGTATAGGTTGGTACCCATGCATCGTATTGATCAGTTTAAAAAAAATCAGAGTGAAAGGGTTCCTGTTCTTACCGGAATCCCTGCTTGAAATCCTCGATTTCTATCCCGGCCTGTTAGAGAATCCCGATCAAGGTTCCCTTCTTCAGTTCGCGGTGAAGCGGGACAGAAAAGACACGCCATTCTTTCTGTACCACAACATGACTTGACGTCTGCCGCTTTGCTTCAAATCCCCGCTTCGACAGGTACTTTACCATCTCTTCCCCAGAGACAACCGGGAGTTTAGGCGACATCCGCCACTTCGACCTTGGAGATTTCGCGGTGATGTGCGGGAGATTTCCGGTGTAACTCTTCCCGCTGGACTTCGAGAACAAGTTCAATTGCTTCTTTGATATTGGCGAGCGCTTCTTCCCGGGTCTCGCCCTGGCTGATCGCCCCGGGGATCTCGACACACTGGACCGTGAAACCGCCTTCTTCCTGGGGTTCGAGCACCACCGTATATTTCATAGGTACACATTATTCACGAAAGAGTATACAATTTTTCTGCCGGGATCCACGGTTTGGCCCGGGTTCCTGCCTTATCGGCTGCGTGCGTTGGAGCGGGGCCGGGGTTGTGGTGGTGGGCGGACCCGGGACCGAAGAGCGGGAGCCCGTCATTTATTGCCGGGATAAAAACTGTTCCAATTTTTGCGCACACCGATTTGCCCGTATTGTGTCCCGATAAGCTTAGAAGACTTGTAAAACCTCCGGTTTTCCCGTTCCGGAATTTATTCATCCAGGCCCATTGCCTATTGTGCGCAATCCTGTAATGTCAACGGACACTCCTGCGATTGATGGAAAACAGGAATGGAGATCATGCGGGCTCTTTACAAAGGTACGTTTCAGGTACCTTTGAAACAACAAAACAGTGTGCCCGGATCGCGAGAAAAATCCCGCACCGCGCTCTGTTCTCCTCTCAAACGGGTTTATAATAAAAGCCCATTATCCCTCAGATCCACATCCGGATGTCAAAGGGGCCCCGATGACGCAGACTACAACAGAGAGAAATGGAGGAACACATTATGGCAGAAAAAGATACAACAAAGAACCATCCGGGCCCGGAAGGGTCCGGTGAACCGGGAACCGGCCCGGAGTCCCCGGAAGCACGGGAAGAATGCATGGCGCTCCGCCGGAGTCCCGCACCGCGGCTGGTCGAACGGGTCACCGCCCTAAGGGGCCAGAGTATCGCCAGGCCGCAGAGACCGAAGAGCGTGCGCCGGCGCTGGACCCAGATGGACATCTACGCGAAGGATGCCGAGATCCCGTACGTGAAGTTTGAGCACGCGTCCCGCGACCTGGTCTGCTCCCTGATGGAGCGGCAGGACCGGATGAACGAAGAGATCTTTTACCAGATCAATGATCTTCGCTACCGGCTGGAAGATCTCGAAGAAAAACTTGCGGCAGCCGGGGACGTTTCATGACCCGGGGCCGGCGCCCCCGCAGGGCAATCGATGACGCCGTGGATATGGCAGGCCGGCGCGGGGACGTGGAGCTTTCCGCGGCAAAGCGCAACAGCGCGTTCGACTTCATCATCAACGAGCCGGACCGCGTCGTCTATGTAAAAGTGAAGCGCTCGCAGTCAGCGTTCACGTACGTGCCGGGCATCCTGCACCAGTACCAGCGCGAGCTTGCGAGCCTCCACCGCGTGGCCCTGACCCGCGTCACCGCCCGGGAGTTCTGGGTCCGGTCCCCGGCCGGGGACTGGCAGTTCTTCCTGGTCCGGCACGATTCCGTTGTGGAGGTCCGGGCAGACGGGATGTATATCCCGAAGGAGAGCCTTCCGATCAGGACCGTCGATCTTTCCGGGATCCATGCAGACAGGGAGGATTCTCCCTCACCCCATGGTTCCGGCTCTTCGTCGGAAGACGGGGAGTAACCCCCTATTTTTACACCCCCTTTTTTGGGGTATATCAGAAGGGTCAATCCGGGGCCGTACAGGGCTCCGTTTGCCTGTTTTCTGAAACATTTTTGCAAAAAAGCGAGCACTTTTACGCAGGGTCTCCGGATTTGCCTGGTTTGAGGGGATTTTTGCCAAACGGAGGCTATTTTATCGGGTTTCAAAAACGCTAATGTACGCTTTTGGGTGGCAAAAGTCGGGATCATGCGGGGTGCAGGAGGTTGGATCGAAAAGAAGGGGGGTTTTGGGGGTGGTCCGGGAACTCCGGATTGGGGCATGTGGCGGGGCCGGGGCAAGAGTTGGGAAACCGTGGTGCTTGTCCACAACTGATCACGGGACGCATGAAGAGACTGTTGCCTGTTTCAATCAACCCTCAGGGGTGATCACTACTTCCGGTAATCCATAAAAAAAAATAACTGAAAAATACTACAGAACCCACTGTCACCGGATAGAAATTCCGGGCCGCTCACCAACGTGTTTCATCATTCCTGTCATACGGGTGTCTGTTCCGCCCTGGCTTTCAGTGCTTTATTCATCTCCTCAAAACCGCGTCGGGTATCGGTATCGAGCATCGGTGCCAACAGGGGGACGAGCAGGCCCGTGAAGATCTCCCGCTGGGTAAAACGAACCCGGCCTGTTCCCAGCGGTTCGATGGTAAAGATATGCTCGCCGTCAAAAAGGCCGGGTACGAAGAGATGGCCGATCCACCGAAGTTCCCGGTCAGTATCGGCAGTGAGAACCGTTGGACGGAAAGTCATTCCCCTCGCCCCGGAAGGCTGCAGAATGACCTCAAGGCGTTCCCCCTCCAGAAGGTTTCCGCGTGCCCGGCGAATGAATGGATTCCATTGAGGAAAATCCGCAAAGCCGGTGAGGATCTCCCACACCCGTCCTGCCGATGCTGCAATTTCAATCTCACTCCGGAGCTCTTTCATCATTCCTTTGAACGATGTGATCTCGGATAAAAGGTTAACATTGTATTGATCGGTGGGGCTGGTGTGGGGCGGGGGCCGGCTTAGTACCGGACCTGTCGCCAGGTGCAGGAACCGAGGGCACTGAGGGCGCCGGTACCGGACGGGTCGTGACACATGTGGTGTGGGTCCGGAACAAGATTGGTACAGATTCTCATTGATGTCCCACAGTGTGAAGTGCGTAAACCCACTGACTGTCACAATCTCGTAAAAATTTCCTCTCTTTAGTTATGCACGTCGGCTACAGGCAAACTTGTGCGGTTAATCCACATCACGGGTCTTAAAGTCACAATAAATGATTATTGAAAAAAGATCTATTTTGTCTGTAAGTCCTCTCCAAGAGGTCCCAGAATATTTTTTACCATCATATTAATATTGTCAACTTTCATAAGCGCCATACAGCACATCGTGCCTTCCTTTTTCAACGTGAACAGAGCGAGCTTGTCTCCCGGCCGAATCCCGATTTTTTCCCGGAGATCCTTGGGAAGGACCATCTGGCCGCGCTCGTCAACACTTAACAGGGCTTCAATATTGTACTCTGCTCCTGCATCGCAGGCACAGGCTTTTTTATCGGTGCTTCCTGAGAAATCATCGGTATTCTTCTTCGGCATAGTAACGCATTATTGATTATTTTTTATCTATTTAATTCTTCAGAAAATTCAGAACAAACAAAATTTTCCGCGCGTGACATTTTCAATTCACACCTTTTCGTAAGTAAAAACGATTCAACCATTATCAAAAAACCCTGTCGGATACCATCCGCTAAACAGATTCGCAGCAATTGCCAAACTCATTCTATCCATTATTTCTTACTAATCTTACTATGCTGATTAATCTGAAAAATTTAAATAGACTGAATGTACACAATATTCTTGTGATTCGGATATGACCAAAAAAGATGAATCCCGCGTAACCTGTACTTCGGCAGGGTCCACGGAGAAGTGCAGTGTTGAAGCAATCCTGACAATCGACGAAAGAGGTCAGGTCTTAATTCCCAAGGATATCCGTGAGAAAGCACACATCGGTCCCGGGGATAAACTGGCGCTTATTTTCGTCGGGAATGAAGGACACACGTGTTGTTTGTCCCTCGTGAAGATTGAAAATCTCACCGGAATGGTCAAACAAGTGCTTGGACCCATGATGAAGGAAATGATCTGACCGGGGATTTTGTATTGAGGAAATATCCGAATTTGGTGATAAATCATGAATGAGAAAACCCATAATGACAAAAAAATCAAGGATGAAATCAGGAACATCTATGGCGCAATCGCTCAAACCGGCGGATCGTGCTGCGGCCCGGACACATCATGTGGATGTTCTTCCGCTGCTGCTTCAGACAGTTCTAAGAAAATCGGCTATTCGGACAACGATATCTCAGCGGCCCCCGATGGTGCAAACCTTGGGCTGGGGTGCGGGAACCCCGTGGCAATTGCCTCGCTCCGGAGCGGCGAGATCGTGCTCGATCTTGGATCGGGCGGTGGCTTCGATTCGTTCCTTGCAGCAAAAAAAGTCGGGTTGACCGGCAAGGTAATCGGTGTCGATATGACACCCGGGATGATCGAACGGGCCCGGGCGAATGCAGAGCGGGGTGGGTATTCCAATGTCGAATTCCGTCTTGGCGAGATCGAGCATCTCCCTATCGATGACAATTCGGTTAATGTCATCATATCGAACTGCGTCATCAACCTTGCAACAGATAAGAACCAGGTGTTCCGCGAAGCACACCGGGTCCTGAAAGCCGGTGGCCGGTTCATGGTATCCGACACGGTCCTGAACAAACCTCTTCCCGCACCGGTCCGGGAATCCGTCTCTGCCTATATCGGCTGTGCCTCGGGCGCGCTCATGAAAGATGAATATCTTTCGATGCTCCGTGCAGCCGGGTTCGTGAAGGTTGAGATCGTCAAAGACGCCCCATTCGACTTTGACTGCGGATGTGCAAATCCAACCGCACTTGAAGGTCTGGGTCTTACCTCAATTAAGGACACGAATGCAGCGGTCGAAAAAACCATCTCGAGTATCACGGTTTCAGCGTTCAAGAAAGCAACTCCTGACCAAAAGAAAACCCGGTGAGATCAATCATGGTTCCCAAAGGAGATACGCGGCAGACAATCCGGAGGATCATCCTCTTCGTATTTTTCATCGCGTATCCAATAATCATTGTTTTTCTTTCTCCAATCCTTGCGGTTCCGGCCGCCGGAGAACGGATCATGGCCGCAGGACTCCTCATCTGGATGATCCTTCTGATCCTCTCGTTCTTCATCGGGCGGGTATATTGCGGATGGGTCTGCCCGGGCGGTTCGGAGCAGATGATCGTCGACCGGCTCATCAGGAAACCGTTGGTACAGATCCGCTACCTGTCAGGAGTTCGCTGGATCTTTCTTGCACTATGGCTCGGACTGACCATTATTCTTGCCATACGGGCCGGGGGTCTGACGAGCATCGACCCGTTTTACAAGATCAGCGGGTTCCCGTATGGGATCATGATGGTGCTCTACGGGTACTCAATGATCATCATGGTCTTCCTCTCTGCACTTTTCCTGGGGAAGAGAGGGATGTGCCAGTATCTCTGCCCGACCTCTGGGCTGATGATGATCGGGACCCGGGTGAAAAATTATCTGAAATATCCCTCATTGCACATCGAGGCAGACAAAGACCTGTGTGTCGACTGTAAAAAATGCGAGGAAAACTGTCCCCGCAGTCTTGAAGTGACTTCAATGGTCCGGAAAGGATCGTTTACCAGTGACGAATGTATCCTCTGCGGTACATGCATCGATACCTGTCCGAGAAACGTGACACGGTTTGCATGGCTGTGGAGGAGGTGAATTTATGGACACGATACGAGACAACGAAAATAATGTGGGAGTGGTCATCATCAGCGGAAGCTGCTGCATCCCGGGTATGGCATCGCTCGATGAGCTGACCCAGCACGTAGTAGATCTGGCAATCTCGAAGTCGGGAGTCAGGTCCCAGGTAAAGATAATCCCCGCGAGTTCTGCCTATCATGGGAGCATTCCCAAAGAGACAATGAACCGGATACTGACAGAAGGAAACCAGCCCGGCAGGATGCCGTTCCCGGCGATCATCGTCAACGGGGATGTCGTCTCCTACGGAGTACCGAAGATCGACGACCTTGTCAAGATTTTACTTCAGAAAAAAGAGGAAACCTCGGACACGAGGGGATATACATGAATTCCGGAATCAAGGATCGGATGCTCCCGGACGGCGACACCAAATACCTGTTTTTCGGGGGGAAAGGCGGTGTCGGGAAGACGACGGTCACGACCGCGACTGCGGTCTGGTTTGCCGATCACGGGTATAAAACGACCGTCGTTTCGACCGATCCTACGGTTAGCCTCTCTGCCATGTTCGGCCAGGAAATCCGGGGTGATGCCAAGGTTCCCATCCACCATGTCTCAAACCTGTGCGGGCTCAACATCAATCCCAACGACGCAAAAGGCGTCTTCCAGAAACGCCTGAACGCAGTCATGGGACAGATGACCGGCACGTTCGGCGGCGATATCATCAGTACGCCCTGCATGGAAGAGATGGCCACCTTCGACCAGTTCGTCTCGTTCCTGAACGAGCCGGACAGCGATGTAATCGTCTTCGATACAGCGCCGACCGGTAAAACGCTGAGAGAACTTGCCATCCCATTCGACTGGGCCGGATTCCTGCAAAGCCAGATTCATGAGGGAAAGAAGCTGGCCCAGTTGATGAACATGGGGGAGAACGCGTTCGAAGACCTGGAACGGGATAAAAAACGGTACGAAGATGCACTGAATGTCCTTCGTAACCGGGTCTCCACGATTTTCACGCTGGTGCTGCTCCCCGAGCGGTTGCCCATCGAAGAGACAAACAGTGCCATCAAAGGTCTCGATCGCTTGGGAATCCCGGTGCAGTCCCTCGTTATCAACCAGTGCATTCTCCCGGAAGTGATCGAAGGCAATCGTTTCCTAACTTCCCGGGCAAACCTGCAGGCCACGTACCTGAAGGAAATCGAAGAGCGGTTCAGTGATTACCTGATGTCACACCTGCCTTTGCTGGACCGTGATGTCTCAGATCTGGCCACATTGCGAAAGGTAGGTGATTTACTTTACGGCGAATAACAAAATGCAGAATGCAATTTGTATAAAAAAAATTACCTGAATGTTGATTATCGTGTAAAAAAAACGGGTTGATCATGGAGGACCATTGCCACTCCGGATTGACTCGTCGACTGAAACGTTGGAAAGGGGTAATCAGTGCATGAGAATCATTTGACTTTCCTGATACCTATGTGGTAGTGCGGGGACCAGGCCACTCTTTGATTGGGCGGACCCGGGGCCGATTTCGTACCGGACCCGTCGTGCTTCTCCGAACCGGGGGCACGGTGAGCAGCCGGTACCAGTGGAACACCCCGGGACATACGTTCCGGCGGGAGCGATTCTTTCGTCGGAGAGGGGGTTATCCGGAGGGGTGTGCAAATCCGGGCCCGTAATGGGCTCCGATTGCCCTCTTTTTCAGCCCGACCGTGTCAGTTTCGCGAAAAACCGTGTCAGTTACCGTGTCAGTTTCATGCATTTTTCGCAGGTTTCACGTCGTAAAGCCACCGTGTCTCAGACCGTGTTAATATGGGTCAGTTAGGAAGGCGAAACGGGGGGTGATCCTGGGAATGGCAGGGTGGAGGGGAAAGAAGGGGGGTTTTGTGAGGTGTATTTTCCCCCTCGTAGGGTTGCGTGTGGGGCGGGGCCGGGGTTGTGGTGAGCGGGCGGACCCGGGGCCGGGATGAGGAGGGGGCCGTCGTCAAATGCTGGTACTGAGGGCAGTGAGGGGCGCCGGTTACTGGCGGGTTGGGATGCATGGTGTGAAGGCGGCCCCCTCGGTTTGTCGTTTTTTTTAATAGTTTAATTTGAAAATTCACTAAAATCTAATATGAATAAAAACTAGTTGAAGTTATGAAAAAGGAAACAAAAACCGGTGTTGTTGTTTTTTTGGATGCATTGGGTGTTTCTGAATATACTCTTGCACAATGTCGAGAATTTATTGGAAAACGAGAAAAAATTATTGAAAGATTAAAATTTGTAAGCGAGAAATGGGGCATTCATATTGAAAAAGACCTTGAACAAATTTTACTCAAACCTAACCTTACAATATTCCAAGATTCGGTGATATTTTGGTGGCCAGAACAAAAAGAGAACTCTTTACACTTTTTCTTCGGTGCAAGTCATGTTCTTTGGGCGATAATTAATTTGGCTCTAGAGGAGAGAATTTTTTTACGTGGAGCCATTTCAGTTGGCGAATATATTTATGAGGAATCCCCAGGAAAGGTTACGATAATTGGCCCGGCTGTTGCTGACGCTCATAGATATCATGATATGGCCGTTTGGATCGGAGTAATCCAAACACCAACTTTTCAAGGTGAATACATTTCTTTACTCCGGTCTTTAGCTGAAAAAGAGAAAAGAACATTAGCCGAGGTAATTGAATATCATCGTTTTTTATTTGTTCCTTGTAACATTCCATTACACAAAGACGAAAAAGGAAACGAAACTCTATCAAAAGCAAAATTTTTCGCCGTATCGTGGCCACAACTAACTTACCAGATTGAAAAAAAGGGTGGGAACGAAATAATTGAAATTCTAAAAGAAGAATCTCGGCGTCCCGAGAACAGCAGATACAAGTTATACTATGAGAATTCGGTGATATTTGCGGAATGGTATCGGGATCAGAAATTTATCCCACCACCCAAATGACTTCAAGGAAAAAATAATCCTACTCTTCATCACCCGAGGTGTAACAAATCATTTGACCATTTTGGTTATTCGACCATTCACTCCAATAATGAAGTCGTTGTTTCAAGAAATTTTTCCGCTTATGTGGTATTTGTTCGTTTGAATCAATTGCATGATCAAGACCCGATAGAAGAGCGCGATCACTAGCGAAAGCAGGCTTCCAGACAAGTGTAGCTGGTACCGATAGTGCCTTGAAAATATATTGACCATGATCATTTTCAATTTTCATACATACTAATTGACTTGCTTTGGGATTCGGTTGCAGACTGTCATAGGTTCGTATTTTAACGTCGTCTGGAGCCAGATGGCTGCGTTTCGCGGTAAGGTTCGGTGTTCGATTTGCTTCAGTTCGACGGCCGAAAATCAAAAGATATGAAGGTCGAAAATTCATCTTCCTCCAATCTTCCCGGGTCAACCCGTAAATGTCCTTAAATTCCTGTATGTTATGGGGTTCTGCGAACCATGCTTTCCATTCGGCAATCTGATCTAATGCCTGCGTTAATTGCGCTGTCGGTTGACCTGATTTTGTCCACCAGTGTTTGTCAGGAGCCTCAATTTCGATAAGGACTGGCTCTACCGTGGCACTATTTTTTGACAACCACATGAAATCGGGTTTGTGGTGGTCGAAAGATGGAAGAACGGGTTGCGAAATCAGTCCACGAAGCCAAGGATGATGTCCACTCTCGGCCCCAATTAAATTGAACGCACCAGGCACCATTGATGGATGTTTCTCAAGAAAGTGCTGAATAGCTTTTTCGGTCGGTGCTGGATTTTTATTCAATAATTCATCCCAATTCGCTAATATCAATTCCTCATAGTCTCTCCAGTTCATCGCTGGTTCTGGAGGTTTTTCCATTTTGTAGGTTTGTCTCATTCCCATACATCTCGAAAGTAATGCCTTTATTCCAAGTTATTCAATAAACCTTTATGAAGGGATAAAATAATATCTTCCCATTAAAAAAGAACAAACCAAATTTTGTGAATGTGAGATCATGCTTGAAGAAAATTCTGGGTCCGTGCGATTGGAAAAACAGCCCATCTTTTATTGTGAAAAATATGCCTTAAAGCCGGATACAGAAGAAGAAGATAAAATTAAAATTAGTACATTCGATGACGATTCCAATATCCGTGAGGTACTCCGCGATCTTGAAGGAAAAATAATCGGGAAAAGATTATTATTTTCTGATGTAAGTCCCCAAAATCCTTCGGTGAAAAAGTGGATCAACCACCTAATGGAAAATTACCCAGCCCTTCGGGAAGATACCGTAGAGGATCTCATCAACACCTTCAGGGAAGCCCTCTACTCCCGGTCGAAGGAAAAATTTCGAATTATCGTGGGAATTTTCCTTCTAAAAGATGCGGTTCTGCTCATCCATAGTAAAAAAGATCCTGCAATTGCGGAATTTGAAGGGACCATAAATTCGGTAAAACTAATCCTTCATCCAAAAAACATTCTCCGGGTAGCGATAATTAAAGAAGAAAATGGGACCGTTTTCTTTTCGGCCTTCGAGTACAGCAAGAAGTGGAGTCGCGGTCATGCCGAAT
Organism: Methanoregula sp.; assembly: GCA_041645355.1. Classification (GTDB taxonomy): domain Archaea; phylum Halobacteriota; class Methanomicrobia; order Methanomicrobiales; family Methanospirillaceae; genus Methanoregula. The sequence continues at coordinate 96,968 of JBAZQF010000004.1, forward strand.
TCTGGAAGATTGATCCTGAAGATGTAAGCTGGGACTCTCTTGGCAATATTATCCTACGGATCGAAGTCGAAGGATTTGATCATGGAATGCAGATGCAGATCGAATCAGAAGATTTGGATGCGATGATAAAGGACGATCGCATCTCTCCTTCGGGAAATATTAAGATCGGAAAATCAGAAGGAAAGATAGTTTTAGTTGACGTTTTCAGGAAAACCTTGGATTTTAATGAGTTCTATGATTTTTACATCACACAACAGGAAAATCTCGAAGAACACCGGAAGAAATTCAGAGAGCTAATTCAACCAGGCGCAATCCAGTCATTTGATGTGAAATCTAAAACCAAACATAAATTCAAAGATTATGAAGAGAAGGTTTTTGAGATCACATCGACTGGAGAGCAGCTTATCCATCAGAAGAATCACCCCATGTATACAATTTGTTTCTTTTCTGATGTGTATCCAAGAATTGTCCCTTCAAAATCGTTAATCTCCAAGCTTTATGATGCAATCTTTGAAAACCATCGCTTTGATATTTGGCATGCAGGGGAAGAGACTTCCAGAAGTCAATATACCATTGGGGCTTTGAATATTTTCAACAACTGTAAGGTATCCAGAGAATTTAATGAGTTAAGTCAAAAATTCCTGAATGTGATTTCAGATGTCGCTGGAAAAAAGGAGAAATATCTTCTACAATTTCAATTCTGCCAATTTTGGAAGGCCAATCTCATGAATGAACATCTAAACTCGATGTTTGATTTTATCAGTGAAGATCGACTTATTCCGGAATTAAAATTTGAATTTAAAAACGACGGCTTGTTTACAAAAGAAAATCAGCTCGAATTCAAATCAGCATCAGAATTCAACGGAAAAATAGCGAAATTTACCAAAGACACACTTCTTCCGACGATTGATAAGTACATCGATGAGGACGGATTATTAACGCGGAATTGTATTTTATATGGAGTTGAAGACGACAACTCAATAAATCCTATCCTACATCTCGGGAGTGATATGATTCCAAAAATCGAGGAATTATCCAATCCCTCATTAAAACCAAAAAACATCCAGATCAAAGCATTTCCGATCCCAGTCAACTCAGGAATAATATTGCTAATTTTGCTTCTCCCGATATTGCCGAAATAGAAAAATGAATTGAATCCTGGCGGTACAGGAAAATTCCTTCATCCCCCCCGTCACTTCCCCCATCCCCAATCCTCACTTCTCAAAATACCTGCGCCAGTCTGCACCCCACGTAAATAAAAGACATCATCATCAAACGCACCCCGCCAGCACAACCTCAAAAATATCAGCGTCACGATCCCGCCTGACAAACTCGCGACGATCAACGGAGCTTCGAACGGCTCCGGGAAATCAACGCTCGCGTTCGATACCCTCTATGCTGAAGGCCAGCGCCGGTACGCCTGAGTCCCTCTCCTCCTATGCCCGCCAGTTCCTCGGCATGATGTACAAGCCCGACGTGGACCGCGTCAAGCAGTGCATCGTAACCTGAATATTCAACCCAATCCGCAGGTGCTGGTTGCAGAAAACAACGGTTTACCGAAACCCTGCCGTAACGATCCTGTATATTCAGCCGTTATTTCTCTGAACCGGTCAAATGCTCTCACAGAACAGATGACCGGATTTTCCTGTTATGCCGCGATGGGCCGGAACCGTGCCGGAACGATCTCGAATCTCCTGCCTCCGTTTTTAAAAACAATCATGTCCTAATGAAGGAAGCGATTGTCAGACCTTTCGGAGTATGCCGGAACGTGCCGGAACCGTTGAGGAGTATCCGGGATATGGCAGGATTGACCGTAATTTGAGGAATAAGGAAAAGTCCAGGTTTTTCCCGATAAAATTTTCTTAACGACCAGATCTATCATCCCCCGGGAAAATGCCGGAAGCCTGCATGGATAACGTACCGTGTGAGCTTCCCCAACCCCTGCTTGACAACAACATTGAGCTGTACGAGTTCCCCAAGATCCTTGCGTGCTGTCCGTTCGTGGCACCGGACCAGGTTCACGTATTGCAACGTCGTGATTGATCCATGAGCTTTCAGGTACTCAATCGCCTGCTTCTGTCGCCAGTTCAGCAGCTCCGGTTGTTCGAGGAGTACATTAACCGATGAGCGCCGGAAGGTCACCATAAAATCCTCGTCCTGTTCGCGGAATTCCGGTTCCGGTACGCCAAGATCCCGGCAGACACGGATCATTTTTGTTGTTAGATGCCCTCTCATAATAAAGATATTATCCGTTCTTGCGGGAATAGCAGAGAAGAACGGAACTATCAGATGGCGTTCAAGTGGAAGTCGGAACCCATTTGTTATAGGACACCAGCGGCCCCCCATCTCATTTTTCCATTATGGACATACCCTATAAATTTGTTAAATTGGGTACCGGGCAGGGAATTGCTCGGGATTGGCCGGGGAATTTCTTTTCACTTTCACCATCCCCAATCCTCACTTCTATAAATACCGGCACCAATCTGTACCGCACGTAAATGAAAGACATCATCATCAAGGGTGCCCGCCAGCACAACCTGAAAAATATCAGCGTCACCATCCCCCGCGACAAGCTCGTGGTGATCACGGGAGTCTCCGGCTCCGGGAAATCAACGCTCGCGTTCGACACACTGTACGCCGAGGGGCAGCGGCGGTATGTCGAGTCGCTCTCCACGTACGCCCGCCAGTTCCTCGGGCTGATGCACAAGCCGGACGTTGACTCCATCGAGGGGCTCTCGCCCGCCATCTCCATCGAACAGAAGACCACCTCAAAAAATCCCCGGAGCACCGTAGGCACCATCACCGAGATCTACGACTACCTCCGGCTCCTCTATGCCCGGATCGGGACGCCGTTCTGTCCCGAGCACAACCTGCCCATCGCCGCCCAGAGCCCGGATAAGATCGCCGACCAGATCGCAGCAGAACATTCCGGCCAGGTTACCGTCCTCGCTCCCATAGTCCGGCAGAAGAAAGGCACGTACCAGCAGCTCTTAAAAGATCTCAACCGTGAGGGGTATGCCAGGGTCCGGGTCAACGGGAAGATCATCCGGACCGACGAGGAGATCAGCCTCGACCGGTACAAGAAGCAGGATATCGAGATCGTGATCGACCGGCTCGATTCTTCTGACCGGACCCGGCTTGCCGAGGCGGTGGAGAACTGCCTCAAAAAGTCCGAAGGGCTCGTCCTCGTAGCGGGCGAGGATGAGAAGGAGTCAACCTACTCGTCCCTCATGGCCTGCCCGGTCTGCGGGATGGCATTCGAGGAACTCCAGCCCCGGATGTTCTCGTTCAACAGCCCGTTCGGGGCCTGCGAGGAATGCCACGGGCTCGGGGTGAAGATGGAGTTCGACCCCGACCTGATCATCCCGGACAAGGAGCGGTGCATCGCGGATGGCGCCATCGCCCCCTACCGCAACCCGATGGACGGGTTCCGGGGCCAGTACCTCGCAACCGTTGCAAAGAACTACGGCTTCTCGGTCCTCACGCCGATCAAAGATCTGACAAAGGAGCAGTACGAGGCCCTGATGTTCGGGTCGTCGAAGCGGATGAAGTTCTCGATGAGCATGAAGAACGGCGATGCCGAATGGTCGCATACCGGGGAATGGGAAGGGCTCCTGCCCCAGACGGCCCGGCTCTATGCCCAGACCCAGTCCGACTGGCGGAAACGCGAGCTCGAAGGCTACATGCGGGTCTCTCCCTGCCCTTCCTGCAATGGCAGGCGGCTCAAGGAGAAGGTGCTCGCGGTCCGGATCGACGGGAAGTCCATCATCGATGTCACTGACCTGCCGGTCGGGGCGAGCGCGTCCCTCTTCCGGAACCTGAAACTGACCGCGAAGGAGAAAGAGATCGCGGTCCAGATCATCAAGGAGATCCAGTCCCGGCTCGACTTCCTGGAAAAAGTGGGCCTCGGGTACCTCACGCTCTCCCGGAACGCCGGCACGCTCTCGGGTGGGGAAGCCCAGAGGATCCGGCTCGCAACCCAGATCGGTTCGAACCTGATGGGCGTCCTCTATGTCCTTGACGAGCCCTCCATCGGGCTCCACCAGCGTGACAACCGGAAACTGATCGAGACCCTGCGGACGCTCCGCGATCTCGGGAACACCGTGCTCGTGGTCGAGCACGACGAGGACATGATCCGGTCGGCAGAACACGTCATCGACATGGGACCGGGCGCGGGGCTCCATGGCGGCGCCGTTGTCGCCGAAGGCACCCCAAAGCAGATCGAGAAGAACAAGAAGTCCCTCACCGGCCAGTACCTTGTCGGGGCAAAAAAGATCGAGATCCCAAAAAGCCGCCGGAAACCAAAGCACTACATCACGGTCAAAGGGTGTCGTGAGAACAACCTAAAAAAGATCGATGCGAAGTTCCCCATCGGGCTCCTCACGGTCATCACCGGCGTCTCCGGCAGCGGAAAATCGACCCTTGTTTACGAAACCCTGTACAAGGGCATGATGCAGATCATCAACAAGTCCCGGGAGCAGGCCGGGAAGCACGATCGGATCATCTTCGATACCGAGATTGACAAAGTGATCGTCATCGACCAGTCCCCGATAGGCAAGACCCCCCGGTCCAACCCGGCAACCTACACAAAAGTGTTCGACGAGATCCGGACGGTCTTTGCGGAGACCAAGGAGGCGAAGATGCGGGGCTACAAGCCCGGCCGGTTCTCCTTCAATATCCGGGGCGGCCGGTGCGAGGCCTGCGAGGGCGACGGCCTTATCAAGATCGAGATGAACTTCCTCCCCGACGTGTACATCGAGTGCGAGGAGTGCAAGGGGAAGCGGTACAACCGCGAGACCCTTGAGGTGAAATACAAGGGGAAGTCCATTGCCGATGTCCTTGACATGAGCGTTGAAGAAGCCCAAAATCTCTTCGAGAACATTCCCTCAATCCGCACCAAGCTCGAGACGCTCTCCCGCGTGGGTCTCGATTATATCAAGCTTGGCCAGTCCTCGACAACCCTCTCCGGTGGCGAGGCGCAGCGTATCAAGCTCACCCGCGAACTTGCCAAGCGTGCAACCGGCAGGACCCTGTACCTTCTCGACGAACCGACAACCGGCCTCCATTTCGACGACACCAAGAAACTGGTAAAAGTGCTCGATGACCTGGTGGAGAAAGGAAATACCGTTATCGTTATCGAGCACAACCTCGATGTGATCAAGTCGGCTGACCATATCATCGATATCGGGCCGGAGGGTGGCGACGCGGGTGGCAGGATTGTTGCCCTCGGAACCCCGGAAGAGATTGCAGCGGCACCGGGAAGCTATACCGGCCAGTTCCTGAAACCCATCCTCACCTCCCTCTGATCTTTTTTCTTCTCTTAAAAGCCGGCATTAACGGGAGTTCACACCGGAATTGGACGAATTTTTAGTCAGGAGCGCCTGCGAGCATCAGGGTAACCCCCGGATTTCTGGTTTTTTCCGGCAATTGAAGCATCGCGGGGGCGTTCTGTCGGGAGAGGCGCACGTTTTTTGGATTTTTCAAAGCAGATTTTTATCAGGGTCATCTGTGCAGGCTCCCTATCCCTTATGTTCTTGAAACCACTAAGAATATTCACCAATGTTTGATACCGCAGCCCTCCCGGGCAGTCCCGGCTGTTACCAGTTCATGGACAGGGATGGCACCATCATCTATATCGGGAAGGCCAAGAACCTCAAAAAAAGGGTTGGCAGTTATTTCCAGAAGAAGGATCATGACCCCAAGACCCTCCGGCTGATCGAATCAATTGCATCCGTGAGTGTCCTTGTTACCAACACCGAGACGGAAGCGTTTCTCCTTGAAAACAATCTTATCAAAAAATACCAGCCGAGATACAATATTGATCTCAAGGATGCCAAACGGTATGCCTATATCGAGATAACGCGGGAACCGTACCCCCGCATCGGCATAGCACGGCAGACGAGCCTCCAGGAAGGAACCTATTTCGGACCATTCGTTTCCGGGGCCGAACGGGATGCGGTCCTGAAGGTGATCAAACGGATATTTCTCCTCAGGTCCTGCAGGAAACTGCCAAAGCGTGCCTGTCTCCGGCACCATATGCATACCTGCAGCGCACCCTGCGTGCAGGGTATCGGCGAGGATGAATACCGGGAAAATGTGAACCGGGCAATCGCACTTCTCAAAGGGAAGAGCAGTGAACTGCTCGTAACCCTCAAGTCGGAGATGGCGGCTCTTGCCGGCCGGCAGGAATACGAAAAAGCCCTTGCCATAAGGAACCAGATAGCGGCAATAGAACACCTTGCCGAACGCCAGCATGTGGAACAGGTCCGGGAAACCGACCAGGACGTTATAGCGTATACAGTTGCCGGGCCTCTTGTGTACCTGATGGTATTCTCTGTCGAGAAAGGCCGTCTTTCCGGTAAACAGGAGTACTCCTTCGATCTCCACGAGGATTTCTTTGAAGAGTTCCTTGTCCAGTATTATACCGAACGCATGCCCCCGCAGGAGCTTGTCCTGCCCCATGAAATTGACGGGGCGCTCGCCGGGTACCTGGCTGAACGCAAGGGCCGGCAGGTCACGATCACGGTCCCGCGAATCGGGGAGAAGAAGAAACTGCTCTCGCTTGTCGAGAAGAATATCGAGCATGCGTTTTTGAAAAACGATCTCAAGAAGGCAGATCTCCAGTCGGCTCTTTGCCTTGCAACGGCACCCGACGTGATCGAGTGCTTCGATATCTCCCACATCTCGGGCACCGCTATGGTGGGGTCTATGGTACAGTTCCGCAGCGGCGTTCCCGACAAGAAAAATTACCGCCGGTTCAAGATCAAGACGGTTGAGGGTATTGACGATTTTGCCTCGATCGCTGAGGTTGTAACCCGGCGGTATCGCAGGCTTATCGAGGAAGACGGGGATCTCCCCGATCTCATCCTCATTGACGGGGGCAAGGGGCAGCTGTCCGCAGCCTCAGCTGCGCTCGAGGAACTGGGAGTAGATGTGCCGGTCATTGCAATCGCAAAACGCGAAGAGGATATCTATCTCCCTGGCGAGATGCTCCCCCGCAGGCTTGACCCGAAAGGTATGGCCCTGCATTATCTCCAGGAGATCCGCAATGAGGCACACCGGTTTGCTATCGCGTACAACCGGCTGCTGCGGAAAAAGAAGGCACTCACGTGATACCGGGGAGGACCCTCCCGGTCCTGCCCTTGAAAAAAGTTGTATTTTTTAGTTTTTGGCTCTTCTGCCGGGAGATTATCCGGATTCCGGCTCATTGAATGGCGGATTCTCGTCTTCGAAAAGGTGGCTGACTCCCAGCACCCGGTTGATCCAGCGGCATTCCTCGAAGAGCTGGAAGACCAGGATAAGCATCAGGGTGATCGGGATTGCAAAGAGCATCCCGATGAGCCCGAGCAGCCATCCCCAGAAGATCACCGAGATGATGACGATGAGCGCCGGGATCTCAAATTTCTTTGCTGCAAGGTACGAGTACACCGGGTTCTCGATAATAAGGTTCAGCACGCAGACTGCAGCTATCACCGCTACTGCCCCCCAGACACCGAACTGGAGCCATGCGAAAAAGATCGCAGGGACTGAAGCGATGATGAGCCCGATGTAGGGTATGTACCCGAGAAGGAATACCAGGATCCCCCACAGGATTGCAGCATGCACTCCCATGATACTGAGAAATCCCCCGAAAAGCACCCCGTGAATGAAATTGGTTTCCGTCCGTACGACTATGAAATCAATCACATACCCGGCCATGCGGGCAACCGGTTTGATGGTCTCGGGGTTTTTCCCGCCCAGCTGGCTGAACCGGGCGCTCAGGTTCGGGACCTCGAGCAGCATGAAGAATGTGGTAACCCCGACAAAAAACAGAAAGATGATCGCTTCGCTGATACCCATAACCGAGGATATTCCCATCGAGATGATACTGCTCATATCCAGGGATGGCATCCTGAGCATGTCGCTTGAAATCCCCATTGAATGAAGGATATTGGTAATATCCGCAAGCCTCATGTTGAGCTCCTGCTGGTAGAGCGGGATGTCAGCAATGAGGGTATTGAATGACAATAATGTCAGCAGGATAAACGCGAGTATTACCAGGCATGCCACGAACGTGATGATTGCGACTGCAGGGAGATCGGAAAGCCCCTTTTTCTTAAGCCAGTTGACGCTCGGGAGGGCAAGCATAGTGAGGAAGACCGATGTCAGGAATATCGTCACCACAAATACCGTCATCTTCACGGCGATGACGATGATAAAAATGAGTGCGAGTACCAAAAGCAGCCGCTCAATCCTCGAAAATCCTGCGGGTAACATAATCATATCACTATCTGCTGAACCATAATACAAAGATTGGCTTTATTGCGGGACGTTCTCACAAAAAATCATTTTGGGCTTTTAATAATCCCAATAATCGTTATTCGGACGCTGGTAATTTCTTGCACGAACCAGCACCTTTTCGCGGGCTCGCCATAATTTTCTCTTGTTCCTGGTATCCTGCAGCCCAGTACATCAGTCGTATAAGGTCCAGGAATGGTTTCTTCTGGGTTCCCTTTCTGATGATCAGGCCATACGCATCATTCCTGTAGGCCTCATTTTTCAGGGAGAGGGTGTCATCATCGGTAAAAAAGATGAACGGGATCTTCACATTCTGTTTCCTCAAAGCGAGCAGCAGCTCAATTCCTGTCATATGGGGCATCCGGAAATCAGATACAATAACGTCTGCCTTGTTGGTAAACAGCCAGACAAGGGCAGCTTCACCGGACTCGGCAGTGTGGACAGTGAAGGAACCGGTATTTTCGCAGATCCCGGAGATAAAATTCCTCATGGCTGGATCTGCATCAACCAATAATGCCGATATCAATGGATCACCTCAGGCCGATCTGGATTATTTATTATTCGCTGCTGTTCCCCGAACTCCGCTTCCGGGTGAATGAACCGTTTTTGAGAGAGTGAATCATCCTGCAGAACGAGGGACAATTGGCCGGGAGGTAATTCAGGATGACAGTACATTGCCTCTGCCGGAGCAGCGATGATGAAAAAGCATGCAATTGCCGCAAGGAGACAATACCACAACAGATTATGGCGCTCTTTTAATTTCCGGGAAATGGGCGGGGGCTGGTGCAGGTTTTCTTTTTTTCCGGATAGTTTCATTGCAACACGTCCCCCGTACCTTTCTACCAATTACTATTCGATATAATCATTAATAAATATTTTCTATATCGATTATACATAACTATGGTAAATGGGTTCTTCACCTGAGGAACCGCTGCACTGAAACGGGGGAACTCACGTAAGAGGATCCAGCTTGTGATTGTCGGGACCGGAATGATCTGCGGCTCATGTAAAAAAAAGTCAGCGGGTATTTGTGTAAAAAGGATCAGGTATCGTGCGCCGGTCTGCAGGATCAGGATATCAGCTGCTGGAGTGCAGTGATGCGATCCCGGAGGGCACGTTCCCGCTCTGCAGATTCGGTGACATCGGTCATCGTAACATAGGTACTTATCGTGTCACCCTGTGCCGCGGCAGTGACGCGTCCCAAAATGCAACGCCGCGTCCCGTCTTTGCGGTTGATCCAGAAGGTAATCTCGCTATGACCCGGCGAATCCGGGCGCGTTTCAAAAATAATTTTTTCCATCTTCAGCCGGTCTTCTGCTGAAACAAGGTCTGCGGATTTCATGTGGATGAGATCCACGGTGGAATAACCGCTGATCTCCGAGACTCTCCGGTTTGCAAAGACAAAGTTCCCGTTTTCTACGATAATGAGACCGTCCTGGATATTCTCGGCCATCATCCGGAACCGCTCCTCGCTTTCCCGCAACCGGACTTCCTGCCGTTTTGATTCGGTCATATCGGTAAAAATAACGAAACTATAGTTGGTATCCTGGTACCGGACACTGCTGACGCGGGCGGATACGAATCTCCGCTCGCCATCCTTCCTGATGATCCAGACCTGGATCTCTCCTGGCTTTTCAGGATTGGTTTCAAGTTCCTTGATCTGCTGGTTTACTATGCCGTGGCATTCCGGAGCAATAATTGCCAGGGGCTCAAGAGCAAAATATTCCTCAAACGAATACCCGGTTATCTCGGCAATCCGGCGGTTGGTGTACACATTCTTATCATTCTCCATAATGATAAGTCCGTCCTGGATATTTTCCGCCATCATCCGGAACCGCTGTTCGCTCTCCCGGATCTGTCGTTCCGCAAGGATCTGCTCAGTTACATCTTCGAGAATAATGGTCCGGCCTTTCCCGCCATCTTCAAAAACAGCGGGAATGGATTTCTGCCGGAAGATCCTCTCGCCCTTGTTATGGACCTGGAAGGTGAGCGTCAGTTCTTTTCCAAGAGTATCCTCAGAAATGGTTTCGAGCAATTCATGCATATCTACATCGGGAGGGCTGAGGTAGATGAGATTTTTACCAATGGTGTCCTCTTTTGTCAGGTGAAGGAGTCTGAGGAAATGATCATTGATCTGCACGATCCGGGATTCCGCATCCAGTACCATGATCAGTTCATTCGAGTAACTGATCAGGGCGGACAGGGGGACCCGCTGGGAGAGGGAAAAAACTTTTGCCATCCCGTAGGTTCTCATATCCACCTGCCCGGAAATGAGCAGGATATCCAGGTACCTGCCAACGGTATTTTTATTTTTCCCCAGCGCCTTTGAGAGATCCGTTACACTCATTCCTGCCGGGTTTTTCTTTAAGAGTTCCCTGATCTGGCTGAGCTCGTGCTGGTAATCCTGCATCATGGGGATCGGTTCAAACAATTATTATGTGTCATGAAAAATTTATAATTGTTGTCTATGATTAATGTGTATAATCTATAACAAAAATTTATATATAATATTATGACCAATTTCTTTATGGAAAAATATTCCCCGATATAGGAAGTTGTGTTATGGATACTGTTACGGTAGTTACCCAAAACCGGTGGACGGACATGATTGTGTCCTCTCTGCCGGGAATTCTCGGCGCAATCATTATTCTTCTCGCAGGCTGGATTGTTGGTCGTCTGCTCGGGAGGGCAGTTCGTTTCATCATTGACAAGGCGGTTCAGCACGCAATCGTGAGCAAGACTGAATTTGGTACAAAGATGAAAGATTCCGGGGTCACTCTGGGATACCTCGGGGATGTGGCAACACGCTGCTGTGTCTATCTTATCGCAATTCTTGCCGCGGTGGATTTCCTCAACCTGGATTACATGAGTCTCCTCATGACCGCAATTGTCGGGTATATCCCGCACATTGCTGCATTTGTCATCATCCTGATTGTTGGTTTCATCCTCATTGACTACTTTATTGATCTCCTCATGAAGTATCACGAGACCAATGACGTAGACCTGATCAGGCCGGTCATGTTAATCCTCCGTGTCTTCCTGTATTTCGTCATCGTTGTGCTCGCGCTCTCCCAGCTGATGATTGATCTCACGATCATCTACACCTTCGTCACCCCCATTGCATGGGGTATTGGTATCGGACTTGGAGCTGCAATTGCGATCACCTTCTGGTTCGGAATGAAGAACCGCTCTGAGCAGCTCATAGATCATTTCATGGATGTCATTGGCAGGAAGTGAAAAATTCTCCGAATTTCCTTTTTTTATCAATGTTAAAAATTGTGAATCTGATTGCTGGTACTATTACTGGTGAATCATTCCCGGCCAAATGAATAGGTAAGACCGGAAATTACCCCGGAAAATTTCCTGTTCAACATATCCGAAAGTCATTCCTTTACCCACCGGCCCGATTTTGAAAAATTCTCCTCATCTTTAACTGGTTCATTGTCGGTAAGATACTCCATGATCCTCTCAAGAACCCGAATGTTCCGGAGCAGGTTGATATGGCAGTAATGGTCGATAGGAATCATGTCCATTGTATCGCCCTGGTCAGCCGGAATGATATCAAGGGACACCCCCGGAATGGTCGACTCCGTATGAGTAACGATACCATCCCCGTTCCCGGTCATGAAATACCCCCCGCTTTTGGATGATTCATACGTTTTCCCTTCGAAGAAGGGGAAGAACGCAGGAATGGAAAAGGGGTTGGCGGTCACGATCATATGATAGGAAATATCTTTCCGGATTCCTGCCAGACGGAGTTGCTGCATTGTCCTGCTGGCAGGCCGGACATCCCGGACAAGGGGATCAGCACTTGGGTCAAAACCCTGCGGGACAAACACCCCGTTTAACTGTCTGATGATCCCCGGGCCATATTCCGGGTTGAAGAAGAGCTCTGCAAGAGCCGAGCCATTATTGGGGGGGCCAATACCGATCAGCTGCCGGATCTTTTCCTGGTGTGTGCTCCCGTCCCGTACTTCAAGAAAATACCGGGCAATACACGTCCCGATGGAGTGGCAGACAATATCGATCTTCCCTTCGTAACCATGATCCTTCCGGAGATTTTGGATGAAATCCGCAAGAGCAATGGAAATTTCTTCGAGCGAAGATGTCTGCATTCCGGAATGATCGAATTTGTAATACGGGATCTTTGCAGCATCAAGTCTCTGGCAGAGCCGTTTCCAGATCCCGGGATGGCTGTTCCAGCCATGAACGAGGATGACCGGGATCTGCTCGGAATTCATACCACAACTTTCGCTCTCAAAGACCATAGATTGAGCGATTACGGATCTCCGGAGCCATTCCATCGCCCCCATTGTGCATCTTTTTTAACCGGCATGTCCTTTACAGGTACAGGGATTACCATGGCGATTGACTGGTATAATGAATTTGTTGACCCAAATTACACTCCGGCACGCGACGACCTCATCTGCCTGTATTATTTTGAGCCGGCCACGGGTATCGGGTGTGACGAGGCAGTCGGCCGGATCGCATCCGAGAGTTCAACCGGGACCTGGACTACCCTCTTTACCATGCCCCCCCGGATGAAGGCTCTCCAGGCAACAGCGTTTGAGATCGAGGGAAATTTTGTAAAGATTGCCTACCCGCTCGCACTCTGGGAGGAAGGCAATGCTGTCCAGCTGATGAGCGGGATTGCCGGCAACATCTTTGGCATGAAAGCGCTAAAAAACCTGCGGCTTGTTGACGTAACATTTCCCGAGGCTTACCTCAAACATTTCAAAGGCCCGCACTTTGGCAACGACGGGATCCGGAAGATGATGAAGATACAAAAACGCCCGCTGACCGGGGCGGTGCCCAAGCCCAAGATCGGCTTTACCGCAAAGGAGCATGCTCGAGTAGGCTATGAAACCTGGATGGGCGGGTTCGATTTTGTCAAGGACGACGAGAACCTGACCTCCACCTCATTCAACCGGTTTGACGAACGCGTGAAACTGATGGCAAAACTGCGGGACAAGGCCGAGAAGGAGACCGGCGAGAAAAAATCTGCATTCCTGAACATCACGGCCGATACGGAGACCATGAAGAAACGGGCGGACCTGCTTGCAGAATATGGCTGGAACTACGCGATGATCGATGTCGTGGTGGCTGGAACCGCAAGCGTCATGACCATGAGGGATTACTGTTCGGATCTCGGGCTTGCCATCCATGCCCACCGGGCCATGCACGCGAGCTTTGACCGGAATCCCAAACACGGCATCACGATGCAGTTCCTGGCAAAACTCATGCGCCTTGTCGGGGTCTCGCAGATCCACTCGGGGACCGCTGTCGGCAAACTGACCGGCTCGAAAAAAGAGTCAACGGTTATCGCGGATATTCTCCGGGAGAAGAAGACAAAGGCGGTGGGAAACCTCATCCTTGACCAGGACTGGGGAAAGATCAGGACCGCGTTCCCGGTCTCATCAGGAGGTCTCCACCCGGGTCTTGTCCCGGATGTGCTTGACATCTACGGTACCGATCTCGTGCTTCTCGTCTCGGGTGGCATCCACGGCCACCCGAAAGGAACCCGGGCCGGGGCAAAGGCAACCATGCAGGCAATCGAGGCGTGGCAGGACGGCGTTACGCTCGATGAGAAGGCAAAGAAAGCAAAGGAACTCAAAGGAGCCCTTGAGAAGTGGGGATATTACAAGCCCAAGTGATGTACGGGAATTTTTTAATTTTAAAAAAATTTTCATACTGAAAATTTTTCCGGAAGATTTTTTCAAATAATTCCGGAACATTTTTGTGTTTTCCGGTTTTTCCGGACCTGGGGATTTGCCTGCAACCGGACTCCATGAAAGAATTTTGTTTGAAATCCCGAAAAATTCTTTTCAAAATTATTACCGGATTTTTTCCTGGAGAAACGCACATGAATCAATCTGGTTCGCACCCGGATCATGAAAATCATCCAACAAATAATTTTGGGAGGGCTCCCCGCGTCAGGGCCTCGTTACGGCACGGCGGGGCAAATCTCAGAAGTTACGTTCCCCTCAATGATCGTCATGGAACAGCCAAATTGAGTATATCCTGGTGATCCACGTTTCCCTCCGGATCGCCCGCACAAACTGTCCCATATTGTCCTGTTTGAATCACAGCGACCTATGACGTAAAAAATGATGAAAGGACGGCAAAACCAGAGAAACACTCCTGCATTTTTACGAAACTGTCCTGCCAAAACCTCTAAAACCGATAATCGGAGCCCTCTGCGTGCCCGGATTTGCCTATCCCCCGGAAGTGGCATTTCTCCATTGGAGACGTATGAACCCGGGTCATCAGATGCACCTCCTTTACCCGCAGTATCAAAGGGACCGGATTGAGCGGGCGGATCCACTCCAACCAGATTTTATTCCTGAAGTGGTACGACCAGACCGCTGCGGTCTTTTTTGTCATTCCGGCAATTCTTTCAATCGATGCGTTTTCAGGATACGATTCGCTGATACCTGCCGGATCGATTATGGGTGGGATAACTGCGGGGAGATTTTTTCATAAAAACCAGCAAAAGAATTTTCCAGATACCTCTCCGGAAATTTTCCGGTTTTTTTTACCTGTTTTTGGAATATTCCGGTTAAGAAAATCCGGCCACGAGATCTTGGTTCCATACCGGAAACTGCGTGGGCAGGATACTATCCGCAAAAATTATCTGTCAGACAGATCTGCCTGACCTGCCACATGATCACTTTCGCACCTTGCAAGCCTGACCATTAATAGTCTATCCCATTCATGTTTCAGTATGACAAACACACCTGCAATTTCAATAGTTGATGTGCCGCCCATGGAGGTTCTCGGCACAGAAAAGACCGGAACGTATGCCCTTATTCCGGAACTGCTCATGAAAGTCTTAAATCACATGCTGGAACAGAACATCCCGATTGCCGGGCCACCGGTCTTTGTCTGCCACGAGACTTCTCCCGAAGCAGTGAACGTGGCCAATGCGAAAGGAACTGCCCGGGTTGAGATTGCCTGGCCGGTGGACAGCCCCGTTCATGGCCGCGGGGATATCCGGAAGTACACCCTTTCCGGGGGCCGGATGGTTCACACCGTGCACAAGGGACCGTACGATACCTGCGAACCCACGTACCTGCAGGTTTTTACCTGGATACGGGAGCAGAATCTCACCATCTGCGGCCCGATCCGCGAGGTCTACCCCAACGATCCGCAGGAAGTCCCCCCTGAGGAGATCCTGACAGAGATCTACATTCCCGTTACCTGATCCGAACCCTGGGGCGGGGCCGGCAGATGCTCCGGAAGATGCTAAGGAAGGGTTCCCATGAGATATCCCCCGTTGGGGATTGTTTACCATCGCAATCTTCATTATCTTCCCGTCCCATCGGATTGTATGCACGATATTGTCAGCACCAGGAAGATGGAGAACGGTATTGTTGTCTTCTGGGAAGAGAAAGGCGAGAAGAAGAACGAGTCGTTCAATTATTCCGAACTCATTGACATGAAGATCAATGCACTCGACCTGCTTGACCAGCCGAAATCGTACAAGGTGGATAAGGACGCCCACAAGCTCATTGTAAAGAAATAACCGGGCACTGCAGAGCCGTCCTGTTCCAAATCCCGGAGCTTGCTCTCCGTTTCCAGATCTTCCCTGCAAGTCCTTTGGATTTTTCTATTGTATCTTCTCTTTTTCTGAAATTAATGGTGCCGGTTGAACTCTGAAAAAAATATATAAGTGTATAAGCAAACACTTATACAGAATCCCATGGAACCGTGCAACAACTGCAAAGTCTGCAACAAACTCTGCGAGATCGTCCCCGTCATGGCCGGGAACTTCAAGGCTCTTGGCGACCTCACCCGCCTCCAGATCATCTACCTGCTCGCAACCGATACGAGCGGGACTCTCGGGGTCAGTGAGCTTGCCGGGCGGCTCGGCATCTCTCAGCCGGCGGTATCCCAGCACTTAAAGACCCTGAAGAGCGCGGGGCTTGTCGATTCGCGGAGGGAGGGATTCTATGTCTACTACACGATCAACCGGGATCGGATCGTGCAGTTCCGGGAGCATTTCGAACTCATGTACGCGAGTGTAATGGAGAACTGCAACCGCGAACTGGTCCGCAAGTCAACCCGGAACAGGAATATCCGGAGCTGTGTGATCTTCTACTCGTATACCGGTGTGACGCGGGGAATTGCGGAGGGGATCTGCAACTCCGGCGGGTGTGATCTCATTGAAGTGAAGACAAAAAAAGAATACTCGAACTTCACGGCATACACAACCGGCGTCCTGCGGTCCCGCAAGGGTGCATGCGACCCGATCGTTCCTGAAGAGATTGATGTATCAGGGTACGACCTCCTCATCATCGGTACGCCGGTCTGGGCGTGGAAGCCGGCACCTGCGATCAATGCAGCAGTCCGGGCCCTCAGGGGCTGTGAAGGTAAGATGGCAGTTACGTTTGTGACATGTTGCGACCAGCCCGGCGAAGCCCTCCCGCTCCTCGCGGCTTCCCTCAAAGAACGCGGGATCAGAGTCATGGATGGGATCAGCCTGGCAAAAGCGGATGTGAAAAACCCGGCCGTGGAAAATGAACTCCTTGGCCGGATCGCTGCCGCAGTCATGGCCGGGATTGGTGATGAAACGCGGATCAGTACAAATAACGGAATGTGAATTCATGAAGACGATAATCTATTATTTCACCGGTACAGGCAACACGCTCGCCATTGCACGGGAACTTGCAGAAGAACTTGGCGATACAAAACTTGTACCTCTCCGGAGAGCGATGCAATATAGCGGAGCCGCAATTGACGCAGATGCGGTGGGGATCGCGTTTCCTGTCCATTTCCTTGGTATGCCTGCCATTGTCCGGCAGTTTCTCTCGAACATCCGGTTCAACGCAAACCCGTACATATTCGGCATTGCAAGCTGCGGGGAACGGCCCGGGGGAGCACTTTTTGACCTGAAAGCAATGCTTGAAGAGAAGGGATCAACCCTATCAGCAGGTTTTGTTTTTGTCATGCCGGAGAATTATATCGGGCCCGTTGACCTGATGGGCGATGCCGGCCGCAGGCAGGAAAAATATGCCGGTGCAAAGAGCCGGATTCCCGCAGTTGCGGCAGCGATACGGGAGAAGAGAGTACTGGATCCCGAAGGTACGAATTCCGTGCTTATGAAAATCGGGGGAACCATAACCCGGACCCTCATGACCTCCGTGTACAACACCCCCCGTCGGCTCCATGCTACGGGTGCCTGCACCCATTGCGGGACCTGCGGGCGTATCTGTCCCACGAACAATATCGCCGCAACCAAAGAATCCACAACCTTCGGGAACAACTGCACCCAGTGCTATGCATGTATCCACTGGTGCCCGGCAGGGGCGATCGAGATTGGCGGCAGGACAAAAGGAATACCGCGGTACCATCACCCTGATGTGACCCTGAGGGATATGCTGGATCAACGGGGCGACTGACCGGGCACTCGCCTGTTGAAACAACCCGTAAAAAGAACCAGACCGGGGAGAAACCATGGAAAGCACCATCCAACAGTCCCGCGAAACTTTCGATACCACTATCGGCGAGACCATAAGCCAGGCAATCCGGATCATTGCTTCTGACCCGGCTCTTGTTATTCCCGGGACGGTCATCCTGCACCACCAGCGAAAAGCTGCGCTGGTGAGGAAAGAGCACGAGCAGAAAGGACTTCTCGTCCCTCCGGTCATGATCGTCAGCATCACCTCGCGCTGCAACCTGTCGTGCGCCGGCTGTTATATGCACGGACGCCACGGGAAGCCCGCACCGGAGATGACCCCCTCAGTTCTCGAATCCATTATTGATCAGGCTGCAGAACTCGGAGTATCCATCATTGTTATTGCAGGCGGTGAACCGCTCGTCCGCGAGGATGAGATCTTCCGGATTGCAAAAACCCATCCGGCTATTCTCTTCCCGCTCTTCACAAACGGCCTGCTTATTGATGAGAAGATGGCAGAACGACTTGCAAGCTGCAGGAATATCGTACCGGTCATCAGTTTCGAGGGTTTCCGCGAGGAGACTGACCTGCGGAGGGGGAAAGGGATATTTGACCGGCTGCTGGAGACCAGCTCCCGTCTGAAACAGCGGGGCATCTTCTTTGGCTGCTCGGTCACGACAACGCGGGAGAATTTTAAAAAGGTGACCAGTGAAGCATTCATCCGGCAGGTGCGTGAAGCCGGCGCCCGGGTCTTCACCTTTGTTGAGTACGTGCCCATGGAATCCGGCACGGAACATCTCGTCCTGACAACGGAGCAGAAGAAAGTCCTGCAGATTGTGCTTGCAGATTTTAACCGGAAATTCCCGGCCCTCTTCATCGGGTTCCCCGGTGACGAGGAGATGTACGGCGGGTGCCTTGCCGCAGGCCGGGGTTTCGTTCACGTCAGTCCATCCGGCGATCTCGAACCCTGCCCCGCTGCCCCCTACTCGGATACGAACCTTACGCAGGTGCCGCTTGAAGAGGCGCTTGCATCGCGTCTTCTCTCACGGATTCGCGATGAACACGGGCTTCTTGTGGAAAGTACCGGGGGCTGTGCCCTGCGTGCGAACCGGGCATGGGTTCAGGAGCTCCTGGCCGGAGAAGGATCTCACGGGTGAAAAAGATGGAAACGGGCGGAAATTCAGCCGGAAATCCGAAGGTGATCAGATCTCTTGTGGTGGTATTCTCGTACCACCATAAGAATACGGAGAAGATCGCAAACGTCCTGGGAAACGTGCTTGGAGCTGAGGTAAAAACCCCCGGGCAGGTTACTTTAGAAGAGGTTGCCAAGTACGATTTGATAGGCTTTGGCTCAGGGATCTATGGCGCAACTTTCCACTCATCTCTCCTTGACCTTGCCGACCGGCTTTTTGAGGTCCGCAATAAAAAAGCATTCGTCTTCTCGACCTTCGGAGCCCCGGCCGCTGTTGCAGGCAGGGAATTTGTGGAAAAAAACCCCCAGGAGATCCGGAAAAAACTGGAGGCAAAGGGATATACGATCATCGGCGAATTCGGGTGTGCGGGGTGGAACACGAACAGTTTTCTCCAATTTTTCGGCGGGCTGAACAAGGGCCGGCCCAATGCCGGAGACACAAGGGATGCAGAATCTTTTGCCCGGCTGATGCTGGAGAAGGCTTCGCCTGACTGACCCGTCGTCCCTGTTGAACCGCATACGGGTCGGCACTCCCCGAATAACGTTGTGTCCCGTCAGGATCAGAGTATCCGGCAGTGTCTCTCTTTTGCAGGAATGCGGGGGAGATCCCGATCGGATGATCTCTTCATCCCGGAAAGGGAATGACGGATGAACGAAAGGTGCATCCCTGTTTTTGCTCCCCCTCACCACTTATATCCCAAAACATCCCATTTCTACCCATGGCAGTCCACCCCATTGAGGAGCGTTACGGCACAAAAGAGATGCGGGCCGTCTGGAGTGAGAAAAACCGGTTTTCTGCAATAGTCAGCACCGAAGTTGCGCTCGCGAAGGCCGAGGCCCATAACGGCCTGATCCCGGCGGCAGCGGCAGTTGAGATCAGCGGGAAGGCCCACAATGCCTCGCTTGAGAGGGCAAAGGAGATCGAGCTTGAGATCAGCCATGATATGATGGCAATTGTCAAGTCCATCTCGGAAGTGACCGGCGAGTCCGGGCGGTGGGTACACTATGGTGCAACAAGCAATGATATCCTCGACACCGCAACCGGCATCCAGCTGGGCCAGACCCTTGACCTGATTGATGAGAAACTCCGCAGGCTGCTTGGCGTCCTGCTCAGGCGCGCAATGGAAAATAAAAATCTCGTCTGTATCGGCAGGACCCATGGCCAGCACGGCGTCCCGACAACCTACGGCCTCCGGTTTGCCATCTGGGCAAGCGAAGTGAGCCGGCATATCGAGCGGCTCGAACAGATGCGGCCCCGGGTTGTTGTCGGACAGATGACCGGTGCCGTCGGGACCCAGGCAGCGCTTGGCATAAAAGGCATGGATGTCCAGGCATCGATGATGGGATTCCTTGGCATGAGTTCGGTGGACGTCTCAAACCAGGTGATCTCCCGGGACCGGTACGCTGAATTTTTCATGTTCTGTGCGGGTGTGGCAACAACCCTTGACAAGATCGGCGTTGAGATCCGCTCCCTCCAGCGGACCGAGATAGGCGAGGTCGAGGAAGCTTTTGGTGCAAAACAGGTGGGGTCCTCCACAATGCCGCACAAGAGAAATCCCATCAAGTCCGAACAGGTCTGCGGGCTTGCCCGGATCATCCGCTCCGCGGTTGAACCGGCGCTCCAGAACAATACGCTCTGGGATGAGCGCGACCTCACCAACTCTTCCTGTGAGCGGGTCCTCTTCCCGGAATCCTCCATCCTCACCGACCACTGCCTGCGGCTGATGACCATTGTCCTTGAAGGGCTTGTCATCAATAAACCGGCAATCCGGCGGAACCTTGCGTTCCTTCACGGGATCAATATGGCCGAATCGGTCATGATCGAACTCACCAAGAAAGGCATGAGCCGGCAGGACTCCCACGAGAAGATCAGGGCTGCCAGCATGCAGGCCCTTTCCGAGGGAAAAGCGCTTGCTGATGTGCTCGGTGCCGATCCCGAAGTTGTCCGGTTCTGCCCGAAGAATGAGATAGATGCCCTCCTCTCCCCGGACTCCTACATCGGAACTGCCGTTTTGCAGGTCGAACGCTTAAACGAAAAACTGTCTCCGCTCTGCATCTGAACGGAAGGGATCTCTTTTTTTGGATCTGTTGAAACGCACATGAACCGAGTGAGTTCACACCGGAACGATGAAAATCGGTTGATCACCCGGAATGAATATGAGCGCTCCCCGCCTCAGGGCCCCTCGCGGGGCACGGCGGGGCAATTACCTGTTTTCAGACTGGCAGGTAATTGATGCGCCGCGGGGGCGCCCCGCCTTTGGCGGCGCAAGCCATCATAATGTCGGGATTGACTCGTTCCTGTCTTACTGGATTCGTGAATTTAATATGGAAATGTCCTCAAAAATTCCATTCTGTGTGCCTGTGGCCGCAGGCATCGTGAGCGTTTTCATGGGAAATCCCCGCTTCTTTTTTATTCTCTTCCCCATCTAAAGAGCGTGACCCCCTCACTCCCCCTAAGGAGGAAGCTGCCCAAAGGGAGCACCCCTTGACTCCCCCGGCACACAGGGTTTCCGATCAGCCTTTTCATCCAGTAAGCGTGGAACGAGGCGCCCGAGTAACCCCCAAAGGGGGTGGAGTATTTTCAGGATTCCCATCCCCGGAATGAATCCGGCAGAAACCTCCGCAATATATCCGGAATAACTGGTTTTATTAACTTAGACCGTGAACACCGGAATGCCTATGGATCGGTATATCGGGATTGCCGGAAAAAAGCTCTCCCACACGGATATTGTCCGCGTATGTGTCATTCTATCCCTGACCATGTGCTGTATCCTTCTCACGTCCGTCTCACTATCCCTTCGCGTTGAGACGATCTACTCCCAGCTCTTTTACTTTCCCATTCTTTATGCAGCTTACTTCTTTCCCCGGCGCGGCCTCTATCTGGCCGGGTTCTGCGCCATTGTATATGAAATTCTCGCATATGTTTACCTGTTTCCCAATACCTCGGCCCTTCTGCTGACAACCGGGCAGGCCATCCTTTTTATCTGTATTGCCGGGGTGGTATCCTATTTCATCGAGAAGATCAATTCAAGCGAGGCACGGTACCGCAGTATCTTTGACACATCGCTTTTAGGCATAGTCCTCTTTGACCAGAACAGTTTTGCAATAAGGATGGCGAACTCCTACTTCCTGCAAATCCTGGGTTACTCGCAGGAAGAACTCCATGCCATGACATTTCCCCAGCTATTATCCTCCAAAGACGAACAAAGACGCTTTTTTGAGTTCCTTGGCTCGAGCGAGGATGTGATAAATTTTGAGACAATGTTACTCACAAACCGGCAGGAAACCCTCTGGGTCAACCTCTCCTGGAGCCGGATTAACGGGAACCTTGTCAGCTGTTCGGTTATCAACATCGATGAGCGCAAACGTGCCGAACAGGATGCCCGGGAGAATTACCAGCAGTACCAGCAGGTTACCGAGAGTGCACCAACGTCCATTGTAATCCTCAAAAACAACGTAATCGTGTACGTGAACCCGTCATTTCTGGCATTCTCGGGATATGAGCTAGGAGAGCTGATTGGAAAAGACCTGTATATGTTCATTCATGCCGATGACCGGGATGAATTCCCGGTCTTTTCCGAGACAGCGGATTCACGGATCCCCCTTCCCGGAATGACTGAAATCCGGCTGCTCGCGAAGAATGGCGAATCCCGGCTTGCCGCCTTCTTCTTCACCTGGATAATCCAGAAAGGCAGTCCTGCCGTCCTGATCAATCTCATGGATATCACTGAGCGGGAACGGCTCAAGCAGACGATTGCAAAGGACAATGAACGGCGCCGTGGAATTATCAGCACGGTTGCCCACGAGCTCCGCACCCCGCTCCAGCCGATTATGGGGTATCTCAACCTGCTGACAGAAGACCCCCAGACCTACGGGGTTACGGATGAGACGAGAGCGATCCTGAACCGGTGTGCAAAAAGCGTTGATCGCGAACGGCAGATCATCAACCAGATGCTGGAACTCTCGGTTCTTGATTCCGGAAAGATCCCCCTGAAGTATTCGAAATTTTCCGTGTACTCCATGCTCAAGACGATTCTTGATGCCGGGGGATACATCACAAAGGCGGATATCACCCTGGATGTGCCCCAGGATCTTACCATCGAAGCCGATGAGAACAAGGTCTCGATCGTGATCGAATCAATGCTCTCGAATGCTATCAATTACTCAAAACCGCCGCGGAAAGTCCGGATCATGTACTCTACTTCCCCTGCCGATCCCATGCACCGGCTGTCGATACAGGATAATGGCATTGGCATTACAAACAGCCAGCTCGATGAGATCTTTGAACCATTCCAGCTGCCTGATTCCGGGAATATGAGCCGGAAATATGACCGGATCGGCCTTTCCCTCTCGATTGCAAAAAAGTATGTCCAGATGCACGGGGGTTTCATCAGCGTGGACTCCATCGTGAACCTTGGGAGTACCTTCACCATCCATTTACCCAAACAGCGACCTGAGGAGGAGATCTCTCATGACGTATAAGATCCTTGTTGTGGAAGATGACCAGGCGATTCTTGATCTGATGGACCTGCTCATCCGGAAGCTTGGATATGAACCGGTCCTCATCGGAAACGGCATTGATGCTCTGAAATCCATACAGGCAGATCCCCCGGCGCTCATCCTGCTCGATATCATGATGATGCCGCTCAACGGATGGGAGTTTCTGGAAAAACTCCGTACTGAGTGCAGGATGAAGGATCTCCCGGTCATCATCTTCTCTGCCTCCCCCGCGGTTGATGAGCATATAGCAAAAATCAGGGATCCCCACCTCGGAGTGCTCCACAAACCGGTGTCCCTTGCAGAACTCAGGGATACCCTTAAAACCTACCTGCCATAAAAGACTCTGTTTTTCCTGCTTTTGTCAGAGTATTGGAGACAGATCCTGATGGTTCATAGTGATGTTTTTGGTAAAACGGTTCTTTTTTCTCATCCCAAAGTAATTTCACAGGATTATTAAAAAGGAGCAAACCCACCCCCTTCGGGGGTCGCTCGGCCACCTCATCGGGGCCTTGCCGGGCAGGAATGTTGTAAAAAACACTATCATTTAACGCGGCGGTTAAGTTGGTAGTCCCTGCATCAGGGTTCGGTACGGCAGGACAATACCCTTTTCAGATTAGCAGGTAATTGCCCCGCTGTGCCGTACCGGGGCCCTGAGGCTCATGAGCCCTCCTAAAATTACCTTGTATTTTTCATACTTCTGGTATGAACGCCCGTTTATGTGCGTTTCAACAGAGAAAAAAGAAAAGATCAGATATACCGGGCTTTCATGGAAAGCTTCCGGGGGGTATAGAGCGGGCGGAACGGCTTGCCCTCAACATCTTTCTTCACCGCGGCAATCAGGGCGTCGGTGGTGAGCTGCTCCTTGAAGGGTTTGTTCGGCTGCGACTTCTTCCGTATGGTAACAGTCAGGTTCTTCGACGCGATCTCATCGTCACCGACAACGATCACGTACGGGACCCAGTCCATGCCTGCTTCGCGGACTTTCTTACCTACGCTCTCTTCGCGGTCATCGACATCGCACCGGATCTGGGCTGCATTGATCTGGCTGCAGACCTCTGCAGCGAACGCCCCGTGGCGCTCGGCAACCGGCACGACCCTGACCTGGACGGGTGAGAGCCAGGTTGGCAGGGCGGGAACTGCCTGGGTCGAGATGTTCTCGAGGATTGCGCACATAACCCGCTCCACACTGCCCGTTGGGGAGCAGTGGAGGATCGGCGGGTGGACGGGGGTCCCGTCTTCCTTGTGGTACTTGATGTTGAACCGGGTCGAGCTCTCGACATCGATCTGGACGGTCGGGTTCTCGATCGGGCGGAGCTGGCCGTCAATGGCCGCAAGATCGATCTTTGCAACCCAGTAGTGGACCCGGTCGGATAAGATCTCGATGAGCATCGGGCAGTTGGAGTCTTTCACGATCTTCTTGACCCATGCCTCGTTCTCTTTATAGAAGTCCGTGGTACAGCGGAAAGCGGCAACGAGTTCTGTCTCGAAGTCCTTGCCGGTCTGCCATCCCATGGCAAGCTGCTCCTCGAAGCACTTCAGGGCCTGCGGCATATCAAGGCAGAGCGAGTGCATGTCGGGCATCGTGAAGCACCGGAGACGCTTGAGCCCGATAACCTCGCCTTTCTGCTCGTGGCGGAATGAGTAGGTGGAGAGCTCGTACATCTTCATCGGGAGGTTGTTGGGCGAGATGTGCATGTCCCGCATGATCGAGAACATGCCAAAGCAGGCGGCAAACCGGAGCATCATGTTCCGGTTGTTGGATTTGAAGCGGTACTGGCGCTCCCCGAACTTGTCAGCGTGCTCAAAGATCGCCCGGTCGCCAAGGTCGTACATGACCGGGGTCTCGACCGGGGTTCCGCCATATTCCAGTACCAGGTGGAGCACGTAATCCGCAAGCAGGTCGCGGATGAGCTTGCCTTTGGGCATCCAGCGGAGGCACCCGACATCGCTGGCTGGCTCGTAGTCCACGAGCTCTTTTCCGCGCATCAGGTCAACATGGGCGGGCTCGCCGCCAACCGGGACCGCCACGCCCAGTTCCTTTTTCACGAGACAGCCGAACGGTGAATCGTTGAGGTATTCTTTGTAGTCGTGCTGCTTACCATCGGGGGTGAGGACGAACCAGTCGTGGGTGACTTCCTTCTTCTCCTTCTTGACGGTTCCTTCCTCGCCCGGGATGATGGTCTTGGAGAGTTCCGAGAGCGGGTGACCCTTGCAGGAGAGCTTGAAGGACTTGTACCAGCCGAACGGTGCACGCTTGACGGCAAACCCTTCTGACTCAAGGCCCGCACGGAGTGCATTTAAGACCGTCACCGCGGTCTCGGGTGATGAAAGGTCGCTTGAGAGGTGGGCGTACGGGTAGATCACGATCTTCCTGACATTGACCTGCCCGGCAGTCTTGGTCACCTCCCCGATTGCCTGGAGGACAACGCCTTCCAGATCTTCCTCGTCGATCGATTCCACGGCGCAGAAAACAGTGAGTGCCTCCTCTTCCCTGTCTGAAAGGACTGAGCACTCTTCCGCCATCTTTGTCTTCTTTTTAGCTTCGTATTCTATGTAATCTGAATGAATGAGAAGAAGTCGCATTAATTCATCTCCGATCCGGTATGATCATCCGTATAAAATGGGTTTTCCCGGTATATATAGGGGGTCAACATGATGCCCTGCAGAGCATGCAAAAAACCCATGACCGTTCCAGTCTGGCGGACATACGGAACATCTACAATTCCACGCGGTTCTCACCGTTTTCGATGATCGGATTACACGGATCGGATTTTTCCCGGTGTTTGTGAGAACCCTGCGAAATATGAGCATCGCATTCCGCCATAAACGGACAGCGGACGCAATCCTCAAGTGTTTTCCTGGTCATAACGGGTGAATACCTGGTTTCCCGGCAGCCATAATGAATTGCGACAATGCCCCGGCGATAATATTTAACTGCAACCATCAACAGGATAACTCCGGAGTTAAGGTAATCCTGCTGCTTTTGTGTTTTTTCAGAACGATAAAAAGGGAAGTGATATTCCGGAATCTCTCTCCGTTTCCGGAAAATTAACCCGTGAATTATGGTTAAAAAAAATTTACGTTGTGGAAATCCGGGTATAATGACCGTATTGCCTCCCCTCTTACTTGGAGAAATCCCCCTGACGGGGACGGGGTGCTGCGTTGCGACGGCACATGGTCAGGTAATCGGGCATCATCGTAACCGGGGATGCCCCGGGGGGCCGGGGCAGAAACAGGGAGTGCTGACGCTCCCAACAGCGCTTAATAATTATTTTATACGATCTCCTTTGGAGAGAGAAATCCAGGAATAATTCCGTACATTTTTCTCGATTCCCGGTTGCCGGTCACTTACCGCTTTTTATTCGCGTGGTACCGCGAGAGCGTTGCCTGCCGCTGGTCAAGGTACTTGGCATCGCCTTTCTTATCATAGGGCAACTCTGCCCGCTCGGTGGTGTAGAAGACGAGCTGGCCGATGGGCATGCCGGCATAAACCTTCACCGGGCGCGTGTTCACGTTTGCCATCTCAAGGGTTATCGTGCCACGGAAACCGGCATCGATCCATCCTCCGGTCTGGTGGAGTGTGACCCCCAGCCGGGCAATGCTTGACTTCCCTTCAATGGTTGCAACGATATTATCGGGAAGGCCGATACATTCCAGGGTCTCTGCAAGGATGAACTGTCCCGGGTTGAGGACAAACGAATCCGCATGGATCTCTTCCACGTCAGCAGCCACCGAGTCTTTGAAATAGGGGTCGATTACCTCTTTTCCGGGCTTGTACCAGACAAAGTGGTTCCCGAGCCGGATGTCCAGCGAGTTTGGCTGGATCAGTTTTGGATCATAGGGATCGATTTTGATATGCCCCCGCCCGATACGGTCGAGGAGCTGCCAGTCAACGAGAATCATCTGGATTAATTTGGTGTTCCTGCATGATTAGTACTTCTGGGGCTCCGGAGAATAACCATAAAATGTGGTTTGATAAACGTCTTCATGGTTTTTTTCCTGGTGATCTGGGGGGAATTCTTTTCAGGAATAAAGTATATATAACCATCATGGATGTGCCATCAAAGAAAAAATTGACACTACCTAAGTATCCTGATCATGCGTTTACCGGCCTGGAAGCAGCAATTGTTCTTATCGCATTCGTTGTGGTTGCAGCAGTTTTTGCCTACGTTGTCCTCGGTGCAGGTTTCCTTACCACCCAGAAGAGCCAGGAAGTGGTTCATGCGGGTATTGCTTCTGCCAGTTCGACCATCCAGCTTGCCGGTGATGTGTATGGTATCAGTACAAATGGCGTGACCATGGATATGTTCAACTTCAGTATCAGTCTTGCTGCAGGCGGAACACCTCTCGATTTCGATAAAGTTGCCATAACGTATAGCAATAAATCCGTACTTGAAACTCTTCAGCCAGTGAGTGGATTACGCAGTTCATCCACTACCCCAGGGGGTTGGAGTATTATCGATGTATCCGGGGAACAGGGGGTCTCCAATAATGTGCTCGAGAAAGGCGAGCAGTTCATCATCAGTGCCCACCCGACTGTCGGGACCCCGAAAGATACTGAAGTTACCATTGAACTGAAACCCGGTGAAGGATCAGCAATCTCAATCCACCGGACGATCCCGGCTTCGGTAAAAACCGTGAATCCCCTCTACTAATTTTTTTATTCTCCCTCGGGCAGAGCCTGCGGATGTCCGGTATACCGGAAAAAGTGTGGTGAGAAAACGCTGGCCGGAATGGGTTGCGAGCTGCAGAGGTTCTGAAGGCCGCCACGTATTCAAAGGCTTTTTGTAGAAACCAGATCAAGGAGAGTTGTACGCCATACGGTATGCTGCGCAGGCGATCCTGTTGCCGGCAGCAATAATCCACGGGCGAACCCGGAATAACGGACGGTACCATGAAAACGATCATAAAAAACGGCCAGGTCCTGGATGTCCGCACATCACAGTTCCAGAAAAAGGACATTGTTGTCGAAGGTGAGAAGATCACCGCCTTTCCGGAGACTCCGGTTGCAGCCGGGCCGGGCGATGTCGTCATCGATGCCGGGGGAAAATATATCATTCCCGGCCTGATCGACGCACATGTTCACGTGACCTCTGCAACGGTTGACCTGGCAACGCCGCAGCTGCCCATCACGTACATCACCTGCTGTGCGGCAAAAAACCTGTATGAAGCACTTCAGCGGGGGTTCACCACCATGCGGGATGTGGGCGGTGCTGATTTCGGGCTCGCAAATGCCGTGAACAGCGGAATTATCCAGGGATCGAGGCTCTTTTATTGCGGGCGGGCCCTGAGCCAGACCGGCGGGCACGGGGATTTCCGGGCCATGACCTATGACGGGGAGTACGGGGCGCCCATGCAGTCGTCGGCAACCAGCATCGGCCAGATCGCCGACGGGGTTACCGAGGTACGGAGGGCGTGCCGGTCGGAGCTCCGGAAAGGTGCATCCTTCATCAAGATCATGGCGGCCGGCGGCGTTGCCTCGCCGGGAGATCGCGTCACGGACACCCAGTACAGCAGCGAGGAGCTCTCAGCCATTGCCGAGGAAGCTTCGGCCAAGAGCACGTACGTTGCCGCCCACGTATACTCGGCAAAGGCCATCCGGATCTGCCTGGAACAGGGTGTCCGGACCATCGAGCACGGCAACCTGCTCGATGACGATACTGCTGCCCTGATGAAAGAGAGCGGGGCCTACCTGATACCGACCGTCATCACCTATGACGCCCTTGCCCGGAGGGGTGCCGAGTATCACTTCCCCGAAGTGAGTATCAGTAAAATCGCTTCCGTGCGGGTGCAGGCGCTCGAAGCAGTGAAGATCGCCCGCAAACACGGGGTCAGGATCGGCTTTGGCACCGACCTGCTGGGCCCCCTCTGGGAGGAGCAGAGCAATGAATTTTCCCTGCGGTCCCGCGTTGAGAAGCCGATCGATACGATCATCTCGGCAACCCGGATCAACGCTGAAGTGCTCAACCAGTCCGGCATCCTGGGGGAGATATCCGGAGGGGCAAGCGCCGACATTCTTGTCCTTTCGAAGAACCCTGCCGATGATATTTCCGCGATCACCGATCGCAGCAATATCCAATTGATAATGAAAGCCGGAACGGTTTACAAGAACACCTTGTGAATTCCCCGGTTCCAACTGAATATCCTCTGAAAATACCGTGTATCACAAGGAGGGTGTATGCCTGATCCCGATGCCGATGAGGAATTGAGGTTTGACACTGCCTGCAGGTTGTAATCCGGCTTGGTACCCTTGCCCATGGCTATGGCACCCTGGGGTTACAAAAAAGTGATGGGGACTGACGGTATCGTGCCTGGGTGACTACTCATCTTTCCCATTGTCCTCAATGTTCTTCTTTCCCGTCCGGTCCCGGTCGAGCAGGGACGGATCAATGTGCCACTCGCTCCTGCGCAGGAGCCCGTGCAGGGTGCTTGCCTCGCGGATGGTGAGGTTTGCCCGGCCAAGGATCCGGCGGATCAGGATCATGGTATTCTCCCGCTTGAATGCGGGGTGGTGGATCTCGTCCAGGTACCGGTCGATATGATGGTACAGGTAATTCATGTCTTTTGGGGGAGCGAGCCGTATCTCGGGGAGCGGGAGGTTCGCAAGCTCGTAACAGACAACGCCCACCGCGTGCGAGAGGTTGAGGATGGGGTATTCCTCGCTTGTCGGGATGGTGCAGATCATATCGCTGCGCTTCACCTCCGCGTTGTTGAGCCCCCAGTTCTCGCGCCCGAACAGGATCGAAATGCGCCCGTCAACGTCCCTGATCCGCTCGCGAAGTTCCTTTGGCGAATAGAATGGCATCCGCATGGCATGGCAGACGGATTTGCTGACCGTGCCGGTTGTTGAGATGACGATATTGCTCCGGGCAAAAACATCCTCAATCGTGCAGATATCAGCCCCGTGGAGCACATCATAGGCATGGGAGGCCCTGGCATCCGCCTCGTTGCCAAGTTTGCAGGGATTGATGAGCACAAGGCGGGTAAAGCCGAAGTTCTTCATCACCCGGGCGGCAAACCCGACATTGCCCTCGTAGATGGGCTCAACAAGGACGATATCGATCTCGGGCATAAAAAAAATTACTGGACCGCGTCAACGGTATCCTTCAGGACGCCGGCGCCCTGGTCATAGACCGCGTTGCCGACCACAATCGTATCCGCATACTTCCCCATCTGCGCTGCCTTCTCGGCAGAGTTGATCCCGCCGCCATAGTATAGGATGGAATTACTGACAGCCTCCGACGCCGCCCTGACGATCTCCGGGTTGCCGAATATCCCGCTGTATTCAAGGTAAATGATCGGGAAATGGAAGTACTCGTCGGCAACGGTTGCATAGGCAGCAACCTCTTCAGCCTTGAGATCGCAGACCGCCCGGGTCACTTTGCCCACGGAAGAGTCCGGGTTGAGGACGATATAGGCCTCGGGAACAATGTACTTCCAGGGAATCTTGCCTTTCTGCATCTGCACCCATGCCCGGTGCTTCCCGACAATCCACTGGACATCGGTGGTATTCATGACGCTTGGGACAAAAACATAATCGATACCTTTTGTCAGCACCGCCTCGGGCCCGGCGGGCTCCATGACCAGCGGAAGGTCGTAGGCTTTGACCTGCTTCAAGAGATCGGCAAGATTCTCCTGCGTGACATTGAGGGTGCCTGAGAGCATGAGCGCGTCGGTTCCGCTCGCTGCAATGGCATCGATGTCACCGGGTTTTAACTGCTTGTCGGGGTCGAGTTTGGTCACGTGAACCCAGTCTTTCCACTTCATCACAATCACAACAGTATTCGCGTTCCATCCCCATAAACCGGTAACCCTGAACGGGATATTCCCCAATATAAAAATGCGGAATAAAAAATGGTCTGATAAATCGTCCCGGGTCAGATCTGGATGATTGCAGTCTCTTTCTTTTTCTGGAAGAGTTTCTGGAAAGTACGGATCTTCTCCTCGGGAATACCGGTTGCAGCGGCAAGGCCGGCTGCATCGGCTGCAAGAAGCGCCTCCCCGTTGATGATGTCGGCCCGGAACAGTTTTTCCAGCATTGTTTCCGAGAGTCCTTTGATGGCAAGGAGCTCTTTTTTGCCTTTCTCGATCACCATTTTCGAGAGTTTTTTTGGTACCGGCCGGTTGAGATATCTGCAGACCATCTCGACATGCTTCTGGACGGTGGTTGCTGACATGCCGGTGAGCTCTCCGAGGGCGGCCGGCGTGTGGGTGCAGAATGCCTCGGTGTCAAGGATCCCTGCCGCGATATATTTTTTTAAGCTGACTGCAGGGATACCGATCTCCCTGAGTACCTGTCCGTGGTACACTTTTTTTGCTTCCGTAAGCAGGGCGGCGGCCTCCTCGTCGCCGATCCCGGCTTTTTTCAGGGAGGCAATGTCTGCCTTTGCCAGTCCCGCGAGCTCAGAGATCCCCGACTCTTTGAGAGAGCCCATGATTTTTGAATAGCTGCGTCCTTTCCTTGGGATCAGGTTCTCGCGCAGGAACTTGCGGCACTCTGACCGGCGCCTGAGCGTGGCAAGGACGGTTGTGGCGTCGCGGACCAGCTGTTCTGCTTTCTGCACAGGAAGATCCAGCTTTTTTGCAAGTTCATCCGGGACACTGTGCGCCAGTTCGGCAACCGTGTAGATATGCTGAGCCCGGATCTTGTTTTGGAGCATCTCGTCCAGGGACGGGATCTCGGAGAGGGATTCGCTGTTGGAGTTGACATGGTGGCAGAGCGGGCAGCCGATATCCCATGGTCTTGCTCCTTTCCTGACCAGCCGGACAAAATTGAGCTGGTGCTTGTCGCACACCTCATCGGTGCGGACGGCAAAACCCCATTGTGCCATGGGAAGCCCGATATTGAAGCTGCATTCGGGATACCGGGAACAGCCGATGAACTGGGTGTTTCCCCGCAGGTGCTTGATGGCGAGCATTCCCCCGCAGACCGGGCATTTGCCCAGGTTCATCTCCTCGGCGGTGCGGTTCCGGATATCGTCCCCGATCACCTGCTCGTTTGCCTCGAGCTGGTTGAATGCCTGGTGCAGCATCTCGCGGGACTCCTTGATAACATCCTCCCGCGTCCTCTCGTTCTGCTTGATCAGCTGCATGTGCGCTTCAATCGTCTGGGTCATGTCGGGTTTCGTGATCGCGTCTGCGTGCTGTTCAAGGGACTCGATGACCACCCTGCCGACAAGCGTGGGGCGGAGCGGGTTGCCTTCTACATATTTGCGGGACACCAGTTTTGCGATCACTTCATGCCGGGTGCTCTTGGTGCCAAGACCCAGTTCCTCCATCTGCTGGATCAGCTTGCTCTGGGTGTACCGGGCGGGCGGCTGGGTCTCTTTCTCGTCCATCTGCACTTTCTTAATCGGCAGGCGCTCCCCGGTCTCGAACGCGGGGAGGAGCATCTCGCGTGCCTCGCTGAAGGGATAGACGGTATGCCATCCGGGCTCGATGAGCTGCCCCCCGGTGGTGGTGTATTCCTCTCCCCCGGCCACAAACAGGATCTTGAGGGTTTTCCACAGGGCGTCGGGGGAGAGTGTTGCAAGGAACCGCCGGAGCACGAGTTCATAGATCTTGAAGGCATCATCTCCGAGCACTTCCCGGGTTGCCCCGCCGGTCGGGTGAATGGGCGGGTGGTCGGTAGAGGATTTCTTGCCCCGGGTTGGCACGGCCCGGCGGTTTGCCATCACCCACTCAACATCCTTTTTAAACGGGGAATTACGGATCGTTTTGAGGATCCCGTCCAGGTCGAGGGAAGGCGGGTATACGGTATTGTCGGTCCTCGGGTACGAGATGAAACCGTTCATGTACAGGTCTTCGGCAATCCGCATGGCATTGGCTGCGGAGAACCCGAGCCGTGCTGCTGCAACGATATAGGTGGTGGTGTCGAACGGCGATGGGGCACGATCCTGCTTGCTGCCTACCTTGACCTCGGTCACAACCAGAGGATCTTTTGTCCTGTCCCGGGCAGTTTCAGCGGCAGCTTTTTCATGGAACCTGCCGTTTGTGTGCCGTGCCTCGATCACTTCCCCCGACTTCTCGGTCAAAAGAGAGATCTGCCAGTATTTTTCCGGGACAAAGGCATCGATCTCTTTTTCCCGGTCCACGATCATGGTGAGGGTGGGGCTCTGGACTCTCCCAACCGAGAGGATGTTCTGCCCGCCGCGGCGGGCTGCAAGGGATATGAACCTGGTTAAGGAGGCGCCCCACATCAGGTCGATTGACTGCCGGGCTTCACCGGCTGCTGCAAGGGCGAAGTCGAGTTCAGTTGTATGGGAGAACGCGTGCCGGAGCTCCTGTTCGGTTATGGCCGAGAACCTTGCCCGGTCAACCGGCACTTTGGCGTTGGCAGCCCGCACGAGCTCATAGGCTTCTTTCCCGATCAGTTCCCCTTCGGTATCAAAGTCGGTTGCAATGGTAACGCGGTCGGCTTTCTTTGCCAGTTTCTGGAGCAGGGCAACAATGCGCTTTTCAGTAGGGACCTTGATGGTCTTTGCATCGATGAGGCTTCGCGGGGTAAACTCCTCGCTTCGCCAGTTCTGGTATCCCGGCTCGAAATCGATCTCGACAACGTGGCCCCGGAGACCTACGGTCACCGTATCGCCGTAACTGTACGTGGATACGCCGGCATCCTTGTGTTCCGTGACTTTCCTTCCTTCGCTGAGGATCTGTGCAATGCGCCGGGCTGAGATATTCTTTTCTGCAACAATGAGGTGCACGGCTCTTACGCCTCCCTTGATGCGAGCGCTTCAGTCAGGAGCCGGTTGAGTTCGCCGGGATCGGCTTTTCCCCGGGTCTTTTTCATGACCTGGCCCACAAGGAAGTTGAGAGCCCCGGCCTTGCCGTTTTTGTAATCCTCGAGTGCTTTTGGGTTTTCGCTGATGGCCTCGGCGATCGCGGCGGTTATCACGCCGTCGTCGCCTGCAGTTTTTGCAAGGTTCAGCCGTTTGACAATCCCTGCTGCGGTCTCAATGGCCTCTCCTTTGTGGCGCTGGTCGAGCATGACCCGGAGGACTTCCACCCCGCTCTTGTCGGTGATGGTCCCTGCTTTGAGGATCGCAATGAGGCCGGTAAAACCTGCCACATCGACTGCATCAAGGCTCATGTCCCGGTAATTCAGTTCGCCTATCAGGGTATCGGCGATCCAGGTCGAGGCAAGGGGCGAGAGCCCGATCCTATCGGATGCAACTACCTGCTCGAAGAAGTTTGCGAGCCGGAGTTCCCCGGTCAGGGTCCGGGCGTGGTTGAGCGAGCAGCCGTATTCTGCCATGAAACGCTCCCGCCGTGCATCCGGCAGTTCGGGCAGGACGATATCCTCGACCCATGACTTCACCCTGAGCGGGCGCAGGTCGGGTTCGGGGAAATAGCGGTAATCATGCTCCTGCTCCTTGCTCCGGGCCGACTGGGTGACCCCGCGGGCTTCGAGGAAGTGCCGGGTCTCGCGCTCGATCCTCTGGCCCCGGCGGATAAGGTTCTTCTGCCGGGTCACCTCGAACGTGAGGGCCTTCTCCACTCCCTTGTAGGACGTGATGTTCTTTACTTCCACCCGCTCGTTTCCCTTGATCGAGATATTTGCGTCCACGCGGAGCGATCCTTCCTTCTCGGAGTCAAAGACGCTCAGGTATTCCAGTGTTGCGCGGAGCTTGTTGAGGAATTTTCTCGCCTCTTTGGGGGAACGCATATCCGGCTCGGAGACGATCTCGATGAGCGGGATACCGGCCCGGTTGTAGTCCACAAGCGAGTACTTTCCCCGCTCGGAATTGCCCATGTGGACGAGTCTCCCCGGATCCTCTTCGACATGCACCCGGGTGATCCGGACCCTCTTCTCCCCGCCCTCGTCGCTCTCGATCTCAAGGTACCCGCCTTCGGCAAGCGGCTTGTCGTACTGGGTGATCTGGTACGCCTTGTCGAGGTCGGGGTAGAAGTAGTTCTTCCGGGAGAACTCTGATTCTTCGAGCACTTCGCAGTTGAGCGCCTTTGCCACCCGCATGGCGTACTGGATCGCCTTCCTGTTGAGGGCCGGCATGGCGCCGGGCAGGCCGAGGCATATCGGGCAGACATGGGTGTTGGCCCCGTCGCTCCGGTAGTCCGTGGAACAGCCACAGAAGAGCTTGCTCTGCGTGTCCAGCTGGCAGTGGACTTCAAGGCCGACAATCACCTGGTCTTCTGCATCCACCATGATCAGTTCACCGCCTGCTCGTAGGCAAAGGCAACATCGATTACCCGTTCGTCTTCATTTGGCCGCCCCATGATCTGGAGTCCCACGGGCATCCCTTCCGATCTTCCGCAGGGAACGGAGATGGCCGGGATCCCGGCAAGATTTGCCGGAACGGTGAGGATGTCGGCAAGATACATCGAGAGCGGGTCGCTCTTTTCCTTAAGCCGGAATGCGATCGTGGGCATGGTCGGGCCGGCGATCACGTCAACATCGGCAAAGATGCGGGAAAAGTCCGCCCTGACATTCTCCCGGGCAACCTGGGCTTTTGCATAGTATTTGCCATAATACCCGCTTGAGAGGGCAAAGGTACCGAGCATGATCCTCCTGCGGACTTCTGCTCCGAACCCGTCCCTGCGGACTTCCTGGTATGCATCGTGCCAGGACTTTTTCGTATCCGCCGCAGGACCGTACCGGACCCCATCGAACCGGGCAAGGTTGGAGCTTGCTTCGCAGGTGCAGGTGACATAGTACGCGGCAAGGGCATATTCCATGGAGGGGATACTGCAGGGAACGGTAACCGCGCCCAGCTCTTCGAGTTTTCCGATGGCTGCCTTTACCGCCCCGGCAACACCGGCGTCAACGCCGGCGCCGAAATATTCCTGCGGGATACCGATCCGGAGTCCCCTGATTTCTGCGGAGGGTGAATGGGAGTACGGCTTGTCGCGCGAGGTGGAATCGTGGCGGTCGTACCCGGCAATAACTCCCATGAGATCCGAGACATCGGTCACGGTCTTTCCCATGGGCCCAATCTGTTCCAGCGAGTTTGCGTACGCGATCAGGCCGAACCGGGAAACTCTCCCGTACGTGGGCTTCAGCCCCACGATACCGCAGAACGCGGCCGGGCACCGGATCGAACCCCCGGTGTCGGTCCCGAGCGCCATCCGGACCATGCCGGCTGCAACGGCTGCCGCACTGCCCCCGCTCGATCCGCCCGGCACCCGGCCGGTGTCGCAGGGATTGAGGGTTGGCCCAAAAGCGGAGTTCTCGGTGGTGGTGCCCATACCGAACTCGTCCATGTTGGTTTTCCCGACTACAGCCGCACCGGATGCCTTGAGAAGCCCGACCACATGGGCATCATACGGGGGGATGTACCCTTTCAGGATCTTTGAGGCACAGGTGGTCTCGATGCCGGTTGTTGATATATTATCCTTGACGGCAACGGCAACCCCGGCCAGCTTTCCGGTGCCATGGGTGGCATGTCTGCAGGTAGTCAGGAATGCATTGTACCGGTCATCCGGTTCAAAAGTAATCTGCCCGGCCACTACATCACCCTCGGTGCCTTGATGAACCCGTCTTCCTTTGCAGCGGCATTGGAAAGAATATCATCCTGGGAAAGGGAAGGCTCGACAACATCCTCGCGCAGGACATTAAAGAGTTCGCGCGTAAACGTGGTAGTGCCCTCCACACGGTCGAGAATATCGAAATATTCAATAATTGCGTTAAACTGGTGCGTAAAGGTGCCCAGTTCGTCCGGATTTATGCCGACATCGGCAAGCTCCGCAATATGTTGTACGTCTTTTTCAGTGACCATGTTCCACCCTGCTGATCTGGTCTATGTAATCTTGCATGGACGTTTTATAACCGTTTTTACGGGCAAGCTTCCGCATGACCCCAAAGACCCCGCTCCCGTATTGCATGGCTTTCTTCTCGTACCATGCGAGATCTTTGGAAATGTAGCGCTCTGCGACCGTCCTTAAGGGGATCTTCCGTCGGTCCCCCTTCACTTTTTCTGCTGCGGGTATCGCCCGGGCAGCGCGCACAACCCGGGCATCCATGTACGGCATGGAAAGGTAGGTGCCAAAAAGTGCGGCAATTCCCTGGTCGCGGCGTGCCTGCTGTTCGAGCCCGAGAAAGTCCCTGGCAAGCTCGGCTTCGAGATCGGCGGATTCCTGATAACGGGAGTACCCGCCAAAGAGCTCATCGGCTCCCTGCCCGGTGATGATCCGGTGGTAGCCGTTCTCTCCTGCCCAGCGGGTGATGAAGTACTGGGTAAGGGCAATACCCGTATTGACCGGGTCCTTTTTTGGGATAGTGTTCACTACTGTGGGTAGTGCCTCTTCGATCTCCGCTTCGCTGATCGTGACAAATGTACAGGAGAGCCCGAGGGCGTTGGCAGCTGATTTTGCCTGCCTGAGATCGTGCGATCCCTCAATACCCACGGCAACGCATTCCCGTTGTGCCAGGCAGGCAACGAGCGTGGAGTCGACACCCCCCGAGAGCGCGGTTACCCCCTCATCGCTGCGGAGCTTGACTGCAGTTACAATTGCCTCTTCAAGCGGCATGTCCAAAAAAACGGGTTCGATATCGCCTTTCTTCTCTCCGTTGCAGAATAGTGCGCCTTTCTGCCCGGTTCCTTCCATGATCCCGTAGCAGTCCCGGGCGCTGCACCCGTCCCAGGCAAGATAAAATTCGCCCCCGAACCGGAGGATTTTTTCCGGTTCTTTTCTGCAGATGTATTCAATTTCGGCGGGAAGAAGTCTCTTTCCCTCAAGTTCCACCCATCCGGATAACTGTATATCACTCATATGCTGTTCAGGCGCCCCGATCGTTCACACTCAGTACCCCGCCAATCTTTTAAAAACATATCTTTCCGGACTGCGACGGCGCATATACCTTTTCGGCTGTCCTCGTAATAATACAGGATCTTCGGGACGCGATACCCGGACGACGGACCTGCTACAAACGTGAACCCGATGGAATTGTTTTTTGAGCAGGAGGATCAATAGTTTAGAGCGCGGGGGAGATCTTCTGGCTGATGGTGCCGGAATATGGATCCTGGTTTGAAGATAAAAGGAGTCAGCGGGAGGATAGGAAAGCTGGCCAACTCCGCCGGACTTAAGATCCGGTCCTTAGTGGTTCATGGGTTCGAATCCCATTCCTCCCATCTCAATGGAACCGGCAGAAACGAGGGTATATTTTCACTCGCTGCCGCAACTTTTCTTTGTTGTATCGTTAGTAACTGTAATTGCGGGCATTCCCGCAAACCCGCACGGTTACCACTCAACCGCAGTGAGCGCCTTGATATATGTCTCGGCAAACTCTTTTGATGCACCCGGGCCATTTGCGGTGATTACCCTCGTGTCGCTCACAACCGGCTGGTTTACCAGCACGGCTCCCCCGGCCCTCATCTCCCGGAACGAGACCGGGCTCTCGAAATAGGTTGCTTTCTTTCCTTTGAGGATGCCTGCCCGGGCAAGGACAACCGGTGCAAGACAGATGGCCCCGATCACCTTTCGTTTGTCGGCAAAGTACTTGGCCAGCATACCGAGCAGATCATCGTCCCACAGGTGGGCCTGGGAACCTGCCCCCCCGACGATGATGAGGCCGTCGTAGTTCTTGGGATCGATCTCCTCAAACGACAGGGTTGCATTCGCTTTTGCTCCCAGCATGCCCGTGCAGGTTCCCCGTTTTGTGGAAGCGATCTCAAACCCGATACCTGCTTTCTGGAGCGCTGCAACGGGCTCTGCCAGTTCCTCGTCCCTGAACTTTTCCGGTGCAATTGCGATTAGGATCTTCATCATGATCGTGATCTCATTTCCTTGTATTTGAGGCTGGCGAATACGGTATCCTGAGCAGGTCACAAAATCTTTCTCAACTACCGGGTCCGGGTGTTTATTTCTTATTACCGGACGAATCCGGCTGCAGGACCAGTACCACTCTTCCCACCCGGCCATCGGTGAGGCGGACTTTGATCCCGTGGGGATGGGAAGCGGAGTTTGTCAGGATATCCTTGACAATGCCCCGGACCCGGTCACCGCTCCGCTGGTCCTGTTTCTGGATAATCTCTACAGTGAGTCCGGGCCGTATCGCTGCCCGCTGGCGGGGATTGTGAGGGAGTTCCATGCTGAAGGCTCTGGTTTAATGAGACGTGTTGAATGGTCAAAAAGGATGGTGGGCAGGATCAGGCTGCCGGAGACGGTGCATCGTATGCCCCGATCCCGCTCTCCAGGAATCCCTGGGCTGAGGTCCAGCCATGGTTCTCGCCAAACATCAGCAGGCTTACATCGGTCCGGTACTCGTTGGATTCTGGCTCAAAGATCTTCCAGCTGTTCTTCCCGGAAATTCCGGACGCGAATCTCACTTCGGCATTCGGGTTTGTGGTATAATCTGCATAGAACGAAGTGATGTAGGTATAACAGGAAGCTCCCTTGGGGGAATTACTCCGGCAATCCGTCTTCTGGAGATTCTGTACCGGGCGGAACATCGCGCTGTCCCGGACCGGGTCTGCCGTATCAATCGGCCCTTTGGTATCCAGTTCAGTCCCGAAGCTGATGATGTATGGGTTGTCTTTGCTGGTCCCTGCAGGAGGAACGATTGAAGGGGTGGTGATCTTGAGCATCGTCATCTTTGCGGAACCAAAGATGGTGGTCTGCCAGGATTCCGGTATCCCCGGAATTTCGCGGGCACTGATCCGGCTTATCATGGGGGAATTGCCTGCCTTGTTTCCCGGTACCGGTATGAAAAGCGTCACATTATACAGCGGGGAATCCGTGCTGATCGTGCAGGTATAGGTATAGGAACTGACAAGCGAACTCCGGTATGCATTCTCAACATAACTGGTATACAGGGTTATGCCGGAGAATGCAACCAGGATGATGACGAATAACGCGAGAGTGATCTTGATAATCCTGTCCATATTGAAAACCTCTTCCGGTAATCCTGCAGCACCCATACGGGCCCTGCGGTGGTGCCGGTAGTATAATAAGGAATTATGGGCCAACCCGTATTGAATACTTATCTGTCAGCCATTGAATCATCATGCACCCCTGCCAGGATAACCCCGAACACCATCCCTTTAACCTTATGCTTACAAAGGAAGATCCATGAAACCCCGGGACACCCTCGTGCTTAAGAATGTCGCGCTTCCCGGCGGGCGTACCGGGGATGTTGAGGTCCGTGAAGGTACCGTCGCTCACATCGGGGCGGGAGTCCCGGCTGACGAGACCATCGATTGTACGGGTCTGTTCGTTCTCCCGGCTGCCGTTGATATGCATGTGCATATGCGGGGCGGGCCGCAGTCGGCAAAAGAGGACTGGACTACCGGGAGCCGGAGTGCTCTTGCCGGGGGAGTGACGGTAGTTATCGACCAGCCCAATACGGTTCCCCCGCTTACAACCCCCGCGTTGTTCAGGAACCGGGTAAAGGATGCGTATGAACACTCGCTGTGCAATTTTGCCATCAACAGCGCAGTTACTCCCGATACCCCGTTTCCTGAGATGTGGAAGAGTGGCGCAGCTGCATTTGGCGAGACTTTCTTTGCCCCGTCAAGCTATGGTGATGCCGTTGACGAAACCGCGCTTGAGACTGCCCTTGGAAAGATTCGTGCCCTTGGAGCGCTTGCCACCATTCACGCGGAAGAAGTAACGCCCGGTGATGACGATACGCTCCAGTCCCATGATCGCCTCCGCTCTCCCGCGGGCGAACTGCGGGCTGTCGGGGCGGTAAAACGGTGCAATACCCAAAACTGCCGGCTCCATTTCTGCCATATGAGCACCTGCGCATCCATCGATGCTGCCCCGGGGACGGTCGAAGTCACCCCCCACCACCTCTTCCTCTCGCAGGACCGGTTCGAGAGCACCGATACTTTTGCCAAGATGAACCCCCCGCTCCGGAGCGGGAAGGATCGCGAAGATCTCTGGACCCGGTGGA
Organism: Methanoregula sp.; assembly: GCA_041645355.1. Lineage (GTDB taxonomy): Archaea > Halobacteriota > Methanomicrobia > Methanomicrobiales > Methanospirillaceae > Methanoregula. The sequence goes on from JBAZQF010000004.1 coordinate 138,188, forward strand.
AAAAGATCGATATCATAGCATCCGACCATGCGCCCCATACAAAAGCCGAGAAAAGAGTTCCTTTCTCTGCCGCTCCTTCCGGGGTTCCCGGGGTTGAAACAATGGTGCCCCTCCTCCTGAATGAAGTGCTCGAAAAGCGAATCCCGCTCTCCGATCTGATCCTCAAGACGTCTGTTACCCCGTCGCTCCTGATGGGCATCCCCCCGGCGGGTTTCACGCCGGGTAACCGTGGGGATTTTGCCCTGTACCCAAAAGAGTGCGTACGTATCGAGGCTGACAACCTCCACAGCCGGTGCGGCTGGACGCCGTTCGAAGGTATGCCGGCAGTCTTTCCCGCGGTAGTGATCATGGGCGGGCAGATTGTGTACCGTGACGGCGACTTCCTGCCGGGAAAACCCCGCTGGATTTCCGGGAACGGGTATGCCCCCGGTAACGGAATTTCCTGACCTGCCCGTGACACGTGCCGAAGTGCTAAATAGCGGGAAGAAGAAACGGATGGTGCCGACAAAGCGCATCCATAGGTCCCCGGGCGATCGATTGACAAGCGTCTGGAAGTGAACCATGGGACAACCCGGTTGCGCGACAGGCATACGCCCGGTTGGGTTTAAACACAGGTGAAGAACGGCAGCAGCCACTGGTGATCCATGTGCGTTAATACCGGGCAACATTTCCTTTCATATCGGGGAACCTATGCCAGATATTGCAGCATCTCTTCTTGAAAACCGGCAGGGAATCATCATCTCAATTGAAGTGACCGCCGGTGCAAAAGCAGATATATTTCCTGACGGGTACAATCCCTGGCGAAAGGCCATTGGCTGCCGCGTATCTGCAGAAGCGGTTGACGGGAAAGCAAACCGTGCGATTATCCGGCTGGTGTCGGAAACCCTGGACGTCCCCGCATCGGCAGTCAGTCTCCAGTCCGGAGCAACCTCGTCCCAGAAAAAAATTATGGTTACCGGTATCCCGAAAAAAACTCTTATCGACCGGTTGCAGGTACTGGTATAATTCTTTCGGGTTTTGGGCCAATAATCCTTAAAATCGGGAAATAATTCCTGTATTTACCAGTCAGCCCCAGGCCACCTTTTAAGTAATTTCACACATTATATATATACTATACCTATGATCAGGCAATTCATTCACAGCATGATACATGGGGGTGCGTTTACTTGTATTCACCGGATACTACCAAGTACCTTATTCACATCAGCCTCACCGCAGAGGGGGTGGTCGAGAAACCTGACGTAGTCGGCGCCATATTCGGCCAGACAGAAGGGTTACTCGGCGAAGACCTTGACCTGCGGGATCTCCAGCGGACAGGGCGTGTCGGACGAATCGATGTCCAGATAACAAGCAAGAAAGGCGAGACCAAGGGGGAGATCCTGATCTCCTCATCGCTTGACCGGGCAGAGACGGCTATCCTTGCCGCATCTCTTGAGATGATCGACCGCGTAGGGCCCTGCATTGCTCATGTTGCGGTGGCCTCGATCGAAGACATCCGCGTCAGCAAGCGGAAGATGATCGTTGAGCGGGCAAAGGAGATCCTGATCGAGCGGTTCGAGGACGGGGCGATCGACAGCGACGAGCTCCTGGACGATGTCCGGCAGAGCCTCAGGATCGAGAAGATCGGCTCAATCGGGGAAGAGCGGGTGCCCGCGGGTCCCAATGTTCTTGATTCCGATGCCGTCATCATTGTTGAAGGCAGGGCAGATGTCATCAATCTCCTGCGCTACGGGATTAAGAACGCCGTAGCCGTTGAAGGGACTAATATCCCGCGAACGGTTGTCGAGCTCTGCGAGAAGAAGACAACAACTGCATTCTTCGATGGCGACCGTGGCGGGGAACTGATCCTGCGGGAACTCCTGCAGGTAGCGGATATTGACTTTGTGGCATTCTCGCCTAAAGGCAAGAGCGTCGAGGACATGACAAGGAAAGAGGTCATCAAGACCCTCCGCAACAAGGTGCCGGTCGAGTATGTCCGCGACCAGTATTTTGAGGGTTCGGCCGAGATGCCCTCTGACATCAGGATCCAGCGGATGGCTCCGGATGACGATGAGCAGCATGAGCGGAAGGCCCGGCACACCCCGGCCGCAAAACGCGTGCGGGACACTTCCGGCGGACCCATGAGTCTCCGGGACCATATGGACGATGTGAAGGGTCACAGCGTAGCGCGGTTCCTGGCCGAGGACATGAGTGTTGTCAAGGAACTGCAGTCCGATGAGGTAGAGAAAGCCATCGAGACCCTCGAGAGTAACGCAACGGGCCTCGTGGTCGACCGCCCGGTGGACCAGAAACTTCTCGACCGCCTTGTACAGAAAGGACTCTCATATGTTGCAGCCCGTGATTTCAAGGGGATTATAAAACGGCCCCTGACGATACGGCTGATGAAGATGGGATCGTAATTTCCATCACACAAATTTATTTATGCTGCACCAGACCATTTTACTGTCTGAAGTGGACTTATGCATAAAGAGGAACTGATCAATCTCCACCAAATGCTCTATGAAGTGAAGGAGTACTTTGAGGAACTTAATCCCGAGTTGAAATTCACCCAGTACAGCGCCCTCAAGATCACCCCCTCCCAGCAGCATAAGAGCAAGATGGAACACAAGTATGCGATCTTTGTTCTCGGCACCGAAATCGCCAATGCCATGAAAGAGGTGGACTACACTTCATCGAGCCGGATCTCGGCACGGATGAAGGAACTTGCCGATAAGACCCTCAAGGAAATGGATAACGAGTAATCTTTCTTATTCTCTCTTCTGTTCTTTTCCCCTCACATCCCGTTTCTCTTCCCGTGCATGGTGAACGGGACTTTCCATATCTTGAAATCTGATGAGCATCGATAATCGCTCATGCAGTATATCACCGACACCGAGCAGAGCCTCGATCAGGGGGAGATCAACCGTGCCGTTGAGGCAGCTTTTGCCGATCACGGGAACGGCCTTGTCCAGATGCCTCCCAAGGTGTACGTAACTCTCCCTTCCGGTGATTTCCGTACCATGCCCGCGTATCTACCCTCGCTGAAGATTGCGGGAGTCAAGATTGTCAACGTCCATCCGGATAATCCCGCGCACGGGCTCCCGACGGTCATGGCCCTGACGATCATTCTCGATCTTTGTACGGGACAGCCTCTGGCAGTGATCAATGCAACGAAACTGACCGACCTCCGGACCGGTGCTGCCGGGGCGGTTGCCTGCAAGTACCTCTCGCCAAAAAAAACCATCACCCTCGGTGTTGTCGGGACCGGGCGGCAGGCAGAGGCACAGGTGATGGCAACCGCAGAGGAGGTAACGATAGAGAAGATCCTGGTCTGGAGCCGGAATTCCGCCCATGCCGATGCGTTTGCAAAAAAACTGGGGGCACGGTTCGACTGCTCCGGGGTATCTGTTGAGAAAGCCTGCGATGCCGATGTCATCGTGACCACAACCCCCTCCCGTTCACCCGTTGTTTTGAGCGAATGGGTGCATGAGGGTACCCACATCAATGCCATAGGGGCGGATGCTCCCGGCAAAGAGGAACTGGACCCGCCCCTGCTCCGGCGTGCCCGCGTCTTTGTCGACGATTACCGGCAGGCAGTCCATTCCGGCGAGATCAATGTCCCCATAAGCCGGAACCTGTACCGGGAAGACGAAATTGCCGGAACTCTTGGAGAAGTAGTTATCGGGAAGAAGGCACGGCGCAGTCCCGAAGAGATTACCATCTTTGACTCAACCGGCCTTGCAATCCAGGACCTTGCGATCGCAAAAATTGCAATGCAGCATGGTGTAAAAACAGAATTGCCGTTCCCATAAGACCCGGTGGTTGCAGGGTCAGGATCCTTTACGAGGACAAACCCTTTCCTGCCCGCGGCGCTTTTGGAATCTCCCGGATTGATTTGTAGAGGAAGAACCCGACAACCCCGAACGTGATCAGCGGGGAGACCCAGAACGGGATGTGGATCCCGAAACTGTCGATGATCATGATCGTCCCGAGGAAGAATACCGAGTACATTGCCCCGTTCTTGAGATACCGGTATTTCTTGATCGTGTCAACATTGCGCAGGGTCAGTTCCCGGACAACCACTGCCCCGATACCGTTCCCGATAAGGATCAGGGGGACAGCCATCGTGAACGCAAACGCCCCCACTACCCCGTCAATAGAGAATGTTGCATCGATCACCTCGAGATAAAAGATCTTGCTCAAGTCCGACATATCCGAAGAATGCAGCATCTTCTCCTCTGCTTTCTCGGCATTCTGCCGGAACCCGTGGACAATGAAAAAAGCGGTGGATCCCATGACCGCCCCAAAAGCCATCATCGGGTTTTTTCCCAGGGCGAACCAGACAATGCCCGCCAGGAGGATCGAGACAATGGCAAAGAACCAGACCCCTTTTGCAGCAAAGAACTTCTCGGTCTTAAGGCCGTAATTCTTGGTCTCAAGGAAGAGCCAGTGGAGGAAGAGGAACAGCAGGAATGTTCCACCCCCGATGAGGAGTATGGGCGAGGACTGCTCGATAGCCGCGATCACGACCGGGTCGCTTGAGAACGTGGCAGTCAGTGCGCCGACGGGGCCGAGCGACGGTGTGGACATCCAGACGATAAGCCACGGCAGCAGGCCCCGCACGGCAAAGACCGCTATCAGCAGTCCCCAGACCAGGAACCAGCGTTTTGCCCGTTCACCCATGGTCGAGAGGACCTCGGCATTGATGATGGCATTATCAATACTGGTGATCGTCTCGAACAGGACAAGACCGGCAACGATCAGGATGATGGAGAGAATATCCATAAATCAGGAACATATGAGACCTCCCCAGCTAATAAACGCTTGGGATTACTCCTTTACCCGAGGATTGTTATTCAATCCCCCGGCCGGCTGCCTCCCTTACTCTCTTTAAAAGACCCGGATTTGCGCAGGGTATCCATACTTATTTCTTGTGGGTAACCGAGTTTTTTAGTGAAATCCGGAATTACATGACGATAACCGTGTTTAATGCCCGTGAACCGGCAGGATCTGCTGATGCCCTGCGATCGATCCAGGAAGCAGTATCCCGCATACGGGTGGCAGAAACAAAAGGTATGCTTGGGAGCCTTCTTGCAAAGGAAGTCTTATCCTATACCCTCTTTGACCTCCAGATAATCGGCGGGAGGCTCAACAGCGAGGTGGAAAAACTCCCGTCGCCGTACCGCGAAGCGATCCTCCCGTATTTCCGCAAGCAGCTGTTCGGCAACCATCACAGGCTCCTGGAGAAATACCGGTCGGGGGTTTTTGCCCGCATGGACACACCCCTGCGCGACAGGGACCTGTTCCTGAAGTTCTGTGATGTTATCCCGGTGGGATGTTTTGCGAGTGACGATATCCATGAGCGCAACCTGTACTTCCATAACCCGAAAAACCATCTCTTCTATTACCTGGTGGCTGCGTTTACGATGTTTGTCCTCGATGAACCGGGCCACCCGGTGGGGATGCCGTTTCCCGGAGGATACACCGTTGAACAGCGGGGCAGGGACTATTACTGCCTGATCCGGGACAAGGAAAAAGAGATCCCGCATTCGATCTGCAACTTCTGCCCGGCACTCCAGAGCGAAGATGCGAAAGACCCGGTAAGCATCATACCGGAAACGTTGAAGGGATAAAAACTCCTCCGGTCCCGTACGTCTGCCGCATTGCCATCTTCATGAATGATGGTGAAAAGGGTAAGAGAAAAAAATGTTTTTCAAAAGTTTGTATTGCGTCAGTCAAGCGGGATAGTTTCCAGCTGGGACACAAGCTCCCAGATCCGTGTCCGCGCATGAATTGGCATATTGGGATCATTGGAGATTTCATCAATCTTGGAGATAGCTTCCGCGGCGCGCAGCCCCATCGCCTTGGAATTGTTCAGAAGCAGCGTCCGGGTCTCGTCAGCTACGCGCCGGATATTTCTGGGTATCGAACTGTCTTCCTGTACGTGCTGCAGCATCAGGATACAGTTTTCCATAGTTTTTTCAGGGTTGGGCATGGTTCCACCTACCTGGGTACCTGTAGTTAATATGCGTGACCGGCATATATAGGTTGAATATCAAACAGACGGTGATCGAGTGCCTGCACGAAAAGAAGATGAAATTATGGCAGAGTATCTCCTCAAAGGGGGAAAAATGCTTGAAAAGACCTGCAAGACCTGCGGATGCCCGCTCTTTGAAGTCAAGGGCAGGACGCTCTGCGTTGTCTGCGCCGAGAACGGGCCTGCACAGAATGCCGAAATGGCTCACCCCGCCGCTGCGCAAGCGGCAGCACCCCATGCACATCACCATGACCATGGAGAACCCTGCTCCTGCGGAGTGGACCATGATGAGGAATCCTGCGAGTGCGATGAGAGCGGACTCACCGAGGAACTTGCTTTTACCATCCACTCCCTCTGCCTGCGCATCCAGAACGAGCGGGACCCAAACCAGGTTCTCACGCTCATGAACGCGATAAAAAGCGGGACCGAGGCTCTGGAAGTCTTGTGCCGGTTGTAGGGACCGGTTCTTCTTTTTTATGGCAAACCCTGCCAGAAAATTTAAAATCGCGATCGAAGGGTGTGAGATAATCTGCCAACAGCTGGATAATTATCCAATTGCAGGATAATTATCTGACATCTTTTCGTTTTTTCAGGGCTGGGCATTCCAGGAGATCAACCGGACCCTGCTGATAATTTTTCAGGCAGGGGGTAGGGGCCGATTGAAAATTTTTTTTGCGGGGGTAGGGGGGTTCGATCATTTTAAAAAATAACGGGAGGGGGGGTTACCCGGAAACCCCCCTCCCCAAAAATGATAATGCTCGTGTATTGCAGAGTAAAAAATGTTCACGGTCCTGCAATCTTACGGTGTGAACCGGGACCGGGCAGGTCACTCAATCCTGATTAGGGGGGTCTCCCGGGCCCGGAGGGGGGAGGGGTTTCTCCGCATACCTCCCCCCCATGCTGGTGGGGGGGTTCGATCGTTTTGAAAAATAAAGGAAGGGGGGGTATCCCGCGGACCCCCCCTATATGTACGCAAAATCCGGTATGGAATGAAAGAAAATTTTCCGGAATATGTTCCCTTGATAAATCCGAAAATGTAATATCCCGAATTCATTTCACTACAGGGTTACCAGATTCATTCTCATCAAATACCCCGCATTATCCCCGCATTTTGAGGGTGCCCCCATCACTCCCCCAGAGGGGGAAGCATCGCAAGGGCGGCACCTCTTGACCCCCATTCAAATGAACGGTTTCAAACAATTCTCTTGCAAAGCGAGGCCCCGTACGGTGGCCGGGCAAACCCCGTAGGGAGGGCATGCCATGGTATTGAAACTCCCGGGAAATTATTTCGGGATTAGAAATAAAAAACCCGAAAAATAAATTCCCGGGGGCCCCGCCTTGCTTCTCAGGGAGTCGGTGCAATGCTTTGCCAGGGTGGGATTCAGCAACAGCAATAATCTCTGCTTACCCGTACTTTGCCCGGCACAGCTCAAACACCCGCTGTGCAGTCTTTTCCCCGATTCCCTTGATCGCAACCAGTTCCTCGAGTGAGGCATTCACGATCCCCTGGATGGAACCGAAATGTGAGAGCAGGAGCCGGGCGCTCTTCATCCCGATATCCGGGAAGGCTGAAACCAGGTACTCCTGCTCCTCGCGTACTGATGAATGGGTCTTGTGCGGGTGGAGCTTCCGTTCGCCCCGTTCTCCTTCTTCGCGCCGGGCAAGGACCATGAGCATCTGCGCCGTGTCCTGCTCGTCCCGGGTGAAGAGGAGGGTGACGCCCATATCCACGGTCATAGCCGCGAGGACGCCCCTGATGGCATTGGGGTGGATGTCACGCTGGGTAAAGAGATCTCCCCCTTCAATGATCAGCACCGGGCGGGGGACCGCTTCGGCCATAGTCTTGACCTGCCCGAGAAGATCCCGGTCAATGAGCGTATCTATGAAATCCCGGGATGTTTTGCGCTCGACAAGGATCCGGTCCCCGATAGCATAATCCCCGGCAGGGAGCCGCTCGAGCCGGATTGCCGCACCCATGCCGGAGAGCACCTCCACGACTTTTGAGGAAGTCTCGCGGTCGTCAATAACAATCTTCGGCCCCTGCGGGGTGAACTCCTCGATGCTGGCCTGTTCCACAACGATAGGGCGCTGCACGGGAGCAGTCACATTTCCCATCGAGCGCATGCTCTTGTGCATCATCCTCTCCTTTGCCGTGCTGACATGCCGGAAGACTTCATCCGAGGTCCCTTTGGTCACAAGCACGACCACCCGGCCGGCACCGGACCGGCCGGTCCTCCCCTTGCGCTGGATGGACCGGATCTCTGACGGGACCGCCTCGTAAAAGACCACCATGTCCGTTGACGGGACATCGAGGCCTTCCTCCCCAACGGATGTTGCAATAAGGACCCTGAATTCACCTTTACGGAACCGGTCCAGTGCCGCGATCTGTTTCTTCTGGGAAAGGCCTTTCTCGGCATCTTTTGTTGCTTGGCCAACAAACCGTTCTGATTCAATGCCATTGTGTGCTAGATAATCCACGAGCAGCTGGACGGTATCCCGGTAGGTTGCAAAAACAATGATACGGCTGTCGGGAAACTTTTCGAGCTGGTCCCGGACAAGGCCAAGAGTCCGTTCCATCTTCGGGTGCAGCTCTTTAGTCCATTGCCGGGACTGTTCAATAAGATCCCGGAACGAGCGATCGGCAACGAGCCGCTGGCTGGCCTTGCTCCCGCCAGCCCCGGTCCCTTCCGCAACCAGTTTTGCCAGATATCCTTTGAGAACTTCGCTTCCCTGCGATTCGGCAAGCATCACGGCATGCTTCAGCTTCATGCACTCGGCATAGACCGAGGCTGCAGCATATCCTGATGGGTCCCGGACCTGGATCCGCTGCTGGATCTGGGCATTGATCACATTGAGCTCTTTCATCGAGAGCTTCTCCCTTTTCGGGACCGTGAAGCGGAGCGAGGCAAGGAGTGCAAGCCTCTCTTCGATGAGGCCATTGATGACCTGGATTGCTGACCGCAGTTCGGGCGGGAGACTGATATCGATATATTCCAGCTCGCGTTCGAAGACATACGGGCTGACATCCGGGTCAGCCTCTGTACGGGTCTCGATGTGTTCAATACCTAGGTTCGCGCAGACCTCCTGGACCTTCACCTGGGCGCCGCCGGGCGATGCCGTCATGGCAAGCAGGAGAGGTTTTGTGGCAGTTGCGAGATATCGCTGGGCAAGGAAGACATAGGCATAGTTGCCGACCGCCCGGTGGCACTCGTCAACAACCAGGAGCGTCACATCTCCAAGGGTGTACCGGCCTGCAATAAGATCGTTTTTTATCACCTGGGGCGTTGCGAGGATAATCGTAGCCCGCTCCCATTCCGCCGTCCGTTCATCGGGCGGGGCATCCCCGGTGAACATGACAAATGGTGCAGCTTCCTGCCCCTCAATGCCTGGGAGGCGGAGGTACCGCTCGAAATAGCGGAGGTGCTGTTCCACGAGAGGTTTTGTAGGGGCGAGCATCAGCACTTTTCCCTTCTCGTTATAGAGCCGGGATGCGGCAACAAGGAGGGCAACCGCTGTCTTGCCAAGACCCGTCGGCAGGATGACCATCGTATTTGCGTCCAGCGCTTTCATCGCAATCGAGAGCTGGTACTCCCGCTTCTCTATTGAATCAGGTTTCACCAAGGGGTGGCTGATGAAAGTCATGTTCCTGTTCTTGGATTGGCGGGCTTGAGTAATATAGGAATTTGTGCTCCACAGGAAACCGGTATCGATTCCACAAATTATGGGGGTGAGCCTCTCACTCCTCCAGAGGGGGATACTGTATCAGGGAGTATCAGAAAGAAATTATGGAGAAATTTCTGAGCATTTTCACATTTTTATGTCAGGGGCTAACCAATTTCTTCATTGGGATGTCTGCCGCCGCCCCGAAGGGCGCCCCGCGGCGGCTCAATTACCGAATCGAATCAATAAACCCGACTTTGCCCAGCGAGGCCCCGATAAGGCGGCCGAGAGACCCCCGAAGGGGGTGGGTTAACTCCTGCTATTCCTGATTCATAGGATTGGATCCTTATTCCAAGATTATGAAATCCTGTTCGTACAGTTATTCGATGAAACGGTGTTTAATAAAAAAGAAAATGCGTAATATTACCCAATCTCGGCAAACTTTATGCTTCCCTCAACCAGCGCAGCAACCGTTTCAGGTAACTTATCGATCGCGATCCGCACCTGCTTCATGCTGTCGCGGTCCCGGAGGGTGACTGAGTTGTTCTCCTTGGTATCATAATCGACCGTCACCGCGAACGGGGTACCGATCTCGTCCTGCCTGCGGTACCTCCGGCCAATAGCGCCCGAATCATCGTATTCAGCCTGGATACCTTTCTTATGGAGTGTGCGGGTGATATCGTCGGCAATGGTGTCAAGACCGTCCCGGGTCATGAGCGGGAAAACCGCGACCTGGACCGGGGCGACTTTTGGCGAGAGGCGCATGACGGTCCGGACTTCGCCGTCAGCGGTATCCTCGTCATATGCCTGTTCGAGCACGGCATAACACATCCGGTCAATGCCGTACGAGGGCTCGATAACGTGGGGGACAACATCCTCGCCCCGTATCTCGATAATTTCATCCCTGACCTCGAAGAGGTCAGCCGGGATATGGATCTTCTCTCCATCGACTACGACATCAGCACCTTCAGCAGTCGGGGTTGAATTGCCCAGCGCCTCAAAAATTGCCTTTGCCTTGTTCCGGTACTGCTTGCCAAGGATTCCCATGTTCGGGATGATGCGCCGGCGGGCCACTTTCTTTGGCTCTGCATACTGGATAAAGACCGTCATCGAGGTGCCGCTTGCCTGTGCATGGGCATTGAGGTCGTAACTGGTCCGGTCAGCAAGGCCGACGGTCTCGACCCAGCCGAACCGGTCGGAGAGGATCTCGGCATCCCAGCAGTCCGTTGCATAGTGGGCCCGCTCATCAGGCAGGTGCTGGCGGAAGCGGAGGCGTTCCGGCGTGATCCCGATGGTGACCAGCATCTCGTGGGTCAGGGCAACGTAATACGCGAGATACTCGTTTGCGATAACGCCTTTGTCAACCGCTTCCCGCATGGAGAGGGTTATCGCCTCTTCGCATTTTTCCTGCTGGACATAGGTCAGGAGTGGCATCCGGTAATCTGCATAGCGGCCAAACCGGGGGTGGCGGTTCTTCTCGTCAGGGTGGACAAAGATCTCTGCTTCGGCCTGCGTGAACTCGCGGAGCCGGATCATCCCCTGCCGTGGGGAGATCTCGTTCCGGTAGGACTTGCCGATCTGGACTGCACCAAACGGGAGCTTGTCGCGGTAGAACCGCAACAGCCGGGTGAAATCCACAAACATTCCCTGAGCGGTTTCGGGCCGGAGATACCCCGTCCGCTGGGTGCCCGGGCCGATCATGGTCTTGAACATCAGGTTGAAGTTGAAGACCTCGACGTTTCCGAGGATCTCTTCACATGCAAGACATTTGCAACCGGCAAGGGCTGCGGCAAGTTCCTCCTTTTTCATGGTCCCCGCATTCTGGACCCCGCCGCCTTCCGCAACATGGTCAGCCCGCAGGTATTCCTTACAGTGCGGGCACTGGCACATCTTGTCGGCAAAACCGGCAACATGGCCTGAAGCAATAAAAACTGCTTCCTGCGCAATGGTAGGGCACTCGATCTCGTAATAGCCCTCGCGGATAACATAAAAATCCCGCCAGACATTCTCGATCCGCCGCTTCATCATGGCCCCGAGCGGGCCGTAATCGATGAACCCTGCAACGGCACCGTAACATTCCGACGTGGGCCAGATGAACCCGCGGCGCTTGGCAAGTTCCATGACGTTCTCAAAAACATCGCTCATAATGATCACGAAATACTAGTCTTTACTCATGTTGAACTACTGGCGACAAAAAGACTCTCATGCGGTTTTGGCATTCCGGGGAGATCAGCCGGAATGGTTCAGGTCCCCAAAAAGCAGTGCAGAACCATGAAACATTTCATGCATTTTCCAGCAAAAAAACACAATATTTAATTTGGATAAACGATTGATTTAAAGGTCTTTTGGTCAAATGAAGCGTAAAGATAGCATTAAATAGTTGACGAAGTATTGTATATCCTAATCCCAATACGGGGTATGCAATGACCGAAGACAAACGCAAGGCACATCTCCTGAAGCTCTTCAGCACCATGTCGGGCAAGACCAAAATTGTCGAGCCCATGAAAAATATCCATGGTACCTTAAGAGACAGCGACGCGATCGAACGCGAGGTCGCTCTCGTTATGAGAGAGATCACTGAACAGGGAATTTTCAAGACCTCCTTAAAACCGATCCAGCTTGCAAAGCTCGTCACTTCCTTCTATGCAGGGAAGAATGATACTGAGATTGCCCGGGAACTCGGTGATGAAAAACTCAGTAAAACGGTTGCACGTGCACGGGTCCGGCTCAAGCTGTTCCGTGAACTTGATTTCAAGATGCCGTTTGACAAGGAGAAGATGGAGGAGCTCATCGATTCCGGTAAGACCATGAAAGAGGTTTCCGAGGAACTTGGCGTAAGCCCCTCGACCCTCCGGGAGTACCGGCATGTTATCGAAGAGCAGGAAGATCCCACTATCGATCCCTACATAGACCGGATCCGGGATGTCATGGAAGATCGCGATCTTACCGAACAGATGACCCGGAGCGCAACTGCTGACAGCCTTGGGGATTCCATTGATATCACTGAAGCCGAACTCATTGACGTGACGTAAAGGCAGGCGACTGTCTCTCGATCACCGTCCTTTTTTGATGGGACATTTCCGCGTTCTGGCAAGCTACAATCCTGAACGGAATATTCATCCGACAAGAATCCCATTTTGTAGTATGAAACTTACCTGGCTCGGCCATTCCTGCGTCCTCCTCTCGGGAACAAAAAAAGTGTTGATCGATCCTTTCCGGGAAGACGGGAGCCTCGCCGGCGTGAACCCGGATATTGTTGCCGTCACCCACGGCCACTCCGATCATCTCGGCGAAACGGTAGCCCTGAACCGTAAGACGGTTGCCATTACTGAGATTGCAAAATATCTCAAGAACAAGGGACTGGCAACCGAGAGCATGAATATCGGAGGAACGCATGTTGTGGACGGGGTTGCGTTTACCATGACGCCGGCCATGCACTCAACATCCATCGAGGAGGCAGGAACCGGGGTTTCTGCAGGTGCTGCCGCAGGTTTTGTCATAGGTATGGATGGCGTGTCCGTGTACCATGCCGGTGATACCGGGCTCTTCTCTGATATGAAACTCATCGGCGACCTCTATCACCCGGATATCGCCCTGCTCCCGATTGGCGGCCGGTACACCATGGGGGTTGCCGAGGCGATGATGGCGGCAAATTTCATCGGTGCAAAGACGGTGATCCCTATCCACTACAATACCTGGGACCGGATTGCTGCCGACCCGCTTCTCCTGAAAAGATCCCTTGAGCGGACAACTGACATCACCGTACAGGTTCTCCGGCCCGGGGAGACTATGGATGCCACACCGTGACCGGCCCTGTACCGGGTTGAAATGATCAATCACTATCGTTTTTTATAGATATTCCTCATACACTCGTGCAGGGAAATTCTGCGGAACTGGTATGTCGAACTGTCCGAAATGTGGCTCAAAAAATACCGAGTGGACCGACTGCAAGACGGTAGAGAACAAAACCATTGTTGTATGCCTCTGCAGCGACTGCGGTCATAGCTGGGAGCAGAAATTATAGGAAAGGACATTTTTTCCGGCACCTCAGAAAAAACGGTAAAAATGCCGGGCCCCCATTCTGGACAGTCAACTGCCCGTGATTCCTGAAACGGAGGTACATAATGGCGTTTGAATGGGATCCTATCACCTTCATCAATCTGGTGTTGTGTATCATCATCGTCATTCTCGGGGTCCTGTGCTGGTGCCGGAGCCGTGAAAGACTTCCCCTCTTTATCGGTGCGGCTTTCGGCCTTTTCGGAGTCTCCCATGCCGCTACCCTGGCCGGCCTGAAAAATCCGCTCACCGTCCCGCTCATCATCATCCGGACTCTTGCCTATGTGCTGGTGATCGTTGCTCTCTGGTTGTTCTTAAAAGACAGTCTGATCCTGAAGGAGACCCGCCAGGGATGGGTGGATTATTTTAAGAGCGAAACGGAAAATCCCGATGAAAAGAAAAGTGAATGAATATCCACCTGAACGCCCGATTCCCCTCTTTGGGGTCAGTCTCTCTCCCCGCGACAGCCTCCGGTTCAGGCCATTTTTATGAGAGCATCGGCCCGGGTTTTGCTGATGGGAAAGATGCTGGTGAACCCTGCCATCTCAAAGATCCTGAGAACTGCCGGACGGATCTCAACCAGCGCCACTTTCCTGCCGGCTTTCATCTGGTCCCGTGTTATCAGAAGGAGAACCCGCAGGCCGGCGCTTGCCACGTACTCGGTGTCTGAAAAATCAAAGATAATTTTTCCGGGAGATGCGAGAAGGAGAGCTTTGAGGTCCTTTTCAACACCCGGAGCGGTATTTGCATCAAGTCTCGGCGGGAAGAGAACCACCTGTGCATCTTCCATTGGAATTATCTCAAGCATACCTGTTCTGCCTCGTATCGTAGTATCGTGTCCCGGTGCAGATTAAGATTTACTTTCTCTGCCGGATGAGGGCTTCCTGGACCCGGCCCGACTGAAAATTCCGGGCAGAATGGAGAAACCGCGGAACATCAGGCATTTATCGGCCCACCTGTTGCCGTATCCGACGCTTTGAATTCTCATAATCCTCCGTGTACAGTTTCTCCCGGGTATTCATGCGTCGGAATCTGCCGTTTTGCAAGCTCCGGAGGCTGAACTCCGAGCCACAGAATATATCAGGATATCAGGAAAACTAAATTTAAGGAGTATTGTACAAAAGCCATGTTCGACTCACTCTTTGAACATGAAACAAGTGGCGCCCTGAAAGCCATGACGCTTGAATGGAAATGCCCGAAGTGCGAGGGACTGAATTTCAGGATTCTCCGAAAAGATGTGCGCGAGATCGGACTTTATCACACGCGGTGCCGGTACTGCAAGGCCAAATACCGGGTCAGCTATCCCAACCCGGGCCGGATCATTGTTGGCGAAGACGAGTTCATGGACCGGATCTTTGATGAGGATTTCACGGATGAGGAGCAGCAGGACATGATCAAGGACTACGCAGAGATCGAGTACCTGAAAGTCGATCATGCTGCACCCGGCCTGATCAAGGAAAAACAGAAAGCTCTCGAAGACAAGATAACGTTTGCTAAACGCCGGCGAAGGTAATGTATCCCCCGCAGGTTTATTTTTGGTTTGCTCTCCCGTAATGGAGGGTAATGAGTGACATGTACTCATCTGCATAGGCAGCCGAATCACACCGCAGGGTAAATTCGGGACCCAGCACTTCTGAAAAGAGCGAATGCCACTGGCTTTGCAGCATATGGTAATCGCTCCTCGTGCCCCGGGGTTCGGTAAGGATTGAGACCACTTCTGTCATCAGGAAGGAGTCGATACAGTCATTGACCACATCCACCGGCGCGTCATGGGAATACACAAA
This sequence comes from Methanoregula sp., assembly GCA_041645355.1. GTDB lineage: Archaea > Halobacteriota > Methanomicrobia > Methanomicrobiales > Methanospirillaceae > Methanoregula. The sequence continues at coordinate 153,704 of JBAZQF010000004.1, forward strand.
GTCAATGATCCGGCCATATGACTGGTATACCGAGAGGGCAAGATCCGGTGTGAAGATATCCGGCTTGTCGTTGTTGGCATCCATCTCGAACAGGATAAAATGGTTGATCCAGGGTTTCAGCCGCGAGAGATGGATGCGTTTGTCTTCAAGAGGCATATGGTGGTACGCAAGCGAGCTCATCGCGATATCGAATGTCTGGTCAATCTTTCCTGAACAATCCTGGATCCGGCCGTTTCCGATACGGATATCGGCATCCGGGAATGCGGATCTGACCGTTTCCCTGGCAAGGGCTGCCATTGCCGGCGAGGGATCTACGAGCAGGATCTCTTCGATACCCGGGATCTTCTCCGTCTCTATCAGGTGGGTGAGGACTGCCGCAGTCAGTGCCCCGTCCCCGCAGCCGATATCCATGAACCTGACCGGCCTTTCAAAGACCGGCAGCGAATGGCCGCACTGGCGGACAAACTGCCTCCGTGCTTCTTTCATGATGGGGACCCCTGCAAAATGGATGAACGGCCGGGGGTCCTGGAATACCACCGCAGGTTTTACAAGCTGGTTCTGGTGCCGCTTGAAAAACCCGAGGAGAAATGCACAGCAGAAGAGCCCGTCCTCCTCAGCAAGGGTCCCGGTCTCCAGCCACCCGATGCTCTGGTCCCCCGACCCTTTTGCAGCAAGGAGTGTGGCAATATAAAAGTGAAATGCGGGTACGAGGTTTTTGCGGATCTTCATATCGTATTGTGCGGGTGCGGGATGGGTTGCCAGGATCTCTTCTGCATATACTGTCCATTCCCGTTGCTCCTGTTCTGAAAGAAAAAGCATAATCTCCCCTGAGCAGTATGACGTGCCCCGGATAAAAAAGGGTTGGGAATTGGGCCCGGAAGCATTCTCGAATCGAATTAGCGTGGGTCCTCTCCTGATTTCACGATAAGCATCACCTTTTTATCATCATCTCATCAATCAACCAACAGTGCATATGATAGCGACGGTTTTCCTGGAACGGGCATCATGATCCTTTGGAATAATGTCAGACACCGGTGAAACGCATCGCTCGAACCCCCGAGATACCGGAGTGCGAAAGAAATGTTACCCCCAAGCCGGATTGCGAAGGCCGCCGGAATTACCAAAAACCCGGTTGCCATTGTATGGACCGATAAAAAACCGGAAAAAGCCCTTGAGTTCAAGCAGGGTGTCTGGAGCTGCGTCATGTGGCTCTTTGCAAAGGTAGCAAAAGAAGGGCGGACTGCGGTCTTCTCCCGGGACACGACAACGTGCGCCGGCGGGGCCATGGGGCTCGGTTTTGGCCGGCCGTTTGACCGGCACGCGTCCCGGACCGAGGAGGGTTTCTGCTCGTTTCTCTCGAATGGTGTTGAAGGAGCAACCGACAAGACCACCTATAATGCGATTATCGATCAGAGTTTCGATGATCGCCACAAAAAGATGCTGACGGAAGGTGAGCGTTTCTTCAAACACCCGGCCATTGTCCGGAATTTCCTTGCCAACCTGCCGGTCTATGATGCGAAGGACGGTTTTATCGTCATGAAACCGGTGGATGAGGTGAAAGACGGCGAGGATGTTCGAAGCATCGTTTTTGTTGCCAATGCCGACCAGATTGCCGCCCTCTCAACCCTTGCAAACTACGGGACCGGAAATATCCGCGAAGGGATCTTTGTAGCTGCCGGTGCTGCCGGGTGCCAGGCAATGGGGGTATGCACGTATGCAGAGGATAAAACGGATCATCCCCGTGCAGTTGTCGGCCTCACCGATCTCTCGGCACGGTGGGCGGTCCGGACAACGCTGGGTAAGGATGTGCTCACGTTCTCGGTCCCGTTCACGTTATACCAGGAAATGGAAAAGAACGTTGCCGGGAGCTTCCTTGAACTGGATCTCTGGAAAGAGATCCGGGATTCAGCATAATCTTTCTTTGCTGTTCTGCAGAGTTGATCGAAAAACGACGATTCTTATTTCCCGTCACGATTCTGTGAACATCTGCCAGGGTCTTAGTAAAAACAATGTTTTTGTATCCCGCTGCTGAGCGTTCCGGTTCCCTGCAGTTATTCCAGCCAGCGGGTTACATCCTCGACCGGGGGCCTGATGGATGGCGAGAGTTCATCCACAGGGTAGCCGATCGCACAGCCCATCAGTCCCCATTCACCAGGAGGGATCCCGAGGATTTTACAGAATTCCTTATTCTCTGACATCTGCGAGGTGACCGAGACGAGCTGGAACCCGATCTCAAGGGCGGTTGCCTTGAGCCACATGTTCTCAAGACAATGTGCCAGGGACTGGAGTTCCACCGGGGGAAACCCTTTGCGCTCTGCAACAACAATGTAAACCGGAGCTGTCCCGATCCCGGGTACCATGCCTTTCTTCCGGATTGCTGAAAGCCGGTCTGCAAACATACCCGCTTTCGCCCGGAGAGCGGGGTTCTTCTCCATCCCGCTTTCAAGTTCCTTTGCCATGGCGGCAACCTGGTCCATGACAAGGGGAATTGCGGCTTTCATGCTTACCGAGCCGTTCCTCATGACAAAGAACCTCCGGAAATAATCTTTTGAGTTTCCTACGGCAGCAGCGGCAAACGGGGCAAGAAGCCCTGCGTGGAGAATGCGCCGTATCTCGTCTTCCGACGGGAATTCGGGCCGGAACATCCGGTAGGACCGGCGTTCAGCAAGGATCTGGTCCAATGCTACATTCCTCTGTTCGAAGATGTCATTACACATGATAATTCCGGCACAGAGTTGGTGCGGGAGTATCATGAACATTGTTACAATACCAATTGACCTGTGCAGGAAGAATAATTCAATCTGTGCAATCAGGTTTTGCGTTTTGCATGCAGGATGCCCATCACTCCCATCACGTCGTGGCAGGGCTTCCTTTCAATCTCAAAATCATAGTGCTGGCTGATATAATCCAGGAGAGCAGGGTTCGGTATACCGCTTATGGGTGGCATGTGGAGTTCCATCTCAATTCTTCTTACCCCGGAAAGGTCAGATGGTACAATCGTCCATTCTCCCCCTTCGCAATCGCATTTCAAAAAATCGCAACCGCCGGCCATCTCTTTGATTGCCTTCAGGGTAAAGGAGGGGACCGTCACCCGGCTGTCATCCCAGCAGATCTCTTTTGGTTTCCCGTCTCCGAGAGCAGCTTCAATCACCCTGACGGAAACATTGTTTGAACGGATATTTTCTTCCAGAATGGAGCAGCTCACCGGCTCGACTGCGGTTACCCGCGGGGTCATCCGGGCTGCGCGGATACAGAATGCACCAACATTGGCACCGATGTCAATAACCCGGTCACCGGACATGATATCCTGGAACCAGTACTCGGGCACCTCGCGGATCTGCCGGAAGGGTGTTTTCCGGTTCGAGAAGATCACGTTATCTGAAGAAATTATGGGGGGGTGTTCTGTCATTCTCGCTGTCCATCACGTGGGTAAAACAGGCCATTAAAGATTTCCTTATCGTGCGGTTGCGGGGGTCACCTGCAGGTGCCTGGCCCCGCAGAAACCGCAGGATATCGCGGAAAATCCTGCTGTATGACTGTAAGAAAAGCTACGGTTTTTTACCTGCATACCCATTATCTGGGTATCAATGGGGTTCAGAGATCAGCTGACCGGTCACATTCCCGACAACCTCCTTTCCTGCCTTCACGGCCACTATGATGTGATAGGCTCAGTAGCGGTCCTGTCTGTCCCGGCCTGCCTTGAGGATTACCGCCAGGTGATTGCCGATGCCCTTCTCTCCCATCGCCATTCGATAAAAACCGTCCTGAACAAGATCGCTTCTGTTGACGGCAGCAGCCGGACTGCCCGGTACGAGATCCTGTCCGGGGAGGAAACGGTCACCACCTGCAGGGAGTATGGTTCTGAGTACCGGCTCGATGTGCTCACCTCTTTTTTCAATCCCCGGCTCGGCACCGAGAGAAACCGGGTGACCGGCCAGGTGCTTTCCGGAGAACGCGTTCTCGTCCCGTTTGCCGGCGTCGGGCCGTTTGTTGTACCTGCAGCAGCACGGGGTGCCCGTGTGGTGGCGATCGAGCAGAACCCGGATGCGTTTTTTTGGCTCCTGGAAAATATCAGGAAGAATAATGCCGGTGACCGGGTGTCGGCCATTATGGGAGATGCATTTGATACTTCTCTTCTTCCCGCCACGGCATTTGACCGGGTAATTATTCCAACTCCTTACGGGATGGATGCTATCCTTCCTGTGCTCGAACCGCATGTGAAACCCGGTGGAATGGTGCATTTCTATAGTTTCCAAAACGCAGGGCAGGCCTGTAATCTAAGGGATGCTCTCGGACAGCGGGGGTATGACGTTGTCCTTGTCAGGAAGTGCGGGAACGTGGCCCCCGGTATTGCACGGTGGGTATTCGATCTCAGGAAACGATCCTGACCCCAGAACCATTGTTACCATGGCCAAAATTCAAAAAAGATCAGGCTGAACGCACATCCTTGGAGCTGCATGCAGGGCAGCTCGGGCGGGTGAGTCGGTCCCAGGTGAATTCCGTACCACAGTCATTGCAGCAGCACTCGGAGCAGGAAGGGTCAAAGACATTGATCACATATGCTTCTTCGGAAAGCCCCACAGGTATTCACACCTCTGGTTAATAGATACATACCGGACAATAATAAACATTATGAGATAAAAACGGGCCGTTGTTTTAGGGTCCTGATTTCCTGCTCTTGCAAACACAGGTCAACATTGTATTTTTATGTATCCCGGGCTGATGTTGTGCCAGAAGAATCTTTATGTCCACAATCACTTTCCTGCAGTAAACCCTTTGGAACCCGTTAAAATAAATTTGTTTATTCCAACAAATTCAACCCATGAGTAGTGCAAACATGAATGCGAGGGTGAACCCCCATGTATCTTGAAACCGGGCAGGCTGTCCTCCGGCAATGGTCTGCTGCCGATGCCGAATCGGTTGCCCGACACGCAAATAATCCCCGCATTGCCGCATGCATGCGGGACGGATTCCCGCATCCCTATTCTGTTGAGGATGCACACTGGTTCATCGCAATGGCAGCAGAGACAAAGAACCTGCTGCTCGCGATTGAATACCATGGCGAAGCGGTGGGAGGGATTGGTATTCATTTCATGGATGATGTGTACCACCGGACGGGAGAGATCGGTTACTGGCTATCAGAATCCCTCTGGAGCCGGGGAATAGTGACAGAAGCAGTCCGCTGCCTGGTACCGGTTGTATTCAGGGATACGGATCTCGTCCGTATCCAGGCAGGAATATTTGAGAGTAACCCGGCCTCGGCACGTGTCCTGGAAAAAAGCGGCTTTATCCGGGAAGCCATTCATAAGAACGCGATAACGAAAAACGGGGTCCTGATGGATGAGATCGTCTATGCAATCCTGAAAAAAGGTGAGGAGGATTTCAGAGGGGTAAAATTTTACTGCCGTAAATCTCGTTGATGACCTGTCCCATTCCCATATACAGGGCAAGGGCGCCTGCAACAAGTCCCATGATTCCGCCGGCAAGAAGGATAGTCGGATTGGCAGTCAACTGGGCTGCAACGAGCAGGACTACCAGAAGAACTACGGCAAGGAGGGTGATCTGGAGGAGCCTGTGCATCCGTAAGGTGCAGATAAAGAGACCGAATGCAAAAATACCCCAGAGTGCAAGGAAGGCTGCGAGATCAACGGGGGTCGGCCCCTTCGCGACACCAAGGGCCGGCATGAGAAGCATTGATGCAAATACTATCCAGAAACAGCCAAAACTCCCGAACGTGACCATTCCGAAACTGTTGTTCTTTTTCCATTCCATGATACCGACGATAATCTGGATTAACCCCCCGTAGATGATGGCCATGGCAAGTATGGGGCTCGAGAGTGCAGTCAGGCCGGCATTGTGCAGGCTGAGGAGCATCGTGGTCATGCCGAAAGAGCATAGTCCCAGTGGTGCGGGGTTTGCAGTATTATCGTTCAGAAAGATGTTGTTCCGGTTCTTTTCTTCAATATGTTCCATGACATCAGCTCAATAGAATCATTCTGGTGCGCAAAATCCCGGACAGATGGATCGTATATTGCCGAAAATGCACCAGTCTATTAGAGTTGTGGTGCACCCTATTAAAAAATTTGCATTGGTTACCGGAATAAGTTTTATAATTACACCGGAATCTGAAATAATCCCGCCATTTTTACACCATAATTCAAACCGGGGGTCCGGGATTCCGGATTTCCGGTGCAGGCTGAAGTCAAAATCAATTGAAGGAGCGTATGAAAAAAGAAGAATATCGGTATTATCCAGAGGAGATTAGCATTATTCGGCTCTCAGAGCATCGATAGGATCCATGTTCGAAGCCCGCCATGCCGGGTAAAGGCCTGAGATGACACAGACAACCACTCCTATCACCATCCCTTCAGGTACATAGATGATACTTTCGGGGAGGAAGAAATACGTGGTGCTGCCGATCATGGCTCCGACAACGGAGTACCCGATGACAAGACTGCAGATCCCCCCGAACAATGCACCAATGATCCCGAGGATGAATGCTTCGTACAGGAACATGCGGCGTATCTCGCCTTTTTCCGTGCCAATCGAGAGCAGGATGCCGATCTCCTGGATCCGTTCATTGACCGACATCATCATAACATTGAAGATGCTGACCGCAGCTACAACCAGGGAGATTGCCCCGATAGCAAGAATAAATGTCGTGATCGTTCCAAGAGTCGATGAGATGCTGGAGAGGCGGGAGCTTGCATCGGAGATCCTGATAACCTGGGTCTTGCGGTTGACCTTATCATCGATAGCAGATTCCACATCCGGAATAGAATCAACATTCTTCACGATCACATTCACCTGGTCATACAGGTTTTCATCGCCGAAGTGGGAGGTATACCAGTTGTCCGATACAATGATGGCATTGTCAGCCATGACCCCGTCAGCGGTCATTCCCCTGGCGGTAAGGATACCCGAAACACGGACAACCGGGCGGGTGACTGACTTGTTCTCCTCACCGATCTTGAGACGGCTGCCGATCTTGATACCCAGGTTGGTTGCAAGGGTTGATCCCACCAGGGCATCACTCTCGCCATTCAGGTTGTCTCCTTCGGAAATGGTGAGAAATTTCATGACATCGTTTTGATCCATGCCATAGATCGACCCGCGCCCGTTGGTTGAACCAACGGTGAACCGGGTACTTGATCTATGGATTGGGATAATCACGTTATTTCCTGCCGATTCCTTGATCTCGTTCAGCTGGGTTTTGTCAATCCCCGATGATGCGGTTGACCCGGGGCTCATCCGGACCGCGTCCGGGGTTATGGTAATGGTATTTGCACTTGCCGAGAGCTGTTCTTTTACCTGGAGCTGCATGTTTGTCCCGAGCATTCCCATGGAAGAGATGGCAACGACCCCGATGACAATCCCGATGGAGGCGAGGAGTGAACGAAGAAAATTCAGCCGGACGCTGCGAACCGAGAGATCGAAGAAGATATCTTTCATGATTTCACAACCCTCCCGTCTTCGAGCTCGATCGTGCGGTGGGCATACTCGGCTATCTTTGGATCATGGGTCACGAGGATAACCGTTTTTCCTTCCTGGTGCAACCCGACAAGAATGTCCATGATCTGGATACCGGTTTTCCGGTCAAGGTTACCGGTTGGCTCATCGCAGAGAATGATCTTCGGATCGTTCACAAGTGCTCTTGCAATAGCAACCCTTTGCTGCTGGCCTCCGGATAACTGGTTGGGCCGGTGAGCACTCATGTCGCTGTCGAACCCCACGGATTTCAGGACGGCCGCAGCTTTCCCGGAATTATCCCGTCTTTTATACTTCAGAATAAGAGGATACTCCACGTTCTCATATGCAGTGAGAAGGGGGATGAGGTAAAATTTCTGGAAGATATACCCGATGATATCGCGGCGCATGTGCGTGCGTTCAAGCGCGGTCATGAGCGACACATCCCTGCCATCGATATACAGTTTTCCTGATGTCGGGACATCGAGGATCCCGAGCTGGTTCATCATCGTGGATTTGCCAGAGCCCGAAGGCCCCATGATCGCAATAAATTCATTCTCCTGAATCTCGAGGGAAACGTGGTCGAGCGCGGTAAAGTCGCCACTTTCCAGGTTATAGATTTTCGATACGTCATCGAGCCGGATAAGGGGTGATTCGCTCATTACCGTGCAGATCAGTCGCGCTTCAGCTTTCTCGCAACCCATTTCCGTTTTGTATACAGGACAATTGCGATTACAAGGATTATCACACCTGCAATAACCGGGTAGAATGAAGCAATGCCCCCGCCTCGTCCCCCGCCGATACCGAAGATGCTGCTGCCCCCGCCCCCGCGGTAGCTGGCGGTATTCTGGCCGGGAGCAGCACTTCCGGAGCTTGCAGAACTTCCGCTGCCGGAACCTGATGAGCCGGACGAACTAAAACTCTGGGCAGATCGCAGATCAAAGTTTTTCGTGGACGCAAATGAGTTGCCATTTACATCCTTCCATGTGATCACGACCGGAATGGATGAAAGATCTGAACCGGCAAAATTGACTTCAAAGCTGGCGAAGTCATCGGCTGCCAGGGACCCTATCGCGTACTCCGGGTAAGGCTCAACGGCCCGTGCCGGTGACCCGACGGTGACTACCATACCTTTTGCATCGGAGATCCCTGCATTGTTCACATCGCCGGTGAGCTTGTACGAGGACCCCTGTGAGACCAGTGCGATATTATTGACAATCGGCTTTGCCCCGGTCTTATCATCGCCGATATTGATGGGGAGGACGAGATCCTGTACATGGTTGTTATCACCGTTCTGGTAAGTGACATGGAATTTCACGGAAGAATTGCCATGGGGAGTTACCGTGAAGGGAATCTCGACTGCACTTTCAGGATTCAATGTATAGATAAATTTCTGTGACGGGCTCACGTCAGCATTGGTCCCGATTGGTGTTATTTCGATACTGTCTATCAGACCTTTCCGCGGATTGAAGATACTCACGTTCACGGAACTTGGTGCATCCAGGGGAAATGCATCGGGCTTTTGAGAGATGCCGAGACGGAGATCGGTGGAATCAATAGCTATCTTGATGGGGTACCTTATACTCCCCGAATCCCTTGACGCTACTGAAAACAGGGGGAAGTAGGTCCCTTCCGGGGGTACTGCCGTGACGAGGAACGTATAGGTCATCGTATTTCCCGGTCCAAGATAGATCATCCCATTATAAGCATCCGCATTTTTGACTATGAAGTTGTTATTCAGTATGTTTGCCTGGGAAAAAGCAACGGACTGCGAGCCCGAGTTGGTCAGCTGGACGGTGATCGTTCCATCCTCATAAGGATAGAATGATTGCGGATCTACCGTGACAGAACTGACATACACCTGTGCAAGGGCATTTTCCGCCGAGAGCGTTGTAGATGCACTCGCGGTGCTGGTCGAACTGGTTGAACTAGTTGAGCTTCCTGTACTGGTTGCAGCTGTAACGGTAAATACCATAAACAGGAGGAATAGTACACAGAGAATTCCGGCTCGTTTTTTCATACTATCACCTTTTACTTATTCCATACCCGGAGAAAATTCCTTAAAATCCTAGATCTGCATCTGTTTTTCAGGATTGGCAGCATACAAGGGAACACCCCGGAGGGATACAATACATAATCCCCCTTATCGCCTGCTCGGGATATTACTCCTGTGTATCCAGGACAGCCTGTCGACGCTATGTAATGTATGTTTTACATTTTGTAATATAAACATTGTGATATCCGGATCTTCTCTCCTAAAAAAAACTCTTTTTTACTGATCCTTATCCCCATGAAAGAGCGTAAAAAAAGTTCAATTTACTTTCAGCAACCTGTTTGTTATCCTCATCCCTGTTGGATGGTTATAATGAAAAGAGAGGGTTTCAGATACCCGTCATGGAACCGGCACTGGTAACGACTGATTCACAGGATGATGTTGTATTCCGGCTCTGTGAACCTGTTGGTTCTGATTCTGCCAGGACCCGGCTGGAGATACATTCCCGTTCCAGAGACTCATTCTGCCACCGGTCACATTCATTCCTTTTTGCTGGTGCAGTGCAAGAGCCCGTTCAGGGTTTCGGGCACTTGAATTCCCCCTCAAACTTCCCTGGATTACCGGATGGCTGCCCGGAAACAGAGTCCCGGCTGCTGTAGTATTTGTCCATTTGGGCTTTGATATTTTAGTGGTCTGGTTCATAACCTGATTTTTCTGAAGGTGGTGCTGAGGCATCAGATGTGTACCCGTCAGGTTATTCATGGAAATGCCGTGACCTGATACATGGGTTGTATTGTGTGCAGATCGGATCGGGTGGTACGTTGCGCCGGCTATGCCTATGCCTGCAATCAGTATGCAGAATGCTGCAAGGGCAACATAATATCGCAGTGGTGTCTTCATCCAGTTCATCTCCGGTGGAATTAATAATCTCACGAAAGTGCGAATTCGTGAATTTAGTAAAGTATACTTAACATTTTGTACTATATAATAGTTTTTTTCTATGGTTTTCATTACATTATTTCAGGGGTACAACCGGAATCTTCGGGAAACTTGGGAAAAAAGGGGTAAACATAGAATAAACCCTGTGTTTATCGAAACAAAACGCGCGGACCAGATGGATCAGTCAATATCTATCGTTCGCACTTCGCTCTCGTAACTGAAGACCTCTTCAATAGTGACATTGAAATATCGTGCTATCCTGAAGGCAAGATCGAGTGACGGGACATATTTCCCTTTTTCAATAGCGAGGATGGTCTGGCGTGTGACGCCAATTGCTATTGCAAGATCTTCCTGCGTGAGATCATGCATTGCCCGGAACACTTTGATCTTATTCTTCATCGGTCTCCCAATCCCCGTATTTCCGGGCATAATACAGCCTGAAGCCGACATAGAGGAAGATCATCAGGCACAGGAGTCCCAGCTGGAAATACCCAAGCATCCTGATGGGCATAACGTCGAAACCCAGGATATCCCCCGCGTGCCCGGAAATCCGCTGCCGTGGAAACCGGGGGACATAGAGCAGGTTCATGACAGCCCCGATAGAAGATGCGCAGAACACAACCCAGAAAACCTGGAATGTTCGAAGGGCAGCCTTTTCGGTAATTTTCGCGCTGCGCTCATCATCGATCAGATCGGTGACTTTCTTTCGGGCAAGATAGATTACCACAATTCCCAGTATGAACGCTCCCTCGATCAGCAGCGCATTATGGATCTCAACTGAGTACCAGAATAGACCCAGCAGGACGAGTGCGACACAACCAACAAAGAGGTAGAACGTATTTTTCTTCATGGGGTCACTTTGTCAAATGTTTTTGACATTTGGTAATATAATTGTGACTGTTTCCGGATTCGTGTTTTTCGCATGGAAAAAAATTGCTGAAATAGATCCAAATGAACCCGGGCTGGAGCGATATGCCGGAATTCCCGCAAGATCCGATACCAGACCCGCACCCGGGCCGGAAAAGGCCCAAATCATCCCTTGGGTCAGTATCGATAGCGGACGATATGGATATCCTATTATCCAAATAAGAAAAACCGTATACCACGAAACGTATGCAACCGGGAACCGTCGTAATCGGTCTTATCCAGATGGCTGTCGGCCAGAACCTGGAGGAGAACCAGAAAAAAGCACAGGAGCGTGTTCTAGCTGCAATCGCGGGTGGAGCCCGGGTCATCTGCCTCCCCGAACTCTACCGTTCCAGCTACTTCCCGCAACATGTTGGCAGTGATATTTCCGGTACAGCAGAAACAATCCCCGGCATATCAACAGATATTTTTTCAGCAATTGCCCGCACACACAGCGTTGTCATCATTGTCCCCATTCTCGAGAAAACCCCGGAAGGCAGGATCTACAACTCAGCCGTGGTTATTGACGCTGATGGAACCCTGAGCTCCCCGTATCATAAAGTCCACATCCCCCAGGATCCCGGGTTCTTTGAGAAAGAATATTTCTACCCGGGAGAGAAGTACCTTGTCTCCTCCACACGATACGGACGAATTGCCGTCCTCATCTGTTATGACCAGTGGTTCCCTGAAGCAGCCCGGTGTGTTGCCCTCGAAGGTGCGGAGATTATATTTTATCCGACGGCGATCGGGCATCCCGGTGCAGATATTCCTGCGGAAGGTAACTGGCAGGAAGCCTGGGAACTCATCCAGCGCAGTCATGCAATAGCCAACAGCGTTCATATTGCAGCGGTCAACCGGGTCGGTCGGGAAGGTGAAATCCGGTTCTTTGGCGGATCCTTTGTCTGCGATGCGTTCGGGAAGATTATTGCCCGGTCAGCGGATGCTGAAGAGACCCTGATTGCTACGGTCGATCTCTCGATGAATCCCGTGGTCCGGGACTCATGGGGTTTTTTCCGGAATCGCCGTCCGGAAACTTATGCCAGGATTGGAAACCACTTCCCGGGAGAGAACGGCATTTTCCCTGCATTGCGCGAGGGAGACTCCCCGAAGAACCGGGGTTTCCACATGCCGGCCGAATGGGAGCCCCACAAGGCAGTCTGGCTATCATGGCCGAATAATAAGGATACCTTCCCGCAGTTATCACTCGTTGAACAGGCGTACTACGAGTTCATCGGAAAAATACACAAATCCGAGAAGGTTGAACTCTTCGTTCCCACGGCCATCGTCCACCGGCAGGTCAGGGCCCGCCTGAGGGAGATGGGGGTTGATCTCACCCGGATCGCACTTCATACCAATGAATATGCCGATGTCTGGATACGTGATTACGGCCCCACGTTTGTTGTCAACCGCGCCCTGCGGAAACTGGCACTCGTCCGCTGGAATTTCAATGCCTGGGGCGGGAAATATGACAAGCAGATCCAGGACGGGAAGATCCCCTTCATGATGAATCGTCGTCTCAATTTTCCTGTATTCGAGCCGGGGATCATCATGGAAGGCGGTTCCATCGATACGAACGGGAGAGGAACTGTCCTCACAACGAGAGCCTGTCTTCTCAACCCTAACCGCAATCCAACCCTTTCCGCAGATGAAATTGAAGAGAAACTCAAAACCTATCTCGGTATCGAACATGTTATCTGGCTCAACAACGGGATTGAAGGCGACGATACTGATGGTCATGTCGATGATATCGCCCGTTTCGTCGGGCCGTCAACCGTAGTTGCAGCATATGAAACGGATACTTCGGATCCGAATTATTCTGTCCTCCACGAGAATTTCATGATCCTGCAAAAGGCATGCGACCAGGAAGGGCGGCCACTTACGGTAATAAAACTGCCCATGCCTAAAAAGATCGCCGATGCAGATGGACGGTACCCCGCAAGCTACACGAATTTTTATATAGGTAACACGGTGGTTATCGTACCGGTATTCAATGATCCGGCAGATACAGAAGCGATCCGGATCCTGCAGGAACTCTTTCCCGAAAGAGAAGTTGTCGGTATCAATGCCCGGGCAATGGTAGAAGGGTTTGGCACATTCCATTGCGGAACCCAGCAACAGCCAGAAGCATAGGGGCCGCCGCGATAATGAATTGATTATTATCCATAATCTTTTTTGGATTGTAAACGGGTACAGATGGATTTATGAGGCATTAACATCCGGAATGCCGGGTAGGGCCACAATACAAGATCAAATTGACCCGTATCACGGGATCTTGTTCGGGTCCGGTGGTGATTCACGGATACATTCAGATGAACATGTTGGAACGATGCTCACCGAACTCCGCGGAATAGTCGCCTCGAGAGACTTCTTTATCCGGTTGATACTCGACTGGATATCACACATACGTTTCTCACCATCGAATTCCAGGAAGATCTCAATGTACACATTGTTACCTGACCTGCGGGAGCGGACCCCGTGGAGCGCAGAATAATCATGGAAGAAATCCGCAAGGTGACGGACGATCACCATCTGGAGCTCCTCATCCAGGGTCTTATCGAGAAGATCGGGAAGGGATGAAGTGACAACCCGGTATCCCGAGAAGAGCAGGAATCCGGCAATGGCAAACGATGCCAGGGGGTCAATATAGAGCGACCAGCCATAATGAGAAAGTAAAAGCGTGGCGACAAGCGAGATGAGAACAATAAAATCCGAAAATGCCTTGGTCCGGAAAAGACGCCACTGGGAGTCAATGATCGGGGACGGTTCCTTCTGGTACAACCGGTAGTTTTTCCTCCAGAGCCAGGAATTCATAGTAACCCCGATGAGCATCATCACTATACCGATGTATGCCCCTTCGTGGACGATCTCCTCCGGGATGGCGATACGGTAGAGGGCAACGAAGAAGACGAGGGCAAGCGAGATGAACATGACCCCGCCAGTCGTGATTGAGGTGACGGTCTCAAATTTGCCCATCCCATAGTCATATACTCCTGCCCCGCCTTTTGCCATCTTGCGGATGGTGAGGTAGGCAAAAAACGTTGCAAGGATCTCGTTTGCACATTTCACCACATCGGCAAACAGCACGATAGAGCCGGAGAGTATGGCCGCAATAATGTCGGGGATCCAGAGAACGAAATCAACGATCAGGCTGATGAGAATGGTTCGCTGTTTTGCGGAGTAGGATCCTCCATCGTGATTGTCGTCTGCAAGTGCGTGAGACATGGTTCAGGTGAATAAACTCTGGTTTTCATGGATATAAGATCCTCGGATTTTAATTTTTGTGAACCCGTACCTCCAGCGGAACCGGGGACCTGCCCGGTAATCTTTTTTAGGAAAAACAGGGAATATTTACGAAACATTTCTCCGGGGATTTTTCGATCGTATTCTCTTCAATCATCCGACGTCAAGACAGGGATATCTATGAACTCACCACAAACCGCCTCGATACGCTGCCAGCTGCAGAAGTTTGCCACCACGGTTGAAGAAACCCGGACAAAATTCAGCGATCCAACAGCTTTTGGGCATGGTCTGGCATACGCCCCGTATTACGAGAGATCCCGCACCCTTGCATTATTCGATGACCTTGCAGGAACAGAAACTGATATTCCTTCTGACCTCTGGCGTGAATTTTCCCGGATTACCTGCTGTTTTGCAGAGTTTGAAAAGACTGCCGGCCCGGTATACCGAAAAATGCTTCTGGATGAGCTTGAGAATTTTTCCCAGGAGTACCTGGCAGCCCTCTGTTATTCCGTTCTGGGGGGACATGCATGTGAAGCAACCCTGCCTGACCAACGGGAGATTATCGGATTCTTGCTCGATGAACTGGGTAAGGATCATAATCTTTCAGATCTGGAAAGATTTGTCGTGCAGCTTGACAACAACGTGGACCATGAGTGCGGTGCCTGGCCTGAGAGCAGTTCAGAACCAGATATGCCCGTTTTTATTAATACTTCCTGTAATCCCGTAGTGAAGTGGGACAGGGGCACTCCCTGACAGGGATATTTCCGTTTTCACGCTGGTTCGTATGTGCAATTACTGCTACTGCAGGTCAATCTGCCCTGAGCACAAGCAGGGTTATGTCATCTGACTGTGAGGCATTCCCGCGGAATTGCCGGATCTCCGCGAGGAGTCCATCAAGGATCTCCCGGGCCGGCAGAGACCGGTTCTTTTCCAGATATCCTGCAAGGCGATCCTCCCCGAAATCCATGTCCTGCTCATTGAAAGCTTCCGTTACCCCGTCAGTGTACATGAGAAGAATATCTCCCTGCTCCAGGGTGAGTGAGTGTGAGGCTGCCAGAATCTCCGGAATCACTCCCAGGGCGATCTCCTTACCTTCCACGAATCGTGCCTTCTCTTCAGCTTTCCTTAAGAGAAGCGGGGGATTATGCCCGGCATTGACATAGCAAAATACTCCCGTGACCGGATCAAGCACACCATAAAAAACCGTAATAAACATGCCCGATCTACCGTCGTCAAAGAGCATCCGGTTTACCCACTGGACGGTAGAAGTTACGTCCTTATGTTCGCTGCTGACGGCATGGAGAAGTGTCCGGGACAGTGCCATGTATAAGGCTGCGCTGACACTTTTCCCTGATACGTCAGCGATCACAAGTCCCCATCGCCCTCCTTCAACAGGGATAAAATCGTAGAGGTCGCCTCCGATCTCCATGGCAGGGATCGCAATGGCGGCGATATCGTAGCCCGGAATATCTGGAATGACTTCGGGAAGGAAACTCTCCTGGATCTCTTTTGCTATCTCGAGTTCCTTGGTATACCGCTCCTTTTCAGCGGTGGTGCGCCTGAGATCCTCAATATTCTGTTTGAGATCCCCGGCCATCTGATTGAAGGAACGGGCCAGATCTTCGAACTCGTCCCGGGTCTCCAGCTCTACACGGTAATCCAGGTCCCCCCTGCCAATGGCTGAGGCACCTTTTTTTAGGACTTCTACCGGGCGGGTAATGACCCGCGCCAGAAAGACCGAGAGGATGGCAACGATGACGATGAGCATCAGGATCAGCCCGCAAAAGATAACCAGGAACCGGTCGGTCTGTTCATTGATGCGTTCACTGGTGGTACGGGTTGCATTCGCAATCTGCTCTCTTGTGGATTGTATTGGTGCCGTGACCTCATCCACCGGCATCGAAACGGCATAACTCCAGTTCATGGATTTGACCGGAGCATAGGCAACGTAGGTATCCTTATTTCCAAAACGTATGATATCAAGACCGGTCTTTCCTGCGGTCATGTTCCTGCTGATAGCCTCAATAGCCGGGCTTCCCTGGAGAAATGCATTTTCCGGTGTGTACTCCCTGCCGTCAGTTTCCCGTGATGAGAGGCCCGGGCGGCTGATAATGACACCCCTGTTGTCCATGAGCAGGGCATAACCCTCCCCGCCAAGAGTCCTGTTGAGAAATGCTGAATTGATGACATCGACCGAAACATCGCTTCCGATGACCCATGTGCCGTATTGCGTCGGAACCGCTCTGGATGCGGTAACCACGAGACCATGTCCCGCTGAATCCATGTAGGGTTCAGACCAGTAAACTCCCTGTGTTTTTTTTGCTTTGGTAAACCAGTCGCGGGTTCTTGGATCGATAGTACCATTCTCAAATTTCCGCCATGGATACATCAGTGCGATCCCGGAATCCGTTGCCACATAGACACTTGTCATATTGCCATCGGCGATATATACGGCCCGAAGGAGGTCACTCATCCCTCCCAGGCTGCGGTATTCCTCCGAATCTTTTACGGAATCAGAACCCGGGGCAAGAAAGATGACGGTAGCCTCTGCGGGGTTGGCCGGCGGGTTCTCGCGGGTATAAGGCCGGGTGAGGGAGACCTGCGGGGGGTTATGACCGATCGTTTCTGCATGTGCAGAAAGAATCTCCATCTCGGAAACGGTGTCTTCAAAAAGGACGTTGGTAACCTCGGCCTCGTCAAATGCCATCTGGGAGAGGTGTTTTTCAGCAGCAAAAAAAAGGGCCCGGGTTGCATCATTGACTGCCTGATTTCCAAGTGAGATGCTGTCTTTTTCCGCAGAGAATCCCACATCGCTTATCGTTATAAATGCGACAATACCGGACACCGCGAGCGACAGGACTGACAGAACAAGGAATACTAAAAGGATCTTCGCAAGAACGCTGCATGCCGGTAAGCGGAATGTCCGACCTTTCATACTGCACCAGACCTGGTTTTATTGCAGAGAAATACCGGGATGCTGTATATTGCCTGTTGACAGGAACCCAAAAACCTGTGCCCGGTATTCATACGTGTAAAGATATCTCTTGAGTTATAAAGCCACCAATTTGCATTCAACCCACCGGGCCGGCAACCCTGTCTTCAGGTAAAGAAGTGTCACGATTTTTTTTTCTTATACATTGACATTCAGGAATACCCGTATTACAAGACCGATAACGAATGAAACCGCTGCGATTCCAAGACTGATTGCTGCCATCTCGCCAAACCTCCTCCAGAACGGGAGATCCTTTGCCACCGAGATATAGAACGTGAAGAGGAAGATGATCCCTACGGCACCACACAGCGTGAAGATGAGTGCAATATAGGGAGACGGAAGGATAAGGAACGGCAGGATCAGCAGCGCCACGGTTACGATGTAGGTAAAACCCGTGTAGATCGAAGCCTTGAACGGATCGCCCGGCCCGGCATCCGATCGCTGGGAGAGGTATTCCGAGGCAGCCATGGATAGGGAGGCAGCAACCCCCATGATGAGGCCGGCAACTGCAATGATCTGGGAGTTCTGGATTGCAAACGTAAGCCCGGCAAGAGTGCCGGTGAATTCCACGAGAGCATCATTGAGGCCGAGCACCACCGAACCGATATATTTCAGGCGTTCCTCATCAATGAGAGCAATGAGCTCGCGTTCGTGACGCTCTTCGTTCTCAAGGATACCGGCTGCTTCGGGAATACCCGGTGGCAGATCCCGGTCCATGCCCTGTGCCCGGTGTTCGATCCGCTCGAGGATCTTGAGAGTGAATGTTATCCCGAAAATCCTTGCAGCAAGCGCATATATCCATACCGTAATGAGCGAAGGGGCGACATCCCTGCCGGTATATCGTTTCCAGACCCCGTAATGGCTGAGTTCTTCGTTTGCTATCCGAGTCAGGACTTCCCGGTTATGGGGATCTCTCGTTGCGGCTGCAATTTTTGTGTAGATCAGGTGTTCAGTAATCTCCGCTTTCTGCAGGGCAAGGAATGTCCGGGAATTGTCGGGCCGGGTGTTTTTCTCTGGCATCGGGTACATCATGCTCCGGAATCGGGAAGTATGGCGGGCTTATATTTCACCGGGAAAGAGTGAGTGTTTGTGTATCTGGTTATACAAAAAATCCAACCCGGCAATCTCCTGTATTACTCAGTGTTTCCGGCATGTTTTTAATGGTTGGCAAAAAGGAGGAGTCTTTAGAATGCAAAAAAAGGCTTCATTCCTCCCGCGAGTTTAAAATGGCATTAACCATCTTTTCAGAGGAGGTATTTTTACAAGAAATTATAAGAGTCCCGGGGCTTTTACCCGGAATTTCTGCCAGAGCACCCGCCCCATAACGCGGAACGTGAAATCAAGCTCTTCGAAACTGGGAATATTCCGCTCTTTGAGCATCTCGCGACCTGCATTCATGGAATCTCCTCCCAGAAGTGTCACGATGATTCTGTTCTCGGTCACTTCAGAGAACCGCAGTATCTTCTTTGCCAGGTGGTCCGAGGTAAGGACAAGGTTGGGGAACCCGATGATAAATGCCATGTCCCAGAGTTCCTGGTGGCGGGCAAGCACCTCAAACGTCTTCTCAAACCTTTTATCCGAGGCATCCCCCAGGAGATCGATGGGATTTCCCTTGTTCCAGAATTCCGGGAGGAACCCGTTGAGCTCTTCGATGACTTCCCCGGGAAGATCGATAATTTCAACGCCATACCGCTCGGCATAATCTGAAGAGAGGACGGAAAAACCGCCGGCGTTGGTAATTACTACAGCCCGTTTGCCTTTGGGGTATCCCTTCGGGTGGGCGAGCATCTGGGCTGCAAGAAACGCCCCGGTAAGGGTATGCACGGCAATAACCCCGGACCTGCGGAATGCCTCCATGTAAACTTCATACGAGCCGGAGAGGGAACCGGTATGGGAGGCTGCCGCAGCCTGGCCTTTGCGGGATGACCCGGATTTGATTGCAACAACCGGCTTGGTCTTTGCAACCTCAGAGACGACTTCCATAAATGCCCTCCCGTCACTGATCTCTTCAATGTAAAGGATTATGGCTTTCGTCTTCTCATCCTTCTGGACGTACCGGAGATAATCGAGGAAATCGAGATCGGTCTGGTTGCCGACCGATATTACATTTGAAAAACCGATCCCGTTTGCAAGGCTCCAGTCAACTACTGTGTTGATGATCGCCCCGCTCTGGGAGATGAATGCAATATTCCCGGGGTTTGGTGTCTGGTGGACATAGGTTGTATCTATCCCCCGCGGGGGGATGATCATCCCTAGACAGTTCGGCCCTATGATCCGTGTCCCGTGCCGCTGTGCGATCTCACGGACCCGGTCCTCAAGTGCCTTACCATCCTCGCCCATCTCCTTGAAACCGGCGGTAATGATAACTGCAAGGGGAACCCCTTTCTGGCCGCACTCCTCGATCACGCGGGGAACATGCATTGCAGGGACGGTGATGACCGCAAGGTCCACGGGTGCAGGAATAGCCGTGATATTCGGGTATGCTTTGAGCCCCTGGATCTCGGACCGTTTGTTATTGACCGGGTAAAGTTGTCCCGGGAAATGGAGGAGATTATGCATAACGGCATACCCCATCTTTGAGGAGTCCTGGGATGCCCCGATCACGGCAATCGATCGCGGGTTGAAGTATTCCATCGGTACCGGTTTGCGCTCTTGTATCTCACAGGTCTCCTGTGTATCGGTGACGAAGACCCGGGCATCGACTGCCAGGGATCCGTTCTCGTACAGGCGCAGGGGGTTGATATCGAATTCAACAACCTCTTCGCGTTCCTGGAAAAACTGGCTGATCGCCCTGAGTGCAGCAACCAGGGCCTCCTCGTCTCTTGGTTTCATCCCCCGGTATCCTTTGATGAGCGGGTATCCGTCGATCTCCCGGATCATAGCGCGGATTGTTTCATCATCGAGTGGCAGGATACGAAGCGTGATATCTTTCATCAGCTCGACAAGGGTTCCACCCATCCCAAAAGTGATGACTTTCCCGAATGCAGGATCCGTTTTGCCACCGATGATCAGTTCGAGCCCCGGCTCGGCCTGCTGCTCGACAATGACTCCGGTGATCTCCGCATCTTTCCGGTATTTTTTTGCCCCGGTAATAATCCGGTCAAATGCTGCAGCAGCTGCGTCCCGGCTTCCGATCCCGACAATAACGCCACCGGCATCGCTCTTGTGGACAATCTGCGGTGAGATAATCTTCATGACTACCGGAAAACCGATTGCCTCCGCAGCTTCGGCTGCATCGTGAGGTGTCATTACTATCCGGTATGCTGGTACCGGCACACCATATTCTTTGAGAAGATCATACCCTTCGGATTCGGATAACATCAGTTTCGTCATTTGTGGACTCCCTGGTTCGGGCTTTTTCTGCTGCAACAATTATCCGGATCTTACATGGCCGAAACGATCGATCTGATCGCCCGGTGCATGCACCCCGCAGTTCAGCAGTTCATAATAACTTCTAGAACTCGTGAAATTCCCCTATTAAAAATATGCTGAAGAAATTCCCAAATCCGTAGGATTTTCTCCAGCTGCGATCTGCCGCGCGCAAAATCCGGAAAAAAATTGCTGTAAAATGACCCGGAATCAAAAAAAAGAAAAATGCTGCCGCATTAATGAGAATTGGAACTCATATTTGCCAGATATCTCCGTAAATGCGGTATTTCCCGGAATGGAAAACGATAACTCTTAATTCCTATTACCAATTATTAATAATGTTAAATCGGGGTTTTGCATGGCTGAAGATTTTGACGTCAAACTTACCGAGAAGAATTACCTGCCGGATCCTTCCTATCGGAAGAACAGCTGGTTAGGAGATTATTCGAAAGCGTATGCGGAATTCGAAAGAGATCCCGATGCATTCTGGGACAGGATTGCCCGGGATCTTCACTGGTTCTCACCATACACCCGGGTGAAGGAATGGAATTATCCCTATGCCCGCTGGTTCCTCAATGGCAAGACGAACATTACCTATAACTGTCTCGATCGACATGTTCTGAACGCACGCCGTAACAAAGTCGCGCTTATCTGGAGGGGAGAAGATGATTCCGAGAGGATCTATACGTACCGCCAGCTCTACCGTGAAGTGATGCGGGTTGCAAATGGTCTGAAGAAGCTTGGGGTGACCCGGGGAGACCGTGTCTGTATCTACATGCCGATGGTGCCCGAGCAGATCATCTCTATGCTTGCCTGTGCCCGGATCGGTGCGGTTCACAGTGTTGTTTTCGGCGGTTTTGGTGCAGCTGCTCTCAACAGCCGGATTACCGGCGCGGCAGCGAAAGTGGTGATAACTGCCGATGTTACTTTCCGGCGGGGCAAATCCATCCCGCTCAAACATATCATTGAAGAAGCTATCATCAATGCCCCCAGTGTCGAGCACGTCATTGTTCTTAGAAGAGAGCTGAGCCAACCGGTCGAGATCCACCATGAGATGGAGGTGGATTTCTATGACCTGATCAAGGATGTCAAACCCGAATGCGATCCGGAAATCATGGATGCGGAAGATCCGCTTTTCATCCTCTACACCAGCGGCTCAACCGGCGCACCAAAAGGGATCGTGCATACGTGCGGGGGGTATATGGTCGGGACCTATTACACGACAAAGAATGTCTTTGACATCAAGGACAATGATGTCTACTGGTGTACTGCCGATCCTGGCTGGATCACCGGGCATTCGTACGTTGTATATGGTCCGCTGGCCATGGGTGCAACAATCATTCTCACGGAGAGCACACCGGATTTCCCTGACCCGGGTGTATACTGGCGCATGGTTGAGGAGTTCGGGGTCACGGTTCTCTACACCGCACCGACTGCAATCCGCATGTTCATGAAACTCGGGGAAGAATGGCCGGACAAATATAACCTTTCTACCCTGAGGATTCTGGGGTCTGTCGGGGAGCCCCTCAACCCTGAAGCCTTCGAATGGTTTTACCGCGTCATTGGCAAGAACCGCTGCCCGATCGTTGATACCTGGTGGCAGACCGAGACCGGTATGCATATGGTGACGACCATGCTCGGCGAACCCATGTATCCGGGTTTTGCTGGCAAGGCCATTCCCGGAGTTGTTGCCGATGTCGTGGACAAGGATGGGAAATCAGTTCCCGCCGGTACTGGAGGATTCCTTGCAATCCGCGAACCCTGGCCGTCCATGCTCCGCACGGTCTATAATGATAATGATCGCTATCTCAAATACTGGAATACCATCCCCGGTTGTTATGCAGTGGGCGATCTCGCGGTCAGGAACAAGGCCGGTTACATCATGGTTATCGGCCGCTCGGATGATCTGATCGTTGTTGCCGGTCATAACATCGGTACCGCGGAAGTGGAGAGTGCACTTGTATCGCATAAAGCGGTGGCAGAAGCAGCCGTGATAGGGAAACCGGATCCGCTCAAAGGGAATGTCATCAAGGCGTTTGTCACGCTGAGGATGGGCAATACCGCAAGCGACAAGCTAAAAAATGAACTTCTCTACCATGTCCGGATCACCCTTGGGCCCATCGCAATGCCCTCAGAGATCGATTTTGTTGATGCCCTCCCCAAGACCCGGAGCGGCAAAATTGTCCGGAGAGTTCTCAAGGCGCGGGAACTGGGAATGGATCCCGGGGATGTTTCAACGCTTGATGAGTGAGAATTCCCGGAATCGGGCTCCCTCTTTTTTTACGGTTTTGAGGTATATGTATTATCTGAATATATTCGAAATCAGCGTGTCGTTTCAGAAGTGAATCTTCGGAGTGCCGGACAATCGGAGGCGAAAGACTGCTCCAGGATTCCTCCGGAGATTTCCTTCAAAACAATACTATTGACTGTAACTTGAAAATTTAGAAATTTTCAATTTTGTGAATTTTGGGGTCAATCACACTCAGTTTTTCCATGAGGGTGTTTAGTCCTGTTC
Source organism: Methanoregula sp. (assembly GCA_041645355.1). Lineage (GTDB taxonomy): Archaea > Halobacteriota > Methanomicrobia > Methanomicrobiales > Methanospirillaceae > Methanoregula. The sequence continues at coordinate 177,125 of JBAZQF010000004.1, forward strand.
TGACATCGTCCATGGTTTTTCCCCCGGTAATAACGATCTTTCCCGATGAGAAGAGAAGAAAAACGATCTTTGGATCAGAAAGGCGGCAAACCAGTCCGGGAAAGGCTTCCGGTTCATACTCAACTCTCTCATGATCCATCAACACCATCGTAATCCTGACAAGATTGAGGGGGAATCCGAGATTATAAGTACAGACAATATTTTTGACGGTGAAATGAGGTTTATTCACACAGGGTATTCCTGCTGTTTTGAGGATATTCAGAAGATTCTGTGCAGCTACTGCAATATCGTCAAACTGAACGATGCCCGTGAGAACGACTCTGCCTGATGAAAAAATGAGTGCAGCAGATTTCGGGCTCTGCATATGATATACTGCACCGGGAAATTTCTTTTTGGAGAAGGTACAGTTGGTGATACTGTTTCCAATGGTTTCCAGATCAATGGATTCCGCAATTGATCCGCAGGAAACAATATTTTCAATTTTTAACGAGAGATTCTCACTCTTTTTCATGGAATGAATTGGCCGGAAGTACCTATTAATAAGTAACTTCTCCGGCGTCAGGATCCGGGCCTGCCCTCATGGTATTTCAACGGAAAATCAATTGTCCTGATGATCATTTATCTGCTGCTGTTTCCAAACTCATTGAGAGGACCAGGTACCAGGTGTATATGTGAAGTAATGACAATTTTCCACTGAATAATAGGTGTGACTCGATGAAGAGATAGAGGTTTGCGGATTTATATCTGCTCCGATCCTAAACGATGCATATTTATATGCCCCCCTCCCTTTCCTTATATATACTTATAAAGGGGGGTTTACGGAATCTTACCGGAAAATTTTCCGCAGGACTATGGAAAACCCCGTTTTAACCATGTAACTTACAGGTGATACTATGAAGGTCAGTCCAGAAGACTCTCTCAAGATTGAAAATATCGTTGCCTCAGCAAAGGTAACTGATTATCTGGATCTACCCGCACTTGCATCCCAGATTGAGGGTGCAGAATACAACAAGAAGCGGTTCCCCGGTGTCGTTCTCCGCATGCAGGATCCAAAAATTGCAGCTCTTGTTTTTGGTTCCGGTAAAGTAGTGCTGACCGGAGCCAAGAGTATCAACAGCCTGAGCAAGGGTCTGAATATTCTTGGCGGGCTTTTGCGCAAACAGGGCATTGATATCCCGAAAAAACTGGAATACAAGATCCAGAATATCGTAACTTCCGCAGATCTTGCCACTGCCATCAACCTCAACAAGATCGCCGTGGGATTCAACCTTGACCGGATAGAGTATGAACCCGAGCAGTTTCCCGGCCTTGTGTACCGGCTCGATAGCCCAAAAGTTGTGGTTCTCCTCTTCGGGTCAGGCAAACTGATTATCACAGGAGGCAAGGAACCGGAGGATGCAAAGAAAGCAGTAGTCAAGATCCTGTCCGATCTCAGGAGCCTTGGACTCATCTGATCTTTTATTCAAGTCTGTGTTCATGTAATTCATGACGCCGGCAACACCGATTATATTTAAAACATATGTTTATTGCTTGCCAATAAGAGAGGCTATATATCCTTTGTTCAATAAATATACAAGTAAGGTTTAGTTGGAATATCGTGGATGTGATGTATGAGAACTGAAAACGTGATGTATTTTACCGAGAAAGAGGAGGAGTTTGCAAATCTCCTCATTGAGATCGGAACGAAGCGAAATGTGGCAAAAGTACTGGTATTCCTGGCAAACACTCCGGAAGCAACCTCCCGTGCCATAGAGCGCGGCACGGATCTCCGCCAGCCGGAAGTCAGTATTGCAATGCGTTACCTGATCGAGCAGAACTGGATCTCAAGCCGCGAGAGCAAGGCTGAAAGCAAAGGCCGCCCGGTCAAGATCTACGAACTGGCAAAACCCATTCACGAGATTATGGACAGCATTGAAAAAGAGAAGAAGAAAGAGGCGACAAACCAGCTCGCCCTTGTCCAGAAATTACGGGATTACATCCGCTGATGTAATTATCCTGCACTTTTTTTCATTTCCAACAATTACGGTAGTTTTCTCGATAAAATTACAGAAGAGCCCGCTCTCGATAACCCCGGGGATATCCGAAATAGCCAATTCAAGCTCCCTTGGATCGGGTATATCCATAAACTTGCAATCTACAATAAAATTGCCGTTATCGGAGATGACCGGCCCGTCTTTTTTCACCGCTTCACGTATGACCGGGATACAACCGAGGGCCCGGAGCTGGTTCATGACCGATCGGGCTGCAAAAGGAAGCACTTCAACCGGGACGGGGGCAGTGAGCCTCTCCACAATTTTCTCTTCATCGGCAACAACGATGAACTCGAGCGCAGCAGCAGCAACACATTTTTCCCGGGTATGTGCCGCCCCCCTGCCCTTGATCAGGTGGAGATGCGGGTCTACCTGATCGGCCCCGTCAATAGCGATCTCGATAAGCGGATGGTCATCGAGTGTGGTCAGTGGTATACCATATTCACGTGCCCTCATCGCCGTCTGGTAGGATGTTGGTATTCCCTGAACCTGAATACCGTCCCGTATCCGGACGGATAACCGTTCGATCATGTAATAAACGGTTGAACCGGTTCCCAGGCCAACCACCATGCCGTCTTCAACCATCTCGGCTGCAGCATACCCGGCCTCCTTCTTGGCGGCTGCCAGTTTTTGTGCCTTTTCGTCCATCAAAGTGATACTAATCTATGCAGAAATTATTAAAACTGGTGATCTTGATGCGGTCACGGTCAATGAAAGATCTTACTGGTTGCATCGTGAGCTGCATATGCGGTGCAGTCAAGCGTTATCGGCGTAATTGAAATATTTCCTTTTCTGACCGAGTGAACATCGGTTCCTTCTGTTGCATCGTCATACAGCGGACCATTGATCCAGAAGTATGGCCTTCCCCTGGGATCGAGCCGTTTCTCAACCCCGGTGTGGAAGAGTTTCTGTGCAAGTCTCGTGACCTCATACCCGCCTTTGACAACCGAGGGAATGTTGACGTTTATCACATCGGCATCCGGGCAGAATCCGCTTTTAAGCACCCGGCTGACCACGTCGCGCACGATCTTTTTTGCCGGATCAAAACTCTGGGCATTGGTACTGGGATCATCGAACTTATCCCCCTGGTCTTCTACCTGGAGCGAGAATGCAATTCCCTTGACCCCCTGGTTTGAGGCTTCAAGAGCAGCGCCAACCGTGCCGGAGGTCATGATGGATTCAAATGAGAGGTTTTCACCGATATTGATCCCGCTGACCACCATGACCGGGTTCAGTTTGAGGGCATACAGGGCAATGATCACCGCATCAGTGGGCTTTCCGGCAACCGACCATGCACGCTCCCCGTTGATGACAATCTGGTTTGCCCGCAGCGGTTCGAAGATCGAGATTGACCTGCCAACAGCGCTCTGCTGGGTTGCAGGGGCAACCACCGTTACATCCGCGATAGGCTTCAGGGCATCGTATGCAGCCCAGAGCCCGATGGAACTTACGCCGTCATCATTCGTCAGCAGGATCGAAGGTTTCATGTTCATCTTCTATATGCTCGCATCCCCACAAATAGTTCACCGATCGGATAGGGTAATTTTATTGAAGAACACACAGTACGTGGATGAAAGTCCTGCTCGCCGAATACACCTCCACAAATGACCCTGCTCTCGCGCACGAGGGCAATGCGATGCTCCATGTGCTGAAAACCAGTTTTGAGCGCTGCGGGTACGAGACCGTTCTTCCCGGCCCTGGCGATTTTGCTTCCCAAATTGAAGATCTCGCCCCGGCCTGCGACATGGGCCTTGTGATTGCGCCAGACCAACTCCTGTCCCGGTTCACGATGATCCTCGAACAGCATACTCACAATCTTGGCTGCGGGTTTATGACAATCGCGCTCTGTGCAAATAAGGTGCAGACCGGCAGGATCCTGTCCGGGCACGGGATTTTTGTGCCGGGAATCCCCGGGTTTGGCAAGCGGGTGATAAAGCCGGTGAAAGGCTGCGGTTCACAGGGTGTGAGGGTTTCGGATGGAGAACCGGATGAAGGCGAGTTTGCTGAACAATATATCGATGGGGAGCACCTTTCTGTCAGTCTCATCCCGAACCGGGTAATCGGGGATGCCTGCCTCTATTTTAAGGGAAATCCCCCGGTGGTGCTCGCTGTGAACCGGCAGTACGTCGAGACGGGTCCGGACGGGTCGATTAGGTATCTTGGAGGGGAGACGCCCGTCCATCATGAACGGGAAACCGAGATTATCAGTACCGCAAGGAAGGTTGCCGAAGTCCTCGGGTGCCAGGGATACTGTGGTGTCGATATAGTTGTTGCCGATAAGGTCTACGTCGTGGATGTCAACCCCCGGATCACGACGAGCCTTGTGGGCATCGCGGCCTGCATGGATGAGGAGATCGCCAGCCTCATCGTAGCCGCCTCGAAAGGGGAAGGGCCAAAAGAAGTCCATCTCCAAGGCAGGGTCCGGTTCGATACGAAGGGAACGGTAACCCGTCTATGATCGGGATCGATGTGGGGGGGGCAAACCTCAAGGTGGTTGATGATAACGGCGTTCACATCCACTACTGCCCCCTCTGGGAAAATGCCCCGATCACTGACTTGCTACGGCTGTACGCCCGGGGCGATCATGATAAGGCTGCAGCGGTGATGAGCGGTGAGCTTGCTGACTGTTTCCTCTCTAAAATGCAGGGGATCTCCTTTATAGTTGATGCGGTCAGGGCTGCGTTTCCCACAGCCCGGTTCTATGGCATGGATGCAGAATTCCATGAGCATGCCGTACCACAACTTGCTGCTGCCAACTGGCTTGCTTCTGCAGACTACCTTCGTACCCGCTTCCCGGATGCAGTTTTTCTTGATATCGGCAGTACCACTGCGGATATTATCCCACTCAACCGGTTTTGCGATCTCCTTGGCCTGACCGATCTTAAGCGCCTGCAGGCAGGATACCTCATTTACACGGGAATGCTTCGCACGAATATTGCAACGCTCATATCATCCGTGGATCTTGCCGGGGTTCCAACTTCTGTGAGTACTGAATACTTTGCAGCGAGCGCTGATGTCCATCTTGCCCTCGGGCACATCGATATGGAAGAATATACCTGCGATACACCGGATCGGAAAGGCAAGACCAGAACGGATGCCCTTCGCCGTCTCGCACGGGTTGTCTGTGCCGATCTTGATGAGATCGGGGAAGAAGGTGCGATGCAGATCGCATCCCGGTTCTGGGAAAGACAGCGGGATATGGTATGTGATCAGGTCCGAAAGGTTGCAGCAGATTCCGGTGCACGGCAGATAATTGTTGCCGGCATCGGGGGATCTCTCTTTGCACGGGAGCTGGGGGGGACCGACCTGAACGCTGAACTGGGCATGGTTGCTGATGCCCTCCCGGCCTTTGCAGTCAGAAAACTTGCCATGGACCGTCGGATCTTCGGGAATCTGCCCTGATGAAACGGAGGAGACGATATGAAATCCTGGATGATCAGCCTTCTTCTGCTTGCAGGGTCACTTCTCCTTACGCTTGTATTATGGAGCGCCGGGTTCCCGTTCTTCTTTCTCTTCCTGTTTTTTCCGCTTATTCCGTTCTTTTCCGGCAGGCAGAAGATCCGGTGCTGCCCGGTATGCGGATGGGAAACCACAGGCAGCGAGCGCTTCTGCCCCTTCGATGCGACCCCCCTCCGGGAGTCTGGCGGCAATAGTGGAGATGGTAAGGATTGATATGGGCAGTTTCATCCCGAATATATCCACTGTCGGGATATCCGGCATAACCCTGCTGGAATAATTTCGCCAGGTTGTTCGGTCGACAACGATCCCCATGGCATCAATGATCCGGGCAGCCCGGTTGGACGGCATGGTTTCTGACAGGGTTCTGTAGAGATCAATAATGATCGAACCAATCCGCGAGTCCGGGTAAAATGGTTCATCTGCATTAATGAGCTTCCCGCAGGTCTTGCAGGTAAAACGCTTGACCCTGACCGTGATGGAGCGTTCATGATCCGATTCCTTCAGAGTTGCGAATTTCTTATCGCGGAGATCGTAGCCCATAAGGGGGCCGCTGCAGTGCGGACACCGGGTGATCTGGTCGAATTCAACTCCGTCGAAGGAACATACGGCTGTCAGGATAACGTCAGTAACCATTGGCGGGATGCGTGGGGGTCGCATTTGTTGTGATACTCCTCGGATAGCAGCCTGTGTTTGCACTATTGATGTGAACTTATGAGCGTATGCGTAATTCTTTAGAAATTCTCATATTAATAGTCCCATGTACCACACAAAACCCGGTTAACCACGAGCTGGAGCCGGAAATCTCCTCTTGTAGAGCGCCTGCGCGCTCAGTACGGGCCTGTTTTTTTTTATAAATTGAGAATGTTTGATTTGTCAATCTGGTTAATAGAATTAAACATTCCATTTTGGGCTCTGTTTGGAAAACGCCCACTTATAATCCACATTTTCCACAATAATTTCAATATCCTTAAATAACGTTTTACCAGACATTTTGTTTGTCACGAGGTGTGATACATGGATTTCAAATACGTACCAACTACATGCCCGTATTGCGGGACTGGGTGCGGCTTCAACCTTGTCGTCGTGGACAAGAAGGTAGTCGGCGTCCAGCCCTGGCAGCGCAATCCGGTCAATGAAGGAAAGCTCTGCCCCAAGGGAAACTATGCCTGGGAGTTCATCAACCATCCCGACCGTCTGACTAAGCCGCTCATCAAGAAGGATGGGAAGTTTGAGGAAGCCACCTGGGACGAAGCCTACAAACTCATTGCATCCAAGTTCAAGTCCTACAAGGGCGAAGAGATGGCATGCCTTGCTTCTGCCCGTGTCTCCAATGAAGAGAACTACCTGATGCAGAAGTTTGCCCGTGCTGTCTTGAAGACGCCTAACATTGACCACTGCGCCCGGCTCTGCCACGCTTCAACGGTTGTCGGGCTTGCGGGGGCATTCGGATCCGGTGCAATGACGCAGTCAATTGCAGACATTGCCGAATCTAAATGCCTCCTGGTTATCGGGACCAACACCTTCGAGCAGCACCCGCTGATCGGGCGCAGGATTATGCAGGCAAAGGCAAATGGCGCAAAGATCATCTATGCTGACCCGCGGCTCACGCCCACCGGGAAGATTGCCGACCTGCACCTGCAGTTCTACTCAGGTACCGATGTCGCCTTACTGAACTGCTTCATGCAGCTGATCCTCAAGAACGGGTGGGAGGCCAAGGACTTCATCAAGAACCGGACCAAGGATTTCGAGAAGGTCAAAGAGGTTGTGATGAAGGATGCCTACAGCCCCGAGAACGTCTCGAAGATCACCGGCGTTCCCGCAAAGGACATCATCACGGCAGCAGAGTGGTTCGGCAAATCCGGCCAGTCTGCGATCCTCTACTCGATGGGTATCACCCAGCACACCACCGGTGTCGACAACGTCAAGTCGGTTGCAAACCTCCAGATGCTGACCGGCAACCTGGGAAGACCCGGCACGGGTATCTGCGCACTGCGTGGGCAGAACAATGTGCAGGGCGCCTGCGACATGGGAGCCCTCGCAAATGTATACTCCGGTTACCAGTCCGTGCTTGTCCCCGAGATGAAGAAGAAGATGGAGGATGCATGGGGCTGCCAGATCGCAGAGGGGAAGGTCGGCCTGACGGTTACCACGCTTGTTAATACCCTTGCTGATGAGCCCGGTAAGGTAAAGTGCGTTTATATCATGGGTGAGAACCCGATGCTCTCCGACCCGGACCTCCACCACGTGGAGAAGGGACTCCGGAATACCGAATTCCTTGTCGTGCAGGATATCTTCATGACCGAGACCGCCCAGTTTGCCAATGTTGTCCTGCCGGCAGCCTGTTATGCCGAGAAGGATGGCACCCAGACCTCTACCGAACGCCGCGTCCAGAAGTGGCGCAAAGCCCAGGACCCGCCTGGCGAGGCAAAGGCAGACTGGCAGATCTTCTGCGAACTCGCCAAGCACATGGGATACGAGAAGCAGTTCCCGTACAAGAGCGCAGAAGAGATCTTTACCGAGATCTCAAAGGTCACCCCGTCCTATGGCGGAATGGATTATGCACGCTTAGAGAAACCCGAAGCCCTCCACTGGCCCTGCCCGACTAAAGAGCACCCGGGAACACCGATTCTGCACAAGGAGAAGTTCACCCACCCGGACGGCCTTGGGATCTTTACCCCTATCGAGTGGAAGCCCCCGGCAGAAGTTCCAGACAAGGAGTACCCGCTCCTCCTGACCACCGGCCGTTGTATCTGGCACTGGCACACCGGGACCATGACCCGCCGCTCTCCCAACCTTGAACGCGAGGAGCCGACCGGCTGGTTCGAGATCAATCCCGAGGATGCAAAAGAACTGAATGTCAAGGACAAGGAGATGGTGAGAGCGATCTCCCGCAGGGGAGAGATCACGATCGGTCTCCGTGTATCCAAGGACATCAAGAAAGGTGTTGTCTTCATACCATTCCACTTCGTTGAGTGTGCGGCAAACATCTTGACGCACAATGCACTCGACCCTGTTGCAAAGATCCCCGAGTTCAAGGCCTGTGCCTGTAAAATCGAGAAGATCAAGGAGGCCTGAACATGGCAAAGAAAGGCGATATGCTCTACGCGTGGACCAATGATGCGGATATCAAGAAGAAGGCAGAACTTGGCGGGGCTGTAACTGCCCTCTGGAAATTCGCACTCGAATCCAAGGCTGTCGATGCAGTCCTCGTCATCACCAAGGGGACTGACCTCTACGATGCACAGCCGGTTCTGATATCCGATCCAAAGGACCTTGCAAAGACTGCCGGTTCACTCCACTGCGGTACCCTCCTCCTCCCCAAGCTCATCAAGAAGTACATGGACGGCGCCGCGAACATGAAGATCGGTGTCACAGTCAAGGGCTGCGATGCAATGGCATTCTACGAACTTGCCAAGCGCAAGCAGATCAACCTCGACAACATTGTCATGATCGGTGTCAACTGCGGGGGTTCGGTCAGCCCGGTCCTTGCCCGCAGGATGATTGCCGACAAGTACGGTGTTGACCCGAACATTGTCCACAAGGAAGAGATCGACAAGGGCCAGTTCATCATCGAGTACGAAGGCGGACACAAGGGAATATCCGTTGACGAGCTCGAAGAGGCAGGCTATGGGCGGCGCAGCAACTGCCGCCGCTGCAAGATGAAGATTCCCCGACAGGCAGACCTTGCCTGCGGTAACTGGGGTGTCATCGGAGAGAAGGCCGGAAAAGCAACCTTTGTCGAGGTCTGCTCCGAGAAGGGAGCAAACCTTGTCTCAGGCGCAGTCAAGAACGGAATCCTTGCAACCGAGGCAGCAAACCCCAAGGGCCTTGAGATCCGCGGAAAAGTCGAGGGCGCAATGCTCAAGCTCGGTGACAAGTGGCGCAAGCACGATTTCGAGGCACTTGGCGAGGGCAAGGACCGGCTAAAGAAGATCATGAGCGAGACCTCCCGCTGCATCAAGTGTTACTCGTGTATCGAGGCCTGCCCAATCTGCTACTGTGTGGACTGCACCACCAAGAACCCGGCGTATGTCAAGCCCGGCGAACTCCCCCCGAACTTCATGTTCCACCTCATCCGGTTCGCCCACATTGCCGACTCCTGCGTGAACTGCGGCCAGTGCCAGGAACTCTGCCCGGCAGAGATCCCGAACGCGATGTTCATGCACGCCCAGCAGGTCGAGCTTGAGAAGATGTTCGGCCACACCCCGGGCGTTGACATGGAGCTCCCGCTCATGGCATATGCAGAGGAGAAGACTGAGCGTGCCCGCCTCCACAATACCGGAAGCGATATGATCTATCTCAATGTCTTTAATCCTCTCAAGAAGTGAAATACTTCTTCCTGAAAACATATTCTTTTTTACTAAAAAACACAGAATGTAAACCCGACTTTTTATCCGGTCTGAACACACTTTGGAGGTTTGCAACCATCTTATTATCGAAAAAGAATTATTTTGGCCTTTTTTTTACAAAATACCCCTGCGTTCGGCTTAAAATATATAAAATCTGTCAGTTATGATTAACCAAAATAATTCAATTATTATGACAGGTTATGTGGTTGTAAAAATGAAAATTTAAAATTGCATCCATGTCTTTGCATTCGTTTCACAAGGTTTAACGTTGGTTGGCTGGAATTTTCAGATTGTAATAAAATATCAGAGGTGTGTAATGGAAATTAACTACGTACCAACCACGTGTCCGTATTGCGGGACCGGGTGCGGCTTCAACCTTGTTGTTAAGGACAAGAAGGTTGTTGGCGTTGCGCCCTGGCATCGCAACCCTGTCAACGAAGGAAAGCTCTGCCCCAAGGGCAACTATGCATGGGAATTTATCAATGCTCCCGACCGGCTTACCAAGCCGCTCATCAAGAAGGATGGGAAATTTGTTGAGGCGAGCTGGGATGAGGCCTACAAGTTGATAGCATCCAAGTTCAAGTCGTACAAGGGTGAGGAGATAGCATGCCTTTCTTCAGCCCGGGTTTCTAATGAGGAGAACTACCTCATGCAGAAGTTTGCCCGGGCAGTTTTAAAGACGCCCAACATCGACCACTGCGCCCGGCTCTGCCACGCTTCAACGGTTGTTGGTCTTGCCGGAGCTTTTGGATCCGGTGCAATGACACAGTCAATTGCTGACATTGCCCAGTCAAAATGCCTCCTAATCATCGGGAGCAACACGTTTGAGCAACACCCATTAATCGGGCGCCGCGTGATGCAGGCAAAGGCAAATGGTGCAAAGATCATTTACGCCGACCCGCGGCTCACCGCAACCGGGAAGCAGGCTGATCTGTTTTTACAATTCTACTCGGGTACCGATGTTGCGTTACTGAACTGCTTCATGCAGCAGATCCTCAAGAACGGCTGGGAGAACAAGGAGTTTGTCAAGAACCGGACCAAGGATTTCGAGAAGGTCAAAGAGGTTGTGATGAAGGTTGCCTACAGCCCAGAAAATGTCTCGAAAATCACGGGTGTTCCTGCAGCCGATATCATCAAGGCAGCTGAGTGGTTCGGCAAATCCGGCCAGTCCGCAATCCTCTACTCAATGGGTATCACCCAGCACACAACCGGTGTCGACAATGTCAAGTCGGTTGCAAACCTCCAGATGCTGACCGGTAACCTCGGCAGACCCGGCACGGGTATCTGCGCACTCCGTGGCCAGAACAACGTGCAGGGCGCCTGCGACATGGGTGCGCTTGCCAATGTATACTCCGGCTACCAGTCAGTAATCGTCCCCGAGATGAAGAAGAAGATGGAAGACGCATGGGGCTGCACGATTGCCGAGGGCAAGGTCGGTCTCACGGTCACCAAGCTGATCAATGTGCTCGCTGACGAGCCCGGCAAGGTCAAGTGTCTTTATATCATGGGTGAAAACCCGATGCTATCCGACCCGGATCTCCACCACGTTGAGAAGGGACTCAAGAACGCAGAGTTCATGGTCGTGCAGGATATCTTCTTAACCGAAACCGCACAGCTTGCAAATGTTATCCTGCCGGCAGCCTGTTATGCCGAGAAAGATGGCACGCAGACCTCCACTGAACGCCGTGTCCAGAAGTGGAGGAAAGCCCAGGATCCCCCCGGAGAGGCAAAGGCAGACTGGCAGATCTTCTGTGAGCTTGCCAAGCACATGGGATTCGAGAAGCAGTTCCCCTACAAGAGCGCCGAAGAAATATTCACCGAGATCTCCAAGGTCACCCCGTCCTATGGCGGAATGGATTATGCACGCCTAGAGAAACCCGAAGCCCTCCACTGGCCCTGCCCGACTAAAGAGCACCCGGGAACACCGATTCTGCACAAGGAGAAGTTCACCCACCCGGACGGCCTTGGGATCTTTACCCCGATCGAGTGGAAACCTCCGGCAGAAGTCCCGGACAAGGACTACCCATTGCTCATGACCACCGGTCGTTGTATCTGGCAATGGCACACCGGCACTATGACCCGACGCTCGAAAGATCTCGAGCGCGAGGAGCCCACGGGATGGGTTGAGATCAATCCTGAAGATGCAAAGGCATTAGGCATCAAGGAAAAAGAGATGGTCAAAGCTATCACCCGCCGTGGCGAGATCAAGATAGGCGCCCGTGTCACAAAGGACATCAAGAAGGGCGTTGTCTTCATGCCGTTCCACTATGCGGAATGTGCTGCAAATATTCTAACCAACAATGCACTCGATCCCGTCGCATCCATTCCGGAGTTCAAGGCCTGTGCGGTTCGTATCGAGAAGATTCCGGAGGTGAAGTAACATGGCAAAGAAAGGCGATATGCTCTACGCATGGACGAGCGACGCAGACATCAAGAAGAAGGCCGAGCTCGGTGGCGCAGTTACCGCGCTCTGGAAACATGCACTCGAGTCAAAAGCGGTCGATGCCGTCCTTGCCATCACCAAGGGAACTGACCTCTATGATGCAAAACCGGTCCTGATCACCGACCCCAAGGATCTGGCAAAAACTGCCGGCTCCCTCCACTGCGGTACCCTCCTGCTGCCAAAATATGTCAAGAAATACCTTGATGGGGCAGCCAACAAGAAGATCGGTGTCACAGTGAAGGGTTGCGATACCATGGCTTTTTACGAACTTGCCAAGCGCAAGCAGATCAACCTGGACAACATCATTATGATCGGTGTCAACTGCGGGGGATCGGTCAGCCCGGTCATTGCACGTAAGATGATTGCCGAGAAGTACGGTGTTGACCCGGACAAGGTCCACAAGGAAGAGATCGACAAGGGTCAGTTCATCATCGAGTATGAGGGCGGTCACAAGGGTATCTCTGTTGACGAACTTGAAGAGGCCGGCTATGGACGGCGCAGCAATTGCCGCCGCTGCAAGTACAAGGTTCCCCGCCAGGCAGACCTTGCCTGCGGGAACTGGGGTGTCATTGGTGAGAGGGCCGGAAAAGCAACCTTCGTGGAAGTCTGTTCCGACAAGGGTGCAAAGCTTGTTGACGGTGCGGTGAAATCAGGTATCCTCGCAACCGAAGCAGCAAACCCCAAGGGATTGGAGATCCGCGGAAAGGTCGAGGGGGCCATGCTCAAGCTTGGTGAGAAATGGCGGAAGAAGGATTTCACTGCTCTTGGAAGCAACATGTGGGAGACCATCAATAATGAGACCTCGCGGTGTATCCGGTGCTATTCCTGTATCGAAAACTGCCCGGTCTGTTTCACCTCAGCCGATGAACTGAAGAAAAACTCCCTTATGGTAAAGCCCGGTGAAGTCCCCCCGAACCCGATGTTCCACCTGAGGAGACTCGCCCATATCTCGGACTCGTGTATAAATTGCGGGCAGTGCGAAGAGCTCTGCGCTATGGATATCCCGCTGGCGCTCTTTTCGCATGCGATCCGGGTTGAAGGTGATGCAACCTTTGAACCGAAGCTGGGGAAATCAGCCTATACCAATTAATTTTTTTGGTTTTGGGTGGGCAGGGCATCTCCATCTCTAAAGGATATGCTTTATCCTGTGAAGTGCCAGGGCATTAATCGCCTCTTGTCCTGGCTCTGCATTCCCTGTCACACCTGTTTTTATAAAATAACATGGATAAATAATCTGTTCAGTATTTTCACAAATTTTTTTAAAAAATTGAATTTTACCGTTATCGCTCATTCAGTGACAATTCCCGGAATCGTACTTGTATATCCGGAACAATACATCTGCGTCCGTGATCTTCCGTCATCCCACAATCCGCGGTAAAAAACCGGGTTCTAAAAAAAATCAGACCGGCAGATCTTTGTATAATAAGCCTAAAATCCAGAATGCGGGTTATCAGGAAACAACTACTGCTTCCCCCCATCCCGACGATAAGAATCCGGGTTCGTATCGTGCCCCGTTGTACGAGTTTTGCCTCACCCCCCTTTTTGGCAGAGGCAATGTTTCCGGAAAACGCGGTAATTGATCCGGAACAGATTGGGGTTTTCCGACGGGAATTGGTGGGGTAATATGTAGCAACGTTACAACGGCTTCCGCCCGGAGCCCAGCGGCATTGGCAAAGCCCCGGGGTCCGGGAGAGAGGGGGCAACGGGCCATGAGCAGGGTTTCCGACCTGGCCAGGGCATCCTGCACCGGAGTTTCCTAAAGCCGGTGGTACCGGCATTGCCACGAAAACCGGTTTTACATCTCTATGATATCACAGACCTGTTGCGGCTGAGCTCGATGAGCCGGTTATGGTTTCATTCTCCATCTCTGCTGCTCTTGAATATGACAACAAAACTATCGATAAGGAACGATTAAGATTGGGCAGGTTTGTTCTCGCTACGAATGATTTCGGACTCTCCTCCGGTACCATTCTTACCTCTTACAACGGGCAGGGTTCGGAGGAAGGTCTCTTTCGGTTTGAAGGATAAAATAGTACAGGGTCTTTGAGATATTTTTTTAAAGAAGAATTTGCGCATTCAGGCTCTCGTCATAATTATGGTACTCTGTTTGTTCATCTATCCGATGACTGAATTCAGGCTGATACGGGAACTGGCTCGCACCGGTGAATCGGCTATCAGCCAGATGAAAAAACTGACAAACCGGCCTACTTTGAAATGGATTTTCTTCAAATTCAGGTGAATCCGGGAGTTTTTAAGTTGTCTGTGGGACTCACAGGAGTGCTAAAATTTGCCAATATGACTGACGAATTACGAAGAATTCTCTCTCTGCTTGGACCTGCGTATAAAAAATACTACTCTTGAGAAAAGTACTGCGGAATGTGGGCTCCATCAATTCCCCTCGCAATAACCCGGCTCGCCCGGAACTCACGACCCCTGCCTGGAGAATTTTCTATTAACCTCCCGGAGCATAAAAAATAATTTCTGTCGGTACAAATTATTTCAGCCGCAGGAAACATTGCATCCATCATCGTTCAGGAAAATATCAGGGGTCTGCGGTATCGAACCGTTCAAGATAACAATATTCATATGCCTTTTTTTCACCGGGTTTGAGCGCGAGAAGGGCGCTGTCGGCATGTTCCTCGCAGACATAGGCAACACAGCAACCGAGTGACTGAAGACCGATTGCATCCTTCTCACAGCGTTCACACTTTGGCTTTTCTGTCATCGTTATTTTATCTTGGAGCCGTTTACAGATACATCTTTTCGGGTTCAGAGGTCAGTTCCAAAAAATCGTGGCCGGACCCGGGTTTTTTAAAATATTTCCCGGGCAGTGACTCAAACAGTTTCTGTGTTCGTTTCAGCAACTGATCCCCCTCTCCTGCACACGGGTTCATGATTGGAGTACCCTTTTTCCCGAGCCCTCATATCAACCCGGGTGAAGCAGTTCCCGTTTACATTCACGGATAGGATCCGGTATCAACAGTATCGCTCGAGAACACAAACCCCGTATACTTTCTTTTCACCGGGTTTGAGAGCGAGAAGGAGGCTGTCGGCATGTTCCTGGCAGACATATTCAAAACCGCCCTCCAATGACTGAAACCCGATCGCATCTTTCCCACAGCGTTCACACTTTGGTTTTTCCGCCATGATTATTTTTTTTGAATCTTTTCATTGATACATCTTTTTAACTGAACGGCAATCGCAAGGGAACCTCCAGATCCTCTGTCACGTTTCGCCAGTAATAGTTTCTGCCAAATCGTGGTCACAACGGTTCCATGGAATTCCTTTTTTCATTCGTTCCCCAATACTCCTCACGATCGCCGTTCATGCGCAATACCTTACCCTTTTTTATTGCATCAGCACTAATGAGAAAAACATCGGGAAAATCCACATGGTCCAGATGCTGCTCTTTTCAGTTGGGGAAAATTCCTGTGCAATCCCCCTTGCAGAGACCTCATATGTTATCCGTATGGTCAGACTGACCCCGCAACTCCCGGTTCTTCCCTGGCAGGCCGGCACCATCAACCTTCACGGGACCAATGTCCCGGTCCTGTCGCTCAGGATTGCATTCGGAATTACTGATGCGGAGCCCTGCCTTACCGATATGCTCATCATAGTCCGCACGGCGGCCCTTGAAGTTGCAATCTGGGTTGATTCAACGTCAGGAATACAGGATATTTCCCCAGTTCCGGAAATGGCAGATTTACTGCAACCCGGGGAATTATATCCCCCGGGTATCTTAAGAACCCCGGAAGGGCTGATTCTCTTCCATGATCTCTTCCGTCTTATCGCGTCCCGGGCCGACCTCTCCGAGCCACTTCAGCTCCCCGTGCAAGCCGAAACCGTGAAAAAGGCGGTCTCAGTCCGTTGCAGACAAGGTCCAGATGACCTGGCCCGTGACCCTTCAGAAACCCTTTCGCTTCTTGAAGAGCGTGCAAGGAGAATTGCACAACCGGAAGAGACCGCTTCTGACACGGCTGTCATGGAGGTCCTCAAATTCCGGCTTGCATACCGGGAATATGCGCTGGAGATGGAGTATGTCAGGGAAGTGATCCTGACCGGTGAGATAACTCCCGTTCCCGGGACACCCGATTATATCTCCGGTATCTGCGTGGTACGAGGTGAGATTATCTCGCTTGTTGATATGCGGGTCCTCCTTGCCATTCCCGAAAAAGGTCTGACCGACCTGAACCGTGTAATAGTACTGACAAACAAGGAATTATCCTTCGGTATTCTGGCGGATCATATTACCGGCATCGGGATGATCGAGCTGAACCGGATAATCTCTGCAGAAAAGGTGATCGCACCGCGGAGGGCAGGGTACGTAAAAGGGGTGGCGGAAGGGTCCCTGACGGTTCTCGATGCATCCGCATTGTTTGCTGATCCCCGGATGATTATTGAGGATACCTGATGGTGTTGCATGCCGGTTGTTTCCCTTTCTTAAGGAAACCTGCATCCTCCTTCCAGCAAAGATACCCTGCAGAACAGAATCATTACGTTTATGCAACATGCCGTCAGTGTATTCAATCAGGAGAATAGTCAGGAATTGTAAAGGAGTCAGGATATGTTTGAATTCTTCTCCAACCTGAAAGTCGGGACCAAGATCCTTGTCATCTGCCTGTTTCTCGCCATCATCCCAACACTGTTACTCGGTCTGGTGGCCTATTCCACATCGAGTACGGTAATCAACGAGCAGATACAGACTCTTCTTGAGACCCAGGTCCAGGACATGAAAGGCTGGACCAATGATGTGTACAAGCTCACGCGGAACAAGGTCAACAGCGATCTCAATGTTGCCAAACAGAATTTCTACGGGAAAGGTACCCCCCAGATCGTCAACAACCAGATGGCGCTCATAGACAGTAAAGGCAATGAATATATTGTGAACGATAATTTTGAGATTGTTGACAAGGTCCAGTCCATGGTTGGTGGTGCGGCAACCGTTTTCCAGGTATACAACAACACTTATGCCGCCCGTATCTCGACAAATGTTCTCGATTCAAACGGCCACCGTGCCGTTGGCACTCACCTGACCGACAATGTGTATGAAGTTGCCGTAGAGAAAGGTGAGACCTATTATGGGCGCCGTGACCTGTTCGGGAAAAATTACGTTACTGCATATGAGCCAATCCGGGATCCCAGTGGAAAGGTCATAGGGGTTCTCTTTGTCGGTACAGAGGAAGGCCAGACTCTCGATGTGGTGAAAAAGAGTATCCGCGAGACCGTAGTGGGTAAGAACGGGTACATGTACGTAATTGACAGTGCGGGTAACGTGCTTGTCCACCCGAGCCTTGAAGGGCAGAACTGGGCACAGAAGGATTACGTCCAGGAGATGTTCCAGAACAAGGAAGGGGCGGTTCCCCACGAAGTGAACGGAACTCACGTTATCGATGCGTACACATACTATGAGCCTCTCGACTGGTATATCGTATCCCGTGCAGAGCTTCCGGACTTCAGCGGACCTATCGATACGATCCGGAACACCATCCTTGCACTGGTTATCGGGTCGATGGCAATCGGTGCTGCTGTTGCGGTTCTCTTCGGGCGGTCTATATCCGGGCCGCTCCAGCAGGTTGTCCTGATGATCAAGGAGCTCAGGAACGGGCACCTCTCGGCCCGGCTCAATATCCGGCGCAAGGACGAGATCGGTATCATGTCCGCAACCATGGATGAGTTTGCTGACGATCTCCAGACCAACGTGGTGGGGGATATCAAGAAGATCGCAAACGGCGAGTATATTGAAAGCTTCTCGGAACCTGTTGATGAACGCGATGAGATCCGCCCTGCTCTCAGGATGATGGTTGATTCGCTCGATCATCTCCATAAGGAGACGATCAAGCTGACCGATGCTGCCCGTGCCGGGGACCTCTCGGTACGGGGTGACGAGAAGGCATTCCGTGGCGGGTACCGGATGATCATTGCTGGTTTCAACAAGACGCTTGAGACCATCACCGAACCGGTCAACGAAGCCATGCGTCTTGCCCGGTTCTATGCTTCAGGGGATCTCACCGCCCGGTTTGACGAGAAGATCCCGGTTGCCGGGGAATTTGTCGCATACCGGGATGCGCTCAATACCATCGGTATTGAGCTCCAGCGCCTGATGAAACTGATCAACGAGGAACTCTATGAAGGGATCTCGGTCCTGTCATCGGCGTCAAGCGAGATCCTTACGGTCACTACCCAGTTGTCAACAGCCAGTTCGCAGACCGCGGCAACGGTGAATGAGACCTCCGATACGGTAGAAAGTGTCCGGACCAAGACCGATCTCATCAACGAGAAGACCAAGGAAGTCTCCGAGAAGGCGATGAATGCTTTCAACGTATCCATCGACGGCCAGAAATCAGTGCAGGAGATCCTTGACGGTATGAACCATATCCAGCGCCAGATGGACATGATCGGGATGAACGTTATCAAGCTCTCGGAGCAGAGCCAGGCAATCGGTGAGATCATCGCAACAGTCACCGACATATCAGAGCAGTCCAACCTGCTTGCCGTGAACGCCTCGATAGAAGCGGCAAAGGCCGGCGATTTCGGTAAGGGTTTTGCCGTAGTGGCCCATGAGATCCACAACCTTGCCGAACAGTCAAAACAGGCAACCGCAAATATCCGTACTATCCTTACCGATATCCAGCGGGGGGTATCCTCCACGGTGGTCTCAACCGAGCGGGGAACCCGGTCTGTTGCGGATGCCGTCCGTCTGACAAGTGATGCCCAGGGAGCAATCGAGGTGCTTGCCCGATCAACCGCCGAGTCGTCAAGGCAGGCGATCGAGATTGCATCATCGATCCATGAGCAGGCTGCCGGTATGGATCAGATCTCCCTTGCAATGGAGAACATCCGCGATGCGGCGCAGAAGAACCTTGAGATCACCCGTCAGGCGGAAAAGACTGCAGAGGACCTGCATGAACTGGGTCTCCGGTTAAAGAAACTCACGGTGCAGTACCATGTATAAGCATGACCGGACCGGATGCTGAGTTTCAGAAACGGCTTCTCGCAACCTTCCGCGACGAAGCCGAAGAACATCTGGGGGTGATGGGGACCCTGCTCCTGGAGCTCGAGAGCGCCGGCTCTGCAGCTGACCCCGGGTTGATCGAACGGATTTACCGCACAACCCACAGCCTGAAAGGTGCCGCCCGGGCAGTAAGCCAGAAAGAGATCGAATCGGTCTGCCAGAACCTTGAGAATGTCTTCTCCCGGATGAAAAAAGGGATGTTTATTGCGGATGCCGAGGCATTCGATCTCTTTTTCCAGGCAATTAAAATTGTTCAGGCCCTCCTTGCTGGAGAAAAGATCCCGGACATGTCCCCGGTAGGGATTGTCACTGCACTGCGGGCGCTCACCGTAAAAGATGCCCCGGGGAGCAGCTTTACTGCCGTCCCGCTTGCCCCCCCACCCGCCACGCTGCCGTTAACGGAAGATCAGCCCCCGCTGCGAAACCCCCGGCAAGTACTTCCTTCTGCAGGGATCCATCTGCGTGAGGCCACTCAGCCCCTTAAGAAAGATACCGGAGAGGAAGTATTCATCCCTCCCAAAACTGCCGGAATGTCTTCACGACCAGTTGCTGACGGGGGAACGGTCAGGATAGCTGCCCACAAGCTCGACCGGCTCATTGTCGGATCGGACGATCTTCTCACTACCCGGCTCTTCATCACGCACCGGATGCGTGAACTCGAAGAGATGATAGGGCGGTTTTCCCACTGGAAATGGAACCAGACTCTTATCTCCTCCGACCTGTATATCATCCGCGAGACTCTGACCGGCTTAAGAAAGGCAAATATCCCCCCTGAACTGATCCCCCCGATCCAGCGCCTGGTCGAATTCATGGATTATGATCGTGAGTTTGTTACGCATCTCCAGCATGATCTCTCGGCACATATCCGGGCAACCGAGCGGGACCGGTCGGCACTTGAGGCAAGTACTTCGGAAATATCAGACCTGATCCATGATGCAGTGCTGCTGCCAGTATCGAGCATCCTGACCTCTTTTCCCGGGCTTGTCCGGGAATATTCACGCACTACCGGCAAACAGGTCGAACTGGTTACGGAAGGGGATGAGATTGAAGTTGACAGGCGTATTCTCGATGCGCTCAAGGATCCGCTCATGCACCTGATCTACAACAGCATCGATCATGGTGTTGAGTACCCGGATATCCGGTCCGAACGGAACAAACCTGTTCGTGGCAGGGTGCTCATCAAGGTCTTTCCCCTATCCGGAGGTAAGGTGGGTATCGAAGTGAGCGATGACGGAGCCGGGATCGATGTCAGTACTATCCGGAAAACGGCAATCCGGACCGGCCTCATCACAGAGCGTGAAGAAACCAGACTAACGGATGCCGAAGCAGTCTGGCTGATCTTCCGTTCAGGGCTCTCGACAAGCCAGACTGTAACCGAAATTTCAGGACGGGGGCTGGGTCTTGCCATTGTCGAGGATACGGTTACCCGGCTTGGGGGTTTTGTTACGGTTACATCCGGGGTCGGAAAAGGAACCAGTATCATCATGCGTGTCCCGGTGAGGCTTGTGACATTCCGGGGAATCGTTGTCCGTTCGGGAAACCGGATGTATGTTCTCCCCATGCAACAGGTCCGGCAGGTCCTCCGTATCAAGGCTGATATGATCTCACGCGCGGGAAGCAGGCCTGAGTTGACGCTCCAGGATGAGAAGATTGGTGTTGTGCATCTTTCCGAGATCCTCTCCACCCAAAGGTCCGGAGTGAACACGCCGGGAGATGCACCGGTTTCCATAGTGATCATAGCGTACGGTGCGGGCCAGGCTGCCTGTATTGTTGACGAAGTGATCCGTGTCCAGGAGATCGTGGTCCGGCCGCTCGGGAGTCAGCTCCGTCGGGTGAGGCGGATTGCCGGGGCTGCGATCCTGGGTGACGGGACGATAGCTCTTGTTCTCGACACCCCGGAGCTGATCCAGGAAGCTCTCCGTACGGCCGGTAATCCGTTGCCGGTTCCATCCGGCGGTCATTCTGCTCCCCGCATCCTGGTTGTTGAGGACTCTGTTACTTCCCGGACATTCCTGCAGATGATCCTTGAACAGGATGGCTGCCAGGTCGGTACAGCAACGGATGGCATCCATGCCATCGGGATGCTCAGGGAGCACCGGTTTGATATGGTTATATCGGATGTGGACATGCCCCGGATGAATGGTTTTACCTTAACGGAGAAGATCCGGGCGGACAGCCGGCTCTCATATCTTCCGGTGATCCTTGTAACTTCACTGGATTCTCCGAAAGACCGGGAGCATGGGCTCGCAATCGGGGCCGATGCCTATGTAATCAAGAGCGGGTTTGAAAAGAATAACCTGCGAACTATTGTCAGGGATCTGCTGAACAAGACCCGGCCCCATGGCCGGAAACCTTAAGGGAGATGCTGAATGGAAAACCGCGCTAATAAAATGACAACAATCCTGCTTGTCGAGGACAGCCGGACACAGGCAGAATATTTAAGGCACATTCTCGAGAATGACGGGTATCGCGTCACGCTTTCGGATAACGGTTCTGAAGCACTGGCACAGATCGGGAGGGACCGGCCTTCGATAATATTGTCGGATATCGTCATGCCTGAGATGGACGGCTATGAACTCTGTTCCCGGGTCAAAAAGAATCCCGACACTGCAGCGATTCCGGTCATCCTCGTAACCCAGCTCTTCGATCCGGTGGATGTTATCCGGGGCCTTGAGTCTGGAGCGGATGATTTCATCATCAAACCCTTTGATCCGGAATATGTCCAGTCACGGATCACGAGTATCCTGAAGGCCATGAACCAGCCGGACCCTGACGGACCCCGCCGTGCACTCACCATCACCCTCTTCAATAAAACCCATATCATCCCGGCAAGCCGGGTCCAGATCCTGAGCATTCTCCTATCCACCTATGAGGTGGCTGTCAGGAAAAACGTAGAGCTCGAAGAAGCCCGGGAACGGCTCAATGCCGTAAATGAACAGCTCCAGCAGGCCATATCAGATCTCAAACAGTCGAATACCCGGCTTTCGGAGGAGAATGCTGAACGCCGAAGAGTGGAAAAAGCTCTTGACGAAGCCAACAAGAAACTCAATCTCATGGCAAGTATCACCCGCCATGACGTGATAAACCAACTCAGCAACCAGCACGAGTCGCTTGGATATGCCCTCTCCCTCAGCACAAATGATCCCGCCAGGGCATGGGAGCATGTCCGGGCTGCAGAGCAGATTGCAACCCAGACCCTGAACTCGGTCAGGTTCACGGAAGATTACCAGAAAGTCGGGGTCAAGTCCCCCCAGTGGCAGGAACTTTCTTCCCTTGTTGAATCTGCCGGACAGAACCAGCCCCATGACCCACTCTCTCTCATCAATAATATGCCTGAGGGAACCGAAATTTACGCTGACCCGCTCATCGGGAAAGTATTTTCCAATCTGATTGAAAACACCCTCAAGTACGGGGAAAAAGCAACGTTTGTCCGGTTCAGTATGCATCCCGAAGGATCCGACACGGTTATCCTGTGCGAGGATGACGGGATAGGTATCCCAAACAGCAAGAAAGAGCGGATATTCAGCTATGAGTATGGGATGAATGCCGGCCTTGGTCTGTTCCTTTGCCGGGAGATCCTTGCCATCACATCGATAGTGATCAGCGAAACCGGCACTGCCGGCTCGGGTGCCCGGTTCGAACTTCGTTGTCCACCGGGAACAATCCGGGCTGCCGGACAGCCGGCGCAATAACATTATCACGAGCCGCGACAGGAATAATAAAATGGTTCGTGTAAGCTGCAATGCCTGGTTGTTTCTCCCCACGGGCAAATTATGAGCGCGAAATGCAGTTATCCGTGACAATCTTTTTGCGCGTGAACAACAGAAAATGGTGTGCAGGTATTCCGGTATCATGAATTTTCACCGATTCTTCCGCAATGGCGATCCGGTTCATTACAACCGCATTCTGGCGCTTCTCCTCCTGACGGTCATCACCCTGGGGGTTAACCTCTTTGGAATAGTATACGGGCTTACCGCAGTTCTTTCCCACCTGCTCTACCTCCCGACCATTCTCGCCTCGTACTGGTATCCCCGCCGGGGTCTTGTATTTTCTGCCGGAATCGCGGTTCTGTACGGTATCCTCGTTCTCCTTTTTGTACCGCTGGATACCATGACGGGTATTGCCACCATCACGCGGATGGCAATTATCATGCTGGTTGGCTGTGTTGTTGCCATTCTGTCCCTGAATCTTGCTGAATCCGAGCAGAAGCTCCAGGACATAATCGAATTCCTGCCAGATGCCGTCTTTGCCATAGACCGTGAGGGGAAGGTGATTGCATGGAACCGTGCTGTCGAGGAGATGACCGGAAAAGAAAAAGCCGATATGCTGGGGAAGTCCGACTTTGAATATTCTCTCGCATTTTACAAAGAACGCCGCCCGATGCTGGCAGGACTTATCCTGAAAAACGAGCGTAACCTTCTGGAGAAATATCCCTCAATACGCCGGGAATCCAGTCGTCTTGTATCGGAAGCATTCCTTCCGCATTTCAACAGCGGACGAGGGGCCCATCTCCGTTTTTCTGCAACACCCCTTATGGATAATGGCGGGAACATTGACGGGGCGATCGAGTCAGTCAGGGATATCACCGACCAGGTTATGACCGAGTCTGCACTCCAGAACACCAGCAGCAGGCTCAATATCCTTTCCGGGATCCTCCGCCATGATATGTCAAGGAAGCTTGCCGTCCTGTACGGCCAGTTGCAGCTGGGCGTGATGAAATTCAGGGATCCTGACCTGATCGCGTTCCTTGGCGAGATGAAGGAATCTGCAAACAGCATCAAGCGGCAGATCGACATTTCCCGTGAATTTCGGGAGCTCGGGGTCAATCCCCCGGCCTGGATCCCGGTTCAGCAGGCGATCTTTGAATCTGCCGGGCGGTTTGATTCCGGGACAGTCTCCATCCGCTCCTGGACAGAACGGCTCGAAGTCTTCTCGGATCCCCACCTCGCAACGGTCTTTTATCATATCCTTGATAATGCAATCAAAGAGTCCACCGGCGCAAAGAACGTGGTCGTCACCTACCACATCAGGAAGAGCGGGTGTGTCATCATTGTAGAGGATGACGGGACAGGTATCCCGGATGCTGAAAAAGGCACCCTTTTCCTCCAGCAGGAAGAGAATTTTGGCCGGGGATTGTTCCTTGCTCATGAGATTCTCTCTATTACGGGAATGACCATCCGTGAGACCGGTGAGTACCTGAAAGGTGCACGGTTTGAGATCTGTGTGCCATCCAAAGGCTACCGGGTAACCGGAATGGAGGCCTGAATGGATCTCATCCCGTCTGTTCAACCATCCGTCCCAAGCAGGGCGGCCCGCGCTTCCCGTACCGGTGGGCCCCTAACCGGAACCGTCCGCGAACTCCGGGCAGAGGAGTTTGGTCTTGCCGATGATCTCTGGAAAGATTACCATGAGACAAAGGGTGACCCGCGCCAGGACCGGATCTTCGCGGTCTTCTCCGAAAACCTGCCCGTTTCGCTTGCACGCTGCAGGCGGCATCCTGACGGACTTGAGGTGGACGGGATCTTCACTCCAGAGATCTACCGGGGCAAAGGATATTCCCGGATGGCAGTTGGGGCGCTTGTTGAAGCCTGCCATAATGACGATCTCTTCATGTACGCGGTCCGTCACCTGGTGGGTTTTTATTCCAAATTCGGGTTTGAACCCATCCGGGAGACCGAGCTTCCCCCGATCATACGGGAGCGCTATACCTGGGCTGCGGGAAATCTCGAAGGGGCTGAGGTCCAGCCCATGCGCCGGAAAGCAGGGCTCAGAATGAAAGCGTGAAACCGGGATAGTGCAGTACCGCACGATCCCGCCAAAAAATGGACTGCAATGGCCGGTTTATTTCCATTTAAAAAGTGGGATCATCGGTTTCAGCGGATCGTAAGGCTCACCGATTGATGACAACTGGAATGTCCGGCTGAATGCTTCCAGTTTCTTGTTCCTGAAGGTTACCACTACCTTCACGCTGCTCATCATCTTTTCCAGGGGATGAACTACCAATGCATCTGCCTCAAGGGACCCGAGATCAAACTCGATGTTTTCCGGCACGAGTGCCACATGGATATCCAATGCGGTATCATTTCCTGAATTCCGGATCATGATCCCCTTTGCATCATCGGTAAATTCTGCTGCAATATCCGGAAGCGATTCACTGTCCTTCATAATAAAAAGCGACATGAGGAGAGTAACAAAGAGAATAAAGACGATACCGCCGGCAAATATGTTAAAGATGAAAACGATTATCGTGATGAGAATTCCTGCCACGAGCAGGATCCGGATCTTATTGTCCATAGAAACCATTGTGCGCTTCGGTTTTTGTGTTTAACGGTTTGATCCCACGGGTGTTCCGTGCACCGTCATAGCCTAAAAAACCGCAGGACCCGTTTTTTATCCCGGCAGCCGGTGCAGCTTTTTTAAGAGTGCCGCGGTCTCGAGGGTCTCCCTGCCCGGCACGCCCCCTGCTTCATGTTTTGGGTTATTTCCTTTGAGGACATCAAAGATGCTGCTCACCGCCGCTGCATGGGACGGGCCATATCCTCCTTCAAGGATGAGTGCTGTCGGGCAGCCGGTGGCTTCAAGAGCGAGGCGGGTGAGGAGGCCAAAATCGGCCGGCTCGAGTTTCATGGAGCCCAGTGGATCATCAGACAGGGTATCCTGCCCTGCTGATATCAGCAGGAGATCCGGCCTGAACCTGCGGAGTGCCGGATCAAATATTTCCGAAAAAATGTATGAATAATCCGCGATCGCGGAGTTCCGCAGGAGGGGGGCGTTCATGGTGAAACCTTCCCCCGCGCCGCTGCCGGTCTCCTCCAGAAATCCCGTGTGAGGGAAGAATTCTTTCTGGTGGATTGAACAGTACAATACGCGGTTATCTGAGTAGAAGATACTCTGGGTACCGTTGCCATGGTGGGCGTCCCAGTCGAGAATTGCCACCCGGTCAACGGATTTTAAGGCATCTGCTGCCGCAACTGCCGTGTTATTCAGGAGGCAGAATCCCATGGCCTTGTCGGCTTCTGCATGATGGCCCGGGGGTCTGATGAGGGCAAAGCACCGCTCTCCCGACAGGGCATATTCAACTGCCGCGACCGCTGAACCGGCAGCGTAGGTTGCAACTTCATATGAACAGGGGTTGATGTAGGTGTTGGGATCAAGGTACCCCCGGATAAACTGGTTGTTCTCGAAATATCCGCCGGCATACACGTACTCGTCAAGTGTGCAGAAGTCGATGTTCTTGGTGCACTGCCTCTCTAGCCAGGTCAGGTATCCCGGCACATGGACCCGCTCCAGCTGTTCCCGGGTTGCCGGCACGGGTTCGTGTATCGGGATGTCAGGAGGCATCCCTTCCAGTACCGACAAAAGGCGGTCATGGCATTCTGAATGACCTTTACAGTCGTGATTCTTGAAGATGGAGCCGGTGATTGCAGAAACATTCATTGGGAAAATTTTTCCTGATAATTCGGTACTAGTTATCCTGATCTTGCAGATTATGAATATTGTGAAACCATCATTCCCCTCGCGCATAGTTTTTTCAACAGAATCCTCAGCGATACTTTTTTGCCCGGCACCTGTTCTATTTGGGTCTGAAAAGGGATTTTCACCGTCGGAAGGATGCTCTGTCACGGCTATGCGCGTTGAGATTATCTTTTAAAGACTTCGGTCACCGGAAAGGCTTTAAAGCGGACTGCTGGTTTTTTGGAGGTAACCACAAGTGGTAAAAACGTATATAAAGTAAATAATAATCGCTTCGACGGCAGTGTGCGCTTTTTTTCCCGCAGGAGCATAAACCGGGATGACCGGTGAGCAATTCGAAAATTATTAATAACTCGGTACGAAAGTTTTCATTGGCCTATACGAGATTCGTATCAAATGTCGCTGGTATAGGTGAATGATTCAGAGGTGTGTAAAAAATGGTATTTCATCCTCCGGTAGCAATTACTGCAAAGGCAGGAGATGCTGGTAAGTACAAAGTCGGCTTACCGGCCTGGAACATGATCCTCCGTGGATTCATGTCCGGCGCTTACATCGCTATGGGTGCTGCTCTTGCAACGGTCTGTTCAACAGGAATAATGGCAACTGATGCCGCACTGCGGTACGGAACTGCCAGTGCAGGTTTCTCCCAGCTGATTCTGGGAGCTGTCTTCCCGGTTGGGCTTATCATCACCGTCCTTACTGGTGCTGAGCTCTTTACTGGTGACGCAATGCTCGCCCCGATGGCAGCGTTCATTCACAAGATTTCCTGGGCGCAGGTCATCAACCTGTGGATTTTCGTCTATATCGGCAACTTCATTGGATCCGTTGTATTTGCATACATCATGGCAAACGGTCCGCTGGTAACCTTCGATGCAGCCGGTGTTGGAACCGTTACTGCGTTTGGTTCCCGTGCGATAGCTATAGCCGGAGCAAAAGTCGGTTATGTTGGAATGATGGGCATGTGGTCTGCATTCCTTAAGGCAGTGGCCTGCAACTGGCTCGTCAACCTCGCTATCCTGCTCGGTATCTGTGCAGATGACGCAGTTGGCAAGTTCTTTGGTATCTGGTTCCCGATCATGGCCTTCGTTTCCAGCGGGTTCGAACACTCTATTGCAAACATGTACTTTATCCCCGCAGGTATCTTCACCCAGGGATTCATTACGGACCCCACCAAGATCAATGCCAGCATCAACTGGGTTACCATGTGGACCGCGAACATCATACCGGTGACTATTGGTAATATCGTCGGAGGATTATTGTTCGTCGGTGTAATCTACTGGGTTGCATTCCGGAAAGAGATTGCAGCACTGAAGTAATTTTTCACCGCAATCATATTTTTTTTATGAACAACCGAGATATCAGTCTCACCAAATCCGTTATCGCAATAACCGGGGTTATGGTTTCACAATCCGGTTTGTTGTCGCCTCGCTTTCCAGCCCCGTGCGGATTCATCTCATCCGGATAATTCCGGGGCTCTTTTTTTCTTGTTCATGCTCTTACGACCATCCGTCCGAATGGTTACCCGGATAATCCGATACTTTTCCTGCAGCTCTGCCGTTTAGGCATCCCCAAACGCGATCGCAGCACTGAAGTAGGTTAACGGCAAACAATCATCTGAATGAAGATCGGAAATGTAGACGTGAAGGTCTCAATAGTTGCGATTGCCGTGTTTGTGTTCTTCACTCTTGTTCTTGTTATTGCCTCCCTGTTCAGCCCTGAAGTACGATCAAACCTTATCTGGATGATCCCATGCCTCTTTATGCTGCTGGTTATCCCGGTTGCACTCAATTACATGAGCCGCAGCGAGTACGCTGATATTACTCCCCAGTACGAGGTGCAGGCAAAGACGATTCGCGTCAAGCTGATCAATGAGAGCATGATCGGGAAGCCCGTGCGGGTTGAGGGTGTTGTGGAACGGGTTTATTTTCAGTTCCTGAACCGCCCTCAGTACCTTGTCGCAGACCGCTCCGGAGCAATCTCGGTCAAGATGTTCACCAGTCCCAATGAGGAGATCAAAGTCAATGATGTGGTGGAAGTGCTCGGACAGGTAATCCGGAGGTATATTGTTTCCGGAGAACCGGTCATTAACTGCGTATCCATCCGGAAAATCAAAAAATCCTGATGGCCGGTGGACCGTGCCTTGCCAGGTCATCATGCCTTTCCGGGTATTTTCCCTGACAAATCCTGATACAAAACATGAAAAATGATGCCTATGTCTGGTAAAAATCCCCTCCCGGTACAACAAAACGCCATTTCAACGATCCTCTGCATGGAACTGGCAGTTCCCGCCTTCTCCTTTGGTAGTGCCCTGCTGGCTATCTTCTTCTCCGGGATGGACAGCACGATAGATGTCCGGTATTTCGCCATTGGTTGTGTAATAAGTTCCTTTATACTTGCGTACCTGGCATGGATCCGGCCACGAAAGGATATTGTTGCCCTGACAACCCCGATCTATTCGATAATCTTCTTTGTCGCGCCTTCGGAAATGACGGTAAGCATCGTGCTTGAACTGCTCTATGCCGTGAGCCTTACCATTTTGCTCATCCGGCTGAAGTGGCGTTTCGGGGCTGCTCCGGAATCGGGAGTTGCCGCATCGGGCAGGGTTCTTGAAGAGCCGCTCAAAGGCTACTGCAGTACCGTGCAGGAGCAGGTGTTTGGTGTAACGCCCGGGGCAGCTCACCAGGCAGCTCTGGCATTTGCCTATTTTGGACGGGGAGATTACCTGGATGCAGTGCAGGCTGCCAATACAGCATCAGCATTTCCAGAAGAGGAGGATGCACATCCATCACTGGCAACAGCATTTGCTATTGTCCGGGAGCATGCACTCCTGCTGGAAGAATCGGCAAAGATGCCAGACCCGTTTACTGAATTCTCTGCAACCAGCGCGGGCATCCTGGCCAAACCCCTTCCTCCCGAAGATAAACTCCATGACCGGTTCGAGGTTTCACTCGAGAATGCCCTGCTCCTCCTGTACGCAGTTGCATGGAATGGATCCGAACGGGATCGCCCGCTCCTGCTCTCCCTGCAGGGTTTTGCCCTGAAACTGTTCAGCTCATAAATTTTTTTTTAAATAAATCGGAATAGTATTCTTGCAAAAAAACCATACCAGAATAGTTCATGGTCCGGTTGTATTATATCGACAATCTGCGGTGGATCTCGATCCTGATGCTCTTCCCGTTCCATGCCGCTTTCGTATTCTGCAGTGGGTGGTACGGCTATTATGTTCAGTCTGATTCCACGTCAGTTGCCGCACATTGTCTCACGGTTGCCATTGAGCCCTGGATCATGCCGATTTTATTCTGTATTGCCGGCGTGAGTGCGAAATTTGCACTCAAGAAGCGTACTCCCCTTGCATACCTGAAAGAACGGGTCATCAGGCTCCTTGTTCCATTCCTTGCCGGACTTGTTCTCGTCTGCCCTGTTATTGCATATTATGCTCTGAAATATCACACCGGCTACACCGGGAGCTTCTACGGAGCATTCGTGCATTTCTTCAGTTCAGCTACGACCAGTCAGGATCTGAACGGACTTTTTGGAGATTTCAGCTTTGACCACCTCTGGTTTATCCTTTTTTTGTTTATCATATCCATCCTGGCACTCGGTGTGATCCTGTTAGGAAGGCGAACTGCAGGACGCTGCCCCGGTGCCGGTAAAGTAAGTCTGTTGTTTCTCTCTCTTTTGTTTGTCCCTGTCTGGCTTTTGAATTTTGTTGGTATGAACGTGACAGGATATTCTTTTTTGTCATATTTTGCCATGTTCCTGATCGGGTACTACCTGTTTTCGATCGATTCTGTCGGGGCTCAGCTGGAAAAGTACTGGGGTTTTCTCCTGGCGGCATGGATGGTCATGACAATTATCGTGATGTGGATGTACGGAATACTTCTTGGGCATTACGAAGTATTCTGGGGATATTCCCCCCTCTTTGTTTTAACCGGGTGGACTGGCGTCCTTGCCCTCATGGGAACGGGCAGGCACTTTTTTGACATTTCAAACAGATTCGCCGCGTATATGGGCGCTGCATCGTATCCCGTGTATATCCTTCACCAGGCAGTACTGGTAGCGATTGCCTATTATGTGGTAATGCTTGATATCCCTCCAGCCCTGCAGTTCATGTCAATTCTTACTTTGAGTCTCCTGCTGACATTTGCCTGTTACGAAGTGGTCAGGAGAATAGCGGTAGTGCGGGCACTCTTCGGGATTGCCGATCCAAAAGGAAAATCTGCGTGAGATGCTCCTGCAAAAAAAATTCGCCGGTGTAAATGAACCGGATGAACCCGAGGGAATGTCATCCCGTACCGTTCTGACCCTTCCGGATAGCATTGTGGCCGGGTTCAGCCCATGTGTCGGGACCTATTCTTAACCGCGGAATGAACACTGCGATAATGGCATGAAGTCAACGCGATTTCCAGTCCCGCAAGAAAAAGAGCCGGCTGGTTTTTTACCTGTAAAAAATCGCCCGGTTAAAATATATTCAGGGATGCCCTGGTATGGTGATACGAATCAGAGGTGTGTATACCAACATATGTGAGCAGGAGCATGCCCTGGCGCTGGCACGAATGCTGTGCACTAGTGCACAAACACTATGCACAATACATATTATTGCCTATCCACTAATTAAGCATTGGCATTAATTCTATTGAAGCAACATATATACACAACAGGAGAATTTCATGACGGGACCTGCGGGGGAGGGGGATGAAGCAACAAGGATACGGGCTGTGCTCAGGAACCACCCGCAAGGCCTGAGTATCAAGGAGATCTCTCTTGCGGTCTCGATGAGCCGGAATTCTGTTGCCAAATATCTTGATGTGCTCATGGCATCCGGCCAGCTCGATCTCCGTCATGTGGGAAACGCCAAGCTCTTCACTCTCTCGCACCGGGTCCCGGTTGACCGTATCATCAACCAGACCGGGGAACTGATCATCGTTCTCGATGAAGACCTGCGGATTGTCCAGGCAAGCGATTCTTTCTGCGAGTTTGCCGGCCTGCCCCGGATAAAGATCCACAATGCCCGGCTGAGTGCTCTCCCGTTCCCGATCCTCTCGGCTTCTGAAGAGGGGGAACTCATGGCACTCCTGCACGGGGGCCCCACCCTGAAAAAAGAGATCCGGGTTGTCCGGAACGGCGACGAGGTCTATTTTTCCGGCCGGTTTATTCCCGCCATGCCCGAAAACGGGATCTCGGCCGTTACCATCATACTCGAGGATATCACCGAACGTATCCGGGCCGAGCGGGCTGCCCTCGAACGTGACCGGCTCCTCCACACGATCTTCCATATCCCGACCGCTCCCCAGTTCTATATCGACCGTAACCATAAGGTCGTGTACTGGGACCGGGCCCTTGAGATCATGACCGGTATCAGGGCCGAAGAGATGATTGGTACCCGCAACCACTGGAAAGCGTTTTATCCGGTGGAACACCCCTGCATGATCGATCTCATGGTTGACGGGGACCATCTGAAGATCCGTGAATTGTTCCCGGATATCTCTTCCGGCTCACCAGATGGTGATGGGAGATATGAATATACGGCATTTTTCCCCGCTGCCGGGCCGCAGGGTAAATGGCTGCACATCACCGCCATGCCGGTCCGGGATCCTGCCGGGAACCTGACCGGTGCCGTTGAAACGGTTGAGGATGTCACTGACAAGAAACAGCGGGAGTTTGTTATCCAGAAATGATCGCGACACTATTGTGATAATTTTTCATGAAAATCACGCTTAAAATAGAATGATTGGGCCTCGAGCCACCATACTCTCTTCAGGATAATTGCCGCCGACCAAAAAGGGCGCCCCGCGGCAGCCTCAATGAGCGGTATTCTGTGAACCGGTAATTACCCTGCCGTGCCCCGCGAGGGGCCCTGATGCTCATGAGCGCTCATATTCACTTCGGGGATTGACTGATTTTCATCGTTCCGGTGTGAACTCACCAGATTCATGCCCGTTTCTCATGCAGGAATTTGGCAGCGGAGTAAGACTGTGGTGCAGAAAACCGGATCTTCCCCGGAATCAGCAACTCATTGAAAACGAGAGAGCAATTGTCCCGACCTTTATGCGGTCACTTTTTTCCGGCTGGTTTGCTGCTCACCCTGTGTGCGGGCACCCGGCTCCCGGCGCATGGGACAGACATCGATTCCCTTGAGGTTGCCCATGCAGAACCCGAACCGGTCCCGGATCGATTTGGGGAGCTCGATCTCCGGAATGGGATAGAACCCGAAACTCCCATAAAATTCCATCAGTTCGATCTTGGAATGCATGTACAGGGTCTCGTTCCTCCCGCATTCCTCGATTAAGAGGGACATGACCGAGCGGGCAAAACCCCTGAGCCGGTATTCGTCGAGCACATACACGGCATCCACCTCGAGACCGTCATCGTGCCGGGAACAGCGGGCAACACCGATAATACGCGATCCGACAAATACTGCAAAGAGCCGGTCATGCTCAGGGTCGGCTTTCTGCTGGTGGTAATGGATCCAGAGCTCGCGTTCGGCCCGGGCCATCTCGGAAGGCGTGAGCTCCCGGACCTCCACAGCCTCAATGATCCGCGCAGGCCCTGCGCTGGTCCCTTCTGCAAAGATGGCCCTTCCGATCCTGCTGATAAAGCCCGGCCGGAACGTAACAAACCCGCCGCTCTCCTCGCCGGCAAGAGCATAGAGTGTGAGGAGCGTCTTGTCCTCGTTGTGTTCTTCCACATCAGCGGGTGCAGAGATGGTTGGCATGATACCTCGGTGATTCCGGTGCAGGGCACTTTTTGAGAGGATCCCTCTCTCACTCGTATTCGGGACCCCTGCGGGAGACCCGGTGAATACAATATTCTATAGCCGTTATCGCTGCCCCCATATAAAATATGAGGGCCAATCCATCCCCGGAAATGATTTGACGGCCTATGCCGGCCGGCAGGCCCCTTTTCATCATCTCCAACCGCAGATGCAGAACGAAAGGTTCTTTCATCACTCTTTCCAGTATCAGTATACGCATAAACCGGCCCTGCCGGCTTATGTCCACTGTCAGAGGTGTGTGCATTGATCGATAAACTCTTACTAGGGAACCTGAGGTTTCGGGAAACGGATTTTACCCCGAACATTGACTATTATAAGGAGCTGACTGGGAGCCAGCACCCGGAGACGCTCTGGATTGGGTGCTCGGACTCCCGTCTCCAGACCGGGCATATAACCCAGGCCCGGGCCGGCGAACTCTTTATCCAGCGCAATATCGGCAACATCGTGCCGGTCCACGACTGGAACTTTGCAACCGTTCTGGAATATGCGGTTGTGCACCTGAAGGTGAAAGACGTGGTTGTCTGCGGCCACTCGAACTGCGGGGCAATCCGTGCGCTCGACAAGGAGAGTACGGACTCGTATATCCCGCTCTGGCTCAACAATGCCCGCGAGGCAAAGACCCGGGTGGATGCAAAGATCAAGGCCCCGGAAACGGTGCTTGAAAAAGAGGAACGGTACAAACTTATCGAGAAGGAGAATGTCCGCCTCCAGCTGGAACACCTCTACACCTATCCCCTACTAAAAAAGGCAGTCGAGGAGAAGAAGGTTGCAACGCATGGACTTTATTACGATCTGGGAACCGGCGAGTTAAGCCGGGTCTCCTGATCCCTTTTTTTTGGTTTTTTACTTCCGGAAGTTATCCTGCCGGGGGATGAATGTCCGTGTTTTATCCTGTGCTGTTCATTGCCGGGATAGAGAAGAAATATGAAAAGAGGATTATGCCAATCCGGCACTGTCATAGACCATGCAGAGGTAGCGTGCCTGGAACATGACAATGAGGGGCAGCAGGAGGAAGACGAGCAGCGTGCCAATGAGCGGGATCAAGCTGAGAATCATCTCGATGATCCCGAGGATGATCATCATGATGATCAATGCAACAATGTAACTGCCCCACCCGATCTTTCCGATGTGGGCAGAGATAGCGCCGAAGTTGAAGGCCTCCCCCATGCTCCCGGTCCGGGCAAAGCGGATGATCCCGATGTACTCAAAGAGGGCGATGATGAACCCGACGATGATGAGGAGGATGAGTCCCCCTCCGGCGGTCAGGGCTGCCCCGGGCGTTATCTTCTCGATATGGCCCGATGCAATATCCATGAACAGGGGGCCAAAGGAGAGGATGAAGATGATGATTACCGGTATGGCATAGATCAGGCTGATAATCAGGTACTTGATCCCGTCAATGAAGAGTGTCCCCCACTGGTTCACCTCGGGAGCAGGTTTCTCTCCGCGATAGATCCGCAGGGTGTATCCCATGAGGGGCAGCATCAGGATGATCGTTGCAATCAGGAGCAGTATCCACTTTACCCATTTCCCGATGAGCCCTTCCTTAGCATAGCCAAAGGCTTCTCCAACCAAGGTTCCAAAATCCATGACAGTCACCAGTCTTTATGATGGTAATTCTTCTTTTGGCGTAACGCTATAAAAAAGGGTTTGGTTTTCAGATTATCCGGCACTCTCGTAGATCAGGCAGATGTAACGTGCCTCGACCATCGTGATGAACGGGATAAGGATAAAGGAGATGATCTGGCCGACGAATGGAATGAGCATGCAGACAAACTCGATGATCCCCACGATGATTCCCATGATGATCAGGGCGACGATGAAGCTGACCCAGCCGATTTTCCCGATAGTTGCACTGATGGCTCCGAAGTTGAAAGCCTCTCCCATGCTGCCCGTGCGGGCAAAACGGACCATCCCGATCGATGAGAACATCCCGATGATAATAGCCAGGATGATAAGGATGACAAATCCCACAAGGAACGTTCCTATGGATGCTGCTACGGCGGCGCTGACTGCTGCAGGGTCGCCACCGGCTGCCATGACTTCCGTGACCAGCGGTGCAAGTGTCAGGAAGATAACAATGAACAGGGGAATTGCGTAGATCAGGCAGATGATGAGATACTTGATCCCGTCAATGAAGAGCGTTCCCCACTTGTCTACCTCGGGAGCCGGTTTCTCTCCGCGATAGATCCGCAGGGTGTATCCCATGAGGGGCAGCATAAGGATGATCGTTGCAATCAGGAGCAGGATCCACTTCACCCATTTTCCGATGAGCCCTTCCTTTGCATAGCCAAAGGCTTCTCCAACCATGTTTCCGTAATCCATGACAGTCACCAGATTTTTGATGGTAATTCCCCTTTTGGCGTACCGCTATAAAAAAGGACTTGATTTGATATGGGATTTTGGAAAAACGGAGATTAACCGGACGAATTTGAAATGATCCAGCCTGGTTCATGCTTTTAGCATGGGATTACTGCCGGAACAGATCACAATCAATAACACCCGGTATTTCCTATCCCTCTCATCCATGACATCCTGCAGCATCCGCAACCAGGGTCTTGTCTTCCTTGCGGTGCTGTTCATATGCCTGTTCCTTGACTATGCAACGTCGGATGCGCTCTCCTTTGTTGCCCTCCATTTCACTGCGGTTGTTGGCCCGGTAATTCAGTTCGAGGATGTCATCAGCATCCTTACCGCCCTCTCCCTTGTCGCGGGTCTTCTCGGATACTTCCTGTTGCCGCAGCGCATCTTCAACCGTATCCTGTTTGTCGCAACCTTCCTTTCCACCATAAGCCTCTTCCTTAATGTCGCCGGGCTCCTGCGGACCCTCATCCAGCCCCAGGTCAACCCGGTGATCCTGCTGGCTGCTGCGGCAGTGGTGTATATTTCCAACGTCCTCGTCTTCACGATCTGGTTCTGGCTGCTTGATTTCGAAAGCCAGCAGGACCGATGTAGTGGGAAGACATCTAAGCCAGTCCTCGTTTTCCCCCAGAATGCCACCAGTTACCCGGGGTATGAGGAATGGACTCCCGGGTTTGTTGATTATCTGTTCCTCTCGTTCCATACCTCCAGCACAGTTGGCCCTACCGATACGCTGGTCCTCGATAGGAAAGCGAAGGTTGCCATGATCTGCCAGGTGACGGTCTCCCTTATCGTTCTCGTTGTGCTTGCAGCCCGGGCGATCGGGATTCTCCGGTAATTTTTTTTGTTATTCTCCCGTACCAAGGCACTATAAGCGGTTGTTTTGCTTTTGTTGGATGATCGCGCCGATGCCGGACGCTTTGACAATGATGGTTACGACCGCTGGTATGACGGGAGTAGCACAGGGTGGCTTTTCCCCGTTTGACGGATCCCGTTTTTCGTGCGATCATTTTACGGATTCGAAACGACCTCGTATGTATAGGAATACTGGCAGTCCATGTCGACAAACTCGGCAATGGATACCTGTTCGATTCTCTTCTGTCCCGGGTTGAGTACCGGGATTTCGAACTCTTTTGAGAGGGGATGGCAGTAGGTCAGCAACGGGTTTATGTTTATCCGGACCAGGATATTGGTATATGTCCGGTTCGACGGGTTTGTTATCCGGAACTGCGGGGTGTACAGGTCAACCGAACCAGCATGTATCGTATCCGGGCTGCTGATATCCGGGCTTGTCACTTCAATCTCTGCATTGTGCTGTTGCATAACGCATCCTGTACTCCACGAGATGATGATAAGAATGAGGAGCACCAGACCGGCCTTTTTCATTGCACCCCGATTGTGAATAATGGTGTTTCTGCCCGGTTATTTCTTTTTACCGGAACCAAAAAAGCATTGATCGATCCTGGTATATATTTCCGGTGTCGGATATGTCCTGCCGCCGGCCGGTATAGTCTGCGCCGTTATTAAAAAAAGAGGCTCCAGGAGGATGTCGCAGGGATCCCTCCTGCAACCCTATGGCGTGCCGGTTCGCGGGGCAACCCAGATCTCCCGGATGATGAGGTAGAGGACGTCAGTCAGGAAACCGAACATGGGTATGATCGCGAGGATAACCCAGACCGGTGCAAGCATCTTCTGCTGTGGTGCATCGCGCCAGATCAGCCAGGCAATGAGGAGCTGGATGATCCAGAATCCGGCCATCATGAGCGGAGCCGGTGTCATGTATCCCGGATACAGGTATGGCTGCATGTGTGGTTATCGGATACCGGACATGATATCCTTTTTCTGCCGGGGGCTGACTTATTTTTTCCGGCATGAGTGCCGGATTATTTTTTTCGTACTGCAAGGATGAATATGAGGGAGATCAGGATAATAACCCACGGGATTTCGGATGCAGGAGTTCTTACCGTCTCCGGAAAGGATGCATTTCCGGAAAGCGGGGACTCTCCTTCTATGGGGGGAGTGGCAACCGGGGTAATATTGCCATCTCCTGCAGGCGGGGGAAGGATCTGCGTGCTCTCCCGAGATGGTGCAGCTGGCCCGATAAAACCGGATTTGGAAAAACCATATACCGTTGAAAAGTCGACTGCAACGATCAGGGAGCCGTCAGCGCTCACGGCAACTGAATTGGATTTTACCGGGTTTTTCGTCCGGTATGTCCCGAGCAGTTTACCTTTCCGGTCAAAGACCGAGATCTGGTTATCGATACTGCCGGTGCCGATGGTTGAACCATCGTCCGAGATGCTCACGCTGGTTATCCAGAACCCTGCCTTTTCCGTCCAGAGAAGACTGCCCTGCCGGTCAAGGGCTATGACCGTACCATCGTCACGTCCGGCAACAATCGTGGAACCGTCCCGGGAAAGTGCAAGGGAAATAATATTTCCCCCGGGGAATGCCCGGTCCCAGAGAAGGGCCCCGCCGCTGTGGTACATCCGTACATGGTTCCCGTTCGGGATCACGATGCCGCTTCCATCGCCGGATATTTCAAGAGCCGCGGGGCTTATGGCATCATCATACCAGCCGGGTACATAACTGAGGTTGAATCTGCGCAGCGCCTTTGTTGTGCCAACAATCACCTGGTCTTTTACCGGAGAAATTTTAATATCGTGGATTGTCTCGGTTGTGTTCCTGCCGAGGCCGGATCCGGAATTGAACCAGGACTGCATAACCCCTCCTCCACCGGCTGCTATCATCTCCCCGTCCGGCGTCATGGAAAGATCGGTTACTGCCTCCCCGAGGGAATGGTCCCAGAGCATGATTCCCTGCCGGTTAAAGAGGCGGACTGTCTGGCCGCGGGATGTGGCAATGTAATTGCCGTCACGGCTCACTTCGAGTATTGATCCTGACCAGCCTGACCAGAATTTCTTACCCTCAGGTGAGAGTACAATCAGCTGGTCCCCCCCGGCTACGATAATCGATCCGTCGTGCGAGATGGCAACCCCAGATAATTCAATGCCCGGGGCCGACGGAACGATCCAGGTGGGATCAACCGCCTGGCATGCGGGTACGAGGATAAAAGTAAGGAGGAGGATCCCAATAACCCGTGTAAGGGAACAAAACCGGTGCATTTATGTCTATGAGTCTGATGATTCGGATCGGATAAGAAGTATTGCTTCTTTCTCCTTGTCAGCCGGATGTGGTTCCCAGCCCCCCGGTAAACCTGAATATGCTGAGGGGAACCCGGCAGCAGCGCCCGGTTTTCGATCGCGGTCCCGAAGGGCGCGTACCGTCTCACGTGACGGGGACCTGCCGTATCCAGGTCCGGAGGCGCAGCCCGTTGGTGCAAAGGGTGATCCCGAGGAGAATCGTGATCGCGCCGAGCACTTCGATCAGGATAAAAAGGATCCCCTTGGGGCAGATGAGGATGAGGCCGGTCAGGGCAAGCGAGAGGATGCCCACCGCCATCCGGCTGTAAAACCCTTCCGGCACGCCGCTTCTCCCTTTTGCCACCCGGGAGAGGAGTATGCCGGCACTCCCGAACATCCAGACCGCAAGAACGCCAAGGCTCCCGGTGATCCAGTAGTCCATGGGGAGGAGAAACGCGAGGATCCCTGCTCCCAGGATCACGATTCCCGAGAGGAGATCCCGGGCCATGTACTCGCTCTTTTTTCCGGCACGGAATGTCCTGATAAAGATCATGACGGCAACACCAAGGATGGCAAGCGGGAGGAGCAGGTCAAAGATCTGTTTGAAGATCTGGACCGGGTTGTTTAAGATAAAGAGCCCCACGATGACCAGAAGCACCCCGTACACAACCTGCTGCTGCCAGATAAATCGCTGGGTTTTCAGGGTATTTGCGATGTTGTGGTCCTGGTGCCGGGTATCCATGATCAGGGTCATGAATGTGTCACTGATCATCAGGACCAGCGGGGCGTCATCGATCAGATGGAGGAGGGGATTCTTTTTCGGGTCATACCGGTCAAGGTGCACCCGCCACCCGGAACGTGTCTCGTGCGCATGGTACCGGCCTTTCCGGTAGCTTGCGATGGTGCCCGGGGAGGGTACATTGATCGATGAGATCTTCCACGCTGGATCCAGAGGTTCCGTGACCAGCTCTTTTGAAACCTCAACTTCCCATATGCCCTCGTTCAGTGGTTCCAGACAATCATCCAGCCGGGTCATGATTCTGTCTTCCAACAGCCCTCGTGTCCTGTC
Organism: Methanoregula sp.; assembly: GCA_041645355.1. GTDB lineage: Archaea > Halobacteriota > Methanomicrobia > Methanomicrobiales > Methanospirillaceae > Methanoregula. The sequence goes on from JBAZQF010000004.1 coordinate 217,239, forward strand.
ATCTCAATCCACTGCCATGAACGGCTGCCCGCGGGAAAAGGGGATGAACCATCCGCACCGTGACACCGCTTTTTTTAAAACCCGGTGTCAAGGCCATCCCGGATATCTTTCTTCTTCTCCCGGTTGAGCCCCTCGATGTACTCCTCATACCGGTGGATACGGGTGCTGACCGGGAAGGGGATGCCGATCGTGGAGATGATGGCCTCGCCGGTGTCAAGGGTCTGGATCTCGATCTCCATCTTCGATAAATCCTGCTTGGCACTTCCCATGATGATCTCGCGGTCGCCCCGGTCGCCAAGGCCCATGACCACAAACGTGTTGATCTGGGCCAGCACTTTCTGGTCAATGTTCTTGGGTTGCTGGGTCACCACGCAGAGGCCGACCCCGAACTTTCTCCCTTCCATGGCGCACTCCCGGAAGATCTGGGTGGAGGAGCCGCCCGATCCCAGCACCCGTTGCGCCTCCTCGATCGTGATGAGCACGTTCTTCTGCTCGGCCGGTTCTTTGTCGATCCCGAACTCCTCGGCCGATTTCCGGTGGGCCTGCATGATCCTCCGGGTGATCATCGAGAGGACGAAGAGCTCGCTCCTCTCCCCCATGCGGGGGATGTCGATGAGGACCACCTTGTTGTCATGGAGGTGCCTTAAGATCTCGCTGACCGCGGATCCTGCTTCCCGGAAGAATTTGCGGTTACCCTCGACAATGCTCCTGAGCCGGCGCTGGATCACCTGGAGGGTGCCCGGGTGGAATGCGCCGAGCCGCTCAGCAATATCCGGAGACGGTCCGGTGTACCTGCCCTGTTTTATCTCGTCCGGGAGCGTGTCGGGATTCATCTGCAGGAAGAACGGGATGATCCGGTTGCCGGGGAAATCCTCGAGCGACTCGATGAGATCCCGCTGGGCCTGGGAGAGGTCGTACAGCAGGCCAAGGTCGGTCATCCGGAAATCATCGTAATCGAGCCAGAGGCTGTTTAAGGAGTACTTTTTCCGGTCGCTCTCACTGATGGTGAAGACCACAAGCCCGTCCATACCTGCGCTGTAGTGGACGAGCCCGAGGGTTCGTTCCCCGGTGCTGGACTGGCCGCCACGTACATACTCGCCATGGGGATCGACGACCAGGAGCCCGAACTTCTGCATCTTCATGCAGGAGGCCGAGAACGTCTTCATGAAATTCGATTTGCCCATGCCGGTGGTTGCAAAGACGCCCATGTGCTGGGGGAGGACTTTACTGGGGATCCTGACATGGAGGTCTTTTAAGACACCCTGGCCGGTCCGCATGACGCCAACCTCGATATCCCCCATGACCCGGGTGAGGAACGCGAAATCCTCTGTTTGTGGTATGGTAACCTCCGAGAACTTGGTCGGAACCGTGCGGGGCTTCCTGAAGATACCGCTCTCGTCAACAAACCCGAGCGGGACGGCCTCAACCCCGATAAAAACATCCTCCCCGAGGCCGTAGAACTGCTCCGAGAACGGCCGGGTATCCCAGCGCTCGTCGGCAAAGTTGCTCTCGTGGATAAGGTCGACAACTTTGGCATAGAACGAGTACTGCTTGGTGGCATCCGTAATTTTGAGGATATCCCCGACAAAGAGCTTTTCTGAATGGGGGATGATGAAGCGGTACGAGAGCACGCTCTTTCCTATCAGCCGGAACTTGGTTCTGTCAAGGTTCTCAATATCGTTCAAAGTCGTCATGTAAATCACCAAAGAGATCTTCGAATGTCCGGTTCCGCATTCCCTGTTTTGTAAGGCCGGCTTTTAAATCCTGCTGGATCTGCATCACCCGGCTCTCATCGATAGCTACCGTGAGGTGGGCGTCGAGGAGCGGGTAAGGATACCCGGGAATTCTGCCGTCGCCTGAGCACGCGGCCATGGCCTGCATGGTTGCGGCAACGGTATCTGCACCGGTCCCTTTGGGCAGCTCCATTTTGAGCGGCCGGAGCACGCGGGATCCCAGCGATGCAACATAGATCTCCCCGTGCCGCCCCTGCCGGTACTCGGTATGGTCCAGCAGGTGCTCATCGATCTTCATCCACCAGGGACCGGAGATGCCATACTCTTTCACAAGCCCGCTGACTGCGGGAAGGAGCGGGTGGCCCCCGCCCCAGGTTGCCCGGGTCCGTTTTGCAACCGCTGCAAGGAGGACCCCGCGTTCCTGTGCGGTCAGGATGATGCTGGCAAGTACCGGCTCGTGGTTCTGGCTCGAGACCCGCAGGGCACCGTCGATAAGGAGGAGGGCGCCGGCCGGCAGGATTTTTGCCGTCTCAAGCGCCACCCAGTACTCCAGCGTGTCCCGGAGGATAGCAGAAGCCCGCTCGGGATCGCTGTTGTCAAGGCCCTTGTGGGGCGGGACGCCGAAGCACTGCTCAAACATCTCCGGGAAGTCCAGGTTCCGGTGGCCGGGCCCGATGGTGACGAGCATGAGGGGAGTGCCGGCCCGGCTGTGCCGCTCGTTTGCCATGAATGTTGTCCGGGCTGCCTGGACAGCCGCAATGGCGATACTGCCCCCTTCCAGGATCATGGCATTGGAACCGTCGACAGCGCTCACCATGCCGGAATGGATGGGTGGAATAGCGTGGAAATGCTCCCGTGTAATCCCGCTCTTTTCAGCAAAGGCTGCAACAAGGTCTTCCGGGACATGTGCGGCGATATTCTTAAGCGCCCGGTTTACCGATTCCTCGTAGGATTTCCGGCTGTTCATTCACCCCACTTCCGTTATGCGGCGTGCATTGCCGGGATCCGGAGATCCGCATACATATACCTTGCCATGGCAGACGGTTATCGGAAAACCGGATCCGCGGGTACTGACTGAAGCGTCCGTGCATATTCCGGTAAAACTCCTGCAGACCATTGTCGTTGATTTTTATTTGGCGTGTAATGGGATATAAGGGGGTGGGAGTGCCCGCTCATAAAAGTCCATAACCGGTACTGCCGGGGAATGATCCCACTGCGGACACCCGTCCCTGTGGGAAGGGTTCGTCCGGTCCTGATCACGGCATGATCTGCCATGTACCTGACTGCAGAGTGTATTTTCGGCGGGTGATGCCCATCTGCAGGCAGATCAGAGAAAGACGCCCGGTCACGTGACCAGAGAACCAATAATCCCCCACATCAAATGATCCACAGGATTAGGAAAGAACCATGAAAAAAACCGACCTTTCAGTTCAGATCGACATGTTCGGACGGATGACAATTGCCCTTGAAGAAATTGAGGCATGCCGGGAATTTTCCCCCCTTATTCCGGAAGTCAGGGCCAACATGGTATTCGCACACCCCCATGCAAAAAACAGAGAGGATGTTCTTGCTGTTGACGGACGGATCACCATTATCGACAGCATGCCCCGGGCTGCCGGGAGAATTCGGTTCGGTGCATCGGGCCATATGGCACGGCTCATCCTTGAGCTCATGAAGACCGATCCGGCCATACGGGCCGGGATCGATTTTGCAAACCCCCCGGGGTTTTCGGGCTGGCTGGCAGACTATTGCACAACGCAGGGCCGGGTGTATGTGATGATAGACCGGAAAGACGAACCCGGGGAAGTACAAAATGTGGAGGGGTCCTCGATGCAATGGAAGGCAAAAGAGGCTGTCCGGGCTGCCGGGGGGAGAGTCCCGGACATTATCTGTGATGCCGGAGGGATGGGAAAAGAGCCGGTCTGTATCATCGTGGGGAAAGAACCCGTCAGTATTGCGCGGGACCTGTGCGGGATTGCACATGCTTTTGCACAATTCCGGAAATAATCCGTTTTTCCCTATTATCCTAACATTGTAATAGTATTCTGGATATAACTTATAAGGCGATTTTGATGAAACTTGACGAAATTACCATCAGCAGGGCGATCCTTTCCGCACAGATGAATACCCTGATCGATTACATGGAGCTGGACGTGGCGGTTGTGGGGGCCGGGCCTGCCGGGCTCACCTGTGCGGCACTGATTGCGAGAGAGGGTATCAAGGTTGGAATCATTGAAAAGAAGCTCTCTGTTGGCGGAGGAATGTGGGGCGGGGGCATGATGTTTCCCCGTATTGTTGTGCAGGAAGAGGCACGTCGGTTGCTTGACGGTTTTTCCATTGGTTATACCCCGTTTAAGGAGGGATATTACGTGGCAAAATCGGTTGAAGCGGTCTCCAAGCTGACGGCTGCAGCGTGCGATGCCGGGGCGGAATTTTTCAACCTGACCTCCGTTGAGGATGTCATGATCAAGGCAGACGGTCGGATCACCGGGCTTGTTATCAACTGGACTGCCGTTGAGATGGGTAAACTCCATGTTGATCCCCTTGTCATGGGATGTAAATACACGGTCGATGCAACCGGCCATGATGCTGTTGTGGCACGCCTCGTGGAAAAGAAGGGCGGGGATCTCAAAGTGAAGGGCGAGAGTTTCATGTGGGCTGACCGGGCCGAATCCCACATCCTCCGGCATACAAAAGAGGTGTTCCCCGGGCTTGTCGTTGCCGGTATGGCAGCCAATGCTGTTGGCGGAGAGAGCCGTATGGGTGCAGTGTTCGGCGGGATGCTCCTCTCCGGCGAGCATGCGGCAAATCTTGTTTTGAAGAACTTAAAGAAGTGACAAAAAAAACCCCCTTTTTATTCGGGATTTTGTTATACGGGCAACCCGGCAGGGAAGCGGTTTCATCTACCTCCGTTTCCGGAATCTCCGGAAAACCGCCACGCACCCGCCGGCACGGCCATCTCGAACCGGGCACCTTTGCCCGGCTCGCCGGTCTCAGCGATCGTGATTTCGGTGATTGCCAGGATCTCGCGGGAGAGATACATGCCAAGACCCGTATGCTGGAAAAATTTCCTTAAGAATATATTCTCTTTTTCCCCGGCAGGGATCCCTACGCCGTCATCTTCGCAGACAATGGTCCCGCCCTTCTCTGAATGGATAAAGGAGAACCGGATCCTTGTTACTGTCCTGCCGTATTTCAGGGAGTTCTCCATTAAGTTGTAAAAGACCCTCTCAAGCAGGGGATCGGCATAGATCTCGACATGGTCCGCCTCAACCTGCAGCCGAACCGCACCCGGGTTAACGCTCCGGGTTGCACGGACGATCGTCTTCTCAAGATCCTGCCATACCGGTGAATTGATGCCGATCTCCTGGTATTCCCCGGTGAAGCCGACCAGGTCCGTGATCTGGTCGGTTACCTGGGTCTCCTTGCGGATATATTCCAGAAGCCGGGGGTCATCGGTATGTGCTTTTGAAAGTTCCAGGTAACCGGAGAGGACGGTGAGCTGGTTGAGGATATCGTGGCGGGAGAGGCTGGAGAGGAGGTTGAGTTTGGCAAGAGCTGCCCGGAGGGCATCATCGGCATGCTTGCGTTCCGTGATATCGATCACCGACGCGATGCTCTGGAGCGTGCCGGGAAAGACCTGGACGTACATGTCAACATCGATCACGCTGCCGTCTTTTCTTACAAGCCGTGTCTCGTAATGGCTGGGAACGGCCGGTTCATCCTGCCTGCGTGCTGTGTGATAGGTCATGACCCGCTCCCGCTCTTCCGGTACAATGAACGAGAAGATCGAACGGGCGTATTCCACTTCCCCCCGGAGGTGGCCGGAGATCTGCTCGAAGACGGAGTTCACAAGTGAGATCGTGCCGTCATCCTCGATGACAACCATCCCGGTGCCCGAGTTCTCAAAGATGGTCCGGTAACGGCGGATCAGGTCTTCGGAAGTCTTCTTGAGCAGGGCATGGATGGAAGAACGTTCGCGGAGCAGGAGAGTGTTATTCGTCTCGAGCCGGCGGATACTACCTGCAGCCCGGCGGATCTGCGCTTCATACCGCGCCCGCTCTTCCGGCTCCAGTTTTTCGAGAAGGCCGGTCAGGGCTTTTTCCAGATCATCGAACTGCTTCATGCGGGATCATTTCCTTGTGCTGATGAGGACAAGAGAGATCGTCTCATTGTAAAAGTCGCAGGTGCCAAGCCGGTTATGTCCGATCTCCCCGTACGTGAAGAACCCGGCAAGCGGGGCATTCCAGAGCCGGGATGCCACAAGAACCTCGTCTTCTGCCATCGATCCGGCGACACGGTACCGGGCAATGCAGGAGAAGAGGAGGAGCAATGAAGCATAGGGATGGCTGGTATGGTATTCTTCCATGTCCAGGATTGCCTGCCTGATAGTCTCGTACCCGAACGAGCTGGAGAACCGTACATGCGACCCCTGGGGTACCGACCCGGCGAACGTGAGGGAGCCCTTTTGGAAATCCACGGAAAGAAAAGTACGTAAAACCTCGGTCCCGTCAGGACGCCGTATCTGGAGCGGGAAGTTGATCCCGAGCTGCTGGAGTTCCTCATCCCTGACGTCCAGGTACTCCTTGAAGAGCTCGGTTGCCGGCCTGTTATTGATGGTGTAGACCGTGTTTCCTTCCGCGGAGGTGACAAGCATCTCCGCCCCGATGCCAATCCAGCCGCTCGATGCAATGCCGGTAACATCGACCTTGTCCGCATCGAAGACCATGGCAACGGCCCCGTCATGGGATATCCCGTCAGCAGAAAACACAAGCGTATCAGAAAGAAGCCCGTCATCACCGGCCATCCCGCCAAACAGCGGGGCTTTTCTGCCAGCAGCCGCCTGGATGCCATAGACAATTGCCTCGCCATCGTTTTTGAGGCCGGCAATCGCGATGATAAATGCAGGATTCGAAAACTGCCCGCACCCCCACCTGCCGATCTGCTCACCCAGCGAGAACGGGGTCTTCTCTTCCCGCTCAAAGATGGATATGGAAAACAGGGCCGGGTCAAAGTCCATAAAACAGCAGACCGCGGACTGGTCATGGAACGGGTCTGCATCCCCCTCCACCAGGATCTCCCCTGCGGTGGAACAGCCAAAGACCGGGATGCCATCCTGGCGTATTGCATCCGCCAGGCCCGGAATGCCGATGGCAATTGAGGAGAAGATGATCCCGATGGTTGGCCGGAATGCGCGGATCTGCCGGTATTTCTCCATCAGTTCATCAGCTGAGTAGGCGCAGAAGCAGGAGGAATTCGGCATAGAATGTCTCTGATTGAATGATACTTCCTGATGCCATAAAATGTTTGGTGGGGCAACCCTGCTGCAGGTGCGCCCGGCCGGACGGCTACAACCTGTCAGTATGCGGATCCGCCACTCCGATCCGTCAGGCCATCCGGAACATCCCGGCACCGGTTTTTTGGTATTTTGTGCCGTTGATCACCCTGAACCAAAAATGATCATCCATAAATTCTTGCCGGCTCCTCCCGCTCTTTTCTCATCCTCGTGTTCCCTGTCTCCATTGCCCAAGCGTCCGGTTCAACAGCCGTGGTCCCTTCATGCCGTTTTCAAACAAACCTATTTATCTGTACTTGAGTTATGGATGGGTAGAACAGAGTACTCTGTTACCGGAGTACGGGAGACCAGCATGACCCAGACCGGCAGAAAATACCGTTTTTCATGGACACTCCTTGGCGACATCAATGCGGGAAGGCCGAACCTCGGCCATTCAACACGACTGGAGGTTTACCGCCTGATGCAGTTCACGTTCCGGGATATCCTTGAGCAGGAGTTCGGCGCTGATAAGACCGACGAGATCTTTTACAAGGCCGGGCTGCTTGCCGGCAAAGAGTTTTTCACCCATACCCTGGGAAAGCCTGCTGACCTGAATGAGTTTGTTGGCAGGCTGCAACAGATCCTCGTTGAGATGAGTATCGGAATTCTCCGGATCGAGCAATCGGACCCGGAGAAAGGATCCTTTGTCATGACCGTATCGGAGGACCTTGACTGCTCCGGCCTGCCCGAGACCGGTTTTGGTATCTGCACGTACGATGAGGGGTTCATTGCCGGGCTTATGGAATCGTTCACCGGTGTTCCGTTTGATGTCAGGGAGATCGACTGCTGGTGCACGGGCGACCGTACCTGCAGGTTTGCAGTAAACCGGAGGCCCCGGTAGAACGTTCCCCTATGGCTGATAAAAACAGCGAGGGTCAGTCCCCTGCTCCGGACTGCCTGAACAAAGCACTGCAGGCAATAGAGGAGACCCTCAGTACCGGGAGTATTCCTGAGGATCTTGCCATTTCGGCTGATGTTGAGACCAACAAAAAACTGCAGGCAATCCTTATGGATATCTCCGCTACCCAGCGGTTCACTCTTGCCCTGGCTCAAGGTAATCTTTCGCAGGATCTTGCCGCCCGTGGGCGGATGGCCGGCTGCCTCAAGACCCTGCAGTCCGGCCTCCGGCACCTCACCTGGCAGGCCGGACAGATCGCCGGCGGTGACCTTTCGCAGCGGGTTCATTTCATGGGAGACTTCTCGGACTCGTTCAATACCATGGTTGAACGCCTTTCCGAGGAAAAGATCAACCGGGCCCGGCGGGAAGATGATCTGAGACGGATAAACGCTACCCTTGCGGATGAGATAGCCGAACGGAGGAAGATAGAGGATGCGCTCCGGCTGGCGAACAAGAAGATCACGATGCTCTCCTCCATCACCCGCCATGATATCCGGAACCAGCTCCTGGCACTCCGTGGATTCCTTGGACTCTCCCTGATGAGTGCCAAAGAACCGGAACTTATTGGTTTTATCAGGAAAGGGGACCGGGCTGCAGAAACGATCGGCAACCAGATCGAGTTCACGAAATACTATGAGGAGATCGGGGTCAATGCTCCCGAATGGCAGGACATAGCGGAGCTTATCCAGATGACCCGGTCAGAGCTGCCTATCCCTGATTCCGTTAAGGTCACAGCAGATCTCCCCCACGTAAATGTCTATGCCGACGGGCTTATTGAGAAGGTATTTTACAATCTCATGGAGAACACGCTCCGCCACGGTGAGAATGTCTCCCGGATCCGGTTCTCCTTCATTGAGACCGACAGTGGCGCTGAAATCGTGTATGAAGACAATGGTATCGGTATATCAGCGGAAGACAAACCCCATATCTTCCAGAAAGGGTTTGGTAAAAACACCGGCCTCGGGCTCTTCCTCTCGCAGGAGATTCTGGCGATCACGGGTCTCTCAATGCAGGAAGAGGGCGAACCCGGCAAGGGGGTGCGGTTTGTGATCGCAGTGCCTAAAGACGGGTACCGGATCTCCGGAGAAAGCTGATACGTTGTGGACTTTTTTCTATTCCCGTGTTTTTTACCTTGTATGCCCGGCCCGTTCAGGAAAATGTCCGGTATATCGCGTTACCCCGGGATCTGCCGGATCTTTTCTGAAGTTCCCCGCATGAACCCGGCGGGAATGTTAACCCGGATGCAATCCGGGACCCCTGTTCCTGCAGACATCGGAAACCCCGTCGGTTGCCACCGGCACGACTAGTATTAAATATTGGGATGGGATAGGATGTGATCATGCCAATAATGACCTGGAATGAGGAACTGAGTGTGAATGTCAAAGAGATTGACGACCAGCACAAGAAACTTATCGGGCTTATCAATAACCTGCACGATGCCATGAAAAGCGGGCAGGGAAAACAGGTGCTGGAACCGACACTCCAGGAGCTTGCATCCTATACCGTCTACCACTTCCAGACGGAAGAGAAGTACATGCAGAAGTTCAACTATCCCGGCTACCACTCGCACAAACTGAAGCACGATGCATTTGTCAAAAAGGTCGCCGATTTCCAGAAAGAGTACCAGGCAGGACGTCTCGGCATATCCCTTGATCTCATGAATTTCCTCAAGGAATGGGTTACAACGCACATCAAGGATACCGACCGGCAGTATTCCGCAACGTTTGTAAAAGCCGGGCTCAAGTGAGACGGGAATAAACAGGCCTTGTCCGGGATCACGGTTCCAAAAGGGGTGTAATGGTTTAGCCCCAGCCCGTAACCGACCCGTCTGCCTTTGTACCTATGGCCCTGTTGCTGCCCTGAATTTCATGCGATTATCCCGTGTACCCGGAGGGTCTGGCCCGTCTTTCCGGGTTACTGAAAGGATCGCCGTCAAATCCCGATCCCCTTCGCGGGCTGGAACGGGAAATGTTTTATTATCTCTGCAGTATATGGGTCAATAGCCAGAGGGAGTGGAATTCTGTTGGTGCTTGCTACCCTTGAAATGAGAAAATTTGTGGCCCCCGAATTCGTTATCGGGAGGGATGCCCGCCGGCTTGCCGGCAGGTATGCAAAAAATTTCAGTGCCACGAATGTGTTTATTGTCACCGGGCCAAAGATCATCCAGGCCGGGTGGGTAAAGGATGTGACCGGCAGCCTCGAAGAGGAAGATATCCGGTATACTGTTTTTTCAAAAGTTACGCCAAACCCCAGGGACTATGAGGTGATGAATGGTGCACAACAGTACGAAAAAGCCGGCTGCAATGCGATCATCGCAGTCGGAGGCGGGAGCCCGATCGACTGCGCCAAGGGGATCGGGATCGTTGTCTCCAACAAAAAGGATATCCTCACCTTTGAAGGGGTGGATACCATCCCGACCCCCCCGCCGCCGCTCATCTGCATCCCGACAACCGCAGGTACCGGCGCCGATGTATCGCAGTTTGCCATCATCAACGATACCGCAAGAAAGGTGAAGATCGCGATCATCAGCAAAAAGATTGTCCCGGATATTGCGCTTGTGGATCCCGTTCCCCTGACATCCATGACACCCGAACTTACCGCCCATACGGGCATGGACGCGATCACCCACAGCGTGGAGGCCTATGTCTCGAATGCCAGCTCACCGGTCACCGATACGCTGGCCCTTGAATCGATCTCGCAGATGCGCGATTACCTGCTTCTGGCGCAGAAAAACCCGGATAACATCGAATACCGGAACCAGACCCTGCTCGGCAGCCTTCTCGGGGGCCTCGCATTCTCCAATGCGAGTCTGGGAATAGTCCATGCCATGGCACACAGTCTTGGGGGCTTCTCTGACCTTCCCCACGGGGCATGCAATGCCATCCTGCTGGGACCTGCCATTGACTTTAATTTCAGTGCATGCCCGGACCGGTACGAGGCTATCGGGAAAAAGCTGAAGCCGGATTGTGCCGGTGACACCCCGGCAAAAACAAAACAGAACGTGTTGTCTGCCATATTGTCCCTGCGGGAATCGCTGGGCGATACGCAGACACTTTCGGAACTGGGGATGTCAAAGAAGGATATTCCCGAGCTGGCAAAGAAAGCAAAACGGGATCCCTGCCTTGCAACCAATCCCCGGATACCAACCATCGCGGATATCGAACGGATCTATGAAAGCGCACTCTGACGAAGAACCGGATATTGAGAGCCAGCGGGAGAAGATTATCGGCCTTGGCAAACTGTCCATCCGGAAGAGTTACTACCCGGAACTCCAGCAGAAACATGCCGAACTGATGGGGAAGAACGAAGAGCTCCATGCCGCCTATGAAGAGCTGACTGCAACCCAGGAGGAGTTGCAGGTAAATTACGATGAGCTGAGCAAAAAAGAGCAGGAACTGCGGGAGGGCGAGGCACGGCTTCGTTCCATCCTTCACGCCTCGCCGGTGATGCAGTTTGTCATCGACCGGGACCACCATGTCATCACCTGGAACCGGGCAATAGAGAGTTACAGCGGGATTGCGGCCGATGAGATCGTGGGCACCGACGGGCAGTGGCGGGCGTTTTATGAAAAGAAGCGGCCGGTTCTTGCCGATATCCTTCTTGACCAGGCCCTTGATCTGCTGCCGGAACTGTACACGGAAAAGTTCAGCAAATCCCGGTTTGTTGATGACGGCTATGAAGTGGCCAAATTCTTCCCGAAAATGGGAATTGACGGAAAATGGCTGCATGTAACCGCAGTGCCGATCCGGGATGCGAAAGGGGAGATAATCGGTGCGATCGAGACGCTTGAGGATATCACGGAACAGAGAGATGCAGAAACAGCCCTCCAAAAAAGCGAGAAATTCCTCAACAGCGTTTTTGAAAATATCCCCAACATGATCTTTGTGAAGGATGCACGCGATCTCCGGTTTGTCCGGTTCAACAAGGCCGGCGAAGACCTGCTGGGTTATTCCCAGGAAGAGCTCTCCGGGAAGAACGATTACGATTTTTTCCCAGAGGAAGAGGCAGACTTTTTCACGAAGAATGACCGGGAGGTTCTTGACCACCGGCAGGTTGTGGATATTCCTGAAGAGAAGATCAGGACCCGGCTTCTGGGCGAGCGGATCCTGCATACCAAGAAGATCGCGATCCCGGATGAGAGTGGAAAACCCACCCACCTGATGGGGATCTCTGAAGATATCACCGAGCGCAGGCGGATGGAGAATGCCCTCCAGCTTGCCCGCAACAAGATAAACCTGTTGAATACCGTGACATTCCAGGACATCCAGTCGGCGGCATTCTCGCTCTCCGCGTACCATGAGCTCTTCAGGACCCTTGTCAAGGATGAAACGGCAAAAATGTTTTTGGATAAACAGATCTCCATAACCCGGAAGATCATCGAATCGCTGAATTTTGCAAAGAATTACCAGGAGATGGGGGTCAGGCCGCCCCGGTGGCAGAATGTCAACCAGGTTTTCCTTTTAGCCATCTCCCACCTGGATTTTTTAAAAATTACCCGGGATACCCGGGTTGAAGGCCTCGAGGTGTATGCCGATCCCCTGCTTGAAAATGTATTTTTCCAGATGATGCAGAACGTGCTCACCTATGGGGGGCATGCAACAAGGATAACCCTCCGGTACGAGGAGAAAGCGGACAGGCTTGTGCTGTTTGTTGAAGATGACGGTGTCGGCATTCCTGCCGAGGAGAAGCTCATGATCTTTGACCGGGGGTACGGGAAGAAAAGCGGTCTTGGACTTTTCCTTGCACGGGAAGTCCTGTCCATTACGGATATGACGATCAAAGAGACCGGGGAACCGGGGAAGGGTGCCCGTTTCGAAATTTTTGTACCAAAGGAAAGTTACCGGATTTGTAAAGACCCGCCAAAAAAATAACAACCGGCACTTTCGTGACCCCTTTCTTTTTTTTATACCGTGAATCCGGTTCCCGAAGAGATTCCTGCTGTGCATTCCCCCGGGTCAAGCCCGGTACTCCCGGCTCCCCGGCCACCCTTTGCGATCATCCCGGGACAATGTACCGTAACAGAATTGCCCGTTTCGAAGGGAATTTTCTTGGGCGGGACAAGAACCGGTTTTTTACCGAAGTGGTTGTATCATCATTCACCCGGATCAGACTCCCGTATCAAAACAACTCCTCTCGGGACAGAATGACCTGCCCGTGAGTCTGATGGTTTTCCCCCAGGCTGTCAGTGGTATGCAATTCCCGTTTACCGGTAACAAATACGCATATATACATCTCATCATCATAGTGCCAACCATACCCGGTGCTGATAGATTGATCCCAACCGGTGGAGAATGGTAAATGAGCGATCCGTCGTTGAATCTTCTGGTGGAATACCTGGTTGAAGGGGATAGAAAACGGTCTCTTACTGAAGTAAAAAAGCTCCTTGATGCTCATGCTGACCGTGAGAAAATTATCACCCACGGTGTAGAAGTGGCGATGAAACGGCTGGAGAACAAGTGTACCATTGAACAGTTCAACCTGCTGGAAATTATGGTTGCCGGCCGTGCTGCCATGGAAGTGATAACCTTCCTGTACCCTCAGGATCGCCCACCGCACCCCATGAAGGGAACCGTCGTCATCGGAACCCCGGAAGGTGACGTGCATGATCTTGGAAAAAATATCCTTAAAATGGTCCTGACCGCAGAAGGATACCGGGTTGTTGACTGCGGCAAAGACTGTCCACTCGATAAACTGGCGGATGCCGTGAAGCGGGAAGGGGCTTTTGCGATCTGCATAAGCGGCCTGATCACCCCCATGATCCCGCTGGTGCGCAAGATGAAGGATAAACTGGCTGAACGGGGAGTGAAAGATGTTATGGTTATCGCAGGAGGAGCTGCATTAAAACAAGCCACGGCAGAGAGCTTAAATGTCGATTTTGTCTGCGATACGGCGTTTGATGCTCTGGGGTATCTCGGAATGATAACCAGGAGCGGATGATGAACAGCATCGAGCGTATCGTATCCACCCTGAAATTTGAAAAACCGGACCGGGTGCCGGTGATAGCGCAGGTCTTTGGCCATGCGGCAGCAGTAGCCGGCATGAATCTCGGGGAGTATATCCGGGACGGCGAAATGCTTGCACGGGGTCAGATCAGGGCGCTCGACCGTTATGGTTATGATGCTGTTTTTGCCTTAATGGACACGTATGTAGAGACCGAAGCGGTGGGATCGGTCCTGACCTATTTTAACAACAAGTACCCCATCGTCAAATCCTATGCTCTTTCCCAGGATACCGATCCGGACAACCTGACCTTCCCGGACCCGTATCAGGACGGGCGTATGCCGGAACTTCTGAAAGCGGCGGGGATCCTGCGGGAGGAAGCTGGAGACGAGGTGCTGGTTGTCGGCTGCGTATTGGGACCATTAACCGTCACAACCCAGCTGCTTGGTATTGAAAAAGCCCTCTACCTGGCGATCGATGAACCCGAACGCTTCAGTCGCATCTTGGATTTTGCAACAGAAGTTGTGATACAGTTCGGTAAGGCGCAGCTGGATGCGGGAGTGCACCTGCCGGTTGTCTTCGATCCGTCGGCTTCGCCGGTCGTGATCCCGCCTTTGTTCTTTTACGAGTATGAGCTGCCACGTCTTACACGGCTCTTCTCCTCATTAAGTGAGCATGGTGCGGCGGCAAACTGGCTGCATATTGCCGGGCCTGCCGATCCGATTCTTCCGTATTACCCTGAAGCGGGTGTAAATATCGCAAATTTCGATTACAGCATCAGCCCGTCAGTTGCACAGAAAGCACTCCCCCGGACCGTTCTCGATGGCAATATCAAGCCATGGTCATTTGTTGAGGCAACACCGGAAGAGATCACGCTCGAATCTGCACGGCTCCTGGACCGGTTCGCGCACCGCGGGGGATTTATCCTGTCATCAGGATGTGAGATTCCCCCGGAGTCCCGGCAGGAGAACGTGGCAGCTATGGTCATGGCTGCCCGTGCGGGGAATTAATCATGCCGGTTCTGACGGTACGTTTTGAAGACCGGGTACGTAATATCCCGTTTGTTGCCGGACAGTCCTTACGGGACATCCTGGATTTTACTGATATCCGGGTCCGTGCCGGGTGCAACGGGAGCGGGGCATGCGGTTTATGCCGCGTACGGATTGAATCGGGAACGGTTCCCAAACCAACCCAAAAAGAGCGTACTATCCTTGACAGTTCCCTGCGTGCAGAGGGGATTCGTCTTGCCTGTCAGGTAAAACCGAAAAAAAATATGCAGATCGACATCATCAATCCGGCCCGGCAGTCGAACTGGAGGAACCTGCCGGAATCAAAGAGCTGCAGGATCGCGCAAAGACCGGTTTTCCCGTTAAGGATCTTCCCCGTTTTGGAAAGCGCTCCGTACGGGGTGGCAGCAGACCTCGGGACCACGCACATCAGCATCTCGCTCTATAATCTTGCAACCGGCCAATGGCTGGCCGGGCGTATCGGCTCAAACCCGCAGATAAATTACGGTTCCGATATAATGACACGGCTTGTTGCCGCGTCGGGGTCACCTGAGCAGGCCACCCTGCTCGGCGGGAGCGTACGGGCGGCAATCGGGGATGCCCTGCAGGATATTGCCACAAGGGACGGGATCAATCTTTCCCAGGTAGTACGTTTTTCCCTTGTCGGAAATACGGCCATGCTGGCGTTGTTGTCCGGACAAAATTATGCACTCCTCACCCGGCCCGGCCACTGGTCAGGTTATATTGACTGCCTGCCGGAACACCCCGGGAGATGGGCGGCCGACTGGGGCATTGACCCGGGTGCGGTGATGGAGATCCTTCCCCCGCTTGCCGGTTTTGTGGGTTCTGATCTTCTCGCCGGCGTACTTGCAACGCATATGACCGGCAGTACGGAAAAAGGCCTTTTCATCGATTTTGGTACCAATTCCGAGATTGCCGTCTGGGATGGTGATGTGCTCTGGGTTACCTCAGCTGCCGGGGGGCCTGCGTTTGAAGGCAGTGGTTTTACCTGCGGAATGCCGGCTGAACCCGGTGCGGTCTACCGGGTACGTTTCAGGAATGAGACTCTGGATCTCGCGGTTATTGCCGGGGACCATGCCCGGGGCCTCTGCGGTTCCGGGATCATAGACCTTATCTCCGGACTTGTTGAACGGGGGATACTGACAGAAAAAGGCCAGTTTGCATCGGAATATAGAAAGGAGGGTTTTACGGTTGCCGGACATGATCCGCGTATTGTCCTTGTGAAAAAAGATGTTGACCTTTTCCAGCGTGCCAAGGCCGCGATAGGGACCGGCATTGAGATCCTGCTGGAAAAAGCAGGTATGGAATATGCGGATTTACAGCATATTTACCTTGGTGGAATTTTTGGTTATTTTCTGGATATAAAAAATGCCCGGAAGATCGGGCTGTTGCCCATGATACCCACCGGCAGGATCCACCTGTGCGGAAACACTGCACTGGATGGATGCGAAATGGCCCTTCTCTCCTCACAGGCTGCAGACCAGCTGAAAAATATAAGACATATCGCACACATCATCAACCTGTCACAGTGCGAAAATTTCGCTGATGTTTTTTTGGAAAACCTGTACCTCCGGCCATCCGGGAGGATGAACCCATGAAGGAAAAACCATTCCGTGATACCCAGGAGTATTTTCAGGCGTTTATCAGGACTGCACAATACATCCCTAACCTGACCACACGGCAGGACATCTTAAGCGAGACTGGCAGGGTGCTGGTCCGTTTCTTCGAATCGGACATTGTCGGATTCTTTGAAAGGAGAAAAGACGGCGGGATAGACGGTCACCACTGGATTTTGCCTGAAGGCGTTCCCAAGACTGCCCTCCTGACTCGTGAAACCGGGAAGATCATTGCCGGGGTCCTTGAAACAGGATTTCTTGCTGCCCAGCAGATCGGTATTCCTGAACCGTTTGCAATGGTTTTTTTACCGATCACCTGGGAGAACCAGACGGCGGCGGTCATGCTGGTCGGCCACAGGACATCCGATCCCATTCCAAAGGAATTGTTAAATGTCTATCTCGCAGTTGCCGGCCTTGTTTCCAATGCAATAACCGGCGCTGACGAGGAATTTAAAAATATTGCAGCGAGAAAACGTGCCGAGGAGGCTTTAAAAGAGACCCGTGCACAGCTTGCCTTTCTCGTTTCCAATACTCCGGTCGTACTTTACCGGTGCAGTGCATCCGCTGAATTCAGGATGACCTTTATTTCTGATAATGTCCGGCTGCAGCTGGGCTATGAAGCACATGAGTTCCTGGATGATCCGGCGTTCTGGCCGGATCATATCCACCCGGATGATAAAAAACCCGTATCTGACCTGGTATCCCGCCTCAATGAAAACGGCACCGCGATCTCTGAATATCGTTTCTCCGCACATGACGGGACATACCGCTGGTTACGCGATGAGGTGAGAGCGGTACGGGATGAGAATGGCATCCCTGCAGAATACCTCGGGTACTGGATCGATATCACTGATCGGAAACAGGCAGAAGAAGAGATCCAAAAAGCCCAGCAGGAAATTATGGAACACGACAAGTTCCTCCAGCGCCTCATCGACACCATCCCGAACCCGATCTTTTACAAGGATAAAAACGGGATATACACGGGGTGCAATACCGCCTTTGAAGAGTATATCGGGCTTTCAAAGGACCATCTGATCGGCAAATCCGTGTATGATATCTCACCAAAGGATCTCGCCGACATCTATTATGTAAATGACCGGAAACTTCTGGACAATTCCGGCACTCAGTCCTATGAATCGCGGGTGAAATATGCCGATGGCTCCATCCATGATGTTATCTTCAACAAAGCGACATTTACCGATCTGGAGGGAAATGTCGAAGGCCTTGTAGGGGTTATCCTTGATATCACTGAACGCCGGAAAGCTGAAGAGTCACTGCGGGAGAGCGAGAATAAACTGAACGCTGTTGTCCGGGGATCTCCCATCCCGCAGTTTGTTATCGACAGCAGCCACCGGGTCATTCACTGGAACGATGCCCTTGAGAAATACAGCGGGATCAGAGCAGAAGAGGTTGTGGGGACGAACCGGCACTGGCGTGCATTCTACTCGTACGAGCGTCCCTGCATTGCCGATCTCGTTATTGACGGGACTTATAAGAAGCTTCCGGAATTGTATGAAGGTAAGTATGCGAAATCCACGCTTGTTGAAGGCGCCATTGAAGGAACAGATTTCTTCCCGCACATGGGCCCCTCAGGTTCATGGTTGTACTTTACGGCAGCATCGATCAGGGACATCAATGGCAGGATTATCGGTGCGGTTGAGACCCTGGAGGATATTACCCAACGTAAATCGGCAGAGGAGGCACTCCTCCTCCAGAACCGGATATTCGAGACTATCGCCGAGGGGGTTTACCTGATCCGGGCCAGCGATGGCATGATCGTTTTTACCAATTCCAAATTTGATTCGATGTTCGGGTATGAAAAAGGAGAACTGATTGGTAAACATGTATCTGTGGTTAATGCTCCTGAAAAACAGATGAGCCCCCGTAATACTGCAGAAGAGATCATGAAAGCCCTCAATAAAACGGGTGAATGGAAGGGAGAAATTAAGAACATCAAAAAAGACGGCACCACATTCTGGTGTCTTGCAATGGTATCCACGTTCGAACATCCCGAATTCGGGAGCGTCTGGATTTCAGCCCATACAGATATCACTGCCCGCAGGCGGGTGGAAGAAGAGCGGGAAAGGATCCGTTCGTGGCAGGCTGGGGTGAATAGGATTCTGGAGTCGGTTCTTACTCCTGTCCCACGGGATCAGAAATTAAAGATCATCACCGATGGTGTTGTTGAAACATTTGGCGCAGATTTCTGCCGTATCTGGCTAATCGAGAAGGGAGACCTGTGCAACACGGACTGCATGCATGCCGGAGTTACTGAGGGGCCGCATGTATGCCGGTACCGCGACAAGTGCCTGCACCTGAAAGCAAGTTCCGGCAGGTACACTCATATTGACGGGACAGCGCACCGCCGCGTCCCGTTCGGTGCCTACAAGATCGGGCGTATTGCATCCGGAGAGGAAGAAAAGTTTCTCACGAATGATGTGGAACATGATCCAAGAGTCCACGATCATGAATGGGCAAAAAGCCTCGGGCTTGTCTCGTTTTCAGGATACCGCCTGAAACCTCCCGACGGCAACGTACTGGGAGTCTTTGCCCTCTTTGCCCGGTCCCCGATATCCCCGGACATGGATGCGATCCTCGAGGGACTGAGCCGTGCTGTCTCGCTCGCCATCCAGAAAGATAATGCAGAAGAAGCCCTCCGCGAGAGCCGGGAGATGTACAGGGAACTCATAGAGAACATCAATGATGTGATCTTCTCGATGGACCTGCAGGGTAAATTCACGTATATCAGCCCGGTGATTGAGCGGCTGTACGGGTATCATCCGGACGAGGTGATTGGCCAGCACTTTACAAAATTCCTTCACCCGGATGACCACCCGCAGTGCATTGAGGCATTCAAACAGAGACTGAAAGGCGAGTATGGTATCAACAATTTCAGGATCCGGTGCAAGGACGGCAGGGAGGAGAACGTCTGCGTCTCCCAGCGCCCGATGATCAAGGACGGTATCGTCACCGGGTTCAACTACATCATGTCGAACATCACTGCCCGCAAACGGGCGGAAGATGCACTCAAAGAGAGCGAGGAACGCTTCAGGACCATGATCGAGCAGTCCCCGTTAAGTATCGAGGTGATGTCTCCGGATGGATGGACGCTGCAGGTCAATCCTGCTTTTGTGAAACTCTGGGGGGTTACGTTCGAGGATCTCAAAGATTACAACATGCTTAAGGATGAACAACTCTCCCGCCTTGGCATAATGCCCTATATCCAGCGGGGCTTTTCCGGAGAAGCGGTTGCATATCCCCCCGTGGAATACGATGGCAGCAGGACCCTGGGACATGGGGAGAAACGGTGGGTACAGGGCAATATCTACCCGGTCCGGGATGCTTCCGGAACTATCCGCAATGTCATTTTAGTACATGAAGACATCACTGAGCAGAAGAAGGCTGAAGAAGCACTCAGGGAGAGCGAGAAGCGGTACCGTGACATGTTCGACCTCAACAGTGCGGTCATGCTTATTATCAATCCTGATAACGGCAGGATCCTGGATGCAAACTCGAGCGCCTGCCGTTACTATGGGTACGACAGGGACGAGATCACGGGAATGGTCATCACGGACATCAATATTGCAGATCCATCATTCACCCGTAAAAATATGTCCAGAGCTGACGGAGAGAATGGAGCAATATTCAATTTCCGGCACCGGAAAAAGAACGGGGAGATCCGGGATGTCGAGGTCTTCAGTGCGCCGATCAGCCTGGGAGGACACCGGCTTCTCCACTCGATCATCCAGGATGTGACCGACCGCAAACGGTTCGAGGTGGCACTGGTTGAGAGCGAGCAGTGGTTCCATGATATTTTCAACAACATTACCGACGCGATCCTCCTCCATGAGATTGGACCTGACGGGCCACCCGGTCGCTTTACCGATGTCAATGACGTTGCCTGCCGCATGCTGGGGTATACCCGGGAAGAATTGCTTACAAAAACACCGCTCGATGTCACAACTGACTACCACAATCCTTCCCTTGAGAAAATCTTCGAAGAGCAACGAACTGCCGGCACTGCAAGATTTGAAACGGAATACCGGACAAAGGACGGCACTATCATCCCGGTAGAAGTCAACACCCATGTGGTTACCATCCTGGGAAAGAAACTGATGCTTGGGGATGCCCGGGATATTACTGAACGGAAAAAAGCTGAAGACGAAGAACGGCTGACCCGGGAGCGTTTCGAGACCCTGGTAAAGGTCTCCGATATGCGGGATGCCAGCGAAACTGAGTTATCCGGATATGTCATGGAGGCAGCCTGCCGGTTGACCGGGAGCACGATCGCATTCATCGGGACCATGACACCGGACGAATCGGTGATGGATATCATTTCGTGGTCGAAGTCAACCATGCAGGACTGCAGGGTTGCTGTATCGCCGATCCATTTCCCGGTACACAGAGCCGGCATATGGGCGGATGCAATACGGACGCACCAGCCGAAGATCGTGAACGATTATTCTGCTCCTCATCCCGGCAAGAAAGGGTTGCCGGAGGGGCATGTCAGGATCACGCGTTTCCTCTCGCTACCGATACTTGACAACGGGAAGGTCGTAATGGTTGCAGCGGTTGCCAACAAGCCGGATGAATACGACGATGCCGATGTCACCCGCCTGATGCTCCTGATGCAGGGCGTATGGGGAAACCTCCAGAAACGGAGATCGGAAGAAGCGCTCAGGATGAGCGAGCTGAAATTCCGCGACATATTCAACAATACTACCGACGCGATCCATATCCATGAGATCAGGGATGACGGGACTCCCGGCAGATTCACCGATGTGAATGATGTCGCCTGCCGGTTGCTGGGATACACAAAAGAGGAGATGCTTGCAAAAACACCTCTCGATATCGCCACCGGCTACCATAACCCGCCCATGGAGGCCGTAATTGAAGAACAACGGACGAGCGGCAGTGCGAGATTCGAAACAGAGCACCGGACAAAGGAGGGCACTACCATTCCTGTTGAGGTCAACACCCATGTCGTCACCATCCAGGGCAGGAAAGTGATGCTCGGGGTTGTCCGGGACATCACCGAACGGAAGAAAGCCGAGACCCTGCTCCGGAACTTCAACGAGCAGCTTGAACAGCAGGTCAAAGCGCAGACCGAAGAGATCAATGCGTCCTTAAAAGAAAAAGTCCTCCTGCTCCGGGAGATTCACCACCGGGTGAAGAACAACCTCCAGATCATCATCAGCTTAGTCAACCTCCAGATGCGCCAGATTGACGATGAACGGTTAAAACAGGTCATGAGGGAGACCCAGAACCGGGTCCGGGCCATGTCCCTTGTCCACGAGAAACTGTACCTGTCGGAGGATATCGCCCGCATCAACCTTGCCGAGTACACGCGGTTCCTTGCCACGCAGCTCATCTCGTACTATGAGGTGGATTCCCGGCAGGTGCGCCTCCGGGTTGAAATCGATCGCACGATCATGCTCGATGTCAATACGGCAATCCCGCTCGGTCTCATCATCAATGAACTGGTGAGCAACGCCCTTAAGCATGCATTCCCGGACCGCCGGCCCGGGCTGCTCATCATCACGGTACGCGGGGAAGGGGATCTCCTCTTCCTTACCGTAAAGGACAACGGGATCGGCATGCCCGCGGGTCTGGACTTCACGGAAAACAAGACCCTGGGATTCCGGCTTGTCACGAGCCTCGTGGAACAGCTGAACGGGACTCTCGAACTGCGCCCCTCCGGGGAAGGGACGGAATTCGGGATAACGATCCGGAAGGCCGGGTGATCGTATGGAGGACGCGAATAGTACCGGACCAGTACCCGGCAGCCATACAAGCCCCCTGCGGATCCTGATAGTCGAGGACGAATCGATCCCTGCCGAGGATCTGAAGGAGACCCTTGTGCTGAAAGGGTACCAGGTGACCGCTGTAGCACGGAACAGTGAAAAAGCCATTTTGTCTGCACGGGACGATCCCCCCGATCTCATTCTCATGGATATCAATCTTGGCGGGCCTGCCGATGGTATCGATACGGCAGCGAGGATCCTCAAATCCCGGTCTATCCCGGTCATCTACCTCACGGCTTATGCGGACAGCGGGCTCATGGAACGGGCCAAGAAGACCCGGCCGTACGGCTACCTGCTCAAACCCTATGATGTGCGCGAACTCCAGATGGTTATCGAGATCGCGTTCTATAAGCATGCTGCTGATATGCAGCTGAAACAGGCCAATGAAGACCTGGAATTGCGCGTGCAGGAACGGACCCGGGACCTCAAAAAGACGAACGAGGAGCTGACGGCTGCCCATAAAAAACTGGCCCTCCTCAACAGCATCACCCGGCATGATATCCTCAACCAGCTCCTTGTGCTGAAATCCTATATCGCATTCTCAACAAAGCAGATGAACAACCCGGAAAAACTGGGAGATTTCCTGGGAAAAGCGAAAAAGTCTGCTGATGCGATCGGGCGGCAGATCGCGTTCACCCGGGATTACCAGGACCTGGGCGTCCAGGCGGCATCCTGGCAGAAGCCCGCCACGGGTGTTGCAAAAGCCATATCGGAATTATCCCCCGGGGGAATCCAGGTAAACGAGGATCTCGGCGATCTCGAAGTCTATGCCGATCCGCTGCTCGAAAAAGTGTTCTATAACCTGATCGAGAATGCCCTCCGGTACGGGGGACCGGGCATGACCCGGATCCGGTTCTTCCTGCAGGAATCCGCCAGCGGCCTCATCATTGTGGTCGAAGATGACGGTGCCGGCATTGGAGCAGAGGAAAAAGAGCATCTGTTTGAAAAAGGGTTCGGGAAGCATACCGGTCTTGGTCTCTTCCTCTCCCGCGAGATCCTCTCGATCACGGGTATCACCATCACCGAAGAGAGCGAACCGGGCAAGGGGGCCCGGTTCGAGATCGCTGTGCCTGAAGGCGGGTACCGGTTCTTTGAAAAACCCGTAATCCTGCGATGACCTGCCCTTTGCGCTACTCTTTTTTATCCGGCCCGCATTGTCCGTTCACCCACGGAAGCAATTCTTTATTGGTTCAGGATGTGAGATCAGCAGCATGCACCCAGCGAAACGGTATCTCCAGGTCTTTTCCCTGTTGCTGACCATCATCGTCATGTTCACGGCCGGTTGTACCGTCACTCCCCCCGCTGCCAACGGTACCGCACCACCCCTTTCCCCGGCAGTCACTCCAACAACCGGTATGCCCGGCCTTGTCGGCGTCTGGAAAACCACCGGCGCCGCAACCGGGCACCAGAAAGAGAGCGGGTTTTATATTGCAAATACCACGCAGTTCACCATCAAGGAACAACAGGGACAGGCTTTTTTTGGGACCAAGGATTACCAGGAGTCCGGGATGCCGAAGTACGAGAATATTTCCGGTGTGATTTCCGATGACGGGAAGAAGATCTATATCGCCGAACACAAAGAGGGCTATTTCTTTGGCGAGATTGTCGGACCGGATGAGATTGCGCTTGTCTACCTCCAGGACGGGAACGATGCAGCGGCCCGGGCCTTTCACATCATCCGGCAAAAGAACTGATCCCGGTTCCTTTTTTTGGTATCCGTCCTGAAATCCGTAAAACTACCGGGTCTTCGAGTACCAGGTCCGCCCGTAGTGGTCTTTTGTTTCCGTAAGAGTACGGTCTTTTACGCACTGCCGCAGGTATCTTTTGAACAGTTCCGGTGAAATGTCCCCGGCCTGCCAGCTCATGGTCGTGATGCAGAATTTCCCGCCGGACCGGGCAAGGCACTCATCCAGCCTCATCTCCATCCTCTTCTCGAGGGGCGGGGCCCTCGTACGGATCCCCAGTGACTTTCCCTCGGACTGGAAAGCCGCGGACGGATCCAGA
Organism: Methanoregula sp.; assembly: GCA_041645355.1. Classification (GTDB taxonomy): domain Archaea; phylum Halobacteriota; class Methanomicrobia; order Methanomicrobiales; family Methanospirillaceae; genus Methanoregula. The sequence continues at coordinate 241,597 of JBAZQF010000004.1, forward strand.
TCCTCCACTTTCCAGATATTCTTGCACCGCTTGCAGCGCAGGGTATCGAGAAGGGGGTACACCATCTCGCTGGAACAGAAAGGGCAGGCTGGCATGGTTTGTCATCCGGGAGCAGGAACACTACCGCCGTTCTTTCAGGCAATGGGTATGGCTGCGTTGCTCTGTTCCCTGTACTCAAATCCCGTTGGCACGGAAGGAATATAATTGCACAGGTAAATGGGTGGAATGAGCCTGGTGCCTGGTGTTGCGCCAAAGAGAGCGGGTGTGCGGGAAAACCCGGGATGCAGGACTATTTTTTCCCGGCTCCCTCTTTTGGTTCGAGCAGGTGCCAGTACTGCCAGTCCCGCTCACCGGCAACAGCCGCCTCAGCGTCCCCGGGATTTGCGGCCCGGAATACTGCCTGCAGGGCATAATGCGAAGCACCGATTGCATGCGTGGGGACATGGGCGGTTGCCACGGCCTGGCCGGCGGACCGGGCTGCAGAGCGGGCGGCATCTTCTTCTCCCGTGTCCCGGGCAGCCGCATGGGCAGAGAGCGAGGCCGTGCGTATGTCTGCCATCCTGAAAACTCCCGTATCTATCCATGCCTGTAATGCAGAAAGTGCATTCCGGGGCCTTTGGTCATCCGGGAATTTCTCCTCGAAGCAGTGCAAAACCCGCAGGGAGCAGTCGATTGCCCAGGCTGCCAGTATCTTTTTGTCAGTCCCGCTCACCAGCCTGACCATTGCCTCATCCTTTTGAGTTACTGAGAATCCGGGTTTTTTCCCCCGTGTTCCGGGCTTCATCTCAACCCGTCGTCTCCCTGATACGGAATGCTCCTTTCGGCACGAAAATCTCGAATCGTGCCCCTCTGCCGTACACCCCGTTTTCCGTGATGGTAATCCCCGTAACAGACAGGATTTCCCTGGTGAGAAACAGCCCGATTCCCTTTTTATCCTCATATCTGCGGTCAAAAATGTTCTCTTTCATATTTTCCGGAATGCCTGTCCCGTTATCTTCAAAGACCAGCACCAGTCCCGCCGGTGTTATGGCATACTCCAGGCTGATTTCCGTGGCGGTTTTTCCGTGCAGCACAACATTTTCAGCAAGGGTAAAGAAGACATTCTCGAGCAGGGGATCGGAAAAGATCTCCAGCCGGTCAATATCAATTTTTCTGGATATGCCGGACAGGTTGAGATGGGAGATTCCCAGGAGGAATATCTGCTGGACATCCTGCCATCGCGGAGCTAATAACCCAAGGTTCTGGTAGTGATCCGCAAACGTGAGACTCTCAGAAATCGTCTTTACTATTGCCATCTGCTTTTCGAGATGTTTTCTCCGCTCGTCCCTGGGACTCTCTATCTTCTCAAGTTCATAATACCCTGACAGGGAAAAGATTGAATTCCGGATATCCGTAAAGGTGATGCTATGCAGGACATTGAGTTTTTTCCGCGACTGTTCAAGCGCTATCTCGGCCAGTTTCCGTTCAGTGATGTCCCTGCCTTCCGCGATGAGCAGGATTACTCTCCCCGATTCATCCCTGACCGGCTTGATGGAGAAATCGACATAATGGAGGTTCCCGCCAGCATCGGGGTGTGTTGCTTCAAACCTCATAAAGGAGCCGTCCGCTGCATCGCGGATTGCCCGGCGCAGTTTCTCCTGCAGTTCCGGTGAATGTCTCCACCACGGAGTATCCCAGAACGGTTTTTTGATTACTGCGGATTCCGAAATCCCAATAAATTCCAGGGAGGACCGGTTTGATGCAAGAACCGTCCCCTCCGGAGTCAGCAGTCCGGTGAACTGGAACGTCTGGTCAAAGATTGCCCGGAATTTACGTTCGCTCTCCCGCACAGCATCCTCGGCTTTCTTGCGGGAAGAGATGTCACGGAGGATACCCTCAACCCCGGCAGGGATCCCGCCGGGTCCGTAATAGATATGGCTGGTTGTTGAGACGGTGATCGGAGTCCCGTCTTTTTGTTTCAGGGTCACTTCATAGTCCCGGACAATACCTTCCTTGTCGAGTGCAGCAAGAAACGTATTCCGGTCACCGGGGTTCAGATAGAACTGTCCGGCAAGGTTCAGCCCGATGAGTTCATCCGCGGTATCGTAACCGAACAGTTCCGCACCGGAATGGGATACCATAACAATGTTGCCGTCCTGATCAGCCCGGTAGAAAACGTCATGGATATTGTCAAGGATTGTACGGTATTTCCTCTCGCTGTCGGCAAGCGCTTCTTCAGCTTTTTTCCGTATCCGTATGTTGAATATGAGAACGACAACACAGAGTACAAGAATGACGATAATAAGGACCGCGGCCACAACTTCCAGAAAATACTGGTCGAGGATACCAGGAACGCGGTTGATGACCGTGGAGCCGGCAGGGAGCCGCTCATCAGGAACAAAGAACCGGTCCAGCTGGTTCTGGTCAAATATATAGATCGTTGTGTCGCCCGTATTGACGGGAACTGCCGATACGGGTTCTCCTTTAAGAATCCGTACTGCCATTGCCCCTGCGATCTCGCCTTCGTGCCGGCCGGAAAGGATGCTCCCTCCGATTGCCCCGTATCCCATGGCCATGTCATACATGGAAAAGACCGGTACATTGGCATTTGCATTCAGGAGCGCCATGACCTTGTCATGGTCCATAACATTCCCGTTACGGTCCCGGGTAAATGCACTGATGATCACCGAACCTGCAGGAAACGTACGGGCAGTTGTGGCCATCTCATCGAAGGTGATGTTGGTGATATAGATGAATTCCGCACGATTCCGGTATGAATACTCTGCGTTCCTGATCCGGTCTGCTATCCCGTTTCCCGTCTCGGTATCCTCGTACAGGATATAGATCCTGCCAGTTGACGGGAAGAGCATGAAGACCGATGAAAGGGTTTTTTCTGGGGAGATCTCTTCAGTTTTACCGGTTACGTTTGCACGCCGGGATTCCGAAATGAGGGCATAATTATTGGCACCACTGAAGACCACCGGAATATCGCCAAAGACATCGGAACGGTGATCAAGAATGAAACTGAGGGCTGCATCATCGGTTGTAAGGATTACATCGGGAGGTTTTTCCCGGTATTTTTCCTGGTAGAGCCGGGTGAGGGTATCGAGGTTTTTATTGTCCGGGTGGTTTTTCCAGTCAAGGTATTCAACCGATACCGAAAGGTTCAGGCCGGATTTTCCGAGTGCATCGATCATCCCGTCAGACTGGCTGGCAGTCCAGATAAACGTCGGGTGGTAAGAGTTCAGGATAAGGACGGTCCGGGCATGGCCCGGCTGATCCGGAAGGGCAGATGCCGGGTATGGAACAAGACACAGGAGTAAAAGCACAAGGAAAAAGAATCCCGGCAACGTCCCCGGGGATCGTGTGTTATGCATCCTGCGGCTCACAGTCAAAAGTACCCTCATGGAATCACCAGGGATAATTCCCGGCAATGTATGCGGAATTCTCCTGTCGCTGGATGTTTTCTTATATCGTTATCTGATTTAAATGCTGTGACTGATCCCGAAATGTTACAAAAGAAAATTCTATCCAATATCTGATCACTTGCAAAAACAGGAGAATCTCCGCCCTGTTTGTTCGGGCCCGGGTATGGAGATCTTCATGCAAAATGAGTGCAACAATTTCATTGGTTCATTTTGTTCCACAAGGTTCATTTTTGAACCGATCCATCCTGAGGTTTGTGGCACCGTACGATCCCCGGCTCCCTTCACTCCACTTCCCTCGCCCGGCTCGCATTGTCAGCGCCCATCTCCACGACAAGCGTATTGGCAAACTCGCCCTGGATCTCGGCTATGTGGGAGATTAAGAGGATCTGGGGGAAGCGGGACTCCTGTGTCCGGAGTGCCACGAGCAGGTTGTTTCTCCGCTCCTCGTCCTGGCTGCCGAAGATCTCGTCGAAGATGAGGAAGGTTGACTCATGCACCTGGTGGAGTTCGGCAAGATACCGTGAGAGGGCGATCCTGAGCGCAACCGCAATATCGTCCTGCTCGCCGCCGCTGAACCGGTCGATGGGGTAATCGTTGTCAACGTCCCGGACAAGGAGGTTGAAGTCTTCGTCAAGGAGCACCTGCTCGTACCGGCCGCCGGTGATCTCGCTGATGATCCGGCTCACCTCGCCTTCGAGCCGGCTCCGGACTACCTGCATGAGGTACACCACGTACCCGGCGATGAAGCTCCGGGTGAGTTTCAGGAGATCGATCTCGTCTTTGAGCTCTCCCGCCTGCTTTTTTTGGAGAGCGATCTGTTGCTGTGCCCGCTCATAGGCTGCGATCTTCTCGTGTGCAAACCGGAGATCTTTTTCTGCCCCCGCGATCCCGAGTTCTTCGGCCCGGAGCCCGGCATCGGTTTCCTGCAGGGCAGTCTCAATCTTCGCTGCCTGTGCCGGGTCGAACGCGGCAGCTGCGATCTCTTTTTCGAGCGCTGAAAGGGCCCCGTTCCTGGCTGCAATGCGGGCGGTGAGATCGGTAAGCTGCAGCTTGGTTGTCTGTGCCTGCCCGATCTTCTTCCCGAGCTCGATAAACCGGAGCTGTACTTTCTGGACTTCGGCAGCCTGCTTCTCGCAGGTGTTCCAGGCAGCGTCATCGTAGCCGAGCTTTGCTATCGTTTCGGCAAGCATATGCTCTTCCTGCGATTTTTTGTCGAACTTCTGCCGGAGTTCCTCGAGCTCTGACTCGTACCCGATCCGGAGTTTCATCCTGCCCGAGATGGTGCGGAGAGTTTCAAGCGACGGGACCATGGCCTGGATAGTATCTTTCTCTTTTTCGAGCCGCTCCTGTTTCTCAAGATCAGCTACTGCCCTGTTCTCCAGTTCCTCCAGTTTTGACCGGAACTCGGCCTCAAGGCTCCCGAGGTGCTCCCCGAGTTTCTGCCGGCAGAGCGGGCAGACGCCGTCCGGCCCGGCGGCACGGAGGGTCTCAAGGTCTTTTTTTAGTTTCTCCCGCTCTTCTTTGTACCGCTCCTGCTGCGCATTGAGGGAGCCTGAGCGTTTCATGATCTCGTTTAAGCGATAACTGATAACGCCGTCGAGCCGCTCATCCGTGATCTCGCTTCCGGCCCCGATGCCGGCCCGGAGCCGGGCGGCAATACGGGCCCGCTCCTCCGCTTCTTTCCCGATGGCTTCCAGGAGAGACTTCTGCTTCTCGCGCCGGGTACCGAGATCGGCGATCTCCCTCCGGATAAACCCGAGCTCGCCGGTGAGCTTTGCGTACTCGGTCTTCTTTTTCTGGAGTGCGTCGAGGCGTAACCGGACTTCCGCGTATGAGCCGGCGGTCTTCTCGATCCGGTGGTACTCGGCCTCCTCGTCCGCAACGAGAGTAAGAGCCGCTTCCAGTTTCTTTGCCTGGGCTGTCTCGGATGCGAGTTCCTGCCGGAGGGCCAGCTGCTGCTGCTGGAGCCGGGCAATCGCAGTCTTTTTCTCGGCGAGACCTTTTGCCTGCCCGTCCAGCTCCTGGCGCTGCTTTGCAAGGATCGCTTTTCTCTTCCCGTGCTCTGCGATAGCGGCGGTGAAGGTGACGACCGAGGCTTTGAGTGCTGCGAGCTCCTCTTCGCTCTGCCGGCCCTCGAGCGCTGCCAGTTCGCCTTCCTTTCTCTGGAGCTCGCCGGCTTTTGCATCGATCTCGTCTTTCAGGATTTTCTGGCTCTCGTTGTTCAGGTAATCGATCCCAAGCGCCCGCTGGAACCATTCCTTGCGCTTGCCCGGCGTGTTCTCAAGGAGCGTCAAGAGATCTTTCTGGGCCGCGTAGATGGTGTTTTTGAAATCCACCGGGCCCATGCCGATCGTTCTCCGGACCGCCTCCTCCACCTGGCTCACGCCCGTTGCCATCATCTTTCCTTCCCGGTGGAAGCTGGCATCGTGGGAGGTGGTCTTCCCTTTCTTAAAAGAGCGGACCACCGTGTAACTGTCGCCGCCGATCCGGAAATCGAGCCGGACCTCGCACTTCTCCTTTGGTCCCGCAAAGCTCGAGACAATATAATCGGCGGAGATCCCGGTTGCCTGCACGCCGTACAGGGCAAAGAAGATGGCCTGCACAAGGCTTGACTTCCCCGTGCCATTGTTCCCGAGGATGCCGGTGATGCCGTCACGGAACCGGATCTCCTCATGCCGGAACCGCTTGAAGTTGTCGAGGACAAGGCGATCGAGGATCATGGGAGGGCTCCGGGGGATTGGGCTGGAAAGAAAAACCCGATATCTGATAGTTCAATCATTGAATAATAACGAGGGCTCCCCGCCTCAGGGCCCCTCGCGGGGCACGGCGGGGCAATTACCGGGTTTGTGAAAACGCAGCCGTCCCCGTGCGACAGGCCCGGCATGAGAGAAGGTAATATTTCGTTGTCGCATGAGGGGGTGGTCCGGTTTTCCATGTCAATCCCACTGCGCCCCGTCCCCCAACGGGGGACTGGTGGCGCAAGAGGGGGGTGACCGTTCCCGGTAAATCTTTTCATGATATTTTCCATTCGCCGGGTCAATGATGGGGGCTGATGCCCCCATACCCCCAACTGCGATGAGTGCCGCCGCCACCGATGAGGCGCCCCCGCGGCGGCCTCAGTTACCGGTTCGTTCCGGACAACGGATGAGTCCCGCCTCATTCCGTTGTCCCCCGGTGCTCTTCCATCACGCCCTGGAGCACCTCGCGGCCCCGGGAGAGGACAAACGCCTTCTGCTTCTCCGTAATCTGCTGCTTGTCGATAAACGACGAAAACTCCTGCAGGTAATCGATCATGCGGATATCCTGCTGGAGCGGCACCGGGCTCTCCTCGCCCTTCGCCTTCACCCGGATCTTCAGGTCAAGGAGCTTGCCACGGATGCCCGAAAGGTGCTTCATATCGATCCCCTTCCCGTGCTCCCGCGAGAGCCCGTCCAGCGTCACCTGCGCCATGCTCCCGTCAGGCAGGTTCCTTGCCCCGACCCGGGAGATGATCTCATCCGTGATATCGCCCGGGTGCACCCCTTCGCACGCGATCGTGCCAAGGTCAGCCATCGGGGTCCTCGGCAGATCCAGGTGACGCACCGCGTGCGAGCCCGTGTCCACCACAAGGCCGCCCTTCTCATCCCTGATCTCCCCGTAAGTGAGGAACTCGGAGGAGCCCGAGTACCAGGCATTGTTCGTGATCTGGCACTGGCGGTGGTAGTGGCCGAGCGCAATATAATCGAATTTGTCGGAGAGGATCGTGCCGTCCAGCTCGTGCTCGACAACCGTTGCGAGCCTTTTGTCCTTGATCGCCGTTGCGAGCCCGTGGGTCACGAGCACATTGTGGTGCGAAGGCGAGAGCTCGACCGTATCATAGGCCGTGCGGTAATCTTCCACCCGGAGCATGTTCGGGATCAGGTGGAAGATCGTGTCCCCGATCTCCGCCTTCTCGTACCGGAATTTGTAGGCCGCTGTAATCTGCGACTTGTGGTATGTCAGCACCTCGTACGGCGAAGTCGTGTACCGGGTCTTGACCATGCTGTGGTTGCCGGCGATTATCACGAGCGGGATTCCTTCTATGCTCAGTCTTTCGAGTGCTTCCAAAACGGTTGTGTAAGCTTTGGTTTTTGGCTTGACGGTATCGAAGAGGTCGCCGGCGTGGACTACGCAGTCCGGCTTCTGGTTGATGATATCGTTGATTCCCCGAAGAAAATTGTCGTAGATCTGCTTCTCCCGGAGGTTCATTCCACTCTCCGGGTCGAGGCGGCTGAATGCCGAGAGGCCGAGGTGAGTGTCGGCGATGTGGATGAGTTTCATCTATGATTTCTTATTGGGGTTTGCCGGGATATAAGGGGAGTGGGGAGGGGGGGAAAGTGTGGTATTTATAAGCAGATCGCCTAATTTTGATCAAATTGGGTTTTTTGTCGTAAATTATGATATTCATGAAATTCATGAATTTCTAATTTTTGACTTCGGTTATTCTCTCTGATATAGAATTCTTTTTTATTGTTAATAATTACAAATACTGGTTCATGTACTGGTTTGACTTCAACGCAACAAAAATCCTTACTATTATCAGTGAAAATTTTCACAGTGATAAATTGATGTAATGCTTTTCCTAAGTAATTATTCATTATTTCAGTTAATTGAAGTTGAAAACCATCTTTATTTCTTTGGTTTTTTCCAAATGTTGAATAATCATTATTAAGTCCAATTTTTTCTCCGTCGTTATTGATGCCGATAAATAAATATCCTCCATCGGAGTTCATAAAAGAGGCAATTGAACGCGCGATTAATGATTCTAATCTTGTATCTTTCCTATTCTCGTCATAATTCCATCTAATTGACGATTTAAATTCTACCTTCTGATTCTCTCCACCAGAAATTAATGCTTCGATGGAATCATCAGGATTCGTAACTATTTTTTCGTTCGTATGTATTCGCGTAGGGATACCATCGAATATTTTTTGATAAGCATCTTTCACATTTGAAAAATATTCAATAATCTCCTCTTCGGAATGAATCTCGTCATGATCGTCAGCATCATATTCATCCGCATCTGACCTAATTTTATGCTTGATATATCGTCTAAAAACTGTCTCTTCAACATCAACTTGTTTTATAGAGATTTTCTCTTCGTTTTCAAATTTTTCAATATAAAATTCAGCCAATTCGTGCATCGAACCGCCATGTCCAGAATAGTCCGTAGCACATGTCAAGAATATGATCCAGCCTGCATCATAACCACCAAATAATGAACAATCGTTCAAAATCGCGTAAGAATAAAAAAACCCATCAACCCCACTAACTTGGTGTCGAATTCGGAGTGCATGAATTTTTACATCTTTTGATAATTTTTTACTAGTGGAGAGTCCTGACAAAAATACAATAAACGCATAAACTCCGGAATAATCTTCACTTTTCTGTGTATCGAGTATATTGAATGAAGTCCATTCGAAAAAATAATCCAGTTTTTTAAATACTAATTCTTCTCTACTATCATCTATCAAATAATCCGGATTTTTTACTGTTGTTGGATCCAACAAAGATTTTATTATTTTTTTATCTAGTTTTTTTACGTAACTGAATTCCAAATTTTGGTTTTTTAATTTTTTTTCTAATGGATGTATCTCTGTCTCGTATAATTTTCCAAAAAAAGTATCTAATGCGTTGTGATAAAAATGCCATTCCTTAGAAACAGGATCATCCTCATGAAATTCAAAGTATTCGTTAGCTAACTCGTGATATTCTTCGGTTGATAAAAGTTTTTTTACATCATGCAAACTGTTTGCCGGAGATATGAGAAATTTTTTTTCACCTAGTAAATTAGACCAAAGAAATTCGAGGGAATAGACATACCCCTCAAATGTCGGTTTAGAAAACCCTTCAAAAGGAGAGATCATCTTGGCAATTGCACCTACAGGTACCCCATGCGATGTGTCATTCAATTTAAATAACACATTTCTCTTCGTTAGAAAAGCAATTATTTCTTCGTTGGAAATTTTTGATTTATTTTTCACTTTAATCGCAATGTTTGGAAGAATTTGTTTATAGAATATTGAAGAGATTTCCCGAGTTTTATGTATGTTATCCTTTAATTCTTGCCAATCTCTTGAAGTCCTAATAAGTTCAAAATATTTCCATACATTTTTTAAAAAAATCACTCGTTCACTGTCATTTGGAATATCTTCAAGACTGACACCGTGTGAAGTGGCGTAATAATATGTTGAATTTTCTTTCAGATCGAATGAATAGTCATGTGCAATCGAATCATGAAGCATTATTGCACTTAAGTTAACAAAAAATTTGTAACCTTGAAAAATTGAGTTTTGATCAAGCTCTGGATATTGTTTTAGCCAATCTCTAAACTGATCGACGTTTGAACAATGGGTGAAAATTTCAAGTGAAGAAAATAAATTTTCGATGTTCGACGACATTTAAATTGTATTTTTACCTCTCTCTTATTAAAAATGTAGTCGTTTTGATTCGATCTATCCATCAACACCGGTTTATAATAAAAATTCTGATTTGAGTCCCCTTAAGGATTACTTGCATCCTTTCGATCCATTAGCACAACATTGCGACGTTAGAGGACAACGCCCTCCATCGTTCATATAAGTAGGACACAGTGGTAGAGATGCCAAGTCACCGTTTTTTTCCGCTTCTTCAGTGGAGTCAATTATTGATTTTACCTTACGAACAATTTCGTCCTGATTTTTATACGATACATGGACTACTTGAACGTACTTATCCATGTTCGGAAAAACTCGGATGATGAGTCCTTTGCTCTTACCATACATTGCACAAATAATTCCTAATTCTGCCAGATGATATTGCGAGGGTTTGGTGTATTTCATCTCATTAGCCAAACTGACCTTTTCGATATAGGGAACAATTTCCCCCTCTGGTTTAAGTGAACTCTTAATTTTCATCCACCGAAAGGCCACTCTTGCGCGAGGATCTCGCTGAGCAGCCATTATTGATTGTCGTTCAGTACCATCCACATCAATACTATGTTCGCGTTTCAGAATACTAACCGATGCCCATAAACAGGCTTTGTATTCGTCTACATCGTCACTATTGTATGGCGATTCCAAACCTGAGACTATGTCCATATAGTGCTTTCTAGGTGTAATGATATCCCGGGTTGAAACACAGAATACTCGGGGGACCTCGGATGCGTCTCTTGCCCGAATTAAATTATGAGTAAAGTCTTTATCGTAAGTAATTTCCAAAGACCTCAGTAATGGTGCAATATTGAGGGGTTCCATACCTGCGCACGAACATAGACCGTGAATGTGGAACTGGCACCCCGTCTCAAAATACCGGCATCTCCCTAATTTTGAAGGATCTTTTGTTTCAATCGCTTTATTGAGAAGATCAATTCTGGAAATTAAAACCGATTTGAGGGTTCCGATATCCTTTATATCAATTCTGAAAGCTTTGATTTTGTATGGTGCTGAATCTCGCATGAAAACCAAGTAATTCTTATTCGGTTTTGATGGATGCATTACAGAATAGAATGCAATTTGTTCAAGGTCCTGTGGGTACTTTGAAACAATATCATCCGGTGTGTTTGGAGGTTCTTCTTTTGTTTTAAATTCAATCAATGAATCGCCAATCCGATGATCAATTTTTCCTCTTACCCCTGGAATACCTGCCCAGACTCCATCAAGAAGACCTTCTTCCGTACAAAAATCCGGGAGATTTTTAAACCAGATACTTGCAAAATTATGCAACTGCTTTCCGCGAGCGAGTTTACGGGCAATCTCCGGTGTTTTTTTCACTTCAGGATGAAATCTGGAAAAGTATGTTTGAGCAGGATTTGTGACATGTGTGACATAAAAATAGTTTTTTGGCATTGGATCTTCAGAAATTTGAGAATTCATTACATTTTTTAGAAGTGAGGACAGCGCCTCATCATATGTTGTGTTTATCACACATCGGTTGATATCTTCAATAATTCCCATTATAATTCCTTCTTTCAGGATATTGACAGAGATGAATTAATGTCTCTTTGATAATTAATTCGATTCATTTTCATTTTTATTCATTTAATACAATCTTTTGTCCCGGCACAATTTACTACCATTTTAATATCGAATCATCTAAATCAATTAAAAAGTCAAAATATGTAACATCTACGAATAATGAAGGCAAAATGACATCTCCACCAACCGTCTTCATAAGTTATAGCCACGACTCACCGGAACATTGTGAACGTGTATTAAAACTGGCTAATCGGTTACGATCAGAAGGTATTGATGTCACGTTAGATCAGTATGTGGACTCTCCCCCCGAAGGATGGCCATTATGGATGGACTGTCACATTCGTGAAGATGACTTTATCCTAATAGTTTGTTCAAAAATATATTTACAAAGAACAACTCGACAGAAAGAGGCTGTAGGTGGGGGTTTAGGAGCGAAATTTGAGAGTTATCTCACTTATCAACATATTTACAACGCCGAATCAATGAATACGCGCTTTATTCCAATCCTATTTAATGATGCATCCTCTGAAAACATTCCCACGCCATTGCAAGGTGTGACTCATTATCGTATTGAAGATGAAAAGAATTATTGTGATCTTTATTCCCGACTTACGAACCAACCGGCCCGTATTCGCAAACCTCCTATCGGTCAAATTAAAACTTTATTACTCCCTGACGGAAAAATTACGCCCCTAGATATTAAAATTTCACTAGCAAAACTTCCCTCGACAAGCCCGATTCTATTTGGACGCGAAAAAGACCTTGAGCACCTTGATGCAGGATGGACTAATCCAAAAATTAACATTATTACCTTAATTGCTTGGGGGGGAGTGGGTAAAACAGCACTCATCAATAAATGGATAACTCAAATAATGCAAGAAAATTTTCATGGTGCTGAACGGGTTTTCGGGTGGTCCTTTTTTAGCCAGGGATCAATTGATGGGAGGCAGGTCTCTTCGGATGATTTTGTTACAACTGCTTTAAACTGGTTTGGCGATCCAAATCCATCCCAAGGCACACCTTGGGATAAAGGAGAACGTCTAGCCGATCTTGTAAAACAAAAACCCACGATCCTAATACTTGATGGATTGGAGCCATTACAGTATCCTCCACCTGCTGATTCAGGACGATTAAAAGATCCCGCACTTCGTTCTCTCCTTAGAGAATTAGCACATAAGAATTCTGGACTAGTTCTTCTTACAAGTCGATTACCGATAGATGATTTGAAAGATTTTATTGGGAACACCGTAGAACAAATAGATCTTGAAAATTTAGATTCTGGAGCGGGTGCACAGTATTTAGCCTCTTTTGGAGTTAATGGACCAATTGAAGAACTTCAATTAGCCTCAATTGAATACGAGGGTCACGCGCTTGCCCTTACTTTGCTTGGAAGTTTTTTAATGGTCGTATACGGTGGGGATATTCATCAAAGATATCGAATCACACGCTTGGCGGATGAACAACGTAAGGGTGCGCAAGTACGGCGCATTATGGAATCATATGAGAACTGGTTCAAAGGTAAACCTGAATTGGATATTTTAAATTTATTGAGCCTATTTGATAAACCGATCGAATCTGAAATTCTCACATTCCTTAAAGAACAGCCGGTCATCCTAGGAATAACTGAAAAAATTCATTCGTTATCTCCTGTCGACTGGCAATATGCGCTTGAAAATCTTCGTATGGTTCGACTCGTGTCGTTCAATAATTCAAACTCCCCAGAATTATTAGATTGTCATCCGCTTATTCGTGAATATTTTAATGAAAACCTAAATGTGAACTTAAATAAAAGTTACCGAGAAGCTCACAGTAAACTGTTTGATTATTACAAATCCCTTGCAACACCATTTCCAAAGACGCTTGAAGCAATGGCACATCATTTCTCAGCTGTATCACATGGATGTCAATCAGGAAGATATACGGAAGCATACAGTGAAATTTATTTTGGCAAAATTAATCGATATAGTCAATACTATATTACCAAAATCCTCGGTGCTCCAAGTGCTGATCTGACAATGCTCTCTTGTTTCTTTAACTCGTTATGGGATAAACCGGTTGAATGTTTAGGTGATAGGGACAAATGTTACCTTTTAAATCATGTTGGTGGAGCTCTTTCATATTTGGGACGATTTAAGGAAGCTTCGATCCCTTCAATGATCGCAATAAAACGTACCATTGACATTGAGGATTGGCGAAATGCATCTGTTGAATCCACAAATATTTCTTCTAGTTTTTTAGCAATGGGTGAAATGGAAACTGCATTGTTTTATGGTAAACAAGGTGTTCAATTCTCTAACCGATGTAAAGAAGGCTATATAAAATTGGGATCCAGAGCGGGTTTTGCAACGGTTCTGCATCGCGCTGGTAATTTTGAAAGTGCGGAAGCTCAATTTCGAAAAGCCGAAGATTTCCAAAAAAGAATTCAACCAAAATACCCAATTTTATATTCATCACATGGCTTTGAATATTGTAGTTTATTGCTCAGTCAGGGTAAATATTTGGAAGCGAAAAATAGAGCAAGTCAAACATTAAAATGGAGTGAGGAATATTTCGGTTCTGGTGCTCAGGATGTTGCTTTAGATAATATTACTCTCGGACAAGCGCTTTATCAGGAAATTACTATTGAAAATACAGGGGATTACGATAAAGTCCTCCCTTTTTTTGACAATGCAATAAAAAATTTACGGGAGGTTGGGGCACAAGAACTATTAGTTCAGGGTTTACTATCCCGCGGTAAATTATATTGTGTAATGGGTGATTTTTCAAATGCGACGAAGGATATCGATGAAGCATCGGATCTTGTTGAACGTGGCGAGATGCATTTATACAAGGTCGATTGCAATCTTCGGTATGGTTTCCTTGATTGTGCTTTAGGAAAACAGAAAGCATCCAGAGAACATTTGAGAGTTGCTAAAGAAATGATTGATAAAATGGGATACCATCAACGTGATAATGAAATTGTAGAACTTGAAACCTTATTGCAAATTTTCTAGTTAATTTTTTTTAATTTATCTTAAGGAACTTTCACTCATTTATTTAGGTCACTAATTTCACCGTAAAACACTCAATTTGGTTATCATTACATTTGCATTTCCAACCCCCCACCAAAATCTAATCGATCAACCGATCACAATCAAAAATTTTCAATCGACCCACTTGATCGCATTGTAAATTTTTCACACGCGATCATTATCACGATCTGAAACCGTAAAAAAATCTCCTTAGGAAAAAACCTCCATCAGATGATCACGCAATTATCAGACACACATTTATCGCGATCAAAATTTTTCAAGAGACTCTCACTCAAAAGATTTTCAACCGGGCCCAATTGAAAAAGTTAAACACACTCCCCAGATACATCCCCAACACTCCGGAACCCCCCCGAAATTATCAAAATCCCCGCCATAGACCCAGTTCAGAGAATCGCCAGGATCACCCCCCCAAAACCCCCCTTCTTTTCCTTCATCCATATAATTATCCGATCCAAACAGAGATCGCCCGCTGTAACTCTGCTATATTTTGTCTCTCATTCTCCGACGTAAAAACGCTCCAAAAATGGTGAAACTCTGCCTCATTTTCGCAAAACTCTGTCTCTGGATCGAAAAAACGTGGCAATCAGAGCCCAATTAGGGCCCGGATTGGTGCCTCTCCCCCGGCCACTAGCAGTAGAGATCACAGTTATCGAGACACTTGAACAGGGTCGCGTTGTAGGTGCAGCCCAGCTGGCAGTTTTTGCATTTGGTGTACTGGGCATTTTCCGGAGGGAGGAGTGCCGCGTTTTGCCGGGTGGGGAGATCAGCGGCATAATAATGCACCCCGGCAAGAATGCGGCCGAATAGTGCGAGGCAGATCATGAACAGTATGAGCCGGGCAAGCGGCGAATACGTGGATAAGAGGCCATTTATGTTCGTTCTTGGGCGATATTTTCGTTATTCCCTGAAAAGGTTTGGATTTGCATGAACAAGCACAGGATCAAATAACCAGAATTATATTCAGTCAAACAAATCTTGAACTAATGGATTATATTTCGCTTCCCATTGAACGTCAAAAAAAACTGGCGGTATTGATTGATGCGGATAATGCCCAGGCGAGTGTCATCAAAAATCTGCTCGATGAAGTTGCCAGATATGGTGTGGCATCCGTGAAAAGAATTTATGGCAACTGGACTACACCCCAGCTCCAACAATGGAAAGATGTGCTCCTTTCAAATTCAATTGTCCCTATTCAGCAGTTCAATTATACCTCGGGAAAAAATGCAACTGATTCTGCATTGATCATCGATGCAATGGATCTGCTTCATGCCGGAAAACTGGATGGCTTTTGTCTGGTTTCAAGTGACAGCGATTTCACCCGGCTTGCCTCGCGGATCCGGGAATCCGGTTTGATTGTCTATGGTTTCGGTGAGAAAAAAACACCAAAACCCTTTGTCGATGCATGTGACAAATTCATCTATACTGAAATTCTCCGTCCAATAGAACCTGCTGAAACAAAAATTCCTGTTCAGGAAGTTGTTTCTGGAATTACCGAATTTAAGAATGATCCGGAATTCCTCATGTCATTAAGAAATAGTGTTGAAGATTCATCCGGTCAACAAGAATGGGCAGAACTTGGTCTTGTTGGAAATAACCTTCAGAAGAAAATGCCGGAGTTTGATGCTAGAAATTACGGTTTTAAGAAACTGTACGACCTGATCAAGACAATGGATATCTTTGAAATTGATGAGAGACAATCAAAAGATCAACCCGGAAAAATTATCTATATTCGTGAAAAAGCAAAAAAATCGAAAAAGTAATTGGATTTATCCAAAATAAAAGGAAGTGAAAATTTGAAGGAAGAAATTCAGGCACTCCATAATGAGTTTAAAGAGCACTTTATCGAGCGTGATGAGGAAATTCTCGGAGCAGTTCTGGCGATTCTCGCAAATGAAAATGTTCTGTACCTCGGCCCCCCGGGAACCGCAAAAACCTATTTAGCTCAAAATATCTGTAAATCAATTGAGGGTGGACGTTTTTTCTACTATCTTCTGACCCGGTTTACAACTCCTGAAGAGATCTTTGGGCCCCTTTCGATAAAATCACTTGAGAATGACGAATTCAAGAGAAAAGTTGAAGGGTCTCTCCCCACGTGTCATATTGCCCTCCTCGACGAAATATTTAAGGCAAACAGTTCGATTCTCAACAGCCTCCTTACAATATTGAATGAACGTCGTTTCCATAACGGGACTGAAGTTATCGAAACGCCTCTGCTAACCGTCTTTGGTGCATCGAATGAGCTACCGGAGGAGGATGAAAATCTGGAGGCTCTTTATGATCGATTCTTGTTCCGGTACGATGTCCGGTATATTCAGAATGAAGATAATGTTAAGATGCTTTTGTTTGGCAAAAATGTAGAATTCTCTCCGGTGGTAAAACTCAACATTGAGGAAGTAAAAAAGATCAGGGCACAATCCCAAAAGGTTGAATTGTCCGAGGAGGTCAAAGATATCATCCTCTCCTTGAAGAAACATATGGAACGGAGGGACTCTGAAAATGAGGTGAGTATCCAGATTTCTGATCGCCGCTGGAAAAAGATTGTGGGTGTTCTGAAAGTCGCAGCTGCAGCAAATGGAAATAAAAAAGTCAACCGTACTATGCCTCTCCTCCTTCAACACATGCTCTGGGATTTACCGGATCAGAAAATCGCATTAAGGACTCTGATTATTGAACGAATGGTCACCGGCGGTGTCGATACAGAAAAACTGGATGCTGAAATTACCACGCTCAAAAAAATTGTTGAGGATGAAAAAGACGTTGCGAATACTGAAAAATTGCCCGTTCCGGTTTATGTTCTAGATTTCTCAGGATCAAGGACAAGATTGAACACATATCATGACATTTTTAAGGAGCATAAATATCATCAGGACGCAGAATTTTCATTAAATAACTCGTCATACTACAATGAAGATAAATATCACTTTTCAGACCTGATCGAAAAATTAAAACAAGATCATAATTTCTCTCCCAAGGAAGGGCTTCCAGCTGAAAAACGAATTATTTATCAAAAGGAATTCCAGTCCCTTGAAGATAAATATCTTCGTCAGAGGAAATTCGTGAAAGATACATACGAACATATGAAAAAAGACCTTGATGAAAATATCTGGCTGACTTCCCATGACAAGGATGAAGTCTCTCATATCCAGCAACAAAAATTGAATAAAGTCTATAAATTGGAAGAAAAAATGGACGAAATTCGGAAATCGTTCAAGGGATGATATTCCGGGTTGTTTTCATGAATTCGGATTTTTCCACTTTTTCGGATCCAGTCTTTTCTTATGGAAATTCACACTCTAAAAGGGAAATAATTGAAACTGTCGTAGCCACACCTCGCAGGATTCCCCGTCATATCCGGGAAGAACTGGCATCATTAATGGTTACGGAACTTATTAACGGAGAATCATATCAGATCAAGGAATCACAGAAATTTATTCAAAGATATGGTGTTTTCTATCCCATTCTGATTCATCTCCGACATTCCGAATTATGGCAGCTGTTAAAGGAACTGGCTGAAGAATCTCCTGAAGCTGCTGTCCCTGTGACGCAGCTTTTTATTACGAAAATTTTTGACCTTATCGATCAATTCCCCAAATTACACCAGGGAATTTTTGATAATCTTGATGAAGGAATGAAAAGCCTTCTTGAACAATTTGAGAAATTGGTTGAAGAAACCCATGATCAATGGGGGAAGGAAATCACTGATGATCAAACCCCACTAAATGTTGAAATTTCTGAACTCCTTACGGAATGCAATAATCTGTTTGATCAAAATGCTCAAGAAAATGTATTGAATTCAGATACTTATGAAAATTTTTTTGAAGATTGTTCTGCGATAACAACCGCCCTTGAACAATATGTCAAGGATCAAAAAAGTGAGACACCTGAAACGGATACTGAAGAGTTACAAAATCTTATTGACAAATTGAAAAATGCAATTGAAGAGTTAAGGAATCAGAATAAATGCGCAAGAAGTGCGGAATCAATCACATCAAAATCAGATGAGATCAACGACGACCAACACTCTGATCAATCGGATAATAAGAAACCCGAAGAATATCCTCAAGGAGAAGGATCCGGACAAGGAGAAGGATCCGGACAGGGAGAAGGATCCGGGCAGGGAGAAGGATCCGGGCAGGGAGAAGGATCCGGGCAGGGAGAAGGATCCGGGCAAGGAGAAGGATCCGGGCAG
>JBAZQF010000005.1:0-208900 GCA_041645355.1 Methanoregula sp.
TAGCAGATCTCCATGGTCAATTCGGTAAAATTGATTCATTTCTGGAATTGAATCCGGAAGCGGTATTTATTGCAGGCGATATCACCAATATGGGTCCAGTTGACGCGGTCGATGACGTGCTCTCACGTATCGACGTGCCGTGTTTTGCAGTGCCCGGCAACTGCGACCCGCGTGAGATCATCGAGACGCTCGAACACTCGGACACCGTGTGCATGCACGGGTCCTCGATCAACCTTGGCAAGATGACCATTGTTGGTGTCGGCGGGTCAAACCCGACCCCCTTTGGCACCCCGTTCGAGCTGACCGACAAGCAGATAGATGACGTGTTGAACAGCGCTATGAAAAAGATGGAGAAGACGGTACACAACGTACTCCTCTGCCATGCCCCGCCGTTCGAGACTCTCGATAAGCCCGCTGGCGAACATATCGGCAGCCACAGTATCCGCAAGCACATGAAGTCTTTTGACCTTGTCTGCTGTGCCCACATTCACGAGGCCCGGGGTATTATGGATGTTGACGGTGTCAGGATTGTCAACCCCGGTGCGGCAATGGACGGCCACTGTGCCATGATCCACTTCGGAAACGATGCACGGGACATCAAGATCGAGCTGCTGACGGTTTAGACCGATCTCAGATGAATTCAGGCGGCAGGAGATGTGACCTGCCCCTGTAACCTTTTTAAAATTATTATCCGCGGGGAGACCCGGTCTTATCCAGGGTTTCCTGTAATTTTTCCCTTTGTGAGGGTGACTCCCTTTTGTCGGTTCTCCTGATTTAAGATACAACTTCCCGTGTGATAATCATTTGACGAAATGCCCCTGTTCCGGGTCAATTGAATTACCTGCCGGTATCAAAAAAACAAAGTAATTGCCCCGCCGTGCCCCGCAGGGGTCATGAGGCGGGGGAAACTCGTGCCGGAATGATTTTCATTATCCGAAATTGGGTTATCCTGGCTGCAAAACAAATCAGTTCCCGGCCCCGCCCCTCTTTGCAAGAAGCAGTTCAAGGTAGGATTCGAGGATTGGCTCTCCGGTTGCCCCGATCTCTTTTGCAATAGTATCGATCTGCACGGAAGGATCCGTGCTCTCATCCTCGATGATAACTTCGATCTCGGCAAATGTCCCGAGTTCTTCTACTTTGTCAAGCGAGATGGACGCGTTCCCAAGCTTATAGTTCTCACGCCATTTGTTGACTTCCGTTGTTTTCGTAAACCCGAGACGATCAAGCATGGTCTCGAAAGCCGGGCCGGACTCGACGGCAAAGTTGAGCTCCTCGCGGGCTTTGAGCCCGTACTTTTTGATCTTCGGCCCCTTGTAGGTAACAACAGCATGGTCATCGGTATACCGTACTCTCACCGCCTCATCGGTTTTACCGAAATCCCGGTGGGGTGCATTGTAATAGATATCGTGCTCGTGGAGCCTGCCGCAGGAGACTGCATTTCGTGAGATCAGCTGCTCGCGGACCCGATCGAGCGACGGGACCCTGACTTTGAGTTCAACTTCAAGCATAGTGTGCTACACTTTTATCTGTCATCATTGCGACTTAATATAGTCAGGTGAACTATGGCAATAAAAGAAGGAGATTTTATCAGGCTGAGCTATACCGGCAAAGTCGGTGACAATGTTTTCGATACCACGCAGGAAGAGGAAGCAAAAACCGCAGGTATTCACAGTAAGAACGCGATCTACGGCCCGGTCACAATCTGTGTCGGCCAGAAGCATGTCATCCTCGGCCTTGACGAGGAGCTCGTAGGCAAGAAGGCCGGTCATGAAGGGACGGTTTCGGTAGCCCCCGACAAAGCATTCGGCGAGCGCGATCCCAAGAAACTCCAGTCCTACCCGAAGAACAAGTTCAACGAGAAGCCGGTCCGCGGTATGCCCGTGAAGATGGAAGAGATGGGCGAAGGCACCGTTGTCGATGTCATCGGCTCCCGGGTCATTGTGGATTTCAATGCCCCGCTTGCCGGGCAGACCCTTACCTACTCCTACAAAATCGAGGAGAATGTTACTGAACCCCTCGACCAGTTCCGGGGACTTGTCCGCCTGTATGCAGGACGGGACATGGAGATTGCCATGGACAACGGCACCGTGACGGTGACCCTTGCCCCGGGCATCAACTATGACCGCCGGTGGCTTCTCTGGCGCGGGCGGATCATCCACGAGGGCTTCGAGCTCATCAACGGCATCTCGGAAATCACCCTTGTCGAGACATTCAAGAAACCCGAGAAGAAAGAGTCCGACAAGAAAGAAGAATAATATCCAATCTCTTTTTACCAGAATTACCGCCGGCAATTTTTCTGCAGTTCATGAGGCAATGCAGGGCCGGTAATTTCCTCTGGCAAATAAAACGTTAAAATTCCCCAATCATCATCGAGTAGAGCGCAGCAGAGGTGCGGGGTGGCGACTGGATATTCCCGACAACAATCCTCTCTTCAGGATATCCCAGGTTCTCGCACAGGGCAATCTGCAAAGGTTCGCCAAGCCCGGCGAGCCGGCTGTACAGTTCCTCGGTGTCGAACTTGGGATCGGCAAGGAGAAAGACGATCTTTCCCCGCTTCACTTCAGCAAGGGTGTCAGCCATCCCTTTCTCATGGCCCCTGCCATGGGCAACAACCACCGAGACCCGGGCAAGGGGGATATGGAGCCTTGATGTGGCAACCTGCAGCGATGAGATCCCCGGGATCACTTCGCCGGGGAGGTACCCGAGACCGGCGAGCATCGGGTCACCCGTGGACAGGATCGTGGACTCCTTCGGGAGCCGGTTTAATGTCTTGAAGTCATCGATTGACTTGACGCTGCAGGTTGTAGTCAGGTATGGCCGGGCAAGTTCAATCGCCCGCTCCGATCCGTACACGAGCCGTGCTTTTTTCAGTTCCTTTATTGCAGCTTCAGTAATAAGACCCGGGCCACACCCGACACCAATAATCTTCATGCAGTTTCCCCCAGAATTGTCCCGTCACGGTTCAGCAGTACCACGTGGACATCAGGCCGAATTTTTTTAAATCCGGCAAGGGAACTCATCATAATTTCCCTGAAATCCAGGGACCCGGAGAACTCTTCAATGGTCATTGAACCGGTCCCTTTCAGGATATCCGGGCTGATGAACCGCAGGATCAGGGCGGGAAGACCACAAAGCACGACATTACCCTTTGCAACAGCGAGCGTTTCCTTGATCTTTCCTCCAATGAGGATCACTTCCCGGTCCGGGAAGAGGAGCCGGGAATACCGGAGACCGATCCTCCCGGTGGTAAGGACCGGGTCCTTTGTCTGTGCAATCCGGGATATGGTCGATTCGGTCAGGTGGTCATCCCAGGGCTCGACAAGGCCCGTGGTGCCGAGAACCGAGATGCCTTCTTCAACCCCGATGCGGGGGTTCAGGGTGTACCTGGCAACTTCAGCCCCGCGGGGGATACGGATAGTTACGGTTACCCCGGGCATGCCGGTCTCCCGGAGGGCTTCTTCAACTGAAGCGTGGATGCAGGCATAGGCTGCCGGGCTTACTGCGGGATCATTTTTCCGGTACCGGACCGTGTCCCGGGAGAACCGGCCAATCCCTTCGGCGAAATGGATGGAGATATCGGCGGGTGCAGGGACTGCCCGGGCAATAAATTCTATCCCGGCAGTCACATCCGCAGGGTAATCCCCGGCATATTTTGTGCAGGATGCGGTGCCCGAGCTGCCTGTTACCGGGACCTCCACATCCAGCCCGCAGGGGATATGGATCCTGACGGAAAAAAGCGGACGCAAAAGCGAAAGAACCGCAGCTTTTGCAGCTGCTGCTGCAGTAGTGCCGGTGGTAAACCCCCGGATGAGGACCGTGCCGGAAGCTGTCAGGACACCCAGGCCGGCTTCTGCCAGCCGGAGCTTCTTCTCATCGGGGCAGCGGGAAACCCAGATTGCCGGGTACTCAAAGCCGGTGACCGGGTCCTGCATTGGAAGCGCCCTCGATAAAGATCGTGATGCACTCGTTGATTGCAGCCACGGCAACCGGTGTCCCCCCCCGGGTCCCTTCTGTTGATACCGAGGGAATATCGATCGTTCGCAGGAGTTCCTTGGATTCTGCGGCATTCACAAACCCGACCGGTACCCCGATGATCAGGGCCGGGCGGATCCCGTCTCTGACCATTCCGCAGAGGGAGAGGAGGGCCGAAGGTGCATTCCCGATGACCACGATCGAGCCCGGGAGTTTCTCCTGCAGGGCTAAAAACCCGGCCGAGCTCCTGGTGATTCCCCGCTCCCGCGCAATTTCGGACCCATAGTCAAGGGCACAGAGCACTTCGCTTGTGTGTCCTTTCTTCTGGATCCCGACCTGGACCATCCGGATATCCGTGATGATCGGGGCATGGCTGCGGAGGGCGTCAAGGGCTGCCGTTACCGGGCTGCCGTGGAACCGCATGAGATCCGCCATGGCAAAATCGCCGACAGCAACAGAACACCGCTGCTTTAGACGGTCCTCGACCGTGGCATTGCCCACCATCTCCCGTGCGAGCGTCCGGGACTTCTTTGAGATCGCGTAGCCTTCCTTTGTGTCGGCGCCGGGATCAATATACGTACTTGCGGTGGTATCCCCGTGGTGTGATGATTCCTTTGACATTATCCTTCATCCTCCAGATCCTGCTCTCTCTTCCGCCGATGATGACTGTTGTGTGCATATCAACGGACGGTTCTGCTGCTTCAATATCCCCGAGTGTAGTGATTATCTGCTCTTCATCGTCCCGCAGGGCATTTTTCACGATCGCTACCGGGGTTGACGGGTCCAGATGTTTTCTTGCATGCTCTACCGCGAGCGCGAAGTTGTGCGGCCGGCCCCGGCTCTTGGGATTGTACAGGACAACCGGGATGCCCACCGAGAAGACCGCGTCCAGCCGCTCTTCGATGACTTCGAGCGGCGTTAAGAGATCCGAAAGGCTGATCACGGCAAAATCTCCCGAAAGGGGTGAGCCGACCCGGGACGCGGCTGCGTTTGCAGCCGTGACGCCCGGGATCACTTCGACATCGATCTCAATACCCGAATGTTCGAGCACTTCAAGCACAATGCTTGCCATGCCGTAAACGCCGGCATCCCCGCCCGAGACAATGGCTACCTTGTGGGTCAGGGCAAGGTCGATTGCCTGCTTTGCCCGCTCGACTTCCTTTCCCATCGAGCTCCGGATAACCTGCTTGCCCCGGATTATCGGTTCGAGCGGCTCGAGGTAGAGGGCATTGCCGATCACGTAGTCAGCGCCGGCTACGGCCCTGAGTGCCCGTGGAGTGATATATTCTGTCCGCCCGGGGCCAAGGCCGACGATGGCAAGGGACCCCGGTTCAGTGTGCGATGGCAACCGTAACTCTCCCGTAAATCTTCTTTTTCATAACGAGTTCCTTCTGTTTTGCAACGGCAAGCGCTGCCGGCTCGGCAACCCCGAGAAGTCCTATCTTTCCGGCCTTCGAAGGGGATGTCCCCGTCTGTGCGTTTATTGTATCATCGTCAAGGAATATTAAATTGCCAGAGAGGGCACCGATCCCATCAGAGAGCCCGGCCTCGTGCAGCTTCTTGGCAGTTGTGGCATACACAAGAACCTCTTTTGGGGTGATTCCCGATTCGGCAAGGGCAGTGCGGATAGCCACGGTCACTTCTTCGGCCGTGATCCCTTTGCGGCAGCCGACCCCGACCGTGTACTCCCCGCTGGCGAGCAGGACAGAGACGTCCGGCCCGGCAATGACAATGCCCGGCCCCTTCACGGCGTGCACGGGAACGTCCCCGTCAAGCATGGCGGCATTCACCCGGCGGGTGGAGTCCCGGTTGACAATCATACAGCCGCTCCGGTTTGCTGTCGCTTCCACCGAGTCGCGGCCGGTGGCTTCCGTTGCAGTCGTGATGACCGGGATGAGTCCAAGGCCGGCCAGTTCCTTTGCCAGCTCGTTTGCCCCGTGATGGCCCCCGATGACAGGGATGGCAAACCGGAGATCGGGGCTCACGACAACAACCGCCGGGTCGCTCCATTTGTCGCGGAGGAGCGGGGCGATTCCCCGGACAACGATCCCCGCTGACATGAGGGCAACGATGCGCCGGGTATCCCTGAATTGTTCGGCAAAGGTTGTGGGCGTGTACTCGACAACACCGGCGCCGAGAAACGCGGCTATGCGTTCTGCATCGGGAAGGAACCGCCTGAGTGCAACAACAACCGTGTCGGTCATGAATAGAGGTGCGATCGCTGGTAGCCGGATTCGATACCCCTGACGGCCCTGCCGACAATGAGGAGGGCGGAGCGGGTGATCCCGGCTTTTCCGGCTTTCTCTGCAATATCTGCAACCGTGCCGGTGAGTATCCGCTGGTCGGGCCAGGATGCGTGGAAGATCACTGCTGCCGGCGTATCGGGCGGGCAGGAAAGCTTTTCTGTGATATCCGCGAAGTGTTCGCTCCCGAGGAAGAAAGCCATCGTGGCCGGGTACCGGGAGAGCTCGGCAATGTAATCCTTCTCAAGCGTCTTTCCTGCAGGCCTCGTTATGATGAGGGTTTCGGAAACTCCGCGGGGAGTATACTCGGTAGTGAGGGCAGCGGCAGCGGCAAAGACCGATGAGACCCCCGGGACGATCCGGACGGCAATGCCCTGTTTTCTGAGCTCGGCAATCTGTTCAACGATAGACCCGTACAGTGCCGGGTCGCCCGAGTGCAGCCGGACCACCGTCTTTTTCTTTTGGACCCGGTCTGCCATCAGGGCAACCATGTCGTCAAGGTGCATGCCCCAGCTGTCCACTTTCTCGGGAGCGCTGCTGGATGCAACAAGGGCCGGGTTGACAAGAGATCCGGCGTAGATGAGCACGTCCGCCCGGTCAAGAAGAGCCCTGCCTTTGACGGTGATGAGTTCGGGATCTCCCGGCCCGGCGCCGACAAACCAGATAACGGGAAGAGGATCATTTCCGGGCATACATCACGCTCATGTAATCGCTCTTTTCGGGAAGTTTGTCATTCCGGTACACTTTCATATCCGGAAAATACATCCGCTCGACAAGCACGAACTCCCGGTATCCCTCTTTTTTGAGTTCGGCGGCTTTCGAACGGGGCTTCCTGACCTTGAGGAGGATCTTTGTGTCAGAAGTTGTGCCATCGGAGACCGAGAATCCCTCGTTGATGGAAACCCCGCCGGCAGCGGCAAATGCCGTGATGGAACTGATACCCGGCTCGGTACGGAATTCGATCTCCGGGTGCGTCTCGGCTATAACGGCACAGAGACGCGAGAAGGTCGAGAAGAAGTTCGGGTCCCCGAGAATGCCGAATACGGCAAGACCCTTTGCAGCAACCGGTGCAATCTTCTTTGCATTCTCCTCAAGGCACCTCCGGATCTTCTCCTCATCGTCCGTCATCGGGAAGTCCAGCATGACCGGCTCCCGGTAGGGAATAACCAGGTCGTGCGCAATCCGGCCCGGGACAAAGACCCCATCCGCCTCCCTGAGCAACCGGACAGCCCGCAACGTGAGGAGCTCAGGGTTTCCCGGCCCAAGGCCAAGACCTACGAGCATGCTGCCCCCTTCCCGACAATGATGTACACCGGATCAATGGGTTTGAACATGAGACTTCCCGCGATCTCATGGGACCGCGAAACCTGCACCTGCACCACCTCAACAAAGAGACCGAGCTTTTGCAGGGCATTGACTGAATCGGCAAGGGTTGAGAGGAGAACCGCATTGATCACAATGGTCCGTTTCACTTTTTTTGCAAGCACCGGCAGGATTGCGGGCAGGTTCTTTGTGCCGCCGAGAAACGCACAATCGTATACTGCGTCATGCGAAAGGAATGCCGTTGCTTCGGTATTGAAAAACTCGATATTGTTCACGCCGGATTTCCTCGCAGTATCCCTTGCCATGGAAACTGCGTCCGGGCGCAGGTCAAGCGAGTATACTTTTGACGAGAGCCGGGCCATGGCAACCGAGACTTTTCCGGTACCGCAGCCGATCTCAAGGACCGTATCCGTGCTGCAGAGACCCAGTTTTGCAAGGGAGACCGCCATGATCTCGTCCTGGGTCGGACCGCCGGCAAGTTTTTGATCGGGCATCTGCACAAGTTTTGTTGCGGTAAGGTATTAAGGGTTGTTTTAACCCCTTTTTTATTATATCAACCGGAATATATGACCCTCATATCCGCGTTCCGGTACCCTTTTCCGGTTCCTGACAGGCCAAAATATGTGGCAGGAAACAGGCCCGTATAAATGCCGTTGTAGCCCATTCTACGAGGTGCATTCCAGCCTTATTTTGGCAAACGGAGTGAGAATCGGGCATATTTTTTACAGGAACCGGATCGGGGAACTTTACGGCCGTTTCCGGCAGACTCCCGGACCCGGAAAAGGGAATCCGGGCCTTTTACGGGCTTATTTTTCCCTGGGGATCTGATCTCCCGAATCAGGGCCTGTAAACAATGGATACAAACCAGGGAGATATCCTTTTTCCCATCCATCGCCATTATGATGCCCGCACCTGATGGCGCCCTGAACGGGTTTCCAACCCGGGTCAGGACTTCGGGTTCCCCGGGTTTTCAATTACCATTGAATAAACATTTTAAACATTCTTTCCCAATGTTTGCCAGAGAGGGTGCATGGAACAGAAATCAATCCTTATTGTCGAGGATGAGCAGATCGCTGCAATTGATCTCAAGGAAATTATCCTGTCGCTCGGGTACCGGGTCACCGGAATTGCCGGTTCCGGAGAACGGGCAATCCAGATGGCGGATGAGAACACTCCCGATATCATCCTCATGGATATTCACCTTTCCGGTAAACTTTCGGGAATTGAAGCTGCCCAGGAGATCCTGACACGACATGCTGTCCCCATCATCTATGTCACAGCCTTTGCAGATCCCGAACTGGTAGAACGGGCAAAGCGGACCCGGCCGTACGGCTACATAATCAAGCCATATGATGAGAGAACGCTCCGGACCGACATTGAAATAGCGCTGTATAAATTCGCACTGGACCAGAACTTCCAGAAGGAATATGCCAATCTTGAATCATGGGTTCAGAAACGGACCGGGGAACTTGCCGAGGCAAATGAAGCGTTCAGGAAAAGCGAAGCCCGGTGGGAACTCACGTTTGACGCGGTACCGGATATGATCGCCATCATTGACAGCCAGTTCCGGATTGTCCAGGTGAACAAGGCAATGGCTGACCGCTTGGGGGTTTCAAAAGAGGAAGCCATAGGCCTGACCTGCTATGAAGTTGTGCATCACACCAAAACCCCCGTTGCTATCTGTCCCCACCAGTTGCTTATCCACGATGGCCGGAGCCATTCAGCCGATATTCACGAGGATAATCTGAACGGGGATTTTTCCCTGACCGTATCCCCCATACACGATGCTTCCGGAGCAGTTATCGGCAGTGTCCATGTCCTCCGGGATATCACCGAGCGCAAGCGTGCGGAGGATGCCCTGGCACTTGCAAGCAAAAAATTAAGTCTCCTCTCAAGTATCACACGACATGATATGCTCAACCAGCTCACCGCCCTCAAGACCTATATCGAATTATCCCGGGGAGAGCCGGACCTGGATGCACTTGCGAAATATATGCGCACGGAAGAGGTAATCGCGGAGAACCTCGAACGGCAGATAAAATTTACCCGCGAGTACCAGGACCTCGGGATAACGAGTCCGGTCTGGCAGAGTATTCATGCGAGTATCAATAAGGCTGTTGCCTCGTTACTTCTTCGGAATGTGACGGTGAAGCAGGATTTTCCTGATTGTGAAATCTTCGCGGATCTCCTGTTTGAGAAAGTTTTTTTCAATCTCATTGACAACGCCCTCCGGTATGGCGGGGATGGACTGACCCGGATTTCTGTCACCCTGCAGGAATCTGAAAACGGGTTGAATATTTCTGTCGGGGACGATGGAGCCGGGATATCGCAGGAGGATAAAAAAAGGTTGTTCCAGCGCGGATTCGGGCACCATACCGGCCTTGGTCTCTTCCTCTCCCGCGAGATCCTTGCAATAACCGGCATCACCATCACCGAAACCGGCGAACCCGGTAAAGGGGCACGGTTCGAGATGGTGGTGCCGAAAGGTGCGTGGCGGAAGGTACCTGCTGCAGTAAGGGAATGATCCAGAACCAATCTTCTCCCCTGCCATGCTGCACCTGTGAAATTGAACACAATGCCGCTCTTTGGTATAATGAATACGCACTATGCCAGTGCCCGTCTGTTTCATTCATTGCGGTGGAAATGCGATGAATGCAGATTCCCCCCCCTGTTTCTGCCCGGCCGAAAGCTGCCCGGCAAAAACAGCAGGATTTTTTCTCTCAACCACACAATCACCAGTTATGACAATGGGTAATCCTCACCATCCCCTCACGTGCCCGAAGTGTAAAAAATCCACTCTTGCTGCCGAATTCCCGGACCAGTACGAAGTCTGGCTCAAATGTTCCGCCTGCAATTTTTTCCTGGGTATGAGTCATGATGACTGGCACCGGGTACAGAACAGCCCCAACATCAATGAAAAGATCCTGAAAATGGCAAAGGCAAACGAAACCCGTTCATGAATAGCGTTTCCGGAAATTTTTGAGAGTTTTCCATTTGCAAAATTAAAAAAAATTCCGGGAATTACCTGATTCCCGGGCATTCAATTTTAAAAAAATTATCTGACCGGGATCTGCTCAACCGGCGAGTTTGTCAGGGCATTGTAATAATCCACGGTAATGTACGTGGGAGTGTATGCACTGCCATAGGCGGTGATCCACTGGTTAATGCTCCGCAGGTTGTTGCGCGAGAACGCGAGCTCCTGCCGGTAGATGAACTGCAGATCCGTGTTATCTGTACGCCCGAGGGCAGCATTGAGATCCGCGATGTGCATCTCTTCAGCCGTTGCGTCGACATAGAGTGCGTCCCGTACTGACATGCTGCCGGTATTGACAGCATTGTTATAGGCAAGCTGCAGCTTCTGGCTGGTGAATTTTCCGGGAATAGTACTCTCCGGGTTGGGGATCCCGTACCGCGTGAGGATAATGTTATCGGCAGTCTGGTAGATCTTCGATGCATTGGCAAGATTCTGGAAGACCGGGACATCCGGGTGCTGGGTGGCAAGGACGGCATTGATATCGGTGATACATTTCTGGTCTTCCTGCAACTGGATGATATCGGCCTTCTCGGTTTCATTGAGCGGTGCCTGTGGCAGGGAATTGAATGTTGCCTCAGTGGTGCCTCCGGCAATAACCGCTACGGTAACCGCGGGAGTGACTACCGTGGTTGTAACAACGGGAGTCTTGCTGGCCGGCTGGCTGGTACATCCCGCCGCGGCAACCAGAATGCATACGACGAACAGGATTCCGATAAAGAGTGATCGGGACATAGCATAGACTCGCCGGAAATTATCTTAAACATTCTCTTCTGTATTTCGTTCGGTTTGCGACAGGAAGGGCAATTCATCAGGAATCCGGCAGAACCAACCCTCATAACGAATACCCCCCTGCTCTTGTAACAACGAAAAAAATCCTCCGGATTCTTTCCTCTTCCGGAACCGATCCATGGATCCCGTGAAAATAAAAAACAGGGTCCCGGTCTGAAAAAATGCAGGGATGATTATTTTGCCAGAGGTACGTACTCGGCCGGAGAATTTATCAGGCTGCTGTAATATGCCGGTGAGAGATATTTGGGGGTATAAACGCTCCCGTACGCGGCGATAGCCTGCGAAATGGCCCGCAGGTTGTTGCGGGATGTGATGAGTTCCTGCCGGTATATGAAGATAGTATCCCGGTTGTCCGTGCGCCCGATTGCTGCTTCGAGATCCGCGATATGCAGCTCTTCTGCTGCAGCATCCACCATGAGAGCATCCTTTGCAGACATGCTGCCGGTATTGATGGCATTGTTATATGCCAGCTGCAGTTTCTGGCTTGCAAATACGCCGGCAAGATCTTTCTCGGGGTTGGGGATCCCGTACCGCAGGAGGATAACATTGTCGGCAGTCTGGTAGATCTTTGAGATGTTGGCGATATTCTGGAAAAGGACAATATCGGTATGCTGGGTAGCGAGGACGGCATTGAGATCGGCGATAAATTTCTCTTCTTCCTGCAGCTCGAGAATATCTGACTTCTCGGTTTCATTGAGTGGTGCCTCTGGGAATACCACGAATGTCTTCTGCACAATGGCGGTGTCCGGAACCGCGATCGTTACCGGGGGTGCAGCTGCGGTTGTCCTGCCAGCCGGTGGCTGGCTGGTACATCCCGCTGCGGCAACCAGTATGCATACGACAAGCAGGATTCCGATGAAGAGTGATCTGGACATAACATAGACTTGCCGGAAATTATCTTAAACATTCTCTTCTTTCTTCCATTACGGACAGAAACCGCGTCAAGACGCGGCATGTTCATCAAAGTGGAAAAAAAGAAAAGAGGCACTTTTCAGTTCCCGGGGGTTTTTGGAAGGGTCAGCGTGAAGGTACTCCCTTTCCCGACAACACTTGATACCGTGATAGTACCCCCGAGCCTTGCAGCCCGGCTCCTTGCCATGGTGAGACCAACTCCCAGCCGGCCGTACTTCCGCGAGAGCTTGTCGGCATCGCTGATATAGAACGGGTCGAAGATTACCTCCAGTTTATCCGGCGGGATGCCCATGCCGTTATCCGAAACAGAGATCGCAAGCCCGGTCTCTGATTTACGGGAATCTATCGAGATGATCCGGGGCGGGCTTGAGTAATTCACCGCATTTGAGAGGATTGCATCAAGGATCTCGTGGATGTACGGCCCGTTGCTGGTGATTATGGTATCTTTCGGAATATTCACGGTCACCGAGGCATCGGCATCAAATCTGCCCTGCCGGATCACGAGATCAACCTGCTCCCGGATCGCAACCGGCATCATTGGCGGCCGGTAGTGTTCGTGCGCAGATTCAAGGAGGCTCAGTTCCAAAATCTGGCTCACCATATGCCGCTCGGACTCAGCGTACATCTTGATCTTTTTGAGGATTTCGAGGACATCCGGAGGTATCCGGAAACCCGCTCCTTCATCGAGAAGGAGCGTGAGGTACCCGATCACCGGCTGGAGCGGGGTGCGGAGTTCGTGCGCAGCAACATTGATGAAATCCCGCTTCCGGTCAAGTTCATTTTTCAGCTGGTTCTGCACATTCTCCCGCTCTGTCACATCCCTTAAAGCCACGATGTTTGCGGTCTTTCCCTGGTACGGGATGAGCGTTCCTACCGATTCGACGATGATCTTCTCCCCATCCGGTTTGATGGCCGCGTATTTCTGGAGATACCCCTGGTTCCCGCCGATAACGTTCTGCAGGTCTTTTATCACGGTCTCCTGGAATTCCGGTGCCACAAAGGTGAGGGTGTTTTTCCCCAGAACGTCTTCGATGCGGGAGTACCCGAACATCCGGACAATACTCGGGTTCGCGTACAGGATGGAACCCGTGAGATCCTGGATCAGGATGCCGTCAAACGCGTACTCGGCAAGCATCCGGTAGCGCTCCTCGCTCTCCCGCAGGGCGTTTTCGGCAAGCTTCTGCTCCGTGATATCGGTTGCCACCATCTGGAATTCCATGATACTGCCGGATTCGTCAAAGAGTGCCCGGTCGGTTCTCCGGATCCAGCGAATATCCCCAGACGGCAGATGGATGCGGTGCTCAAACGTTCTGGTGGGATTTTCAATGCTTAAGAGGGAATGCTGTTTTTTAAGCTCTTGTGCATCCTCATCGGCAAGGAACATCCCGAATGACTGGCCGATCAGTTCCCCCCGGCTCTTCCGGAAGTACCGGCAGTACCCGTCATTGACAAAAAGGATGGTCCCGTCTGGCCGGTACCGGGCAATAAGCTCGGACTGGTCAATGACAAGGCGCCGCAACTGAATCTCGTCCTTGTCCGTATTCGCATCCTGCATTGCGGCAGGGGTGTCCACCGTCCTGTGCTGGACAACGGAGTCAGGATTGGCATCCGCAAGAGCTGTCTCGATCGTGAGGGGAAGGGCTTTGAGATAATTGTAGTTCTGGTCCTTGACTATGTAGTCATACGCACCGCTCCGTATTGCATCAGCTGCGGAATCCTCATCTTCGGCACCGGAAACAACGATGATAGGGATATTCTGTTTTTTCAGATCCGGTATGATATCGAAAGGTGTCCCGTCGCCAAGGTAAAAATCGCAGATAACAATATCCACCGGCTCCTTTGACAGGATGACCCTGGCTTCTGCAAGAGAGCCGGCAATGCGGACGGTATAGGACGGTTGCTGGTTGTGGATCATCCGGCCAAATGCCATCTGGTCAACACGATCATCCTCTATCAGGAGCAGGGTAAGGGCCGGTCCGTTCCTCGAGGATGGTGTCATTGCGTTATCCTGGCAATTCACTCAGCGTCCAGTAAAGCCGGATTGTCCGCATGACTTCCACAAACTGCTGGTAATCCACGGGTTTTATCATGTAGCCGGCAACGCCCTGGTCGAAACTCTGGACCTTGTCCAGTTCCTGCTTTGATGTCGTGAGAACGATGACGGGTATCCTTTTGAGATCCTCGTCTTTTTTCACGATAGCTAAAAATTCATGCCCGTTCATTTTTGGCATGTTCAGGTCAAGAAGGATGATGGCCGGCCTGACGTTTGCAGGGTTTCTTAAGAATTCCAGCGCTTCAACCCCGTTCTCTACATGGAAGAGGGGGTTGGTAACCTGGAGTTCCTTGAGCGCCCGCTTCACGGACATTGTGTCAACAATATCGTCTTCAACCAGGAGTATTGCCTTTTCATCCTTCATGGTACACCAGCATCCTTTGTACGGGATATCGGCACCGTTAGATAAAAAATACTTCCTTTCCCCACTTCAGACTCTACCCAGATCCGGCCCCCGTTTGTTTCTACGATCTTCTTGACGATCGTCAGTCCTATGCCGGTACTTTCAACATGGTCCCGGGGCTGGAGCGTCTGGAAGATCTGGAAGATCTTATCGTAATATCGGGAATCAATGCCCGGGCCATTGTCCCGTACATACATTTTCCAGAATTCTCCTTCCTGGGTGCAGCCGATATGAATCTCTCCCGAAGGCTTGTCCATATATTTTACGGCATTCCCGATAAGGTTCGAGAATACCTGGTGGAGCCGGGTTTTTTCATAGGTAACTGACGGGAGCGGCGTGTCAACGGTCACGGTGATCCGGGGCGGGATGGACAGGGTGTCAATAACCTCACTGACCACTGCTTCGAGTTTGATCAGATCTTTTTCTTCCCGCACCCTCCCAACCCGGGAATATTCGAGGATCCCCTCGATCAGGCTCTGCATCCGGTTGACGCGGTTGATGATGAGATCCAGCTGGGTCTTTCCGTCATCGTCAAATTTGTCCTTGTAATCGGTATAGAGCCACTGTGAAAGGGACCCGATTGCCCGGAGCGGGGCCTTGAGATCATGGGACACGATGTATGCAAAGTCCTTGAGCTCTGAGTTGGCGGTTTCCAGCTCCTTGATAAGCTGTTTGTTCTGCTCTTCCATCTTCTTACGCTCGGTGATATCGACAAAGGATTCAATGAGCATCTTCTTGCCGCCAAGCGTTATGCTGTTGACGCTCTTGATGATGGGGATTCTCCGGCCATGGGTATCAATGAGAACGCTCTCTGCATTGTCAACAACCATTCCGAGATCGGTTATCGGGCTTTTTCCCCTATCCGCAGGGCAGACAAACGTGTGGCAGACCTTCCCGACAACATCTTCCGTTTTTGCATTGATAAGTGAAAGGGCTTTGGGATTGATGTCCGTTATGACATGCGTCTCAGCATCGATGATGAAGACCCCGGTCTGGATGGAATGCATGATGGTCTTGAGGTATTCCTCTTTCTCCCTCATGATCCTGAGTGCCTGTTCCTGCATGGAAGCGGTAAAGGCTGCAACCGATACGATAAGGAGGAAAGTTGCGAAGAGTGCGAGGATGAACAGCACCTTCAGCGTAAAAATGCGGGAGGAGAGCACGCCGGCATCGATATCGACTCCAACCAGCCCGGTTATTTCGCCCCTCCCGTTATAGACCGGAGCATAGGAAGAAAAGACCGTACCCCACTCATCGGTGGTGAATTCCGGCTCGGTAACCGGGACCGAGAACCCCCGGATCATGGCGGGTGTCACCCCGGTGTATGGTTCACCGATACCCGCTCCCCGCATCTCCCCGGATGGGTTCCCGTAATCGGCATCAACGGCAAAAACAACAGATTCATTGATCCTTTTCATGGTGTATATGTACTTAATATCGGGATTGGCGCTTCTCACGCGATTCAGCTGGGTGTGAAGAGCCCGGTACGTGGGTCTGTTCTCGTCGCCCGGTTGGAGGGCAGCGAGATTTGTCCCGTCGATCATGCCGGAAGCAGTCATGGCCGATGAGAGGCCCTCGTTCTTGGTTGACTGCGTAAGGATGCTTTGGGTCTCCTGGAAAACTGCAATAAAAAGGAATACGGATGCTGCAAGAATGAGGAGAAACACAACAAGGCCAATCTTCTTGATCGTAGCATTCTCCCAGAGCAATTCTGATAATCTACCCACAGTATGTCACCCGGCCGGAACCTGTTCTGATGTAAAATGATCGGCAGGGGTGGTAATAAATGAGTGGTTTTTTCCTTCTTACCCCCTGCCGTCAGAAACCGGCACGCTCACCCCCCGGTTCAATTCCAAAAACATTTGAATTTTTAAGACGAATCACCTGTCAGGAGTACCATGAAGTTCGAGATTATCGGGAACAACCTCCAGATGGCGAAAGTTGATCTGGCTGCCGGAGAAGGGATCTATGCAGAGGCTGGATCGATGGTGAACATGAGCGGCTCCATGATAATGGACAGCCAGCTCAAGGGCGGCCTTATTTCGGGACTGAAGCGGGCAGTGAGCGGGGAGAGTGTCTTTCTCACAAGGTTCACTTCCCCCGAAACCGCCGGCTTTGTCTCTTTTGCCGGGACCATGCCCGGAAAAATATTTACGGTCCAGGTAAAACCCGGAAAAGAGTTTATTGCCCAGAGATCATCGTTTCTCTGCTGCGAGGAGAGTGTGGAGCTGGATATTGCGCTCACCGATAAGATCCCGGCCGGGCTCTTTGGGGGAAGCGGTTTTATTTTCCAGTATATGTCCGGAGAAGGAACGGTCATCCTCCATTGCTGCGGGGATATCATTGAAAAAACCCTCCGGGCCGGCGAAGTAGTCAAGGTCCAGACCGGCCTTGTTGTCGGTTTTGAGGAAACGGTCAGCTATGACATTGCTCTTGCAGGAGGAGTGAGCACCGCACTCTTCGGGGGCGAAGGCCTCTTTGTCACAACCCTGACCGGCCCGGGAAAGGTAGTTCTCCAGTCCATGAACCTTGCAAAGATTGCCGCTGCCCTGATCCCGTACCTGCCAAAACCCGAGATAAAAATAAAACCGGTATAACTTTTTTTAAGCCCCCCACCCCAGTTTTTTGAGAAGGTTTTCGGTCTCGTCCTGCGCTTTGAAGCCGGGGCCCCGGGGCTGGACAACAAGCGTGATGGCAGATTTTAAGGGAATGTTCTTTTCCTTTCTCTTGCAGAGAATGTAATCGCCATTGAACCGGCGGAGGGCTTTTTCAAAGGCGCTCAGGATTTTGTTCCTGTCCTTGAGATCGCTTTTTTTGAGTTTCATTAAGTGTTCGAAGATCGAGACATCGATGAGCGTGCTTGCCATCCAGCCGATCTCGCAGGTATAGCCGAAGATCCATGCTATGTGGGAGTTCTTGGTTGTCGAGATGAAATCATCGATATTGTTGCCAACGCTGCACGAGCCGATCAGCACTCCCTCGATATTGGAATAGTTGGCGGCATTTTTCACGGCTTTGAACATGGCCGGGAGTTTCATGCCGGTTTTGGCCTTGAGTCCTCCGATCCGTTTTCCGGTCCCGTGGGCTGCCACATAGAGGAAGAGCCGGTCCTCGCTGGTATTCGTGAGATCGTCCTCGAGAGCCCGGCGGAAGCCGGTCTTCTCGTAAAAGTTCGCGTAATAGATGTTGAAGTCGCCCCGGTAACTTTCAAGACCCTCCAGGAAAAGGAGGACGGATGGCCGTTTGGGTTTCTGCTCGGGAGTTCAAGAGAGCCCTTCGATAACCAGAAGTGCAGAGCCAGGCATGCGTTCACCGTATGAACAAGGAGACATTCCATTCAGGCATAAACCTTTGCGATCGTTCCGGTTTCACAAGAATTTAATGCCCAAAAAAAAGATGTTCCTTATCCGGCAGGGAATGTTCCGTGCCATACTCTGTCATCCGGGAACCAGGACGAGATATCAGCCATGCCCAACCATGATGCCCCTGAATATGTTTCTTCAGCAGGAACTGCTGATCCCGCAAACGGTGATGTGCTGCAGTCCACGGTACCCTCAGCGCAGACTCTTGAGAACCTGATCGACATGACCGGTGAACTGGAGCACCTCAACGAGCTCGTCCTGGTCCACCTTGGAAAATCTGGAGGATTTCAGAGCCCGGAGTCGTACCTGGCGATCGTATCCCCGGTCCTTGACAACCTGGAATCTGCCATCCGTGAGCAGTACCGGCCCGGCATGAACCGGGACGAGATCGCAGGTGTGATCCGGTGCTGGATAGACCGGGAGATTGCGGCACTGAAATGATTGGGCCGGTCATAACGGGAAACAGCGTTCAAAAGACGGGTCCGGGACGGAATTTTACCCCTGAACCCTCAAGCCGGTAAAAAAAATTTGAGCGCCCCCGTCACAACATCCTGAACAAGGAGCGAACTTCCGGAATATTCCCGGTATAATTCGTATTTTCTCTCTGTAGAAAACGTTGATCCTATAGCTCGATGACCCCCTTCTCGCGCCACCAGTCAGCCCCCTTGGTGATGGGGTGCAGTGTGATAGCCTCTCGTTCAGTCACCGTTAATACGTCGTTATCGGCCGTAGGGGCGGCCCGGGCGGGGGTATAGCCCCCGAAAGCGTCGAATTTTTTTAAAATCATTTCCCATTGAAAATTTGCGAATCAAGTAAGACAGGGACGAGTCAATTCCGGTATTATGATAGCTTGCGCCGCCCCCGAAGGGACGCCCCCGCGGCGCTTCAATTACCTGCTAATATCAAAAAAACAGGTAATTGCCCCGCCGTACCGAAGCCCTGAGGCTTATGAGCCCTCCTAAAATTACCTTTTCATTTTCATACTTCGGGCGTGAATTCCCGTTCATATGCGTTTCCACAGAGCATGTATTTGAAGTCTCTATCCCTCGCCGGGACGGATCCCCCGCGTGCATCAGAAGAATGAGTGCGTTTGCGGGAGAAAAAGAATTGTTGCTCCTGTTATCGCCGGGATGAGATGATAACAAGTGCTCCGGCAAGGGCTGCAAGGCCCAGTACCGCTGGCAGGGACGATTTGGCGGTAGTGGGAACTGCCGGTGTATTTGCCGTGGGAGCTGCCGGTACCGGGGTTTTTGTATTCCCGTTGATTGTCAGGATTGTGGTCTTCTTGTCCATCACCTGCCCGTTTCCAAGGGTGATCTTTGACAGGACCGTGTAGTTTCCTGCCATAAGCCGGCTGGTATCAGGAACGACCCGGAATTCATAGGATTTTTCCGGGAGAAGCGGTGTACTTAACGGCTCGCCGGATTCCGTGACAAGCAATCCGCCATCAGGTCCGGATACCGTTATGGTGTTTACGAGGTTGTTCTGGTGGGTAGTGCCGGTATTCCGATAGCTGGTTGCAAACGCAGCCTTCTGTCCCAGAATGGCATTTCCGGCATCGAAGCTGGTGATGCTGCCAGACATGGAAGGCGAACTTCCTATCGGAGTGAGGAGGACCGGGATTGTGATATCGGTGGCATTCCCCGTCTTTGCGGCAATGGTATGGACAACCACCATCGCATACCTGCTGTTGTCCCCGGTATTTGCCGGGAGATTGAATGAGAGGGTAAACTGTTGCTTGATCCCGGGCTCAAGATGGATGCTCTCTTTGTCAACGGACACATATTTTCTTCCGGAAAAGGCGTAGGTATCCTTGATCGGTTCAACCGCAACATACGAGAGATCCGGTTTCTGGCTGATGCCCACGACATCCACAAGAAGGTCAACCGGTTCTGTATCCCATGGTATTCCGGCAATGATCGCATAGTTGGCGGTACCCCCGGCAGGGGTATTGCCGGTATACTGGGTAGCGGAAAGGTTCAGCGCTGATACCGGAAGAACGAGCCCGATCAATGCAAGGAAAAGCAGTGCAGCAACCCTGACCCTGCCTCCCGGGAACTGGATAAAACGGTCTGCCATAGTACAACTCACAGCAAAGTGTTGGAGATCGTTGCATAAATGGTTGTTGTGTTCTGCACCGGAACCGTTCCTGCTCGTCCAGGGAATGGAAAGGAGGCCCCGTGGAAAGGACTGGAATGTGCCAGGGGAAAAAAATCAGAAGAGTCCGATAAACCCGGCCCACATGTTGTGGATTCCCGTTGAGATCACAACTGCCGGGTCTATTCCCAGTACCGGGAAGACAAAGATAAAGTACAGGATTGTTCCAAGCAGGCTGCCAAGGTTGGCAAGGGCTGCAACGAGGACAACCCGGAATAACGGTATCTTTGCCATATCCCCGAGGGTTTCTGACTCGTAGATCTTCCGAAAATCGGTAATCGGCGGTTTTCTCACCCGTGCCTCAACATATGCTGCAATCCACCCGGCATGGAGCATCGGGTTTAAGGAGGTCATCCATGCAACGCAGAAACAGGTAAGCGCCGAGTAGGGATGTCCTCCCGCGATCAGGGTAAAGAGGGCTGAAAGAACCCCATGAATGATAACCCAGAAGAGGAAGGCATAGAGCAGGACATCCCAGCCCACTCCTGAGAACGCAATGGCCGCAAGCAGGAAGATGAAAAGCGCAGTCACCCCAAAGCCGAATACTTTCGCCCACGGGAAGGACCTGGGCTCCCTGACAAGGTTATCGAAAGGGGGCAGTGTTGCCGGGTTATCCAGGTAATTTGCTATTCCCTGCCGGTGACCGGCCCCGACAATGGCAAGAATCCGCGAATCGGGACGCTGGACCTTCAAAAGGACCAGCTGGTGGGCGATAAACGCGTCCCGCTCGTCGATGAGGGCGCGGGCGCCGTTCGGTGAGAATTTACGGAATTCCTCCATCACGACATCGATCACGTTCTGGTCCTTTAAGGACTCGATATCGATCTCCTGCCCGTTATCCACTTCAGCAATGGAGATGATCAGGGCCCAGATCATCTTGATCTTCTCAAAGGCCCCCATCGAATTCCAGAACCGGAGCAGGGTAACGCGGATATCCCGGTCAACCAGGGCAATGGGTATGTTGTTCTTCTCAGCTTCCTCGATGGCCGCTTTCATCTCTGCGCCCGGGTCAACACCGACATCGAAACCGATCTTGCGCTGGAGGTATGCAAGAAGCCACTGGACAAGCAGGGAGTTGAAATTTTTTACTTCAAGTACATCCTCAACCGTCGGGTCACGGGCCTGCCGCTTGAGTGCCTGGAATCGGGAGGAATCCAGTTCCACGGCAACCACGTCGGGCTTCTGCTCTGCGATTGCAGCCCGTACTTCATCAACGCTCTGCTGCGAGACATGTGCTGTCCCGAGAATTGTTACCTCTGCCATGGATCACCGTATCCTCTACTATTCGTGCTGCACCAAGATAAGCAGTGAGGTGACTGCAGGGCTGGAAGATGTGCCGGGAATCATTCCCGGAAACGATCGTGATCGCTTGCACGGGACTCGGAATCCGCGTGGGAGAGATCGGCATTGACCTCCTTGGCGAGGCCCATAAAGATGATGATGATCGGCACGATCTCCAGCCTCCCGAGCCACATGAGGGCAATGAAGATCCATTTTAATGAGATCGGGCTCGCTGCGCTGATGAATCCTGTTGTGAGCCCGGCATTACTGAGTGCCGATACCATGTCAAAAACCACTTCATCCAGGCGGAAGGAGGTTATGTACAGGTGAAGGGTGAGAAGGGTTGCAATAAAGATCGTGAGCACATAGACGACGATGACCAGCAGGTTGTTGGAGATTGCCGGGTCCGAGATCTTTTTTGACATGGTCTTTCCCCCAAACCTGAGTGGGACGATGACCCGGCTGCTGACAAAAAAGCGCCGGAACCACCATTTGACTCCTTCATAGACCAGCATCACCCGGTTCACCTTGACCCCCCCGGCAGCACTCCCCATGGCTCCGCCAATGAACATCATCATGGTCACTACCGTAAGAGGGATGGTAACCCAGAAGTGGGGATTGGAATTCATCAGGCCGCAGGTGCACAGCCCGGAAACCGCAGTGAAAATACCCTGGCGGAAGGCTGTCTCAAGGCTGATATCCCCGAAGATGAACAGGTCAAGCGAAGTGATGACAGACCCGATAAGCGCGATAAGGAGAAGGGCTTTGACCGTCCTGTCGTGGAACATGTCCCGCAGCTTGCCATAATAGAGCAGGAAAAAGACCTTGAACGGTATGGCCCCTGCAAGCATCACGGGAATGAGCAGAGCCTCAAGCCAGGGGTTATTGTAATACGAAAGCCCCCCGGCGTGGAGCGTGAACCCCCCGGTGGAGATGGCCACCATCACCAGGTTCAGGGAATCCCAGAGCGGGATGCCCGCGAG
The DNA here is from genome assembly GCA_041645355.1 of Methanoregula sp. Classification (GTDB taxonomy): domain Archaea; phylum Halobacteriota; class Methanomicrobia; order Methanomicrobiales; family Methanospirillaceae; genus Methanoregula. Next base: position 22,513 of record JBAZQF010000005.1, read on the forward strand.
CATGATAAGGCCGGTAAAGGCAAAGGTCAGGACAAGATAAATCATCCACATGCGGCGGCTCGAGGAGGCCGATGCCGACACAAGTTCCTCCTCCCTGCCTTCAGCCCGGTACAGCCGGAAGAGTGAGACCCGGGTCTTGCGGCGAAGGGAGATGCCAAACGCGATGATCCCGATCCCGCCGATCCATTGCATAAATGATCGCCAGAAGAGGAGGGTATTGGGCGTTGTGTCAAGGGACTGGATCATGGTAAAACCGGTCCCGGTCCAGCCTGACATGGCCTCAAAGATTGCATCGGTGTAGGACATCTTCATGCCGAATACAAACGGGAGTGCCCCGATGAAAGCAATGGCCAGCCATGACAGGGCAACCGCGCTTAAGGTTACTGAAAACGAGGGTTCCAGGTCTTCATGGGGGATATGCGATATGACAAGCCCGAGCACAAGAAAAACCAGCGGGGCTGATGCGAGCGGAAAGATGAGGTCCCATTCCTGAAAGACTGCAAGCACAACGAACGGCAGGAGGGACGCTATGCCCAGGAACTCGAAGATGAGCCCCATGTCATGCGCGATCATGGCGATATGCTCGATGCGCTTCATCTGATAACCATGGAGATTGGGAGGGTTATATTGTTATGGCTATCGTTTTTCCGGCACAGGAATGAATGTACAGGATCAATTAAGATGCTTCACTTCCCACTACGTAATAACCCATGAAAGCCATACGCCCGGAGTATTACCCGTTCATTCTCCTGGTCATCTTTGTGATTGGTGCAATCATTGTTTTCTGGTCGGTGATGGACATGGTGCTGCTCGGGGCATCCCTTACCATTGTCCTGTTTCCGTTGTTTAAAAAAATATCAGCCCGGATCCGGCCGGTTTTTGCATCGGCGCTCCTCACAGCCATTGTCCTCGTAGGTTCGTGTGCAATGGCTCTCTTTACCCTGGCTATATTCTCTTCAAACGCGGGGACACTCTCCGGGATGTTCGGGACTATCGGGACCTGGCTCAACAATCCTGCAACAAATCCCATGGCCTACGGGGTCCCGCTCAACAAGGGCAATCTCGCAGTCCTGCTGGACGAGGGTTTTGCCATTTTTATCAATTATGAAAAGACCTTAATCGAGTACCTGCCCCTCATCGCTTTTAAGATGTTTGTCTTCTTCTTCACGCTCTTTATCCTCTTTATCCGGGGGGAAGAGATCCGGGACAAGCTCCTCATGCATGTTCCCGAACCGTTGCAGAAATACGTGACCCGGTTATCCGATGTAACCTCCGATACGCTGTACACGGTGTACATTGTCCAGATCGCCATTGCAGTCCTGACGTTTTTCATTGCCCTGCCGGTTTTCTATCTTCTTGGCTATGGCAACATCCTCTTCTTCTCATTCTTTGCTGCGTTCTGCGAGCTCATACCGGTCCTTGGATCTTCTGTTGCATTCATCATTATCGGTGCCTATGCCCTTGCGCTGGGAGATACCCGGGGTGTCCTGCTCCTCTTCATATTAGGGTACCTTGGCGTATCGCTGGTGCCGGAGGTCTATATCCGCCCGGCACTCGTTGGCCGGCGGGTAAAGATCAACTTCCTCATCATGTTTATCGGCATTGTCGGCGGGCTCATGACCATGGGCCTTGCCGGTTTTGTGCTTGGTCCGCTGATCGTGGTGCTCGTCATCACGAGTTACCGGATTTACACGGAAGACAAAAAAGAAAAAAAAGAGAATGCCGGTACCTGCGATCCCTGATAATTTCCCTTATAATCCCGTTGTAAAAGAGAAAGGAATATACCCTATTTATCACGACAGGTAATGCAGGAATGTTTTCGAGCTCTGTTTCCGGGCGGGATATCGTCAAATCAATGGGACTGGTGTTTGGGGATATCGGCACGAGCCCGATTTACGCCCTTACTGCAATATTTTTCCTGATACCTCCCACCCCTGCAAATATCATGGGCATTCTCTCCCTGATCATCTGGACAATGACCCTGCTTGTCACCTTTGAATATACGTTTCTTGCCATGCACCTTGGTAAGAAAGGTGAAGGAGGTACGATCGTGCTCAAGGAGATCCTTCTCCCGCTCCTCAAGTCCGGCAACCAGATAGCTTTTGTATCCCTTCTTGCGATAATAGGCATCTCCCTTTTTATCGGGGACGGCGTCATCACCCCTGCGATCAGCATGCTCTCGGCGGTTGAGGGAGTTCTTCTCATACCCGGTTTTGAAAACACCGCTCAGATTACCCTGATGATGATCGCGGGAATCATTGCGATAATCCTGTTCTCGGTTCAGGCCAAGGGAACCGAAAAGATTGCCTGGGCATTCGGCCCGGTCATGGTTATCTGGTTTGCAGCGCTTGCAGGGGCGGGCCTTGTCGCACTCATTGCTGCCCCCCAGGTGCTTCTTGCAATTAATCCCATGTACGGAATCTCTTACCTGCTCGGGCACGGGCTCGAGGGATTCCTGATACTATCGACGGTGATTCTCGTTGCAACGGGGGGAGAGGCACTCTATGCGGATATGGGCCACCTCGGCCGGGATCCCATCATCAAAGCATGGTACCTGGTTTTTATTGCACTTTCCATCAACTACCTCGGCCAGGGGGCCTTCCTCATGATGCACCCGGAATCCCACAATGTCCTTTTCGAGATGGTCTTGTCCCAGTTTACCCTTCTGTATGTCCCCTTCCTTCTCCTGAGCATAGCCGCGACGATCATCGCATCCCAGGCCATGATCTCCGGCATATTCTCCATTATTTACCAGGGGATCACCACCCGCATCATGCCGCTTATGAGAATTGACTATACCTCGCCGCATCTCCGTTCACAGATCTACATCGATGTTGTCAACTGGCTGTTGCTCTTCTCGGTTCTTCTGGTTATCATCATCTTCCAGAACTCCAATAACCTGACCCATGCCTATGGACTGGCAGTCAGCGGAACGATGGTGATAACCGGTATTCTTGTGACCTGGATCCTGTTTTTACGCGGCCATATCGTCAAAACGCTCTTTGCCGGATTCCTGTTATTTGTTAATCTGTTATTCCTGATTGCCAATCTCCACAAGATTCCGTATGGAGGGTACTGGTCGCTCGTTCTTGCGTTTGTTCCATTCTGCATCATTATGATCTACGTCAGCGGCCAGAAGATCCTTGCAGACAAGCTGACCCCGATCCCGCTTGAGGATTTCATCCCGAAGTTCAACGGGGTTTACCGCTCGGTCAACCGGATCTCGGGGACAGCGCTCTTCTTTGCCCGGGATTTCCGGAAACTCCCCCAGTACGTTTCCCGGATCATGTTCACCAACAACATTGTCTATGATGACAATATCATCATCTCAATTATCCGGACCGAGCAGCCGTTTGGGGTTACGTGGGGGGTGACCCGGGAGATCACCCCGGGGCTCTCAATATTTGAGATTTATCTTGGGTATATGGAGATTGTTGATATCGGTAGCATTCTCAAAGATGCCGAGATCGAGGAAAAGACGATCTTCTATGGCATGGAGGATATCATCACCACTCACGCGATCTGGCGGCTCTTTGCCGCGATCAAGCGCCTGTCCCCTTCAGTTGTTCAGTTCTATAAACTCCCTTCGGATAAGATCCACGGCGTTGTATCCCGGGTGGATATGTAACCCGGTTTCGTCCTTTTAAGTATCCCGGGATATGGCGATATGCTCTTATCGCCTCCGGACAAATATACCGGGCAGCAGGAACCGCACGCTCAAGGGTTGTCGGATGAGATTGATCCTGCCAGAAAAACCAGAATACCGCGTGGATATCCGAGACCGGTCAAAGGAGCGGGATTTAGGGTCCCGTCGCGAAGGCGTTCGCAGGTTCGAATCCTGCTCCACGCATCTCTTTTTTGGACCCGCAGGATCTCAATTTTATATACTGCTGAAGCTACCCCCGGATTGTGACAGGGGTGTACGATAATTCCGGAACTCAGATTCATTGGTAGAGAGCAGTGTCGGTTGGTTCTGTCCGGTTGAGAACAATTCAACATTGGGAAGCGGGGGGAGCAGGATGAGTGAGATGCTGGTAATATTACCGGAACCATCCCGATAACTCCGGGCAATCTGGCTGCTCTCCAGATCCCACATACGGTCGGGATGTGCGTCAATATCAAGAATAAACGGGAAGAAGAATACCCCGATAACCTGGATGATGATCGAGATTATCACCAGGAGCAGGATGCATGCCGATATGCATTGCTTCTTAATGGCAGGAAATTTACTGTTCTTGAAAAATTCAAGAAAAACTGCCAGGTACAGGACCAGCACCGGAAGCAGTCCCGTGAGGAAGCGTGGCCCGAAACTGTAACCCCCCATCCAGTCATAAAAAAAGCAATAGACCAGAACATCCAGGAGTATCACCGGTCCGAACCATTTCAACAGGAGCGCAATTTTCCGGTTTTTTATCATGTCCAGCAGGAAAAAACCAATGATTGCGAGGATCAGGACCGGCGAGTATACTAAAAGGCCCCGGTTGGGAGATATGAGCAGCGCGAGAAAATTGGTCCAGAACTGCCAGTCCAGGTGAAACAATGCGATATTTTTTATGTATCCCCCAAAAACATTTCCAAAAATGAAATAATTGTAGCAAAGAAACGGAAGCCCTCCAGCTATTCCCGCTGCCAGGAAATAATGGAGCCGGTTCCTGTGCAGGAAAAGGACATACCCGAGTATAGGTAACAGAAGGACCGCATCAGGAGGGCGGTTGAAGAGAAAAAGGCCTGCAAGGATGCCCAGACCGGCAAGATTGAAATTTGAGGGGCACTCCTCGTTCCGGATAATGAGCCAGATCATGAGAATCAGGAGCAGCTCAACCATCCCGTGCTGCCATAACGCCTGGCTGCTTATTGACCAGGTTGTGGTTGCAAAAGCCAGGATCAGGGTTGAAATGAATGCAACCCGGTCCGATACCAGTTTTTTTACGGTAAAGTAAAAGACGAGGCAGCAAAGCGTTGCAATAAGGGCACTTGCCACATGACCGGTAATAAAAATGCTGTTTAAAACAGGACTGCTCTCTGTCAGGGGCATGGAACAGGCCGAAAGGATCAGGTATTGGAGAGCATACAGCGGCAACACAAGAATCGGGGTTACAACCGGAAAGAGCGAGTAATAATGCCCGTCCCTGTTGATGAATGAGTACGATAAACCGGGATCATTGAGGAAAAGTGCCTGGAAGGGATCGCCAGCCATCGTGTGATTGATGATTATACTGTATGGCAGTATGGCCGCAGGAAAAGTATCACCCGAACTTCGTATTCCTGAAACGGTACTGTACACGAGAAAAATAAGAATAAAGAGGAATACGAACTGGTATTTATTGAACAATGAGCATAATGGAGCTCCCGATGTACGTGTTTTAGCCGTGTTGCATCTTCCGTTATCCTCTCCATCATCCTCAGGAATGAACATGAGATAATATCCGCTGAACATTATCCACCCGATGAAAAAAACCAGGGGAATCCCGATTGGGATTACAAATCCTGCCGGCCCATTCAGAAAAAAGCCATACTGGAGGAGGCTGGAGATGAGAAAAGAAGCTCCGGCGATAATGGTCAGGATTGCTGCAGGTTTAACCCATTTTTCTGTGTTGTAAAGGTATGATACGATAATAAAACCCATGGATGCCATAAGCAGGCAGGTGCCACATACTCCAGCCAGGATGGAAAGTGCACTCCGCCCGGCGATCATACCGGAAAACAGGTACCCCCACTCATGGGTAACTGTTATGAAGCTGACGCCCGCGTATGAAGTCTGATAGCGGAGCAATGCCCATTGGATCCCGGATCCCATCCCCAGACCGATGGCATATATGTTCAGGGGGATGAGGAAGGTAAGGCCCTGGAGGAGAAGTGGTAACCGGAACCGGTTCATATTACGGAGATTATCATTATCCCCGGAATTAATGAAAGTAACGAAACAAACCTCGAAAAGAGACAGTGGAGATCCGGAAAAGGAACCGTGAAAATGATTCCGGTATCAGATGCTTTTACGGGAAAAAAAGGATTAGAATTGTTTGTCCACGAGAGTCTGGGATGTACCGTCGTTGAAGTACCCGATGAGGATAACTCTCTTACCCACAACCGATCCTGCCTGAGTCTGGTTGTAGTGACCGGTAGTCAGGTTCGTGCCGGCAAGGATAATTGCTTCGGTTCCGCCATTGACGCTGTAATTGACAAGTGTCAGGGCTGCGAGATCCGGCCCGCCGGATACAGTTGCAACTGCGTTGTTGTTCCTGTCAAGTGTCAGGGTGACACCCACCGTCTTGGAGGACTGGATATTCCCTGCCATGCCAAAGACGAATGCAGCGATGACTGCTGCCAGGATAACCGTGATAGCGACCATCAGGATAACCCCGATGACCGGCGATACGGCTTCATCATTCTTTTTTATCTGGTAAGACATCTCATCCAGCCCCCTTAGAATTGTTTGTCCACGAGAGTCTGGGATGTACCGTCGTTGAAGTACCCGATGAGGATAACTCTCTTACCCACAACCGATCCTGCCTGAGTCTGGTTGTAATGACCGGTAGTCAGGTTCGTACCGGTAAGGATAATTGCTTCGGTTCCTCCATTGACGCTGTAATTGACAAGATTAAGCGCTGCGAGATCCGGCCCGCCGGATACAGTTGCAACTGCGTTGTTGTTCCTGTCAAGTGTCAGGGTGATCCCTACCGTTTTGGACGACTTGATATTCCCTGCCATGCCAAAGACGAATGCAGCGATGACTGCTGCCAGGATAACCGTGATTGCGACCATCAGGATAACCCCGATGACCGGCGATACGGCTTCATCATTCTTTTTGGTAAATGCCATTTGTAAAACTCCTGAAAAATGCCCCATAATGGGCAAGACAATGTATGATCGCTTATGTCATGTCTTTGTATTTATAAGTGCTTGCTTGCACTTCCGGGAATTCCTGTGAAATGATTATAAAAAAATGGCTGATTTCACCTTTTTAATATCCTTCCTGCACCGGGGTCGATGTGAAATTATTTCTCATGGGATCCAGCTGGATTTCGTGGGAGATCCCGGTAAGTGCAACCGCCCCAAGTGCGCCAATCACCCCGTTTCCCCCAATAAGCTGGATACCATAGCGCTCGGCAGTTGCTTCAGCTAACGCCCTTGTTACCACCTGTGTTCTGACAAGGCAGCCATATTCCCGCAACCCTTCCACCGGCTTGAATCCCGTACGGATGGCTATCCCCCAGTTACCCGAGAATGTTTCATCAGAAACAAACCTGCGGACCCGTTCAGCAAGATCCCGGAATAGTTCGGGAAGAACGGCAATTTCAATGTAACTTGCCGAATTTCCTGCAGTTTTCTCAAAAATATCCGGTTTGAGCATGACAACATGATGACTGATCGGGATGATGCCTTTTATACCGGAGAGGTGGTTGAGAAGCGCGAGTGCAAGGGCAAAGGTGGCACCCCCCTCCCGGGTATCGGTATCATCTACTCCGATTATGACCTGGATGCACGCCGAAGTCCAGACTTTTCCTTCTACTATATGATCTGCCAGGTGCGGCTCAACCCGCAATACCCCCTCAGCACGGGCCATCATGCCGGAAAGCGAATATGCAGGGCCGCCAATACAGCGAATGGTCTGGATGATCGCATCCCCGTCTTTCTCAACGCCACATACGCCAACGGCAGAAAGAGGAGCAAGACCTACTGCTATTTCCCGGCTGCCGAGATGTGCCATCTCCTTGAGGAGCGTACCGTCACGTTCAACATGATCGAGAACACCCCCGGCAAGGGCATGGTGGTAACCGCAGAATGCAGCACAGGCACCGCTCATGCAGTCATGATAAATTGCAACCATGTCACCATCAACTGTTGTAAAAATCCGCCGGCACGTACTTGCCGGCATCGCACTGATCGCTGCATACCGGGCTGCACTTCTTCCGCGTTTCTCTTCTTTTAAGTAAACACACCCCTCGTTTTGCAGCCGGTATACCCAGTCCTGGGCGGTACTCCGCGGGATACCTGCAGACTGGTGGATATCAGTTACCGTAAAAAAGCCTTTATCGAGAGTGAACTGCCTCATGAGGCGCAGGTAGTCGCGCCGGTGCTCAAGAACGCTTGACATAGCGATCGCGGATGAAAAGCAGGTCCCCGATGATAGCGCTGGCAGTCTCTACTGATCCGGCACCCCTGCCGATAAGGGTAATCTCCTTTGCAAGATCGGTCTCGAGCGTCAGTGCATTTAATGTCCCTTCGACAACGAGGGGATGATTCTTGCTGATGATGCGGGGAGAGACCCGGAGAATATTCTTCCGCGGAATGGCTTCGGCAATCAGCCGGATCGTGCACCCGTCTTCTTCGGCCAGGCGGAGGGCATCGGCAGTCAGGAGATCGATCCCTGTCCGGTCCACATTATTCAGTGTCATGCCATTGTCCCAGATGGTGTTGGCAAGGATAACCAGTTTTATCGCAGCATCGATTCCCTGCACATCGTAGGTTGGATCCGCCTCGGCATATCCCATCTCGCGGGCTTCGAGGAGGGCTTGCTCGTATGTCAGCCCCTCAGCTGCCATCCGGGTAAGGATATAGTTGCAGGTCCCGTTCAGGACCCCGAAAAGCCCGAGAATCTCATTTCCTGCGAGACCGTGCTCGAGCGTGTGCATGATCGGAATTGCACCTGCCACGGTAGCCTCATACCGGAGTGCAACGTGGTTTTTCTGTGCCATGGTCCGCAACTCTTTGCATGCCAGGGCAATCGGACCCTTGTTGGATGTTACGACATGCTTCTTTTGTGCAAGTGCGGTTTTGATGTACCCGATTGCGGGTTCTCCGGTGAGGGCATTTGTCGGGGTGACTTCGATCAGGACATCGTACTCAGCCTTTTTGATAACATCAGCTGCAGAAATGTCCGGGCTGCCGCAGGGGCTGCCGTTCTTCTTGGCAGACAGGACTGCGGGGATGTCAATTCCCTGACTGTCCATGCACCCGCTCCGTGAATCTGCAAGGCCGGTGATGAGGATGCCGAGATCCTTTTTATACAGGGTTTCGGCAACTCCCCTGCCGACCGACCCCATACCAATGAGAGCAACTCTCATCATGCTATATCCTCCAGCGGTTCCACGAGAAGAAGTGATTTCTGGAGTGCGACCCGGCGAAGGATTGCGAGAGCTGCTGCCATATCCTCCCTGGTAACCGATTTGATGGTAATCCGTGACGAAGATCTCTCGTTAATGGCCGGCATACACATGGAGAGCTCACTGACTTCTGCAAAACCGGTTGAATCGATCTGTCCGACCGTGTCAGACAGGTCAGTGTGCATAAGGTGCCCGATCATTATGACGGTCTGGGTATAAAGCAGCCGTTCCTCGCCGATACGCTGGATGTGGACCCCCTGCTCCTGGAGAAGGAGTTTGAGTTTTTCCAGCCTCCCTTCAGGCAGTTCAAGAACGATCTGGACATCCAGGGTATCAGTATCCGAATCGGGTTCCCGCTGGTGAATAACAGCAATAATATTTCCCCCTACATCGGAAATCGGTTTTAACGCGGCAACAAGTTGACCCGGTGAATCTTTCATCTCGAGTTTCATGGAGATCTGCACGGAAGCACCTTTCAAATAGTAGATCGGCTTCCAAGATAAACTGTGTGAAACATCGTCCTTTTTCCTGCCAGGGAGTATCAGGAGAATTGAATGAAGAATCGGAGCCCCGAACAAGCCTCTGCAGATATCCGGGACTGAATGACCGGAAACCCGCGGGCGTGTGGCGAGCCTCCCTTATTGTAACGACCCGAAAATTCCGAAATGATGGAGTCTAAAAAAAATTATAACCTGCGGAGTTTGTTGTCCACTTTCTCAAAGAAATTACGTTTCACATCGATAAACAATGCAGGTTTTTCTGCCATCAGGACTTCTATTGATGCGATAGTGCCAAGTCCGAAGGTCTGCTGCCCGTCAATAACCAGGTTTGCTGTTTTTGAGCTCTCCAATCGTATGCTCAGGTTCCGCTTGCTGCTGATCAGGTGTGGCCTTGAAGAGAGCATATAGGGTGCAAGCGGTACGAGAAGAAAACCCTGGATGCGGGGATCCACGATTGGCCCGCCAGCGCTCATGGCATATGCGGTGGAACCGGTTGGGGTGCTTATCAGGAGACCATCTGCACGGAACTGTTCAGCAGCAACACCATCAACCACGATGGTAAAACGGAGCATCTTGGCAGGGCGGGTTGTTACAATGAGTGCTTCGTTGAGGGCAACCCCAAGGCACCGGCCATCCTTTACCAGTGCGATCCGCATCCGTTCTTCTATTGAGAACCCGGAAGGAATCCTCCGGATAAACTCGAGGGATTCTGAAGGTTCCAGGTCTGCAAGGAAACCAACTTCCCCCCAGTTGATGCCAAGAACCGGTATCTGGGAAGATAGCTGCTGGATGGTCCGGAGAATCGTTCCATCGCCGCCAACAATAATACAGAAATCAGCTATGACATCCTGAACCGGCACACCGGTTGTACCGAGTGCGGCAGCGGTATCTGAATCAAAAACCGTGGTGCAGCCTTCATCTTTGAGGATATCCCTGATCTTCAGAGTGAAAGCCAGAGCATCCCTGTTATCGATCCGGGAAACAATGAGTGCTTTCATGATTTTCACCTCAGGTACTCAATCACTTTATGGTGAAGTTTTCCATTTGTTGCAATCAGGCACCGGCCAATACTGACATCGTCGGGGAACTGAATCTTCTTTCCTTCGAGATCCGTGACACGGCCTCCGGCCTCTGTGCAGATAAGCATCCCGGCAGCAGCATCCGTAACCCTGAGTGTTCCCCTGAGGTCGATGAATGCATCTATCCGTCCTGAACCCACATAGCAGAGTTCGAGTGCCGAAGCTCCAAGGAGGCGCCATCTCCGGATCTTCTGCCCGAGCTGCATCACACCTGATGGATTGAACTTCCTCCCGTAAACACTCACCGCACACTCATCAAGATTGACAATGTCTGAGGTATTAATCTGTTTTCCGTTGCACTGCGCGCCTTTGCCGATTTCTGCAGTGAATGTTTCTTCAAATGCAAGGTTCCGGACAAATGCCTTCTCGATAATCCCCTGCCTGGCATAGGCAAGAGAGAGCGCAAAGAATGGAATTCCCGCAAGGGCATTGAATGTACCATCGACCGGGTCGAGAAAGATGGTGCCCTCATCCCCTTCCATACCGACCGTGCCTGCCTCTTCACTGATGAGGCGGGAGCACAGGGCATGCTCCCGGAGGTAGCGGACTACACAGTCTTCTGCAACCTGATCGATCTTTTTTGTAGGGGTCTTGTCTGCGCCCATCCTGACCGTAATGTTTCCCTCTTTGGATCCAACAAGACCAGAAATACTCTCGGTAACCTCACTGGCCATGTCTTGGCATGCAGAAAAAAAATCCATACGATGCAGGTACCTCTATCAACGCTGTATTTATGTAATGCAATAGAGATAAATTACTAACACGCTATGTTATTGTCAGTTTAGGTGTAAAAAATGAAGGAACAGACAGAAATCGGAAAGATCAAGGAAGGCCGCTATATAGTGATCGAAGATGAACCGTGCCGGGTTGTTGGTATTGCAACCTCAAAACCCGGGAAACATGGTGCTGCAAAAGCCCGTATCGATGCGGTCGGGATCTTTGATGGTGTCAAGCGTTCGATCGTCCAGCCCGTTTCAGCAAAAACCTATGTGCCGGTTGTTGAGCGCAAAAGCGGACAGGTTCTTTCGATTGCCGGAAATATGGCCCAGCTGATGGATATGAAAGATTATTCCAACTTCGAGATTGCCATTCCTGAAGACAAGGCCGGGGCCATTGAAGTAGGAAAAGAATACATGTACATCGAATCCATGGGAAAGAAAAAATTCGATTGACGCGATTCGTTCAACAACAATTACAACAACATTTTTTTGACCCCCCCGGGTTTCATCACCAGCACCTTTGAGAGAATAGCGCAGGTCATGCGGTGATGCAGACATATCCTGCTGCGGTATCGTATCTGTCCTGCCGGAATTTTGCCTATCTCTCAAGAAGATCCTTGCCCGGTGCATCAGATTTCCGGTTCTGTGCAGCGTGTGAAATCATCTTTTTTTAAATTCTGACATCCGATGGTAATTATCCTCCAGGGTGGTTTTTTTAACATATTGCCGGATCTTACCCGGATAGCCGGAAAATCCCTGCAGCCCGGACATGAGATTCCAGGGATCTGATTCATATCCTTTGCACCGGGGCTTTGTGGGATGTGATGATATCGAAAGGTATCGTACTGTTGTTCCCGGGTGATTGTGGATATGACCGTCCGCCAGTGATAGAACCGGGAAACCTGAATATCCTTTTAACCGGAACGGACGTGGATACTTGAAAAAAGAAATAAGATCAGAATTTCCCGATATATTTTGTGGGTATTTTTATATCAATTTTATATGATTTCAGATTTTGGGAATTTATGATGAAATAGTAATTCCGTTGTCCCTCAAAGAATTTTTCCTTCCACGGGCGGGGATCAATCACCGTTTTTGGCTCATACTCAGTTGCGACTTTAGGTTTGAGGATACTTCCCCCAATACCCAGATTCGGATTTTCATAGGGCACCGAAACTGCCGTGGGAGCAATCCCCAGCCAGAGATTGAGATCGATCCCGCCCGGGGGTGTTATGACCCGCACAATACGATTCGGATCATTGGCATCCATAACCTGAAGCGTAAACTCAGGCTTGACCGTTGTATACGAACCAGAAATGTCGCTGAACGATCCCCCGGCTCCATAATCTCCTTTGCCGGGTGTAACCGCAACTTTTGCATTTATTTTTTCAGGAAGTGGATCCACGCTATACCAGAGTTCCCAGTAGGGGAAAGGAATATTCATTATCTGGGTTGTGCCGCTTAAATGTCCTGAAAAGGTTGCATACGTGGTCATATTGACCGTCTGGGGGATGCTGTCGATTCTCGTGCTGGTATTAAAGCTCTGGTTCAACGAAACCCCATAGGTCGAAGGGTCGACAAAGTCTACGGTTTTTACCCGGGTATCCCACGTGGGAACCGGTGTTGGAACCGTTACCGGAATCTGTGTCAGTGATGGGGATTGTAACCCCGGGACTACCGTGCTGTTTGCGAGGGAATTCGCCATACCCGTTGCAGAACCCGGCACAGTCACTACCGGTGTCGGGGATGTGGGGAGCCCGATGTTTACGGGTTGACCGGTAGCTATGGGCTTGATGACAATCGCGATGATAAGGAGAATGACCAGTGCAAGGACACTGAACATGATATCTTTCTTATCCATTAAAGAAGATTACAATCTTCATGCAGTAAATAAGTATCCTCCGAATCAAATGAACCGGTGACTTCTCTTTTTTAAAAAGGTGGATAATTCTAAAGTTAAATAACGGAATATCACTTTGCTTTTTTTCGGAAGGCTAAAAATTTTGTCTTAAAAAAAGAAAAACTCCTGTTTCAACATTATTTACATTAAATAACATATATATACAATTAAAACACTTTACCAAACAAGGGCTTTGAAACATTTGAAGTCCCCAAAGGTGAATCATGAGATCTTACAACCATGAAAATGCATTCACCGGCCTCGAGGCAGCGATTGTGCTCATCGCATTCGTTGTCGTTGCGGCGGTGTTCTCATACGTGGTGCTCGGCGCCGGTTTCTTCACAACCCAGAAGAGCCAGGAAGTCGTCCACACCGGTGTACAGCAGGCAAGCTCAACCCTTGAAATCGTTGGTAATGTTTACGGTACAGGTACATCTGGCGGTTCAATCTCGATCATTAATTTCACCTGTGCACTTGCACCCGGTGGAACCCCAGTTGATTTCGATAAGGTGGTAATGACCTACAGTAATTCAACTCAGCTTGAAACCCTGGCCCGTGGAACCAAAGGAACTGCTCCGTCTGCTGGCGGGTGGACCATCGCAACCGTCCAGAATGAGGTAACCAATGATGATGTCCTTGAAAAAGGTGAACAGTTCGATATTATGGCAAGGCCTTCGAACACGATATCAAAGAATGATCAGTTCCAGCTGGAGATCAAGCCTGCCATTGGTGCAGCACTCTCTGTTTCAAGGACTGCCCCGGCATCAATCCAGGCTGTCAACACCCTCTACTAATTTTTTCTTTTTTATCAACTGCCAAAAACCGTTGCGGATAATTAACCCTGCACTGCGGTTTTCAATCAACCGATCCGTGGCAGATGGGGACCGATGCTGGTCATGAAAGCCTGAAGACTTAAGTGTGAGAAAAAGTAGTTTTTTCGACCCGGGAGCATCCGAACATAAGAATTGACCGGGTTTTATCCTTGTGTCTGCCCCGACTCCGCTGTGCCATGAATGAAATCATGAATGAGCGGGATAGTGAAAAAAAATTGATCAGGTATCCTGTTTTCGTCTCATCATCCCGTAAATCAATACCGTAAATACAATACCCGCCAAGGGGATGACCGGAGAAAGCGGAACCACATGGACGGTGATATTACTGGGCAAAGGTGCATTACAGCAACAGCAGCAGGAGGTGCCATTGGGAGAAACTGTCGGATATTGAATTTTACAGTATTTTTGGACAAGGCGATGGTTGGAATCCGTTACATAAACGCAGGTGCCATCCGGATCCACCGCAACATCCGAGGACATATTAAGACTCATCTGGCCCGGACCAGATCCGCCTGATCCGATTAGTGCCAGAAGATTACCATTGGAATTGCCTTTCACAATGCGATTATTGCCGCTGTTCACGATGTAAACATTGCCTGCAGAATCGAGCGTGATGCCTGCCGGCTGAATAAATGATTCCACTGTACCATCGGCTGCCGTGAATGAGGAAAATGATACCGGGTTCGTATCTGACGGACTGTTGTACCGTACTATGCGGTAATGGGAGGGGTTTTGATCACTTACCCAGATTCTCCCGGAAGGTTCAACGGCTATTCCCCCCGGGCGATATCCCGGTTCATAACCAAACGATCCGAGCGGGGCACCATTTAAATCTAATTTAAATAAGCGGTTATGAAGGCTGTCGGCAACGTAAATATTATCCATCGAATCGATATCAATTGCAGTAACCGCACACATGAAATTCCCGGTTTGAATTGCCGGACTCCAAATCGCAGAGTTTCCGTAAGACCCTGTTGGCTGGAACCGTTCAATTTTATTATTCACCAACCACCCGTTTCCGACATGGACCCAGCCTGACGAATTGACTGCGAGGGCTACCGGATAAAAGAACATCCCCGGGTCTTGTAAGCCCCCATTCTTTCCCCAATCTCCTGCAAATGAACCCTGACTGGAAAAACCCTCAACATACCGGTGATTCTGGTTATATAATGCATTATCTACTGCAACGTATAGTATACCGGATGAACTCCGCCCGATACCATGCGGGCCGAATTGTGTAAAGTACGGTCCCGGGCCGGTTGTTGGACTTTGCCAGGTGAGAGTTGATACATATGTTTCCGGGAGTGCAGCAACCGGCTGGGCAATCATCAGAAAACTGGCAAGGAAAAGAAACAGGATCAGGACTTTGAAAATTTTCATACATGCAATAATAAATATGTTGGTATATAATAATATCTGATATTGATTTTTATCAGAGACAGATTCATTGCCAAATCCTGTAAACAAAACAATGAGTGAAAATTTTTTTGAATTTGAAAATACTGGTAATCCAGGGCAGAATTCAAGGATACCGGATCAGGGTTTTTCCATTAATCATGCATCGATTAAAGCCTTATGGGGATGAATACAAACATTATTTTGTTATAATTATCGTATTTATCAAAACCGGATGCCCGGTTGATCCTGATAAACTTCGTTATGATGGAATCTCTAAAGCACAGAGTTTCCCCCAAATCTTTGCCAAAATTTTCAGCGTCAAGCGTTACGTGCGTATTTGACGATAAGAATGTTTATTAGTTAAAAATGTAATATAACGATTAGATATCCTATGGCGGTAAACCAGTCTCAGGTCGACCATATCATTACTGCCGCATCAGAAGATGATCCGGAAGTCAAGCTCCAGAACCTGGAGCGTGAAGTCGACCTTATAAAAACTTCCATCAAACGGCTCCTGATGGACATCCGGGAACGGATGAACGAACTGGAAAACCCCTTTACCCTGTCAGCGGGAGCCGGGAGCGAATCTGCCCCCTCTGCCTCATCAGCATCGGCAATAGGTTCTGAAGTCAATGATGCAAAAAGCTCTGCTCTTGAAGCACGTGAAGCTGCTCTGGATGCACGTGAGTCCCAGCTTGATGCAACAAAAGCAAAGATGGACTCGGAGCCAAAAAAGACCTCATCCCCCCCGGCAAAAGAGGAGTCCCCGGCACCTGCTGCAAGCGATGAGAGAAAAACCCTGGATGATCAGATGCTTTCTGCATTAAAGGCACAGATGAGTCAGACCTATAAAATGCCTCAGGTTCCGGCAACTGCTCCTGCTCCGGCACAGCAGAATGAGAAGCTCCGTCTCCAGAAAGTGTACAAACTGTTCAAGTGGACACACCAGTCGGTTAAAAAATTCGGTCATGACCGGCTCGAGATTATGCTTGAATCCTACCGGGTCATGGGGTATATCCCCAAGGAATCCGCTGATGAGATCCGGGAAATCTCCCGTCTCATGCCAGCAAACCTTGGCGAAGAGCATGAGGTTGGACCCGACGAGTTTGTTGCGGAACTCTATGCACTCAACCGGATTCTTGCACCGAATGATACATCCCTTGACCGGGACATGATAGAAGTGATGATGGAGCAACGCCAGCAGGAGGGCCTGGTTCCTGAACGGAAATCTGATGAACGGATCGACCTCTCCACCATGGCTCTGAACGAGAAAAAGTCATCTTCAAAAAATAAAGAGAAAGACGAAGAATGGATGAACCTTCCGGACAGGATATAACCGATGTCGGCCGATACCATTACTACTGCCTTGTTCCTGATTACTGCGGTTATTGCTGCCGGTGTACTGATTAACGCCATCTATCCCGTAGTCTACAATATGGCCGGGACATTTTCCTCAGCCACCCATGAATCGGATCAACGGCTCCGCACTGATTTCAAGATTGTGCTCATAACGGCCAATGGAACAACGAAATACGGAACCGCCTGGATGAAAAATACCGGAAGTGCGAAGATATCCCTGGATGAGATCCAGCGCTCGGATGTTTTTTGTGGCGCTGTCGGGGAATTCAAACGACTGGATTATAATGCCGGGCCCCCCGACCAGTGGATTGCAATAATCAAAGAGGCCGGTACTGGAAACAACTTCTGGGACCCGGGTGAAACCCTTGAGATACAGTTCGAGGCAAGCACACTGCCCCCGACTGCGTATACCAATGCATATTTCCAGTTAGTCCTCCCCAACGGAATCTGGCGTTCAACCGAATTCACGGTGAATTGATTCACTATGGCTGTTGCAGAAATCATCGGAGCCGCTATCGGGGTACTTCTCCTTGTTGTCGTAGCATACATCCTTGTGGGGGGAACCCTGACTGCTGCCGAGACCCTGGCAAATGCCCAGAAAGATATGACCCTGCAACATGAAACGCGGATGCGTACTGACATTGAGTTGAACCGGACGGATTTTGGCCCGAGCGGTTCCGGATACCTCACTTTCAGTGTAACAAATTCCGGAAATGAGATCATCTCTGATTTTTCCCACATGGATGTCAGTACATTCAGTACCTCATCCGGTGAATGGCAGTATTTAACCTATTCTTCAAGCGGCCTTCCGGGGTCGTGGACTATCACAAGTTTCGAAAATGATTATTTTCATCCACGAGAGCTTGATCCCGGTGAGAAAATGTGGATCAGAGCGTACTATGTGGGCGAGTGGCCATATCGGTTCCAGGTAACGACAGGCAACGGGGTTACCGCTTCTGCGATCATCTGATAAACGGAGGGAGATAGATGGCACAAATTTCTGACCTGATGGGAGGGGAAGACCGGCAGATTATATCCACCGGAAACAGTGAGCTGGATAAGAAAATTGCAGACGGGCTTCCGCTTGAATCGCTCACCCTCATTGAAGGCGAGAACGATACGGGAAAGAGTGTCCTCACCCAGCAGATTATCTGGGGTGCCATGAAACAGGGTCTGTCCGTGGATCTCTTCACAACCGAGAGCACCAGCAAGAGTTTCATCAAGCAGATGGAGTCGATGAGCCTTGATATCTCGGAGTATTTTGCCTGGGGCTACCTCAAAATATTTCCCCTCCACGTGGTAGGATTCGAATGGAAAAAAGAGGAGATGGAAGGAATCCTTGCACACCTCATCAGCCATATCCAGAAAAGCAAGTCCCAGGTAATTGTCGTCGACTCCCTTACGCTCTTTACCGAATACGCCCAGACCGATACAATCCTCACGTTCTTTACCAACTGCAAATCCCTGGTAGATCACGGAAAAACAATCCTTGTCACACTCCATACCTATGCTTTTGAAGAAGATACCCTGGTTCGTATCCGGTCGATCTGCGATGCCCACCTGAACATGAAAAAAGCCCTTGTCGGCGACAAGTACGTCATGGTTATGGAAGTTATCAAAGTCCGGGGTGCACGCAAAACCACGGGTAACCTTGTCAGTTTTGAAGTCCACCCGGGGTATGGCATGAAGATCATTCCCATGAGTTTTGCGAGGGTCTGACCATGGGAACCCTTTCTGTTGCCGTCAACCTGCCTTTTACTCCTGAGGTTGTGGATTCAAATGTTGATTTTTACAATGATATTGAATCGAGCCCGCTCTACAAGATGCTCCCGGCAAATGCCAAAGAATATGTCAAGGCAAGCCCGCACCTCCTCGAATACCTTCATACCTTCCCGGTCAATACCTACGGCATTCCCCTCTTCCTTGCAGAGTTGAAAAAAGACCTGCGCAGCATGAAAAGCCCGAACCTCATTTATCCGGTAAATGACACAACCTTTGTCCATATCCTTCCGGATCCCGATGATGTGAGGAATTTTTACATCCCCATCGAGCCCTCATTCCTTCACAGCGTCAACCTGATGCTCCCGGTCATCGAAACAAAACTTATTGATCTCATTGACGGGCTTGATGAAGACCCGATCAGCGACAAGGAACGGGCGGAAGTTCTCAAAAAGATGCTGGCATCGGTTGCGATAACCAAGCCAAAGAATGTCGATATCTCCCAATATACCGGTGGTGGGGCAGCACAGCAGGATATCAAGTCGAAAATGGTCAAATTCTTAAATACCGATTTTACCGCCCAGAAGAAGATGAAGGACACCAAAAAGAAACACCAGGTGCCCCTGACTCCCGATGGCAAGGTGATCCTGACCAATGAAGAGTACCGGGCCATTGAATACCTGCTGATACGGGACAAGATCGACATGGGGGTGCTCAAGCCCTTCCTTTCCGACCCCTACATTGAGGATATCTCCTGTGATGGTGTCGGGCCGATCTTCATTGAACACAAGATCTTCAAGGGGTTAAAATCGGTCATCGAGTTCAAGGTATCCAGCGAACTCGATGAATTTGTCGTGAAGATGGCAGAGCGGATCAAGCGTCCCATCACGTACCGCAACCCGGTTATTGACGCTACCCTTCTTGATGGCTCTCGTATCAACATTGTCTACGGTACCGCCATCTCCCGTCATGGCAGCAACTTCACGATCCGTAAAGTGAACGAAGTGCCGCTGAGTATTCTCAATATCATTGAAAGCAATGGTCTCGACTATGTTTCAGCAGCATATCTCTGGGTCTGCGTGGAATACGGGATGTCCCTTTTTGTTTCCGGAGAAACCGCGAGCGGGAAGACCACGCTCCTGAATGCAATTACTGCCTTCATCCCCCCGGAAAACAAGATCGTGACCATTGAGGATACCCCGGAACTGAACGTCCCTCACCGCAACTGGATCCGTGAGGTGGCACTTGCAAAAGGAAAAGGAGAAGGCGGCGGGGCCAGCGGCGAGGTGTCCATGTTCGATCTCTTAAAAGCCGCACTGCGGCAGCGGCCCAACCAGATCCTTGTCGGAGAAATCCGTGGGGTTGAGGGTGCCGTCGCCTTTGGTGCAATGCAGACGGGTCACCCGGTCATGAGCACGTTCCACGCTGCATCTGTCGAGAAGCTCATCCAGCGACTCTGTGGTGACCCCATCAATATTCCCCGTACCTATGTCGATAACCTTAACCTCGTGGTTATCCAGAGTGCTGTCAAACGTCCTGACGGGCAACTGGTACGACGGATGATCAGCTGTAACGAGCTTGTCGGGTTCAATCCTGAGACCCAGGGTTTCACGTTTGTCGAGATGTTTACCTGGGAACCGGTTTCAGACACGTTCATATGGTCGGGGAAGGGCAGCTCGTTTTTACTTGAGAACAAGATCGCCACCATGCTGGGTATGCCTGACAGCAGGAAAGCGGAAATTTACCTTGAAGTGGAAAAACGGGCTAAGATCCTCGAGCGCCTCCATAAGGCCGGTTATACCAAGTTCTGGGATCTGTTCCATATGATGACAAAGATCAAGAAACAGGGTCTCCTGACCATCGGTTCCTGATATGGCAGATACCAAGGGAATTGAGGGAAAGGCAAAAGATGCCAAACCGCTCCCGTTTGCCTCTACAATTGAGAGCATAAAAGACAAAATATCACAGATCAGCGAAGGCAAGAAAATGGGCGCTGATCTGCTGTTCATGAATACCTATATGGCATCGCTTGCCCTTGCCAGCGCATCGAGACCTGAGATATTTGCGTATTCAGCGAACCGGAAAGAGTACATTTCCGCAAAATACATCACCAAAGTTGATACGCTGGTTAAGAAATGGAGTTACAGTTATTCTGAAGCTCTCAGTATTGTTGCCGAGCGGACAAAAAATCCAACGCTCCAGAGTATGCTCAACCGGTACGCAAATGCCATTGAATCAGGTGTTCCGGATGAGGATTTCTTAAAGAACGAGCTTTCAACGGTCAAGAGCGTATACCGGAGCCAGGTTGAGCAGGGACTGGAACTGCTCAAGAAGTGGGGAGATGCCTATATCGCCATGCTCCTCTCGGGAACGGTTATTGCCGTTACGATGATGGTGTCGATTGCGATTTATGCCCCGGCGGGACTTGACTCCACCCTGAACATGTCCTATGGGATCATCCTTTCTATCTGTATTTTCGGCAATATCCTCATGTACCAGTCAGTACCGGATGATCCCAAGACCCATGGTCTCAAAGATCGGACATCCAAGGAACAGCAGACCATCCATGCAATGGAAAGGATCATTGTCCCGCTGGCAATTCTCGCGGTTGTTGTTCTTGCCCTCCTCGGGGTATCGGCATCGCTGATCTTTCTTCTCGTGGGAGTATTGATGGCCCCCATGGGCATTATCGGTTTTATCGATGATTCAAATATTACCCTCCGGGACAATGATTTCTCAACATTCATCCGGAGTTTCGGGGCCGTCATGGGGGGCCAGGGAACAACTGCCGTCTATGCGCTTAATACCATTGACAAGAAATCACTCATAGCCCTTGAACCCCTCGTAAATTCAGTATACTCAAAGATGAATCTTGGCCTGGATGATAAGCAGGTCTGGGACAAGTTTATCGGGGAATCGGGTAGCAATTACATTTACAAATATATCAACATCTACCTCGATACTGTTACCCTTGGCGGACCTCCGGAACCTATCGGCACCGTGGTTGGATCATCAATGCTCGAAATGGTGCTCCTCCGAGAGAAAAAAGATATGCATGCCCGGAGTTTCATTGTGCTCCTTGTCCCGATGCATATGGCAATGGCCGGTATTTTCGTTGCCCTCTACCGTATCATGGTAGTTCTCACAGGATCCGTAGGGGACATGATGAAACAATTCCAGGAATCACAGAATGCAGCATCCGCAGGTGCCGGCGGTGGCTTATCCAGTCAGGGCAGCATGTCTCTTGGCGGAGGGATGACCATGTTTACCAACTTCCCTGAAAAGGAGATGGGAGCATACGTTGTATATACCCTCATCATCATCACGGTCTCAAACATCCTGGCAGCACGAATTGTGGGAGGAGGCGATCGGTATATGTATTATTTCTACACAGCAATATTCTGTTCATTGACCGGTCTGATCCTGCTGATAGGACCAATCGTGGTCGGGCTCTTCTTCAGCCCGGAAGCACTTCAGAATATGGCCAAACCCGGTGGTTAGCTAAAGGGAGCGAGGAATCTGGTATGAAAGAGAGTACGCGTAGAATCGTCCTGTTCGCAGTCATCGTCATAGCGGGCTCCGTCATGATCCTGTTTGATATCCCGCTCATAATCATGATACCTCTTGTCGTGATTGTCGGTATCATACTTCTTTTCGTACTCGGGGCGCTCTCAATTGCGGATATCCGGTCGGCAATGGCACGCCGCAAGCCTGCCGGCGCTCCAAAACCCCCCGCTGCTCCCAAACCTCCTGCAGTACCCTCGGTGAAGGGCAGCATCTTTGCCCGGCTGAAAAACCTGAAACTGTCGAGAAAAGATGCCGGTGGTGTACAGGCTGTCCCCCCGCCCCAGAAAAAACCCGAAAAAAAAGAACCGGCAAAAATTGCGGAGAAAACGGGCGGCGTTGGCGGGCATATCAGTTCGTTTTTCTCATCTTTCAAATCCATTGGAACGATATTAAAGGCCCGGTCAAAAGCCCCGCGAAAAGTCAGTGATATCAATAAACAACTGGACACCGCGGTCAGTGAAAAAATCGTAAAACCCCCCGCTCCTGCAGTTCCGGCTTCCCCTGCACCCGCTGCCGGAGGTGCCGGTACCGGGAGTGGTGCAGCGCCTGTCGATGAATCGGATCCGTTCCTGTCGTTATCTGACGATGAATTCGATACCGGGCTTCTTGACGGCCTGGATGATTCCGGCTTTACGCCCCCCCCATCAGCACCCCCGGGTCCTTCGTCTGAACAAGCTGCAGAACCGGCAGCAGAACTGCCTGACCTGGATTCGGATCTTGATGCAGCTTCAAATGCGATCCTGAACGCACAGGATACCGGCCAGGGAAGCCTTGATGAATTCAGCGGGCTTGAAGGTGGCGATACTTCCATGGACGCGGATTTCGGCGACCTGGAGAATATCAGTCTTGATGAGGTGGATCTGGATGCTGAGCTGGGCGGAATAGATCTTGCTGTTCCCGCAGCACCGGCAGAAGCACCCCCTGCCCCTGCACCCGCTCCGGCACCCGCTGCGGATACCTCCAGCACTGCGGTGAAAACCGCATGGATCCCATCAGATGCCCCGAAAGGAGCCGATCAGGTGGAGGACCAGATCTCAACCCAGTCTGATATGGCCGCATTTGCAAGCGGATCCGGCAGCGATGAGGATATGCTCAGTTCGCTTGCATCGGATGTGAAACGGATTGAAAAGAAAGTAGATATCAGCCTGGTTCGCGAGTTAAAGGATTTTAAAGCTCCTGCAAACGAGATAGAAAAAGAACTTGATGACATGTACAAAAAGATCTCGTCTGTCAAAAACTCGCAGCCGAAAAAACCTGATCCCGGCGCCACGAAAGGAATAAAATAAACACCTTGATGGCAATATACATTCATCACATCACAAATCCAGAAACGCGAAATTATACCTGCACGTGAGGATACATGAAAGAAGTTCCGGCAAAGATCGAATATAACAACCAGTGGATTGTCATCAAACTGGGTATCGGGGAGGACCGGCTCGTCCTGCCGGCCCCCATAAGCCAGGAGATCCTCTTCAAGGCAGTAGCAGATGTTGCAGAGCGGAAAAATGTCCTTCTCATTACCGTAAAAACCGACAAAGAGGTTGTTTACAAGATCCTGTCTGTAGAGAAAGTTCTGCAGGTATTAAAAAAACTGATCCTCGGGTCCTGCAACGCGTACCGGCTAATGGCATATTTCATGTCCCCGGCAATCCGGGGCGGGGTCATGATCAAGGAGGCTGCCTGGGAGAAGGGGAGCGTTGTCGTTGTACAGAGCGGGATCTGGTTTGTCAGTGCCACAAAACAGATCTGCGTCCCGGTAGTTGATGTTGCAGCCATTGAACTCACCAAAAGGGATGTGCAGGGGAAACCCACGGAAGTTGTCAGGATCGATCACGTTGAGTCCGGTGAAGTTGTCTCAAGTCTTGTCCTCTGTCCGCTCTCAACGCTCCAGGTTCTTTATAACTTCCTCAAGGAAACCACAAAGGGCATGGACATGAAGGGAACCGAACTTGATGGTATTGACCAGCAGGTGGCAATGCTCATCTACTCGGGTATGGACTCCCATGCTATCGAAAATATGCTCAATATCCCCCACAAGCAGCTCGATTCTATCTATGACAAGATCTTGAAGCTGGGACTTGCCGAAGTGGTTACCATCCGCCGTGAGGTCCAGCTGACCACCAAGGGAGTCCGGTATATTTCGGATGCAACCAAATCCCAGACAAACTAACGGTCTGTCCTCATCATTCCCATACAGTTTTATGCAATGGTATTCCAATCACATATTTGATCGTCAATGGGAAAGATTCTGATCGTGGATGATACACTCTTCATGAGAACTCTTCTGAAGAACATACTGTTCTCCGGTGGGCATTCAATAGCCGGGGAAGCTGGTGACGGGGAAGAGGCAGTAGCAAAATACAAGGAACTGAAACCGGATCTCGTCACCATGGACGTTGTGATGCCGAAGATGAACGGTATAGAGGCATTAAAAGCCATCAAAGCTCTCGATCCAGGTGCAAGGGTTGTTATGTGTACTGCCGTGGGTCAGGAACAGATGGTCAAGCTTGCCATAAAGTCCGGGGCCAAGGGCTATATCGTCAAGCCGTTCCAGGCGCCAAAGGTACTTGAGGAAGTAAAGAACGTTCTCGCTACCTGATGCCATGGTAAAAGTACTCATTGTTGATGATTCCGTGTTTATGCGCACGGTCATCCGGGACATGGTGACCAAGGATCCTGCAATCGAAGTAGTGGGAACTGCGTCAAACGGCCTGGATGCCCTTGAGAGGATTGAGAGCCTCCACCCGGATCTGGTGACCCTGGATATCGAGATGCCCAAGATGAACGGGATCCAGGTCCTCGAGGAGCTCAGGAAGAGCAAGAAGCGCCCGAAAATCCTGATGCTCAGTTCTCTTACTTCCAAGGATGCGGAGATGACCTACCAGGCCATCCGCCTTGGTGCGGATGACTTCATGCTCAAGCCCAAAGACATTCCGCATGTCCGGGAAATTGAAGCGGAACTCGTCTCGAAGATCAAGCATCTCGTAACCCTTATCCCTTCCCCAATTCCCCGTAAAACCCCGGTTTCGACCGGGTCTGCCGAACGCGTGGTATTAATCGGATCCTCAGCAGGAGGCCCGCCCATGCTCGATACCCTCCTTGCGGCCCTGCCGTCCGATCTCCCTGCGGGAGTGATGGTTACCCAGCATATGCCCGTGGGTTTTACCGCAGCTCTTGCCGAACGCTTCAACCGCATAGCTTCCATGCCGGTCAAGGAGACCGAGAACGGCGATCTGATCGAGACGGGGAAGATCCTTATATCGAAAGCCGGAGTCCACACCGTTATCAGTGGTGTCATGGAAGCCAACCAGCCAATGACCGGTCGTATCGTCCACTCCAATTCTCCCACCCTGCATGGTGTCCGGCCGGCAGTTGACAAAACCTTTGAGTCTGCTGCACACGTGTACCGGAAAAATATCGTTTCTGTCATACTCAGCGGCATGGGGAACGATGCCGGGGCCGGAGCCCGGGCCATCAAGGACGCCGGGGGAGTGAGCCTTATCTGTGATGAGAAGGATTGTCTTGTATACGGAATGGCCCGGTCCGCAATCCAGCACAACGCGGTTGATAAAGTGCTGCCTCTCTCAAAACTGGCAAAAGAGATCGAACGGGTAGTGCATCAGATGGAGGATTCTCATGTCTGAATTCGAGGCGTACCGGGGACTTTTTGTTGCAGAATCTCGTGAAAACCACGAGAATCTGGTAAAAAACCTGTTGATCCTGGAAAAAGGGGTAGACCAGGGAGCGATCGATGAAATTTTCCGGTCAGTCCATACCCTGAAGGGTGCGTCGGCATCCATGGGTTTTTCAGATATGGAGCGGCTCTGCCATGCCATGGAAGATGTATTCCAGCTCATCAGGAGCGGAAATGCCGAGATCTCCCAGGAACTGGGCAACCTTCTCCTGGCGTGCTCCGATGTCCTGGAACAGATGATCGACGATGTCGAAGGAGGCGGAGATTCATCGTCCAGGAACCCGGACGAACAGGTCCATGCCCTCAAGGACTGGCTGGTAAAACGTGGCGGTGCCAAAGAAAAACCAAAGGATCCGGCCATTGAAGCAATCACGTCTTCCGGGATCTCTGAAGAAGCCCATGACGCGGATGCAGATTCTTCCGGCTTACCGGAATATGATATTCATATTGTTGTAGCCGCCGAGTGCATGATGAAAGATGTGCGGGCCATGCTCGCCATCGGCAATCTTGAAGGGCTTGGAACAATCATCTCGGTCAACCCTTCACGCGAATCCATTGATGAAGGAAAATTCGAAGGCAGCTTTGATCTCCGGATACGGAGTGATGCAGGGGAGGATGCACTCAGGACCGCAGCATCGGGCACCGAGATTGCATTGGTGGAGATAAAACCTGCAATAAAAGAAGAACCAAAAGAAGAGATTTCTGCTGCCGATGCCCCTGCAAAGAAAGGCACGGATGCGGATAAAAAACAGGCAGCAGGCGCCGATAAGAGCCGGGAGATCAAGCACCTCCGGGTGGATATCCACCAGCTCGATCATATCATGAACCTCGTTGAGGACCTGGTCATCAACCGGGGCAGGCTCAAACAGATTGCAGAGCAGCACAAGATCAAGGAGATGGATGAAGCCATCGGCATGGTTGAACGGTCAGTATCCGATCTGCAGAACCTGATGATGATCATCAGGATGATCCCCCTCAACCAGATCTTCAACCGCCTGCCCCGGGTTGTCCGCGATGTTGCACAATATGATGGCAAGGAAGTGGAATTTGTCATTGAGGGTGGCGAGACGGAACTTGACCGGAGCGTCATGGACGGGCTCAATGATCCCCTGCTCCATCTGATACGAAATGCCGTGAACCACGGGATCGAGGCCCCTGAAATCCGGGAGAAGAACGGCAAGGCCCGGAAAGGCTTTGTCAAGCTCTCTGCCCACCGGGACCGTGACAATGTCATCATTGAACTTGTCGATGATGGCGGGGGAATCAATGTTGAAAAGGTCAAGGCAAAAGCCGTGGAAAAGGGACTGATCACCACTGAGGTTGCAGAAACCCTCTCCGTTGACCAGGCAATAGACCTGCTCTTCCAGCCGGGCTTCTCGACGGCCGACAAGATCACGGACATCAGCGGACGGGGTGTCGGGCTCGATGTGGTAAAACGCTCGATCGAAGCCCTCAAAGGCACGATCCGGGTGGAAACAACCCCCGGCAAAGGGAGCCGGTTCGAACTCCTCCTGCCGCCCACCATGGCAATCGTTGATGTCATGATTGTCAGGATCAACGGCAAGCGCCTGGGAATACCCATCAGCAGCATTGTCGAGGTTGCCAATTTCAGGCGCGAATCAACCCACCATATCGGAAAGGGTGAGGCGATACTGCTCCGGGACGAAGTGCTCCAGATCATGTGGCTGAACGATATGGTTGGTGTATCCAAGGTCTGTGAGATCCTTATCGTTGTCCAGTACCAGAAGAGAAAATGCTGCATCCCCGTTGATCTGGTCGAAGGGAAGCAGGAAGTCGTGGTAAAACCGCTGAGTCGTTTCATCGGCAATACCCGCGGAGTCAGTGGCGTTACCATCCTCGGGGATGGCGAGGTTGTGCCAGTGCTTGACGTAAACACCATGGTGTAGGAGACTATCATGAAACTATCTACAATCCAGTCTGATGCAATCCAGGAGCTCGGGAATATCGGAGCTGCTCATGCTGCAACAACCTTATCTCAGATGCTCGGGAGCCCCGTTGAGATGAGTGTGCCGGCGATCAAGGCAATTGACATCTCCGAACTTGGCAATTATATGGGAGAAGAATCTGCTGCAATGGTGGCTTTTGAGCTGCAGGGCGAGATTCCTCACGGGGGCTTCATTATCTTTTACATATCCCGCGAATCAGCGATCCGTCTCACCAATACGATGCTCGGGTTAACCGATATGAACCGCCCCATGAACGAGATGGACGAGAGCGCTCTTCTCGAAGTCGGCAACATCATGGTCTCGGCTTTCCTGGATGCCACTGCCGAACTGCTGGGATTCATCATGCTCCCCTCCCCTCCGGCACTGAGTATTGACATGGCCCATGCGGCCATGTCCACCCTGATTGCCCAGATGGGCGAAGAGATCGACGATGTCCTTCTCTTCTCAACCGAACTGGTATGCGAAGAGCATAAAATTGACAGCGACATCATCATGATGCCCGAGAACAGCACCCTGGCCCGCATAGTTGAACTGATGGAAAATATGATGAAAGGCATTTAACCCTGTTGTGAACGCGATGGCCGACCTTCAATCCCATGAACAGACCGCAATGATCGGAATTGGTGAATACCGCGTAGGTTCATTCCCCATGATGACCATCGGTCTTGGTTCATGTATCGGGCTCACATTATACGACGATACTCTCAAAGTCGGTGCAATGGTTCATATCATGCTCCCCGAGAGTGCCGGAAGAAAAGACCGACCGGGGAAATATGCCGATACCGCAGTCCCGGTTCTCTTAAAAGAACTCAATGCCCTGGGTTGTAAGAACCGATCCCTTGTGGCAAAGATGGCCGGGGGTGCGAGCATGTTCGAATATTTCGGTGCGAACCTCAATATCGGTGAAAGGAACGCTGAAAAGATCCGGGCTCTCTTAAAGGAACAGAATATCCGGCTGGCAAAAGAGGATGTCGGGGGAAAAGTTGGCAGATCGGTCACATTCTTCCCGCAAAACAATGGAAAGGTCGCGATAAGGAGAGCAGATGGCACGACCGGTGAACTGTAATCCAGCCCTCATAACACTCATTCTCTTTCTGTTTATCTTCCCTGCTGCGGCTGATATACCCGGCCCGGCTGCTTCATCTTCCGGCAATCCGCCCGGTGATACCTCCCCTGACTATGCGGTTTTTGTGTTTATTCCAACGGCTAAAATGATCCATTCTGATCAGATTAAGGACCAGATCAACGGGCTCAACGGGTATGATGTCCTTATGGCAACGTCGTTTGGTCTTTCAACGTACAATGGAAGCTGGGAAACCCGCCATATGAACCTGGATAATGTCTCGAAGGGACTCCTGGAAGATTATGTCACCGCGATTGAGTATGATGTCAAAGGCAATCTCTGGCTGGGATACGGTGGCGGGATACAGATCTATAACGGCAGGTACTTCGAGACCATCCGGGACCAGCAGCTCTTAAAAAATCTCCGTATCAATGACCTCCAGCGCTGGAATGATGATATGTGGGTTGCTACCGGGAATGCCGGGATCCACCGGTACCGCGACGGCACCTGGACCTGGTTCCAGCCCATGACCCCGTCAGGACCCGGTTTTTACGAGATTGACAGCATGGTTGTGGATCCTGCTGCAAACGCGATGATTATAGCTACTGAAGACCAGGGATTATGGATCATACGGTCGCCGGAAGAACCGATCCGGTTTGAACAACTTGTCGGGAAATTCACCCCGAACGGCCTTATGGAACATGTGCGGCGCGATCCCGTGGGGGGGGCGTATTTCTTTAACAAAAACACCGTGGTGCATTACCGGCAGGATACCGGGTTCGTCCCTGTCCTGACCGTAAAGGACCTGTCTCCTGTGGGAATTGAGATAAATGATATATCTGCGGGCCCTGACGGGAAATTGTACATTGCTACCGATGATGGCCTCTTCATCTGGGAAAACCAGGCGGTTTTCCGGCACCTGACCCGGTTTGAAGGGATGGGATCATCCAAGATTGTCCGGACGGTGAA
The DNA here is from genome assembly GCA_041645355.1 of Methanoregula sp. Lineage (GTDB taxonomy): Archaea > Halobacteriota > Methanomicrobia > Methanomicrobiales > Methanospirillaceae > Methanoregula. The sequence continues at coordinate 52,384 of JBAZQF010000005.1, forward strand.
CACTGATGCCCAGAACCGGGTATGGTTCTCAACCCAGGGATATGTGGGATATTATGTGGATCTTTCCCAGCCGGACAATATTATCGGCATTGACCTCATCACACCGGCTCCGTCCCGGCCGGTTGTTCAGACAACCCCTCCTGCAGAAAAAACGCCCGCACCGGATTCTGCAGGCTCCCCAAAAGCAGTCACAGTCTCAAAGAAGAGTTCTCTCTTTGATCCGGTAATCAGCATTATCAATACCATCACCGGATTTTTCGGAATAAAAGCCATAGCCTGAGAGAAGTTTTTTTTGTGGGAAAATACGCCCATGAACGCAGGTCACGCCAGTACCCCGGCAGATCACTGCCGGATGAGCTCTTTGCAGCATCAGGCCCCCGTCCTGTTATGGCGGGCCAGCTGCCCGGCATGAGCAGGAGTTGAGTTGCTGCGGGGTTTCCCCCGGGGGTGAATGATTGTTCGGGTCAGTGGCCCGGGGCAGGCCTGGCACTTCCCGGCAAAAAAAAATTTCGCAGGTACCCCTTTTCCAGAATCTCCTGCACTCCATTCCCCGGCATCAGGGATTTTTCAGGTGCATGGTATTCCTCCTGGTACGGGTGCACGGCCCCGTCCCCCGGTTTATGGAATGCGGCCGGTATTTTCTTTCACACAATACCGGGCAAAAAATTGGAATGAAAAAAAGACACAATGCGGGTTTTTTTACATCTTGGACTGGTCTTTTGGCATTGCCGTGCCATTGAAACCCGGGCGTTTTGCACCCAGGCCGAGCATCGGGTCCCGCTTCTTTAAGCGGGGTTTGTCGCCCGGCTTCGCTTCGGGAACCTTTGCAAGGAAACATTCAACCGGGTCCCTGCCACCGGCGCAGGTGCGGTCCTTAAACTCAGAACATTCCTCGCAGGTCGGCACCTGGCTCGGCAGCAGCGAGGGGAAATGGTTCTTCCAGAGCATTGCTTCGATCTTTCCCGTTTCGAGGAAACGCTGGATATGCCGTGCCGTGTATTTCATGCTGGTACTATTGTAGGGTGCCGGGATTTATGGGATTCGGCAGGATGCAAAAAAACAAAAAAAAGGATTGCCGAAGATATGGCCCTGTATTCCGGAAATCTGCCGGTAAGGGAACCATTCAATGCAGGAAACCGGAAGAACAACAGATGCTCGCAAATACCTGCACGGCCCGGGTAACGTGCCAAATACCATGACTGCCGGGTACCTGCCTGCGGTATCCAAAAAAAGTTAATAGAGAATATTTACCCCTTGTATCGAAGCCGGGGCAGTACGGGTAACCGCGAGCGCAGCGCCAATAGCCGGTTTAATCTCTATCTGGAACTGGTCGTTTTTGATGATCCCGTTGGTAGGTCTGGCCATAATGTCAAACTGCTCTCCTTTTTCAAGAACATCATCATCGGTTACCTGGTTCTGAACCGAAGCAATACTCCATTGTCCTGCGCCGGGAGCGGTTCCTTTTGTCGCCATAGTGAATGTCTGAAGTGTCGATGCATTACTGTATGTCAGAACAACCTTATCAAAGTCAACCGGAGTTCCGCCCGGGGCAAGAGCAACAGAGAAATTGACAACGGTAATATTCATACCCGCATTTCCTGTGCCGTATACATTGCCAACGATTTCAAGGGTTGAGCTCGCCTGCTGTACACCGGTGTGGACGACTTCCTGGCTCTTCTGGGTTGTGAAGAAACCGGCGCCGAGCACCACGTATGAGAACACCGCCGCAACGACAACGAATGCGATGAGCACAATTGCCGCTTCAAGGCCGGTGAATGCATTTTCATGGTTGTAAGATCTCATGATTCACCTTTGGGGACTTCTTAGTTTAAAGCCCTTGTTTGGTAAAATGTTTTTATAGTATATATATTTACTTTACAAAAAATGAGTGGAAAGTGGTGTTTTTCTTTTTTTTTACAAGAAAAAATTTGTCCTCAGGAAAAAATAAAGTTGCACGCTGATTTTTAAGATTTGACATTTTTTCATTTCCCTGGTCTGTTGAAACACGCATGAAATGAAGTTCATGTGCGTTTCATCAGAGCCTGTTTCTTGGAAAAAAGAATAATCCCCTGTTTTGTTCTCCCCGTTCCATTGACCGTGAACCTGCATATTTCATGCATGAACCGTGTTATTTTTCAAATGGATACGAAAGAGAGAATTTTAAACGATCCTGCATGGGTCATACTCATGAATCATCGCCGTTGCCAAAAGGCCCGCTGAATCTGGTCAACGCGTGCTGAGATATCCACTCTGCGGATAAAGAGTTCTATCGGGCCAATCCTGAATAACCTCATGCCGATCTTTTTATTAACCCCCCCGGAAGATTACTGGTTAGTACCCTGGTTTCCATGTACGACCTCCTCTATATTGACGACGATCACACCCTTCTTGAAAGCAGCCGGTTATTTCTGGAACGCACTTCCGGTTTTACCGTAACTCCGGCAACCAGTGCAGCAAAGGGTCTTATGCTCCTCAAAACCCGCGAGTTCGATGCCATAATCACGGATTACGAGATGCCCGGGATGAACGGTATCACGTTCTTAAAGGAAGTACGCCGGGCACACGGGGATGTACCGGTCATCATCTTCACCGGGAAAGGCCGCGAAGACGTGGTTATCGAGGCCATCAACAACGGGGCCGATTTCTATCTCCAGAAAGGCGGGAACCCGAAAGCGGTCTTTACTGAACTCACCAATATGATCAAAAACGCAATCCGGCGGAGAAAGGCCGATGAGATTATCCATATCAATGAACAGCGCCTGCGCATGGCCCAGGCTATCGGTAAAACCGGGAGCTGGGAGTTTTATGCGGAGACCGGGATGTTCTGGGGGTCTGAGGAGGCCTTCAGGATCTTCGGCATTTCCTGTCCGGATGACGGACTTGTACGGTTTGATGATATCCGGGAGGTTTTTGATGACCCGGATCTCATCTCCCGCGGGATAACCCGCCTGATTGAGACCGGGATCCCGATACAGTCTGAATTTGCCATCCATCCAGCCAACAGCTCGTCTTTTGCATATATCCGGTCCGTTGCCGAGCTCATCAGCGACCAGAACAGCAAAACAAAAAAGGTAGCCGGGGTCTTCATCGACATCACTGACCGACGGAAGATCGAGCAGGACCTGCTCGAAAGCGAGGAGAAATACCGCATCTCCGTTGAGAAAGCCAACGAAGCAGTATCCATTGCCCAGGACGGCTTCCTGGTATACACCAACCCGAGCATGTCCCGGCTGCTGGGAGTGCCGGCAGAGGAACTGCAGGGACAACCCTTTGCACGGTACATCTGGCCCGGCGACCGGGATCTGGTTGTTGCCCGGTACCAGCGGCGGATAGCCGGTGATGTGGTTCCCGATGGCTATGATTTCCGGCTCATCGGCCCCGGGGGCGGTATGCGGTGGGTCTCTCTCTCGGCTGCACTGATCACGTTGAAGGGCAGGCCGGCAACCCTCAACCTGCTGACCGATATTACGGAGCGGAAGATGGCAGAAGAGACCATCCGTGCCAGCGAGGAACGGTACCGCCGAATCGTGAACACAGCGCAGGAAGGCATCTGGGTCGTGGATGCCAGCTACAAAACTACCTTTGTCAATACTCACATGGCCCGTCTGATCGGGTACGATCCGGAAGAGATGACGGGCCGGCCGGTCACGGATTTCATGTTCCCGGAAGATGTCTCGGATCTTGAGTGTATTGCAAGGGAGCGGATGTCCGGCAGCAGCGGGCAGTTCGAGCGGGCATTTGTAAAAAAAGACGGAAGTACTCTCTGGACGCTTGGCTCTTCAACACCTCTCTTTGACGAGGGACTCTTTGCCGGCTCATTTTCCATGTTCACCGACATCACTGCACGCAGGGAGGCAGAGATGCGCCTGTCAGAGAGCGAGAACCGGTTCCGGCATGTCTCGGCCATCACCTCGGATTTTGCATTCTCCTGCAGGACACAGCCGGATGGCGGATATGCAATCGACTGGATGGCTGGTTCGGTTGAGAAGATTACCGGTTACAGCACTGAAGAGATCAGGGAGCAGCGGTGCTGGAGCTTCCTTGTCTGCCCGGAAGACCTGCCTCTTTTCGACCGGCACGTTACCGGTATCCGGGTTGGAAGCTCGGACACCTGCGAGCTGCGGATCCTCCGCAAGGATGGCAGGGTCGTCTGGCTCCAGTGCCAGACGGAATGCATCGGGGAACCTGGCGATTCGCCCGCAAACCGGCTGTATGGCGGCTGCCGGGACATCACCCGGCAGAAACAGGCAGAAAAGGACCTGGCCGCAAGCGAGGAGCGGTTCAGGAGCCTGTACTGCAAATCACCGATAGCCATCGAGAGCTACACGCCGGACGGCCAGCTCATTGATGTCAACCCGGCCTGTTGCGCATTATTTGGCATTGAGTCGGCAGATACGGTCAGGGGGTTCAACCTCTTCAAAGACCCCAATATTCCAATGGACCAGATCGAACTGCTGAAATCAGGCAAAACCGTACACTTTGAATCGAAATTTGATTTCGGGCTCGTTAAAAAAGAGAACCTCTATAAAACAAGCCGGAGCGGGAAGATCTTCCTTGATATCCTGATCACCCCGGTTTCCCGGGTTGAGGGAACCATCCTTGAATACCTGGTACAGATCATTGATATCACCAATCGCAAACAGGCAGAAACTGCCCTTTCTGACAATAACCGGCTCCTCAACCAGTCCCAGGAGATTGCCCATGTCGGGAGCTGGATCCTTGAACCGGCAACGAACCGGCTCACCTGGTCCGATGAGGTGTACCGCATATTCGGGATCGAACCCGGGGAATTCACCGGTTCGCTGGAAGCGTTCTATGAGAGAATCCCCTGGGAAGAACGTGCTCTTATTGAGGAAGTATATTCCCGTTCCATCAGCGAAGGGGCCGGAGTGTACGAGATCGTGCACCATGTAATTCGTAGGGATAATGGACAAACCCGTACCGTGCGCGAGAGAGGATATCACGAGCGGGACGCTTCCGGCAATATCATCCGCACGATCGGCATGGTGCACGACATCACGGACACGTACCAGGCAGAAGCTGCATTGCGGGAGAATGAAGAGCTTCTCCGAGAGATGCTGAACAATGCCAATGATGGGATATTTTTAATGGAGCGGAGACCGGACGGGCCCGGCCGGTACATCCTGGTCAACGACAAAGCCACCCGCATGCTCGGGTACACATCCGACGAGATCCTGCAGATGTCCCCCAGGGACATCGTACCTCCCGAGGTTGCAAAGAAAGTCATGCCGGAAGTTTTACAAAGACTGGACCGGGACGGTTATGCCACCTTTGAGTCCGTGCACCGGCGAAAAGACGGGAGCACCTACCCGGTGGAAGTGAGCACGCACACGTTCCGGTACAAGGGAAAATATGTGGACCTCTCCATTATCCGCGATATTACCGGGCGGAAAAACGCAGAAGAGGCATTGCAGAAGAGCCGGGCACAGTACAGGGAGATCGTCGAAAATATCAGCGAGGTGATCCTCACGCTTAATCGGGAAGGGACGATCACGTATATCAGCCCGGTTGTCCAGCGGATATTCGGCTATACCGTGCAGGAAGTTGTCGGGCAGCACTTCACCCGGTTTGTCCATCCTGACGACATCCCTCTTGCCACCGAAGGGTTCTCTCAACGGCTGAAAGGCGGGTTTTGCCCGAATGAGTTTCGGATTATCTCAGGAGATAAGGAGGTACGGTATATCCGCACCACGCAGACACCGGTTATGACCGGTAACACGATCTCCGCTTTTAATTATGTTATCAGCGATATTACCGTAGTGAAGAAGAATGCGGATGAACTCCGGGAGAGCGAGGAGAAGTACCGGGCGCTCTTTGAATCGCTTCCTCTTGGCGTCACGGTTTCTGATAAAGGTGGAAATATCATTGAGAGCAATGCCCTGGCAGAGCACATTTTAGGTATCTCCAGGCAGGAACAGCTCAGCCGGCAGATTCGCGGTCATGAATGGCAGGTTGTCCGGCCGGATGGCTCTTCTATGCCGGCTGAGGAATATGCCAGCGTGCGGGCACTTGGTGAGAAGAAGATCGTCTCCAATATCGAGATGGGAATTGTGAAAGGCAATGGTGAGATCACCTGGATCACCGTAACTGCTGCCCCCATCCCGCTCGAAAGGTTCGGGGTGATCATCACCTATTCAGACATATCCGGACGCAAAATGCAGGAGAATGCATTAAAGGAGAGCGAGGAGAAGTACCGGGCGCTCTTTGCTGCGGAATCCGATGCCATATTTGTTGTCGACCAGGAGACCGGAAAGATCTTAGACTGCAACAATGCCGCGGCCCGCCTGTACGGCTTTACCCGGGAGGAACTTATCGGCCAGCCCAACACCATGGTATCTGCTGAAGAGGAGGCGACCCGTGCCAATACGGTAAACCCCACGAAATTCGTTCCCCTCCGCATCCACCGGAAAAAAGACGGCACCCCCTTCCCGGTGGAGGTACAAACGGACGTGATCACCCTATCGGGCAGGCCGGTTGTTGTGGGCGCGATACGGGATATCACCGAACGGAAACGGGCAGAAGATGCCCTGCGCCTCTCGAACCAGAAACTTACCCTTCTCTCAGGCATCACAAGGCACGATATCCGCAACCAGCTCACCTCCTTAAACGCGTACCTGAACTTCTCCACAAAATCAATCGGGAATGATGAGAAGACCCGCGAGTTTCTCGGCAAAGCCGCAGGAGTTGCCGAGGCTATCCGGCAGCAGATCCTCTTTACCAAAGAGTACGAGACCCTGGGTGCAAGCCCCCCGGTCTGGCAGAATGTAAAGAGATGTATTGAACCGGGGCTGGCCGGCCTGGATCTCCGGGGGGTTGTCGTGGATGTTTCCGGCCTTGACAATGAGGAGATCATTGCCGATCCCCTTCTCTGTAAAGTGTTCTTCAACCTGGCGGATAATGCCCTGAGGCATGGCGGTGAGAACCTCAAAAAAATCCGGTTCTCTTCACAGGAAACCGGTGACGGCCTTCTTATCGTGTGCGAAGATGACGGAGACGGGATTGTGTCTGAAGAAAAAGAGCTCATCTTCGAACGCGGGTACGGAAAGAATACCGGTTACGGGCTCTTCCTGATCCGGGAGATCCTCGCTATCACGGAAATTTCCCTCCGGGAGACCGGCGAGCCGGGGAAGGGCTCACGCTTTGAGATGCTGGTACCAAAGGGCGGGTACCGTTTCGCAGGCCCGGAAAGACCGTGAGTGCATGCGGATTACAAGGAGAATACCTCCCGGGAAAGGTTAAAAGAAATAAGCCCTGTACGGCCCCGGATTCATGGTATGGACCGGGAACCCTGATCAGAAATCCCCGTAAAATGCCCGGATTTGGGTCGTGTGGAAAATCTGCCTGATTTATGCCCCGATTTCCAAAATAAGGCTGGAATGCACCTCGTAAAAAGGCCAGCAACGGCCTTTTTTCCGACCCTTTTTTTGACACCTGTTCTCCCCAATCCACTCACCTAAACTGCCAGCAGAACGCGGATATGAAGGTCATATATTCGGGGTTGTATGAAAAGGCAGTCCCGTTAACCGGCATTCACGGGTACGTGTCGAATCCCAAAATAATTTTGTGGTAGTTTCTATTGAAAATTTGCGAATCAGGTACTACATCGACGAGACAGTCCCGACATTATGATGGCTTGCGCCGCCCCCGAAAGGGCGCCCCCGCGGCGCATCAATTACCTGTAATTCACCTGAACCGACCTGCCCAGCGAGGCCCCGACGAGGCGGCCGAGCGACCCCCAAAGGGGGAGGGAATACTCCCATTTTTTTGTTGCTACTACCGTAATGTTTTTCACGATTCCCGGGTGTTTCAACAGTGCCAAAATCCCCAACTCACCCACGCTGCAAACCCGGAATAAAAAAAAGCGAAAGAAACCGGTTCACTTACCCGGGGCAAACACTTTCTCCCGTAAGGCAAATCCGCCGGACCGGCATTTTTTCAAAAATTCGCCAAAGCGCCGGAAGTACTCTTTTTCTGTCAGCCGGAATGCCTTGTTCAGTCGCCGCCGGGTAGAATCCGGGTGGTGCCGGAACAGGGAACCTGTTGCCCTGAAAGTGTCTGACATACAATATTCCGGATATTGAACAGATTGGTTTCAAACTTTGTGGTCCGCCGGGGAAAATTACAAAAACCAATATGGCCTGCAGCCTGCCGGGTGTCCGGGCCTTCCGCGAGAAACCGCAGGGGAATTCCCCGGATTATTCCTGCCATCCGGTTGAGGCCAGATTTTGCGCAATTTTCCTAATTGCCCGCGGGATGTCGGTATTTGCATTTTGAAAACGATGGATAAACTGTATAAACTTGAAAAGGATATAGAAATCTGTTATTAACATTACCATGCAGGATGGAATAAATGGCGATTATTGACAAAATCATCGGAACCCCTTTTGAAAGGATGGATACGCGAACACTGGAACTCGAGAAGATCCGTCTGAAGACAAGGAGGGATACAACCGTCAAGGCAATCTCAAAACTGGAAAAAGAGAAAACCAAACTGTTCAACACGGCAGTCGGCGCCAGCCCCCTGATGATCAAAGTCCATGCCCACGAGATCAAGCGGCTGAGCCTGGAAGTTGAGCAGCAATACAATTTTTTCATGCGATATACCAAGATGAGCGTGGCGATAACCAATCTCCTGCTCTTAAAGAAATATGAAAAAGAGCTCCGGCAGTCCAAGTTATGGACAAAACTGGTCCACATGGACCCCGACCAGCTCATCGACGTGATGGGCAAGATCAACCTTGTTGGCAAGAATTTCGAAGGGATTGTTGACCTGGTCAATGATACGCTCGAGAGCGGCCTCGATGAATACAAGGTTGGCGAAGAGGACGACTCTGTCCAGCAGATCGTGGATGCCATAACCAGTGTCCAGAAAGGAGTTCTCCCGATCGACGAAGCCCAGAAAGCCATCTCCTTTGATAAGACGCTTGAGGACAGAGAGGGTTAAGGAATGGTTCTTCGGAGAATCAAATACTTCCTCTCAAAAAATCCCCTTGACCTGATCGATGTCAATGCCGCAATAGAAGAGAAAATCCGGCTGGAGCGAGAGATCGAGCAGCTCCACAAAAAAATCTCCGCCCTGGAGACCCAGATCGATGAATACTGGAACCGGGCAAAAGAGACCAAATCCCCTGCCGATGAACGGGCCCTTGCCGAGCGGATCAATACCATCTCAGTGAGGAAAAAGACCACGCTTGCCAAGATCTCCCAAAAGGAGTCCCGGCTGCGTACCGTCGAGGAATTTATCAACAAGATCGAGGAGAAGAAGCAGAAGAGTTCACTCTCCCCGTTAACCAAGGGTTCCGAACAGGAACTGCAGGACCTGCTGGACCAGATCTCGGTATTTGAAGAAGGCAAAAAGCAGCGCGACCGGATTATTGCAGAAAGCACCGGGCCGGATAACGATGAGATCAACGAAGGCGTCAATGATATTTTACAGGCAATACAATCTGCAAAAGTGAGTGACACTGCACCGGTTGCGCCGGCAAAAGAAGAGGTTTCGTCTAAAGCTCGGAAACCCGAGTTCGAGAACTGATGGTCCCGGGCGGGATCATCCCCTGTATCCTGACTGTTCCATACAATTATGCGGGTAAACGTAAATGGCACTGAATATTGACCTGACAATTCCGCTGAAGCGTGAATTAGAGAAGGCGCACAAGGCATTTGATGAAGCAAAAGCGAAAGGTGAAGCGGACGAGGCCAAGAAAATGGCCCTGGTCTGCTGCAATATCCTAATCCAGCTTGCAAAATCCGATCCCAATAAGAAAGCAGAATATATTGAAGCGGCAAAAAGTTTCAAAAATTATGCTGATTCCGGCGCAAAACCCGTACCTGCAGCAGCTCCTGCAAGCAACTTCGAGCAGATCCAGAATGACCAGAAAGACCTGCAGGGGTATGCCGAGAGCCTTATTGCAAAGTCAACGGTGACCTGGAAAGATATCGGCGGTCTTGACTCCGTAAAAGTGCGGATCATGGAGACCATTGTCATAGCGGGCTTACAAAAACCCGTATCCATAAAGCCCGACAAGGGCATTCTCCTGTTTGGTCCCCCGGGCACGGGAAAAACCCTTCTTGCAGCCGCGGCAGCCGGGAGCCTCAATGCCACCTTCTTCAATGTCAAGGTCAGCAACATGCTCTCGAAATATTTCGGGGAGTCCTCAAAACTGATAACCTCGCTGTACGAGACCGCACGGAAGAAACAGCCGTCCATCATCTTTATCGATGAATTTGATTCCATCACCATGTCCCGGGACGAGGAGAGCGGGGATGCGTCAAGGAAGGTGCTCTCCACCCTGCTCTCGGAGCTTGACGGGTTCCAGGACAAGAAAAGCGATGAGCTCCTCCTGACCCTTGCGGCAACCAACACCCCCTGGGATCTTGACGAGGCCATCCTGTCCCGGTTCCCCCTGCGCATCTATATTCCGCTGCCGGATGCCAGGTCCTGCGAGGAGATCATCCGGATCCAGCTCAAAGGTCTGGATACCGGTTCGCTCAACATGGGAAAGATATGCGAATCCTGCACAAAGAAAAATTATTCCGGCCGGGATATCCAGTTCCTCTGCCAGGAAGCGCTCCGGACAATGATCCGGGTCCATAACCCGGACCTGTATAAAAAATCAGAACTTCCTTTTGAAGAACTCAAAAAGCAGACCCTCTCGATAGGCCCCATGGTTATGGAATATTTCGAGACTGCCTTTGAGCGGGTGAAATCTCCCCTGTCACAAAAAGATCTCGAGCGCTTTAAACAATGGAACAATGAGTTCGGGCTGTAGCTCAGATACGGTCAGGTTCCGGAGACCATGAAGATCGACATCTCATCCACGCTTATCCAGGCCGCAGAAGGTTTCTCTGATCAGTACCGGATTGCCCTTGCCCGGGGCGAGCTTGAAGAGGCACTGGCAAGTGCACAAAAATGCCTCTTCATTTACCGGAACCTGGCAAAAACTGCCCCCCGGCACCCGGACGCATTCCCCCAAAAAGCAAAGGAATGGACGGCGATCGAGGCAATCCTCAAGCAGCAGATCCTGGATAAGACGATCAGTTCCCGGACGGTTCTGCCACAAGAAGAGCCAAAGACAAATCCGGAGAACGAGATCACGGAAGCGTTCTGGCAGGAGCTTATTATCGGTAATCCCGATATCCAGGTACCGGTGCTGGATTCGGTCTTTCATATTGCCCTTGAGATAGCACGGGAAGGCCGGGAGGGAAAAGCGGTAGGCACGTCATTTCTGATCGGGGATACGGATGCCGTGCTCCGGAATTCCCGGCAGCTGATCCTCAACCCGTTCCAGGGGCACAGCGAAGAGGACCGGAGCATCACGAATCCCGGGATGAAAGAGTGCATCAAGGAACTGGCACAGCTTGATGGGGCCTTTGTTGTCCGCGGCAACGGGGTTGTGGAAGCCGCAGCCCGGTACATCACCATTGACACGAGCCAGGTCACGATCCCCCCGGGCCACGGCACACGGCATTCCTCGACAGCAGCCCTCACCGGGGCTACCCGGTCCATCGGGATCATCGTTTCGCAGAGCGGCGGGAAGATATCGGTTGTCCGGGAAGGGAAAATAGTGCGGACAATCCATCCATGACCGGAAGGTATCGAAGATTATTATGACCGGAACTGAAGACTGGGCCTGCCTGGATGCCTTACTCAGATCATCGGCAATTGTCCTCTCTCCCTTGTTTTACCTGCAGGGCGAATCCCGTGAACGTATCGGGGAATTATCCCGGCAGATCGGGGCGGATTACCAGAGATACAAAGACGGCGGGTGCGGTTCATTCAAGGCACGCGTGGACCAGGAAGTGCATGCCCGGTTCCAGATGGCGCTGCTCTCCGTATCCTATTGTGCCAGAAAAAACGGGCAGGACCTGCCGGAAGCACCCATACCATTCTCGGATGCTGAACTCGGGGTCCTGGACCTGCTCAAAAAATTTGCCCTGCTGGATACGTTCTCACCCCTGGAACTCCGGCAGAAACTCGTTAGCAGGGACCCGTCCACGGAAGCGTTTTTTACCGGGTATGCCGGGCTTAAGGAAGCGTTGGGCCAGCTCGTCGGCCATGAAGAGATCCGGCCTGCGATCCGGCAGTACCTGAAAAAACAGGGTGAGCTGTACGAGGAAAAATTTTCCGCCGCCTTTGGGTCAGGCACCGGGCAGTTTATTGTAACCGCGCTCTCTGCCCGGCAGCGGGAATTTGATTTTATCAGCCGGATTGAGCATAACCTGAAATCCGGCAAAAACGACATCACTTTTGAGGGGCAGTCTTTTGTGGTTGAGACCCTGAAGAGATCCGACATGTCCCCGGTCGGCGGGGAGAAGCCCGGCGTGGTGAACGGCAGGAAGCCCGCTCTTTCCGACACCCTGCCAAAGAACCCTCACCTCATGGCAGTCTTAACCGAGAAGAACCTTCTCTGGAAAAAGAGATCCATGGTTTTTTGGGCAGTCTCGGTCTCCCACACCGGGCAGTACCATAAGCACGGGTTTGACAGCAAACCTCTTGCCCTTTCGGAGATCCCGTCATACCTGGACCCATCAATTTTGGAATCCGTAAAAAATTACCCCCATATCCTGTTCTGCATTGCTTCGCCAACCGGGTTTGAGGATATGAAAAACGCGGCTTCTGGCAGGAATCTGCTGAACAGTTTCATCTCCTCAAATGTCTCGGTATGCTTCTGGGATTTACACAACCATAAGAAAATTTTCAATACCGGTGATAAAAGATCCATTGAACTCGCCCGGATCTGCGACCTGGAAACCCGGGACGAGAAACAGTTCCGGCTGCAAAAGATCCTGTACCCCGAGATCGAGCACAAGCTGCTGGTCAGCCAGTCAGTATCTCTCGAACACTGCCGTGAATTTTCCACCCGGCATGATTTCATGGACCGGGACGTGGTTGAAGCCCTGTTCCACCAGTACGCAAAAGAGAGGCAGCTTGTGGTCAGGAATATTCCCCCGATGGGGCCGGTTATCGTTCCAGTGGAGTGAAGCCGGGCACGCCGGAGTATGAGAACTCCGGCTCCCGTCCGCCATCTCCACCCGGAGCCGCATTCTGAAGAGTAATTAAAGGGCCACAACAATAGCTCTGTTGAAACGCACATGAACGGACGTTCACACCCGAAGTATGAAAATCAACCAATCACCCGGAATTAATATGAGTGCTCATGAGCCTCAGGGCCCCTCACGGGGCACGGCGGGGCAATTACCGGTTCATGGAATACCGCTTATTGAGTCCGCCGCGGGGCGCCCTTTTTGGTCGGCGGCTCCACTCATAATTGATGAAAAATGTGAATGCATCCTGCTTCAGTCTTCCCTGCACCCTATTTCATCTGCCAGACAATCCCCCCATCCACCGTTTTGTCCGGGGCAGCGTTCTGAAGAGTACATAAAGGGCCTGAACAATACTCTTTTAACAAAGAAAATGAATGAAAGGATATTCACATGGACACCTATTTTCTGGTAAACCTGCTCATCATCTTCGCCTTATCGATCCTTGTCCTGTTTGTCTGTTCCTATCTTCGCATCCCCACCCTTGTCGGCTTCCTTATCACCGGCGTTGTTGCGGGGCCGTTCGGCCTTGCGTTCATCACTGACGTCAATGATGTGAATACGTTCGCCGAGATCGGCGTGGCATTGCTCCTCTTCACCATCGGCCTTGAATTTTCCTTCAAGAACTTAATCCGGGTAAAGAAGGCCGTGATCATCGGGGGCTTTGTCCAGGTCATCACCACCATTGCTGCCGTTTATCTCATCCTTACCTTCCTTGGCCGCAGTTTCGGCGAGGCGGTCTTTATCGGGTTCCTCATCTCGCTCTCGAGCACCGCGATTGTCATAAAACTGCTCCAGCAGCGGGGCGAGATTGACAGCCCCTATGGGAAAAATGCTCTCGCCATCCTCATCTTCCAGGACCTGGTCACGATCCCGATGATGCTTCTCATCCCGGTCCTGTCCGGCAACGGGAGCGGCCCGGAAACCTCTCTTGTGCTCCTCCTCCTGCAGGGATGCCTGATCATCTTTGTGGTCTATATCTCTGCCCGGTGGATTGCCCCGAAGATCCTCTTTGAAGCAGCCAGGTTCCGGAGTAAAGAGCTGTTTTTGTTCTGCATCCTCGGAATATGCGTTGCAATCGCGTACCTGACGGCAAATGCCGGCCTCTCCCTTGCGCTCGGGGCCTTCTTTGCCGGGCTCATCATCTCGGAATCCGAGTTCGGCCTCGAAGCCCTCTCCGATATCATCCCATTCAGGGACGTCTTTACCAGTTTCTTCTTCATCTCGATCGGGATGCTTTTGAACATCCATTTTTTTATGAATAATGTCCTTATCATCCTCGTTCTCGTGCTCGGGGTGTTCCTGGTCAAATTTATCACGGGGAGTTTCTCGGCACTTATCCTCGGCCTGCCGCTGCGGACCGTCTTTTTGATCGGGTTTGCCCTTGCCCAGATCGGTGAATTCTCGTTTGTCCTTTCACAGACCGGGCTCCACTATTCACTCATATCGGACGAAACCTACCAGCTGTTTCTCTCCGTCTCCCTCATAACCATGGCCTGCACGCCGTTTCTGATCGGCGCTGCACCCCGCATCACCGATTCTTTGTCGGAGAAGAAAGTCTTAAAGAGACCGTTTGAGAAAAGGCCCGAGGATACAAAACCGGAGAAACCCCGCGAGCTCTCCGATCATGTCATCATTGTCGGGTACGGGCAAAATGGCCAGAATGTTGCACGGACCGCGAAACTCTCGGCAATCCCGTATACCATTATCGAGATGAATGCCGAGACCGTCCGGGATGAGAAAGCCAAAGGGGAACCCATCTTTTTCGGGGACGCAACCGAGGAAGAGGTGCTCGCCCACGCCCATATCGCTTCTGCCCGGATCATCCTTGTGGTCATCTCTGACCCGGTAGCAATCGGACGCATTGTGAAGCAGGCCCGGGCCATGAACCCCGGTATCCATATTATTGCCCGGACCCGGTACCTCGAGGACGTGAACGAACTGCACAAAATGGGGGCCGACGAGGTGGTTTCCGAGCAGTTCGAGACCTCGATCGAACTCTTCACCCGGATCCTGACCCGGTACCTTATCCCGAAAGACGAGATCGAAAATTTCATCCTGGAGATCCGGAAGAATGCCTACGTCATGCTCCGCAGTTTTCCCCTGCCGGACCTCTCCTATGAAGAGATAAAGCAGAACAACCCGGAGCTGTCGATCGCATCGGTGCGGCTGCCCGAGCGATCCCGCTATATTGGAAAGACCATCTCCGCATCCGCAATCAGGCAGGACTACCGGGTAACTATCCTTGCAATACGGCGGAAAAATAATGTGCTTACCAATCCTTCGGGCGACGAGAAATTAGAAGCCGATGACCTGGTCATTGTCCACGGGAACTCGCAGGATATCAGCGATTTCATCGGACAGGTCGGAAATCTTATATAACAATCAGAAAGAATATCCTACCCTGTGAACCAGATCGGGGTTCTTTTCGAGATAAATTCCAAACCTGGTGGTTTATGTGCGAGTGAATGAAAAAAAGCAGAAACTGTACTTCAAATTATCCATCATAACAAGCCTGGTCCTCTCCGTTTTTTGTTTTCTTGTAACGGCCGGGACAATCCAGGCAGGCTCAAATGCCTCTCTCCCGGGGATGGTCTATTACCCGGCAGTCTCGATTCTCTTAGGTTTTCTCCTGATAGGCTCCATTGGTCTCTCGTATGACGAGAGTACCAAGGTTTCGGGATTATTCTTTTTTATATTCCTCATCCTTCTTGTTGCATCCTATACCCTCATCCAGAATGTGCTGTACCTGGACTTCCTCTTCTATGGCATCCTTATCGGGATCATTGTTGCCGTCTGGTTTTTTATCAACCACCACCACGAGATCTTTGCAGAATATGTAAAATATGCCTTCACGGCGCTTATTGCCCTGCTGCTCTTCATCATCCTGTACAATTTCGTGATGCTGGTACTCGCTGACGGTTTTGTCGGGGGCTATGCAAAGGACCGGTTCCGGTTCATCTCCTATATCCTGAACCTCGTCATCCTTGCCGGGATTTACCTTCTCATGGTACGAAAGATCCGCGGCCTGAACGTGTCCAAGGTTTTTGTCTTTGGTCCCAGCCGGTCCGGCAAGACTTATTTCATGCTCGGGATGTACAAGCAGTTTGTCGGCTTTTTTGAGGGCCATTCCAAGGAAGTGGTCTTCTGCGGCAACCGGAATGAAGAGAAGTTCTTCAGCCTGGATTATTACCTGGGCCAGATCGAGAAGAACGAACCCCTCCGCTCGAATGTCACCGATATGGTGAGCATCTACACCTTAATCGGGAAAAAATCCGGGCTTGAATCCATTGAACTGACTCTCGTGGACTATGCGGGGGAATGGGTTCACGACCTTATCTCGAAGATCGATCCGGTCAATTATGCCACTATCACGGCCAGGCTGAGCAAAAGCCTTGGCACTGACCAGGCCATGCTCTCGGAGAATATCGGGTACATCAAGTTTATCAAGGCGATAAAGGAGAAGCACCAGGATATCATCCCGGATATAATCGAGGATGTGGTCCTCTCCTTTATCTTCCGGCGGCTGACCCGTTCCGGCAAGATCATCCTCCTTATCGATGGCGACCAGATAGCAAAAGACGATGGCCCGGCCCGGGACGAACTGACCCGGCTCTTCGGCTATTATGCCAGGATCATGGACTACTGCGGCGAAGAGAAACAGTACGCGCTTGTTGTGACCAAGACCGACAAGATCCGGCCGCTTGACACCATCAGCGAGAACTCGCCTGAGGCCCGGGAGATTGAAGAGGATATCTTCAATTACCTGCGGACGATCACCACCTTCCAGGCCATTGAGAACAAGGCAGGGTCCACCCCGGTCTTCTTCTTTGCCATCAGCGTGAACCCCATGAGCAGGAACGACCAGCAGAACGTGATCACCCAGATCTTCCCCTGGAGGTTCGGTGAAGTTGCCCGGTTCGAATTCTGAGGACTGGTCGGTCTTCTCAACCAATGGCGAGAGGCTTGCCGGGGACCTGCCCGGGTACAATGAACTGGCACACCAGCTGGACAAGAAGCGGATCCTCTTTTATTGCACCGCTTCAAACGGGGAAATTTTGCTTGGGACCCGCCTGCTGGTGCGGATTATCGGCGGACGGGAAGAGCGTGCGATCTTCATAAAAAGATATGCCGGCCCGGGCTTCTTCTCCGGCCGGGATTTTATCAGCCGGTTCTATGAAGAAGCCAAGGTTCATGTCATGAGCCTGCCCCAGATCCGGTACCAGGTGCTTGGCCTCCAGAAAGATGGCGACCTGCCAATAAAGGAGCAGGGCATTGTTCTTCCTGCGGTTCAGGCCATTACCGGAAAAGTTCTGCTCAGGAAGCCCGTGAAGATCAAGATCGAGGATCTCTCCCTCTCGTTTGCCACCATCCGCAAGATCATCGAGACCTTCAGCCGGAAGAAGATTCCCTGCTTTACCCTGACCATTGCCCAGTACCCCTTTGATGAGGATGTTCTCATCTCCCCTTCCCTGACCGGGATGGACCTTGAGATTACCGAAGATGGCGTGGAAAGGATACCGTCGGACTTCCTAAAAAACCAGCGCCTCTTTTCCGCAGTCTCATCCATCTATGACCAGCAGCAGGAGGCCCTGCGGGATATTGATTTTACGGATAAACCGGCATTTTCAAAGGCAATGAAACACGCCCTTGCCGGTTCCGGGGTCCTCTCCGAGATCCCGCTCGCCGACCCGGACACCCTCCCGGGGATCCTGGACCTGTACCGGGAAGACCCGGCGCTGCTCTCGACCGTCTTTCGAAAGATTTTCCGGAAGACCGGATCCGTACACGGGGCAGACCCCGAAACCCTTGCCATCATTGCCCGGCAGATCATTGACCAGCTCGAAGAGCCGGACGGTGAAGACCAGAAACTGCTGGAAGCCTGCTATACGAACGGGGATGATGAATTAAAAACCACCATCCTCCACACCCTGATCTCTGCGGGAGCAGCTGATGATTACCTGGTGCAGGACCTCCTGGATTCCTGTATCCGGACCGCAAACCTCCCGTTGCTCCAGTCCGCGCTGAAAAACAAGGCATTCAGCAACCGGAAACTCCAGGTCCTCACGGGGGGGATCCATCTTTCCTTGGCACACGAGGAAGAGGTCCTTGATTTTATCAATGCCCTGTTTGAAGCAGATCTTGACCGGCAGCCGGATGGAAAATCGGTGTACCAGGCTATCATCCAACAGTACCGGGAACAAAAGTTCGATACCCGGGCCTTAAACCAGCTGCAGGGCCGGTCTGGCCGTGAACTCAATCCCGCATCCGAACCGGGAGCCGCCGGGGCAGGCCCGTCCGGCAACCGCACAAAAATACTCCTTGTTATTCTCGTTATCTGCCTTGCAATTGCAGGCCTAATCCTTCTCAGTTTCATGGGCCTGCCCGGGCAGAACGTCAACCAGACCCCGGCGCATACCATCCCGGCCGGAAACCTTTCAGATGAACAGGCACTGCCGGGGGTGACTCCGGCGATAAACCCGGTTCCGACGGTCACTAACCTTCCGGGAACACCGGTGCCGTAAGTTGGTTCGGGGAATCACTATCATTGAGAGCAATACAAGAAATCCGTAACTATCTGAGTTTTTCAATATTTTTTCAGAATCTGGAGGGTGACCCCCTCGCTCCCCCGGAGGGGGAGGCAACCCAAGGGGTGCAGCCCCTTGACCCCCGGTATTTTTCTGGAGATTTGCAGGTCATTGATGCGCCGCGGGGCGCCCTTCGGGGCGGCGTAAGTCATCATAATACTGGTGAGCAGGAAGAGAAACCCGTAACCATTTGAGGGTTTCATTATTTTTCAGAATTTGGTGGTTGACCCCTTCGCTCCCCCAAAGGGGGAAGCAACCCAAGGGGAGCACCCCTTGACCCCCGATATTTTTCTGGGAGATCTGCATGTCATCACAATACCAGTGAGCAGAAAAAGAAACCCGTAGCCATTTGAGGGTTTCATTATTTTTCAGAATTTGGAGGTTGACCCCCTACGGGGTCTCGATGATATGCTTTTTGAGAAGGGCTTTGTTGATCTTCTCGATCTCGGGCAGCCGCTCGTCGAGCGGGATCTGGTGGGATTCATGGAATTTTACCGCGCCTGTCTCGGTCTCCAGCATACCATGAATCTCCTCGTCATGGGCAAACGTCTGGATCTCTGCAAGGGTCAAAAGAACATCCTCGTACCGGTCTTTCCGGCAGTAGAGCCGTACCAGCTCAAAGAGTGCCTTGAGCCGGACATAGGGATCTACCGACGAGGTTGTTGCTTTCGTGGTAAAGTCCTCAAGGAGCAGGTTCTCGATATCCCGTGAAAGCTCATCAACGGAATTGTACCGCTTTGACTTCTCCTTCTGCAGGCAGTTCAAAAGGATCATATCAACCCGTTTCAGGTTCGGGTTGACCGATGACGGGAGGTCAACGGGTTCGTCCGAGAGGATGCTCTTTCCCATGGGCTTTGGGTCCCCTTCGTCAAAGGGGTGCTGGCCGGTGATCAGCTCATACAGGACAACGCCTACCTGCCAGATGTCGGTACGGACATCCGTCTCCTCCGACCGGAGCTGCTCCGGGGCTGCATAGAGCGGCGTGTAACTGCTCCCGGACGAGAAGTTCGGGGGAACCAGTCCCGGGTGCCGCCCGAGTCCCCAGTCGGCAAGCTTGGGCTCGTACTCTTTTGAGAGGAGGATATTGGCCGGCTTGATGTCATTATGGATGATCCCCTTCCGGTGCGCATAGGAGAGGGCATCGGTAATTTTTATGATCATCTTGAGGGCATCATTGGTTGGCATGGGCGTCTCGAGCTGGGAGAGCGAGAAGGGGAAAAATTCCATGACAATATAGGCCGGGTTTGCCGAATAATCAAAGATCTGGACGATATTTTTATGCTCCAGGTCCCTCCAGGTAGCAATCTCGTCAATGAATTTTTTCGAGTTTTTCCGGTCAAATTCCTTGGGGAGCTTGATTGCCACAAACATCCCGTCTTTCCTGCGCCGGCATTTGTACACCCGGGCCGTCCCGCCCTCGTTGATGAATTTGTGGTGCGGGTATTCGAGGGCCAGTTCGTCCGGGAAGAACGGGTCGTGCCTGCCCTGGATTGCAACTTCACGCTTATCTTCCGGGAGGATATTCCGGATAAACGAGATGATCGAAGGCAGGATCTTTGTCTCATCGATCTGGGATTTGGCCATCTCGAAATCGTCTTTTACATGCGAGATGTTCTTGTTGTATTTTTTATAAAACTCGAGCAGGACATCGAACCGTTCCTTGATGTAGTTCGCTCTGCCAAAACCGCAGTTGAAGGACTCCTTGAATGACGAGATCCCTTCGCCTTTTTTTAGTACGGAGTTGGTGATCCCGAGGTTCAGCCAGGCATCGATATTCTTCTTATTGGAATTTTTGGCATTGGAAAAGCACATGATCGCTTCCTGGTACTTTCCCTTTTTGATAAAATCGAACCCCATTTTCAGGAAATTTTCCGTTGCTGGATCAATAAAATTCGGGATGAGGGGCTCATCGATCGGATCCATGGATGACGACATTATATCTGAATACTATTGAATTTTTCGCATCGTCTCCCGTAGCGGGCATTCCCGTTTTCTTACCGGAGCAGTCTCTGGAGCGCAAAAAAGAGGCCGACAAGAATGATGCTGATACCCATGGCATACATGCTCATACCGGGATCAACCTGCGCCGGGAGGGACGGGATTACCGGCTGGGGAGTGGAGGTGGGAGCAGGTGACGGGACGGGGGACGGGAATGCCGGCAGGGAAAAACCGCTCAGGGTGATACCGGGAGTCGGGGTTGGGGCCGGCGTATTGGTCAATTCCGTAAATGAGTCCCGTGCAACCACGAAAAAGGCGAGGTTGTTGCCATGAGGCTCATAGCCGGTTTTTTTATCGTACTTGTACCAGGCCCCAAGGCGCGTAGAGAATATTTTCGGGTCCAGGTAAAAATTTTCCTCCCGCTGGGAAGTGAACCCGACAATGTAGCTCGGGACAGAGTTATACATATCAACCCCATCCCAGTACGCGAGCTGGGTGTACGGGGAAGCCACGCCGGTGATATCCAGGGTATCATTCACCCGGACGGTCTGGCCCTGGTGGACATAGATGATCCCGCCGGCCGCACCTGCAACGGGGATGATAAAAAAGAGGGCTGCCGCAAGAAAGAAGATACATTTCATCCATTCAACCGACTGGCGCCTTCTCATTTTTCTCTCACCGGAAAAGATCTTCCTTGGTATTCCGTACGGGTAGAGCCGCCGGATCCCGGCCTTGTGACTGCAACCGGGTACCCGTGGATGTGTTCAGATAATAGATCCCGTCACAAGACGATAAAGATCATGGTCTTGCAATACGCCAGGCACCCTTCGGCACGGTCATCTCGAACCGTGCCCCTTTCCCCGGCATCCCGTTCTCGATGATGGTGATACCGGTTATGCCGAGAATTTCGCGCGAGATGGCAAGTCCAAAACCGGTATTCTTTCCATACCCCCGCTCGAAGATCATCTCTTTCTCAAAAGCAGCAATGCCCACGCCATCATCTTCGCACACAATAACAGAAACCCCGTCCTTTTCCCAAAACGAGAACCGGATTGTCGTGATAGTTCGCCCGTGACGCAGGGCATTGTCAACCAGGTTGAAAAAAACTTTCACAATCAGGGGATCGGAAAATAATTCCGCACCGGCAGGAATATCATTTTCCAGCCGGACCTGTCCGGGAGTGACATCTCCTCTTGCCGTCTCGATAACTTTCTGGAGATCCTGCCATTTCGGGGCCTGGACACCGACTTGCTCATATTCTTTCGTGAACCGGATCAGGCTTCCAATCTGGCTGCTTGCACTCTGGATTTTCGAAATATAAGGTGCAGAAGAAGGATCCGTGATATTCTTCTGGAGCATTTCAATATAACTGTTCAGTACCAGGAGCTTGTTGTTGATATCATGGCGGGTGATGCCGGAAAGGATGTTGAGTTTCTTGTTGGTCTGCCGGAGCGCTTCTTCAGCCAGCCTGCGATCGGTGATATCCCGCATGGATACCTGTGCGCCCGCAAAAGCACCATTTTCAAGGATCGGGATCGCGTGGACATTCACATACATAGCCCGCCCGTCTTTCTTCGTGATCTGCATTTCCAGGTTTTCAAGGGTTGCCCCGCTTATGTTCTTTTTGAGAGCATCCATGAATTCCTGAACACTCATGGAAAAGATTGTTCCGGCAGCAAACTCCGGCGGTTTCCCGACCAGTTCTTCCGGGGCATACCCGATAAGTGAGCTCGAAGACGGGGAGACATAGCGTGGGCTCATGTTCTTATCAAGGATAAAGATCAGGTCGGAAGTCCGTTCGGCCATGCCCCGGAACTTCTCCTCGCTCTCGCGCAGCGCCTCTTCTGCATGTTTGTAACCGGTGATGTTCCGTGCAACCAGAGTAACGCCCAGAAAAGTCCCGTTCGGTGAATAACAGGGCGATATTTTTGCATTAAACCATAAAAGGTCACCATGTATTCGTAAGGTATACTCGATCTGCCGGGTTTTACCGGTATCTTTTACCTCAGAGATTGCCTGCCCCACCTGCTCAGCCAGTTCACGGGGTAAAACCTCCCGGAACGTCTTTCCCAGGAACTGCTCCGGGCTGACAAAAAGGTTTTCCATCACCGGGTTGTACGAACCCGTGAAAACCCCGTTCTCGTCCAGGTTAAAGACCAGGTCATCCATCGAGGCAAGGGTTGACCGTAACCGCTCCTCGCTGAGCGCGAGATCCGTCTGAGTACGGACCATATTCAGCATCAGGAAAAAACCGGCAATAAGAATATCCGCAAGAATGGAGATGATGAAAAAGAGGCTGTTGAACTCATCCTGGCTGAATATGGTCTGAGGCGTGCCGACGAAGAGCCAGTACAGCGATCGGACGGCAAACAGGCCGGCATCCAGGATCAGAACCGCTGCGAACGCGTAGCTGAACAGGCGGTTTTCCCGCTCGCGTGAACGCAGTACAAAGATGGCGGCAGTTATCATACCCGGGACGAGCACGGCCGATAACACGAGCGTACGAATGACTATCGAATCGTGGATATAGGTGAAATAGAAAAAGAGCAGGGAAAATGGCAAAAGAATCCCGTACGTAATGACCGGAAGGGATTTTGAGGAGGTGAACCGCCGGATCCCGTCGGCCCATAACAGGATGCCGGTAATTATCAGGATGTTTGCAAGAATGATTGAAACAGAGTCGGGGACAACGCCCCGGAGCAGGACGAAAAAGGACCCGGCCGATACCAGGACCGCCCCGATTGTCCAGAAGTCAAATCCCGGGTAGGTTTTCTGGGTCTTCCAGTACACGATCAGCAAACATGCCAGCAGGCAGCTCACCATGAAAAGGATCAGGACACTGGTTCGTACGTCAAAATCCATGGTAAGGGCTCCCTCTTTTTCGCAAGAAAAAGTGTATACAGGATTCTCCACCGGAGACGATAAAGAGATCTGGAAGTTTTTTTATTGCTTCTTTCCCAAATGGGGAAATGGTATTCCTCGTGATGAGGCTCTCCTGCCGGGCAATCCTTCTCCGCAGTCAGCCCGTGTCAACAACGGTATCAACGAATGTGGTGAGCTGGGTCATCAGCATGGGGTCGAGACTTTTCTCGACTGCAAGGAATATTCCGGAAACGTCTAGAAGCCGGAGCTTATTGGTTACGAAATGGATGAATTTTGAAATATTTGCCGATGAGAGGTAGATAAGCAGGGTACTGACGGAATCGAACATGATACAGATCTTCTTTCCCTGGTGATCTTTGAGTACTTCGGTTACCGCGATACCCATATCGGTCAGGTTCGCCGGATTATTGATGAAGCGAACAATGCCGGGAATATTTTCGGCATTCCCGATGGAATTCCGGGTAACTGCATCGATGAAGGATACTGAATCCGGAGAAACCCCTCCCTGGGCATATAATTTTGTCAGGACACTGTACGGGAAATTCGTGGTAATGACAACCGTATGATATCCCAGTGCCGATATCTCTTTGATGATCTCGATATTACGCTGGCGGATAGTTCCCGGGGATGCGAGGATCAAAAAGATCTTTTTCTCGTCCAGCTCCTTTGGGTCAATTATCTCCGGCACTCCATCACCCTTCAAGGAATTTTCTGTACGCTTCAGGAATCGAGAGGTTTTTCTCAACAATCGCGGTCTGGAACTCCCTGATATTTGACTCGATCTGGGCAGCGTTCCGGGCCTGTCCCTGGAGTACCATGATAATTTCATCGGTGGTGAGCATCCCCTCCTTCACAAGACGGGCGGACTCCATGAGGGTATTGTTGATAATCCCGACAGGTTGCTTGAGCCGCATGGTCATCTCGGTCATGTAGGCGATCAGGGCTTCCTCCGCTTTGCGCTGTTCGGTGATATCCCTCCCGATGGCGATCTCGTGATATATCCCCCGGGTACGGGTCTGGCGGGTGTTCCAGGATATAATCCGCTTCTCGTTGTTTTTTGTAACAATCGTGGTTTCCAGGTTTTCGAAATAGTTATGTTCAGAGATGATCTTCGCTATCTTCAAGGTAATGCTGCGACGGTATTCCGTGTCGGGATACAGCTTCTTCCAGATATCATTCTTCCCGATAACCTCACCGTTTGAATACCCGGTGATCATCTCTGCTGCTTTGTTCCAGACGAGAATGGTCCCCTTCGGACCAAGTACGGCAAGGAGGACATACGCATTGTCAATGATACTCTCCCGGAATGCAGTTTCCTGTCTATCCGTGGTGACATCCATTCCCACGGTTATAACCCGGGGCAGGCCATGGTCGGTGATCGTTTTTGTATTCCAGAGAATGGTCCGTGACTCACCGGAGCGGGTCCGGATGGTGGTTTCAAGGTCTTCAAAATAATTTTTTGTTTTCAAAATATCCGCAATTTTCTCAGTAACGCTTTTCCGGTAATCCCGGTCAGGATAGAGATGTTTCCAGACTGAATTGCTGCCGATTATATCCTTCTGCAGGTACCCGGTAATGGTCTCTGCTGCATGGTTCCATGAGACCACCTGGCCTCTCTCTCCCAGGACAGCTATCATGACAAGGGCATTGTCAAGGATGCCCGCTTCGATACAGGATTGGTTGTTGTGCGTATTTTCCATCAGGATGATCCCCCGTATACTCCCGCTCAGATGCTCCTTGTGGAGGATGCACCGTGCACGTATTTGAATATGCAGGTCAATGTTCCTCCTGGGAATATCTGCACCCTGAATGAAAACGGAAGTTGCTACAAACTACCGTTTCTGTTCCGGTATCTCCACAAACCGCCAGGCTCCTTTTGGCACCGTAATCACAAACCGTGCCCCCCGGCCCGGCTCCCCGTTCTCGGCAATGGTAATACCGGTTATCGAAAGGATCTCGCGGGAGAAGAAGAGGCCAAGTCCGGTATTTTTGCCAAACCCTTTGGTAAATAACTGTGCTTTATCTTCCGTACTGATCCCGTCGCCATCATCTTCAACAATGATCCGGAGAGATTCCCCCGCCGGTTTTGCAGCAATATGGATGGCAGTCATCTTTGCTCCCCCGTAGCGCAGCGAGTTGTCGATGAGGTTGTAGAACACTTTTTCAAGCAGGGGATCGGCATACACCTCAAGACCCGGGCACCGGGTTTCAAGACGGATATCCTGCATCGGGAGTGCGGCCCGGACTCTCAAAGCCAGCTTTTCCACATCCTGCCAGCCGGAGGATCTCATCCCCAGGTGCTCATAATCCTTCGTGAAACTGATCTGCCGGGAGATAACATCAATAATTTTTTGTTGTTTTGCAATGAACTCCTTCATTTCTGCAGGATTTTCAAAAGACATTTCAGCAAGGTGGATATAAGCGCCCAGTGCCATCAGCTGGTTCCGGATATCGTGCCTGGTTATTCCCGAGAGAAGTTTGAGCTTTTTGTTGGCCAGGCGGAGTTCATCCTCCGAGCGCTTGCGCTTCGAGATGTCACGGGAGATCCCGCGCCATCCGATTAAGTGCTCCTTTGCATCAGATACCGGGTTCGTGACCACTTCGGTACTGAGAACGCTGCCGTCACGGCAGAGCTGCTCCAGGAGGTAGGTGGCACTTCCCTGGTAGATGCAGCCCGGCCCGGGCTCCCTCCGCTGTGCCATCTGTGCGCTGACTTTTTTTGCACATTCCGGCGTGATGAAATCCCACAGCCTCTTTCCCACGATCTCTTCCGGGGTATACCCGCACTGCTGGAAGACGGACGGGCTGATGTACGTAAATCTCATTTCCGCATCCATCTGCCAGACCACATCTTTTACACACTCGGTCAGGAGGCGGTACCGCTGTTCGCTCTCCTGGAGCGATCTCTGGGCCCGTTTCCGTTCCGTGATGTCGCGGATAATCGAAAGTGAGATCTCCCTTCCTTTGTACGTGAACATGTGGACACTGACTTCAATCGGGAAGATATTCCCGTCTTTTCTCCGGTACGCAGACTCAAAGGTGGCCTCTCCATCCCGGGCCAGTATCTTTTTGATCACCGGAACAACTTTTTGTGCAATGTGTTCCGGTACAATATCCCGGGGAGACATCCGCAGGAGCTCTTCTTTTGAATACCCGAGCAGGTCAACGGCTTTTTTGTTGACCATGCTGTATTTTCCCGGACCCTTGTCCGGGGCTGTCTCTACCAGGAAGATCGCATCGTTTGCCTTATCAAAAACCTCGCGGAGCAAAAGTTCGCTCTCTTCGAGAGCCGCCCGGGCCTGTTTTTGTTCGGTGATATCCTCCATGTGGACCATGACCATGTCCGGGGGAATGAACGTGGCAGTGGTATGGATGAGCCTTCCCGGCAGGAAGTGCTCGGAAACAAGATCCTTTGAGACAACGGACCGCTCATAGAGGCATTTTTGGATAACCTCCTGGATAAGTTCCGGCCGGGATGCATAGAGCGCTGATGCGGTCTTACCCAGGTACCCGCGGGCTCTCCCGGCCGAGAGGGCGACTGCGGCCTTGTTGCACTCGATAAGGACAAAATCGCCGTTTCGGTACTGCCAGGTGAAGATGGCAAGCGGGTTGTCCTGGTACTGCAGGTGGAACCGGTGCTCGATTGCGAGCAGGGCCTCTTGTGACCGTTTCCGGTCGGTGATATCCTGGATCACGCCCATGACCCGGAGGGGTTTTCCCCCCTCATCCGTCTCGAACCGGGCAACGGAATGGACAACCCGGTCAGGGAGGCCGTTTTTGGGGTGCACCGTGATCTCGGTATCGTAGAGCTTTTTTCCGGCAAGAAAATCAGCAAATGCCTGCTGTACCTGTTCGCGGTTTTCAACGCAGGCCTCGATCTCCTCAATCGGGTAGGACCCGGCAACCGGGGGGAAGCCGTAAATCCGGAGGGCCTCGGCCGAGCCCTGGATCTTCCCGGTCCCCGGATCATACTCCCAGTGCCCGATTTTGCCGATCTCCTGCGCCATCAGGAGCCGCCTCTCGCTCTCCCGGAGCACCTCCCCGCTCCGGGTCAGGGCCTCGTTCCGGTTCCTGAGCTCCTGTTCGGAGACCTGGAGCTGCTCATAGGCAACCCGCCGCTGGTTTTCGATAATCTTGCGTCCGGTTATGTCATGCACGGACCCGATCAGGTGAGTGCAGGTCCCTGCCGTATCAAAGATAGGAGCTATGCTGACTTCGCCGGTCAGCCTCCCGGTCGGGTAATCGGTGGTCTCCTCCCACCGGACAATGGTTTTTGTCTCAATGGCCTGCCGGTATTTCAAAAGGACCAGCGTGAGGGACGGCTCGGGAATGACTTCGCTCACTTTCTTCCTGATAACGCTTTCGAGCGGCACGCCGGTTACCCGGGCAAAGGCCGAGTTTGCGGAGGTGAAGCGGTACTGCCCGTCTCCCTCAACATCCAGCTGGAAGATGACGTCCTCAACGGTATTATAGATGGAGTTCAGGCGCTGCTCACTCGCGTGGAGCGCCTCCTCGTCCCGGATCCGTTCGGTGATGTCCCGGCCAACCGACTGGTATTCGGTAAGGGTTCCGGAAGAGTCGAAGATGGCCCGGTCGCTCCACCGCTGCCACCGGACGGTGCCGTCCGGCATGATGATCCGGTGTTCGATATTTCCGGCCGGGTGGTCCCGTGTTAACGAGGAGAAGAACCCGCTCACCCGCTTTTTGTCTTCTCTGTGGATCTCCGGCCGGAACCGGTGGCCTAAAATCTCGTCCCGGGCAAGGCCGAAATACCGGCAGTAGGCATTGTTGACAAAGATATGGGTGCCGTCAGGAGTGAACCGCGAGATGAACTCGGTCTGGTCCTCGACAACATTCCGGTACCGTTCCTCGCTCTCAAGAAGGGCCCGTTCTGCCCGCCGCTTCTCTACCGCCTGGTGGATCTTGTGAATGAGCTCCGCGAATTGTGCTTTTGGGTCCCCGCCTTTCTGGAGGTAAAAATCGGCCCCTTCATTGAGGGCCTGGATGACCACTTCCTCCCGGCCCCGGCCGGTGAAGAGGATAAAAGGGATGGTGTTTTTCGATGCCCGCACGGTTTTTAAGAACCCGATCCCGTCCATATCCGGCATCTGGTAATCCGAGACAATGGCATCGTACTGTCCCCCTGCCAGGAGCGGGAGGGCAGCTGATGCTGACCCGGCAGTATCCACAAAGAACCCGCCCTGCCGTTCCAGATAGCGCCGGCTGGCATCAAGAAGGGTTGTTTCATCATCAACATACAGGATTCTGAGCATTTTTCGTCAGGAGATATTAACGTCTAGATTCATTTCCGGAAATATAAATCCGCTCTTTTGGTTCCTCTGCCTCCGCACCCGATGGAACCGGGCCGGTAGTGCAGGAGGGGGCAAATGATTGTCAGGGTCCGCTTTCGGTCGGGACGGGCACTTTTTACTTCCGGACACGAGAGCGGTACCCTGTTGCGGGCAGCCTTTCATCGCGGACTCCTTTGGAGGGGAGCCCTAAAAGGAGCGGCTGCTTCCTATCCCCGAATTCTTTAATAATCCCCGGGTATACCTGCTGCTATGCGCTGCATCCCGTTTGACCGGTACATCGACTGCTTCCATATCCTTGAGAAATACTCGGAGGAATACCCGTTCATGCTCCGGCATTTTCTTGATACGACCGCACGGCACTTTCCGGAGGGCTTCTCCCTCCTTGATATCGGCGCCGGTACCGGCCTCTTTGCCCGGGCCTTCCTCTCCAAAAGCCCGGTCCCGGTCCGCTCCTATACGGCAATCGAGCCATCGCCCGACCATGTCAGGACTCTCTTTGAAAATCTCCGCAACCTGCCGGTGGAAACAACGATCATTCCGGACTATTTCACTCCAGAAACCCGGACCGGAAAAAAGTACGATATTGTCCTCCTCTCCCATTCCACCTACTGCTTCCTGCCGGACCCGGAACCCTATCTTCTCCATGCCCTCTCGCTCCTGGAAGATGACGGGCGGGCGGTCTTCTATCAGGGCTGCCCGACAAATTTCTGCACCTTCCTCAACCTGCTGTACCGGGATGTGCTGCCGGAGGAGCGGGTCACCGACCCCCTGTTCACCAGCTGGGACGTGCGGGATATTCTTGAGAAGAAACAGGTCCCCCATGCCGTCACGTACCTCCCCGGCAGCCTGCGGGCCGGCGAAATCTTCCTGCCGGAGAACGAGCAGCTCTTCAACGATCTCATCACCTTCTCGTTCATGGTGGAAGCAGACTCGCTCCCCCCGGGAATGCTCGCACGGTCAAAAGAGATCCTGCAGGAGATCGCGTACCCGTCCGCCAATGGCCCGCTCCTGAACCTCGGGGTGGACGCAATTGTTACCGGGCTGGCCTGAAGGATTGGATTTCATGTTCCGGCAGCCCGGTCTATCCCGGTACTTGCGCCGGTCCTTGCAGCAGGAATTTTTGTTCCGGACCGGATACATAATCCCCGGCGATAATCGTTGGCATTCCGTCAGGGAAGACTATAAGATACACCGTGCAGAAATTCCCATTAACCATGAACGATCTCCTGCCCCGGCCCTATGATGCCATTGCATACGGATTCACGCTTGTCCTCTCTCTTGTCATGATCGTCTTCATCTTCACCCGGTGCACGAGAAAAATTTGCACAGGGCCGGCTCAGTGGACCGGTGCTCATTTTCTGCTCTTGCACCAACCCCGGGTATATCCATTATCCGGATAGCGTACCATCCCTGAAACCCGGAAGACGGTTTTGCCGGTTTCTTTGATTCTGCCTTCACGAACGCCTTTAAATAAATATATATAGTACTATGTGGAAGATGTTTACCACCAGATGACATCCGATTTGCTAAAAGAACGGAAAATAATTTTGCATGTTCTTATAGTTGACGACGAGCCGGTTCTGGCTGATCTCGCAGAGCGCTTTCTTGAAAAAGAAAATTTCTGTACAGATGCTGCATATTCTGCCAGTGAAGCGCTTCATAAGATCAAACAGTACCCGTACGATGCGGTGGTATCGGATTACCAGATGCCCGGAAAAGATGGTATCGAATTATTAAGAGAAGTACGTGCCACATGGCCTTCGCTCCCGTTCATCCTTTTTACCGGCAGGAGCAGGGAGGAAGTGGTTATCCAGGCCCTCAACGAAGGTGCGGATTTTTACATCCAGAAAGGAGGTGACCCGAAAGCCCAGTTCGCCGAATTGTCCCACCATATCCGAAGGGCTGCCGAGCGGAGGAGTGCAGCTGTCGCGATCGAAGAGCGCAATGAAGTGCTTGGAGCCATTCTTGCTGCTTCGCCAACGGGTATTGCTCTTGTAAAAAACCGGACAATCCAATGGCTCAATGAGTCCCTTGTATCAATGCTCGGCTACTCCACCGCTGAACTCCTCGGCATGCCGGCACGCAACCTGTACGCTACAGAAGAAGATTTTATCCGGGCCGGGGATCATATCGCTGCCGAGCTCAACCAGAACGGGCAGTCGAAGATACGCGTGAAACTCCAAAGAAAAAACGGGTCTCTGATGGACTGCGAGGTCCAGATGGCGTCCCTGAATACAAAAAATCCATTATACAGCCGGATGGTGACTTTCACGGATATAACCAAACGGCTGGCGATAACCCGGGAGATGGAACATCTCTCCAGGATGCCCCACCTGGAACTGAACCCGGTTCTCGAGGTGAACGGTCAGGGCCGTATCACCTACTTCAATGAAAACGCAATTGAGATTCTGATCCGGCACGGCAATGGTGCAGGACTCGAGGCTTTCATACCGGATGATATGAACGATATCCTCCGGATGCTGCCTGAGGGCGATATTCGGTGCTTCTCCCGCACAGTGCAGATCGGATCTGCCACGTTCCTTGAGTATATTACTCTCAGCGGTTCGTATAATATTGCCCGGATCTCGGCCTGCGAGACAAACGAGGCAAAACGCATTGATGATTTTATCAGCGGCGCCTGTTCATGAGCAGGTAGTTATGGGAGTCCTGGCCGCTAGCACTCACGCTGCTGGGTATTGCAACAATCCGCTATCAGCCCGGTTTCCGTTCCCGGATCTCCAGTTTCCCGGCAAAACCCCGGGCCCCATTCACAGGAAGACTATATCATCACCCGGGCAGAAAAACCAGATAACCATGAACGATCTCCTGCCCCGGCCCTATGATGCCATTGCGTATGGATTCACCCTTATTCTCTCCCTTGTCATGATCGTATCCATCCTTGTCTTCATCACCACCCGGTGCGGGCGGATACTGGAAGAGACCGGCACCGGGGGAGCCTGCGGTGTCGGGGTGGGCTGGATCCTGTTCTGCATCGCATTCCTGGCAATCGCTGCCTATTCGGCATGGCAGCTGCACGGGGTATTGCGGGAGAAGAAGTAAGGGGGCCGGCCCAGTCATTCCATTGAATACCTATTCGATTCATAAATAAAAACCGTTTATCAAATGACAGGTAAGTCCCGCCCACCGGTCCTCTTCAGCATAACCATTAAGAGTGCACACCCTAATTCATCATTTACAGAAAATCCTGATAAAAAAATGGATACAGAAAAACTCATGACGAACATTCTGCTTCGGTCGGGAACTCCAAGGGTATACAGCCCGCACCTTCTGAAAATTTCAGATCCAGACAATGTGATACTATGAAAAAAACCCGGACTACCCCTCTGCCGGAAAAAAAGGCCGGGCCGCCAAAACCCAAAAAGAGTATCGCTTCCCATAAACCAAAAAGCCCGGAGAATCCTTCCAGCAGCATACATTTTCCCATCGTCGGGATCGGCGCCTCCGCCGGGGGACTTGAAGCATTCGAACTCTTCTTCAAGACTATGCCTGCGAATACCGGCATGGCATTTGTGCTTGTGCCTCATCTTGACCCGGGCCATGCAAGCATGCTGTCCGATATCCTCCAGCGGAACACGACAATGCCGGTCCACGAGGCCCAGGACCGGATTTTGATCAAACCAAACCACGTGTACATTATCCCCCCGGGAAAGGATATGGCAGTCTTCCAGGGCGCACTCCTCCTGAGTGTCCCGGAACAGGTCCGCGGCTTGCGCCTGCCCATCGACTCGTTCTTCCGTTCGCTTGCCGAAGACCAGGGTGAACGGGCAATCTGCGTTATTCTCTCGGGCAGCGGGTCGGACGGCACGCTCGGGCTCCGGGCAATCCACGGTGCCGGCGGGGTATCCTTTGTCCAGGAACCCACAACCGCTAAATATGATGGTATGCCGTCCAGTGCAGCGCAGAGCGGGTTTGCTACCTATGTGCTGCCGGTTGAAAAGATCCCGGAATACATAATCTCGTATGTTAAAACCATCACCGACACCGGTATTCCCCCTGCCCCGCCGGTTCCCGCAGCAGTGAGTGCCCTGCGGCGCATCATCATGCTCCTGCGTTCCAGGACCGGAAACGACTTCTCCCAGTACAAGCAGAGCACGATCCTGCGCAGGATAGACCGGCGGATGGGGGTGCATGCCCTTACGGACATGGACGCATATGCCCGGTACCTGCAGGAGAACCCCGCCGAGGTCCAGATCCTGTTCAAAGAGATGCTCATCAACGTGACGAGCTTCTTCCGGGACAAGGAAGCGTTTGAGGCGCTGAATTCGCTGGCCCTGCCCGGGCTGTTTCTGAATAAACCCGACGACCATATCTTCCGGGTCTGGGTACCGGGATGTGCATCCGGCGAAGAGGCCTACTCGGTTGCCATACTCTTCCGCGAGTACATGGAGCGGATCAAAAAAGAGTTCAAACTCCAGATCTATGCCACCGATATCGATGACGATGCCATTGTAACGGCCCGGGCAGGACAATACCCGGCAAATATAGCCATCGATGTCTCTCCCGAACGGCTGCGGCGGTTCTTTGTAAAAGAGGAGACCGGCTACCGGATCAGAAAAGAGATCCGGGAGATGGTCGTGTTTGCCATCCAGAACGTTATCAAGGATCCGCCGTTCACCAAAATGGACCTGATCAGCTGCCGGAACCTGCTTATCTATCTTGATACCGGGCTCCAGACCCGGGTGATCCCGGCATTCCATTACGCGCTCAGGCCTGGGGGGATGCTCTTTTTAAGCCCGTCGGAAGGCATTGGAAATTTCACCGATCTCTTTTCACCTGTTGATAAAAAATGGAAGATCTATTCTGCCAAATCCTCACCAGAGTCAGCCCGCACGCTTGTAGCACAGCGGTTCGGGTGGGTCCCGGACAAGGCAGAAAAGAAACCGGGTGCCAGGAGTCTTGTAACAGACAAGACCAATTTTGCCGAGCTCACCCGGCGCGTGCTCCTCCATTCTTTTGCCCCGCCATCCGTTATCACTGATGAGAAAGGAAACATCGTCTATGTACATGGCGATACGGGGAAGTACCTCCAGCCGGCACCGGGTCATCCCAGCACGAGCATCATTGACATGGCACGCGAGGGACTGCAGCTGGATTTACGGTACGCGATCCAGAACGCTGCTGCCCAGAAGAAACTCATTGCAATAAAGGACCTGCCGGTCAGGACAAACGGCGGCGTTCATGGGGTTGATCTCCTGGTCCGGCCCCTTCCCGACCCGGATACAGCCCTTGATCTGCTGCTGATAAGTTTCCAGGACACCCCCGTGGAATCATCCGGGAAAACCGCCCGCCGCAAGCGCCTTGCCGGAAAAGCGGAGTTAAAGCGCGTGGAGGAACTCGAGCAGGACCTTGCCTATACCAAAGAGAACCTCCAGGCAACCATCGAGGAGATGCAGGCCGCAAACGAAGAGATCAAATCAACCAACGAGGAACTGCAATCCACCAATGAAGAACTCCAGTCCACGAACGAGGAACTGGAGACGTCCAAAGAGGAACTCCAGTCGGTGAACGAAGAGATCGTGACCGTGAACGCGGAGCTGCAGGCAAAGATCGACCAGCTCACCGGTGTCCAGAACGACATGAAAAACCTGCTCGAGAACGTCAACATCGGCACCATCTTCCTTGACGACAATCTTGTTATCCGCAGGTTCACGCGCGATGCAACAAAAGTATTCCGGCTTGCTCTATCGGATACCGGGCGACCGCTCACTGATATCCGGTCGATTATACCGGAATTTGACCTTATCCCGGATGCAAAGGCTGTACTGGACTCGCTCATCCCCCGCGAGATCCAGGTGCGTACCCCGAAGAATGAGTGGTTCCTTGTCCGCATCATGCCCTACCGCACACTGGAGAACGTGATCGATGGTGTGGTGATCACTTTTGCTGATATCACTGCTTTTAAACAGGTCGAAGCAGAAGCTCTGGCTGCCCGCGATTATGCACAGAGCATCGTAGATACGGTGCGGGAACCCCTCGTTATCCTGGACGGGAAGTTTGAAGTGGTCTCGGCCAGCCAGGCTTTCTACCACATGTTCCGGGTAAAGCCGGAGGATACGCAGGGACGGGTGCTCTGGACGCTTGGCAACCATCAATGGGATATCCCGGAACTCAGAACGAGATTAGAGACCATTCTTGTAAACAATGAGGGCTTTGAAAACGTCGAGGTTGCTCATGATTTCGCCGGCATCGGACTGATTACTATCCGGTTAAACGCCCGCCGGATCCTTGGTAAAGAAGGCTCGCCGCATCTTATCCTCCTTGCCATGGAAGTAAGCCAGAATGACGGAAAAACTGATGGAAAAAGCAAAACCCAAAAGCGGGAGACAATGGGAGGCTGAATGCCTGCGGGGAGTGAGAAACGGGAGGATAAGAAACCGGGCTCTTCTTTCACCGGACTTTCTTTACGGGAAAATGCCGAGGAGCAGCTCTCCCGCTCAAAGAAAAATTCCACGGTTCACCCAAGTCAGACCGCAGAAGAGCTTATCCACGAGCTGCAGGTGCATCAGATCGAGCTTGAGATGCAGGCAGAAGAACTCCGGAATGCACACCTTGCGCTCAAAGAATCCTTTGACAAGTATCTTGACCTTTATGACTTTGCTCCGGTTGCCTATTTTACTCTCAGCAGGGAGGGCTTGGTCGAAGAAGTGAACCTTACCGGAGCGGCACTTCTTGGCATTGACCGGATAAAACTGCTCAAAAAAAAGTTCAGTAAAAATATTGCCGAAAACGATGCCGCTCAATGGCACCGGTATTTTGCAGATGTTTCAGTGCAGAAGGAAAAACTGAACGGTATTATCAGCCTTAAGAGGGGGGACGGTTCTGTATTCCCTGCACGGATTGAAGGCATCGGTATTTCCGGCATCAGCAGCGGAATTACCGGGATCAGGATAGCAGTCAGCGATATCAGCGACATCCGGCAGATGGAGGCAGTACAGGAGCGGACATTACATGAACTGGCAACTGCCCAGAAGCAACTCACTGAAGCACACCGCCTCGCACATATCGGGACATGGGACTGGATAATTGAGACCGATACGGTGACCTGGTCTGAAGAGATGTACAAGATTGCCGGCAGGGATCTCTCTTTGCCGGCGCCGACCTATGCAGAGCACCCGCAGATCTACAGCCCCGAGAGCTGGAATCATCTCAGTTCCGCAGTCACCCGTGCTCTCAATGAGAAAGAACCCTATACCCTTGAACTGGTTCTTATCCGCCCGGATGGCAGCACGCGAACGGTCAATGCATTCGGGGGGGTGAAACAGGATGAGAAAGGCAACATCATCGGGCTCCATGGCCTTGTCCAGGACATCACCGAACAGGCTGAATCGGTTGAACTGGTGAAAAAATTTGGCGAAAACCTTGAACGCGAGGTAGCGCGAAAGACTGCAATCCTTGAAGATGTGAACCAGAAACTCCTGTCGGAGATCAGCATCCGTATCGATGCCGAAAAGCACCTCATCCAGTCTGTTGGCGAAAAAGAAGTCCTGCTTCGGGAAGTCCACCACCGGGTCAAGAACAATCTCCAGATCATTATCTCGCTGTTAAACCTCCAGGCCCGGTATATCACTGACGTGACAACCCAGGCTGCATTCCGGGAGAGCCAGGGCAGGATCAGGGCAATGGCGCTGGTCCATGAAAAACTGTACCGGTCAGCCGATATTACCCACCTGGACCTGGACAGTTATCTCCGGTTCCTTATGGACAACCTGTTCCAGTTCTTCGATATGAGCGGAAAGGGTATCGTGTTCAGCAAGGATATACGGGATATTTTCCTCCCGATCGACACCGCCATTCCCATGGGACTGATACTCAATGAACTTTTTTCCAACTCCTTAAAATATGCTTTCCCTGATGGGCGCAAAGGAGAGATCTCTCTTGTAATTTACCGCCAGGGGAAGGCACTCACAATCCTGTACAAGGACAACGGCATAGGCATACCGGAGGACTTTGACTGGCGAAATCCCCCGTCGCTCGGTCTCAGGCTGGTGTGCTCGCTTGTGGAGCAGCTGGATGGGACGATTGAACTCGACAGGAGTTCCGGAACAGCGTTTACGATTGTTGTACGGGAGAACGTATAGGGATTGCCGGTTTTTTCTTTACGGGTGTCAGCACCGGTTGAAACGATGGTATTGTTTGGCAAAGGAGCCAGGTGGATTCTACAGGTCTTTTGGCCAGTTCTGCTCCTCATCCCTCCAGCAGAACCGGTCTGTCGTGCTATTCTTCACGCCAGTCCTGGCGGTCAAGCCAGTACATGTACCCGAGCGCTGCCACAAGGCAGATAGCCACAAACGCTGCCGGCATGTACCACTGCCCGGCAAAGTAGCGGATGAGAGAAGAGAGGATTATCCCGAGGATAACGCCGAGAAGGAGCATGCTTGTGACAACTTTTGAATTTGTAAAGGTGTTATAGAGTTGCCGGGTATCCATGAGAGCTCTTGTGTGTTGTCGGCAGGAGCAGTAAAAAAGGTTTTGCCGTACGAACCCCCGGGGGTCATCCGGCCGGCGGAGTGCACCAGCCCATTCCTTCTCACCGGCACCGTTTTTTGCAGGGTCCGTTTTCCTGCGAGAGTGAGGGGGTCACGCTCCTTTTACAATAGAGATTAGAGAAAACAACGAATATCACCATTTTTTCATGAACAACCGGATTCAGCTCATACCCTAATGGGGGTTATCCCCGGAAGGATTCCTGCCGCCGCCCCGAAGGGCGCCCCGCGGCGGCTTCAATTACCGGAAAAGACCCGGACATTCCGATAACCTGACCCTGTTGAAATGAATGATAGTCAACCGGGCGACTGAGTCTGAAAAATCCAGACAATCCCGGGGGTCAAGGGGTTCCTCCCCTTGGGCAGCCTCCCCCTTTGGGGGAGTGAGGGGGTCAGGCTCCTTTTACAATAGAGATTAGAGAAAACAACGAATATCACCATTTTTCCATGAACAACCGGATTCAGCTCATGCCATAATGGGGTCTATCACCGGAAGGATTCCTGCCGCCGACCAAAAAGGGCGCCCCGCGGCGGCTTCAATTACCAGGGAGTATCTGAAAAGAAATTATCCCGGTCACCTGAATCTTTTCCGGTAAAGTAAAATAAATCCGGCTTGTTGCATCCATAAAAAAACCCAAACAACGGCGGGGGTCAAGGGGATCCACCCCTTGGGCAGCCTCCCCCTTTGGGGGAGCGAGGGGGTCACGCTCTTTATATTGAGAGAGAAAAAACAACGGGGTCAATTTTTCCCGACACTATTTTTCCTGCCCTCATCTTGCACCCTCCGCCCCCGGCCACCCACAAACCCCTGCGCAGTTTTCTAAAGCGTGATCTTTGGCCGGTAAACCAGGTTCCCGACAACGAGCCCGACAGCGAGGGTTATTGCGACAACGAACATGTGGGTGAATTCTGTAAGCCCGAGAGCCGTGCTGCCGGACGATATAGCCACGAGCCCGCGGAAGCCGATGCTTCCGCTGACCATGAAGACGAATGCGGGAAGGATCACAATCGACGTGGGGCGGTTGGTCCGGCCTGCCCAGAGATTGGCAAAGATCATGGCAAGCGCAGTTCCAAGGAAGTTCCCCATGTTGTTCCCCTGGATATGGACGCCAATCACAATCCCGGCACAGGCAACCGCACAGCACGCGAGCGCCCAGAAGAGATCCCGTGGCGGGGTCTGGAAGGCGATGACAAGGCCGGCGGCGAGGAGCATGGCAAAGGGCCAGACCCAGGCAGCGCCAATGGACCCTGCCGCTGCGGCGTGGGCAGGCAGGACGGCCCCGACCGCGGTGACACCGAGCCAGGACCCGGCAAAGAGGAGAGCCAGGCAGATGAGGCCATTGATGAGGTTTGCAATCCCCGACAGGTAATGTTTCGTGGTGAGTTCGATGACCCCGACGCTGATGGAGAAGCCCGGTATGAGGTAAATGATGGCCGAGAGGGTGACAAGATACACATTGGTTCCCGGTAACAGGAAGCCGGCAAGGGCCGAGAGCGCCCCGGCAACAAGGGCGCACAAGAAGGGTGTCCAGTCAGCAAAACGTGACGGGGAATGTCCCGGGTACGTCACCATCAGGAAAATGACAAGACTGAATATAGTTGCAAGCAGGATATCTGTCCAGCTTCCTCGGAGGAACCCTGCAAAACCGGCGCCGCACAGGGCAAAGGCAAGTGCAACCATCCAGTTCCGGTAAGGCGGGGGCATTGCATCGATCTCATCGAGAATCCCGGTTGCCTGATCAATGCTGACCTTGCCTTCCTCGACATCGTTTACCAGTTCGCCGACTCTCGCGAGTTTCGCGAGATTGAACCCGGTTCCCGGCAGCTCCACGATGTGCTGTTTCTGCCAGAGATCGCCCTCCTTTTCCATGAACGTAAAAGAGAGGCTGTTGGGCGTGGATGCAAAAATCCCCCGGTAGCCAAGAGCGGTGGTAACCCGGGAGAGGTACGACTCAAGGCGCCTTGCATGGGGGCCGTACCCGTGGGCAAGGGTCCCGAGGCGGATGATGAACCTGCAGGCAGATTCAAACTTTTGTTCTTCGTCAGTTTTATTATCCGGCATAGACGCTCCATTCAGGTGTCGGGCACTGTTCCTGACGGGACGATTGAAACTCCTGTCATCTTACAGGGTGTTTTTGTAGATTGTTCCGGCCTTCATGATCACCTGGATATTTGTGCTGTCCGTGATCGCGGAAATATCCCTGAGGGGATCTTTACCCAGGATCAGGATATCGGCAAAAGCCTGATTTGATATCTCGCCAAGGTTGCCGGACTGGTTGAGCACTTCGGCATTGATCTTGGTTGCCGAGATGATGGTGTCGATTGGCTTCTCTATCGTGGAACGCAGCTTGAATTCATTGATCTGCTCTTCCCAGAGCGGTCCCAAAAGGTCGGTGCCAAAGCCGATTTTTATCCCGTGCCTGCGGGCAATCTTCACTGCCTCCAGTGCCTGTACCCGCACGGACCCCAGTTTTTTGATGCTCTCTTCGGGGAACTGGTAATCGGCACCCCTCCGTGCAAGGGCATCGTACGTGATGATGGTCGGGATCAGGTACGCTTCTTTCTCCTTCATCATCGCGGCGGTCTCTTCGTCGAGCAGGTTGCCATGCTCGATGCTCCTGACCCCGTACTTCAGGCATATCTGGATGGCTTTTGGGGAGAGCACATGGGCGGCAATGTAGGTGCTCTTGGCCTCGGCTTCCTCATGAATGGCTGCCAGCTCCTCCCCGCTGAACTGGGTGTCGGTGAGGCGATCGTCCGGCGATGCAACTCCCCCGGCTGCCATGATCTTGATGAAGGAGGCATTCTTCCGGAGCTCCGACCGGCAGGCCCGCCGCACTTCAGTGACCCCGTCTGCGATCTGGCCAATCGTGGTTGCCGATGACTGCATGGGTGCCCCGTACTCGCCGTCATAGGTCATTGCCCGGAAATCCCCGTGGCCCCCGGTCTGGCTTAAGGCCCGGCCGCAGTAAAACAGCCTGGATCCCTTGATGATCCCGTTGTTCACTGCCATTGCCAGCCCGAAGTCGGCCCCGCCCACGTCCCGCACGGTGGTGAACCCTCTCTGCAATGCATCAGCGAGATTTTTTGCTGCCCAGCAGGTGGTATAGGTGATGGGCAGCTGGGGCGTTGCAAGGTCCACGGTAGCCGACGTGAGATGCACGTGGGCATCGATTAAGCCGGGGATAATATATTTTCCCGCTGCATCGATGACGACATCATTTTTCCTGCCCGCAACGGGCAGATCCTCAAGACCGGTGATCGTGTCGGATTCTATGACAATGTTCTTTTTCTCGTACTGTGCCGTGTGGACATTCAGGACGTGGCCGTTATTGATGATAGTTCTCATTTTTTCCTCTCCATTGTTTCCGGCTCACAACAGTACCGGAGATGCCTGGCACCCGGTTGCCTGCACAGCACCCGTGATGTGACGTATAACTCCCCTTGAACGGGTTCCTACTAAAAGCCTTTGAAAAGATCGTCGTAATTATGTTCGCGGTCTTTCCCATTTGCAGATATTCCGGGATATTTTTTCCCCAAACAAAAAGAACATGCTAAATGCCCGTGAAGCCACCTCCCTGTATGAGCGATCATGCCGGGAAAAACGAGTCTTTGGGACTATCTTCCGTTGTTACGGAGATACATGCAATCATGAACGGGATCATTTACGGTGCAGAAATGGCGGATGCCAATACAACGTTCTCGTACCTGGCCGATGACCCGGAAGCGGTATTCTTCCAGGACAAATTGCATTATTCCCGCGACTCGCTCCTCTCCCGCTTTTACGAAAAATACGAAAAGATACAGTCACAGAAGTTCCATATCACGGGTTCCAGGACGATTGTGCTTGGCCCGGAGTCCGCGGTATGGGTTGGATACGGGACGGGACAAACCGAGATGAAAACCGGGGAATCGGTGGACGTATCTTTTACCGAGACATGGGTCTGGCAGAAGATCCATGGCCGGTGGGTAGCAACGCACTACCACGGATAGACCGGATATGAACCCTTGGGGGGAGCTGGCTGTAATTCTCCTGCCGGAAAACCGGAATAGTATTCCTTTCCGGGAGGGCACCGGTAATTTCCTGTTATCCGCAAATGCAGTGAGATAAATTACCGGGATATCCAATATGCTGTTTATCGTTTCAGCCGCTTCGATGCCGGTCATTGTTCCTGCCAGGTGTATATCCATTAAGATAAGGTCGGGCATGAGGTCCTGCGCACGTTCCACCGCAGTCTCTCCCAAGGATACGATATCAACCACTTCATACCCGGATGATTGGAGGGTGGTTTTGAGATCATCGGCTACAATCCATTCATCTTCAACAATAAGGATCCGGGGGGTGTCATCTGGTGGTACTATCTCAAGTTGTTCAAAAAACTGATCAGATTGTAGTTGAAAATTATTGGATAATTTCAGACAAATGAGTACACCGCCCACGGCCCGGTGAATCTCACGGAGAGATTTCCTGCCTGATCAATCTCTTCGAGCACTGCACCAAGCCGGGGGTAATTTTCATCCGTAACCAGGCACGAGCAGTTCAGGATCATATCCTGTTCCAGGCCCGTACCTTTCCTCAGTTTATTCATCGTGATCTCATCACAATAACTCCGGATCTTTTCTGTTATTTCTGAAATGATGATCCCAATCTTTGCGTCTGTTGCAGATTTCAACTCTTTTTCCATTTTTTGCCGGATCAGGTACATTTTTCCCGGGCCGCTTTTCTTTGCTTCATCCTCAAGGCCCTGAATTGTCCCACTTGTTGCTGCGATCGCATCCCTGATCGCATTCCGGTCTGCAAAAACCTGGATGCCATACTCCTTCTTTTTTCGGACTTTTTCGAATTTCTGCAAAAAAACCTCATATTCCCTGGAGAGCCAGCGGGTAAG
Source organism: Methanoregula sp. (assembly GCA_041645355.1). Classification (GTDB taxonomy): domain Archaea; phylum Halobacteriota; class Methanomicrobia; order Methanomicrobiales; family Methanospirillaceae; genus Methanoregula. The sequence goes on from JBAZQF010000005.1 coordinate 94,560, forward strand.
TACCTCGCCTGCCTCCCGTTCTTTTTCCGGTTTGATGATCGTGTCAAACGTGAACGGGATCGTATTCATTCCACGACTAATAATCTCTTCCAGCACATGCTCGTGGCTCATAACCCACCGGGTCACAACTTCCTGATTGTCACTTTTGTACGGCGCGACAGGGCAGGCATGCACCATTGCTGATACATCCCGGTACGGGATTGCAAAAACCGGCTGGCCGTCAATACCGGTAATCCCCGTTGGGTTATTTATTTTGGACTCAACGAGAGCATACAGGTACAGACCGCCATTTTTCGCAGTCCCCCGGTCTTTGTATGTATCCTCTTGTGATGAAACGACCGGGTTTTTTACTCGAGCTGTATCAGCAGGCGTGCCGGATGGTTGCCGGGTTACCGATTCTATTGCACTGGCTTTCAGCATGCTTCACTCTCCCGCTTCCATATCGTGCCCATGTTCCCTGGAGCATCCTGTTTTGGCAGGTTTTGGGAATCAACCGGGTGTACCATCTTCCCGACAACATCATCCACAATATCATCCAGTTCAGAGCGGATCTCATCAACGGTCTTCGATAGTCCCTGGTCAGTTTTAATCTGTTCAATGGCACGGTGAAGATCCATGAGTGACTTGCCGAGACGTTCGATCTCATCGTCCGATAAGAGGCCGGACTCCATCCGCTTCAGGGCCTGGATCCTGAGCGCTTCTTCAAGGATCTCAACCACCGCGATCACCAGTCCGAGCACTCCCTCTTTGAGGTTGTTCTCATCGATCTCGATTGTCATTTTTCCTCGGACTCCCGTATCATTTTTGTTCCAGGACCAGTTCCAGGATACCGTTCTGGTACCGTTCCTTTGCAATTTTTCCCGGCCAGGGCAATGGAATCTCTTTTTTATATCGCTTCCCGCTTTCTTTTGCCGAGATCTCAAGTGACCGGCCTTCAAGCACGATCCGGATCTTTTCCCGGGTAACGCCCGGCATCTCGATTACCACCCTCAGCTGATCCCCCTCATTGAATATATCCGTGATAGGCTCGGTGGTCTTGTTTTCCGGGCGCTCTTCAGTGGTCTTTTGACCGGGAGGGACGAGCGATCGGATCTTTATACTATGGGAGACGGTTGGTTCCGGGGAGTACCCTTCTTCCAGCCTTTTTTTGATCTCCCGGTCTTTTTCTTTGATCTTCTGGTCGAGTTCCGGCGATCGTTTGCGCAGATTTTTCACCAGGTTTCCCATGCCCGGCAGCACATCGTTCACGACACTTTCCACTACACTCTCGTCATCCATTGTTTCGTCCGCTCTTTTCTCACTCTTTTTCATGATATCCCCTCCCTGTGCCTGGTATCCACCCGTATTTCCAGTATGCCGTGCTTGCAGGTTGCCGATGAATGCAGGTTCACCGGCAGATCGTTTCCGGAACGATCGAGCGTGATTATCAGGAATTCATCTGTCTCAACTACTTCAACAGCATCTTTCGAGTGGCAGGGATCGTCATTCAGCCACCAGGAGAACGCAACCTGCCTGCCAGTACACAGATCCGTTCCCGATTCCCGGAATACAACAACCGGCCTTCCCCGGCGCTTCACTGATACCGGCACAATGATCTCCTTGAGCCGGTACAGGACGTCATTATGGGAAAATCCGGAGCAATCGCTCAATTCATCAAGTGTGGCATACCCCTGCTCGTACAGAATACGGAGTATGCATGCACTTCCTTCATCAAGCTCAGAAAGGAGATCATATCGCTGTCCGGTGGGCCGGGACGTGGAGCCGGGTATCGTATCGCCAATTAACCTGCATTCTGAAAACCTGCGGGAAATGATCTCCCGGATCTCTGCATCGCCAGAGTATTGCATAACAAGTCTTTCCAGATCAACCGGGCTGATCGCAACCCGTGCATCTTTACGTGTGCAGAGCGCCAGGACCTCGTCCGGATGCTTCCCGCAGAGAATATCCAGAACCTCCCGGAGGGTTCCTGCGAATATTGCAGTGGCGGGGTTCAGACAGCTTTTTTGAGGGTATTCCATCAGTTATCACTCCTCAGGGTAAGCCGGAGGTACAGTGCCTTGTTTTTATTGATATCGGCCACGCCTATATCGGTCGTATCCATGGAAAAACCGGGCAGGCTGATAGCGAGAGGACGGACCGGACTGATGGTTTCTGGTTCGATTATCTCGATCTTCACCTTCTTTACCTTATCAAGAACCGATCGCTCTTTTTTTCTTCGTGCCGTTATTTTCATAGGATTACATCCTCTCCGCTGCCTCGCGTTGCCCTGACTCTTTTATCTGGCCAAGATACCGGGCATATTCTTTCAGGGTGTCCTGCCCTTTCAGCTCACCCGGAAAGAGCGGTACTTCAACTACGGTCAGAATGCTCTCGTACCGCTCGCGGATCATTGTAAGATACCGCTGCTGCATGTTCCGGCGCGAGATGCAGAACGGGCACGTATTTTCAGGAATAAGCCCGTTCACAATGATCCTGCTCGTCAGAATATCGAGACTGTCAAGCACCTGTTTCATCCGTTCGGTCTGGAACAGAGCAAGAGCCTCAGGAATGATCACCAGAACGAACTCAGTCCGGTCATGATCGGTGAGAATGGAGAGTGCACGCTGTGCCATACTCTTAAGTCGCAATAGTGCCCGCCCAAGGCTCTCTTTATTGGACTCCCGGTTGAAGAGCACCCGTACCGTACCGATAATCCCAGAAAGACGCTCTTCTATCTTCTGCATGCCGTCTGAATACCCGACGATACTATCCGGGAGCGTCAGGAGACGCAGGGTGTGGCCGGTGGGAGCAGTATCCCAGATGATATGATCATATCCATCCGGCAGAAACGTGAGAAGTTCCTCAAGAGCAAAGAGTTCATCGAAGCCCGGGACAACTGTGCCCGGGAGATCTTCCAGAATATCCTCCTGTATCGGAATGATCGTAGCAAGGGCGTCGATGATGGCACTGCCGTAAATTTTCTTGTATTTTTCAAGAACGGCATCGGCATTGATCTCGATGGCATAGAGGTTCTTTTTGATTTCAGTAACTGTTCCCCCCACAGGGCATTCGAAGATATCTGACAGGGATGGGGCAGGATCGCTTGATATGATAAGAACCCGCTCTCCTGCGTTGGAAAGCGAAAGGGCCGTTGCAGCAGCTGCCGAGGTCTTTCCAACCCCGCCCTTCCCCCCAAAGAGAATAATCCTTGTGAATGATTGTTCGGGAGCTGCAGTTGAATCCTTATGAGGTGATACGCGGGGTGTAGCTACAGAGTTATATGTTTCAGCTTTTTTTCCCGGGTTCATGTGTGAAGCCCGGACCTTTTCAGCTGCCTTTTTTTGGGATCGCACATGCGGGGTCATGACTTTCCAATCCTTTTTTGAAAAATTACCGGTTCACGCCTCTTTTACTACGCATCTATGGAAATTCTCCGGCATCCGGGCATGGCATTCGACTGGTCTCCATTGGAGGTTTTTCTGTTTCATTCCGGTTCCGATACAGCGGATGACCTCTTCGGCTGCAGCCGGGTGAAGTGAACTGACCGATCCGTCCGTGAGGACAAGGTGAAGATACCCGGTGGGTTCTGCTGCTGCCGAGACGGTACCATATTCGAGCGAGTACCCTGCAAGAGATTCGAATGGGACATCTACAAGACATGCCAGCGGCTCTTTTTGGTGGATCCGGACTGCATTGGCGGTCACCGTAAGAGTGCCATACGTCCATGCCGGGCAGGCACCGGAGGACTGCCAGTAAGAAGCAGCACACCGGAGCAGGGGAGTCTCACCCCGGAGCATGGCGGTCTCCAGAAGGATCTTTCGCTTTTCCTCTTCTCCTGCAGCGGCACGGATGGCCCGATCCCAGTCTGCCCACATCCCGTACTGGATCATAGTCTCGATGCTTGCCAGCATTGCCCGGAGTTTAAGCCCGATGAGCGGGACGCCGGCTACCGTGATGATCACATCCGCATCGATGACTGCCCCTTTCTCCAGTACCCGGTCAAGCAGATCGACAAGGGTTGTTCTTTGTTCGCGGGTAGCGTCCATGCCCGGTCATCTCCTTGAGGATACCCGTTTTAATGGCATTGCATTCTGCAGGGCTTTTGCACTCGACCACCCGCACCAGGGACAACTCTCGTTGAGCAGCACATGAATGGGTGCCGCCTTCCCGCACTGGGGACAATGCTCCTGGTCCTCTTTTACCCGGTCCCAGGCTGCGGTATTCAGGTTCGTTCCAGAGGGGAACTCAAGGCCGTACTTTGCTGCAGTCTCAAACGATGCAACTGCTGCCCGTATCTTGATACCAAGGAGCTCTACACCGGCAACCGAGACGCAGATGTCGGCGTTTATGATTACTCCTTTGTCCAGTACCCGCTCGATAACGTCAACAAGGGAGCTGGCCGAGTTGTCCCGCAATGCCTGTATCGCCATTATGTATCCCATACCCCGGGGTTTAATCCGGCTGTGCCTGTTTTTGCAACCCCGTACCCTGTGCCAGCGTGCATTGCTCTCAAACCTTCTTGAGCGTGATTTCCAGGATCCCGTTCTTGTACTGCTTCTTTGGTTCGCCTTTGACTGCAGCTCCGAGATCGATCTCTTTTTTATATTTCCTTTCACCTTTTCCTGCAGTGAGCGTAAGAATGGCCCCGTCAATTTTTACGGTGATATCTTTCTCTTCAACACCCGGGAGTTCTACTATCACCTGGAGGCGGTCGGTTTCATCGAAAACATCAACAATCGGTTCCCGGCATTCAGCCTCCGGTCTCCGGCCGAACGTATCGACGCGGGGCATCCCGTCTCCCCCCATTCTCACGGAAACCCCGTACATGCCTTTCATCTTTTTTGACCGGTCATAGGAAATTTCACCGGACCGTGACATCTCGGTCTTTCCTTCCTCAACCATCTTCGTGATATCCTGGGTAAAATTGCCAAGCTCCGTCAGTATTCCCCCGAATTTCAGGCCAAAATCCAGGATTGGTTCATTGTTTTTTACCTTCTTTTTCTCCATTATTCATCACCCTGAAATGACCCTCGGTTAATACTCCGCAGCAGAGGCCACGTCCCCCCGTTTTCTCATACCAATCCGCCGGAACGTGCTGACCCCTCCGGCCTCGTCGATGATAACCTCGTAAATACCCAGAAGATCCATTGAGTCGGGAATCGCTTTCCTTTCAACAAGTTCAATCGTTACCGTGGGTGCGTGCGTCTCTTCGTCCAGCGCCACGCCGGTGATCGTGTTGAATGGGAGGGAGGTTAAGTCCACCATCTCCTTTTTAACCGAATCCAGCAGCTGCTTCATGTTCAGCCGCCGGGGTTTTGCTTCCATCTGTACCTGTTTAACCATGTCTGACACCTTTTACTACATCCAGACGCTTACGGAGCTCGCCCATCTTTGCCCGGTAATCCTCTTCAGGAATGTCCCCCTGCTCGAACTGCATCTGGGTTTTCAGCACCTGTTCCCGGACTGCCCGCTCCGTGTTTAACGTCATCGCATCCGCGTCATCCGCGATTGCCTGGAGCACTTTCATGCTCAGATCGACCGGCAATTTCAGCAGATCGTCGACAATGAATACCATGATCAGCTCCGTATTCGCACGTTCACGAAATTGTAGGGTGGTGCGATCACGTACTTCATCAGCAGTTTCTCGCCGTAATCCTGTTCCAGCGTATTGACGAGCATATCGAATTCCCGCTCTTTGGTTTTATCGACAAGGAATGCTGCGTTTAAGACCATCTCGTCCGAGAGGTTCTTGTTCATCTTCGCATCAGCCGAGATACCGGCAAGGCGGGTGAAAATATCCGAAGCTATTTTCTCCTCCCTTTTCGTCAGCTCCTCCGCCACCTTCGTACCGAGCGTGAGGCGCTGCCGGTAGGTCTTTTCAATGGGCTTCCCCTCAATCTGGTGTTTCATTGCACGGATTTTGATATTGGACGAGGCAATCTCCTTTATCGTGTTGTCGATCTTCCAGGTGACCTTCAGTCCGAGCTCGGTTTTTCCGGTAAGTTTTGTAAAGTACATTTTCAGTTTCGGGTAGTTCCGCGACAGGAATGTCTTGATGTCCCCTTCAGTGGTTGACTGTCCGAAACTCATCGGGATTACACAGTACTCTTTCATGATCTTCTCGAGCGCCTGCTGGTGTGTGATCCCGTAATCGAGCACCTCAAACGTATTTGAACCTGAATCGGAGACAACGGCTGCAATCTCCCGGTAGTGGATAGTATACACATTTTCGCCGTCAAGGCCGATCTGGCCGAATGTATGCTCCTTTTTTGAGGGAATTATTGCGTATACGTACCGCCATCGCCGCTTTGACTGGGTATTAGTACGCAACATCGATTTCATGGTACTCCCTCTTTTTTATTGGGGCCTTCACCTTCGGGAGGACTCCCCCGCCGGGGATCTTTTCGGGGGGCTCTCCGCGCCGGACTGCCTGGACAATTGCCGTTGCTTCTTTGCGTTTTAAGATCTTGCGGCGTGCCTTTGTCAGTGCCAGGTTATGGACCCGTATCCGCTTCTCTTCTTTCTGGATAATCGCGTTTCGTTCATCCTCATTGAGCAGGGCACCATCGTTCTCGGCTATCCTCTTTTTGATCTCGTCTTCGATCTGGATCGTCCTGCAGGGGACTTTCTTCTCCCGGGACTGGTCAAGTCCGGATCGGATATCTCGTGCGGTTTTCATAGTTCTCTCCTCAGATGTTCCATCTTCCCGCCGTGGGATTTTGGCTCTGCGGGTCCATCTGTCCATTACGGTGCATTGCCTGCCCGGATGGACGGATTTATCCCGCAATCAGATCGCGGATGATACCGGCAGGGTCGACATCTCCCTGGTCTCCCTTCCCGATCTTCGGGGAGAGAATATCGATGCAGCTCTGTTCGAACCAGTCTTTGTCCCCGTCATCATAGACCCGGGCTATCGCCACCGATGCCCGGATTGTCGGGGTAAATTCACAGAGATCTGCAGCCCGGAGTTTTCGGACAAGTTTTACAATCTTTTTTGCCACAGCGTGAGTTACACCGGCCTTTGCCTGTGTTATTGCGATCTCGGTCTCCTCGTCATAATGCGTCATTGGCAACGTGATCATCCGGTCCATCAAGGCATCCTGGGTCCGGAAGACCCCGGCATACTCCTCAGGGTTGCTTGTAAAGATCGCAGAAAACTCCGGGTTGACTTTGATGTAATTGCCATCGTCGGATGCGCTTGGCAACTCGAGCATCCGTTCTTCGAGTACTGAAAGAAAGATATTATTGGCTTCAGGGCGTGAACGGGTAAATTCGTTGTAGATAAGAGTGAACCCATGCTTGCAGGCTGACGTGAGCCGGTCATCCAGCCAGGTCTTGGTCATGGATTCATCAGATTTGTACACCCGGGAGACAAACCGGTCAATGACCTTTCGTTTCCGGTACCCGGACTGGCTGCCGACAAGGGATGATGTACTGAACTCCTCGTCGCCATTGATAAGTACTACCGGTCTCCCGATCAGGTATGCGATATGCAGTGCAAGGGTAGTCTTCCCGCATCCGGTAGGTCCTGAAAGATGAATGGGGAATCCTTTTTTTATGTAGCGCAGGCCCCGGTCTGCAATGTTCGTGATATAGGGGGTTTCAACAAATTCTGTCTGGGGTTTTGGGTTGATTACGGTGACAAGATCCATAGGATACGCTCCCACTGTTCTCTCTATCCGGCTAAACTTTCAATTTGGTTTTTACCCAACCGGAAGTTATTCTCCCGGAGTATGGTTTAGCTCAGGAAGTACTGCGTCTCCTTTTTCGTCACCATGCCCTCTTCAAGGAGTTCCCTGGCGGGCTTGACGAGTTTCCTCCATTCAACCCCTACCTTCTTTCCGGCTTTTGCAAGAGTGATCCCATCCGGTGATCCTTTTAACACTTTGAGGATCTTTCCCTTGAGTGCAGCGTCTGCTTTCTCTTCCGGGGTAAGGGTTTTTGCTATGGTTTTTGTTTCGGCTCGTTTCTGGGTCCCCGAGTGATGAATCTTTGCGGAACCTTTGTTCTGCCAGATCGCATGTGCTTCTGCAAGATCTTCCTGGATCGGGACACGCTCCTTTTCAAAGAGGCCCATCAGTTGCTGCACATCGTCCATGATACCCTCATTGTAGGAATGGAGCATCCGGGAGAGTTCGATTCCCCTGCTCACCCGTTCATCGGCAAAACCATGAACCATGTGGACCGCGTCAAGCCGGATGTCGGTAACGTCTTTTTTCAGCTGATGCGTGAAATCTGCCAGGTTTTCCCGGCTTTCCTGTCCCATCGCAATCCGGCTCGCAGAAAAGCCGCCCAGCATGTCGTCCGAATCATGCCGGAGGGTCTTTACATATTTGTGAAGAGTCTTGTGCTGGGCTGCTGCACTGTGTTTCCGGGCGCGGGTGATCTGTTTTAGTTCTTTCTGTGCCCCGGCACGGATAGCCCCGACCTCCCGGGTCAATCCCATAATATCCGATATGCGTGCTGACCTGGCCCCGTTGATATTGTCAACGATCTGGTGCATTCCATCTGCAATTGTCATTTTTTCCACCTCACTATTGTCTGTTGTTGCACACTCCAATCAGGATGGATTTGATAAATACGTGCCCGGAATTTACGAAATATGTTTCAAAAAATGATGATAGCAGAATCATTTCCCGGATCGGGTCCCGGGAATGTGTTGCCGCTCTGTGCAGGGTTTAGTAAACCCCGGGGCACCCGGTTCCCGCGGCCTTGTATATCCAGTGATATTTCCGGACGGTTGTTCTGAATGGTGAACAGAATTGTTACCGTTACAGGAAACATTCAAAATGAACAAAAAAGTATAGAAACCTGATGTCATACTATGCAGCATGAGGGACGTGCATTGTAATGACGTCAACGAAAGGCATGGTGCAGGTTTTTCCCTGGTTTTTTCTTTTTTGCAGCATAATATGGGGATCGAATTCAAAATTTTGGATGGACTGCATCTCCATCCACCTGAATTCATCCCCAAGGGTGCGTGTGTTATGCGGCAATTTCTGCATGTTCCGTGAGTCCGACAGCTTCGGCGTACTTCAGGAACGTCTCGACTGATGCGATCACGACACGGGCTTCGATAGAGAGGATCTCAATACCGACAAGTGAGACGCGTGCCCATGCGTCAACAACTACGCCCTTGTCCAGAATACGGTCGATAACCTCGACGAGGCTTGAAGATGAGTTCATTTTTTCTACCATATTTTTCTCCTCCTTTTATGTTCTGGGCCTTTTTGCCCACAACCAACTCAATCGGGAAGAGTATATAGGTTCCCGGAATTTCCGAACCTTGTTTTAAATTTTGGAAGTATTGGCCCGCACATCCTCGATTGCACGGGTGAAATGGGACGCAAGTACTACGAATTCCGCCATATGCTGTCCGGTTTTTGCAAATTCCCGGATAGCAAGAATGGTGGCGCGATTGCACACTGCTTCAATCTCCGCCCCGGTGAGACCTTCGGTTTTTTTAACGTAATCGGGCAGTTTAACCCCTTTTGCGAGAGGGCGTTTTCGCGTGTGTATCTTAAAGATCTCAAGACGTCCCGCTTCATCCGGCTTTGGCAGTTCGATCTGGAGATCCATACGTCCTGCCCGCAGGAGTGCAGGATCGATCATATCGATACGGTTGCTTGCAGCAAGGACCGTGACGCCTTTTAATTCTTCAAGCCCGTCCATCTCCGTCAGCAGCTGGGCAATGACCCGTTCGGTGACGCCATTATCGTTCCTTCCCCCACGTACGGGGGCGATAGCATCGATCTCATCAAAGAAGATGATGCAGGGAACTGCCTGCCGGGCTTTTTTGAAGATCTCCCGGATTCCCCGCTCGGATTCCCCGACAAACCGTGAGAGGAGCTCCGGCCCTTTGATCGAGATGAAATTCGATTGCGTCTCATGGGCTATCGCTTTTGCAATAAGGGTCTTTCCGGTACCGGGAGGGCCATAGAGCAGAATCCCTTTCGGGGGAGAGACCGCTGCATAAGCATACAGGTCTGCGCATTTCAGGGGCAGCTCGACCGCTTCGCGGATCTCATCTTTTATTTCTGTCAGGCCCCCCACGTTTTCCCAGCTGACGTCGGGGATCTCAACAAAAACCTCCCGCAGGGCAGATGGTTCGATCTCACGGAAAGCATTTAAGAAATCCTCTTTTTTGACCGTCAGCCCGGCAATCAGCTCAAACGGGATCTCATGCTTTGTGAAGTCAATGTCCGGGAGTATCTTCCGCAGGGCATGCATTGCGCTCTCGCGGGAAAGGGCTGCAAGGTCGGCCCCCACATACCCGTGGGTGATATTTGCCAGTTCGTCAAGATCCACATCTTCGGCAAGGGGCATGCCCCGGGTATGAATATCGATGATCTCCCTTCGCCCGTCCCGGTCCGGGATCGGGATCATGATCTCCCGGTCAAACCTTCCCGGGCGCCGCAGCGCCGGATCAAGCGAGTTCGGGATATTGGTTGTTGCGATCACGATAACCTGTCCCCGGTCCTTCAGCCCGTCCATGATCGAGAGGAGCTGGGCAACGATCCGGCGTTCCACCTGTTTGTCTCCCCCGACATCCTCGCGTTTGGGTGCGATGGCATCGATCTCATCGATGAAGACAATGGCAGGAGCATTCTTCTGGGCTTCTGCAAACACTTCCCGAAGACGGGCTTCCGACTCGCCATAATATTTCCCGACAATTTCAGGGCCGGATATGAAGATCAGGTAAGCATCGGTCTCCTGGGCTGCTGCTTTTGCGATGAGGGTTTTTCCGGTACCGGGCGGACCATAGAGCAGGACGCCCCGGGGCGGGTCAATGCCGATACGTTCGAAGAGTTCGGGATATTTTAAGGGGAGTTCGATCATCTCCCGTATCTTGTCGACCTGCCCCTTGAGCCCGCCAATGTCCTCGTACGAGATGAAGCTCTTTTTAGTCTCCTTCTCAAGGATCTTCTTCCCATGGATTTTTACTGCAGTTGTCCGGGATATCAGCCCGATCTCCGGCGTGGCATCACAGATGAGGAAATCGAATTTCTTCCCGAACATGGAGAGGCGGATCTGGTCTCCTTTTGTTACCGGAATGCCTTCGAAAAGGCGGCTGTCCACCTCTTTTTGTAAGAACCGGTCAAGCGGCTGAAGTACGATGTTGCTGACCTGCGGGATGGTGATCAGTTTTATCTCAACGGTCTCATTGATGCCAATGTTTGCATTTTTTCGCACGATCCCGTCGATCTGGATTGTTCCTTTCCCCCGGTCTTCGGGAAAAGATGGCATCACTTTTACACAGGTTTTCCGTTTTCCGGAGATCTCAATAATGTCACCAACACCTGCACCCAAATCTTCCATGGTTTTTGGATCGATCCTGCCGATCCCCCGCCCGATATCCTTATTGCGGGCTGCGGATACTTTCACCATCATGTGTTATTCCTCCAAAGATATGCTGGAATGTACATCTGAACTCGTTCACTTTTTGCCGGATATATGTCCGACCCCGCTCAGTAGGGTAATAGAGTTTTGATTTGCCGGAAGTTTTTACTTCGAGGATTCCCTGGCTTTCGAGATCATACAGGATAGCATAAATCCGGGACTGGGGGATGAGCACGTTGTGCCGGCTGTGAATCTCGTGAACAATATCATAGCCGGACATTGGCCTGTTCAGGATAGAGAGAACGAGCGGTTCCAGAGACTTGCGTACAATCTCCTCAACCATTGCCTGCGGAACAACCGAGAGGGATTCAAGGGGGTAGGAGTTATTTGCAATGGATACGGAGGTCTCGTTGCCGGTTGAAACTATCACCTTTGTGATACCGGAAGAGACCCGCTCGATCTGCTCATGGCTCAGCTGCTCTACGTTCAATGCTATGATTCCCGATACGGGAATGGTACCGGTCATCATGCCAAGGACAGACTCTTTGATCGTACAAATCTGCTCAAAATCCCGGGTGTCTGAGAAGTCCATGAGGACCTGCCAGGTCTTAGGTACCCCGGTTTCCTGTAACCCGTCCCGGTGTTTAGCGATCGCGGGGATGACCAGATCAAGCTCGCCCGGTTTCAGCCGGTGCGGGACGATCACCCCTTTCTGAATCTCCTTGTAAAAATGCTTCGGGATGCGGGACTGGGAATAGCCAAAGAAGATATGGTGATCATTTGCAAGGCCATATTCTATGAATGTTTTATAAATCGATTCATTGGTATGCGGGGATGCATACAGGATGAGGATAAGACCCTGGTAAAAGTTGTTCAGGAGCACTGTCCTGCTCTCCGATGCAATGATGCCATCCGGTTCCGTTGTTTCATCGGTTTCATTGTGGGCTTTCTCCGGCAACCGCCCCTTCTGGGCTCCCCGCTTTGGCAGCGCATTCATCTCATTTTTCTTGCGGAAGAGTGCAAGTTCGACCGTTGCCTTGAGTTCCAGTTCATTGAAGGGCTTGACGATATACCCGTACGGGTTGACCTGCTTTACTTCCGCAATAATTTTGTCATCTGCATAGGAGGTGATGAAGACCACCGGGATACTGAGTTCATCATGGATCACTTTTGCTGCCGCAATACCATTGGTCTTTCCCGGCATGACAATATCCATCAGCACGATATCTGGTCTGGTTGTCCGTGCCTTTGCGATCGCATCCTCCCCGGAGGAGGCCATGCCGACAACCTTGTATCCCATGGAGCTGATCTTCTCCTCGAGCTGCATGGTTATGATCGCTTCGTCATCAACTACCAGTACCCGGCTCATCATCCACCTCCCCTTTCACAATATCAAATTCCAGTATTACTTCAGTACCGTTCCTGCTCGTCAGGGTTACCCTGCCATGCAACTGCTTTTCAACCAGTGTACGCATCAGTTTAAGACCGAGACGGTTACTGTCCTCGATATCGAAACCGCTTGGCAATCCTACACCATTATCCCGGATGACAAACCGGATAGTATCCCCGTTCATTGAAGACAGGATCTCCACACGCCCGTTTCTCCTTCCCCTGAATGCATGTTTGTGGATGTTCGAGATGATCTCGTTGAGCGCGAGCGCACAGGGGATTGCCTGGTCAACGGGAAGATAAATCTCTGCACCATGGATGTTTGTCGTAATATCCAGGTGGTCATGATCGTAGAACCCGGATATCATATTAACGAGATCGTGAATCTGCTCTCTCATGTTGATCTTATCGAACCGTTTGCTCTCGTACAGCCGGGTATGGACGAGCCCCATGGTCTGGACCTTTGCCATGATATCCGTCAGTGTGGATATCACAACCGGTTCATGCGCCCGTGTCTTGGTCATATCGACAAGCCCGATGATCAACTGGAGGTTGTTCTTTACCCGGTGATGCACCTCCCTGAGCAGGAGATCTTTTTCATTTGACGACAATGTCAGTTTTTTCTGGATATTTTTCCGGTCTTCGATCTCTTTTTTCAGTTTCAGGTTCGTTCTGGAGAGTTCTGACGTGCGTTCATGAACCCGGTGCTCAAGGGTGTCCTTGTATTCGGTAAGCTGGGTCTCGATCTCTTTCTCGCGGGTGATATCTCTTCCAACAGACTGGAATTCAGTAATATTCCCATTATTATCAAAGATTGCACGATCACTCCAGTGCTGCCAGCGGACTTCCCCGTCAGGCATTATTATCCTGTGGGTGATCAATGCAACCGGATTTTCCGGTGTGAGTGCTGCGAGGTGATCTTTCATGTGCCGGAGATCTTCTTCCGGGAGAGCGACAGAATGCCGTTTTCCTATGCATTCTTCCCGGTTCAATCCGAAATAAGTGCAATAGGCTTCATTGATGAACGTGAGACTGCCATCCGGTAAAAACCGGCAGATGAACTCGGTCTGGTCCTCGACAACGTCCCGGAACCGTTGTTCGCTCGCCCTGAGCGCTTCCTCTATCCGCTTTCGGGCTGTGATGTCAAGGTAGATCCCCAGCACACCAATGATCTCCCCGTTTGCATTGTTTAATGGGATTTTACTCGTAAGGACGTCAAATCTCTCTCCGGAGGGGTTTGTCAGCGGTTCCTCGATATAGAGATTCGGTTTCCCGCTTTCAATCACGGCACGGTCATCGTGCCGGTAGAGCTCAGCCGGTTCCTGCCAGCCCATGGCAAAATCGTCTTTTCCGATGATATCGTCAGGTTTCTCAAACCCGGCATCCCGGGCAAATGCCGTGTTGCATCCAAGGTAGATCAAGTTTCTGTCTTTCCAGAAGACCCTGACGGGAATGGTGTTGAGTACTGCCTCAAGGATCTGGCGTGATTCCTGCAGCGCCTCCTCTGCATGCTTTTGTTCGGTGATATCACCAAACGCAATCCGGATTGTTACAGCCCCGCCGCTGCCCGTTGTCCGGGACCCTTCCAGCCGGGCCGGGAAGTCCGTGCCGTCTGCCCGCCGGAACCGGATAGTGCAGGTCTGTTTACCATCCAGGTCCTGTAAATCCCTGAAATACCGATCCCAGACTTCGAGGTCTTCAGGAACAATGAACTCTCCCAGTCCGCGGTCAACCAGGTCTTTATGGTCAAGCCCCAGGATTTTCGAACCGGTAAGGTTCACATCAGTGATCCGGGATTTGATGTTGAGGGTAAAATAACCAAGCGGGGCAAATTCGTACAGATCAATGTACCTGTTGCGTGACGCTTCCAGGTCAAACTGGGTTCTTCTGAGCTCATCGGCCTGTTTCTCAATCTCGAGCTGGTAGGCCCGTAATTCCTCTCCCGCCCGCTTGCTTTCGGTGATGTCCTCAATATGCCCGCTATAATACAGAACTTTGCCGCTGTCATCCAGGACAACGTTTCCGGTATTCCGCACCCAGATGATCGTTCCATCATACTTGTGAAATTTCACCTCGAAATTGCGAACGGTCTTTTCATTTTCAATGCGGGTCATCCACGAGCTGCGTACCCCGGGATCCATATAGAGATCAAAAACGCTGGCCCCCATCAGCATTTCACGATCCGGATAACCCAGCAATTGAACCAGTGCAGGGTTGACGTCAAGGAACTGCCCGAGGGGTGTAGTGCGGTAGAGACCCACCGGCACTCCTTCGAACAGGCTGCGGTACCGTTCCTCGCTATCCGCCAGTGACTGGTTGATCCGGGTCAGTTCTTTTGTCCGTTCGGCAATACGCTCTTCCAGTTCCCCGTATGCCTGACGGATCTGCTGTTCATGTTTATGCTTATAGAATGCGATCTCGATTGTGGAGAGGAGCTCCCTCTCATCATAGGGTTTGATGACATACCCGAACGGCCCGGTAACTTTTGCCCGGTCAAGGAGCGATTTATCGGCATAAGCGGTGAGATAAATGACCGGAATATCGTAGAGTATTTTGATCTGTCCTGCAGTCTCGATCCCGTCCATCGCGGTGGCAAGGTGGATATCCATGAGCACGAGATCGGGCAGGTATTTTTCAACCATATCGAGCGCGATCTCCCCGGATTTTGCAATGCCTGCAACAAGGTATCCAAAGCCGGCCAACGTCTCTTTTATATCATTGGCTACGACCGCTTCATCCTCTACGATCAGGATGGATTTACCCCTGCCGGTGCATCCCTCAGAAAATGAGGCATTATCAGGTTCCGGCCCTGGTGAGAAGGAAACCGCTTTTTTCAAAGGGAGCGTGGATTCGTCCTGTGGATCGGTCCGGTTCATTACCTGCGGATCATCCGGAACCAAAATTGTGTTATCCGGTTCGCGATCGATTATCCGTTGCAACCATGACATGTGGATTCCTTCTTACGGGCATTTCTGAGCCGGGACACCGTTACGGGTATCTGCCATACCTCTCTTCAGCCATGCAATGATGTCATCCAGGACAAAGTTGCATACGAACAGGTCGATATCCTGACTGATGTACGGTGCAACATCGTGGGTTGCACCGATAAAAAGCATCCCGAACTCGCCATCACGGAGGGATTCGTTTATCCGCCCTGCAATGAACTTGTCCCGTTCGAGGGTCAGTTCATAGAGCCGGTGCTTGAATTTCTCGCTCAGTGCTTCCCGTTCCATGTCCGTTGCTGCATTCACTACGGATTTTATTATCTCGTACTCTTCTTTTATGAGAGCAGGGCTCTCGGTCTTCTCCAGCACCCCGCCATGTTCGATGATGGAGAGGACAATCTGGTGGTTGGGGATACCGTCTTTTGCTCCCATTGCAATGAGTTTTGCTCCGATTTCACCCCCAATAGGCATACCATCCTGATAGATCCTGACGGCGCTGCCATCGATATTGACAAGCACGGTATCAACCATGGTGCGGAGATTATCCCAGAATAGTGCAACATCCTTCCGGTGCTGATCCCGCTTCTCTTTGCCGAATTTCCGGTCGATCATCTCGGAGATATCGCTCTTTAACGATCCCATCTCTTTTTCGCTGTGAACGATTGGTATCAGCATCAGTTTTTTTGCCATAACGTGATCACCAGCACCGGGGGCCCGTTCATCAGTCCGCCCGGTACCGCTCCTGTTTTCGTTCATCTGTCTGGCTTGTTCTTCGGTTCAGCTTTTTACCGGTTATGATACATCTTACTGCATAAACGTCTGGGAATATGAGCCGGGAAGATCCGATTTACTCCTGACAGCATGTGGCTTGTGCAGGATTGTTCAGGGAATTTGATGTATTATCAGACGTCCGGTATAATCCTAAACAGTTCATGAGCTGATAAATATTCTCATGAGTTCCAAAAAAAGAGAGGTATGTTCCTGTAATCCCGGCAACAACTTTTTTTTATCGTTATGAAAACCCGTACCATTGCCTGATGGATGATGGCATAATGAAAATCTGGTTAAAATGAGTTAAGGATTAGTACTTCCCTGGCATCATTGTGGCTCCGCTCATCATCGCTGTTACCACTGCTGCAAGGACAAGCAGCAGAATAATAATCGGGATGAGTACGGCAAGGACAACGGCAAGGACGGATCGTCCGGTTGAAATCTCGTGAATTTCCCGGACACTCAGTATCTCAAGCACAAAGGTCCAGATGCCCCCGATAAATGGTCCGATAACCGGGATCCACCCGATGATCATGCCCGGCGTTGAACCATAGGCAAGAGCTTTTACGGTGTGCATGTATCCTTTTCGCCCGCCGGCAATGTAGACCCAGATATGCAGCCAGATTGCAAATACGAACAAGAATACTATCGCGAGAATTGCGACAACAACAACCATGAGGATTGCGCCAACTGCGCCGATAAACGGGAGTGCCCAGCCAAGTTGTGCCATCAGTTTTGACATGGTATTGAGGGTCCCGTGCCCCCCGAGAAGAAGTGCAATGAGTGCGGTAAGGATCGCGTTGAACAGGACGATAAGAATGTAGTACTGGAGGGTCGAGGAGGTTGAATCCTCCCGTGATCTCTGGAGCTCCTCAACCGGTGTCATCAGGAACGCCTTAGCTTTTTCATAACATGCTGATATCATATGTGCTGTCTTATTTTTTGACAAGAACTTATAGGTTGAGCCATATTCTGAAATGAAAGACAATTATTGGAAATAACCCGGGAATTTTCTGAAGATTCATGACCGCGTTGCGGGTTTTTTCTATTTCCGGGAGGCACGGTCCCGTCAGAAGGAATCCTGCCGGGATTTGACGGAGTATGAGGCCCTTATACGATTTCCGGGTTACTTTCTGTTACCGGAGAATGTAGCCGGGAGATATTGGCAATGGACAGAAACATCATCTCATGCCGGATCTAAAACACCTGTCATTCCTTCTCTTCCACGACAATCGTAAATGCCGTACCGGAACTCCGATCCAGTTCAATGGTCCCGTCCAGCTGCTCAACAAGCGAACAGACAAGCCGGAGCCCCAGCGACTCTGCATTGCGCCAGTTAAAGTCCTCCGGAATACCTATGCCGTTGTCCTTAAACCGGATGGAGAGCGTTGTATCCTGGCGGTGAATGGCAATAGAAATTTCGCCGGTCCTCCCAAGGGGAAATGCATATTTTAAGGAGTTTGAAATAAGTTCATTGATTATCAGTCCCATGGGAATGGCGGTGTCAATCGGGAGGAAAATATCCCGAATATCCATGTTGAGCGTTATACCCTTTCCGCTCATACCTAAGAACTGGAATAGGTTGTCTCCAAGGAACCGGAGATAATTGTCAAGGTCAATTGTTGCGAGATCCGCGGACTGGTACAGTTTTTCATGTACGAGTGCCATAGCCCGGACCCGGTTCTGGCTCTCTTTGAATGCGGCGAGAGTTTTCTCGTCAGTCATATACCGTGACTGAAGGTTTAAGAGAGAGATGATGATCTGGAGATTGTTCTTGACCCGGTGATGGACCTCCCTGATCAGGATTTCTTTTTGGCCAACCGACTGAGTCAGTTGCTTTTCAGCATCAATGCGGATCCCTATCTCCACCAAAAGTCTTTGATTCACATCAGTGAGGTCTGATGTTTTTCTTGCTACTTCCCGTTCAAGGTTCTCTCCAAACGCTTTGGTAAGTTCTGCTGCGGCATAATGTACGGTGATATCCTGGATCATGCCATGGAGCCCGGTGACTTTTTTGTTTTCATCGCGATTCACATCCCCGTATGCATTTACCCATCGTGTGCTGCCATCAGGACGAATAATCTCCAGTTCAAGAATATACGGTTCGCCATTTTTGAGTGTGCGTGTGACGGCAGAGCTGAGGCGTTCCCAGCTGGCCGGGCTGTAGATCTGCGGATGTTCAGCATACGTGGGTGCGGGAAGGGAAACATCTCTCCCCGCAATGTTGTACATCTCATCGGACCAGGTCACAGTATCGGTCTCCATTTCCCAGTTCCAGGTCCCGATATGGGCAATACGGTGTGCAGCTTCGAGTCGCTGCATTGCAGATTCCAGTTCCAGTTCCACATGCTTGCGTTCGGTAATGTCCATCTGCACCCAAATCCATACCGGTCCATATGCAGGGTGATGAAACGTGGAGACATTGGCACTAGACCAAAGGGTGGCTCCGTCTTTTCTGGTATTAAGCAATTCCCCGCTCCAGATTCCATTCTGTTTAAGACTGGTGATGATCGTATCTGCTACGGTCAGGGCACCCTTTTCACCCGGTGCATTGATACTGCTGAACGGTCTCCCGATAAGTTCTCCGGTAGTATAACCAAACATAGATTCAAAACGAGGATTTGCATATACAATCCTGCTGTCACGGGCATTGACCAGTGCCACACCTTCGGCCATGTTCTGTACAATCTCGCTGTGCAGTCGGGCTGCCGCTTCCGCACGCTTACGCCCGGTGATGTCAAACAAGGTTGACCGGCTCCCAACAAGACTGCCATCCGGGTTTTTAATCGCGATTGCACTTGCAAGAACGGTTATTATCGACCCGTCTTTTCGGATAATATCAAACTCAAGGTCCCGCATCCAGCCCTTTTCTTTAAACACAGGGAATGCTTTTGAAAAAACTTCACGGCTTTCTTTGGTAATAAAATCAGAAAATTTTTTTCTTTTGATAATTTCCTCCCGTGAGTATCCCAGCCAGGAAAGTTCTGTCTCGTTTATGTTGATGTAAACACCGTCTTTGTCCAGCGAATGGTACCCGCACGGGGCATTGTTGTACAGATCGTAAATTTCCCGGGAGGTACGTTCCTTCTCTACCTCTGCCTGCTTGCGTTCCGTGATATCGCGGATATTGCATTGGATAATTTTCTTATTCCCTACAAAGTAGGCGTTACTGATGAACTCGACATCCATTCGCTGCCCGTCTTTTCTCTCCAGGGGAAGATCTTCGTACCGGACATAACCATTCTTGTTCAGTTCAATGAATGCATTCTGGGCAATTGATTTGTCCGCAATGAACCCGAGTTCCCAGAGATGTTTGCCCGTAAAATAGTCGAGCGGGTATCCCAGCATATCCAGAATGAACCGGTTTGCATCGATAATTTCCCCGCAATCCCCGTCAAGGATCAGGATTGCGTCCTGCGCCGTTTCAAAGAGACGGCGGTACTGGAGTTCTGACTTTTTGAGATCCCCTTCAACAGCGATCCGTTTCTCCTCATGATCGAGTGCCTGAAGGGCAAACGAGATATCTCCGGACTGTTCATCCAGGAGCCGGACGATCCGGTCAGTAAAAAAACCCGGTTCCGGTGCATATACGGTGAGGACACCGGCATTTTTGGTATCGTGTGCGAAAGGAAACGAAGCAAGCGAATGATAGCCCCTTTCGAGGGCCTCGTTGCGCCACGGCGCCATCTTTGGATCATGTTCGATATCATTGCAGACCTTGAATTTTCCCGTGCGGAATGCCGTGCCGGTCGGACCCCGTCCCTTTGGTATATCATCCGTTGATATGGCGATGGTGTCAAGGAAGCCTTCAGTCGGACCAGATGACCCGACGGGATCGATACGATGGGTTTTGGTATTGGCAATCCCGGCCCATGCCATGGAAAACCCCCCGGTATCCACAACAATCCGGCATATCTCGTTTAGCAGTCTCTTTTTATCGTGAATATGTACAATGGCTTTGTTGGTTGCGGAAAGCACCGAATAGAGCTGGTTGACCGTGATGACCTCAGCATCAGCCTTCCGGTGTTCGACCGCTGCCCTGATTTTGTGCATCAGGTTGGCATACGTTGCTTTGGGTGACTTCTCGCTCTCTTTCTGGAGATAAAAATCAGCCCCGTTTTCAAACGCCTGGATAGCGATTGTATCCCAGCCCTTACCGGTAAAGATGATGAACGGCAGATGCTTGTGGGTTGCCCTGACATGCTTTAAAAACTCAATGCCATTCATCTCCGGCATCCGGTAATCTGAGACAATGGCCTGGATCCCATTTGTTTTCAGGATATCAAACGCAACTGATGCTGACGGAGCGGTTGTTACGGAAAATTCATCCGTTTTTTCAAGGTACCTCTTGCACAGTTCAAGGGCAACGGGTTCATCATCTACACAAAGAACAGAGATCATGGAAAGAACCCTCCTTATATGGGCGGGAGACACCTTTTCCTATAATCAGGTTCTCTTTGAATAATGGTCGTGGAACTTTCCATTTTTCGCTTCGAAGATTGAAAGATAATGGGCTCTGTTGAAATCCTCGTTGCTTTTTTTCCTCTTCTCACTATAAGGAGCGTGACCCCCTCACTCCCTCGGGAGGGGGAGGCTCCCCAAGGGGAGCACCCCTTGACCCCCTTCCGGCCCTTACGGTTTTTGATCAACCTGGTCGCCCAGCGAGGGCTTAACGAGGCGCCCGAGCGACCCCCGAAGGGGGTGGGAATGTTCATATTATCAGAACAATCTTTGTGAAACATTGATTCATATTCCAATAGATCTTTGATATTCTCAAACGGGATTTTACATTACCGGCTAAGGATTTCCCATGAAAACACTCACGGTGCCAGCGACCACAGGCACCCAGAATGGAAAATTCCGAAGACATTTCCATATTAAATCATGCTTAAATTTGAATGATGGGGCCTCGAGCCCCCATACCCCCTTTAGGATAATTGCCGCCGCCCCGAAGGGCGCCTGTGCGGCGGCTTCAATGGGCGATATTCCGTGAACCGGTAATTGCCCCGCCGTGCCCCGCGAGGGGCCCTGAGGCGGGGGGGACTCATATTAATTCCGGGTGATTGACTGATTTTCATCGTTCTGGTGTGAACTCTATCGGTTCATGTGTGTTTCAACAGAGCCGAAAAATACGAAAAGCTGCAGTCACAGAAGTTCCAAATCACGGCTTCCAGGACGATTGGGTTTGGCCCGGAGTCCGCAGTATGGGTTGGTTACGGGGAGGGACGGGCCGGAACGAAAGCCGGGGAATCAACAGCCGCATCCTTTACCGAGACATGGTCTGGCAGAAGATCCATGGCCGGTGGGCAGCAACGCACTACCACGGATAGACCGGATAAGAATGACAGAGTTCTGTAACTGAGCGGTGGACCGTTTCACGTTTTTTTTAAAACCAATCCTGCCGTCCTTCCGTCGGTCCTCATCGGCAACT
Source organism: Methanoregula sp. (assembly GCA_041645355.1). GTDB lineage: Archaea > Halobacteriota > Methanomicrobia > Methanomicrobiales > Methanospirillaceae > Methanoregula. The sequence continues at coordinate 116,415 of JBAZQF010000005.1, forward strand.
ATATCTACTATCCTATTGCATTCTCAAAAAGTGTGATTTAAATGGCTGAACCCACGGGTAATGGATTCAAACTAACGCTTGTTGCGTTCGTTCTCATCACTGCCGCAGCCCTGATGAGCATCCGGACGTTCCCGACACAGGGCGTAGTCGGATGGCAGTCGATCATCTTCTGCCTCCTTGCAATCATCATCTACCTCATCCCTGCATCGCTCGTATCCGCCGAGCTTGCAACCGGGTGGCCCCAGGAAGGGGGGGTGTATGTCTGGGTCAAGGAAGCTTTCGGTGAAAGATGGGGATTTACTGCAGTCTGGCTGCAGTGGTTCCAGATGACAATCGGGTTCATCAGCATCCTCACGTTCATTGCTGCAACCTTCTCCTTCCTCATCAATCCTGACCTTGCCAACAACAAACTCTACCTCTTCATCGTGATTGTTGTCATCTGGTGGGGGCTCACCTTCCTCAACTTCCGGGGACTCAAGGAGTATGCACGGATCAGTTCATGGTCGGTTGTCCTTGGGACATTCATCCCGGCCGCCGTGCTCATCATCGGGGGGTTATGGTACATCTTTGCCGGTAATCCCGTCCAGCTTACCCTCCACCCTGCAGTCAGCGACTTTATGCCCGATTTATCCTCGGCATCAAACCTTGTCCTCCTGGTCACTTTTGTCTTCGTCTTCATCGGCATCGAGATGACGGCAACGCATGCAAAAGAGATCAAGGATGTCCAGAAGAACTATCCTCTCGGCATTCTCATCGTGGGAGTCGTGATGGCGGTCGTGAGCATCATCGGCGCACTGATCGTTGCCATGCTCGTTCCGGTCAATAACCTCAACCTGCTTGCCGGGATCATGCAGTCCTTCAATGTCATCTTCACCAGTCTCCACCTGTCATGGCTGACCATGCTCTTTGCCCTCCTGATTGCAATTGGTGCGATCGGCCAGGTCTCGACCTGGATCCTCGGGCCGGTCCGGGGTCTTTTTGCCACTGCTTCCGAAGGGACACTCCCTCCCGTGCTGCAGAAGACCAACAGCAATGGTATCCCGGTGAACATGCTCATCCTCCAGGCAATTCTTATCACCTTCTGGGGAGCCGTGTACGTCATCCTGCCCGGCGGCGTGAACAGTTCCTTCTGGATGCTCTTTGCCCTGACCACAACGGTCTACATTGTCATGTATTTCCTGATGTATGCCGCTGCAATCCGGCTCCGGTATACCCGTCCTGAAGTCAAACGGGCATTTACCATTCCCGGAGGAAAAGCGGGTATGTGGATCGTTGCCGGCTTTGGGTTTTTGATGATGGTATTTTTGTTCCTCCTTGCCATGCTCCCGCCAAGCCAGATCAAGGAAGGCAGCAGCTTTGTCTTATTCATGGTTGTTGGAACGGTCCTTGTCGCAGTAATACCCCTCATCATTTACGCGTTCAAGAAGCCCGGCTGGAAGATCAGCAGAACAACCACAAAGACGGATGAATAAATAAAAAACAGGTGATCCAATCATGGCTGAAAAAACAAAAAAAGCAGTGAAAAAAACAACCGGCCGCGGGAAAGCAGAAACCGAGGATGTTGAAGTAAAAGCATTATTCCTTGGACCCCGGTCGGAAAACCGGGATTATTTCAAGAACATGCTCACCTTCCTCATGGATGAGCACATGCACTGGCGAAGGGATTTCCACCCGGAGGACCCAAACGTCACGTCCCCGGGTGAGATGCGAACGGAACACTTCCAGGCAACCCTTGACCGGACCTCGGAAGTCCTTCTCAGCCTGTCTGCAAAACTCAAAGAAGATTCCATGCCCTGGTTCTCGGCCCGGTATCTCGGGCACATGAACAGCGACACCCTCATGGTCGCAAACCTGGCGTACATGGCCACTATCCTCTACAACCCGAACAACTGTGCCTATGAAGCCTCCCCGGTAACAACAGTCCTCGAGATCGAGGCGGGAAAGGACATGGCAACCATGCTCGGGCTGGATCCAAAAACCTCCTGGGGGCATATCACAACCGACGGAACCATCGCCAACTATGAAGGTCTCTGGATGGCCCGGAACATCAAATCATTCCCTCTTGCGGTCAAAAAAGTGAAGCCGGAACTGGTCAAAGGGATGACCGACTGGCAGCTCCAGAATATGCCCACAAAAAAGATCCTCGATCTTGTGGATAAAGTGAGAAAAGCCGGCTGTTTCGATGCCGTCAGGAACGAGACGGTCCGCGGCACCGGGGTGGGAAAGGGAACCCTTGGCGTTGTCCTTGTCCCCCAGTCCAAACACTATTCCTGGGTCAAAGGGGCAGATGTGCTGGGGATTGGCAACAAGAACTTAATCGAGATCCAGGTGGGCGACAACTTCCACATGGACCTGGATGTCCTGAAAAAGACCATCGATGACCATGTGGCAAAGAAGATCCCGATCATCGCCGTTGTGGCAGTAGTGGGAACAACCGAAGAGGGATCGGTTGACGAAATTGCCCGGATTGTTAAACTCCGGGACGAGTACGAGAAGAAAGGGATCTCCTTCTACTTCCACATAGATGCAGCCTATGGCGGATATTCCCGTGCGCTCTATCTCGACGAAAACAGCCGTTTCATGGAATACGATGCGTTAAAGAAGCGCCTGAGATCCGACGGGATCTTCATCCACGAACATTCCTATCCCAGCCGGCTGGTCTACGATTCCTATAAGGCGATGGGCCAGGCGGATTCGATCACCATCGATCCCCACAAGATGGGATATGTCCCGTATGCAGCAGGAGGCATAGCCATCAGGGACCGGCGCATCCTCGACCTTATCTCCTATTTTGCCGCCTACGTATTCGAATCCGGAGAGAATGCCCCTACGCTTCTTGGAAGTTACATCATGGAAGGTTCAAAAGCCGGCGCAACCGCAGCGGCAGTATGGGCCAGCCACCGGGTCATCCCCCTGAATATCACCGGTTATGGCCAGATCATAGGCCGGAGTATCGAGGGAGCCCAGATGTTCACCCACGCACTCCAGAAAACCAAGAGCCTGAAGATCAAAGGACGGGAATTCATTGTCGAGCCCCTGGTCCGGAACCCGGATTTCAACATCGTCTGCATGGCATTCAATGAGAAGGGAAACAAGAACCTGGACAAGATGAACGCTCTCAATGAAGCCATTTACAATGAATCCTCCTACATCAGCGGCCCGGTGTACAGGAATGACTGGATCACCTCGAAGACTGCCTTAAGCGATGAAGATTACGGAGGAGCCCCGAGGGCATTTGTAAAACGGCTGGGGATCCCCGATAAGGAATGGGACCGGGTAAAATCCGTCTATGTCCTGCGGGTCTGCGTCCTCAACCCGTTCATCTCCCATTATGAGCATATCCCGATTGCATGGGAGAATTACCTCACGATCATGAAAAAGAAGATCGAACAGGCAATCAGTACCGAAAAATAACCCTGCACATGAAAATGTTCCGGCCACCGGGGATCATCGGGCGAGAGGAGGGTATCTCACTCCATGGACGAAGATAAGAGATCCGTCTTCAGGATGGGTCTTGCAGTATTTACCCTGCTGACCCTTGCGGCCCTCTTCAATATCCGCAAATACCCCAACATGGCGGAGACCGAGTGGCAGCTCATAGCATTCAGCCTCCTTGCCATCATCCTTTACCTGGTTCCCGCATCTCTCGTCTCGGCCGAGCTCGCCACCGGGTGGCCCCAGACGGGAGGAGTGTATGTCTGGGTCAAGGAGGCGTTCGGGCAGCGGTGGGGATTTGTGGCAGTCTGGCTGCAGTGGTTCCAGATGACGATCGGCTTTGTTGCTGCCCTGACCTTTATTGCTGCTACCTTTGCCTACGCGTTCATTCCCGCGGTTGCCGACAATAAAATGTACCAGTTCCTCATCAGCGTAGTTATCTGGTGGGGCATGACATTTTTGAATTTCCGGGGGCTGAAGACCTATACCCGCATCAGCTGGTCGTTTCTTGTCATCGGTATGCTGATTCCCGCTGCCATCCTGATCATCGGGGGTATCCAGTACATCTCGGCCGGAAATCCCATCCAGTTCACCCTTCATCCGACTTTGAAAGACCTGATGCCGGATTTTACGAACATCAGCAGTATTGTCCTCCTGCTTACCTTCGTCTTTCTCTTTATAGGAATAGAGATGACTGCGGCACATGCCAGTGAAGTCAGGAATGTCAAGAGAAACTATCCTCTCGCAATATTAATCGTCGGCCTGGTCATGGCGGTTGTGAGCATTGCAGGATCGCTCATCGTTGCGCTCCTGGTGCCCCCAAAAAACCTGGATCTTCTCACCGGTATCATGCAGGCGTTTGAGACGATATTTGCCGGGATCCCGTGGGTTGTCCCGCTTATCGCACTCCTGATCGTTCTTGGTTCCATTGGCGAAGCCTCAACCTGGATCCTTGGCCCGGTGAGAGGGCTGGCATCGACCGCAAAAGACGGCAATCTCCCGCCGGTACTGCAAAAAACCAATGCCGAAGGGGTACCGGTAAACATGATGATCCTCCAGGGGATTTTCTTCACGTTCTGGGTAGGGGTGTATGCAATCCTGCCGGGCGGCGTCAACAGTTCCTACTGGATTCTTCTGGCACTGACAACGATCGTGTATATCGTGATGTATTTCTTCATGTATGCCGCGGCAATCCGGCTGCGGTATAACCATCCCGAAGTGCACCGGTCGTTTGTTATTCCCGGGGGGAAGGCCGGAATGTGGCTTGTGGCCGGATGGGGTTTTGCGGCCATGATCTTCCTGTTCATCCTGGCCCTGATCCCACCCAGCCAGATAGCATTCAGGAGCTTCTCATCATTGAGCTATGTACTCTTCATGGTCGTTGGGCTCCTTGCAGTGGTGGCGGTCCCGTTGATCGTTTACCGGTTGAGAAAGCCCTGCTGGAAACCGGCGGATGTGGAGGAATAAGGAGGAGAAAGAATGGTTTCATCTGATTCAATCCGGGATGGCATCAGGCAGGTACATCTGTCATCGTGGGAAGGTCTGGGCCGGCTGCGGCAGGCGGAGTCCGGCCTGAAATATATCCTGTTGTGCCTGTATATCACCATCAGCATCTTCATCCTGCCGTTCCTCGGGATCGGTATGGAGATTCTTGTCAGCCTCTTTATCCTCATTGCCGTGACGGTCATCGGTCTGACATATCTGGTAAAAGATGCCGGGGATGTACGGATCCTCATCCTGCTCCTGGCTTTCGGGGCAGTTGTTGAACGGCTGACCCTCTCCATTGGGAGAACCGATCTCCGGATCTTCGGGCTTGCCATTACGCTCGTCCTTGTTGGTGTACTGACCATTTTCTGCATTTTTGCCGTTGTCCTGGCGCGCAATCCCGTGCGGGCCCATATCATATGGGCGGCGATCTCGGTCTACCTCCTCTTTGGCATACTGTTTGCCATTGCCTTTGAGATCCTCGGGACCATAACACGCGGGTCGATCATCTACATGAGCAACCCCGCACAGGTGGTCACGACATCGGACTATATCTATTACAGTTATTCCACCCTGTTCACCCTGTCATATGGCGATTATGTTCCGCTTGGGTCTTTTGCCCGATCCCTCGCACTCCTCGAAGTCCTGTTCGGGTTGTTCTTTATGGGAATTATCATTGCCAAGCTGGTCGGGTTCACCGGGCTTCCCGGTTATGATAAAACCCCGGATGAGGCTGCCGGCAACCGGCCGGAAAACGATGGGAACCAAAAAGAAGATGAATGACCCGCCAGGGCAGGGTGCATCCGGGCAGCCTGCTCATAACGGGACTTTTCCCCATCAGGCCTGGAGAGCAAATACGAACAAATATCTTACGATCTGTCCAGAGGTACCTTACCGGAAGGAGTGTCCTGTTTGAGCGTTGAGGATATGTATGGCGGTATTGCCGGTATCGTAAACCGCTACCCGAAAGCGATACTGGCAGTGATGATCATCCTCGCCATCATTGCCATCGGGTTCATGACAACGATCCCGTCCCAGACCGAATCCGACGCGTTCATGGACAAGCAGTCGCCATCAGGAGTTGTCTATGACCTGTACAATAACCGGTACGGGCAGGACACCTATATCCTGCTCATCAAGGCTCCCGATCCCCTGGATCCTGAACTCTTGAACCGCCTCCTCCTCTTAGAAAAACAGATCGGCCGGATAAACCGGGTCAGCTCCACGGCCTCTGTAGCGGATGTCATTGCAGGGAACCATGGCGGGACAATACCGGGTACGCGGGAGGAGGTCCAGCGGATCATTGACAGCCTGCCTGCCGATACAAAAAAACAGTTTATTCCTGACAAACAGACGGCACTGGCATATGTTTTCATCGACCAGGGCGTGTCTACGGATGCCTCGCAGAATGTTGAACCATTTGTCGTAAGCACGCTTGAGCAGGCCACCCTCCCTCCCGGGGTATCCATTGAACTGACGGGGAACACCCCGTATAATATCCAGCTGCAGGATGCCATGATGGCGAACTTCAGCGTGCTTATCCTGGCATCCATGGCGTTCATGCTCATCGTCCTTGCACTCCTCTACTCGAAAATGAGGTTCTGGATCCTCCCGATTGTTCTTCTGACCTTCGGCCTGTTTTACACGTTTGGGATCATGGGCATCATGGGCATTCCTGCAAATGACGGGGCGGTTGCTGCATTCCCCATCCTTCTCGGCCTTGGTATCGATTATGCCGTCCAGTTCCATTCCCGGTTCGATGACGAACGCCGGGGGCGCGATGCAGCATCCGCACTGACCGAGACGATAACAAAGACAGGACCGGCGGTTCTTACCGCGCTTGGGGCAACCTCGCTGGGTTTCATTGCCATGTATATTACCCCAATCCCGATGATCCAGACCTTTGCAACGGTATCCATCCTCGGGATCGTCTGCTGCTATCTCACGTCCCTGTTCGGCTTTGGGGCATTTGCCCTGCTGCTCCGGTACGAGCCAAAACCCCCGGGAAGATCGTTCACCGAACGGCTCGCAACCGCGTACGAGAACGGGCTCTCGCATGTTGCATCCGGCGTGGTAAAAATTGCAGCCCCCATCGTCCTTGTCGCTATTGTCATCGCAAGCGTGGGAATTGTCCTTGACCCGGGCATTCCCGTTGACGCATCGGAAAAATCCCTCGGGCCCGCAGACCTGCCGGCACAACTGGTTGCCGACCAGGTCCAGTCCGTGGGTGCATCCTTTGTCCCTCTTCCGCTGTACATCCGCGGGATCAATACAAAAACCGTAGAGGGCGTACGGTGGACCGACCGGTTATGTACCGACCTGACACGGAATTACCCCCAGATCTCGGGCATTTCCAGCGTCCCGGCCCTGGTCAGGTCATACAATAACGGGGTGATTCCCCAGAACCAGGCAGAGCTCGACCGGGTGCTTGCCACGATCCCGCCGGACCAGCTCAGCCTGTACCAGCTGGATGATACGACATCGATAGTCACGATAAGCACAACTTCGATGACTATCAATGAACAGCGGGCGCTTTCGGACAATATTGTCCGGGATATTGCCTGGCTCGAACCCCCGCCGGGCGCGGAGATTGTCCCGACCGGGGACTTCACGCTCTATACCATCCTGACAGACCAGATCGTGCTCAACAAGGACCGGATGACCTTCCTTGGGTTTGTCCTGATCTTCGTCTTCCTCATCCTCATCTACCGCAAGGCAGTTGCGCTGACACCGCTTGTCCCGCTCATCTGTGTCATCGGGTGGAACCCGCTTGCCATGATTGCCCTTGGGCAGAATTACAGCATCATGACAGCGGTTCTGGGCTCCATGACCATCGGCGTTGGATCTGAATATACCGTTCTTGTCATGGAACGGTACCTGGAAGAGCGCAAAAAATCAGGGAACCCTGTTGAAGCAATACGGGAAGCGGTACGGAAGATCGGTTCAGCGGTATCGGTCTCGGGTCTTGTAACAGCCGCCGGTTTCTCCGCGCTGATGCTCTCAACATTTCCGGTCCTTTCCGGATTTGGACTTGCAACGGTCATTGTCGTTGTCTTCTCGCTCATCGGTGCGATCGTTATCATGCCGGCCACGCTGGCTCTTATGGGGAGCAGGACTGCTTCCTCATAAGCCCTTGAAAAGAAATTTTTTGCTCTGCAGAAAAGATTGGCAGCCTGGTTCGATGACTCCCTCTCCTGCGTAAATGAGTCCCCCGTTGGGATAAAGGCGCAGTGTGATGGCTTCTCGTTCAGTTACCGGTAATCCAATTGAAAATCTGAAAACCGGGTAAGACAGGAACGAGTCAATCCCGGCATTATGATGGCTTGCACCTCCCCCGAAGGGACGCCCCCGCGGCGGACTCAATAAGCGGTATTCCATGAACCGGTAATTGCCCCGCCGTGCCCCGTGAGGGGCCCTGAGGCGGGGAGCACTCATATTAATTCCGGGTAATTGGTTGATTTTCATCATTCGGGTGTGAACGTCCGTTCATGTGCGTTTCAACAGAGCCTTAATTTTCATATTCCGGGTGTGAACCCTTTTTAAGTGCGTGCTGGAGAACACCGAACACAACCGAAGTTATTATTTTTCCACAATAATGAGCGTGACCCCCTCGCTCCCCCGGAGGGGGAGGCAGCCCAAGGGGAGCACCCCTTGACCCCCCTTATTTTTGATTGAGGAAATTGGTTGTGACCTGGAGAATTTCTTTTCAGGCATTCTCCGGTAATTGATGCGCCGCGGGGGCGTCCCTTCGGGGGCGGCGCAAGGTATCCCAATCAGTGGGAGCATTCTCCAGAGCATTTTTTAGTGGGGAATCATCCCTGGCGCCTACATTTTCCTCTGCCGGAATTTCCAGCCTGCGTATGCAAGAATGGCCAGTAGCCCGGCAATAATTATCAGGATGACCGGGTTGGATGTGATCGCGTCAGGACCCGTGGGGTTTTGTACTTCCACCCCGAAACTCATCATATCGGACAAGACGAGGGCCCCCAGGGAGTCCCGGTATTTCACATCGGTATCGATAGCGTACTGTTTCCCGGCGATAGCGGAATCTGCCGATACGACATAGGTCGCAGTCCTGGTTTGGTCCGGTGCAAGGGTCCCGAGAATGGCAGTATCCGTATCAGTCACAAGCACCTGGTTTCCGATAATCCGGGCTGATGCATCCCATGCGGTAGCATCCCCGGTGTTCGTGTACGAGACCGATATCGTCTGTTTTCCCCGTGGCCCTATGGTCAGGTTCTTTGTTGCAGTTTCAATGACTGCACCCTTTCCCACAGGAATACCAAGGGAGATCCCAGGGGTTGCGCGGAAAATCCCGTCGGAATCACGGTACATCCCGGCGAGTGTGGCAGGATACGAGCCGGCACCGGTATGCTCTTTGATTGCAATCCTTGCCCGGACAGTGGTGATATCCCCGGGCCCGAACCGCCCGAGATACACGCTTTGATCTACCATCTGGAACGTGACGTTATCCGAAGGTATAATATAAAAAGTAACCTCGTTGCCGGTTGCATAACCGATGTTTTTGATTTCAGCCGTCAGGTACCCCTGGGTGCCCGGTACCAGGTTTGTTGCATTCTCGCTGATGATTGCGGGACGGACTTCGCTCTGGACATGGAAAGTGACCGGAAGGGTCTGTGCGTTTTCCCGATAGAGCATATCAACGGATCCCAGATCTTCCCCGATCATCGGGATAGCATACACGTACTGGTAGGTAACATCGAGCGGGATGACATAGATGCCCGGAGATGCATCCTGGTGAACCGTTCCCCGTATGATAACCGGGACCTTATCCCATGAACCGATATCCCCGGCAACCACGGGCAGGCTTTTCAAGGTGACCGGGGCATCTGCCGCCTTTGGCCGGACCGTTACCCCGAGTGCTGTGCTTGGATCATAGATCCCAGGCGACATAGCCGGTGCCACCTGCATGGTGGTGTCCTTTCCCTTGTTGGTCAGAAGAACGGTCATGGCAAATGAATCTCCCGGGTAGTACCTTGTATCTCCTTGTGCACGGGCAGAAAGGGAGGGCTGGACCGCGGGATCGAGATAGGTCCATCCTGCCGCAAGACAGGGATTGCAGCACAGGATAAGGAACAGGACAATACTCAAAAGGATGATTGCAGGTGAACCTTGAGAGTGCGCCGGTTGAACGGGGTGAGGGCAGGTCATGGAACCGTCACTTCTGGCTGTCCGCATCCTTTTTCCGGAACCACAGGTATGCCCCTCCCGCGATTATGAGAATAATCAGGACTGCCGCAATAAGAACCGTGCCGGAAGCCGGCTGCACATCTATGAGCACCGGGATATTGTCAGACGTAAATGCGGTATTGGCAGCATCAGTGTACTGTACTTCGGATGCAATGGAATAGGTCTTGATCGTTGCCCCCGCAGTGGTCTGGACGCTGAATAACGCAACCGACGATTGTCCCGGTTTCAGGTCGCCGAGATATGCGGTGTCATCATCACTCGAGAACGGGTCGATGACACTGATGCGGGCCTGGGCATTGTACACGGTCGAATTCCCGGTATTTTTGTAGGTAACACTCACAAGACCCGTCTTTCCGGGGTGGATCACTGACGGGGTGCTGGTGCGCTCGAACCTGACCTTTTCCCCGAATTTCACACCGGTACTCACCGGGGGGGACGTGACGGTATTTCCCTCAAAATCGCGATAGACTGCATACATCATGAGGGGATAGGTCTGGGTGGGATCGGCATTATCCGACACCGCAGTCTTGAACCGTGGCGAAGCTGTTCCTCCCGGGGGAAGATTGCCGATATAGATCCCGTTGCTGTAGGGGACCACGGGACTGGCACCTTCCGGGGTGAGATAAACCGAGGTGCGGTTACCGGTATCCTGGCCGGTGTTCCGTATGCTGAAGGTGATGTACCCTTCGCCGCCGGCATGAAGGTTATTGCTCTGGACATTATCTACCGTCAGGATGACCATTGGCCTGACCACAACAGGAACGGGACGGATGGTTTTAGTATCCTTGAAATAGTATTCGATATCAGCGGTTGTCTGCTGCTGCACCTGGGGAACGTACTGGTAGGAGATAATTGCCTGCATGGTATAATTTCCGGCTTTCGCATCCTGGGGGATCTCAACGGTAAAACCCGCGGGCACGATTGCCCCTGATGGAATATCCCCCACTATCTGGGGATTGGATTTGACCCGGACCGGGGCATCGCCGGCAACCAGTGCAACCGTTGCAAATTTTGCTGTCGACGGAAGATAGTCCGGCTGGAGGGTGTACGCATTGTATAACTCCATTGTGTTCTTTCCCTTGTTCTCGATCACGAGAGGAATATCAACCGTAGTCCCCGGGATCAGCTGGTTGGTGGAATCAAGGGAGACAAAAAGATCAGGCCCTCCGGAAATGTACCGGATACCGGCCTGGCAGGGAACAATGCAGAGTCCTATACCAATGCAGAGAATGAATAAAACCAGTGCTTTTCGTTGCAGACCCAAAAACAGCATCTATCAGCCCTTCTCCGTTTAAGGTTATACGGATCAGGGTATAATTAATATACCGATGTTTTTATTGGGATATCAACTCCCTGCCAGGATTCCGATCGCCGGTTCACAAGACTCTTCTGATAATGAGATTTCCCACCGCAACGGGATTCGCCCGGCCGGCTTGTAGGGCGAAAAGGATAAAAAACTATTTGTAGTGGATGGGGTCATGGGGGTGCACCCCCGGCCAGGGACAGCCTTTATCGCACAAGAGCATAAAAAGAATCAGAGAGTTCCGGTCCCATGAGAAACATCATCATCATCGGCCTGCCCGGCGCCGGCAAGAGCACGCTTGGCGTCATCCTTGCCAAGACCATTGGCTGGAAGTTCCTGGACACCGATCTCGTGATCCAGCAGGCCACCGGCCGGCTCCTGCAGGAGATCATCGACACGGACGGGATTGATGCGTTCAAGCAGCTCGAGGAGCAGGCCATCCTCTCCCTTGACTGCCACGACACGGTCATTGCCACCGGGGGCAGCGTGGTGTACAGCGAAAAGGCGATGGAGCACTTAAAGGCCGGGGGGGTTGTGGTCTGGCTCGATATCTCCTTAAAGGTGATGCGGCGGAGGCTCCGGAACATAAAGACCCGGGGCATTGTTCTTGCACCCGGCGAGAGCCTAGCCGGGTTATACAACGAGCGGTTGCCCCTGTACCGGAAATATGCCGATATCACGGTGGACTGCTCGGCCGGCCACTTTGAGAATGTGGTTGAGACGGTGCTTGCGGCACTCGGGGAGTGAGGGGATTACTTTTGTTTAAAATTTCTGATTGCCTAATCCGGAAATAATTTCCCAAAAGTTCCAATTGAAAATGTGCAAATCAGATAAGATCGGGACCGGGTCAATCCCGGTATTATGATGGATTGCGCCGCCCCCGTAGGGACGCCCCCGCGGCGCTTCAATTACCTGCTCTCCTGAAATTCCCTTTATAATTTTCATACTTCGGGTGTGAACGCCCGTTCTTGTGCGTTTCAATAGCATGGCATACCCACCCTGTTGTTTGCCCGGCCGCAGTACCGAAGTCCCGCTTTGCAGGAGAGTTGTCTCCAGACCCTTCATTTGAATGGGGGTCAAGGGGTGCACCCCTTGGGATGCTTCCCCCTATGGGGGAGTGAGGGGGTCACCCTCAAAACGGGGAAATAATGCAGGGCATCCGATGAGGCTTAATCGGACAACCCTGGAGTGAAATCCATTCAGGATATCACATTGAAAATTTCTGGTGGTGAAAACAGTATGCCTGAAAAAAATGGCCGGGTTTACCGTTTTTTTGTCAGGCGGGTAAAATATCTGCCGGAGTCATCCTTTTGCGGTCAGTCCTGTCAAAATCGGTATCAAAACTGACGAGACCCAGGCCGAATTTTTCCGCCACAACATACTGGTAGGCATCATCAAAATCAAGACTGAATGATCGTGATACCTTTTCAAGGCGTTCAATATCATCGCTTCCCAGTGAATAAATGAAAATGCCACCCTCGCCAAAAAGATCTCTTGTAAAATCCGAAAACAGGGCAGCGGCATTTTTTTGGTACAGAATAATGCCAATGGAATGAAACGCAAGATCACTGATGCCCAGTTGATCAGGGGTCATAATACTGAGAAGGGCCTTTACTGATGCAGACTCTTTTTGTTCGAGCAGCAGTTCAAGAAAAATATTGGTATCGAGAAGGTACACTGTCAGTCACGCCACGTGGATGCTGCATGCTGGAGCTCAACAGAGGTTGTACTATTTTTAAGATGTGAGAGCCCCCCGGCCCAGTTCAGATGGAACTTCCTCTTTTTCGGACTATTCTTCCGCTTCAGGAGCTCCTCAATGTAATGGACCGCTTCGCTCCTGAGTTCCGGGGGGAGATCATCGATCATGCGATAAACCGTTTTTGCAGAGGTCATGATAGATTCCGGAATAGTGTGATACTAATCGTATTCCTGATACAATTATATATATTTCTTCATTTTTAAAGGTAGATCTGCTATTACCCTGCCGGAGTTCGTTTTACTCCATCGAGATCCGTAAAGGGAAATTGGACCAGAACGATTTTTGCTTTCATTTATATCGAACTTTTAAGTCTGAAACGGAGTAAATATCCGGTTCATTTTCCAGGAATTCGGAAAGGGAATATTCAGACAGGGCTTCGAATGTATGATTCCTGCTTTTTTGCCGGGCAGTATCTTTCTTTACTGCAGAACCGGCCGGTGCCCGTGGTGCTGCCTGCGTTTTCATAAACGATAGTTATTCATCCGGTGCGATTTTGGTTGTGGTGCCGGAAGATCCGGTATGAAAAGCCCTGTCCGGATCCAAAAATAAGTAAAAAACAAAATGTAAACTATACTTTACAAAAAATCGGGCAGCACCCCGAAAATACGAAAAACCGGGGCACACGTGCCTGCCGGGATTTCCCCCCGGCCTGAGCCGGAGTTCCGGCAACAAACACATTCATATGCATGAAAGAGAATGGATCAGCAATGCCGGGTCAGAAAACCATTCTTTTTATCTATAACACGGACAGCGCCGTGATCCGGGCTCCCCGGGATTATACCGCGGGTGCTGCAATGTTACCGCCCGAAACCTGCCCCCTGGTTACGATAACCCACAGCCCGCTCGGGATAAAGAAAGAGTGGAAGCGGTTCGTCCGCGATCTCAAAACCCCGTCACGGTTCCTGGACCGGATTGAATTTGCCCGGGAGTTTAAAGTTCCGCCGGTGGCATTCCCGGCCGTGCTCATCCTCGAAGATGCCCGGCTCTCGGTCCTCATCAGCGCCGAAGAACTCCGGCAGTGCAGGGACTTAAGTGACCTTATCCTTCTTATAAAACAACGGTGCCCGTAACAACCCTTTTCCGGGTACCGGCTCCTCATGAAACATCGTTTATCCCGGTGCAGGTTTCCCGCCCGGGTTTTCTGCGGCCGGGCACCTATCCGGTTCCGGGGTTGCAGCCGTGCGGGAAGGGATCCCATGCTTTTGTCAGCACAGGGACAGGATACCGTTGCACTATCTGCAGGAACTCTCAAAAAAAGTGCGGGGAAAACCCCGCCCCCTGGGGTTTTGGGGAACTGCCGGCGCTGCGGCAGGTTTGGGAACTGACTTGTGTGTTCTGATCCGGTAGTCACCAGTCGGTACATCAATACCCGCGTGAACTCTGCGGGTACTTGTATAGTTTATTTTACATTTTGTTTAAATGCTTTCCTATCCTAACGAGATATGCAGCCATACTGCAACCGGCATGGCGGGATACGGCATCGTCCGATCATTCCCAGAACCGGGATGGAGGCCGGTGACGGGCAGGAACATTTTTTTTTGTTTTTCGGTACCGCAAGGCTGAGCCATTGTTCAACCAGTGTGCGGTTTTTCATAGATGATCTTCCCGTACCGGGCAATATCCCGGTATATGAGGTGAGGGTTGTCCTTGTTTTTCGAGAACGTGCCCGGGGTTTCAACGATCAGTTCAACCGGAACGCCGACACCATAGAGGGCACGATAGAGCTTGCGGGCCAGCGGGCGCCGTTCTGTAATACCGTCTTTCAGCACGCAGATATCGAAATCGGAATCCTTTCGGGCATCCCCCCGGGCCCGGGATCCAAAGAGGATGATGGTATCCGGGTCAAGAGTAGAAACGACAATATCAATAATCCGGGAGAGTGCCGTATCTGTCATGGAGTATCTTGTCCATCATTGTCCGGGGGAATTATCAACGTTTGGTTACCGGATGAGGCTTAACGAAAACCTCAACTCGTCACCCCACGAGTCCGTAAAAAAAAGGTACTATCCCGGCCAGAATCATCGCCGGGCCTTCCCGTCCCGGCTATCACACCGGAATCGTGACCATCGCAATCCCGTACGGGTCAGTGGCAGATCCGCTCTTTTGCACCTGCCCGTCTTTCAAGATCTCCGCGGTAATCGTACCGGACCCGCCATCCGCTTTCTGGAACGATGCTGACAGGGCATCATCGGGTTTTACTACCGTATAGGTCTGGGTACCGGTCCCTTCAACCGTAGTCCGCGGGCCGTTCATCGTGCCATAGAACCCGGTCCATTTTCCGGCATAGGTGACCCGGATCTGGTACGTGGACGATGAGGGTGCCGGGGTATTCATGTTCAGCGTGTGGGTAACTTCGGCTTTGTCAGAAGTTTTGGCCGGTGTTGTGGCTTGCGGCGTGGTCTGGGTGCAGCCTGCAACCAGCAGGAATCCTGCGATAATGAGCCCGCAGATGAGGAGCGTTTTTAATTGCATGGCAGGGAATTATCCGGGTTTTATCATGAATGTTGTGAAATAATTTCAGATGGGCAGCCTTTGGTGCACCCTGCGTGCCGGCCGGCCCGTTCAATCCCGGCAGGGTTTTTTCACTGGTCAGGTGGGATAGAATGCGCCAAGTGCATACCGGGTGGGATCACCCGTTTGCATAAAAAGTGAGGGTTTTTAAAAAAATCAAGGCCCGGTAAAAATCTCACCGTTTTTTATGGTTACCGGGATGGTGGGCTGGGGTTGTGTTGCCGGCCCGTCCAGCACTTCGCCCGTCCTGACATTAAAGACCGAGCCATGGCAGAGGCAGCGCAGGGTCTCTCCCTCGAATTTGCCATGGCCGATCCTGCACCCGCCATGGATGCAGCTGTTGTCCAGGGCATAGATGCCGGACCCGGTGTTCACGAGCAGGATCTCCTTATTTCCGGCCTTTACCACTTTCGTATCCCCGGCCGGCAGGTCTTTTACCTCCGCGAGTTTCACTGGCATTTCAGATTCATCTCCTTTTCCGCCCGTTCGGACGGTGCCCGGGATCTTCCGGATCTCATCGTTTTGTTCGCGGCGGGTGATAATAAAATATGCCTTACCGGGAGAAAAGTTAAAAAATAGTGGTTGATTTTTCAGGAACCCTTTGTCTGAAAATGTGAAATGCAGGGTCTCTGGTCCGCCGGATCCTTCAGCAAGTACGAACGGGCTGCCACCCCGAGACCGTTTTTTCCTACCGGACACGATGATCCGGCAGGTATTCAGGGCGACCGCTTAAGCGAATCGATCATGATCGACTGCGGCTCATCGGTATCGATGAAGATCATCTCGATCTCGTTCTCCGAGAGGATCCACCCGTCATCATGTTCATGGCTGTCGAACTCAACGATCCGGAAACCTTTGCCATCAGGGGTTATGACCCCGGCGATCCCTTCGGTCCAGACCGTCCCGTTCTTGAAGGGGATGAGCAGCATGCCCCGGAAGACACGGTTCTCCTGTTCGTTCACGATCATGGTAGCCGTTGCGGAGCCGGAGTCCCGAAAGCCGATCCCTTCAGTATATCCCCGGGCCGGGCCGGTCCAGTTCCCGACAAGGTTCGGAACAGCAGGGGTAGTCTGTGACGTGACTGCCGGAGCCGGCGGGGTTGCCGACGTGCAGCCGCAGGCAAGCACGAAAAGAATGATAGCAATTACCAGGAGTGCGTTCTTCATGATAGGAAGTACCAGAATACATTAAATAAACATTTCGGCAAAGCATCCGGCGGATCCGCAGGAAAACCCGGGCGGGTTCCTGCAAAAAAATTATCTCTTTCTCAAAACGAGAACAAGCCCGGCAAGCCCGGCTGCCAGGATTGCGGCAAGTGGCAGCATGCCGGATTCCACGTAGGTCACCGGTGCCGCTCGTGTTGGCACTGTGGTCCCGGAAGGCATGGGAGTCGGCATATACCCGGCCGGGGGAGTGACCGTTATCTCAAAGACCGAGATTGCCTGCGGCCCGGGCATTGATGACATGCCGGGGCAGGTTGCGGATGAGGCCTTCCCGCTCCGGAACACGACATCAGCACTCGATCCGTCAGTGCTGCCGCTCGCTGTATCGTACCGCAGTTCCTGGCCGGGAAGGAGCGAGCCCTCCCGGACCACTGCGCCGTTTCTCTTCACTTTTACGCTTGCGGATTTCGCCGTGCAGGTGGTCCCGGCACAGGCTGCACAATCGGGGACCGTTGTCGCTTCCACCGCGTAACCGGCAACAAGGGGGGTCGTGATCGAGGACGGGTTACCGACAATGATGTTCGCGTACCCGTTGTCCGGGGGGGTGCCGTAGAGTTTTGCAAGCGTTATCCAGTTCCCCCCGGCACCGCCAAGGCTCGTGGCAATAACCGGGTCGCCGGGCTTGAAAAGCGAGGATACCACGGCGTCCGGTGCTATCCCGGAAAGGTTCGAAACACTCATCGGGGAGAACGAACAGGCCGGGGCACTCCCGGGGGAGAAAGAGCACCCGTACTTCTGCGGGTTATCGATTGTTATGGTATTTGTCCCGGGGCTGATACCAGAGACCGTGCCTTTGACGGTGACTTCCAGGATAGCCGCGTTCACCGGTAAACAGATGCAGCACAGGAGCAGTGCCGCAATAATCGTGAAAAGACATGCCTGTTTCATGATCATTCACTCATCCTTATGGGTGTATCTTTCATCTCCGCACGGGAATATAAAAGGGTTCTTTTCAGGTTTGTTGAAATCCACTTTTCCGCTAATCGTGATCTCAATGTAAGGAGCGTGACCCCCTCACTCCCCCAGAGGGGGAGGCAACCCAAGGGGTGAACCCTTGACCCCCGGTATTTTTTTGATTTGGGAATTCGGATGACCGGATTACTTTCCTTTCTGATATTTACCGGTAATAAAAAGCCGCCGCGGGGCGCCCTTCGGGGCGGCGGCACTTATCCTGAAGGGGGCATGGGGGCGCGAGGCCCCATCATCATATTCGGGAGCTTTACCCACGCCTGCCTCCCGAGGGGTTTTCGGATTTGCTCATTTCACCGGCAATTATCGAGAATCTTCCCGCATCCCGCCTCAACGCAGGCCCAGTAATAGTTGTTGCAGGTGCCGTATGACGGCCCGCGGTACGAATACGTGCTGTAATATCCCTGGCACTGGCTGCAGCTTGCGTAATACGTTGTTGTGCTCGTTCCGCCACCCGATGAACCGCCGCCGGATGTGCCACTTACCGTTGACGTTTTCCAGCAGTTGCCCTGGTAAAGATACGTGCCCGACGGGCAGCCTCCGCCCATCACAATCGTCGGTCCTCCCTCGCCCCCGCTCGTACTGCTCCCCGATGTACCGCTGCTGCCTGAGCTGCCTCCTGTTGTACTGCCACCGGTTGAACCGGCCCCCATTCCACTGCCACCGGTTGTGCTGCTCCCCTCCGGCTGGTTCCAGCAGTTCCCGTCATAATAATACGGGTACCCGGCCGGGCAGCAGTGCCCGCTGCTTGAAGAGTATTTTGCATATCCCTGCGGGCATTCCTGGCAGAAGCTGTTGTAATAATACGGGTACCCGTCCGGACAGCAGTGTCCGCTGCTTGTTGAGTATTTATCATACCCCTCCGGGCATCCGTGGCAAAGGCCATCGTAATAATACGGGTATTCCTGTCTGCAGCAATGCCCGCTGCTGGTAGAAGTTTTGTAAAACCCGGCGGAACAGCCGCTGTTGGTTGTCGTTGCCGCCACGGTTCCGCTTCCGGTTGTGCCACTTCCGGTTGTACCGCTGCTGCTTATGCTGCTCCCCGCCGAGCCGCCACCGGGTGAGCCGCTTCCCGCCGGCTGTTTCCAGCAGTTGCCGCTATAATAGTACGGGTACCCGTTCCGGCAGCAGTACTCGCCGCTCCAGTTGGTTTTTCCATACCCCTCCGGGCATGCCTGGCAAAGGTTGTCGTAATAATACGGGGACGCGTACGGGCAGCAGTGCCCGCTGCTGTTGGAAGATTTGTAATATCCGGGAGCGCAGCCGTAGGTGCCGGAAGATGACGTGTCCATGCACCCGGCGGACAGGAGAAGAACTATCGTAAGAATTCCGAGGATTACAAGCGGTGCGATACAACAATTTACGATTTTCTGCCCTGACATTTTTCCCGTGGACATTGGCTGCACAACCGGAGAATGTTTTGTTAATCGTAATATTGCATCCTGATATATAAAATCAGGGGATTGGCGGGCAGGAGTACTCCGCGGGAGAGATACATTTCATGCGGCTTTCAGGCCAATTGTGGCAACAGAATTGGGAAGATAAGTACTACCCGGGAAAAGAAAATCGCAGATGTGCGGGAGGGGAAATTCCAGAAGCGGATGCCTGATCAGTACCCGAATCTTCTCTCGTATTCCTTATGCTGGAGCTCGACAGAGGAAACGCGTTTGCCGAGTTCCGCAAGGGTACCTTCAGCTGCACACCGGAATGTTTGCGGGGATGCCTGTTTTGAGCGGCGGACCAGCTCATCGATATAATGGATTGCTTCCTCACGTAAATCAGGTGGCAGCAGCCGGATTTTTTCTTCTACGGAGCTGTTTAAAGAAGACAATGGATTCTGAATATTTTATTGATTTTTACATAGAATCTTTTCGGGCGACATTATCAGAAGAATTTTTCCTTTTTCCAGATATGGGCCAAAAAATCTTGTTTTATCATGCTGCCTTGCCAAAATGAGATCCGATTTCACCGGATCTTCAAGTTCGTATCAGCAAGATAGTGTTTTGGAGTTCCTGGTTGAATATCCAGCGTCGATGAAAATAGATCAGTATCATAAACCAGAAGCAGGGAAAAAAATCAGTGTGGTTCAGGATTCATGTTTATATGCCCGTTATATGTTTCCAAGGGATCATGATGATAAATTACCGGAGCATCCGGATCAATTCATCTTTTGATATTCCTTTCCAGACCGATACCTTTGCCAGAATATCATTGAGAGTCCCCGGGGCAATCTCATTGTGCAGGGGAACCGTGATCGTATGTTCTCCTGCCGGGGTACTGCATTTGAGCTGGGCATGACTGCCTCTCTGGCGAACGATATGATATCCCAATTTTGAAAAGACGCGGATCAGATCCTTTCCGCTAACAACCGGAAGCCCGGGCAATAGTACCGACCTCGGTTTCAGATATGGAAAGGATGCGGATGTTCTCGCCTTTGGCGAGTTCTTCATCGAAATGGAGTTCAACCGCCTCGTGAATATTTGCCATCAGCTCATCAAGGGATTTACCCTGGGTGAAAATATCGACCCCGATTCCCCGGCCGCACCAGAATTTGCCATCAGAATAGATCTCAAATTTGACGAGCATGAATGTACATCCGGCTTGTGATACTATACAGTGCAGCCCGGATGACAATAATCTTTTTGCAGCAGGATCCAGGTATTGGATATCCAGCGCCGGGAAAAACAAAATCGATATCGAAAACCAGAAGAAGGGAAAAAATTCAGTGTGATTTCTGAAATTCGAGAATTTCTTTTCCAATCTGTTTTACGGTTTTATCCTTGAAATATTTCTTCCGCTCCTTAGTATAGTCACCACTGCCGGGATCAAAACTCCGGATAAACCGTATTGCATCTTCCGGCCCAAGGGCATTCACAAGAGCATCGAATCCTTCGCTCTGGATCCTGGCGATTGTTTTACTTTCCATGCTGATTCAACTCCATCAACCAGTGCAGCGGATTGTCTGCATGTATAGATGTACGTAGTTTATTCTTCTTCATACTCTTTACCAGGTTTTCCATCCACGGGATTTACTTTTTCTGAGAAACTCCCCGAATCGCTGGAAGTATTGTTTTTCGTTCTGGCGAAATTCCTTATTCAGGTGTCTTCTGGTTATTGCAGAATCATGATGGAGCCAGTATCCGGATAACCGAATCGTGCCGGACATATATGAAAAGATATTCCCGGATTAT
Source organism: Methanoregula sp. (assembly GCA_041645355.1). GTDB lineage: Archaea > Halobacteriota > Methanomicrobia > Methanomicrobiales > Methanospirillaceae > Methanoregula. Next base: position 137,502 of record JBAZQF010000005.1, read on the forward strand.
TTTCAAACTTTGTGGTTGAAAAAAACCTGATTTCCTGTCGATAATTTTGATTGAAAATGGGATCCTGGTGTTTTTGGATGAGGTTTTTTAAGGAAATAACCGGAGAGAAATCCACTCCGTGTGGATACAAGATTGGTTTCCCATTGAAAATTCGCGAATCAGTAAGACCGGGACAAAACAATCCCGTCATTATGATGGCTTGCGCCGCCCCCGAAGGGACGCCCCCGCGGCGCTTCAATTACCTGCTGATGTCAAAAAAACAGGTTCATGCCTTGCCGGGCCTCATTGAAACCCTGATGGTCATGAACCCTCCGAAAATTCCCTTTTTCATACTTCGGCATTCATTCTTGCGAGGGACCAGGGACGGGGATCCTTGACGGAAGATGCACCCAAGGGGGTGCATTGCATGACCAGATTATTGAAAAATTATTAAAAAGCCACTGACTCTAACATTTGTCTTGTAATTAAAATTTTATCATCAGCTGCAGTGAGTAATTCATCATGAACAGAAAAATCAGAATAATAGAGTTTGACTAAAACTCCGGCATCCTTGGCGGTATGAACTGCTGGAACAAAATCACTGTCTCCTGCAACGAGAATAGCCGTTCCAATATTTCTCGTCCAACTTAATTGGGCTAAATCCACTGCAAGTAAAACATCCACTCTTTTCTGTCTGAAATCGACTTCTCCGCGTTCATTGTAATATTTTTGCAATCTCCCTAATTTTATCTGAAATCGTGAAAGTTGTTCTATTCTATGGAGAAATTTACTCATATTCGCGTACTTCTGTTTTTCAGGTTCCGTGGGCGGAGAACTTTGATAGGGCATACAGTTGTAATAATATGTCCGCAATCTCTCACAATTCCCACAAACCAGGTCAGAGAATTTTTCATAATCTATTCTATGACCCGGTAAAACAGCAAGCAGAACTTTGTTTAAATACCCACCATCAATGAGAACAACCGCCCTGCCATTCAAAAAAAAACCACCAATTGATGAATTACTATCGTTCCAGAAGGGACGATAGCGGTTATAATGAAATATCATATTTCACTAATAAAATATTAAATTATCGTTTTTTTTATTGCAGAACAAAATCATATCAAAAATGTGTTTTTCGTAAAACAAAAAATTGTGACAGATACGGGATACGGGGCTTATCCTGGCAAGCTACTGATTGTATCCAGAATCTTCCCGTGCTTTCCCGTCTGATTAAAAAATTCCTCTGCCAGAGAGAATCCAAAAGACATATGCTTCCCCGGGCATCACGTTTCTTCCTGCCATACCGGATCTCCCGCCACGGGAGAGGTGAAAAGAGTGACGTCCGAACAGTGGAACACCATCATAGAAACCAATTGTGACGCAATCGAGCGCGAGGTCCTGGGATTCTCTTTTGTAACCCCCGACCTGCTCATCCGGGCTCTGCTCCGCAAAGACGCGTATATACACAAGGACTTTCCTGAGGAGTACAAGTTCTGCTGGCACCAGGAAGGCCTCGATACCTTTGGCGACAAAGTACTTGATTTTGCCATCTACGATCATTTTGGCGATTCATTTCTCACGATCCGGGACCTGGAGAAAGAGGTCATCAGGCGGCATATCAACGGGCACCGGGAATGGTATGCCGCGAATGATATCCTCGAAGAATTTGCGCTGAACGCCATCGGCCTTCAAAAATACATCATCTGGGGAACGGATGAGTTCGACAAGGCCATCTGGAACCAGGCAACCACGAAGATCCTGGCCGACGGGTTCGAAGCGCTGGTCGGGGCGGTGTATAAGGACCGGGGGCTTGTGCAGGTTCATGTGATGCTGGAGAATATTGGGTTTTATGAGAAGGTTGATGAGCTGCGTTTTAAGAGAGGGGAGAGGAAGGGGGATTTTGGGATTGAGGTGGGGGAGTGAGGGGTAGGACTCTGTCTCATCCTGTTTGGGATCATGGTTAGTAAAAAATTCCCAATTGTATATATCAGATTCAAAAAGAGTATTAACTTACTTCAACTCTCTGCACAATGGATCAAAAATGATTCCAGAACAATCAATGACATTAAAGCGGTTTGCTGTTTGGATTACACATCTCAGATCAGAATTCACCTTTTCCGGATCATCAGACGCGGATACAGCCAAGCTTGAATATTATTCGTTTACGGATCGCGTGTCCTGCACGGCAGAATTTAATCTTGAAAAAGGTATTGTCAAGTGGACCCGGCATCCATGACAGGAACGGATTTTCTTCTATTTTCAAATTGTACATTCTGATTCCAATACATACATATCACGATAATATCCAGATTGGCCGGAATGTCCAAAACCAAACCGCAACAGATATGGTTACAGCACCGAAGAAAAATATCATTAATATTTCATTTCCGATAAATCATGACTGAAGAGAGCGAACGGGTCACACGCAAAAAGCGGATCGATCCCTTACTGAAAGCAGCAGGCTGGTCTGTCCAGATGTATCAGGCCGGAATGGATCTCTCCCGGCTCAACAAATACGCTCTTGAAGAATTCCCCACGGAAAACGGTCCGGCGGATTATGCTCTCTGCGTTGACGGCAGGATTATTGCCGTCGTGGAGGCAAAGAAAGTCACCCTCGGTCCGCAGAATGTTCTCACCCAGGCCGAACGGTATGCTGCAGGTATTTCTGGCAGCCCCTTCAATTTCTCCGGATTCCGTGTACCGTTCATTTACTCAACCAATGGCGAGATCATATGGTATCACGATCTCCGGAATTCTCTGAACCGGTCAAGAACCGTTGCAAAATTCCATACTCCGGATGCACTTACGGAACGACTGAAAGAAAAATTCGAAGCATCCTGTCAGTATCTTGCAGAATGGGAAAATATCCATCCGATGATCCGTCCGTATCAGAGAGAGGCAAATGCTGCAACTGAACAGGGAATCCGCGACCGGAAACGTCAGATGCTGGTTGCTATGGCAACGGGGACGGGCAAGACCTACACTATGGTCAACCAGGTTTACCGGCTGATGAAATCCGGTCTGGCAAAACGGATTCTCTTCCTGGTTGATCGCCGGGCTCTTGCTGCCCAGGCGGTCAAGGCATTCGCATCCTTTGAGGCCCAGCCCGGGCTGAAATTTGATAAAGCGTACGAAGTGTACAGCCAGCGGTTCTTCCGTGAGGATTTTGAGGATGACGAGAAATTCGATCCCAAAGTTCTTCCCTCACCATATCTCCTCGAACCAAAACCGGGTCATGCGTTTGTCTACATCTGCACTATCCAGCGGATGACGATCAATCTCTTCGGGCGCAATGCGGTATTTTGTGCGGATGAAGAACCGATCGATGATGATGCAGACCAGCTGGATATCCCGATCCATGCGTTTGATCTCATCATCGCAGATGAATGTCACCGGGGATACACCGCTGCAGAACAATCGGTCTGGCGCAAAACGCTGGATCATTTCGATGCAATCAAGATCGGGCTGACTGCCACTCCGGCTGCTCACACGATGGCCTATTTCCGGGAGATAGTGTATCGATATGAATATGCCCGGGCAGTCCGGGAGGGATTCCTGGTTGATTATGATGCAATTGCCCTTGACTCGAATGTACGGATGAACGGGATCTTCATCCAGGCCGGCGAGGGAGTCGGAGTGATTGATTCTTCAACCGGAGCACAGTCATTTGATACTCTGGAAGATGAACGGCAGTTTGATACTACGGATGTTGAACGGAAGATCACATCCCCGGATTCCAACCGGAAAATTCTCTTTGAAATCCGGAAATATGCCGAAGAGCATGAGCAGAAGTTCGGACGATTCCCCAAGATACTTATTTTTGCCGTGAATGACCTTGCCCATACCTCTCATGCAGATCAGCTGGTGGATCTGGCCCGGGATATATTCGGGAAGGGGGATTCGTTTGTCCAGAAGATCACCGGCAAAGTCGACCGGCCGCTCCAGCATATCCGCGAATTCCGGAACCGGCCACAGCCGTCTGTTGTGGTAACGGTGGATCTTCTCTCTACCGGCGTTGATATTCCGGATCTCGAATTTATTGTCTTTCTGCGGCCGGTAAAATCCCGTATCCTCTTCGAGCAGATGCTCGGACGGGGAACCCGGAAGGGGGAGCGGTTTACCGACAAGTCCCACTTTGTGGTCTTTGACTGTTTCGGAGGATCCCTGCTCCGTTACTTCCGGGAGGCAACCAGTATCACGGCCGAGCCTCCCGAGAAAGAGACCCGGCTGATCACGCAGGTCATTAAGGATATCTGGGACAACCGGGACCGGAATTACAATGCAAAGGTGCTCGTACGGAGGCTTCAGAGAATCGACAAAGAGATGAGTGGCGAAGGCCGCGATCTGTTTGCCGCATATGTTCCTTCCGGGGATCTGAAGCGCTATGCATCCGGTCTCCAGCACGCACTCCAGCAGGATTTCACCCGCACGATGACGCTTCTCCGGAATCCGGAGTTTCAGAACCTGCTCCTCCATTATCCCCGGCCTGAGCGCCGGATGCTGGTTGCATATGAGAATACGGATACCGTTCAGTCACGGTATCTCTTCCGGGATTCAGCGGGGAATGAGTACAAACCGGAGGATTATCTCACAGCCTTTTCGCAGTTCGTGAAAGAGAATCCGGAACATATCGATGCAATCCGGATTCTGCTGGACCGGCCCAAAGACTGGGGAACCGATGCCCTTTCTGATCTGAAGAAGAAACTGGCAGCATCCCGGTACCGTTTTACTGTCGATAATCTCCAGATGGCTCATAAAGTCAGATACAACAAAGCGCTCGTGGATATCATCTCGATGGTGAAGCATGCCGCCCGGGAAGAGGAGCCGCTCTTTACCGCTGAGGAACGGATCCACCGGGTTTTTGATCGGATGGCCCTTACCACATCACTGACTTCCGAGCAGCAGAAGTGGCTCGATAAAATCCGTGAACATTTAATTGCAAACCTCTCAATCAGTAAGGACGATTTCGATATTATTCCCCTTTTTGCCAATGAAGGCGGATGGGGGAAGGCGAATCGGGTCTTTGACGGAGGCCTGGCAGGACTTATCCGGAAGTGGAATGCGGAGATTGCAGCATGAGTGATATTGTCGGAAAATTATGGGGATTCTGCCACACGCTCCGGCATGACGGAATCGATTACGGGGATTATATCGAGCAGATCACCTACCTTCTCTTCATCAAGATGGCAGATGAGCGGAGTGTAAAACTTCCCGAAGGCTGTGACTGGAAGACGCTCATTGAAAAGTCCGGAACGGACCTGACAGAACATTACCAGGATGTTCTGCGGAGACTCGGGAAGGAGCACGGGCTTCTTGGCGACATCTTTGCCGGAGCAATCTCCCGCTTCACCAACCCGGTGAACTTAAAGAAGCTGATCGGTCTTATCGACGAGACCGAATGGACCGAGCTCAACATCGATGTGAAAGGCGAGGCATTCGAAGGTCTGCTGGAGAAGGCAGCGAGCGAGGGAAAGAAAGGAGCAGGGCAGTACTTTACTCCGCGTATCCTGATCCAGGCAATTGTCCGGTGCATGAAACCTGATCCCCGGAAGAAAGCCGACCTGACCATCTGCGATCCGGCGTGCGGTACCGGCGGGTTCCTGGTCTGCTCGTACGAGTGGCTGCTGGAGCAGACAAAGGGCGGGGCACTTGACCGGGATGTTGCGATCCGGGTGAAGAAGAGCACCTACTTTGGGCAGGAACTCGTTGCCCGCCCGCGCCGGCTTGCACTGATGAATCTCTATCTCCACAATGTCGAGCCGCAGATCAAAATCGGCGACTCCATCTACGAGAACCCGGACAGCCGGCGATTCGATATCGTGCTGACCAATCCCCCGTTCGGCACGAAAGGAGCGAACCAGGCACCGGAACGCGAAGACTTCACCATCTCCACATCCAACAAACAGCTCAATTTCGTCCAGCACGTCATCACCATCCTCAAACCCGGCGGACGGGCTGCGGTCGTGGTCCCGGACAACGTGCTCTTCGCAGACCAGGCCGGGGAAGTGTTCAAGGTCCTGACAGAGGACTGCAACCTGCACACGATTTTGCGATTGCCTAATGGTACTTTCACCCCCTATTCCCCGGGCACCAAGACGAACGTGCTGTTCTTCACCAAGGGTTTCCCCACTGAAACAATCTGGGTATACGATGACCGGACGAATGTACCGGGCATTACCAAGAAGGACCGGCCCCTGACACCAGCGTATTTCGCCGAGTTCGAGAAGGTTTTCGGCGCCGACCCGAACGGCGGTTCGAAGCGGAATTCAACAGATTCAAAAGAGGATCGCTGGCACTCGTTCCACATCTCTGAAGTCAAAGAGCGGAACTACAAGATCGATTCGCTCAAGTGGCTGAAGGATGATTCGCTCGATGATGCGGATTCCTTGCCGGAGCCGGAAGAGCTGGCGGTCGAGGCGATTGAGGAGCTAAGGCAGGCAGTGGATGAGCTGCAGAAGATTGTGGTGCTGCTGGAGAATGGGGATGCTGCGGCGAATGAAGGGAAGAGATGAAAGGCAAAAAAAATGTGTCTACTCCACAATCCAATCTATTTGATGAGTTAGAATTACCGGAAGGTTGGGCCTTAACGAAAATTCGAGACCTCGTCACAATAAATTATGGCAAGGGTTTGAAGAACGCAAATCGGGCCGGTGGAAGTGTCTCTGTTTATGGATCAAATGGAATTGTTGGCTCTCACAATAAATCATTAACAGATAGACCTTCGATAATAATTGGACGCAAAGGATCAATCGGTGAAGTTCATTATTCTTCGAATCCCTCATGGCCTATCGATACGACCTATTACATTGATATGTTTGAAGGAATCGATCCGATTTTTTTAGTATTTGCTCTTAAGTCACTCAATCTTTCTGATCTTGATACTTCGACTGCAATTCCTGGATTAAATCGCAATGATATTTATGAACAGGAAATTCCTCTCCCTCCACTCGTCGAACAGCAGCGTATCGTCGCCCGTGTCGAAGCTCTCTTGACGCAGGTCAACGCCGCCCGCGAACGATTGAACCGGGTGCCGTTGATCATGAAGAAGTTCCGGCAGGCGGTGCTGGCGGCTGCGTGTTCCGGGAGGTTGACTGAGGAGTGGAGAGAAGAAAAATTTGGGGATAATGGAATTAAATCAGATAATCAAAGCGAGTACAGTTCCATATTACCATATAACTTTGAGATGATGGATGAACTTCCGAAAGGATGGGCATCCAAGAACCTTGATGGAACTGCCAATTGTCGACTTGGCAAGATGCTCGACAAAATAAAAAATCAAGGAACATTAACCCCATATATTCGTAATGTAAATGTCCGTTGGTTTGGATTTGATTTATCCGACACTAAGGAAATCAAGATTGAAGATTATGAGAAAGACACATATTCCCTACGATCAGGAGATGTTTTAATTTGTGAAGGTGGTGAACCTGGAAGGTGTGCGATTTGGAACGAAAATGGAAAAAATTATATTTTTCAAAAAGCTCTCCACAGAGTCCGTGTTAGTGACAAACTTCTTCCAGAATTTTTGTGTTATTGCTTAAAGGATGCCTCAGAGTCCGGGTATCTGTCCGATCTTTTCACGGGAACAACAATAAAACACCTCACCGGAATATCTTTGAAAAAATTTCCAGTCCCACTCCCCCCCCTTGCCGAACAGCATGAGATCGTCCGGCGTGTCGGCCTGCTGTTTGAGCGTGCGGATGCGATTGATCGGGAAGTTGCTGCGGCGGGCCGGCGGTGCGAACGGTTAACGCAGGCAGTGCTGGGGAAGGCATTCAGAGGGGAACTTAGGTGAAAGAATAATGCCTGATGATCGAAAACAAACAAAAGAGGTAATATTCACGGATTATAACGATTCTCAGTTTCAGACTTTTTTGGAATTTTTAATCAACTTAAAATTTGATAATAACTATAATTGGCGAAATGGCTTACAAACAAAAATAAATGCTGTTTTACATCTTTCTAACGAGGTTAAATCTCAATACTATAAGGCGATGAAAGCAAAAGAAGAAATGGAGGTCAAGGGGTTTGGAAGTGGACTTGAATCGGAGCTTTTATTGATAAAATTCGAGACACTGCTTAATTCAGTTTATTCCCTTTGTGATAATCTTGCTTTTATTAGTTATAGACTCCATCCCGGCATTAAAAAAATGTTTAATGATCAGCGTAAAAATGTCGCAAAATATCGGATTAATTATCCCGAATATTCAGAATATATTGACTTAATTGAGAGTGCAACGTGGTATGAAAAACTTCATACGATGAGATCTGAATCAACGCATTATCTTCCGGGTTTTGTTTACCATTCAAAAAACGGGTTGGGTATTTTATACCGAGATATGGAACATTCTGATGAAAGAATTGAGATTGAGAATATTCAAGAATATATAGTCAATTTAATCGCAGAAATCAATGATTATCTTGAGAGATATGGAAATTATCATTTAAAAAGATTCATTGATGAAGGGCACAAAATATTTTATCCATGCTTTATCCCTAATCCAGAAGGTAAGGGATTTCTTGTGGGGGGAAGGGTAATAACATATTCAGAATATATGAAAAAACTCCCCGGGAAATGTCAATTCCGTGATATACCTTGTCCGAGAAAAAATATTTGCCCAGCATATTCAAAAAATGATGAATAAACAATCTCATAAACCACACTTTTCCCTTGCCGAGCAGTACGAGATCGTATCGTGTGTCGGTTTGCTTTATGAGCGTGCGGATGTCTTAGGTCTGGAGGTTGCGGTGGCGGGCCGGCGGTGTGAGCGGTTGACGCAGGCGGTGCTGTGGAAGGCGTTTGCGGGCAGATATGAAACTGAGGATTTGATGGATTGAAATGGAAAAAAATACTGTCGATGTTGGGGGACAACCAGTCAATTATGAGATAAATAATGGTCAATTAAAACTAAATGGAAACGATGTTTTAATCGATTCAAGGTATCAAGTCGAATTTTACATAGCAAGTGGTGCAAATGGAATTGTGTTTAAAGGAAAAGATACATTTCTCTCTCGACCTGTTGCGATAAAGATTTGGATAATGCGATCAGGGGATTCCCGACCTATTAATGAAAAGTTTTTATCTGAAATTAGAAAGATTTCGCAATTAAACAGACCTAGAATTGCTCAAATATACTATGGCCAAATAATTGAAAATATCTATTATTATGCAATTTATGAATTGATTGAAGGCATCCCTTTAAAAAAATGGTTGGAGACAGAAAGATCGATAGAAGAACGTCAGGAAATATCAGATAAAATATTTTTAGAGATACTTCGATGTCATGAAAAAGGTATCTATCATGGAGATTTGCATTCAAAAAATGTATTAATTACAGAAGATATTGAAATCAAGATCATTGATTTCGGAACGAGTATTTTTTGTAAAGATATCTATCCCCAGAATAGAGAACGGCAACTTCTTCTCCAAACAGGGTATGAAATATTTCCAGAAGTTAAAAAAATGAAATTATTGGATGAAAAATCTCTTCTGCAGGCACCAGCCCCATGCATCCCACTAACTTTTATCCAAATACCCAAATTACTTCTGGTTTTGAACAATCATCCGAAAGAAGATTGTTTTCCTGATGATGGCTTTTCAAATCCAAAAGTGCGTGATGGGTATTTCACAATGTTTAATGATCCATTTGTTGAAACGCCATTTTTTGATTTTAAACGCCTTATTACTTGTTTAACAAGAAATTATTCACCGGATCTTGTAACACATTATCTAGATTGCTTAGCTGGTATGATGGTTGAGAAAGATCTCTCCGATAAATTGGGCTATTTGGATTTTAAATCTCATTACGAGATTTCCGAAAAAAATCTCCATTTCTTTAACTCAATTTATACAAAGATACGTGTTGATTTCATTCAAAGAATTAATGAAGAATATAAATTGTAGTTTCCTAAAACGATGTTCTTTGCCTCATAGATGCCGGTGAAACAGGAGGTTGGGGTGGCAACGAGGCGCTCGAAAGCGTTGACGCAGGCGGTGTTGGGGAAGGCGTTCATCGGGAAACTCACTTGAGATAATTATGGCAGATATGATCCTAACTCTGGAAGGACGGCATTTCAAGAGGCAGTACCTTCTCTATATCATTGAGATTGTTCACGGGAACGACATTCACTACTACATCGGACAGACCGGGGATCATAATTATATCACAGCCCGTCCTGCATTCCGCCGTCTCGCCGGTCATCTTGAAGATATGGGCCGGAGTACCCAGAATCAGATTTACCGTTATCTGGCAGTCCAGGTGCTTGGGTTGAAGGAAGCAAATAACAAGAACGTTAATTTTGATGATCGAATCAAACAAACTGTAGAAGATTTTCTTGTCTCAAGTACTATCAGGATGCATGTGTATTCATTGCAGGAATTTATCCCAAGTATTGAACACGAAGACCATCTGAAGATTGTTCGTAAAGTCACTCTGTTTGAGCAGATTGTTATCAGAATGTTCAGATTACATCAGAAAAAGATAGCAAACAAGAAAATTACATCCCTGCCGGAAGATATCGAATGTCCTTATCCAGAAATCATGAATCGGATTCAGGAAGATTTCAATATTAAACCGTAATGTTGATCGTAGTTCTGACCGACAAGCCGGGAACCCATCTGTTAATTTTTTGAATACAATTCGAAGAATAGAAAACAAATTACACACTACCAGAATAAATCATGAAAATTATCACGTGGAATGTTGCGCATCAAGCCAAAACCAACAATACAAATCTTTTTCAGATGGCAGAGGTACTGACCGCATTATCTCCTGATATCATTGTTCTGACTGAATATTGCCCGGGTGATCTGCATAAAAAATTCACTTCGAGTCTCAGATCACTTGGATTTGGAGTTAAAACTTCGGAATGCCCGCCAACAGAAAAAACACAGAATCATGTTCTAATCGCATCACGGATGTCCATGGAGGAAACAGACAGTGGAGTGCCTCTCGATAGTTATCATGCAATTCCCTGTAACGCTCTACAGGTCACGATCCCGGAGCATTCCCTTGGAATTCTGGGCCTGCGTCTGCCGGTGAGCATGACTGCTGCACAAATGAAAACCTGGTGGGACTGGGTAACCGCAGTTGCAGAGAGAAACCAAAACCATCCTTTCATTATTCTGGGGGATTTTAATACAGATCTATCGTCAGAAGGTCCCAATGGTGGGAGACGGTTAATTAAACTCAAGGAAGATGGTTGGTATCATGCGTTACCGAAAGAGGGGGCTAGCTATTGGTCACGGAGAGGGGGTGTCATTTCCCCATTCAGGATTGACCATGCATTTTGCAGTCGAAATATCAATGTGTTGAGCAGCGAGTATCTTACCGAATATGGACAATTTCTTTTTGCAAAAATACCAGATACACATTCCGAAGAGACAAAAAAAATCAAAGCAATGTCGGACCATGCCATACTAGTGGTGGAATTCGATCTGAAATAATCCACAGCTTCTGCCGAGATGCACTAGATCGTCCGCCGTATCGGAATGATGTTTAAGCGTGCGGATGCGATTGATCATGAGGCCGCGAGGGTGAGTGGGCGGTGCGAGTGGCTCACACATTTGGAAGAGTGTTGGTTCAAAAAAAACGACACCCGATGAGGTTGGGATGTACATCTACCATATATTATCGTGGCACATTAGGGAATTTTTGAATTAATATGACCTTTGGTAAATTGATAGAACAAAAAAGATAAATTTGTTATTTTTTATTAAAATATTCACCAAGATCATTTTTTACAAAGTTTTTCAATTCATCAATTGATGTGTATTCTTGATATTTTGTCCCTTTCTGATATTCCGCGACTCGTTTCAGGAAGTCATTAAGTCTTTCCTCTCTCTTTTGGCCCTGTTTCACATAACATAATATGTGTTTTCGCCATTTTTGTGCATGGTTGAATTCATCTTCAATCGGTGAAATGAAATCCCCCTCGAAATTCATGGGATCCCCATATCTCTCTCCGATGAGAATTATCACCACTCCCGATTTTTCTAATTTTGTTAGAATAATCTCCCTTGCAGGATAACCCGATCCACTTCTTTCAAAAGCGTATGCGTGATAACGCAAATCGGATTTAAGAGTTTTTCTTAATTCCCCTCGATCCTTTTTTAAATCGAGGTACGTTGAACTTATAAAAACTCTCGGAGCATCAGGGTTTAACTCAATATCTTCATAAGGTTCAATTTCTTTTTTTAGCTCAAGTATTTTTGATGAATGCCGATGATTTATATAAAGTTGACTAAACTCTTCATATCCGATATCTGATCCAACAATTTCTTTTAATTCTATCGGAGTGATTGTTTCAATTTGTCGGAAATGCTCAATAACAATTCCCAAAATTAATTTTTTCTTTTCGGCAAATTTTTTATAATCATCTCTCGTGAAAAGAGGTTGGCTATCTTTAAATTGCTCCCATATCTCTTCCTTGGAGCCACACTGTACAGTTGCTACTTTTCCATAGCCTCGAATACCCTCCACTTTTTCATTATCAGAAATATCTGTATAAAAAAAAACATAATCATCTTTTTTTAGGGATTGGCCTACATTACCTCCTTTCAAATAAGTAAATTTTGATTGTTGATATGTGGCTATATCAAGGTATTCTGGTTTAATTGTTACAATGATTCCCGAGATCTCTTTTTTGTCAAATGATGGAGGTTTATAGGCAAAGCACTCACACAATGATGATTTGATAATATCATTATCGATAACAACAACCCCTCGATCAATTAATTTTTGCTTTCCAGTAGCCGCAATTGAATTGCAAAAAATTATACAGAATTGAAACTGTTTGGATCTCTCTAAAAAACTCTCGCAATTTTTATCGTCAAGAATTTCCATTTGACTAAATATCGCTGCAAGACCCTTCGGAACAATGCTAACATCTTTAATTTTATTTGATGGAGCCTTTGTTTTAATGGCAAATGTAAGATAAGTATCATCAATTCTGTCGATATTTTCAAATCCATAAATATTCTCCAATATCCATTTTGCCAAGCCTTGAAAATCGAAAAAATCACCGTGGTATAATGGAGTTATCTTTTTGTACATTTCGCATAAAAAATCGCCTTTTTTATAGGGCGACTCAATGGTTTTCTCTACTTGATATTTTCGGAACAAAAGAAAATTTATTGTATTATATTCGCTGTACGGGACTTCCGTGACAATTTTCGAGAAACCTCCCTTTGCGCAATATAACTCTGCCGCATTGCATAAAGCTGTACCATACCCCTCCTGATTATTTCGATATTCATGTTCGAGAAATAAATTTTTTAAAACTACCACATCAGAAAATGGTTTTTTCTTAAGCATCAATGAACCAATTAGTTTTAATGTAGTTATCCCTCTATCTTCAATAATTGGGGAGTAGATACCAAATGCGACGCGATCTCCATCCCTTAATTCTTTTACTGCATTCTCAAACCATTGACGATGATTTGGATAGTGATCATAAAAAACTGTGGCCTTAGGTTGAAAACGTTCGAATTCATCAATTTCACGTTCATTCAAAATACGACGGACCTCGTATTTTTTATTAACTGACGGGACAGGCGCAAGCTCCGCTTTAACTTCTGGCATATGCTAATTCAAAATTGAATTTGAATTAAATAAAACCTATTGAAAAAATTGTAGAAATTCTTTTTCCTATCTATTTCAATTCCAAATTTCGTTTGGTTGAATGAATATAGCAAAATGATTGTGGGGGGATAAAATTTTGGAATATGTCTTTTGGATCAATGGGTTTTGGAAATTTTTTAAAACTTTTAATATGAAGTGCATATCCGATCTCCCGCTCTTGGAAATACTCAAAGAATTCTGTTTTTTCAAGTCCTGAATGATTCGAAAAATTATTCCATAAATTTTTAGGATGATCAATTATGACATCATCTAATTTAAAATATCCAACAATCCGCCTGATAGGTGAGGACGCATAAATTAAAACAAAATCGATGTCATCGGCTTTAAAAATCTTTTTCCTAAATTCAAATTTTTTCCTTCCACTGATTATTGCATCGACATAACGTGGCCTAACCGAAAGCAAAACGTTCATCCAATTCCCCTATCTTTTTAATTTGTCGATAATCTTTATGACGTAGAATTGAAATTGACTGAGGAGCGGCCTCAATTAGTCTTTCTTTTGTTAATTCAATATATGTAATTGGTGTTCGGAAATGAAAATGATATTTAAAGAAAATAACCGTTACTGGTTTTTGCATTCGTTCAATTTCTTCTTTTGAATAGACGGTTCGTTTTGCAACTAAGCCTAAAATGGTCTCACTGTTTGATATTCCAAAATAAATCTCTTCAACAATTCCTAATGTAGTAATCGCTTGATTTTTTGTTGTTTGATAGAATAGGAGGATATCTCCAGGATGAATTTTTTTCGAATTCGTTCGCGAAATATACGCTTTTTTAATGGCGTTTCCTTCAGGATAAAAATTGCCAGAATGTTCTAGTAGCCCAGTTTGTCGTTCTGGTAAATTTGTGAATAATCTCTCAAAAAATTCGGGATGTATTGGAACAATAAATTTTCTCACTTTTGGGCCATCGTAGAAACTCGGATAATATTTTTTATCGAAATCTAATGGAGTTAGTGATTCCGTTTCATTTTGATTTCCGATTATTTGTTTTAAGTAGATGTCTTCACCGTTAGTTTTCTTACCATATTTCTCAAAACCAAATTCAATTAATAAATCGATTAATCGCTCATTATCTCCTTCAAATAACGTTAGATAAATTTCTGCGATTTCATTTTTAATTGCGATTTGAATCGCAAGATTAATGAACAATTCCCCAATTTTTTGTCCATTATGGGTGACTTTTAGTGTGCATAATTTCAATCTACGTTTTACCGGGAGTGGGGGATCTGAATTGTTGATCCCTTCATGCTCTTCGATGTTATAGATAAGTAATGCACCAATTTGATCATTTTGGGTATTTATGAAACATTTACGGCCTTCAAGGCATATTTTAGGAAACCAAAGTTTCTCAAATTCAGGATAATTTTTTTTAAGACTATCAAAAAAAGGATCGTGAATATCCAGGTTATGAACCGCGTCTAAACGCAAGGCGATTGGAGCAATCACATCATGTTTTTGGGATTGACTTTCAAAAATTTCAATTGCATCTTCAATCGATAAAACCCGATTATCAACGTGTAATTTTTTTGCGTTTCTATGAATGCCACGATCTTCAGTGATAAAAAAAGTTACAGCATTTCGATATAACGAATATAAGATTACATTATCTCGCCGATCATTGATACGCCCGGGTTTTTTAATTCGACTTAAAAATGATAAGTCATTATTTGGATCTGGTGGTGATTCTAACACCGGATATGCTAATATTTTTGATTTTAAAATTTGTTTTTGAGTTTCATTCTTATTCTTTTCAATTTCTTCTAGGGAAATTGGATGAATTATAACCGATATTTTTTGCTCATTTAACAATCGTGTTAATTTTTGAAGATTTGAAGAAATTTCTTTATTATCTTCTCGATATATGAAAATATTTGTATCAATAAGTACTCGCATTCGTTTCAATTACGAATCTCACTATAATAACAGATAACTTTTTCTAAAAAAATACCCCTTCAACTACTCTCACCCGCTTATCGTCTTATTCGCCCTCTTCATCAATCCCGCCGGAATGGGATTGAGTAACCGCCAAACAATACTCATCGGCTTGCTTCCCGTATGACTCACATAACTTGCCGTGCCAAGACATACATATGGCTGTGAAATGTTGTTGATTTTATCGAATTCACGAACAAAAAACAGAATCTTTGAACCGAGTTTCTCATGATTGATGTATCGTTGTCCGGTCGGAGATGATGCTGATGTTGTACTCTGCGATTGCCAATGGAAGAGTGTCTCATTAATTGCATAATCCATATACATCGTGGATGGCGAGAAGTGCTTCTCGGATTTATTGAGCGTAATCAAAAAAATGTCGAGATTCTTCTCTTTCAGGAAAAGAACGCCCTCACGCTTGCCGGCTTCATGGCTCTTTTCCGGAGTCCAATGGCCAAGGCCTGCAAATATCTGATCACGTGAATACATGCAATGAAGCGAGATCCCCGTCTTATAGCCCACGTCAATATCCTTTTCAAGAACTTCGGTCTTCTCTTCGAGGTAAGAAAGGAGACCATCAATCTCTTTAACCCCCCAGGAATTTTTTTGAAATTCTGCTACTCCAGAAGCCGCATCCGGATAATTCAGGGAAGTTATGGGTTTTGGATAAATCGAGTACCAGAACACATTGAATTTCGGATCATTCACAAGAGAGGGATTCCCTGAAGTGAGAGTCTTTCGAATAAATCGGACCATTGAAATGGAATCGACATGTTGCAATCGCTTAGCTGCAGTGAGAATCTTTTCATCATCTTCTGGCAACGGAATTTCGCATTGTTTAGCCTCGGCACAGAGTTGACGGAAACTCGATTTTCCATAGATATCCTGGGGAGTGAGATGGTAATACGATAAAAAATTCTCGACAGTAAGTACTTTTCCGGATTCTTGGGAGAACCTCGATATTTTCTGTATCAATCCTTTTCGTTTTGAGAGAGATCGTTCAATATGGGAAAGGACGATTTCCTGAGCAACTTTCTCTAAACTGATGAAACATCCACGAGGAAGAGAGAAGGTATTCTTCTCGATTTGCTGGGCAAGGGGGATCGTAGTATCCGTGACTAAAGCACGATATTTTGCATCGAACTGATAATTCGCATGTTGACGGCCAACAAAATCTAACACGGTGAGGCATTCTTTATTATCAGCAAGTCTCAGGCCTCTCCCAAGTTGCTGGATAAAAACCGTCAAACTCTCAGTTGGTCGTAAGAAGAGAATGGTATTAACTTCCGGAATGTCTACTCCTTCATTGTAGAGATCGACAACAAAGATAAAATGAATATCTTTCTTCAATAATTTTCTCTGAATTGAGTTTCGTTCTTCAGAAGAACTCTCGGATGTCAAATGAGTGGAAGCGATACCGAATTGAGTAAAGGCTTCCGCCATGTATTTAGCATGGTCAATGCTGACACAAAAACCAAGTCCAATCACCGTATCGATGTCAGTCACATATTGAAGAAGGGCTTTCCGGATATGATCTGCTCGTTGAAGATTTCCCGTATATCGTTTTGAGAGAGCTGCCTGATTGTATTTTCCTTTCGACCATTCGACATCATCAAGATCAACCGTATCCGTGACACCAAAATAATGGAACGGTGCCAGAAGATTTCGACCGATTGCCTCAGGGAGCCGGAT
The DNA here is from genome assembly GCA_041645355.1 of Methanoregula sp. Lineage (GTDB taxonomy): Archaea > Halobacteriota > Methanomicrobia > Methanomicrobiales > Methanospirillaceae > Methanoregula. The sequence continues at coordinate 154,753 of JBAZQF010000005.1, forward strand.
CTCGGCTGCAATTCGACCGTCAAAATATTTGAGAATATCGAGATTATCCATCCGCTCCGGTGTTGCCGTCAGCCCGATGAGGATTTTTGGCTGATAATATGAGAGGAGTTTTTGATAGGATTCCGCTGCTGCATGATGGAACTCATCAACGATGATAACATCGTAATGGTTGGGAGATGTCCGTGATGAGAATCCTGTGCTATTGAACGATTGAATTGAGATGAAAAGATGATCCTGTTGGGCCGGGATCTCCCCATGTATACAGAGATCTCCAAAGTTGTGATCTTTGAGGATTGTCCGGAACGTGTAAAGACTCTGCTTGAGAATCTCTTCTCGATGAGCAACAAACAAGAGCCGAGCATGGGGATTGATCGTATCTCGATATCGACGAAAATCAAAAGCAGAAATTACCGTTTTTCCTGTTCCGGTCGCCGCGACGATCAGATTTTTGTAATGATTATGAATTGCCCGTTCTGCCTGTAAGCGTTCAAGGATCTCTTTTTGATAGTAGAAGGGAGTTATATCAAAGAAAACTGGTGTCCCTTGATCATGAAATCCTTTTCGCTCTTTTCGAATAGCATTGAGAAAGAGTGCTCGATCTTTCTCTTCATACTTCATAAATTCAGGATCATTCCAATATGTTTCGAACGAAGCCTGAATCTTGTCAATAAGTGGACGAGAATCTTTCTCTGTGAGTTTTACATTCCATTCAAGACCCGAAGTTATGGCAGGATTTGAAAGATTGGACGATCCAATATACGCCGTTGAGAAACCAGTCTCTCGTTGAAAATAATACGCTTTGGCATGAAGACGTGTCCGCTCAGTGTCATAGGAGATTCGAACTTCTGTATTCGGTAATGCTGCAAGGAACTCAATTGCGCGAATATCAGTTGCACCCATATAGGCAGTTGTGATAACTCGTAGTTTGCCTCTTTTACAAAAATTGGTGAGTTCATCCATGAGGAGCCGGATCCCGCTCCATTTTATGAAGGAAACAAGGATATCAATCCGATCAGAGGATCCAATCTCTGCCTTAAACTCCTGTATCAGACTCGGCTCCATGGAAGAACCGGTGAATAGACTACTCTGCGTGAGAGAAGTTACGGGCCTTAGTGGAGTGGAGTTACGAGAATGCTCGTTGAGTTCACCAATCGCGAGAAGAACCTCACCATCATCGTTAATTTTACAATGATTGAGACATTCCTCTTCGGTGATTGCTGCTAATAATTTGATTATTTCATTACAACAAGCGATTTGTTCTTGCACAGACGCTTCTTGAGAATTCTCTAAAAATTCCAAGGACTTCTTAAGAACCGGATTGAGATATTGGGCGAGAAGAACCGTGGAATCATAATTTTTAAGATTTTCTTTTGTGATATGCTCAGTCTTAATTCCTAATTTTTGGAATTTTTCTTCAAGATGAGAATTAATTATTTGCTCGTAAAGGCCGACTGAGAGTTTTTTCATTTGTTCAAGACCTGGATGGATTGATTGTGTATATTTATGGGAATTATCTGTTTCCATCTGAAATTTTTAAAATATCCGTTATCCTTCGAGAGAAATGCAAATAATTAAAATGGATCTTTCAGCATCCCCTCACAAAACCCAATCACACCCGCCACCTTGTTGTTGTGGTGAATCTCCGGATTAATAATCACATCATGCCCGATACCGGCTATCTTCGCAAAAACCTCCGGCCAAGGGATCCCGTCACCAATGCCCGGCGGCTGGTGCAGCCGGTGGATGTGAAATCCTTTCAGACATTCCGGAGGAATCAGATTGAAGGATTCCAGAAAATTCTGCCGGGTTACTGTTGATAACTGCTGAATATCCAGAACAATCCCGAAGGACACTGCGAGTTCCGGCTCGGTCTTCATTATATAATCCCACAATCCGGAAATTTCCAACCCATCAGAAATGAACTGGCCGGTCCGGTTTTCAAGAAGAATTTCCGGAATAATTCCAAATGAATCCTGGTAACCGGTCTGAATTGTTTTCACACCCCGGACAATATCTGCAAAAGAATTCCTGCGATCGCCGGGATGGATCTCAATTTTTGCCGAAGGAGTTCCGAGAAAATCTGATATATCGAGAATCATCCGGACAAATTTTTCTGTCCATGCAGGATCATTCCAGCGGAGCGGGGGCTGCATTTTAATGCCGAAGTTATCGGTCCGTGAAAGAGAGGGGTCGGTGTGCAGGATATACGGGATTGTCCCGGATTGGTTTTGTGTCGGGGTGTAAAGTTCCGCAATGCTCTGTTTTGTCAGGAAGGAACCAAGTTCCTGACCGGTTGCAGTTACTTCAGATCCTTTCTTGATGAGATCGGCCGGGACTTCAATAAATGAACAACCGGCTGACTTTGCAAGTTCCCTGCGATAATCAAGTCCGCCACGCTGGGGAATATCAGAAGTATTGGGAAAAACGTAGGAGATTGTCATGGCGGGTAAAAAATGGGGGAAATCACTCCCCTCTCCCCTCAATCACATCCATAACCTTCCGGCCCATATCAGTTATCCGGTAATACCGGCCCATCCGTTCATCCGGGGTCAGGCACTCGACCAGTCCTTTCTCAGTAAGAATAAGAATTGCCCGGCTCACAGTCGAGCGTTCGATATCCAGTTGTTTTGCAAGCTCGGTGGGTGAGTTTGGTTTGATGAGGGCCTTGAGTACTTTTCTCCGGACACTCCCCCGCCCAACGAAACTCACGAGATCGTACATCCTGTGAGAGTGGGGAAAAATATGTGATGAATTTACGTAGCAAATGCGTAGATAATTTTATCCCCCCACCGCCCCAATACTCCTCCGGATGTGAGGACGATGGTAAAAAATGCAGAAAATCCCCGGCGAAAAAATCCCCACGCTCGATCCCGCGACCGATACTCTTCTCTTCCGCTCACTCCGGTATAATACCGATAACGGCCTGAAAAAGGAACGCGGCGTGGACCTCTTCGTTACGTCCGATGCCATGAATAATGCCATCTTCTGGTTCCACCACTGGACCTGGTGTGATACCGGCCCGGGCATCTGCCAGCTGACTTCCCGCGATGAAGCAGCCCGGTTCCTCCGCGAACAGTTCATGACACCGGGCTTTTTTGCCGGATGGAATTATCTTGAGATTGAGAAATTTTTCCCGGAATTTTATAGGAAAGCGTGAGGGAAGATCTGAAAGCCGGTGGTGCAGAATGGTTCCCGGGAGCCGATGGTTCCGGACCACCGTTTTTACCCGGTGTTTTCGGACGGGAAAAGAGTTGGACGGCATGAGGGAGAATCTTCAGGAGACACCGGCAGGCTGGATTATTCCGGATTGCGCGATCAATTATCCAAAGCACCGAAAAACAATAACCCTGCCCGGTACCTGAAAAATATTATTTAAAAAACCCGGCCGCGATCCCTAATCCTTTCTCATGGAGCAGAATTTTTCCCGCGACCCGGGAACGGCCATCTCGGTTACGACCTGAAAACCCCAGCGCTCGTACAGGTGGACATTGTCCATGGTCTGGGTGATCAGAGTGCACGGGAGCCCGTCCCTTTCAGCCCGGGCCAGCATGGGCCTGACCAGCTGCGAGGCGTACCCCCGGCCGGTGAACTGCGGGCGGACGGCCACGAGATGGAGATACCACTGCGGCTCCTCGCATAAGTTCCCGGTCAGCGCTTCGATAACATTGTTGACTGCCTCCAGCTTCCCCATGGTTTTTTTGTCGGTGAACTCGTCGGCAGAGAAGGGGTCGGGGTCAACGTCCTCCGAGTGGTCTACCCCGGGCGGAAACCAGATGCTCAGCGCCTCCAGAGCAGGGGAAGTTCCATGGATTACTACTTTTTTCGAGCAGGCAGTCACCAGGGAGCGGTAGAGCTTCCGTTCCAGGGCCGGGGGATCCGGTTCGTTCCCAAACACAAATGTCCCGATGGGGCAGCCTGCCCCGATGAACGCACTTGCAGTTGCTTCGGCAGCCTCTTCTGTTTTGTCCCATGGCACTTCGTACAGCATTGCATTCACCATTCTGTTTCATTCTCCTGGTGGAACCGGGTAATGGTGGTTCTTATTTTGACGGATAAAAAATCATCCCCTGCCGGGGACGTGGGGGTATGACGGGTTATGAGGGGGATCAGGAGTGTGTGAACCATGGGGGATGGGAAAAATAAGCCCTGTACGGGCTCCGATTCATTTTTTGGATCCTGCCCCTTCCCAAAAAACCCCGTAAAACGCTCCTTTTGGAATCTCATAAAAATAAAGGCGTATTCTCGGTTATTTTGTCAAAATAAGGCTGAAATGCACCTCATATAACCTGCCATAACGCCCCGGGAACCGAGACTATTTTCACCCCGATATTTCCCCAACCGGGTCGATAAAACGTTGCCAAAACGCGGATATGAAGGTCATATATCAGGAAAAATATATCAAAACCGGAAAAAACACCCCAAACAGGGTTATTCAATACATTCCCTGATACTCTCACGGAGTTTCCTGATTGCAATAAGCCGGTCATTCACTTCTTTTCGCTTCTCCTTCTCAATCGTGATCACGATCTCCTCAAACGGGACTGCCAGGGAAAAACTCCTCATGGGCCGGCCGCTCCGGCCGGCCGGCAACTCCCGGCTTTTGACCCAGCCCCGCCCGTTCAGGTACTTGATTGCCAGGCTCACTTCCGGCTGGCGCAAATCAGCACAGCGCTCAATCTCCCGGGAAGAAATTTCCGGCGTGGCTGAAAGACAGACAAGCGTTGCCGCAACATATCGTCTGGTGCCGGTTTTTATGAGAAGATCAATAAATTCTGTCTCCTTTTGGGAGAATACCGCAATTTTTTGCTCCTGCATGAATAATCACCCTGCGACATTTATCCGTTTCATTTTATTCGATAAATGTTTTTATGAAGCAGTGAATGTCGGCAAAAGGAACTGATGGAAAAGAGAACCGGCGTAAAAATCGTGCAAGCAGTGCAGAGCTGGATCACGAGACCATAAGATCGAAGATTGCCTGCCTGCTTCAGAAAGCGCTATAAATCAGGAAGTAATTATAAAAGTAATACGATGATCTTTGAGTTCTACAAAAACGTGATCAGTCTTGCAATATCGGTTACAAAGTCCGTCACCAACCGGATCATCTCCCTTGTCCATCCAATCAGCACCGGAGTTCCGGAAGCCTTCCCGGCCCGGAAATACATCCTCGCCGCCGAGATGCGCTGTGCGGGAAATACCGGGCCATGGAACAGGCTTGCCGGGGGCCATGCGCCGGTCTTCTCTCTTTTCACCTATTTCCGCAATCGCTGGTAATTCCGGGTAACGATCCGTAAGGGGTTCTGGCAGGAGGTTTTGGGATTCCCTGCCGGATTACGGCATGTCGTTTCACCGGACAACAGGTATGGCCCGGCCTATCGGCCGGGATAGAATGGAAACCAGGACACGCGGGTGTGAGTGTCCCGGGCGATCACGCGAACATGAATACAGGACACAATATGCACATCACATCAGAATTACGGGAAGGATGCACCTGCATCCTGCGAAAAAAACAGGAAACTGATAATGAAAACCCCGGTAATGTTCCGGTAATAAACGGGAGACCGGGCCGGACCGGATGTTTTTGGGGGAACCCATGACAGCCCGCTCTACCGGCCGGGTCCTCTGCGGGGTTGACGGCTGTGTCCATATCCGCATCGGGGATGAACGGTACTATCTCCGCCCGGAAGACTTAGGGAGACTCTTCTTTCTTTCGGTAAAAGTGCCTCTCTTCAGGAAAGATACGTTCCAGGATTCACCCGGGGAGTACGGCTGCGTGTATCCCAGTCCATCCGGCCGGGCAGTTGTTATCGCAAAAGATAAGCAGCATTACCTGCTGCCCCGGGACCGGTTTCTTTCCATTGCTCTTGGCGAGGAGTTTTCCTGCCCCCTCTTTGAAGTGCCAAAAGACGGGCTGGAGCTCATCCCGCTGTTCCCGGCCCGGCAGGGGGGTTTTCCATGACCAGCCGTCGCGGTACATTAGTGGAGGACGGTGCCTGCGAACTGCTCCGGGCCTGCGGGTTCCAGGTCCGGGTTGTTCCTTCCGGTATCAGCAAACGGTATCCGCCAGCCCATCTCGTAGCTGCCCGGCATGCCAGAACACGGTTCATCCGGGTCCGGAAGATCTCCCGGATGCAGCCAACCCCGTCCACACTTGCGGCAGCCTGCTCACGGGATATTGTACAGTTCCGCAAGTACCTTTCCCGGAATCATTCCATTGCCGGGCTCAGCTGCGAGCTCTGGGTCTATTCCCTGAAATACGGGTTCCGGTGCTTCGAGGTCCTCGCAGACACTATCCGGGAGATCCCAAAACCAACCCTGGAAGATCCGGCAGGTTCCCGCACCGGGGGCAGGTTATGACTGCCATCCGCCGCATGCAGGCTCTCGAACAGCGGGCCGGAAAGATCCTCCTGAATCGTGGCTACAAGCCGGTGATCGTGAGCCATTTTGTCCGGAGCTCACGGTACATCGGCTTCAACCTGACCGCCCGCAGGACCGGGGAAGACGGGACTGTCGATACCGTTATGATAAAACTGAAGATCTCCCTGCACCCGCTCGTCTCTCCTGCCGAAGCTGCTCACTTCTGCCGGGATGAGATTGCATGCGTTCAAAAATTCTCTGACCGGGCCCAAAAAGAAAAATTGCGGTTCGAGGTCTGGGTCGCCATCCCGCTGGATGGATTCCAGCAGTTCGAAATTACCCGGGACGGGATCCATGATGTCACGGTTGCGGAGCGTGGACCATGACCACGGGAAAACCGTTTTGTGCTCTCCATGCAGCGATCCGCGGGGAGGCATCACATGACCGGCGATGAGGAGAGCCCGGAGCGAATTATTGAAAAAGTGGATGATGTCCCGCTCTTCCTGGTCCCAAAAGCTATTGCTGAGCAGATCAAGAGCAAGGGCGATAATGTCTTCCGGATCCTGGTTGAGCGGAAATTCCATCACCGGTACTCGGTGAAGATCGAGACCCTGGACGAGCATGCCCGGCAGGTGAACCCGGGAAAAGAGAGTGATTGTGAAGGCGGCCGGAATGGCTGACAGGGTAGGTCCACCGGAATCCCGCGGTTGCTCCGGGGGTGATGTGATGTGGATGGCCTGCTCCATGAAGCAGTCTCCCGGTTAACCGGCCCGGGGCAGGTTGTCGAGGTCCGGGCGCTCACCGACCAGCACACCCACAGCGGGTACTTCAATGATCCCGGTGCGCTTATTCATGCAGTGGAACCGCTTGATGCGGATGGTTCGGTCCATGGCATCTACATCACACTGAACGAGGTGAACCCGGCCCTGCTCTCGCGCCGGGCGAACCGTATCAAGATGCGCCTGGGCAAAAAAGACAGCACGACAAGCGACGCGGATATCCTGCGCCGGCGCTGGCTTCCCATCGATATCGACCCGGTGCGGCCGAGCGGCGTGTCAAGCACGGACGAGGAGCACGGGCTAGCTCTTGAGAAGGCCGGGGAGATTGCCCGGTGGATGGCCACGCTTGGGTTCCCGGAACCGGTCCGGGCTGATTCCGGTAACGGGGCCCACCTGCTCTGCCGCATAGACCTGCCAAACGATGAGGCGGCAACGGCGCTCGTGAAGAGTTGTCTTTCAACCCTCGATCTGCTCTTCTCCGATCACCGGGTCACCGTCGATACCGCGAATTTCAATGCCGCCAGGATCTGGAAACTCTACGGCACGGTCTCGCGGAAGGGAGATGATACAAAGGAACGCCCGCACCGGAGAAGCCGGATACTCTCAGCTCCTGATGAGCTGAAGATAGCGAGCCTGGAACTGCTCCGGGATCTTGCGGCCCGGTTGCCCGTTGAGAGCTCTGCACAGGCGGCCGCTCCAGTGGAAACAAAGGGGTATAAAAGTATTTTCAATTTGCCGGATTGGCTCCATGAGCACGGAATTTTGGTAAAATCTGAAAAACCCTATCAAAACGGGCATTTGTATGTCCTTGACCAGTGCCCGTTCTCATCCGCTCACAAGGACGGGGCGTTTGCGATCCGGTTTGGCAACGGAGCGGTCTTTGCCGGCTGCAAGCATACGTCCTGCGGCGGCGGGACCCAGCGATGGCAGGAGCTCCGCGACCGGTTCGAGCCGGACCGGGCTGCGAAGCGGAAAGACTGGGAGCAGAAGCAGAAGGACCGGAGGAAGGAGCGGGCAAAGGCCCGGGCGGATACGGAAGGGACCATTCTCCCGGAACCGGCCAGTACCGGGGTGAATACCGCTGCACTCGATGTGCTGGAACATGGCGACCCGGTTGCCCTGATGCTCAAAACCTTTGCAAGAGAACACGTTGGCGACGAGATCGTGGCCCGGTGCATGATCCTCTCCATGGCCTCGCAGGCCGTGAAGAACTCGGACGGGCTCCACGTATCCGTGACCGGGGATTCCGGCAAGGGCAAGACCCACGCCTTCCGGAAGATGATGATGCAGGTCCCGGACCAGTACAAAGTGAAAGGCACGGTGAGCAACAAGGCGCTCTACTACATGAAGGACTTAAAGCCACGGACGGTGCTGATGAGCGACGATGTCGGGCTCTCGGACGGGATCCAGGAGATCCTGAAATCCGCCACCTCGAACTTCCATGAACCTATCACGCACACGACCGTAACCAAGGACCTCTCGTCCCGGGTCTGCACCATCCCCGAGCGGTGCGTCTGGTGGATAGCAAAGAAGGAAGGGACCGGTGACGACCAGGTGATGAACCGGATGCTCACCTGCTGGATTGACGAGTCCGCCATGCAGGATGAACGGGTGCTTGCCGCAAAGCAGGAGAAGGAAGGCCAGGACCCGGACAGCACGCGTGAATCGCCGGAACTCCTGCTCTGCCGGGAGATCTGGGATATCCTGCACGGGCAGATGATCTGGGTGATCATTCCCTACTCAAAAAGGATCCGGTTCCAGCGTATCAGCAACCGGCGCAACCCCGACATGCTCTACGATTTGATCAAGAGTCACGCGGCCCTCTTTTTCATGCAGCGCAAAAGGAAGACCGCCAGTGACGGGACGCTTTGCGTGTATGCGGACGAGAGGGATTTTGCAGTAGCAGCCGATATCTTCTCGCTCCTGAACGGCACGAGCGGCGGACAGGAATCAAAGCTGACCCGGAAGGAAGCCGGGCTGCTTGCCGTGATCGAGAAGGCGGACCTGCAGGAGTTCACCATCCAGGACCTGCAGCGGCTGACCGGGGAATCGTACATGAGCATTTACCGTATGATCAAGGGGTATATCAGCCACGGGAAGAATTACACGGGCCTGTTGGAGAAATGCCCGGCACTCTCGTTCACCGACCGGACCGTGACCATGAGCGAGGAGGCAGGGTACTCGATCCGGCGCCGGACCGAGGCCTTCGAGTGGGACCGGGACCTGTACCGGCAGTGGGTGAATGGCGGGTCGTGCTGGCTCGATCACGACCCGGGAAAGGATGACGATGCCTGCCATTTACAGCAGTTACAGCATGTTTACAGCAGTTTTTCATCACATGATGTAAATGAGAACGGTGCGTCCGGTGGGCCCGGTTCCGTAAAAGAAGAAGATTGTACAAATAATCCTATACTAAGAGAAGGATGTTTTCAGCAAAACCGAAAATACAGGTGTGATCCGGAACCGGAAACGGATCACAGGCAGTGTGTGCATAATTCGCGATCTGCTGAAAACGAAAAACGATCTCTGCCCGGAAGTGCCCGATCGGGCAAACCGGATTCAAATCAAGCCCCGGTTTCTTTCAGCAGCTGTACGAAAGCTGCTGAAAACGTGCTGAAAAATACCCATTCTGCTGAAAAACGGTTGCGGTGCATTGATGCACATGATTACAAGAAACTCGAGATCCCGGAACCGAAGACCATGTGTTATGCCTGCGGTAGGCCAGGTTCCCGGTATGTTGAGAAATATACTGCCGGACGGAGGGCCCGGCCAAAGAGCCAGCAGGAGGCCCGGCGGATCTGCCGGTCGTGCTATGATGCGGCGGTGAAGCGGGAGCAGGCGGCTTCTGCGGTTCTTCCGGGTACGGTTGATGTTTCCCGGTTTGCGCGGGTTACGGCGGATGTAGGGAAGTGCTCGGTGTGTGGGGTTGCCCGGGCGGAGTGGATGGATCCGGATGGAGTGAAGGTTTGTGAGAGGTGTTATGCGAGGGGGGTGAGGGAAGCCGGGTTGGTGTGAATAAGAGAAGCAGGTCCTGAACCGGACGATCATAATATCGTCCGGTTCACCTGGTCATTCATCAATCTCCCGCGGGGTGAAAATGAAAAATTTCTCTCGTTATCTCTCTCAGGAGAATACCAGCGGCCCCTTAGGCCCCTTTGAGGCCCCTTTGCCCTACGGGAGATCGGGTGTTGGAATGGACTATAAATTCTGTGTCCGTGTGTGATTTTGTTTATGAATTATCTCATACCTCCGTTGAAAATAATAAAAGAGAACGGGATAGTAAGCAAGAAACAGCTTATTGAGATATTCCTTTCAGAGAAGTTGATTGTAATCGAGAAAGCAAATCATTCTGAGTCTGCCAAGCATTCTCAGTTGAATAAGAAGTTTTTAGAACCATTGAACGAGAAAAAATTCATCGAAATCGAAGGCAAGGGGAAAGCAGCCCGCATTAAAATCTCTGCTGACAAAGAGAATATTTTGAAGTTTTTACCGAAATAAAAAAATCGTCAATAAGCAAATGTTCAGACTCCAATAGCCCCAGTTCCAAATTTCTTTAACAGACTTGCCTGCTAATTTTCATAGGGGGGATACCCCCTCCCCCGCAGGCATCTTCACTTACAGACTTATCCGGGTCCTCAGGCCCTTTTATGACCCTAAGTGTTATCAGGATCCTTGAGGTCGGTACATCAGGCCCCTCCTTACGGGAGATTTCAACGTGGCGCTTATGGCGCTAATATGGCTCTTATGCAATCCCGGTTTATCTATCATTTCATTATCTGCATTCGGGGTTAATGGCGCTTATGGCGCTTTTCTGGCTCTTCTACCCAGAACGTAATGAACCCCTTTTCCGTGAATTCCTCTCTTCTCAAAAATTTCTTTTTCTACGAGCTCAGTAAGGTCACGGGTGGCATTACGCATGGAACTCTTTACAAGGTTCTGATATTCTGAATTATTGATACGGCCTTTTTCTTTTACGAATCGGATCGCTTGTTTTTGTCGTTTATTAATGTCTGCTGCTGCTAACATCTCATCCGTCAGCCAATCTCTCCAGAGGGTGACAACAAATTCCCCGCCGCTCTGGGCAAATTCGGGTTCCGGAAGCCCCGCATCTCTGCATCCGGTTGTCATCTGGATTGTCCCGTATCCGATCTTCTCGATATAGTGCGTGAGGTAAAGAGGATGAGCGATCCGGTGATTGCGTGGCCGGGAGCTGTGTTTGATTTTCAGGTCTTCGAACGTAAGATCCGGAGGAAGATGGCCGGGGTTTCGAACTTCAACCCGATCCGAAAAGACACTCACCTGCACACTTGCAGCGGAGGTATAATCCCGGTGAGCAACAGCATTGACAACCGCTTCCTGAATCACTTCTTTTGGAATCTCGTACTTTGTTTCACTAACCGGTGCTGAATCGCGGGGAGGTACGATGCGATTGATTTTTGAGAGAATGAAATCCGTAGCCTGGTCCGCCTGATCAAAAAGCGTACCGGTGAATATCTGATGGGAGGGTATCGGTTTTGCGACTATCGTTCCATGATAGTGCATGCACTTGATCTCTGCGGTCGGCATAAACTTCTGGGGTTTAACCCCGAACAGGAGAATCGCCGCATTATTGGGCTGGGTCCCCTCCAGTAAGTCAAGATGTTTTAATACCTGTTCGGTCGGGGTCCCGGGATTAAGGGGGAACCCCCGCTCCTTTTTTGCAACAGGAATGAACCATGCGACTTTTTCATCGGAGATATCCTTGAGCGTTGTTCCGGGGGAGGCGGATTCGTCGAAGGGCGTGCAGGAAATAATTTTGCTGTCACACAGGAACTGGACTAATGCAGCATACAATTCTTTTTTCAATTCGTCAATCGTGGTGAAACGCCGTCGCACAACATGAGGTGTGGCCCTGCTGATAAGTTTCTGCATTTTCGGATGACGTTTGTTGTCATCCGTTCCCTTCAGGAAAATCAGCCGGTGTTTACTTTTCTCTGTTGCCCGCTCGAATTCACGCTCTACTGGAGAAATACCCTGTTTGTTCTCCGGGCCATATTCGTTACCAAAAATTCCCAGGTATATTGAGCATCCATCGACTTCGCTCAGATACAATTCTTCAGGTTCACGATCAACCGCTGGTATATATTCGAAGAGAAAAGGATCAAAGTAAATCCTGAGTAGTGGATCCGTCTTGATGTAATCACGGATTGCTGTCCGCTCTTCGTTCAATTCCTTCTGCACACTGCTGATAAATATGCCGATTGTCATCATCTTCCTGCTTGTCGTTGTCATCATTGTCATATTCGTGCTTGTCATCAACCGGGAATCAGCGTATCCTATTTAGATGAATAACAGATATTGATTGGTTGATGTAAATATGCTTTTTAATATTATGTACGAGTTCTTCGTCCCGGTCCTGCGTCCCTGTCTTCAGTAAAGCCTAAGCGTGTGGTTTCACAGATATTTCCCAATCCGATAATCCTGATATTTTCAAGAGGAAGATATGACCGTCCCGCCGGCCCTCCTTTTGTATGAGATCCCGGAACCGAGGACCGCGTGTTATGCCTGCGGGATGCCGGGTTCCCGGTATGTTGAGAAATATACTGCCGGACGGAGGGCCCGGCGGATCTGCCGGTCGTGTTATGATGCAGCGGTGAAGCGGGAGCAGGCGGCTTCTGCGGTTCTTCCTGGTACGATTGATGTTTCCCGGTTTGTGCGGGTACCGGCGGATGTGGGGAAGTGCTCGGTCTGCGGGGTTGCCCGGGCGGAGTGGATGGATCCGGATGGGGTGAAAGTTTGCGAGAGGTGTTATGGGAGGGGGGTGAGGGAGAAGCCAAAGGAATCGGGAGCTGAAAATTAAATAAATTTTTTTGAATTTATGATCAGGATTTCAGATTTTTGGTCATTCGTCATCTTATGATAAATTTCACGGTCCCCGTTTTCAGGGGAAGCCATGATCTCCGTATAGATTTTCGCACCATCAAGGGGAGTCAGCCCATATTCACTGAGAAGATCCTTGACAACAGATCCTGCAGTCTGGATTGCGCGGGAGAGAATTTCCCGGTCTGCTTCCGAGGTCACTCGGTCGCGTAGTTGATATAATTCACCGCAGGAAAGAAGCGATTCCGCGATTCTGCACTTAATTTCCAATGGAATGGATGGCATGCCGATGAGTGGCTGCCGGTTGTATTTCAAGGGTCGATGTGGGGGGTGAAAGTAAGCGAGGTTTTTCGGAAACTATTGTGATGACCTATGTTGGCGTGCTCGATCCCGATCCAGTCAGCAACGCCGGTAGAGCTCGAATGTGCCGGCAGCGAGGCACTATACCGTTAAGGTTAATGAGCCTGTGCAGCCCTGGCTGGAGTTGGTGTAGGTTGTGCCAAATATTCAATATATCTGAAAATTACATTCTTGTTTATCGTAAATGGCATAACACCTAAAATTAGAAAAATGAATTCTTTTTAACTCAAATAACTAATAAGGTTATTTAGAAAATCAAGATCAATTTTAAATAGTTGTTTAACAATAGGAATAGTTATGAAGATCTTGGTAGAGGTAAACGAGGATTTATTCAATAGAATTAATGAAGTTAAAAAAAGTTATTCACTTCAAAATTTTATTCTTATCGCACTTGAAAATCAAATAGCGATTGAGAATGAACAGAATCTCGACTTTAACATCAGAAAGAATTCTACCGAGAGCTCACCAAAAAAAATTATTGAGAGAAAATCATCGGATACCAAGAAAGTCAAAGAACAAACAACACCCATCGAGATCTTAAATAACCCTCTTAACTTTGATAAGATCAATCCCATTTCCTTGGAAAAACCTATGAAAAATAACTACATCTGGGGTCAATACAATAAATTTTTCACATTAAAATTTGCCCTTAGACATCTGGCCCTAATGCAAATAAAAAATAATTCTGCTCCAGTAAAATTAATAGAATTTCAGAAGACCTGTGCAAAAGAAGCCTCAAAGATGAAGGCAATTTTAATTGAAAGTGATCTGAAATCAGATAGAAAATGGGGGGAAACCTTTTCTGCAGGTCTTCCGGACGATGAAGAAAAGTCTCACTCTAGGTTCATTCACCACTTTATTGGTTATGTTGATTCCCAAGGAAATTCAATTGGGGCGCTTTCCGATCTGGGTTTTGTTGTAATTGGATGTAATGAAATTTCACTTTCCCGATTTGGATTGGAATTTGCAAAACTGAAAAATCCGATTATTGATGAGAATCCCTTATCTGGATCTTTATTCAGCCAGGATGAACGGCAGTTCTTGATCGATCATATAAAAAGCAATATTCCCACCGAATGGCAGGGAATGAAGACGGTTATTCAATGGATAGAAAGCGGCCTTAACACACCGGATTCTTTGAATAAAAAAATGGCTACCCTGGATTCAAAGTGGACTGAAAAAATGGCTAATACCTACCGAACGGGCATGCTTGCGAGAATGCTTGATTTAGGTTTCATCTCTCGGAAAAAAATCGGCATAAATGCGAATTATGTTGTTACAGATTTCGGCAAATCGGTGGTGGTTAACACATGAAGGAATTATGTGTTAAGTTGGCAAAAGCCGAATCTGAAGATGAGGTTATCACACTCTTAAAAATGGAAGGGTATTGGGATAATCCAGATGTATGGAAAAATTTCGGGGACAATGAGAATAATTTTGCAACAATAGGAAATCAACAGAGTCGCCCTGAGGCAGCAATTGTCGAAAAACTCATCAACTCTGTCGATGCGGTTCTTATGGCGGAATGCCTGAAAAGAAATATTGATCCTGCAGGAGAGAAAAGCCCACAAAGCATCTCTGAAGCGTTAGAGAGATTTTTCAAGATTCCTGAAGGAAAATTAACCAATATTTCTGCAAATGCACGAACAGAACTTGCAGATAGGATCTTCTTTGTTGCTACGGGAGCAAAGAGCAATCCATGTTATTCGATTATTGATAAAGGGGAGGGGCAAACGCCGAACAAGATGAAAGAGACGCTCCTCTCTATTGGAAAATCAAACAAATTACGAATTCCATTTGTCCAAGGAAAATTCAACATGGGCGGGACCGGAGTCTTTCAGTTTTGTGGGAAAAACAATCTTCAGTTGATAATTTCTCGAAGACACCCGGAAGTTGCGAAATACGAAACTGATGATTCGAAAGATCAGTGGGGATTCACTATTGTTCGACGTGAAGATCCTTCAAAAGGAGTGAAAAGCTCGGTTTATCGGTATTTGGCCCCGTCGAATAAAATTTTGTCATTTACGTCAGATGGAATTCCCATATTACCCGACGAAGGAACTGTATCGTATAAAAATAATCTGCACTATGGGACATTCATCAAATTATACGAATATCAAATGACGGGCCTGAAAAAACATATCCGGTTGAGTTTATTCTATCGCTTATCGCTCTTAATGCCTGAAGTTGCTTTCCCTATTCGATTTTATGAAAGACGGGATTACACCGATGAATCAAGAGAGGTCACGTTATCGGGTCTGATGGTAAGACTGGAAGAGAATAGACGGGAAAATCTCGAAGAAGAATTTAAAAATCCTCCCTCCAGTACGTTAACCGCCAGTGGCCAACGTATGAAGGCGTCAATTTACGTTTTCAAAAAGGATAAGGAAACCACTTTCAAAAATGATGAGGGGATAATTTTCACCATCAACGGACAAACTCATGGCGCATTATCAAAAGCGTTTTTCTCCCGAAATAATGTTGGGATGGGATATCTCGCGAATTCAATTCTTATACTTCTTGACTGCACTGAATTTGACGGGAGATCCCGAGAAGATTTATTCATGAACAGCAGGGATCGGTTACGATCCGGAAACTTGAAAAGTGAAATAGAACTCCAATTGGAAGATTTAGTGAAAAATCATCCCGGTCTCCGGATGCTAAAGGAGAGACGTAAACGGGAAGCGATTCAAAACAAAATCCAGGATGATAAGCCCCTTGCAGATGTTATTAACAAAATCTTTAAAAAATCCCCCTCATTATCAAAATTATTTATCGAAGGCGTACGCTTGCCAAGCCCATTCAATTTAGTTGATTCAAGACCGGTTGACCGGTACCGGGGGAAAAAATTTCCAACATTCTTCAATCTGATTGAAGAATATTCAATGAATGATCCTAAACTTTGTCCAATAAACAGAAAATTCAGAGTTCAATTCAAAACTGATGTGGAGAATGATTATTTTGATCGTCGCAATGATCCCGGCGATTTTGTACTTTCCGTCCTTGACAATGAAATTGAAAATTATCACCTGAATTTATGGAATGGAATTGCAAATCTCACTATTAATCTTCCAATCGGATCGAAAATTGGCGATCTGATCAAGTTTGATTGGGAAATCTTTGATGATAGTGGTGCCGATGCATTTCGTGGAAATTTTCACGTAAAAGCCACTCCCTCCGTTCAGGAACAAACTAACACATCTTCAGGCACCCGAAGAAAACCCCCTTCAGAAAAAAATGGAGACGGATCCAAAAAGGCATCGAAATTAGCAATACCAGAGGTTATTGAAGTCTATCAGGATAAATGGCATGAACATTCATTCGATGAAGAATCAGCTTTGGAAGTGATCAATAATGGTGAGGACGATTATGATTTTTTTGTGAATATGGATAATAAATTTTTACTCACCGAAAAGAAAAACACCAGTTTGGATTTCAAATTACTTGATAGTCGGTTTAAATACGGTTTCGTCTTAATCGGCTTGGCTCTATTAAATTATGATAAAACAAAATCCGAGAACGGATCTGAAGAAGAAACGGAGGACATCTACTCAAAAATAAAATCTACAACCAGGGCAATTGGTCCATTCCTCCTTCCGATGATTTCCGAGCTGGGGGATTTAGAAATCGGAGAAACCGGGGGAGAGTGATGGGAACGAATAATATGGAACCGGAAAAATCCAAAAATCCATCACTTTCAATTATCCGGTTTATGGAATTATCTGGGTTTTTGCTTGCATTTGTTTTACTCTATGTCTTATTTGAAAGAATCGAACTTCACAATAATGAAATAGCAATACTCGCATTTCTCGTTTCTTTGTGCGTTATCAAAACCGATTTGCTGTTTTACGCAATCAATAGTTTTCGTGATATCGGCCACCGAATTTATAGAATTGTCTCGTTTCCATTTCGTTTTGGGTATCACCTTATCATAGGAATTTTCACAGTTATTTATCGACAAAGAGTTATTGAAACAATCCGAAAAATATCAGGTATTATCCGGAAATATCTCACAATAACATCGGGTAAAAAAATGGTGAAATATGTTGTTGTCCTTTTTAAGCAACTATTTTTCAACACGAGTTATGATCTTTTTCCAATCTTTCTCATCTGGTTAATTGTCTGGGGAATTTTTTACATTTTCCATTGGGTTACTATTCAGAACGCCTCATATCTGATTTCCTTCATAACCGCGTTTACAATCGTGCTGGCAATTTTCCAGTTCTTCCTTCAGAGGCATGAAGAAAAAATATTTGCAAAGATCTCCTCATTTCCAAGGCAGATAGACTCGATTATTATTCAAGAAACCACCTTCTCAAAATTTTTCATGTCAATTGACAATTCCGATCTTCGGGATAAAATAAAATTATTCGTAGATCCAAGAATCTCCGCCTTGGATCTTCTAAGTCGAGCACTTAAGGATACAGTTCTTCGAGATTTGTGGAGTGAAATGCAGCGATCTCATACCCCGATGCCTATCCAATTAGTTTTAAACCAAAGTTATGATTCAGATCAGCGGTTTACAATAACCGAGAGTTACCTCGAAACCGGGTATAAAAATGATCTCTATAAGGCCTATAAAAAATTCTTTCTTGAAAAAGCATATATGAAAATTCTTGAAAGAATTGACGAGGAAATAGATGTAGAAGAATTTGCGATCCTGGCACAAAGCAATATCAATATTATTCAGGAAGTGGTCCCCGATTTTATCAATCGACGACTTCAAAAGGAGTTTGATATTATGATATCACAAGGAGAAAATAAGGACGACTTCATTCCGGAATCTTCATTCCAACAATATCGCGAACACCTCAAAATTCAGATATTCAAGGGATTACAACAAAAAATTTTATTCTGATAATTTTAAAGACTGCCATAACGGTTCCCCGACTCAACTTGCACGAGAGGACCGAGCATTACATAACTAAACTATTCCCTTTATCGTTGTGCAGATTAAAGCAGAATCAGTGATAGTATGCCAATACCGGATTTTCAAAGTCTGATGTTACCAGTTCTGGAGTTTTATGGCGATAAACTCGAACATGGATCGCAGGATGCTCTCGGCCATTTGAAGACTAAATTAAAACTTACCGATGAAGAAATCAACGAACTTCTCCCAAGTGGTAGACAATTCAGATTCAATAACCGCGTTGGCTGGGCAATAATCTATTTAAAGAAATCCGGGTTACTGAACAGACCTTCACGAGGTAAATATATTATCACTTCACGGGGTCTGGATGTCCTGAAAGAGAAGCCGGAAAGAATCAATATGAAATATCTGGAAAAATTCCAGGAGTATCTTGATTTCAGGGATTTCAGGAACGAGACGATTGAGGAAAAAGGTCTTACTACTGAATGCGATAGGATATCGACACCCCAGGAATCATTGGAGTCCAGTTATCAGGAGTTGAGACGGCAATTATCGCATGATCTTCTTGAACGGGTTAAACAGAGCTCTCCAGCATTTTTTGAAACACTTGTCGTAGATTTGCTTTTGAAATTAGGATATGGTGGTTCAAGGATTGACGCAGGCCAGGCCATCGGCAGGACCGGTGATGATGGCATCGACGGAGTAATAAAAGAGGACAAACTTGGTCTTGATGTCGTTCATATTCAGGCAAAAAGATGGCAAAACCCCGTAGGAAGACCTGACATTCAGGCGTTTGTTGGAAGTCTAGAAGGGAATCGATCCCGGAAAGGAGTTTTCATCACGACATCGAAATTCACGAGCGATGCCCAAGACTACGTGAAAAGGATTGAGAAAAAAATTGTCCTTATTGATGGCGAGCAATTAACGCAACTGATGATCGATAATAATGTTGGTGTTGCTGAAGAATCCCGGTATATCGTGAACAGGCTCGATGAGGATTATTTTATCGAGGAATAATTTTTTCTAATCATTTTTAGAGTTGGGAAAGGCTTCAACGATTTTATTTTTTTGAAGGACGAATCATATTTACTAGCGATATTGTAAAAGGAGATATTGCCTAATATTAAGTAAAAAAAATATCTTTTTGGGGGGTTCGAGAATCTTTGATAATTAAAAAATCTGATAAGAAATCAAAAGTGCAAACACAATTACTCAAAGGAGATCCATTTTACACTCCTTCAGATTTTAATACTCATTTTAATGAGAAAAACCAGTTAATGTCACTTTATTCAAAACCTCTCCCATCCTCTCGATCGGGTTCTCTTTTTTTATCTTTTCCATATCCGACAAAAATATCACCTGAATCAATTGCAGTTTATATCGCGTCGCATACAAAACCTGGGGACACAGTTCTCGATACCTTTGGGGGGAGTGGAACTACGGGTTTGGCAGCTCACCTTTGCTCAAATCCTTCAGAGGAAGTCATTCGATTATCTGAAAAACTTCATGCCCCAGTGGTTTGGGGACCACGGAATGCAATTATCTATGAATTAGGAATTTTGGGTTCATTTGTTGCAAAAACGATGTGCACCCCTCCAAAATCCACCGAATTCCTTAAAGCAGCAGAAAATTTGATCAGTCAAAGTGAGAAAGAACTTGGAGCAATCTACTCCGCAATTGATGATTGTGGGGGTCTTGGTGAAATTCGCTATATTATCTGGAGTGATATTTTAGAATGTGATAATTGTGGATATCAAATACCATTTTGGGACGCTGAAGTGTCTTTATCACCCCTATCAATCTCTTCATCCTATAAGTGTCCATCGTGTGGTAAAACACAAGATTCTGAAAAGAATAACAGGGTGTATGAAACATATTTTGATACATTAACAGGAAAAGATGCAATTCGACGTAAACGTGTGATGAAATGGGTTTATGGAACGACAAACGGAAGAAACTGGTCAAGGCCTGCGACGGGGGATGACCAAAATAATTTTCAAAAACTTTTGTCAATTAAGTTGCCATCCTGTGTTCCATTAGTAGAAATCCCATGGGGGGATTTATACCGATCGGGTTACCATAAAGGAATAACTCATGCTCATCATTTTTACACGCAAAGAAATCTGTTGGTACTTGCAAAATTATGGGAAAATATCCAAAAAACGCCATCTGAGTTACAAGATGGTTTAAAATTGTTAGTTCTTAGTTATAATGCGACACATTCTACCCTGATGACAAGAGTCGTGTTAAAAAAGGAACAAAAAGCGTTTATTCTTACAGGTGCCCAATCGGGGATATTGTATATCAGTAATCTTCCAGTTGAAAAAAATATTTTTCAGGGATTGCGCCGAAAAGCAAAAACAATCGCTAAGTCTTTCGAGATTATTGGAATGAGTAAAAGTAGTGTTCGCATTGTTCAAGGCAGCAGTACTAAACTAGACGTTTCAGACAAATCAGTCGATTATGTTTTCACAGATCCGCCATTTGGGGGATTTATTCCGTATGCAGAGACAAATTTTCTCAATGAGATTTGGTTAGGAAAAATAACCAACACCAAAGATGAAGTAATAATCAGTCCGACACAGAAAAAAACCGTATCATCATATCATTGTCTGATGACGAAGGTTATGAATGAAGTGGTAAGAACACTCAAAGACGATGGAAAAGTGACGATTGTTTTTCATTCGTCAAAAAAAGAAGTTTGGCAAGCATTGCAGGAAGCGTATATTAATGCCGGTCTAAATGTGGAAATCTCAACTATTCTCGATAAACATCAGGGAAGTTTTAAACAAGTCAACTCACCTACGGTCGTTAAAGGTGATCCCCTTCTATTGTTAAAAAAGGCAAAAAAACACGAAGAACAATCTGTCATGAACCTTGAAATTGATGTGGTGATCGCCGATATTATGAATCAATCTGAAAAATCTGATGATAAAAAAGAACTTACCCGTGAGAGATTGTATTCGCGTTTTATTTCTAAATTTCTTGAGAAAGGATTATCTGTTCCATTAGATGTAGACGCTTTTTATCAAAAAATAAAGGCATTCAACACAAACAAAGTTGGTCCTGCACATGGAATTGAATACTAACTCACAATATCGTAAGAGACTTGGACAATTCTTTACAGGAACCAATCTTGCCCGTTTACTTGCAGTTATTGCAGATGGAAACAATTGTCATTCTGCAATTGATCCGATGTGCGGGAGTGGAGATATGCTTATAGCTGTGCATTCATTATCTCCTGACTGCCTCATTGCAGGGATTGAAATTGATACAGATGTGTTAGCGATTTGTACTGAAAGATTCAACAATAACCATTTTTTTAAACCTAATTTATTGCAGGGGAATGCATTCAGTTGGACTACAATCTCACAATTACCCTCATTTTGTTATGATCTTGTGATCACAAACCCGCCCTATGTACGGTACCAAAGTTTTGGGAATAATGGAGAGATTTCAACCAGTCATTTGCCAGATGCAAAATCAATTCGAAAGGGACTGTTAGAGATAGTCACAAAAATTGATACTCTCGACGCTGAAGATAAGAAAATTTTCACATCAATTATTAAAGGTTATTCAGGATTGTCAGATTTGGCAGTACCTTCCTGGATCCTTAGTGCGATGCTTACTTCCCTTAATGGATACATTGCAATGGTTGTACCTGAGTCCTGGTTAAATCGAGATTATGCGAATCCATTACACTATCTTTTACTTAAACTCTTTCGGATTCAATGGGTAATCGAGGATGCTAATTCCAGATGGTTTAATGAAGTACAAATAAAAACCAATTTGCTTATTGCGAAAAGAATACCAAGAGTTGAGAATATTCGTGAAGCATACCGCGATCAGTATTACTTCCATGTCAGCCTTCCAAAAAGTTCAATTACGACAAATAGCATTGTTGGAGGAATATTCCCAAATTCAAAAGATCCGGACCTTCAATTTGCCCAGGTTCTTCATCGCTTGGAAAAAACTGGGGATGCTATCACAAAAAAATCTCTTATTATTAAGAGATATAGTCTGGAGAATAAACTTGATAATATTATCAGTATATCTTCCAATTCAAAATGGTTCGCAAGATTGGAATCGTTACAGCATCCTGCAAGACAGATCTCTGAAAATATGAATCAATATATTCCCAAGATGCCACATGAATTTTTTAACCTTATTACGAACGACGTTTCTGAAAAATTCGTAACTCTTGGAGCACTTGGTGTAAATGTTGGCCAAGGCCTTCGTACTGGGGCAAATTCATTTTTTTATTGCGATCTAATCTCTAAAACATCTGAAGGTTGTTATGTCAAACCCAATAAAATTTTTAGAATTCCTAAATTGTTTTTACCTTGTGATATTCTTAAGCCAGTATTACGCAAACAAAGTGAAATATCAGGATCTTTTCAATTGCAGACTTTAAAATTACACGGAAGGTTGTTAATTTTTGAAAATTACATTCATCCAGTAGATTTGGATAAAATGCAGAATTGTAGTGGTGGATATAAAAAACAAACCATCATGCCATTAGAATTGGCGAAATTTGTAAGTACCGCCGCGCAAAAAAATATTGGAACTGAACAAAAACCTCGTTATATTCCAAGTCTTTCTGCAGTCAAAACCAATGAAACAAAAGATCTATCCCAGAAAAAAACAACAGATTCTCGGTTTTGGTATATGTTACCCGCTCTCACAAAACGACACATTCCTGACCTGTTTATAGCTCGTGTTAATACACTCCATCCTCGCATAATGATGAATTCGGATGAAGAAACAATCATTGATGCAAATTTTTCAACACTATGGTGCGGTATCGAGTCATCGATTGATCGTTTTGCATTACTATCGGTCCTTAATAGCAACTGGATTGCTGCATGTATGGAACTTAACGGAACGGTCATGGGGGGCGGTGCATTAAAGCTTGAGGCAACTCAAATTAGACGATTACCCATACCAAAACTGAACGCGGATAAATGGGAAGCTCTTTCGATTCTTGGTCGTAAACTTTTGTCCGATGATAATTCAGAAAATATATTAAATGAAATTAACCAATTGATCATTGAGGATATTTTTGGAAATGCACGGAAAAAAAGTGGAATGGAAAAAATCGACAGAATTAAAAAAGAAAAATTGATGGCAAGAAAAAAAACGGAATGAAATGGTCGAACCGCAAATTAATTCTGCAATTCAATGTATTCAATCTGCGATATCATTAATTGATCAGGGTCAGAATGAAACGGTAATTAGAGACAGTTTTACCTCGTATCTTCGATTAATTTTTCCTGACAATCCTAGATGGCTAGAACGACATATTCACGGGGGTGAAACTCTTGTCAGAGCTCAACATCAGGGTAGAACTCGAATTGGTTTTGTTGACAATTTGGTTGATTTAACCGCTATTGAATATGAATCGGATTTGACTAATAGACGCCTTTTCGATGATGGATACAATCAAGTTAGACAATATTGTGCCTCGCTTATTAACGCTAATAATAACCCAGAACTAGTTATTGGTGTTCTTTCGGACACTATTCGCTGGAGAGCTTATACAATTAGGATTATTAACTCAAGAGAGCCAGGATCATGGGGCCCAGATGATATTGAACTTCAGGAAATTGATTATATTGATTTATCAACCGGAGATTTACTTGCAGCGAGAAGATTAATTGATTTTTTAATCAAATATCTCGGAAGAATTGGAGCTCGCAGGCTCGTAGCTAATTCGATCGCCAACGATCTGGGGCTCGATAGTAGATTCGCAAGATCTCATATTGCAAATCTCAATACAGTGATAGTAACTGCATTTTCCGAAAATCGCCTTTATTCAGATCTTATCAGAACATTATGGGGCAATCTTGTTAGTTATGTTAGAAGTGCAAATTCACTAGATTCTTTTGATCGAGACGAATACATCTCTGAACTATATCTAATAACATTAGCTAAATTACTTTGTGCAAATATTATTCAACATAGAGCAATTATAAGCAACGATTTTGAAATCGCTAGAATCTTGGATGGAAACTTTTTTAAGGAGCGAGGTCTTGAAAATCTCGTTGAATATGATCATTTCGGATGGTTAAATCAAGATCCTTTGATTGAATCACTAATACCGATTGCGAATCAAATTCAAGAAGATTTACGAGCTTATGATTATACTCATATTGCATCGGATGATCTTTTTGGTCATTTAATGGCTCAACTAGCCCAAAGATCTCGTAGATTATTACTCGGTCAGGAATGCACACCACAATGGTTAGCAAATCTAATAGTTCAGCGGGTAATCGAAAGACTTCCTCATGATGAGACCCCACAACTAGTTGATATGTGCTGTGGCTCAGGAGCTATGATTGTTTCAACCATTTGTCAAGTAAAAGAAAGGATAGAATTAGAGGAAGGGGCACTTCCTCAATATGAAAAAATCGAAAAACTATCTTGGGCAATTACGGGATTCGATATTGATCCATTAGCGGTACTGTTCTCAAAAATTAACTGGGTTCTCGCTGCAGGGGAGTGGCTTGAACCTTATGGAACATATCCGGTCACGATTCCAATCTATAATGCCGACTCACTTAGTGCCATTACATCGATATCCAATATTCTTGAAGATAGGGAAGGTCAAGAATTTCTCAATATCCGGATCGCTGACAGAATAATTCAGTTACCCATATTCTTGATCTCGCATGAATTTCAAAAACCGTTTGATAAACTTGTGGATTGCGGATATCAGATAGCCCTTTCATTCCCCGATTCTGATGAAATTGAATTGGATAATGACACATTAAATGCTTCTCTTTCTGATTCATTTAATGAATCTGAAAGAGAACCGTCTGCTGTTCAATATGAAGCAGCTCGGGTTTTTTTATCAGAATTTATCTCAAACGTCCATCAATTGAACAGACAGGGGCTTAATGGAATTTGGGCATTTATTTTAAGGAATAATTATCGTCCAGGATTGGTTGCAGGTCATTTCAACGGATTAGTATCAAATCCTCCATGGCTTGCCTTGAGTAAAATTGCGGACAACCCTTATGCGACGATTCTTACGAATAAATCAGAACGGTTTGGTATTAAGCCAAGTGGATCCTCATTTCTTCATATAGAAATGGCGACTATTTTTATTCTCCATGCGGTTGATCGTTATCTTAAACCGGATGGAATTATCGGCTGTGTCGCTCCAGAAACAATTCTTAATGGAGATCATCATAGTCCATTTAGAGATGGAAATTATGCCGTTTCTCAACAGCAAATTAATTTTGAAGTAAATGAGATATGGCGAGTAGAGGATCATACCTTTAAAAATAATGCCATTGTTCTATTTGGTTCTAAAACTCCTTTTCATCCCGAGCAATTTGATCCATTTCCAGGACATCTCGCTACGAGGACGGGACTATCACCGTTAAGTTTCTATCGTAGTTGGTTAGGTGATCGAACCGCGTGGAGTGAACTTGGTTGTGTTCGAAGAAACACGGCAGTGTCAGTAACCGATCAATTCAGGCAAGGTGCAGACATTATGCCAAGAACTTTCTTCTTTCACGAAATTACTCGGCTCCCAGGAAGACGAATTCGATGGTCTGTGAATCCTATTGATCCCTCAACAAGTTCCCTTGCGTATGCACTTGAGGATGTGAAAAAATTCACAGATTTCCGGTTGCCTCCATGTATTGCACCTGATGATTATATTTTTGATGTGCTACTTTCTAAACATCTTACGCCCTTTGATCTTTCACAGCCTCTTAAAACACTTTTGCCTATCCGAAAAAATCCAGCTGGGATCTGGGAACCCATGCCATTAGATGCACTCGCGGCACGGAATATTTCTACACCGTTTACGCAAATGGCTAATATGTTCGGAACAGATGCAGACATATCAGTGATTTGGAATAGTGGAAAAAGTGGAATCAATTTTAATAATAAACTTGTATGTCAAAATTTTTTTGAACCCGGTCGATTCTTTGTTTTTTATGGAGCTGGTGGGGGAATTGTATGCAGCACATTTGCGCCGACAGAATCCTTCAATTTATCTAAAATAATTATCGATCAAACACTATATTATACCGTGGTTGAAACCTCCGATGAAGCAATATATTTAACGGGTCTCTTAAATTGTGAAGCAATTTATAGTGTTATAAAAATTTTTCAACCCCGCGGAGATTTTGGAGCACGGCATATCCACAAGCTTGCGCCGATGGTAATTCCTCAATATGATAGAACAATAGAATCGCATCAAAATGTTGTTTTAAGAACTAGGCAATTGCTTGAGGAATACCATGCCCTCAAAATTACTGACGATGAGTTACGAAGGAATTTAGATCCCAATTATTCTAATATACAAACAAGGAGACCCAGAATTAGAAGAAAAATTACACAATTGCCGTCATATCTAGATTATGAAGAGGCTTGTAGTGCTATATTTGATATTGATTGAAAAATTATTCCGAAACCAGTGTTTCAATAAAGAGGTTCTTTAAATTGCACGCTTTTATAAAAGTTAATATGAGGGAAGTAAAATAAGAACCAATATGGTATCATATTGGCTTGCGATTACAAATCATGAAAATTGGGATATTGTAAAAAAGAAAAATATTTGGGGTGTCGCAAAACGCCACTTAAAAACGATTGAACGGGTAAAGGAAGGGGATACTTTACTCATTTATGTATCTAGAAAAGAAATTGATCGCCATAAATTTTCACCTGTTGTTATTACCGGAGTATTTGAAATCACATCGTCGGTCTTTCAGAATTATTCGCCCCTTTTTAAAACCCCAGATAATATGAAAAAAGAAATATTTCCTTATCGCATCAAACTAAAGACAAAAAATATTTTTAAGGAGCCTATAGAGTTTAAATCATTAGTACCGAAATTAAACTTTATTAAAAACAAAGAATTTTGGGGATTGCATATTCGTGGCAGGGCTATGCGAAGTATTACGGAAGAAGATTATAATTTAATTTGTGAAAATAAGAAATAATAAGTTAACATGTGAGATAACTAACAAATATTTTTTTTAACATTTCTACCAAACGGGTTGTTTTTCCTTCTGTGTAAATCGTCATATTAAAAACAATTTCTATAAAAGTTTAGATATTCCAAATAAGTATCTACCTCAAATTCGAGAATAAAAGAAAATAATCCTATCGCATATCGTTAAAATTATAATCGATTTTTTCTATTAGATATATGTTCTGTTTCCTGTAGATTAATGTCAGGCCCAAGAGTAAGAGGGTATCTTTGGATTTTGATGCTGCTGATTATATAGCAATATCGAAACGCTCCTTGCTGATGCTACCCCATTCATAAAAAATTTTGAATAATTTCGTATCCACCACCTTTTTCCCCAATCCCCCCCAACCTCCCATTAATGCCCCTCAATCCCTCCCAAACCAAAGCCGTCACATCCTGCGGCATCCAGCTGGTCCTCGCTGGTCCCGGCTCCGGCAAGACGAGAGTAATTACCGGAAAAATCATTCATCTCATTGATCAAGGTATCCCTCCCGGACAGATCCTTGCACTCACCTACTCCGAGAAAGCGGCGGCCGAGATGGGCGAACGCATTGAACAGCAGCGCCCTCACCTTGACTTGGAGATCCACACGTTCCATTCATTCTGCCTGCAGCTGATGCGGGAGAACGTGCTTGCAAGCGGGATCTCGGTCTCTGGGGGAATCATCAGCAAGACAAACCAGATGGTCTGGGGTCTGCGTAACATCGATGCGTTCGGTTTTGAGCATATCCAGGTGGGGAACAATTCAGCTGAGGTGGTGAAGGCGGTTATCGAAGGGATCAGTGCCTTCCGGGACGAGCTCATCACGCCCGCGGTGCTTGGGGATTATCTGGATAAGAAGAGGATCCTGGAGGTCAGTGATGAGGAGCGGGAATACCTCAATCTGCTTGAAGATTTGCTGAAGGTGTACAAAGCCTACGAGCATTACAAGCGGAGCGAGACTTTGATCGATTTCGACGACATGATTCACGGGGCAGTGAATCTGCTGCGGACAAGCGAAACCGTCCGGTCAATGTACCGCAACCGGTTCAGGTATATCCTTATTGACGAATTCCAGGATACGAACTTTGCCCAGCTGGAACTGATCAAGCTGCTTGCGGGAGAGCATCTCTGCGTTGTCGGCGATGATGACCAGACCATCTACCGCTTCCGCGGTGCATACCTGACCAACATCAGGGACTTCAAGGACTGGGCGGAAAAGCATGCCGAGATCCTGCTGGATGAGAATTACCGCAACTCCCCGGCCATCCTGGCACTTGCACTCCAGCTGATGGAGAAAGCTCCAAACCGGCAGGAGAAGAAACTCTTCACGCAGAAGCCGGAGGGGGAGCCCATCACCGTTGCTGCATGCGGGAACGAAGAGAGCGAAGCAGAGTATGTTGCAGCAGAGATCGGAAAACTCGTGGGTACAAAATACTTCTCGCACCGGGAAGGAAAAGAGCGGGTGCTTGAGTATCGGGATTTTGCGGTCCTTTGCCGGAGCAAGAAGGATGGTGCTAAATTCCAGGCTGCCCTGCGCCGGCATACTATCCTCTGCGAGTACCGGGGCGACGTGGATTTTCTGCGGCTGCCGGTCATCCGGGACCTGGTTGCGTACCTCGAGATCATTGACAACCCGCTCGTGGCCGGTGCCGCACTCAACCGGATCATGAAAGTCTGTTCCATTCCGGAAACGGTTGTCCAGAAGATCAATGCTGCAGCAGGAAAGAAAGGCTGGTCGGGAGAGCGAAAAGATCCGGAACCCGGCAACGATTTTGTGTACGAGACCATGCAGGACGCTTCTGCGGTTGTCCCGGACTATAGCCGGAAGATTGCAGAAATTATCAGCATGCTCAATCATTTCATAGACAAGAAAGAACAGCACACCCTGCCGGAGCTGGTATATGAAGTGATGATGCAGGCATCGGGGCTTTACCGCTCGGCCCTGAAGGAAGATGCGGCCCGGACCCGGCTGTACCTTGCCAAGTTCTACAAGATTACCCAGGAATATGACCAGATAACCCGCAGGGCATCCATCAGCGATTTTCTGGAGTATTTGCAATTCTTCTCAGAATTTCAGGTGGATATCGAGGAGCGCGAGGATCAGAATGCGGTCCAGATCATCACGGCCCATAAGAGCAAGGGAAAGGAATTCCCGGTTGTCTTTGTCGTAGATCTTGCACCGAACCGTTTCCCCCTGAAATACCGCCCAAAGAAGTTTGTTGTTCCGGCCGATCTGGCACGGGGCTTAAAGACCGGGGATGATGAAAAGGCCCTCTTCCTGCAGGAGGAGCGCCGGCTCCTGTATGTTGCCATGACCCGGGCCGAAGAGCGGCTCTATCTCACGTACTCAAAATGGTACGGTGAGAACAAGCGGGAGACCAAACCCTCCCCATTCCTCGAGGAGATATCGTACGGGGATAACCCGCTTATTACGGTTGTTGAGCCACCGGCCCGGAGCACCGATCTCCCTGTTATCGACACGACCCCCGTTGAAGACCTGAAATCTTCCCTGCAGGAACAGGCTATCCGGGCGATCGCAGAGATGCGTATCTCCACGGCGCTCCAGAACCTTGTAACGCTCGAACGTCTTCGGGAATATGCCGAGCAGGGCACGGAGGAGTTTGACCGGGAAAAATTTGTGGGTGACATCAGCACGGATACGCCTATCAGTGAGATTCTCAGGACGCCCCCGGCCCCGCCGGTTATTCCGGATTCCATGCGGTTCTCGGCATCGGGACTCAAGAAGTACCAGGACTGCCCGCTCCAGTTTAAACTCTCGTATATCCTGAAGATCCCCGAGCCGCCAGGACTTTCACCGGCCGCAGCGAAAGGTACCAGCATCCATTCGGTGATCGAGAACCTTGACCCCGCTCAGCCGGCCGAGTTGCAGGTTGAAGATCTGCTTGAGCAGTACTGGACACCGGACCAGTTTGAGTCACGGACCCAGTCCGAGCAGGACAAGACCTCAGCATATGATTTAATCCGGAATTATCTGGCATGGCAGGCAGGAAACAAGAACACCCTGCTTGAGCCCGAGAAGGAGTTCAACTTCACCTTTGCCGGGCGGGAGATGCATGGATATATCGACCGCGTTGAACAGACGTCTGAGAACGGGTATGTAGTGATCGATTTCAAGTCAGGCTCGTCAAAATCATCAGGTATTACGAAGAAGAACATTCCCGAGAATATCCAGCTCAACTTATACGCCATGGCAATCCGGGAAATGTACGGAAAACTCCCTGAGCGGGCTACGCTGTTCTATCTCAAAGACAACAAGCTCATCGATTACCTGCCAACGGAAGATAGCATCCGGACATTCTCGCAAAACCTGGAGCAGATGATAAACCGGATTCTTTCCGGCGAGTTCCCGGCCCAGCCGGATTACCAGCGGTGCGGCTGGTGCCCGTACGGGGAGTTGTGTGAATCAAAGGAAATTGAAGAGGTTTAATCTTCAGTGTTCCTTTGTATTTTTTGCGGCCTTATTGTAAATTCTCATATTATAGACAATACTACATGCTCCTGGAGAAGGGGTCTTGTTGGATATCACGATAGTTTTCCTTGATGGAACAATCCCCCAGAATACATATGCGCCGGATAATCCGCAACCCATCCCGACCTGGTAAAGTTTCTCCTGAATTTCGTTTCCATCTTCATCATAATACGCTGAGTGGATCAAACCGCCCGATCTCCATACTGCAAAGAGCTGCCCTCGTGTGAGCGTGGGACTTGGACCACCGAATGAACTCCCTGCAACAGCGGTCTTCAGATTCTTCTTGAGAATGGGATCATCGAGGTTGTTCTCGTATAAATCCCAGCGTTCGAGAAGGGAGGACAACTCTTTGACTTTTTCTCTCACTCCGGAATTATTGACATGACAAATTACCGGGTAGTCAGGCAACGGTACTTTGGACTTTTTAGTTGAGATCATTTCCTATCAACCAGCATACCATCCATGGGTGTTTCACATATTTAATATTATTACTATAATGCATTTTAAATTGACTAAAAAATCACTGTCAGTAATTGAAAAAGAGAGTATTTTCTGACGTTCTACGCTAAAAAATACCTGGAAATCACTTACACAATTGTCCATTTTTCTATAACAATCAAATTATTTCCAATGAAAATTCTGTGATTACCGGAATCTTTGTGATGAGAAATAGATGGAAAGTCCCCGGTAATCAGAAAAAGAGTAATTGGTTACCGGTCTCTCTCCTATACAACAAACCCTTTTTTGATCTCCCCGTCTTTCATAATGGAGACCTTCCCCCCGGTTGTCGATACCACAAAACCAATTGCGTTCGTCATCTGGGTAATGCCGGCAACGGATGAATGGCGGGTCCCGTAACCTTCAGGGATCTTCAATACCAGGTTATCGATAATAAAATGCCTGCCGGATGCCTCGATAAAACCGTCTTCCCGGATGACAAACGCCCCGTCCATCTGGGCCAGACCTTTGATCACCTCGGCAATCTCCGGGTTGGCGATCTGGCGTTTTTGCCGGGGCTGCCCTTCGAACGAATTGATAGTGCAGGCTCGTGAATGTTCCATCACATTTAGGGTGTCCCCGATAACAAACGCGGTCCCGACAACATGACCTTCCCTGCCTTCCCGGGATATTTCAAGGCAGAGATGGAATACTGCGTCAAAGACCTGTTCGTTTACCTGAGTGCCACGAAGAACCTGGTATTTCCAGGGATCGGCACGGATCCGGCCCGGCTTTTTCGCGTTATATTCGGTGATATCCTCGCCGAGAAGAAGCATGCCGGATATTTTTTCACTGCTGTCCCGAAGGGCTAATATTTTCCATGCAACCCAGATCTTCTCCCCGTTCTTCTTCGCATGCTCAAAAGCATAAATTGCATATCCATCCCGGCAGAACACGGGATCATTTATCATCGCAATCATCTGGTTTGCATACCGTGAATTTTCAGGAACAATCGTCCCGACAAGGTTCTGAGATTCCATTTCTCCGGGAAGATACCCAAAAACACCCTGGGCTGATGCATTGGCATGGGTGATGATCCCTTCATTGTCAGAGACAATGATAATCCCCGGTACTTCTGCGATGATCTTCTCAAAGGATCCGGAATCTGTTGTTTCCCGGGTCATCACCTGCCGGAGATCCTGAAATCCCGCTTCGGTCTCCTGGGATTTCTCTACAATCAGGAGATGCCCTTTCAGCGGATCGAATCCATCCAGTCTTCGTACCATGAGGTTACAACGGATCCCCGGGCCGGTCTTTGTTGCGAGCGTTCCCGGGGAGCAATGCCACCCGGCCTCATTTTTATTCCGCGTCATTGTCCGGGAAAATTCCCGGTAATCATCCTGCGATAGGAACAGATCAGGAAGTTCCAGGGTATTGATATCCTCCGGAGCATAGCCCAGGAGTTCTGAGAGGTGATGGTTGACTCTCTGCAATTTCCGCCCGGAGAATATCGCTACCCCCATGCGGGAGCCTTCCAGGATTGAATATAGCTGGAGATTCTGGGAGTCCTGGGATTTTGTTTCAAGGTGCTCACGGATATAACGGATTACATGGACTGATGCAGCACCAAAGAGGTCATTCTCTCTCTTAAACCCGGAAAGATTGAATTCTGCCGAATGATGGAGATCCTCGATCACGAGCGCAACGTTCTGTAAAACACCCTGCCGGTCTTTTTTTGGGATTTCCGGAGAAAGCCGGATGGAAAGATATGAAGCGCCGGTAGCTTTTACAGCATCCCACAATTTCCTGGTCCCGTTCTCTCCTCCGCACATCAGAACGAAATCATACCTCCGTTCTTTCATCTTGTTCATCGCATTGACCGGTGAAAACGCCCGGTCAATCTTAAATTCCCCCCCGTTAATAAGCGAAGAAAATAGGACCCGGGGAAACGGCTGGGAATTCTCGATGAAAAGGATTGATGACCGGGCCATTACTATCACAGGAAACTGACTGAATATCAGATAGATTGTCGAACGGATAAATATTTATTGGGATTTTTAGGAAACAACGACAGACGGGTGTCGGACGGTTTGTTAAAACCCGCAATAGCGTTCATTTGGAAAGGAGTGGAGATGAACGAGCCGTTCATGATTTTACCATAAATTCCCCCTTCATCAAAACCTAAATTCCCCGTCTTACAGAGTATTATTTTAACCCACGGGCCCGGGGGCCAAGGAGCCAGAACATGGCAGATTTCGAACAGACCTCAAATGTCAAGAGTGCAGTCCGCACCCTTGCAACACCAATTGCAGACGTTGCGACGTTCGATTCGATCGTCCAGTCGGTCATCACGACCAACCCGTTTGCATGCGTAGCCTACATGACCGCCGGCGAGAGCCATCCCGCCGTTGAAAAGACCAAAGAGTCGTACACGGCGAAGTTCTTCTACCAGGACGATGATGCCAAAATCATTGGCAACACCGCCGAGAAGTACAACACCATCGCCGGGTTCAATGCCGGGATCACGGCCGTGCTCGCGGATGCCGCAAACATCACGGCTCACGCGGGTTCCGTTATCCACGATTCCGACAATGACGCCTTCTCCGCGACCCTGAAGTGCCATGACCCGAATGGGGAGATCTACCTGGTGAACTTCAGCCGCGAGCGGGTAACCGTCACGTCGTACCAGGATGACGCCATCTGCACGAGAGTCGAGACCTGGGCAGACACCGTCGCGGCGCTTGCTTAAACATTCCGGGCGATAGTGACCCGGGGGAGAGGAGGCCCAAAAACCCCTCTCTTTTGGGCCCTCTCGTCTTTTCGTGGAGAGACACCATGGAAACCGAAATGCTGGCAATTTTCCTCGGGCTTGTACTCCCGCTCTACCCCATGCTCGTTGCCATCTACCAGAAGATCGGCAGGTATGATGAGATAGTCGAGGAGTTCAGAAAACTGCGGGACGAGCATGAATCTTTCCGGGAGCGATACCATGGATCCTGAAACCACGATCCAGCCGGTCGCAACCGTGACCGGCCTGTACCGGGGGAAGTCCGCCGGGCTTGTTCCGCTCACGCCGGATACCCCGCTGACCCGGGATGAAGTACGCCGCAATCCCATCTTCTATGAGCTGGACCTGCACCCGGGGCAGGAAGATGAAAACCTGATCATTGACCTGATCTACGACAACCTCGCGCCCATCCGGTTACCGGACCTGCGCCGGGGAACCGATATCCCCCGGGGGGTCCGGTTCTGGCCGGACTGGTTCGATATCCCGCCATATGAGGAGATGCACGACGTCGATGGCCGCCGGGTTTCCCCGCGTGCCCCGGGCATCCACACGGTCCAGATCCGCACGGGCCGACGAAAGTTTGCCCAGATCGGCCGGGTCCGGGATTTCAGCACGGAAAACGGCGGGTACACGAGCCCGGTCTTCGGGATCCGGATAGCGGGGGAGGATGATGTTTGAGAACGAGATGCAGACCCGGTGCGCCATCTGCGGCACCGGGGTCCTGCTCGGGCTGGTCCTTCTCCTGGCCCGGTTCCCCATCATCTTTCTCATTGTCCCGGTCGCGGTTTTGTTTCTCGGTCTTGTTGCCGACCCGGAGGAGACTCACGCGGTCTGGTACGGGATGCTGAACACTCTCGGTGTTTTCGATCTTTCTGCGCTGACCGGTGCAGAACAGCAGACCTACGCGATGAAGCGGCATTACTTCTGGTTTGGCGAGACCGGGATGGCCGCGATCCTGGCCGGGGTGTTTGCGGTCCCGCTCGGGATCTTTCTTGCAGGCCGGGCGGAGATTTCCCTTGCATTTACCGGAGCGGTGATCCTGTTCCTGCCGCTCTTTGTCTTCCTGCCGAAACTTATCCGGCGGGCAATGAAAGCGGATGCCGATGCCGTGATTGAAGCGTTTGGGAAGAACGAGCATGTCCGGAAAGTGTTCTGGACCCTGTTCGCCGCAATGGCCGGGCTGGTGCTGGCCCGGGTCGTGGACCCGGGGATGGCGCAGCAGGTTGTGGGAGTGATGACGGGGGTGGGGAGGTAAAAACAGGAAAAATCTGAAAACACGAATCCCATCTTTTAATCTGTGTGTATGAGAGGAGGGTTGCCCTCCGTGTCTGTGCCCCTCAATGGCGGTAGTGATCGGTTCCGGATTTCGTGGGGTTGGGGATTTATCGGGGGGTGACTACCCCCACGTTTGGGGGTGAGTGGAAACGGAACAAGAGAGCGTGAGATCAACCTGTGATGATATCTCGGAATTTCATCCCCGGTGCCGGTTGACAGGAGAGAGGGTAGTATATGCAGAATTTACGGATATCATCGGGACTGGCAGGTAATCATCCTCCGGAACCATCTGATGGGGGATAATTTTGGTTCTCTCATTCGGTCTTGATGCACTGCGTCCCTCTAACTTGCCCAATATAAATCCCACATAGCCGGGTTTGGTCATTTCATATCGGTTGATGGTTACATGGTACTACCGGCATTTCTGACCGTGTCTGGCGCTCCGAATATCAACGGGGATTATTATAATCCATGGATATCCCCCCATTCCGGAGATGTCCCCACGGGCCCAAGTCTATGCCAGCAAACCACCGGTTACCGATCACGACCACTGTACAGATGGACATGCCCATCACCTCCAGGGTGCCGATGCTCCAATAATTCGCCGTCACCGAGTCGGGACAGTGTTGCTCTCACTTCTTTGGTGATGACGCGAAAAAAACTCCCGGATAATGGGCTCCCAGCTCTCCTGGTGCCCTTCTCGTAAGTAGAAATACAATTCATTGTTTAGTTCCCGAAACAAGTAACCCCCATTTAGAGGATAAATAAGAACATTTACATCATCCCGCTGATATTCGGCAATTGTAAACCTAATGCACGTGTCCATGGTTCAGACCCGCCTCCTGTATCCCCGTTACTCATCTCCTATGATGCCCGGCATCACACCACCCTGATCAGGGTTTCCCGTCACCCGGTATACAATCCGTAACAATCGGAGAATCTCCCTCTTCTCAAGGTCTCTCTTGCCATTGAACCGTAAAACGTTAGGACGGTGTACCACCTTGTCCAACGGTGTCATGAAATCCTGGGTGAAGAAGATGAATGGCACGCAGATCCCCGGCAACTTCAGTCTCTTGAGCAAACTGACGCCACTCATATCGGGAAGATGGTAATCGGATATGATCGTATCAAACTGGTTACGGCAGGATGAAATGCTGGCTTTTTCTCCTTCACCAGCCACGTATACCTGCATCTCCCCGGTCTCCTCAAACATATGCCGGACGAGGTGGCACATCTCAGTATTCGTATCGACATACAGGATGCTCGTCATACGGTTTCTCCGGTCGGGGATATCCTCCGACCCTCGTTACTCATGCGTATCGGTTTTGGATTGCTTCTGCTGGGGCAGTGCCATGAGAGCAATAACCATAGTCACAAAGACAATACCCGCAGCTACGAGCGAAGCGATCGAGAACGCATGCATCCACGCAACCTGTGCAGCCTCTGCAACAGTGCCTGCGTCGGGCCCCAGGGAAGCTGCCGTGTTCAGCGCTGTTGCAAGCGAAGTCTCAAGGCTCGTCTTTACTGAGCCGGAGAATCTGCCCGAGACTTCAGTGATGTTACTCACATATACTGCGCTGAGGATGGCACCGAATAATGCAACGCCGAGCGAGCAGCCCAGTTCGCGGGTGGTATCGTTCATTGCGGAACCCATACCGGAGCGATTCTTCGGGACCGATGCCATGAGGATGTTTGTGCTCGGCGTCATAGCGAGACTGACACCGGTTATCATGACGAGCATCGCCGGCAGCATGCCCAGGTAGGTCGTATCAATAGTCCAGGCAGATATGACCAGGAACGAGACCGTGATAAGAGCAAGGCCGGTGATAATCGTATACCGGTTCCCAATTTTTTCCACGATATTCGGTATGACCGGCGCCAGTACCGGGAACGGGATCATGATCGGCAGCATCAGCAGCGATGCAGTCAGGGGCGACATGCCAAGGATGAGCTGCTGAAGCTGGCTAATCGTGAAGAATATTGCTGACATCGCCAGGAATGCGAGTGTCAGGGTCAGGCTCGATACGGAAAACGCCCTGTTGTGGAAGAGGTTCATATCGAGCAGCGGCGATGCGGTTCTTCGCTCCCACAGGACGAATACGGCAAGGGAGGCAAGACCGATGAGCAGGCCGGCAAGCACCGTCCCGTCAAGGATTCCATTCGATGGCGCTTCGGTGATGCCATAGACAAGCCCGAATATACCGACAGCTGCGAATACGCCGCCGATCCAGTCAACCGCAAGACCTTTATCATCACGTGATTCGGGGGCGATCACCTGGTTGATGACAAAACTCACAGCAGCAATGGCTGCGCTCAGATAGAAGATCGAGTTCCAGTTAATGTACTCCATCAATATGCCGCCCATAACCCCGCCCAGCATCATACCGATCCCGGTGATGGCGCTCCAGATGGCAATGGCCCGGACCCGCTCTTTGGTGGGAAAGATATTGTTGACAATCGAGAGCGTTGTCGGCATCACGAGTGCGCTTCCAAGGCCCATAATGCCCCGGGCAATGAGCAGCTCGATGGCAGAATGCGCCAGGAACCCGGCATAAAAAGCACTCGCGGCAAACGCCAGAGAGCCGATCTGCAGGGCTAGTTTCCTGCCGTACCGGTCGCCGCATGCCCCGGCAAGAAA
This sequence comes from Methanoregula sp., assembly GCA_041645355.1. GTDB lineage: Archaea > Halobacteriota > Methanomicrobia > Methanomicrobiales > Methanospirillaceae > Methanoregula. Next base: position 192,578 of record JBAZQF010000005.1, read on the forward strand.
CAGGAGGCTTGCAACCAAAAGCGAGTAAATATTCACAATCCATGTCTGTTCAAGCTGGCTCAGCCCGAGGTCAACTGACATCAGCGGGAGCGCCAGGTTGATACTGCTGTTTGCCAGCATTACCCCGAGCAGCGCCAGGCAGAGTGTTGTTAAAATGAGCCAGCGACGCTTATAGATCGTCGGGTCGATACTATCAAAATCCGTATGTGTGATATTGCTATCCATGAATCGGTCTCCCTGGTTGGCTTGTTGATTCCGGAAGCCCCTTACCCCCCACTATACTTAATTCACTTTAAGTATACTTAAAACTATTTAAGAATAAAAAAATTGATTTAAGCATTGCGAAAATACATTACGGTTAAAAATTGAATGATAATCCGGGAGATCATCATGCCTCGTGTCAATCAGGAATATCGCGAAGGGGCCCGGGAGCGCATCATTACAGCGGCAATAAATGTGGCCATTGAGAAAGGATGGGAGGCGATGACACTCGAAGCTATTGCCCAGAAGGTTGGAGTCTCGATTCCGGCGCTCTACAGTTATTTCCGAAACCGCGATGCATTGGAGAATGAAGTTGTCAACAGGGTAATCCAGATCCACGATGACGAATTTGTAGAAGCCCTTTCCCGCGATGGAGACATCCACCGGATTATCCAGAATTATGCCGATTTGATCTTTATCCGCCAGATACGCTACGTAAATATCTATTCCCTTCTGCCAATCCGGTTTCTCAACGATCCGGTGTTGCACGGGAAAGCAGCGGATTCTATGACTGCCGAATTAGATCTGATCTCGAACTGTCTGGAACGGGCGAAGTCACGGGGGGAGCTAAAAAAGTATTTAGATGTCGATGAAGCTGCACAGTTGATCAGTTCACTGACGGCAGGCATCATGCTCAAGCTCGTCTTCAACAGCCAGATCAATGAACGTATTGAAAGAAAACGCTGGATCACGGGTGTGGAGCGGATTCTTTTGATCAGCCGGGATCCTGACCGGGCCGATGTTCAGTGAGAATAACTGGCAACGGTTTGTCAAAGGCGATGATTTTTCCCACTTCTGCTAACATTCATTAGTGCTACTTTCCGGTTCCTTCCGCTCTTTGTCTTCCTGCCGAAACTTATCCGGCGGGCAATGAAAGCGGATGCCGATGCCGTGATCGAAGCGTTCGGGAAGAACGAGCAAGTCAGGAAAGTGTTCTGGACCCTGTTCGTTGCGATGGCCGGGCTGGTGCTGGCCCGGGTTGTGGACCCGGGGATGGCGCAACAGGTCGTGGGGGCAATGGCGGGATTGTCCGTGCCGGTTTGAACAGGCCGGATCGGATATCCAATCTTTTTTGCAACTGATATACCAATTGATATATACCGTAAGTGGTGAAACAATTATCATATGGGGAATGCGATGGATCCAGGACTCATTCGCTGGGCTGGGCTGGTTTCATTTGTGATTCTGGCGGTTACCATTGCCGGATGTACATCGTATGCTCCTTTGGGCCCTGAAGGATCACTCCCTGCATCATCTCCGGAAAAGTTGCAGGATCTCGCAACAGGTGATACTGCTATCCTGTCAGGACCCGGTGGCAACCTGGAAGTAACCGTAGCTGCGTTGAATGCATCAACCGGGAAAATTCTCATCACAGAAAAAAATACTGGTGTGGGCCCTGTCCAGTACGAACCAAAGATCTGGTTGCACGACACGGGAAACACCAGTTATACAACACTGTACTGTCGCACAGATATTTGTCCCGGGTATGTGTTTATTACATCCCTGCAATCACTGGGAATTGAGAACCGGGAATTCGACAGCCTGTATGATACATTCCGGATACCGGAATCCGGGCGTCATACAACAATTACCTTATACTGGTCAGTGTATGGGCAGACCGCCTCGTGGATTATCCCCGCTCAATGAAAATTTTCCAAAAAAGTGGAATACTATCAGGTTACATTAACCGTTTCTTCCCCGGCGTTTTTTTCTGAATATTTTGTTCATGTCTTCTTCAAGGATCTTTTTCTGGGGATTTGTTCCGGGACGGTTTGAGCTGTGCAGCATCCTGCTGACTTCAATTGCTTTCTTTGACATGCGGGGTCTTTTTGGTTGAACCGAGGCAGGAGTTGTGTCGACAGGTAATCCCGGACATGGCTGGAGTGGTTTTTGCTGTTCTTCCACGGGTATAGTTTCAGGTTCACTATTTTTCTGTTTCAGGTCTTCCAGGAACTGCCTGAATAACTTCCTGACGTCTGCCTCGAGTTTCAATTCAAGAGACCGGTAATCTTCTTCGGAGATCTTGAGCATACCCTACCAACGAATTCGAATCAATATAAGGATTTTCATTTGGTATACCAACTGATATATACCGCATGCAAATAATATAAGCCATAACGATGGGAAATCCCGCTGTAGCCGAACAGATCTTTGATCTTGCAATCCGGATTCAGATACGCGAGAAGAAGATGCTCGAACTGAATCTCTCTCCAGACCATATTCGGCTGCTCCTGCCACCCAAACGAGTACTGGCGATGTCCGGTAAAATCCCGATGTCGAAGATCACAGCCATGTTATCGGAGATGGAGCAGGGGCAGTTGATCCAGGCAGAGCAGCGCGGGGGGATGTGGTCCACTCCATCAGGAAACCGTATCATCGCCAATCTGCTTGCAGGACACTACCGGAATGAAGCGGAAGCTTTGCTCGGCCCGGTTGTACTGGAAAATCTCCTCGGGCGCTTGTCCTGATCATCAGGGATCGCAGGGCTGGTGCTGGCCCGGGGTGTGGACCCGGGGATGGCGTGGAATGTGGTGGGGGTGATGACGGGGATGGGGGGATAAGGGAATCAACCCTATTCCCGGGTTCCGATCCTGAAGGAAAATACGCCCTGTACGGGCTCCGTTTCATTTTTTGGATCCTGCCCCTTCCAGAAAAAACCCAGTAAAACACTCCCTTTCAACCCCGCCAAAAACGGGGCCCTGTATTTAACCCGTTTGCCAAAATACGGCTGGAATGCACCTCGTACAATGCCCGCCAAAGGCCTTTTTACCGAGGCTTTTTTCGCCACATAGTTTAGCCCATAGAGAACCGGAAACCCTGCCGGAATGCGAATGTGAAGGCCGGTTTTTCCGGGGATGGAGTAAAAAAAATGGGATATCACATCCTCTTTGGCATCGTTCTCTTGTGCAGGTACATTGTGCCAACCGTGAACACGATAGTGAACACTGCAAGCGCTGCGATATCGATCCACACGGGAAAGAAATGGTCTCCGGTGAACGAGTACCGGACAAGGTCCGTGAAATAGGAGAGCGGAGAGAAGACTGCAAGCACCAGTCCCCATGCCGGCATCTGTTCCAGCGGGATGAAGATGCCTGAGATGAAGACGAGCGGGAACTTGATCAGCGACGAGAGCATCATGATGTTTGACGGCACGTTCGTGGGGGGGACCGCAAGCAGCATCCCGATTGCCGAGAAGCAGCACGCTGCAAGGAGGATGGCGACAAGCAGCGTGATGCCGTCGAGGAGCAAAAGACCCAGCACAAGCCCGATGATGACCGTAATTATCGTAATCCCGATACCAAAGAGGGTAGACGCAATCATGTCGCCAAGGACGATTGTCTCAACCGCTACCGGGCATGATGCGAGCCGCTCAAGAGTCCTGGCCTGTCCTTCCCAGGGAAAGATCGCCGGGGATACTGCGGTTGCGGTAAAAAAGAGTGTCATCCCGACCAGCCCGGAAATGAGAAATGAAAGGGGGAGCTGTTTGGTACCCATCAGGAATGCAAGGAACATGAAAAGCGGCATAAAGACGCCGAAGATAAGCACGGGACCCTTGAGATAATAGATGCGGATATCCTTCCTGGCAATCGCCCATGCACGCCGGACCTGTTCTGAAAATCCCGCCGGGTTCATGGTTTATCCCCCTGCGTCAGCCGGAGGAACGCTTCATCGAGCGAGGGGGCAAGAGTGTTCAGCGTAACTATCGCAGCGCCGTTCTGCCGGCTGAAGCTCGCGAGGGAATGAATGACAGCATCCCGGTTCTCTGCAGTGATCTGCCATTTGTCACCAGTCCGGTTCGCCCCAATCACACCTTCGAGTCCGGCCAATGCATCACCGGGTACTTCACGGTCAAAACTTACTTCGATCGTGTGCACCCGGTCGATTGCGACTTTGAGTTTCTCCGGAGCATCGATCGCCGCCATCTTTCCTGCCCGGATGATGCCGACGCGGTGGCAGAGCCGGTTGGCTTCCTCCATGTTGTGCGTGGTGAGGAAGATCGTGGTTCCCTGCGTATTCAGGTCGCGGAGCAGGGTGAGCATCATCTGGGTGCTCTGCACGTCAAGGCCGCTCGTGGGCTCATCGAGAAAGAGAAGTTCCGGTTCATGAATGAGTGCCATCGCGAGGATGAGCCGCTGTTTCATGCCTTTGGAGTATGCCTGCACCTTCTGGTCTTTTTTCTCAAGCAGTCCCACCATCGCGAGCAGTTCAGAAGAACGCTGCTCAGCCCGGGCACGCGGGAGCCCGTAGAGTTCGCCCATCAGCATCAGGTTCTGCCATGCGGTGAGATCCGTGTAGGCGTTCGAGGTCTCCGGAACGACACCGAACCGCTGCTTTGCCTGCACCGGCTCGGACCGGATATCATGGCCGAGGATTGCTGCTGACCCGAAATCGGGGGGAATGACGCCGGTCAGCATCCGGGTGGTAGTGGTCTTGCCTGCACCGTTCGGGCCAAGGAAGCCGAAGATCTCGCCCTTCCGGACATCGAACGTGATATGATCAACAGCAGTGCTCTTGCCAAAAACTTTTGTAATGTTTGAGGCCTGGATTATCGCGGTCATCGGGTTTTTGTCTCCTCATACATCTTCGCGGATGCCGAGAATGACCATCTTCTCACTGCACCGGATCCCACGGTTCTCATCCTTCTTTACGGAAACAAGATGCTGGGGTTTCACGGGATGCTCAATTGTTCCTGAAGTGATCGTGCCCTCCCCCTGAAGCACCACAAACACCACGGCATAGGGTTCCGGGTGGGGCGGGATCACCTGCCCGGTTTCAAGGCCGACTATCACAATGTTCGAACCTGCGGTTTTCATCAGGTCTTTTTTGACCGGGCCGGATGCGGAGAATTCCGCTGCGTATAGGAGATCCATTCTATTCTGCCTCTTTTTTATCTTCGATCCCTCTGTCAGATGCATCCAGACGGATTCGTATTACAGGGTAATAGGGTATGGAGTAAATAAAGGTTATTCAATTTTTTTTGAAATCGCATTATCACGGTTTATTTCCCCCAGGAGAGTGATCAGAATATCCCGGTCCCGTAGATAATGATGATATAATACCCACCGGCCACGACGAAAATTGTTGCAACTGCTCTTCGTATCCAGATCTCTGCAGCCCCGATTTTCTGAACGATCCCGCTGCACTTCCCCAACCCCCTCTCAGCGGGAAACTTACCCGGAAGGTCACGCAGCCGTGGGCCGAGCCGGGCGATGACAAGGAACGGGCAGCAAAGCAGAGGGCCGAGGAGATGATCGAGCGGCTGAAGAAGAAGCAGGGGAAGGCAGATCCTCCAGGGATGATGGGAGATAGTCCCCCGGAAAAGAGGGTCCGGCACCTAAAGTAAAATACGCCCTGCAGGGGTTCCTTTTCCCATTTACGGTATCCCTGACCTCTCCGGTGAATAGCAAATCCGATTTTACGACGGGAATTGATGAAGAAATAGGTAGCAACGTTATAGCAGCGGATGAAAAAGGGATCCGTGTTCCGGCGGGGTGCCGGATGAGGGGTTTTACGGACCGTAGCGGCCCCGGTCCGGGGGGATGTACTATCCTGTGAGCAATCCTCACTGACCGTCTTTTCCGGTTACGCCGATTCTACAAGGATCGATTTCAGCGATGCCGAAGGCACCCGCTCGGATACCCGGAGTACTTCGATTCCAACAAGGTTATCCTGCTCATCGTAATCGAGAATGATACCGGGTCTCACCTCTTCCGAGTCCCGGATCCTGGTGTCGGACAGGCGCATGTACAGCGCATCGACCTCTTTGTCAACAGTAACTTTCATGGTCTTACTCTCCTGTCAAGGAATACAGTGATTACGCGATGGGGATTTTTCTGCGGGTTAATAATTACCCGCAGGTTTTTTTCGCCCGCTTCAGGGATCTGTTTCAGATAATGTCTTTCATCATCACGTCATTCTTCGATTGAATCCGGTGTGGTTACCGTACGCAGGATCCATTCTTCCTGAATCATCCGCTCATGCATCATGGTCCGGGCATGAGCCGTGAAGTTCAGGAAATTATCCATGACACTCGTATTGTTATTTTATGACATATGTGTAGCGGTAAAATCCATTCCACCGGATCGGACGGTTAATGAGTGCCAACACTTCAAATCGATGTGGACCCCCGGGTTTTTTTGAAAGTGCATAGGGGGGTCCCTGCCTGGCCCCCCTCCCCCCCCCCGCTTTCCCGGTTACCCCGTAAACCGTTATCAATACAGGTCATTTTCACATGCTGGAACCGGTGGGGGGTTCACTGGATTGCTCCCGGAAGCCTGCCGGATGGCAGACTGATATCCCGGGGGAAAATAAGCCCTGTACGGGCCCCGATTCATTTTTTGGATCCTGCCCCTTCCTGAAAAACCCCGTAAAACGCTCCTTTTGGGATCTCATAAAAATAAAGACAAATACGGAGTTATTTTGCCAAAATACGGCAGAATTGCACATCATATAACCTCCACCAAAGGCCCTTGAATCGTGCCGGTTTTAGCCACGTATTTTACCCCATCGGGGCCCGGAAATTCTCGCCAAAACGCGGATATGAAGGTCATATATCTGGAAAAAAATATCAAAACCGGGAAAAACACCCCAAATGAGACTCCTTTTCCGTCGGAGGAACCTGAAAATACCGGTCCCGGATTATCTTACACCCCGGCAATCCAGTAAAAAATCATTTGCCCGCCCGAACACTTCTTCCGGGGGCTTTTCCGGCAGCGGAGAGTTTTCACGGGCCGCTTCCAGATCCAAAAAAAGCTGTGCTATCAGGACATCCGCCGATTCATGGGATGCAACAACCCCGTATTCGCACCCGTTCATTTTGATGCTGACAAATTCATCGACAAGTGGATACCGGAAATGCCGGTTCAGTACCTGGATATCCGGCTCTATCTTCCCGGTGTCAAGCGCGAAGATACCGGCCATGAGGCTGCGCAGGATGTAGAGATACCGTTTTGCAGATTCGCCATTACCGGCCGGGATTTTGGATTCGTTTCTGCTCTTCCAGTTATGAAGGGCGAGCCCGTGGTAAGGATGGAAAACCGCCCGGCTGAGCGAGAGTCCTGCAATCTTTTTGAGTGCCGGATAACGGGATGATGACACAAGAGCCGGGGCAAACACGTGTTCAAGCACATTGGAATTATTCTGGAGGATCAGGCCCAGTTCCTTTTTTACATCAAAGGAGACGAAATCAATCTCGCCGGACATCCGTTCGATCGTATCACGCGGGGTATGAAAGCCGCAGATCACCCTCTTGTCCAGCACGTGGCAGCCCCGGATATCATAATCGGAATCACACGAGGGAAAACCATAGAGATGGGCGCCGGAGAGCGTATAGAAGATGAACGGCTTCCCGTTCAGTTCCGCGACAATAAAATCTCTCAGCTCTTTTTCTGGCAAATGGTTTGATAAACTCATGTTTCTCTCCCAGGAAAATTGGATTTGTCATCTAGTAATTCTTCAACAATAATTTATTATAATTTTTATTCATTTGTTTTGATGATTATAAAAAAACTTCAGGGAATAATGTGAAGATAAAAAATGGATTTGTTGTACCGCAGTCGCCCGCGCCATAATCCGGACACCGGCCTGCAGCGGGAACGCGGCCCGCACCTCACACCATGCTCCGTATCGTATACATCGCTGTTGATGCGAAAACGCAAGATGCCCAGTGACTTGCCCGCATGACGCACGCGTGGCTCGGACTCGCCACAGGTCTCATCAATCGTGACATTTCCAGAATTGTTTATTGTCTGAACCGGTACGCTCCTTCCGGCACCGACATCTCGAACCGTGCCCCCCTGCCGGGTTCACCGTTTTCTGTAATGGTAATACCCGTGATCGCCAAGATCTCGCGGGACAGGTTAAGCCCGAACCCGGTATTCTTATAATATTCGCGGTTGAATATGCCCGATTTCTGATTCCGTGGAACACCCACACCATTATCTTCGCAGATGATCATGTTGTTCCCGTTGCGCTGTTCGCATGTGAAGGTAATCTGCGTGAGGGTCTCGCCGTGACGCATGGCGTTGTCAACCAGGTTATAGAAAACTTTGGGAAGCAGGGGGTCTGCAAAGATCTCCACGGGTGCAAGATCAACCCTGACCGCAACATGCCCGGGATTAATGTTTTTTATTGCGTCATGAACAGACCTGCCAACGTCATGCCAGGCCGGGGTTTTGATACCAACATCCTGGTAATCGCGGGTAAACATGATCTGCCGCTCTATGTTCTCACTGGTATGCTGGATCTGTTCGATGAGCTGCGTCACTTCAGGATCCTGAATTTTCTCCTTTGTCATGCCAATTTTGAGGAACTGGGCCGTAAGCTGGTTGAGAATATCATGCCGTGTGATACTGTTGAGCAGGTTGAGCTTCTTGTTGGCGGTTTTAAGTGCATCTTCGGTATTTTTCCGGGGTGTGATATCAATAAAAGACTCAATGAGAACCCGTTTCCCGTTCAGGACTGATGAGATGACACTTTTCTGGATACGGAGCTGGTTTCCCCCGGCAGTAATTAAGATGCGTTCAGAGTCATCAATGGCCTGCCCGAGATCGGTTATCGGGCACCTGCCCTGTTCTGCCGGACAAATGAACCGGTGGCATACGGAACCTGCTACACTGTCTCTCGTCCCGCCAATCATTTCAAGACCTTTTTGATTGATATCAAGGATGATGTGCGTATCAACATCGATCACCACAATGCCTGACTGTATCGAGGAGAGGAGCGTACGAAACCGGTCTTCACTTTCCTTAAGCGTCCGGTTTATACCCTGGGAATAGAGCGCTATCTCAATAGCGCAATGGAGTTCACGCTCCGAGTAAGGTTTGAGAATGTAGCCGTAGGGCCGGGTTACTTTTGCACTTTGCAGGAGCTGATCATCTGCATATGCTGTAAGGTAGATAATGGGTACATCTGAATGGAGATGAATCTGTCCAGCGGCCTCAATCCCGTTCATCGTTCCAGCCAGGTGGATATCCATCAGGATAAGGTCGGGTTTGAGGATCCGTTCCCGTTCAACTGCGGTTTCCCCTCGTGTCACGATCTCCGCGACATCAAATCCGAACGAGAGGAGCGTTGTTTTGATATCCTCGGCTACAATCCGCTCATCTTCAACGATCAGGATCCGGCACGGAGTCATGTGAGGTTACCCGATAATGGGGGATATTTATTCAAAACATATTAATCAAAATGAAATAAAAGTTTGGTATACTTCTCTTCAAATCACAACAATACAAAGGAGTGCACATCATTTTGTCTCTGTCACAACGATCATAAATGATGTCCCGGCACTCCGGTCCAGTTCAATCGTCCCGTCCAGCTGGTCGACAAGCGAGTTCACCAGCCGGAGCCCGAGGGATTCCGCATTGCGCCAGTCAAAGTCAGCGGGAATACCGATACCATTATCCTTGAACAGGAAGGTGAGCGTTTTGCCATCCCGCGTTACCGTTATGGAAATCTCCCCGGTTCTTCCATCAGGGAATGCATATTTCAGGGAATTGGAGATCAGTTCGTTGATGATGAGCCCCACGGGAATTGCGGCGTTGATATCGAGCGTGATATCCCGTATGTCGGTTCTCAGCGTGATGCCCCTCCCCCTCATTCCATAGTACTGGAACAGGCTGTTTCCGAGGAACTTTACATAGTCATCGAGGCTGATCTTTGAGATATCTTCTGACCGGTACAGCTTTTCATGGACAAGTGCCATTGCCTTGACACGGCTCTGGCTGTCCTTGATTGCCTGGAGGGTTTTTTCATCCGTAATATACCGTGCCTGGAGATTCAGCATGCTTGCAATGATCTGGAGATTGTTCTTGACCCGGTGGTGAACCTCTTTTAACAGGACACTTTTCTCGTCCAGCGATTCCTGGATTTTCTTCTCTGCTCTCTCATGCTGGAGCACTTCATCCTGGAGCAGTTCGGTGGTCCTGTGCAGGGATGCTGTCCGTTCGGCAATTCCCATCTCAAGGTCTATATTGAATCGCTGGAGTTGCAGCTCTGCCTTTTTCCGGTCAGTGATATCCGATGTATAGACCACAACACGTTCGACCGACTTTTGTTCTGCATTGAAGACCGGGAAAATATTGTTATAGAAATACCTGCCGGCATGTTCGTCCTCGAAATGTGCCGGCGACCCTGATTTGAAAACACCCTTGATTATCTCCTTGCGAGTCCCCGCCAGTGCAGGAGGCAGGATATCGTAGATATTCCGCCCGGTAATTTCCTCTACCGTACCTCCTTCCTGTCGCGCACCGCTCTCGTTGATGTTCAGGATTGTCCCGTCCCGGTCCAGGAGGGCAAAGATATCGGTCGGAGCATTCAGAAGCGTTTCAAGGGTGGCTTCCTGCTCCCGCAGGTGCTTCTCTGCAATTTTGCGCTCGGTGATATCCTGGTTCGCGCCATGGGTTTTTACGGTGCGGCCGGAAGCGTCCTTGGTGATCCTGATACGGACAACAATATACCGGATTTCCCCGTCCCTCCGGATAATCCGGTGCTCAAGTTGTGACTGGTAATTGGGATCTGTTGTAGTGATCGCCCGGTTTGCTTCGTCAGTAACCATATTCATTTCATCGGGATGAACGAATTCCCGTGCATACACTTCTGCCGGCATCTGGTAGCCGCCTTCACGTTCCGCGGTGGTGGCGTACAATGCATAAAACCGGTCATTGAAGGTGAAAATCCCGGTTTGAACATCAAACTCCCAGTCAGCAAGGGCCGCTATGTCCATTGCGGTTGCGAGCCGGGATTCGCTCTCGCGGAGCTCCCTTTCTGTCCGTTTCTTCTCGGTGATATCGCGGATAATGGCGATCAGGTAGTTCTGGCCCCCCATCGATAAAGTGTCAGCATTAATCATTGCGTTAAACAGGTCTCCGGATTTACGTCGCTCTGTTACCTCGTATTGCTGAACCCTGCCATATTCTTTTATCTGGTCGAAGAAAGCAGCCCGGTCTTCCGGTTTCTCCCAGATGCCTAGTTCAAGGGCATTTTTTCCGATCAATTCTTCTCTGGAGTACCCGAAGATTTTCGTTGCTGTATCGTTTGCTTCAATGAAACGCCCCGAATCCATCTCGCTGATCGTGATTGCATCAGGTGCCGAGAGGAACGCTTTTGTATATTTTTCCCTGACAACCTGCAGCGCCAGTTCTGCTGCTTTCCGCTCGGTGATATTGCGGATGATGCTAAGGACTGTTTGTTTTCCATGGAGATCGAAGAGCCGTGCACTTACTTCAACCGGGATCCGTTTCCTGTCCTTTGTTAAGAAGTCAGTCTCAAAAACCGCAAACCCGCCATCCGTAAGGTGTTGAATTATCACCGGGAATTTTTCGAACTGTTCGGGTACATCAATATCCGTGACAGCCATCCTGATCATTTCGTCATGGGTGTAGCCAAGCCACCGGCATACCTGATTATTAACATCAAGGAATTTACCGGGGCCTTCCGGTGAGATCTCGTGGACAAAGATACCATCATTCGCGTTCTGGAAGATCAGGTGGAACCGCTCCCTGCTCTCACGCATTTCATCGTTGGCCTGCCTCCGCTTCATATCGGAAAAAACCCACAGGCAGAGCAGGATGAAGGCGAGGAGGATGCTTGAAAGGATACCCGCTTTGGCAATAGCAATCTGGGATGAGGCTCCGCTTGCTTCCAGAATCTCCGGTAACGGAGTTGACAGCCCGATGGTCCAGGTATTATTGCCGACCCTCACCGGTGTCCACGCAGCGATCTCGGGACCTTTTTCCGGGAGCCAGACATAATACCCGACTCCCTCCCGGGCATTGGTGACATCCGCGGTCATCTCTTCATAGTGACTTGCTCCGTTCTTTTGCTGGAGAGCAAATATCTGCGCCATGCTCTTACCCCAGTATTCCTTGGGCAGATCCGCACTCTGGTCGAAGACGATGTGATCCGGCGCATAAATCCAGGCATCACCGTTTTTTAACAACCGGATGGGGTCGATGAATTTTTTATAAACTTCCTGTTCAACCGCGGCAATATCCGTCCGGCCATGCACGACGGTTTGCATGTGGATGTACTCTTCAGAACCACGGGCTGCTTGCCGGACAACCTCCAGTTCGGTCTGCTGGTACGAAGATATAGCAGTCTCCGTAGCGACCTGGTTTATGCTGTTGATGTACAAGACGCCAATGGCGGCAAGGAGGAGGAAACTCAGCAGGACAATAATATATTGAAGAATTACACTTCGGGGCACTTCAGGCCGTCTCTTTTGGAATTTATTATCTGCATTGCTGGTTTCTGGTTTCCTGCCGTTCATTTTCTTCCTTCACATTCCTGTTGCCTGTACGGTTCTTAATCCTTCTCTTTGACGATAATCGTAAACGCAGTCCCTGAACTCCGGTCCAGTTCAATGGTGCCGTCGAGCTGATCCACGAGCGAGATGACCAGCCGGAGTCCCAGCGATTCCGCGTTCCGCCAGTCGAGATCCGGGGGAATTGGAATGCCATCGCTCTTTATCGTGAGAGACAGGGTCTTATTCTCTTCGCGTGCCGAGATGGACAATGTCCCGGTTCTTCCGTCAGCAAATGCGTGTTTCAGCGCATTGCTTGCCAGTTCGTTGATGATTAAACCCAGCGGGATTGCCGTATTGATGCGGAGCATGATCTTCCCGATATCGATCTCCAGCGCCACCTGCCGGGAATCAACCCCGTAGAAAGAGAAGAGCTGGTTCACCATGAAGCGGGTATAATTGGCGAGATCAATATGGGCAATATCCTCTGATTGATACAGTTTTTCATGGACAAAGGACATTGCCCGCACCCGGTTCTGGGTCTCCTTCATGACCTGTTTCAGCCGGTCGTCGTCTATCTGGCGCATCTGGAGGTTGACTAAGCTGATGATGATCTGGAGGTTGTTCTTGACCCGGTGGTGGATCTCGCGGAGGAGCAGGACCTTTTCATCCAGGGACGCCTGGATCACCTCAGTCTGGGCTTTCACCTGTTGCTGGAGTTCCTCGTTGAAATCCTTGAGCAGTGCTTCGGCCTTCTTGTGTTCGGTCATGTCCCGGACAACGCCGAGCATCACCTTCCTGCCCTGGAGGGTGACAACATGGGTATTGATTTCAACCGGGATGATTTCCCCGTCTTTTGTCCGGTAGCCCGTCTCGAATCTCGCAACTCCCCGCGTCCGTTGCTCTTCGAGAATCTTCGCTATCGGGGGATCATGATGTTCCGTGGCAATATCAGGAGGTGTCTTTTCAAGGATCTCTTCCCGGGAATACCCCAGTATCCGGCAGGTAACCTCGTTAACATCAGTGAATTTGCCGGGCGTGCCATCGGTATTGATCTCGTGGATGTGAATTGCGTCGGTGGTATTGTTGAAGATATCGCGGAACTTCCGCTCGCTCTCCCTGACCGCCTCCTCAGCCTGTTTTCGCCCGGTAATATCGCGCCCGATGCCGAGTACGCCAATGAGCCTGCCGTCTTTTTCGTACATCGGGGTTTTGATAGTCTCCAGCATGGCCCGGTGCCCGTTATCTGCAAATGTGATCCACTCCTCGTTGGTGCTGGGACCGCCTGCCGCCATGGCGATGCGGTCATGCTCCCGGAAGAAATCGGCCAGTTTTTTATCGACAAAGTCGTAATCCGTCTTTCCCACAATCAAGGACTCTTTTGCCCCGAAGAACCGCTCGAACATGGAATTACACGCCAGGTACACCCCGTTGGTATCCTTCAGCCAGATGAGATCGGGGATTGTCTGTACTAGTGTGCGGAGGCGCGCTTCGCTCTCCAGCATCGCCTCTTCTGCCTGTTTACGCGCAGTGATATTGGTCAAAATGTAGTTGAACCCGCAAACAGCATCGTCCCTGATGATGGGGCGCTGGGAGATGAGGACATGTTCCGTCCTGCCATCTTTGGCTATGATCCTGAACTCGTTGAGGCCGTACTCCCCTTTCAGTCGTTTCTTGAAAGCCTCGATGCAGATCGGATGGTCCTCGGGATGGATGAACTTCGAAAAATGCTGACCGATTGTCTCATCCGGGGTATAACCGTACAACCGTTCGATAACCGGGCTGATATAGGTGAAATTTCCCTGCAGGTCAAGGGAGAAGATCACATCGTTGATGTTCTCGACAAGCTGCCGGTACATCTCGCGGCTCTCGCGGACAGTCTCCTCGTTTACCTTGAGTTCGTGGAGGAGGAGATCGTAGGGCCGGGTCAACGCCACGACCACGATGGCCCGGTAGAAGAAATAGAACGATATGAGCTTGAAGAGATGGCCGAGCATGTTCATGAAGCCGTACACGCTTATGTATGACGTAAACGCCAGTTCGCCGAGGATAAGGAACAGCTGGGCGGCGATGAGGAAATGCCAGACGTCCCGGTCAAAATGGCGCCGCCGGGTCCAGAGCACGATAATCGTGGCAACGAGAATGAGCGAGATGACATACTCGCTTGCAATCTTAAAGGGCGTCAGGCCGCTGCCTTCGATGAAACAGTGCGGGAAGTTCTGCCACACAAAGATACTTGCGAGAATAAGGATGCAGGCAGCTGCGCATGCCGCAAAGATGATCTCAACATCGTGCTTCCGGTCTTTCGTGATGGACTTCCCGATAAAGAGCGTTGCGATAAAGAACGTGATGCTCTGAAAATACCGGGCAGCGATCCAGATCTGGGTGGGAAGATCGGCCGTGCTTTCGGGGAACACGCCCATTCCCTTGAAGGCAAGGGTGTGGATTAAGTCAATGCTTCCGGTGAAGAGAAACGAGATGCCGATAATAAGGAAGAAGGTTTCGGGGATTGCTTTGCGGGTATTCCAGACAATGATGAAGATCGAGAATGCGATGGCGATCGTGGCAAGCTCGATAATGCTGTGGAAGAGGAGGTAGTCTTGTGCGCTGAGCAGGTAGAGGACGACCAGGATGACTGCGGCAGACACTCCTTTGAGAATGTTTGCCGGAGTAACCGAAGAGCTGATTCCGGCCTTTATCTCGTGTAGCATTCCCCGGAACTCCCTTTTTCTTTCACTATCCTGTTTTGCATATTTCCCCGGAACCTATAGTTGTCCCGATAATGTCCGTTCACACCATCCGATACTTCAGGAATTATCCCGCCGGGGTGGCCCTGTCTTCTCCCATTGGTGCGATTGGCATGATAACGCGGGGGATATGTAAGGATAGTTACTGCAGGAGCATCCGGCATTTTTTTATGGAATAGGATTAAGAATCCCGTCCAGGTCATTTCCTGACACACTCCGCCGGTCTGGGGATCGTGAACACGAACTTCGTACCCTCCGTGCGGTCGATCGTCACCGTGCCATTGAGCTGATCGGTCAGCGAGCTTACCAGCTGGAGCCCGAGCGTAGTCTGGTTCTCCAAAGTGATGTGTTCCGGAATCCCCGGACCATTATCAGCTACGATAAAAGTCAGGGTGGCACGATCTTCGGTAGCAGTGATGGATACCTTGCCGTCTTTTTTCTCCTTAAATGCATACTTTAAGCTGTTGGTGATCAGCTCATTGCAGATGAGACCGAGGGGAATGGCAGTGTTTGTGTCCACATAGATGTCATGGATGTCAAGTTCGAACCGGATACCCCGGTCCTTTGCATCGTACGACGTGAAGAGCGCTATTCCCAGGGCACGAATGTAGTTCCCCAGGTCGACATGGGACAGGTCTTTGCCCCGGTAGAGGTGTTCGTGGACGAGCGCCATGGACCGCACCCGGCTCTGGCAGTCTTTCAATGCTTCGATGGTTGAGGGTTCATCGATCTTCCGGATTTGTAAATTGAGGATGCTTGCGATGATCTGAAGGTTGTTCTTGACCCGGTGGTGGACCTCCTTGAGCAGGGCTTCCTTCTCGATAAGCGAGGCTTCGATCTGCACGGACATCTTTTTGCGTTCGGTGATATCCATCCCCTGCGCAATCGTTGAGATGATCTTCTTGTCCTCATCGAGAACATTTGCCGAATTCCAGAGTACCATCAGAATTCTGCCATCTTTGGTAAGAATCGGGATCTCCACCGTTTTCCAGTGTTCACCTTCAAGCGTCTTTTTGATCAGGGTAAGGGATGCATCCCGGCTGTCAGCGGGAAACAGGATATCAAGCGGCTGGC